>CAWHLD010000020.1:0-790454 GCA_963830075.1 uncultured Rubrobacteraceae bacterium | reverse complement strand
CGAAGTCGGTGCCGCGCTTGTCGTAGACGGGATACAGTCGCTCGGGGCGCGTCCTTTCGACGTCTCGGAGGTCAGGCCAGACTTCCTCGTCGCCGCGTCGTACAAGTGGCTGCTAGGGCCTTACGGGGTCGGGTTCATGTACGTCGCGGAGGAGCATCGAGGGGGAGAGCCCATCGAGCACAACTGGATCAACCGCCGCGGAAGCGAGGACTTCGCGCAACTCGTGGACTATCAGGACGCCTTCCAGCCAGGCGCCCGTCGCTTCGACGTGGGGGAGCGGAGCAACTTCGTCCTGCTCCCGATAGCCGCCGCGGCGCTGCGCCAGCTACTCGACTGGGGGGTCGAAAACGTCTCCGAGACCATCGGCACGTTGACGGATCTCGTAGAGACGAAGGCGGCAGAACGAGGCATCGAGGCGATCCCGAAAGCGAGGCGGGCGCGGCACATGATCGGGTTGATGCTGGGCCCGGACGCCCCTGACGACCTCGCCACGCGGCTCACGCACCACGATGTCTTCGTCAGCGTCCGCGGCGAGAGCGTGCGGGTCTCTCCCCACCTTTACAACACAGAAGCGGACGTCGATCGGCTCTTCGACGTGCTGGAGCGTGTCACAGGTTAGGGTGATTTGTACAGCGTGCGGTTCGCGAACCGCCCCTGCGAGCGTGTCGACGATTAGGGGACCTCACTATTCTTCCATACCGTTCAGCGTATAGAATCTGGCGGTCTGCTATGGAATTATCCGAGAGGAGATGGCGGCGTGCGCATAGGTCTGCAAATTCCTAGTTTCACCTGGCCCGAAGGGACGGCGGGGATAGGCCCCAAGCTGGCCGAGATCGGCCGTACCGCCGACGAGGCGGGGTTCGCGAGCCTCTGGGTTATGGATCACTTTTTCCAGATACATGGCGTCGGCGACGTGGATGAGCCGATGCTCGAAGGCTACAACGCCCTCAGCTACCTGGCAGCCGTCACGCAGAGGACGAAGCTCGGAACGCTGGTGACCGGCGTCCACTACCGCTACCCGGGTCTACTGGTCAAGACCGTTACCACGCTGGATGTGATGTCCGGAGGGAGGGCATACCTCGGCATCGGCGCTGGCTGGAACGAGCGTGAATCGAGGGGACTGGGTGTACCTTTCCCATCGACGAGGGAGCGCTTCGAGCGGCTCGAGGAGACGTTGCAGATCGCGCGGCAGATGTGGTCTCGGGAGGTCGGGCCTTACGAGGGCGAGCACTACCAGCTCGCCGAGGCGCTCAACAGCCCCCAGGCCATCAGCGAGCCGCACCCGCCGGTCATGATCGGCGGTATGGGAGAGAAGAAGACGCTCAGGCTCGTCGCCAAGTACGCCGACGCCTGCAACCTGTTCGTTTACGGGGGAGCCGATGTGATCCGCCAGAAGCTCGACGTTCTGCAGGGTCACTGCGAGGATGTGGGGAGGAATTACGAGGAGATCGAACGCACGGGTCTCGGCACCGTCAACCTCGCTGTAGGCGGCATGACGGCGGAAGATGTGATCGGGTTTTGCCGGGAGATGAGCGAGGCAGGGATACAACACCTCATCTTCAACATGCCGAACGTAGAGGAGATAAAGCCGCTCGTGACGTTCGGGGAGGAGATCGTCCCCGCCGTCGCTGAACTTTAGGGCGCAAGCGAAGCCCTCAGGAAACGGGCCAGAGGTCGGAGGGACGCCTGGGAAACAAGGCTCCCAGGAGAACCCGCGCATCCCCGTTGCCCGGCGAACAATCAGCGAAGGCGAGATCTAGTGCTTCCAGGGAGCGGTGCCCGAAGAGGAGTTGCAGGAAGGTCAGGTCGGGAAATGCCGCGTCTTTAGGCTCTTCTACCTTGGGGCTCCAACCCTCCACCCCGTTCAATCGTCCACGCTCCAACACGAGGCGGAGGCCGCTCTCGTAGAAACTCACCTCGAGCTCTCCGGTGTGTCCGGCGGCCACCGAAGCCGTAAGCCGCCTTTCGAGCACCGGGGCTACGTGGCGGAGGAACCTAGAAAGGTCGGGCACGCGCACGTAGAAAGAGTAGTGGTTGTGGCGGTCCAGGTTGTACAGCGGGGGCTCGGGGATGGCCTCGTAGAGGGGATGGTGATCGCCCAGCTCGAACGTCAGCGACGCGAGCTTTTCCCCTTCTGGGGCTAGCTCGTGGCCGGTCTCGGCCAACTCGCTCAGCGAGAAGGGCGTAACCTCAAGCCAGGAAACGCCGCCTTTGAGCTCATAGCCGTATACTTGCAAGGTCCCGTTCTGGACGCCCCTGGCGTGGCAGAGGTATCCTGTTGGACTGCCCGCAGCGTCCTCGACGATCATCACATGCAATGACTCGTCGCTCTCGGGGTCGCGTCCGGCCACCTCGTAGCGCCAGAGTCCTTCATCACGCGATACGGTGAGAAGGTAGCGTTCCCACCTGCGGCGGTCCAGATCCGTAATGAAGCGGGCGTCAGACGCCGTGGCGGGACGCAGACGGTAGGTGTTCTGGGTGCGGCCACCCTCGTTCGGGCTCGACGGCTTGCCTGGCAAGTCCTGGACGTAGAGCCGGCGTCCCCCGCCCAGCTGCACGGCCATCTCGTAACCGAACCGGCGGTAGTAGTAAGGGATGCCGGCTATCGCCTGCATCAAGTGTCCGCGCTCCTCGCTCCAGCGGTGCAGTACCTCGAACTGATCCCGGACCAGCCCGCGGCGGCGATAGTCGGGGTGCGTACCCACGAGCTCGGGCAGTCCGGCGTCGAATTCCAGCCCCTCGTAAGAGAACCGTTGGCCTATCAGGCACGCCGAAGAGACTACGGAGCCGGTAGTGGTGTCCTCGACCACTGTGAAGTCCAAGGCGTCGCAGGTGGGATGGTTGCCAGACATCAGGTCGCGCGTGAAGGCGGCTACCCCCTGATGAGGTTCTCGCTCTTGGAAAGACCCGCCGGAGGAATGGTGCACCCTCGCGTTGAAGGCTGCTACTGGCTCGGCATCCTCCCGCCTCGCCCGGCGCAGGATCAAACCACCGCCCAGGTCCTTCAGGATCCCGGAGACGGCCCGAGCGCGTTGTCGGTCTGCCATCGCTTCCACCCCGTTTCGAGGATCGACATACAGAACGCAGAGATAAAATCGCTGGTGACATTAGGAGAGAAGATCATCCCAGCCGTCGCGGAACTGTATCGTACTCGCTCCGCAGGATGGAGTACATCTTCATGTCCCTGTAGGCGCCCTTGATGTACTCGCGTTCGCGCAGGGTGCCCTCGCGGGACATTCCCGTCTTCTCCATGACCCTCGCGGAGGCCGTGTTCTCGGCGATGCAGCGCGCCTCGACGCGGTTGAGGTCCATCTGTTCGAAGCAGAAGCGGATCACACGCCGTACCGCCTCGGGCATGAGGCCCCGTCCCCATTGCTCGCGCGATAGGACATACCCTAACTCGCCGCGCGAATGTCCAGGGACGTAGTCGGCCTCGATGCCGCAGGTTCCGACGAAGGCACCGGTGGCCTTCAAAACCAGTCCCCAGCCGCCGAAGTCTCCCCTCTCGTAGCCGTCGTTCGCGAAGCGCAGGAAGTTTTCGGAGTCTTGTACGGAGCCGTGGGTTTCCCAGAGAACGTAGCGCGTGACCTCCGGGTCCGATGCGTAAGCGAACATTGCCTCTGCGTCCTCGGGGCGCATCTTGCGCAGCAACAGACGTTCCGTCTCGAGTTCTGGTAGATCGGCGAAGAGCCTCGATAGTTCGCCGCGCGCTCGTTCTACGTCCACCGTCTATCCCCCGGCGCTCACCCGCTCTATGCTCGACCAGGGCAGGAACTCGTAGCCGGTAGGGTCCCCGCTAGGGTCCCTGGAATCGAGGAGCAGGCCGCTCTCGTTCTGGTCGCATACGTAACCCTCAAGGTCGACGCCGGTCCTGGCCGAGACCATGACCAGGCTGCCCCGGCCAAAGAATTCCGCCATCTGCGGCGCGTCGCCCCGTATTCCCTCCGCGTTTTCCGCCTCCCCACGTTCCAAAGTTCCTCCTTCGCGCATAGCGTTCATCACGGGATAGGTTACAGTACCTGCCTCTTCTGTTTTCGTGTGTCCGGGGTAGCCCTGTTCAGGTTACGGTTCGGTAGCTTGCGCCTCCCCGTCCCGCTACTTCCAACCAGAGGACGACGAGCATAAACACGGCGAGAAGGAGCGAGGGCCCGACAGGGCCAGGCGCCGAACCGCCAGAGAACGGGGCACTCGACACCTCCCGAATTGGTACTGACCTCTAACCACGCACGGCTCGGAGCGGCAGGAAGCCAGGAACCTCCTGCCAGTCGTGGAATCCGTGAACGTCGTCTCTACTGGCAACAAGCTCGCGGTTCCACGGTTGTATCTTAGTCGCCACCCACAGACCGGCGTCGGCGACCCTCGCTATGGTGTCGGGCCTGTCGTCAACGAGGCCGAAAGCACCGCGTTTCTCGAGGACGTCCATCTTGTCACCCGTAGTTACCGTTACCCCGACGTCGGCACCGAAATATGCCTTTAGCCAGGGTTCCAGGTGGGGACCGATGATCTCCGGGTCGTTATGGGTCACGAAGTGGACTCTGATGCCGAAGCGTTCTTGCAGCATGCGCACCACCTCGGATGCGCCGGGATACGGTTCCCTCTCGCGGATGCGTCCCGGGTCGAAGACACGGTCGAAGACGGTGGTCGTCGTCTCCTCGCCGTAGAGGTCCAGAACGTGGGTCCAGGTGGTGACCTCGTTCATGTCGAGCGGCTCGCCCGTGACGTCGAGGACAGCCGCGCAGACCCAGGCGCCCGTATCCCAAACGGTCGAATCTACATCGAGGCAGAGGGTCGGCTTCAAGTCCTCGTCAACTCTTCGATGGGGATCGCTTCGGTTAGGCCGGAGGCGGGGTCTACGACGGCGAAGTCTGCTCCCGCCTCGCGCGCTATAAGGGCGTGGCGCCTGAGGCCTTCGCGGTCGTCGATGGTGCCGAGGCTGTTCGGCAGGTCGAGGTGGGCGGCGCGGTCGCGGAAGTCGCTGGCCCGTTCGGGTGAGCTGAAGAGCGCGGCCACGAGCACCTCGCCCTCGTCGACCTCGACGGAGATCAGGGGCGCCTCTCCCCCATCGTCGGAGATCAGATACAAAGGAAACGGTATCTCACCGGCGAACTCCTGCGCCTTCTGGGCCACGTCATCGGCATGGAACAACCCCGCTCCACCCTCCGAGACGACGAGCAGGTAGTCTGCCCCAGAGAGCGCGAAGTCCTCCACGGAGGCCCAGTCTGGTAGCTCTCGGGGAGCCAGGCCCGAGAGGTCTTCCATGCCGTGCGTGGCAGCGCCCGCCGAGAATTCGCCGGCCAGCTCCCTGCCCGAGAAGAGGGTGCCGACCTCGGCCCACTCGCCGCCGACCTCGGTCTTCTGGAAGACGTCCGTCCCCTCTTGGTCGACCAGCCTGAAAAGCGGCGGGCGGGGAAGTTCATCCAAGGCCAGCCCACGCGTCATCTCATCCATGGTCCTACGCCCGGCTTACGAGGTCTTTGGCCGTTCCGCGCGGGAAGAACATGGCCACGGCGAGGGACGAGAGGCCGAAGAAGAGCAGAACCCAGAACGCGGGGCCGAGCGAGGCGGCGAGCGCGCCGGCCAGTTCCGAGTACGCCGCCTCCGGGATGCGGCCGCGCACGGCGGGCTGCAGGAGGGCGTTCGGGTCTGAGAGCAGGCGCGTTAGTCCGGCGTCTCCTCCGGAGGCCCTATCCACGGCGGCCCGGTAACGTTCTCCGAGAGAGGCGTTAAGGAAGGCGCCCATGATGGCGACGCCGAGCGAGCCCCCGACCGTACGGAAGAAGACGACCGATGAGGTGGCAACGCCGCGACGGCGCCAGGGAACGGCGTTCTGCACGCTGACCAGGTAGCTGGTGCTCGAGAAGCCGAGACCGAGGCCTATGGTCACGACGGCCACCACGACGTAGGCCAGGGAGGTCGAGCTGTCCATCGGCACGCAGAGGGCCGATCCAAGCGCGATCAGGGCCGAGCCCAAGCAAGAGCGTCGTGCGGTATCCGGTGAGCAGGAGCATCCTCCCGCCGACGAAGGAGCCAACGGGCCACCCGATGGAGAGCGAGGCAACCGCCGCCCCGGCCGTGAGCGCCGTCCCTCCGAGGGCGCCCTGCACGAAGAGCGGAACGTAGACCGAGACGCCGAGTAGCACCTCGCCCATCGCCAGGTTCCCGAGGGCCGAGACGGCGATGATCCGCTCCGAGAACAGGTCGATCGGAACTACGGGGTCGGCCGCCCGCCGCTCGACGAGCACGAAGAGGGCGAGCACGAAGAGCCCACCGAAGAAGAGCGCCAGGGTTGCCACAGACAGCTCCCCGCCTCCCCCGAGCAGCGCGAGCAACACCGCGACGAGGCCACCCGCGAGGAGGACCGTACCGAGGTAATCGGGGCTGCGGTGGCGGCGCTCGAAGGACTCGGTCAGGGTCGTTGCGAGGAGGATGGCGGCGATGATACCGAAGGGTATATTTACGTAGAACACCCACCGCCAGGAGATCAGGTCCGTTATGAACCGCCTGCTGTGGGGCCGACCACGGCGGAGACACCCAACACAGCCCGAAGAGGCCCTGGATCGCGCCCGCGTCTCGAGCTCGAAGATGTCCCCGACTATGGTTATGGCCACGGGTTGCACGGCCCCGGCGCCGAGGCCCTGAAGGGTCCGAAAGGAGATCAAAGCCGCCATGCTCTGCGAGGTACCGCACGAGGACGCTGCCGAACAGAAACAGGAAGTTGCCGGCCAGATACACGGGCTTTCTACCGTAGGTGTCGGAGAGCTTGCCGAAGATGGGTCCCGTAACGGTCGCGGCGAGCAGGTAAGAGGCGAAAGCCCACGGGTAGAGCTCGAGGCCGCCGAGCTCCCCGATCACGGTCGGCATCGCCGTCCCGACGACCGTCGAGTCGAGGGCGGCCAGGAACGTCCCCATGAGCGTAGCGAGCGTTATGAGCGCCTTGCGGCGCTTGCTCAATCCCAAAGATCGAAACCTCTTTTGCGGTCTATGTCCCGTCCGAAGTGCGATCATACCATCGGAGATTTCACACCCCGCATCCGACGATGGAGGGCTGCTGCCTCGTGCGCATACGCGCGGGCGTGCTGCCAGGCATCGCTAACCTATCCCCTACCAGCAACGCTTTCGTCACATCCAATTGTGGTCTCTGGCGGGAATGTGACGAGCGAAGCCCGAAAGGCTCGGCGTGCTGAGGTATTAGATCAGGGACTTCGGCCTGGCGAGTTGCTGGACGACGGAGACGAGGTCTTCGTCGGTAGAGGCTTCCTGATTACCCGCACCGACCCCTGGGTGTGTTCGGCGAGTGCCCTGGCCGCCGGGTTTCTTGGCCGCCATGAGGACGACCGGGATCTTCTGGGTCTTCGGCATGGCCTTGAGGCAATGGCAGGTCTCGACGCCGCTCGGTGGGGGATCGAAACGTCCATGATTATCAGGTCGACCCTGCGGGTCAGGGCCTCCTGCAGGGCCGCGCGCCCGTCCGTGGCCGAGACCACGCGAAAGCCTGCGTTCTCCAGCGCCCCTGCGGCGCGCCTGAGCTCTACTGGGTCGTCGTCTGCGACCATGATGGTTAGCCTGCGGTCCACGGCGGAGATTTTACACCTATTTCACGGCTGGGGCGAGCGTGTTGCGTGTAGATTTCTCCCCGACGCGGCGGGGTGGATGCGTTACACTCAGTTTCGAGCACGGGACACGAAAAGTCGGGTACGAGAGGTGAGCGTGACGGAGCAGAATATTTCCGGAAGGGCTTCAGATGCGGGAGAACGTCCAGCATCTTCTGGACCGAGACTACCGCTCCGAGGTCGTCGACCGGGTGCGGGAGAACGGCAACGTCTTCGAGGCCGAAGGGCTCACGATCAGGCTCGCCGACGAGTTCGGGTTCTGCTACGGGGTCGACAGGGCCGTCGACTACGCGTTCCAGACGCGAGAGAAGTTCCCAGACAGGCGCATCTTCATAACGGGGGACATGATCCACAACGTCTCCATGAACGATAGGCTGCGCGAGATGGGGATAGAGTTCCTCTCCACTGGTTTCGAAGGGCCCGCCGAGGAAGCTTTCGAAGATATCTCCCCCGACGACGTCGTGCTCCTGCCAGCCTTCGGCGCCCCTATAGATTGGGTCAGAAGCTCAGGCAAAAGGATTGCGTCGTGGTCGACACGACTTGCGGGTCGGTCCTCTCGGTGTGGAAGCGCGTGACGCGCTACGCCAAGCGCGGCTTCACCAGCATCATCCACGGCAAGTACTACCACGAGGAGACCAAGGCCACGGCCTCGCAGACGCTAAGGGACGACGGCAACGGCAAGTACCTCATCGTACGTAACCTCAAGGAGACTGCCTACGTCACGGACTTCATCCTCGGCAGGATGAGCTCAGAGGAGCTCACCGAGAAGCTCGCGCACGGCATGTGCCCAGGCTTCGATCCGGAACAAGATCTGCAGCGGGTTGGCGTCGCAAACCAGACCACGATGCTCATGAGCGAGACGATGGCCGTGGGCGAGGAGATCAGGAAGGCCATGGCGAAGCGCTACGGGGCCGAGAACACAGAGGATCACTTCGAGCTGTTCGACACCATCTGCTCGGCGACCCAGGACCGCCAGGACGCCCTCTTCGGCCTGCTGGAATATCCTCTTGATGTGATGGTCGTTATCGGGGGGTACAACTCATCCAACACAAACAACCTCGAGATTATTGCGGATGAAAGGGTTCCGCGCAGCTTTCATATAGCGAGCGGCGACTGCATAGACGGCGAGACCATCCACCACAAACCCGCAGGCACGCCGCTGGACAGCAGTGAAGAGATAGAAGAAAGTGGCTGGCTCCCTGAGGGTCCCGTGCGTATAGGGCTCACGGCGGGCGCCTCCACACCGAACTCCCAGATTGGACTGGCCATCGGGCACATCCTCGAAGCTCGCGGGCTACCGCCGGAGATCGCGCTACGCTGAAGCGATTTTGCGGGTGCGATCCTTGGAAAGTCGCGGCTTCAGGCTTCGGTTTTTTGATGGGGAGCCGATATGATCTTCAAGTGATTTTAGGTGCTACTTCTTCGACGGCCCAGGCAAGAGTCTCTGTGGTCTTCGAGAGAGCGAGAGGGCGCAGAAGGTGGTCCCGGCTTTTTCAGCCGCCCGAGGGTCTCGACCACTGCATCCGCGGTATCTCCCTGTTGATCTGTAGCTGGCGCATTCACGTCGAGGGTAGTTCCGATTTCCAGGTTGCCGGGGTCGCGGCCTAGATCGTCCCCGAGGCGGTACAGGCTCTTTCTCACATCGCGGATTGCTTCGGGACCGTCCCCGAAGCCCATCCAGCCTTCCGAGTAGCGCATGGTCCGCTCGAGGGCCGCTTCGCTCTTGCCCCCGACCAACACGGGAGGTCCACCTGGGGTGTGCGGTCGGGCGCCGATCTTTGCGTCCTCGAAAGAGTAGTACCGGCCGGAGAAGCTGCACTTCTCTCCCGACCACAACCTTTGCAGGCACTCCAGGACCTCACCCGTACGCCGTCCGCGCTCGCGCACGTTCATGCCTAGGGCCTCGAACTCACCGGCGTTCAGCCAGCCGGCCCCGAGCACGAACCTCCCACCAGAGAGCACGTCAAGGGTAGAGGCGGCGTTTGCCAGCGGCACGGGGTGACGGTAGGGCAAAACGAGCACCCCCGTCCCCAGCTTTATTCGGCTCGTCGAGCCAGCCAGGAACGCGAGGGCCGTCAGGGGGTCGAGCACCGGTCCGAACACCCTGAGGACGTGATCCGGGACCCACACGGAATCGAGCCCGGCCCTCTCCGCCGCCCCGACCATCCCGGCGTAACCCTCCGGCCCTCCACCCGGCAAAGAGAAACAGTCCCAGCCTCACGCCTTCACCCCAGAACCACCTGAAACCTGATGCCGCGGGTTGCGAAGCAACCTGTTTTACAGCCCGATCTCGACCACCTTGCGTGCTATCTCGGTGAGTTCCTTGCCTTCCGGGGTGTTGGAGGCTAGCGAGCGTGTCGAGCGGTCGTCGAAGGCCATCTGGGCGGTCTCCGTGGCGGCGGTCTCTCCGCGCAGGTAGCTACTGGCAGCGTAGATGCCGCCGGCGATCGCCCCAGCAGGATCAGACGCCTGAGTAGTTTCTTCACCCTTCGCTCCCCTCCGCGAGTGCTTTATCGACTTCGTCGCGGGAGTTACGCATGTCGTATAGTACGAGGCCTACCCTGGCTTCCGGGCCGGTTGTGGCGGCCAGAACGCCACCGCCATCCAGCCGCACCAGCAGCAGGTGTCCCTCCTCGGTATCTACCCTGAGTTGGGAGGCATGCTCCTTGCCGCCCTCGCGGGATGCCCTGTCTAGAGGTCAACCAGCGCGGCTAGCAGCGCGCTATGCCCTCCCTATCCACCCCCGAATCGTGTGAGGAAGAGAGGAGATCCCGTTTCCCGAGAGAACGGCGCAGGACTCGATGTCCCCCGAGAGCGCCCTCAGGTCGCCCACCACGCGGTCGAGACCCTCCGTGACCCCGCTTTTTCCGCCATAAGCATCTCCCGTCCCCACTTTATCGCCAAGCGGGCATTTTATCCGATCACGTGTCCCCGCAAGAGCTTAACAGAAGCCCCCGATAATGGTATATTCATCGCCCCTGGGGCGATTAGCTCAGCGGGAGAGCGCTGCCTTCACACGGCAGAGGTCGCTGGTTCGAGCCCAGCATCGCCCACCGTCTAAGGTCCATAGATAAGCGGAATACGGAAGCCCCCGGCCAGAAACCGGGGGCTACGTGCAGCAACCCGACCAAATCCCTTAGAATCGGGGGACGAGCTCATTCACGGGAATCGCAGGCTCGACACGCTCCCTAACGTCCTCGCGACCGGAACGGCCGGTCTGCTGTTCCTTACGCTACCGGTTGACCGCCGGTGACGTCTATGACCGAACCGTTGACGTAGCTCGCGTCACCAGAGGCCAGGAAGACGAAAGCGGGGGCAAGTTCGACGGGCTGTCCGGGGCGGCCCATCGGGGACTGTCCGCCGAATTGGGATACCGTCTCGCCCTCCATTGAAGCCGGGATTATCGGGGTCCACACTGGTCCCGGCGCGACGCAGTTGGCCCGCAGCCCATACTGCACGACGTCTTGGGCCAAGCCTTCGGTGAAGGTGACGATGGACCCCTTGGTCGCAGAGTAGGGGAGCAGGGTCGGCGACGGTTTGAACGCCTGCGCGGAGCCCACGTTGATGATCGCGCCGCCTCTCGGCATGTGCGGGATGGCCGCCTTGACAAGCCAGAACATGGCGTAGATGTTCGTCTTGAACGACTTGTCGAGCAGTTCCGTGGAGACGTCGAGTACCCCCGAGACTGTCCGCTGGTGGGCGGCGTTGTTTACTAGCACGTCCACCCGGCCGAACTCCTCCACGGCCCTCTCTATCACCCTGTTGCACTGCTCCTCTTCGCTGATGTCCCCGGCTACCCGCACACACCTCCTGCCCGACTCTTCGACCACCCGCACCGTTTCCTCGGCGTCAGGCTCCTCGGCCTCGAGGTAGGAGATGAGAACGTCAGCCCCTTCGCGGGCGAAGGCCAAAGCCACGGCCCGCCCGATGCCTGAGTCGCCGCCCGTGATGACGGCGGCCTTGTCCTCCAGCTTGCCACAACCCCGGTACGTTGCCTCGCCGTAGTCAGGCCTGGGCTCCATCCGTCCTTCGAGGCCAGGATGCTGGTCCCGCTGATCCTGCTCCGGGAAATCGGGTTGCGGATGCTTGAGCGTTGGATCCTGCTGCGCGTGCTGGTCTTGGGGCATCCCACTGTCCTTCCTGTCGATGATAAACACTCTATACCCGCGCTCGGCTACCTTTACCACGATTGTTGGCAGGCACGAAGGGTTCAAAATCGGAGATGCTCAAAGACGTCGGATCCCGCGTCCGAAGAGATGCAACACCCGGAGAGAACATGGCCGCCTGGAACCAACGCCGCCCAGAGGGCTATCCCTGAGGCTACTCCGCCATCAGTATTTATTGGAGAGACTTCCATACGGCCTTCGCTAGTTTGGCAGTGGCCATGCAGCAACCCGAGTAAAAATCCTGAAAGATCAAGAAAAGGCTCATAAGTGGAATGCCTCTATTTGCAGGGATTTTGTAATGTACAGAAAGCTGCTGAAATCTGTCACAGCGCCTTCACACGGCAGACGTAGCTGGTTCGATAGGGCATCGCCCACTAATGAAGTGATCCCTTACAATTGAGTATAGTTATCCGTAGCTGTGTATTTCTGGTTATCATGCCCGAATCGAGGCGTGCTCCAGGTAGGGCACCGTCATGGGTCCCTCTGGGAGGACTGCTACGGGGGCGTCTTCGCCGATTCTTTCCAGTTCCTCGGAGATCGTGACCGCTATATCCGCGATCGGCTGGAGGTGCACGCTCCGGACGTCGTCGGCGGGTATCTCGCTGTAGAGTCCAACCCTCGCCCTCTGCAGAATCAGGGCGAAGAGCTGCACCTGCCACTGGTCGAACATCGAGAACCCGGGCGAGTAGATAGTCTCGAGCATCTCTTGCGGCGAAGAGTGCTCGAGGAGCATCCTTCGAAAGTTGCCGTGGTTCGGGAAGCCATCGTTGCAGCGGGAGGCGGTGACGATGAGACCACCCTCGGAGACGATCTGGTAGGCCGCCGACATGCCCTTTACGGCCTGGTAGAGGTTCTGGTCCAGGGGGTAGCCGCCGTTGGTGGTGACGACTATAGGGTACTCCCTTTCGCACGCTACCATCACCGATGCCTTGTTGGCCTCGCAGCCCCTCTCGTGGGCGACCAGGACATCGCCGCAGAAGTAGCCCGTGATCTCCTTGTTGCGGTTTATCGTGACGTTCACGAGGAAGTCCACCGGCAAGAGGGATCCGTTCGCGCGGATTTGGCTCTGCGTCGGATTGTCCTCGAGAACCCCCCACGTGCTGCGCGCGTGTCCTATGACCGACGCTCGGTGATAGTGCATGATCGAATCTATGTCCGCCACGGCGGGAAAGACGCCCTTGTACCCGCCCGAGAACCCGGCCATGAAGTGTGGCTCGATGAAGCCGAGCACGATGCGCTTGTCGGCCTCGACATACTCGCGATTCATGTACACGTCGCGGCCCTCCGGCGATCTGCCGGCGAACGCTAGCGTGTTCGGGTCGTGGGCGTCATGGTTTACGATGCGGTAGTTAGTGGCCACCTCTCGTCCGACCATCGCGACGAGCTCCTCTTCGGTGTTGGGCCGGTGGGAGCCTGTTCCGTTGATAATCGTGACGTTCTCCGGTGGGACATGCGAGAGTTCCTCGAAGAGCCAGGGCAGCAGGCGATCAGAGGGCAAAGGGCGGGTGATGTCCGGGATCACGACGGCGACCCGATCCCTGGCCTCAACGAGTTCCTTGAGCGGCGCGGAGCCGATAGGATTGCGAACCGCCTCGCGGAAGGCCGCCGCCTCGTTTGGCAACCCCTCCGCGTGCTTCGTCCGCAGCACGGTCACGTTTGAGGCCGGGATCTCCACCGCCAGTTCACCCCTGCCGTACTGTAATTCGGTGCGCACCGTCTGTAGCCTCCTTTTGAGCTCTATAAACTCCTAGTATCACAGTCTACCTAATCACTCTTCGTCACCACCTCGAAGGCGCCTCACGAGGTGCTCGGCGGCCCGGCAGCAGAGGGCCCACATAGTCAGTGTTGGGTTGACCCCAGGACAGGTTGGAAAGACAGCTCCGCCGAATACGTACAGTCCTGGCGTATCGTGGACGCGCAGATCGGAGTTCACCACCGAGGAGGCTGGGTCTTCGCCCATGCGGCATCCGCCGAGGTCGTGGCTGCTGCACACGCCACGAAACCGCGGACCACGCCACGTTTTCGCCGCACCCATCGTGTGCAGGATCTTTGCGGCCTCCTTTTCCATCCAGTCGGCAAGGCGTCTCTCGTTCTCTCGCAGGTCGCAGGTGATGCGCACGAGAGGGAGCCCAAGCCCGCTGCGGTCACGGTGTCGAGGGTCCACGTCGAGAAAGTCGGTTTGGTAGGACAACGACTCGGGCTGGAGCCGAATCGCGCAGACGTGCTGCCAGCGTCTGAGGTGATCTTTGTACCCCTGGCCCCAGGACGGGCCGTCGGGCGGTAGACCCTCGCGGCTTATCTGTATGGGTAACTGCTGGTTTTCGATGTTGGGGGTGGCCCCGCCGACGAACCCTTTGGCCGCCGAATCGAAGTCCTCGGCTACAAAGTCGTCCAGGCTCCACATCTGGGCCGCCGGCCCGGTGTGCTTGTTGAAGACCACATCCGGGAAAAGGCCGTAGACGTCGGCCCACATCTTGGTCATAAAGTGCTTGCCGACCTGACCCGCGTTGTTGCCCAGGCCCCCCGGATGCCGCTGGTCTGCCGAGAGCAATAGGAGCCGTACATTCTCGAAGGTGTAGCCACACAGGATCACCGTACGTGCCTCCTGCACTCGACGCGTCCCGTTGGCGTCCACGTATTCGACGCCGCTGGCGTGCCCGCCTGAGTCGGTGAGGACGCGGACGACCCTGCAGTGGGTTCGCAGTTCGAGGTTGCCGGTCGCAAGCGCCTCTGGGACCGAGGTCAGGCCGGGGTGCCACCGCTCGTCGTTGAAAGGACCAAAACCTCCGCTCCAGGCGCAGTAGGTCGTCGCCGGGTACCCATTGTATGGTTCGCTGTTCACGGCGACCGGCGTCGGGTAGGGGTGCAAACCCATCTCCTTTGTGGCTTTGGAGAAGATCTCGCTCGTGCGGAAGGGTCTCAGTGGCGGCAGCGGATAGGGTTTGCTGCGCCAGACAAACGGATTATCCTCGTTGCCCGCTACCCCGATCAGGTACTCGATCGTCGTGTAGTAGGGCTCCAACTCCTCGTAAGATACGGGCCAATCGGTCAAAGTGTGCCCCTCCGGCAACGCGCCCTCGCCGAAGCTCTCGCGCACGTGGGTGAGGTAGCGGAAGTGGTGGGGATGGAATCGCCTGAGCGCGCCGCCCCAGTGGATGACCGAGCCGCCCACGCCGTTCATCATGCGCCCCAACGAGAAGGTGGCCTCCCGGGTCGGTTCGCCCTCGTTGCGTCGCCAGCGGGGCGTCTCGCTCAAGAACTTGGGCCCCATCTCTCCCCTGCAATAGTAGGCGGACCCCAGCTCGTCCGGCAAGAAGTCGTGCTTGGTGCGCCACGGACCGGCTTCCAAGCCCACCACGCGCAAGCCCGCGCGAGCCAGGACGGGGGCCACCACGCTGCCCATAGCCCCCATCCCCACCAGAACGACGTCCGCCGGTCCACTCGGAGGCTCGGCACCTTTCTGGAGATCGTAGCCGGGGATATCGACAGGTTCGCTCGGGGCGCTTTCGAGAGAGTAGCCCACGTCTTCGAGCGACTGGATCTTGCCGCCCTTGGTCACGGGCTCCTCGGAGAGGTTCTCCTCGGCGGAGTTTTCGAGCCAGATCCCCGGATGGCCCAGGAGCTTCCAGCCCAGCTTGTCGCGATTGCCTCCGTGGGCAGGGTCGGCGAAGAGCCCCTCTTGCAGGTGGGCTCGCAACATCTCGAAGAAGTCGCGCTGCGGGGGGATCCGAAAGTCGGAGATCACACCTTGCTCGAGTTCGGTTACCAGTGCGTCCTGTTTCTCGGCAGTGCACTCGGCGAAGGGCACGCCGCTGCGCCGGCGGGCGGCGAGATCCAGCGCCGCCAGGCCGAGCCGGTAGGCTTCGGCCTTGTCCCGGTATGCGCCCGCGAGCGCCCGATCCAGGTAGGTGATGACGCCTATCTGTATCGCTCCAGGACCGTTCTCATCACTCGGAAAGAGACGTTCGAAGACCGCCGCCGCCGTCCGTGCCTCGTACGGGGTCAAAACCAACAGGGCTGATGTTTGTCTCTCCATCTACCTCTCCGGGTCTTCAGCCCGGCTAGGGATGGAGCTCTGCAGGCGTGCCGAAGCCATCGTAATGTAGGTACACCGTCTTCTTGCGAAGATACCGCTCGTATCCGTACGGCCCGTCGTCGCCGCCCATGCCAGATAGCCGGTAGCCGGTGTGGAAACCCTGGAGTTGCTCAGGTCCTATCTTATTTACGTAGATCTCACCGAAGTCGATGTCGTCGATGGCCCGCATCGCCTTGTGCAGATCGGATGTAAAGACGTAGGCGGTCAGACCGTATGGAGAGTCGTTGGCGAGGTTAACTACCTCGTCGAAGTCGTCGAATGGTTGGATCGGGAGCACGGGACCGAAGATTTCGCGCTGGACGATGTCCATTTCGTTCGTGGTCCCGGTCAGCACCGTCGGCTCGAACCAGTACCCCTTCTCGAACTCTTTTCCTTCCGGACGCCTCCCGCCGAGTCGTACGTTGGCCCCCTGCTCTACGGCGTCTAGGACGAGAGCCTCGACCTTTGTGAGCTCGGGTTCGTTGACCTTGGGACCCATCTGCACGTCCTCGCGCGTGGGGTCGCCTATGCGCAGGGAGGATGCCGCTTCGACGAAGCGCTCGACGAACTCCTCGTAGACGCCCCTCTGCACGTAGGTGCGCTCGTTGCAGGTACAGACCTGCCCGCAGTTCCAGAAGCGTGCGTCCACCGCGTTCTCGACAGCGGCGCCCAGGTCGGCATCTTCGAGGACGATGAACGGCGCCTTCCCGCCCAGCTCGAGCGAGACCGGGGTGATGTTCTCCGCCGCAGCGGCCAGGATCTCGCGTCCGCCGCGCACCGAACCGGTCACGCTCACCATTTGGGCGATCGGGTGTCGCACCAGGGCGTCACCGACGACCCTACCGGCGCCGGTGACGACGTTGACGACACCCGAGGGTACTCCAGCCTCCTCAACGATCCTGGCGAGCGCGAGCGCCGCCAGAGGTGTGTCCTCGTGGGGCTTGAGCACGATGGTGTTGCCCGCCATTATGGCCGGTGCCACTTTCCGGGCGAAGAGCGCCGCCGGATAATTCCACGGGATGATGGCGACCACCACGCCGTAGGGAACCGACCTGACGAAGAGCTGCTCGCTCGGTTCATCCGGGGCGAACATGCTTCCCACCTGGGCGCGCTCGAAGGTGGCGTAGTAGTCGAAGAAACCGGAGGCCGCGTCGCCGACCTCGCCGCGGGCCTCGGTGATGGTCTTGCCCTGCTCCGCCACCACGAGGCGGGCGAGTTCTTCCTGCTGACCCCGAATCCCCTGAGCTATGGCCCTCAGTACCGCCCCGCGTTCGGGACCGCTCCTGCGGCTCCACTCCCGCTGGGCGCGCCGGGCGGCCTCGAGCGCCCGTTCGGCGTGCTCCTCGGAGGCCTCGGGCACCGCGGCGATGACCGACTCGTCCGCCGGGTTGATCACCGGCCGAGTCTCGTCCGCCGTCACCCAGGAGCCGCCGATGTACATAGCGGGCTCTCGGCCCAGAATGTTTACGACGTCCATCCTACGTCCTTTCGGTAGCCGTGCTCGCGCTTCAGGTGAGTCTGCAGCGCTGCCGCCACGATCGAAAACGTGTCCACTAACACCTGCTGGGGATGCGAGGCCACGGTACCCACCAAGCCGATCACGTAGGGCATCGTGTAAGATTCTTCTCGCCAAATCTTCCCGGCAGGGCATAGCAGGCCTATGTGTACATTTGTCAGTAGTGTCATCTCAGCGCCCGCAGAGAACGAACCTCAAGACCTCTCCTTACGGGTCAGGTACGCCTGTACCACGACCACGGCGATCAGGAAGAAGCCGCTCACCAGCTGCTGCGCGTAAGATCCCAGTGTCCCGAGCTGGTTGATCAGGTTCTGGAGTATGCTGAGCAGCAAGACGCCCGCCAGCGACCCGCTCATCGTGCCGGCCCCCCCGGTAAGCAGCGTACCCCCCACGACCACCGCAGAGATGGCGTCCAGCTCCCACGCCAGGCCCGCGTTGGGATCGCCGGCCGAGAGCCTGGCTGCGAGGAGGGCACCCGCGAGGCCCGCCAGGGCCCCGCTCGTGGTGTAGGCGATCACCTTCGTCCGGTCCACCGGCAGCCCCATCAGCCGCGCCGACTCTTCGCTCCCGCCGATGGCGAAGATGACCCGTCCGTAGCTGGTGCGCGCGAGGACCAGCCCGCCCACCGCGAAGGCGACGATCACGAAAACGATGGGCACGGAGACGCCGAGAATCTGGCCCTGTCCGAACCAGACGAAGGGCGAGCTCCCGTCGATCCCGATGGGCTTCTCGCCGGCCAGCGCCAGCGCCAGCCCCCGGATGCCGAGCAACCCTGCCAGGGTTACGATAAACGGCGCCATCTTGGCCCTGGCGATCAGAAGCCCGTTGCCGAAACCGATAAGCCCGCACGCCAGGGGCGGCAAGATCAGGGCCAGCGGCCAGGAGACCTGCACGGTGAGCGCGGCGATCATGCCACCCAAGCCCACCATCGACCCGACCGACAGGTCGATGCCGCCGCTTATGATCACGAAGGTCATCCCGACCACGATCAGGCCGAGGAACGCCCCCTGGAGCACGATGTTCTCGAGGTTCTGTGCCGTGAGGAAATTGTCGAATACAACGGAGGAGACGACGACGACCAGTATCAGAACGACGATGGCCCCGCGTCGCTGCAGGGTCGTGAACAGGCGCTCGCGCCAGGCGGGGCTCTCTCCGAGGCCCTCGGGGTCGGCCGATCGAGTGCTCATCTAGGCGGCCCCCCTCCCCTTCTGCACGTAGACGGCGACGAGGATGATCGCGGCCGTGAGCACCTGGGCCCAGGTAAAGGGCAGGTTGTTCGCGATAAAGGTGTTGCTGATCAGCTGTATCAAGAGCGCGCCCATCACCGTGCCCACGACCTTCACCTTGCCGCCGCTCAAGGGCGTCCCTCCCACGACCACCGCGGTGATGGCGGAGAGCTCGATCAGGAGGCCGATGTTCGACGGGTCGCTGGCCCCGAGGCGCGCCGTGGCGACGACCCCGGCCAGGGCGGCCAGCAGACCGCTGATAACGTACACCGCGAGGAGTGTCCTGCGCACCGGGTGCCCCGACAGGTAGCTCGCCGAGCGGTTGCCCCCGATGGCCACCACGTACCTGCCGAACGTCGTGCGCTTTACCAGGAAACCCACCACGAGCGACCGCCACGACCGCCACGATGACCGGCGCCGGTATACCGAAGGGGCGCCCCTGTCCCAGCCACAGGACCGCCGGGTCGGTGACCGGCAAGACTGGCCCCCGGCGAAGATCTGGGCCAGCCCCCTCCCCCCCACCAGCAGGGCCAGCGTGGCGATGATCGGCTGCACCCCGACGAAGGCCACGAGGCTCCCGTTGACCAGCCCGGCCAGCGACACCGACGAGCAGGGCGACGGCCAACCCGACCGGCCAGCCGTACCCGAGGTACAGCGGGAGAAAGGCCGAGGCGAGGGCCATGATCGACCCGACGGAGAGGTCTATGCCCTCCGTCCCGATCGCCAGCGCCACGCCCAAAGAGACGAGGACTATGGGCGAGACCTGATCAGCAGGGTGGAGAGCGTCACCACCGAGGCGAAGTTCGCGGTGACGATCAGGTTGAAGACCACCAGCACCACGAAGGCGACGTACACCCCGCGGCCGCGCACCCAGAGGTTGCCGTGGAGAGGTCGAAAGACCTGTTCGGCGTCGCCCCCCTATCCATCCGCGTCCCCCCGTTCTCCTGCACCCCATTGCCCGAATCTTCGCCGTGCGCGAGCATGCGCCATCAGGTTGCCCTCGGTTATCTCCTCCCCGGAGAGCAAGCCGACCACGGCGCCGTCCCTCAGGGCGACCACGCGGTCGCTGCCCTCCGTTACCTCCTCCAGCTCCGAGGAGATAAGGACGACGCCCAGGCCCTTCGCCGCGAGGTCGTCCACGAGCTTCTGTATCTCCGCCTTCGCGCCCACGTCTATGCCGCGGGTGGGCTCGTCCAGTATGAGCACCTTCGGGTTTCATGCACATCCAGCGGGCCAGAAGGACCTTCTGCTGGTTGCCGCCGGAGAGCTCCCTGACCGGCTGGTCCGGGCCCGAAGCCTTGATACCGAGGCTCTGCATGAACTCCTCGACCAGCTCGTCCTGCGGCCTTCTCCGAGACCAGCCCTGCCGCGCGCGAGCCTCGGCAGGGCCGCGGCGACGATGTTCTCCCTCACCGAGAGGTCCGGGATGATGCCCTCGGATTTACGGTCCTCCGGCAAGAAGGCGATGCCGGCCCTTATCGCCGCGGCGGGAGAGCCCGTCTTGATGTCCTTCCCCCCACCTTGACGGACCCGGAGTCGACTCGGCTCCGCCCCGAAGATCGCCTTGGCCGTCTCGCTTCTGCCGGCACCGAGCAGGCCGGCGAGGCCCACCACTTCGCCGGGACGGACGTCCAAGGAGATCTCGCGTGAGGCGGGGGCGCTGGGTGAGTCCTGCGCCTGGAGGATGGGTTCCCCGGCCGTCTCGTGCTCCTCGCCGAAGCCGGTAGCGCCCTCCTCCCGGACCTCGTCGAGCTCCCGGCCGAGCATGTGGGCGATGAGTTGCAGGCGGGAGAGCTCGGCGAGTTCCCCGGTGTGCGCCACCTTTCCGTCGCGCAGCACCGTTACGCGGTCGCAGATCTCGTACAGCTCCTCGAGGCGGTGGCTGACGTAGATCACGCCGACCTCCTCCTCGCGCAGCTGCCGGATCACCCCGAAGAGCGTCTCCACCTCCCGCGCCTCCAGCGAGGAGGTAGGCTCGTCCATGATGACCGCCCGCGCGTCGACCGAGATGGCCCGCGCTATGGCGACCATCTGCTGGACGCCGAGGCCCAGGGAGCGCAGGGGGGCGGTGGCGTCGGCCCGAATGCCGTAGCGTTCCAGGATCTCGGCCGCCTCCCGGTTCATGCGGGTCCCGGTCGATCAGGCCGAGCCAGTTCCGGGGCTCGCGCCCGAGGAACACGTTCTGGGCCACGCTGAGGAGCGGGATCAGGTTGACCTCCTGGTAGATCGTGCTGATCCCCGCCGCCTGCGACTCGCGCGGCTCGGAGAAAGCGACCTCCTCGCCCTCGAAGAGGATCTGGCCCTCATCGGGCGCGTAGACGCCCGGTCATGACCTTTATCAGGGTGGATTTGCCCGCGCCGTTCTCGCCGACGAGGGCGTGTACCTCTCCGGGCCGCAGCTCGAAGGAGACGTCGTCGAGGGCCAGGACGCCGGGGAACCGTTTGGTCACCCGGCGCACCTCCAGGATCGGGGTGTGCTGCTCCATCGTTCCGATGCCTCCCCCTAGTAGGTCTCGTCCAGGTTCTCCTCGGCGTTCTTCGGGGTGTAGACGTCGTCCTGGACTGATGATCTTCTGCGGGATCGGCTCCCCGGCCAGGAACTCCTCGATGGTGTCGAAGGCCAGCGGGCCGAAGCGCGGGTTGGTCTCGATCACGGCGTTTATGTCGCCGGTCGACTATCGCCTGCACGGCCTGCTCGGTGCCGTCGATGGAGACCACCTTGACGTCCTTGCCGGGGTCCTTGCCGGCGTCCTTGAGGGCCTGGATGGCCCCGAGCGCCATCTCGTCGTTGTCCGCGTAGACCGCGTCTATGTCGGGGTTGGACTGCATGAGCTGCTCCATGACCGTCTGGCCCTTGGTCCTGAGGAACTCGCCGGTCTGAGAGGCGACGATCTCCATGTCCGGGTACTCCCTCGAGCTGCTGCACGAAGCCCTCGGTACGGTCGATGGTCACCGAGGCGCCCGGTGTACCCTCGAGGACGGCGACCTGGGCCTCCTCGTTCGTGAGCCTCGGCCAGGAGGTCGGCGGCCTGCTTGCCCTGCTCGGAGAAGTTCGAGCCCATGAAGGTTATGTAGTCCTCGCACGGCGTTCCGCGCCGTCTCGCGGTCGATAAGGAAGACCGGCACCTTGGCCTGCTTCGCGGCGTTGAGCGCGGGATCCAGACCCTCCTCCATGAGCGGCGCGACGATGATGGCGTCCACGCCCTGGGCGATCATGTCCCGTATGTCGGAGATCTGCTTCGACGCCTGCGACTTGGCGTTGGTGTACATGAGCTTCTTGACGTCCCGCTTCTCCGCCTCGTCCCTTATGGACTCGGTCTCCGCGATGCGGAACGGGTTGACCTCCTTCTCCGACTGAGAGAACCCGACGACGGCGTCCTCGAGGTCGAGGTCCGGCGGCTTGACCTTGCAGACGTCCCCGCTGGCCTGTGCCACGTCCTGCTGGGCCTTCTCGCCCCCGCCTGCCGGCGCCCTGCCCCGTCTTCGCGCCCGGAGGCGAGCACGCCACGATCAGCGCCAGTACCAACGCCACGGCCACCAACAAGCCCACTATCCTCATCGGTCTCATCCGTTCACCCTCTCCTCGCCTGCCCTTCATGCTCGCTCACAGCTTACGCTACGTCGAGCGCCGTGCTACCTTCCCCGTCGCTCACCTCCGCCCCGCAAAGTTCTCGCCTCGCCAGTCTACCGGCAGACCGTATAGCGAGAACGGTCCTGCCACCTTTCCCGGTGTCTTCCGACCGAGAACGCGCCCAGAGACCTTCCCGCGACAACCCGCTCGAGCCCACGCCGATCGAACCGTCGCAGCTACGAGCGGTACTCGCCGCCTCATTCGGTACCGCGAGGTCGGGACATCCGAGCAGGACGGCGCGGTGGCGCGACCATCGTGCCGTCCGAATCGCCGCCAAGTAGCGTTTTCCGGTTTCGGCAGCTCCCGGCTACCTCGGCCTGAACTCCCAGCCGGCACCGTCTGCGTGGCCTGCATGACGTAGAAGTCGCCGTGCGTGCCGTAGCCGAGGACGACGTTCGAAGTACTGATCACCGTTGAAGGTGATCATGATGTACTTCGTGCGCCTACGCCCGTTGACCGTTATGGGTATGGGCACGATCTGCGGGTGCGGTATGTTGGTCGGGTGCGGGGCGTCGAGGTAGCCGTCGAACGCCAGCCTGCGCAGCCTTTCCTCTTCGGCTGTGGGCGGCTCAAAGCGTTCGGGCGTATCGCGGGGGCGAAGATTCGTCCGGCGCATTGGGATTCGCCGCTCTGAGGAAGTATATCGGGTACCTGCTCTGGAACTGCGCGGGCTCGTCGTCGCCGCAGGAGGCGAACATACGCCACTCGCCGCCGAGCTTCTGGATGATGGGGCCCTCCGTGGCCCGCTTTTCCCAGTCGGCGCCCACGAACTGGACGCGTCCGTGTGGTCGGCGCCCACGGGGCTCCTCGCGAGGGCCGGCTGGAAGTCCGAGAAGAGGTCGAGGGCGATGACGTAGGCGAGGTACCACCTACCACCGATGCGCGTGAGGCCCGGGTCCCATTTGCCCTCGGTCGGGAAGGGGACGGCGTTCACCGGATGCTTCTTTCCCTCCAGGATGTGCACGCCCCTGAGGAGGTTTACCGAGAGCGGCAGCTCGTCGTACAGGATGTCGACGGGCGGATCGTACGTGGGCGTCTCGTCGGATACGTTATCGTGCCAAAGGCCAGTGTCAAGGCGCACCGGTCGCCCCCCTGCGGGCCGAAGTCGCCCCACGAGCTGACCATGACGATCCAGCGGCCCTCTGGCCTCGTCGCGGACGATCTGCCCGGCGTGGTGCCCGAGCACCTTAGTGGGGTCTCCGGGATCTCCGTCTGGCGTTGCGCCAGAAGATGTTCCCGACCTGCTCTATGTTGGTGTAGTCGGAGAGGTCCATCGTCCAGACCGCCCAGTGCGCCTTCTCGAAGAAGCCCAGCCCCGCGTTGGTGAGGGTGAAGTAGAGCTTGTTGTTCTTTATGTACGGGGCCCCGTCGGCGTACTGGACGACGTGCGGGTCGCGCACCCCGGCCTCGCCGAAGTACCCGGCGCGAACGCGGTCGAGAACGATGTCTCCTACCCGTACCGGAACGCGCGCCGAAGCCGTTCTTGAACGTTGCGAGCACCGCCTCGCGCGCAGATCCAGGCCGGTAGGCGTGTCGTCTGCCGGATCGGGATACCACGATCGTATATCGAAGACGTCCCGCTTTATGAGCGGTCGGAAGTTGCCGATATCGCATGAAGCGGTCGCCGACCAGCGCGATGACCTCGTTCTCGTTGGCCACGAAGGCGAACCTGAACGACGCTCCGAAGATCGCTCGGCTCCGGCTGCGTGGTGCCCAGTTCGTAGAGCGTCCCGTTGACGCGGGCCTCCAGGCCAACTCGTTTCGGTGTCTTGTTGTAGTAGGCGTGGACGTAGTTGCGGTCTCGTCCTTGTACAGCCCGGCATAGACGGTGCCCTCGGGTAGCGACGCGACGTCTATGATCACGGTCGCGAAGGGCGCCCGCTGCCCGGTGTTGGACTTGAGGATGGTGTAGTAGTCATCCTGCCCGGCAAAACGCAGCTTGCCGTTCGCCGACCGTGACGAAGCCATCATCTTCGTTTGGCGGGACCGGGGCGGAGGATCGTGTAGTTGCCCTTCGTGTTGCTGTTGAAGCTATCGTCGAGCTGGACGAAGTTCTTCGCCAGAAGGTTGAAAGGCCGGAACCGCTCCCGCGTGGTGAAGTGGAAGTCCGTGGGCTCCAGGCTGCGTACTTACCGCACCCTCAGCCGATCCGGGCAGCAAGCTCGTCCCGGCAGCAGCGCCGACACCTGCCGCACCCAGGAGCTTCAGGAAATCACCGCGGCTCTGGAGTTGCTCGAGTACCTCCTCAGGTGCTACGTCGCTCGATCTCTTCTCCATATTCTTGTTCTCCTCTCCAGGACGGAGCGCTCCGTCGAAGTAACCTCGCCAATCTCAAACGCCGAGCTTGGTGCCTGCGATTGGGTTTCTTCTAGGCGAAGCATACCTGTTTGGTCACGCTCGGCTTCCCTTTCCCAACTGTTTCCAAACCTCACCTACAAAGGTGATTCGAACCCCTTGGTTGATCATGTGATGGATGATTATTGTACGATTTGCTACCTCCCATCCAGCCACGCTCGTAACGTCCACTCTGAAAACGGGCCACACCGACTTCGCTAGGTGTTTGAGCGAACCTCATAAAGCCCCTTGCCCCAAACGGCTTCGCTCCGTTTCACTCGTGAGCGCACAAAAGAGAACTATACGGTACCCACGATATCGTACAAGCAAACGCACATCGACACATGCGCTTCGCTCCTTGCTATGCTCGCACTGTGTCAGAGCCTTATGGGCAACTACCTACCTGTCACTTCTCAATGCTCGCCGTACTCGCTGGTCCGAGGTTTGGCGGTTGCGTAACGGCGCAGCGTCTCGTGATCGAGGCTCACCCCCAACCCCGAGCCCTCTGGAACAGTGACGATCCCATGCTCGTCCGGAGTGATCGGCCGGTCTAGCAACTCTGTTCGCAGGGCGTTCGGGTTCTGGTCGAACTCGAGCAGGTACGAGTTGGGTATGGAGGCTATGAAGTGGAGGTTCGCCGCCAGGCTCACCGCGGTGGAGAACACGTGCGGCACGCAGGGCAGGCCGGCGGCCATGGCCAGCGCCGCGATCCTGCGGCAAGCGGTTATGCCTCCGGACCAGATTACGTCGGGTTGCACGATGTCTACTGCCCGATCGGCGATGAGGTCCCTGAAGCCGACAGCCCCGTCCTGGGTCTCGTAGCCGGCTATGGGTACGTCGATGGCTTCTGCAAGCGCCGCGCTGCCTTCACGGTCGTCGGTCGAAACCGGTTCCTCGAACCAGTGGACCCCGAGGCGCTCGAACTCGCGTCCGGCCTCGAGCGCGGTGGGTTTCGTCCAAGCGTTGTTGGCGTCGACCATGAGATGCACGTCGTCACCGATCGCCTTACGCACCGCGCCCACGCGCCGCAGGTCCTCGGCAAGCGTCACCGTGGCGAACTCGGGTGCGTCCATGTGCACCAGCGGGTTGACCGGGGTGTCGGTGGTGCGTCCGACCTTGATCTTCACGTGCCGAAATCCTGCCTCGACGTAGCCCTGCGCCTCGTCTGCCAGCCCCTCCGCGTCCTTGCCCTCCGCGTAGAATCCGGCGCTGGCGTAGGCTCGTACCTGGTCGCGGTAGCCGCCTAGCAAGCGGTAGAGGGGCAGGCCAGACTTCCTGTCCCACAAGATCCCACATGGCGATGTCGAGGCCGGAGACGGCCGCAGGGAGCACGCCCCCGTCGCCGTGCTGGTGGGAGCGGCCCATCATCACCTGCCACAACCACTCGGGCCTGGTGGGGTCCTCCCCGAGTATGCGGGGCGCCAGTTCCTCGTGGATCATGGTTTCCACCACAGAGGCCGGGCCTCCGTAGATGGCGGACTCCCCGATCCCGACCTCTCCGTCGTCGGTACCCAACTCCACCAAGAGGGCCGCCCGGACCGGCATGTAGTGGATAGAATCGGACAGTGGCTTCTCTAGGGGGAACGCAACCTGGTAGGTCTTGACGTACGCAATCTTGGACACGGAATCCTCGCTTTCTCCGCCGATAACTTCAGTGGGCGAGCTACCTAGAGAGCACTCACACCGTTTTCGCTACGAGCTGCCCGCTTCATCTTCCTTGGATGTAGTCACTATGCTGGTCCGGAACGCTAACTACCGCGCTGTGCCCTCCCTATCCTGCGGTCCTACCGTTCGGAACCTCTATCCCGAAGCAGCATCGTAGCAACCGGGTTGTGCACACGCTACACATCACGGCCTCCAAGAGAGCCACGATGTTCACCTTAGTGCCAATCTCCTTTTGGATGCGAGCAATCACCAAACAAGATTCAAACGCAGCGAGTGTGCAGCAACCGTGCAGCAACCCGAGTGAATCTCCTGAAATGTCGAGAAAAGCGTCGGCGAACAAATGCGCCAATTTGCAGGTATTTTGCAAGCTCCAGAAACCTCCAGCAAACTATCACACTGCCTTCACACGGCAGAGGTCGCTGGTTCGAGCCCAGCATCGCCCACTCTGAAAGTCCTGCAAACGAAGGAAGATCCAAAGCCTCCGGTTCTCAGGCCGGAGGCTGTTTACTGCAACCGTACTGCAACGCGGCTGGCTACGAGGCGGGATTTGGGTCCTGTATGTCGGTGGCACCGTCGCGCGGACCACGGACAGTGCAGGCGTTCACGGAAGCCCGCGGGTGGAGTGCTAGGGTACGAAAGACGAAGGGGCATCCGAGAGATGGAAGAACCGTCTCGGTCCGGCGCCAGAGGGTTAGTTCGGCCGAACGCAAGACGGTGACGACTTTAGGGAACGGAAGGAGACGAGCGCCAGCAATGAAAGGCGAAGGTTCAGTCTACGTCATACTCGGGGCGACCGGGGGCATTGGGAGCGAGCTCAGCAGGAGGCTTGCCAAAGGTGGCGCGAGCCTACTCCTCGGTGCCCGCGACGAGAACAAGCTCGCAACACTCGCGGAAGAGCTGGAGGGAGAGACGGAGGTACGTACGGCATCCCTGGACGCCACCAGCACAGACGAAGTAGATCGCGTCTTCTCGGTGGCCATGGAGGAGTTCGGAAGGGTGGACGGCGCGGCCAACTGCGTCGGCTCATTCATGCTGAAGCCGGCCCACCTGACCACCGAGAAGGAGCTGGCGGAGACCATCTCCCTCAACCTCGGTAGCGCCTTCGGGACGGTCAAAGCCGCAGCCAACCACATGCCGGAAGGCGGCTCGGTGGTTTTGCTCTCCTCGGCGGCCGCCCGCGTGGGGCTCGCCAACCACGAGGCGATAGCCGCGGCCAAGGCGGCCGTGACGGGGCTGGCGCTCGCGGCGGCCGCTACCTACCTGGCGCGCGGCCTGCGCGTGAACGTCGTCGCCCCAGGTCTCGTCGAGACCCCGATGACCGAAAGGATCACCAGGAGCAAGGTCTCCCGACAGGCTTCCGAAGATCTGCACCCGATGGGCAGGCTCGGCTCGCCCCAGGATGTTGCGCCCATGATCTCCTGGTTATTGGATCCGGGGCAGAGCTGGGTGACGGGGCAGGTCTTCGGCGTGGACGGTGGCCTCTCGACGCTCAGGCCCCTCCCCCGGCGACCTTCCAAGGGCGGGTAGCGGCTTTCGGTTTTAAGGGCGGTCGTGACGGTTCTGTAGGGTTCGTGAAGTCCCTCAAGAGCGTGCGCGTCTACAAGGACACCGGGCACGGTTCCTAACCGGGCTCAATACGATGCGGCCATAAGTCCATAGTTGATTCTCGCTACCAGCGCTCTGCCTTACGGGGTAGGGCGCTTCGCTTTTCATAACTGCCAGGGAGGTCTGATCCGGCTCCTCCCGGACGCTCACATCTCGGGGAGGGTGGTGGGCAGGGTTCTCGAAGAAGCCGGCCACGATATGTACGCCCTGGACTCCGAGAAAGAGTTGGCGGGCATGCAGGATCCGGACGTGCTTGAACTGGCGATCTCCAAGCACGGTCAGGCCAACGCGAACGACCCGTGACGATCTCGCCCGCTGGCTCGTACGTACCCATCAAGACCCCGCTGGAGCAGACCCCACCGCCTCCCCTCCTGCGTGCGCCGGGCGGCTTCCTGGCCTACCCTTCCGTCGGCGCTTGCACCAACGGTCGGGCCTGCCTATCCCCGCGGACCACCAGCACTGGCAAATCCGACGAGCCCTCAACGATGCCCCTGGAGGTGCTGGCGGCCGCTCGTGGCCCTCCCTCCGGCCCGCCTACCCGGCCGCCCACCACCAAAAGCTCTGCACCCATCTGCTCGCCCAGCTTCCGGATCTCCTTTGCGGTGTCACCCCTTAGCAGGTGGACCGCGGCTACAGCGCCCCCCATGCCCTCGATCCGTTCGACCTCGTCGTCCAGCACTTCCCGCCCCCGACCCTCGTCACCGTCGCGGGCTTCGACATGGGCGATGTGAAGCTCCGCACCGGAGCGGCCGATCTCTACCGCCTTTTGGGCGGCCAGGGCGGCGTCCCCGGAGCCGTCGGTCGCGAGCAGTACCTTGCGCGGAAACCTCTCTTGGTCGAACCCTTCTTGGTCGAGTCCGGGCAAAGTCTCCCCGTACCATCAGGACCGGGCACCAGGCCTCGCGAACGACGGTGGCCGGGATGCTCGTGCGCGAGGCGTAGTGGAAGGGTCCGAGCCCCCGCTCCCCGACCACCACCAGGCCCACGTCATCGTCGCGGGTGTTTTTCGACGATCTCGTCGCCCGGGCGCTTGCCGGCTGCGAGTAGATCTCGGCCACCGTCCCGCCGCGGGCCTCGATCATCTTCGCCTGCTCTCTGGCTAGCCCGATGGCCTTGCGGTCGGCAGCGGCGTCGTTGGCAAACAGATTGTAATCGTAGCCGTAGTGGGAGGGCGCCGGCAGGTCCCTTCCCACGTGGACCACGCGCACCGGCGCACCGGTCCTCGCGGAGAGGTCGGCGTTGACGCCGCGATGGTCATCCGCTACTTCGGCGGCAAGGAGGCGCTGTTCGCGGAGGCCGCCGAGTTCGACCTGCGGCTGCCCGACCTAACCGGGGTGGAACCGGAGGAACTCGCGGGGATGCTGCTGCCGCGCTTCTTCGCCGTGTGGGAGGAGGACGCGACGTTTTTGGCGCTGCCGCGCGCCAGCGCCACCAGCCCCAACGCCGCCGCGAAGATGCGTGAGGTGTTCGCCTCCCAGGTGGCGCCCGCCCTGGCCACCGCCGTCCCTGACCACCCAGTGGAGCGCGCCGGTCTGCTCGGCTCCCTCGTGGTGGGACTGGCAGTGTCGCGCTACGTGCTGGCCAACCCAGCGGTGGCCGCCATGGACCGGGACGAATTGGTCGCGTGGGTCGCCCCGTTGCTGCGCCAGGCACTCACCGGTCCCGCGCCGCCGGTGGACCGGACCAGGCCGCGGCAAGAAACGCGTGAAACTCGCAATTGAATGTCCATTCCGCTACGAGTACGTCTTCACCTCCCAGCGGGCGCCGCGCCTCAGGGAGGCCGGGGTGCAAACCTCGCAGTGTCTGGAACGCAAGGCGGGACCTAGGCTGGACGCGATGAGGCTCGGGCGTATCATCTCAGCTCCCCGGTGGAGCGACTTGCTCGGTCATCGACATGGTACCGGTCAGATCTTCGAAGGGTCGAAGCGGTGTATTCGCGTACTTGTTTCGGCAAGTCGCCGCGTCCGTACGGGACGTGATCGAGGCGGTCCTTGGCGAGCGCGGCTGTATGGACGCGCAGAGTCCGGAGCCGCGGCCGTAGTAGAATTCTACGAGACGCTTGGATCCCGCCCCAACTCCATCGCCGGGCCGAAAACCACGCACTTTGTCAGCAAGCGATCAGAAAGGCGCCGAGATAGACACGATTCGAGCAAAAAGCGCGGGCGGTGACTGGACGCCGGCCACGACCGGTCCCCCGCGCCTTTCGGGCAAGCCGCTGGGTTGGGAAGCCACAATCACGGCCTCGAGCGGGCCGCTGGGCTGGGACGGCGTGATCGCCAAGAGGTTCTGGTCCGCGCCGGGCGAACACTACTTCCCGACGGTCCCAGAGGACATGGCCTCCGTGTACCTGGGGCAGCCCGTGCGCTCGGCGAGGTGGTCGACCTACAGCTCGTGCGAGGGGACCGCGGTGAGGGGCGATGTCACGGTGAAGGTCGCCGGGCAGCCGTCGGCTGGCGCTTCGACGAAGACGTGGACGTGCTCGTCGTGCGCTTCGAGCCCGCATTCCTGGCCGCGTGGCCGAGGAATGCGGGCTGGACGCGAGCGCAACCGAGCTACGTGCCAGCCTCGACCAGGCGACGGCGCGGTGGAGCACATAGGCCTCGCGATGCTCGCGGAGATGGAGGCCGGCGGCGCTGGAGGCAGGGTCTACGGCGACGCTTTGGCAACCGCGCTCGCCACGCACCTGCTGCGCAACCACGGCGCCTCCCCCCAGGACGCGGCGGACCACAGGGGGGGACTGCCAAAGGGCGCGCTCCGGCGCGTGACCGACTTCGTAGGCGACAACCTCTCCTTGGACATCGGGCTCTCCGAGATGGCGGGGGTAGCTAACCTTAGCCGGTATCACTTCTCCCGACAGTTCAAGCGCTCGACCGGGCTCTCGCCGCACCAGTACGTGATCGGGCGCAGGGTCCAGCGGGCCAGAGAGCTCCTCTCGAAGACCGACCTCTCAGTGGGCGACGTGGCGAGCGCGGTCGGCTTCACCCACCAGAGCCACCTCGCCCGGCACTTCCGGCGCCGGTTCGGTGTTGCTCCTCCTCCCTGCGCCAGTAGGCGCTAGCCAGTAGGCGTCCGCCAACGGGCCTACCACCCCGGAGGTAACCCGAACGGTCCAGTATCGCGCCGAAGAGCAAGAACGTGCTCAAAGACGGCAATTCTGTGAGCGCCGCCGTTACTTTCGGGCCCGATACTCCAAATAGGCAAACAGGCACGATAGAGAGGACGGAGAAGTTATGGCATCCACCTGGTTCATCACCGGCGCGTCCCGGGGCTTCGGACGGGAGCTGACCGAGCGGGCGCTCGAGCGGGGCGACCGCGTCGCCGCGACCCTGCGCAGGCCGGAGCAGTTGGACGACCTGGCCGCCGAGCACGGCGAGCGGCTGTGGGCCCGAAAGCTCGACGTGACCGACACGGCGCAGCTGCGCGGGGTCGTGGACGCAGCCTTCTCCGATCTCGGTCGCATCGACGCCGTCGTCTCCAACGCCGGTTACGGCGTCCTCGGCGCGGCCGAGGAGCTGACCGACGAGCAGATCGACGGCATGATCGCCACGAACCTGGTCGGTTCGATGCAGTTGGCCCGCGCGGTCACGCCGCACCTGCGGGAACAGGGCGGCGGGCGCATCCTGCAGTTGTCGAGCATGGGCGGGCTCATCACCTTCCCGGGCTTCTCGCTCTACCACGTCACCAAGTTTGGCGTTGAGGGCTTCTTTGACGCCCTCGCCAAGGAGGTGGAGCCGTTCGGCATTCGCGTCACGCTCGTCGAGCCCGGTCGGATCCGCACCAGCTTCGGCGAGGCCACCCAGCAGGCGCCGCAGCACCCTGCCTACGCCGATAACCCGGCCATCAACCACGAGTACATGCCCATGGAAGACCAGTCAGGGGACCCGGCGAAGGTCGTGGCGGCGATGATCGAGGCCGCCGACGCCGAAGATCCACCCTTGCGGCTCCTGCTCGGCTCGGACGCCTACACTTGGGTGACCGCACAGACGAGGGAGCGGCTGTCCGCCTTCGAGGCACAAAAGAGCGTGGCCTTCGGCGCCGACATCGACGGCTTCCCGCACGTCGAGTCCTGAGCTGACAGGTCGTATCCGACCGGAGCCGCGTGCGGGTCGCCCTTAGCGAATTCACGCCCGGTCTCGTCTGGATCTGACCCGAAAAGTCCTGATGCAAGCGTCAAAGAAGGGGGCCTGAGATGGCGCAGTACGCGTGGGTGGCGGAGGTCATGCCCGGTTACGAGGAGGAATACAGGAGGCGGCACGAGGAGATCTGGCCCGAGATGTCGGAGGCCATCGGGGAGGCCGGTATCGGCAACTACACGATCTTTCGCCACGGTCTCACACTCTTCGGCTACTTCGAGACAGGCGACCTCTAGAAGGCGCAGGAGTACCTCGCGGGCAACGAAGCCAACCGTCGCTGGGGCGAGTGGAACGCCCCGATCATGAAAGGGGACATCGACCCGGCCACAGGCTTTCCCTACGTCCTCCCTCTGGTCTGGCATACGGATTGACCCAGGCCGGGGACGGAGACCCTACGAAAGATACCGTCGACGCCCACGAACTCTTGACCCGACCCAGAGAGAAGGAGCATGTGTTGAAAACGACCGGCAACACCATCCTGATTACGGGAGCCGGGACAGGCATAGGCCTCGAAGCCGCCAAACTGTTCAGCCAGCGGGGCAACAAGGTGATCATGGTCGCCAGGAACGGCGAGAGGCTGCGATCCGAGGCCGACCGACTCGAAAACGCCTCGACCTTCGTCTGCGACATCTCGGACGAGGACCAGTTAGATGGTCTTGTCAGATACCTAAAGACGCAGCATCCAGATCTCAACGTCATTTTCCTGAACGCCGCGGTCTCGCACAACTATGCCCTTTACGGCGAGGAGAACGCTTTCGGGCACGCGCGGGGGGAGATGATCACGAACTACCTGTCTGCGGTCTACCTGACGCAGAGGCTGGAACCGGGGCTGGCCGAGAAGCCGGAGTCTGCTATGGTGATCACGACCTCGGGTGTCGCCTTTGTCCCCGACATCCAGAACCCGACCTACAGCGCGACGAAGGCGGCACTCCACTCGTTCGTGCAAGCATCGAGGCTCGTGCTGGAAAACAAGGGCTCGGAGCTTCAGGTCTTCGAGCTCATGGCGCCCCTCGTGGACTCGCCCTTCGCCAAAGACATCGAGTCCGACCAGAAGATGCCCCCAAAGGAGGTTGCCGAAGCGCTGCTCGCAGGCCTGGAGCGGGACGAGCTCGAGCTACGGGTCGGCCCGACGGAGGACCTTTATCGGACCTACCTGAAGTCTCCCGGCGAGGCGTTGACGGAGGTGAATGCCCTTACCGGCGGGTAACGTGGAGGGAGGTACAAACCGGGTTCAACGCCCAAAAGGAAGGCGTTTCCGCCGGGAAAGTGGTCGTCGCCTTGTGAGCCCGATCGGTTCGACGCGCCGCCTCTCCATCATCGTGTCAGATCGAGTCGAACTAACCGTAACCACCTAGCAGGCATCAGGAGGAACTATGTCACAGGTCAACGGCACGATTCTCGTCATCGGGGCCTCGGGCTTCCTTGGTCGGCACGTCGCACGGGCACTGCTCGCGGACGGGCGCACGGTCCGCTGCATGGCTCGTGATGCGACCCGCGTTCGAGACCTGGCTGACGCCGGGTGTGAGGTCGTCCAAGGCGACATCCTGGATGCCGCGTCGGTGGAGCACGCGCTGGAATCCGTCCAGGCGGCGTATATCTGCATCCACACGCTCTCGCCCCAAGGAGCTAACTCCTCGGGCCAGGATTTCATGGGCGTGGAGAAGGCCGGCTTGCACAACATCGCGGGGGCGTGCGAGAGGCACGGCGTGCGGCGCTTGATCTACGTCACTTCCATCGGCGTCGCGCCCGACGCGCCGAGCGCGTGGCTACGCGGACGCTGGCAGACGGAGCAGTTCCTGTTCGACAGCGGTCTGGACGTGTCTGTCATCCGACCCGGTATGATCGTCGGGCGGGGTGGGACCGGCTTCGATGCGATCGTCGGCGGGGCCACGAGGCCCGTCGCGATCGGACTGGGTAGCGGTAAGCAGAGAATGCGCACGGTCGCTGTGGACGACCTGTCCTACTACCTGGTCGGCGTGCTCGACGACCCGCGGTCCTTCGGCCACCACTACGACGTGGGCTCCGACGACGTCCTGACGACCGACCAGATGATCGACATCGCCGCAGAATGTCTCGGCCGGCGCCATCCGGTCAAGATCCATGTCCCGCAGACCTTGCTCGGCCTGTTCGCGTCGCTGATCGAACGGGTGAGCAAAATGCCTCGCGGTTCTTTCAAGGGCTTGGTGGACAGCCTGCCGGTCGACATGAGCGGCGATCCGACGCAGATCCGGACGATACTCAGTCGCCCGCCACAGTCCTACCGTCAAGCAGTGAAGCGCGCACTGGGTCGGTCGGTAGCTCCCTGATGGACAACGAGATCAGCAGGGTCATCTACGAGGACTTCCTGCCCAAGGCCCACGTAGACAGCCGCTACGCTGCCCCGGACCCCCACGGGCCCCCTGCCGGCGCCTGAAACCGGCAGCACGAGACCGTCCACCGCTAGATCTTGAAGGAGGACCACCATTCCCACCTCTACGCCGTCACCGAAGCTTCCGGCCACCTCGGGCGACGTCATCGCCGTCGTACGCACGCTGAGCATGGCCACCGACATCGCCGATCGCGGCGCGCAGGTGCGCAAGGGGAACTACTCACAACCCGTGACACTAAACAATGCGCTGACCGGGGTGGACCGGCTGCTGCTGGAGACCAGCAGCAGCCGGTCCACCGGGGCGCCCAGCACACCGACGTGATCGAGGACGGCAGGAGCGTCGCGGATCGCGTACACGAGCATGCTCAGCGCCGACCATTCGACCAACCCGTTGGCCGGCGAACACCGGGACACAGAGCAGGTCCTGCGGGCGCGCAACAACCCCCAAAGGGCAGCCTATGCTCGCTTCCCTTCTTCTCAGCAATCATCGGCAGGCCTTGCCGGCTGAGGTTCATCGGGATCGAATCGTGAGCCGCTGGGCGTTCCTGGATTATCTCCTGAATGCGTGGGCAGAAGCTGATTCGAACCCGACATCGCCCACGCCGAAAGTGACGGGAAGTCGTGGTAAGTTGAAGGCCCTTGGTTCTCGAAATGGGGGCTTTGTCCGGGTCCGTCGCGAGGAAAGGATGGCAAGTGGCGGGCGGTGCTTCCGGGGCGAGCTTGAACTCGGATGCGCGACTTTAGTGGAAGCGGCCGGCGCTTCTCTCTGTGGTTTGCCGGCAACGAGACCAGCATCGGGTTCTGTGGAAGGACGGGTATGGGAGAGGTGAGCGTAAGGTTTCTGGGCAGCGGAGACGCTTTCGGGAGTGGGGGCCGTTTCCAGACCTGCATGTACGTGCGCTCCGAGGCTACGCACCTGCTCGTGGACTGTGGTGCTTCCTCCCTGGTCGCGATGAAGCAATTCGGGGTAGACCCAGCACTCGTCGACACCATCTTGCTCTCACACCTTCACGGTGACCACTTCGGTGGGGTTCCGTTTTTTATCATGGACGCCAGATATGCCTCGCGTCGGGAGAAGCCTCTGACCGTGGCGGGACCACCAGGGCTTGAGGCCAGAATCTACGAGGCGATGGAGGTCCTTTATCCGGACTCCCGCAAAACGCAGAACGGGTTTGCTCTAAGGTTTGTCGAGCTTGCCGAGAGGACAGAGACCAGGATCTCCTCGCTCGCGGTGACGCCGTACGGCGTCGTGCATCATAGCGGCGCTCCATCTTACGCGCTCAGAATCGCCCTTGACGGCAAGGTATTCGCCTACTCGGGAGACACGGAGTGGACCGAGGCCCTGATCCCGGCCTCCCGCGGGGCGGATCTCTTCGTCTGCGAATGCAACTTCTTCGAAAAGGGTGCCGCGCAACACCTCGACTACCAGACCTTGATGAACCACCGTACAGAGCTCGATTGCCGCAGGCTCATCCTGACCCACATGAACGACGGTATGCTGCGCCGGGTCGGAAGCCTCGATGTCGAAGGGGCTGAGGACGGCAAGATAGTAGTCCTGTGACCCACAGCCCGGCAGTTGAAGTCGACGCTTCGTGCATTTATGTTACTCGGGTCATAGAGATATCGTATCAAATGATACTGGAGTGGATCTCCCGCTCAGTGGGAGAGGGTTCTGGACCTGCTTCTTCGCGGTCACGGCGAGTTCGTCGGCCCGATCGTTACCGCTCTTGTGGGCCCCGCCTGTCTTGGAATGTCCCTTGACCTTCCTCCACCGCACCTCCTCGTGACGCTCGATCGCCTGGAGGAGCCTCTCCCACAGATCCCTGTTCGCCACCGGTCCTTGGCGGTGGTTGAGCCAGCCGTTCTCTCGCCACCTCTTGTGCCAGCCTCTTCTCATGCAGTTGACGAGGTATGAGGCGTCGGAGTAGACGGTCACCGTACAACCCTCGTCCATGTTCTCCAACGCGACGCAGGCGGCGGTTATCTCCATCCTAAGGTTGGTTGTGTCCCGCTCGCCGCCGCTGAGCTCTCGGGTCCCACCACACGAAAAGATAACGGCCCCGTAGCCTCCGGGACCGCGGGACCCGGTGGACGCCCCGTCGGTGTAGACGTGGGCCTCCTGCTCGGGCAAGGGCGTCGGTCCCTCGCTCATCTTCCACTCATCCCTGCAACCCTTGACTCGTTTGCGTCCCGAGCAACCGAACGATGAGGTGCAGCCGCTCGACCTCGCGCCTTGCGTGCTGGAGGTCGAGCTCTGCCCTGGTTCGCCTGGTCTGGAGGCGGTGATGCTCCTCGGTGTCGAGCAGGCCGTCGAGGTAGAGGCTCGCTGTCCTCTCGTTCCTGGCCTCCAGAATGGCCTCGGCGTTGTCCAGGCGGACCCTTCTGACTGCTCGGCGAGTTCATGGTCGGCTCTCGCCAGATCCTCCGTGGCGGTGTTCAGCTGCCGGTACGCCGCGTTGATCTCCTCGATGAGCGCATCACTGGTCATCAGCGCCTCCCGACATCAGGTATCTCTCCAGTCGCATTATGGTGCGGCCGGAGAAACGTCGCACCCCAGACCAGGGCGCCGCGCTTTCTCTTGTACCGCATAGAGTTCCACATCGCCATCAGAGTATTGTACTCGGGTAGATTTCTTGCGATCTTTCCTGGTATATCAGGGACACATGGTCCGATTTAGCTTCGGCCCAGGCGAGAGAAAGGAACCGAACGTGGCAGATGTAAACGTTTACGTCAATAGACCAGCCGAGAAAGGGGGTACGGCCCTGGAAGACATCGAGGCGGCCCTGGAGAGCCTGGACTGCGTCTCCAACGTCGAGGTCAATTCGCCGGGGAACGTGGTCGCCGTCTCGTACGAGGGAGGGAAGTCGGAGCGGGAGGAGATCAAAAACGCCGTCGAAGAAGCCGGCTACGAGGTCTCGAGGCTCTCGGTCAGGGCTGACTTCCCGGAAGAAGGGAAGATCTGGGATATTTGAGATGGGGCTTCAGGTTTCAGGAATAATTCGGAGGGGCCAGGCCGCCGGGAACCTGCGGTCTGTTGGCGCGCTTTTGTAGGGCGTGATCTGCAGTGCGCCCTAGCGGTCTGACTTCTTGGCGATAAGCAGTAGCGCCACGTGCCACTCGCATTTCGCCGTGGCGGGGTCTTCCGCGACCTTCTCCCGCAGCCGCCCGTAGAAAGCGTCGGTGATCCTCTCTCTTTCCTGTGGAGCGCGGTCAGCATCTAGCGCCCCGAAGAGCGAAGGCCCGAAAGCCGCCCGGAAGAACTCGGTGTAGTCGTTGGCGAAAGCCCTGGCATCGCCGCTCTTTTCGTACTCGGGCCAGAACGGGTCGGGCAAGACGACCTCGGAAGATGACTCGAGTTCCAAAACGCCGGCCGCCGAACCCCCGGAGAACGGGGCCCTGAACTCCTCCAGGGTACGATTGTACGTTGGCACCACCATCCGACCGTACTCGCCGGATCCGAGAATGCCTCCGTCGACCATCTCTCGCAACGCCGCGTTCGCCATGTCGAGCAGCCCTTCGGCGCCGCTGCTGCCGTGCTCGTCGCTCGCCCCACCCAGGACGACCAGGCGTCCTTGCGGCCGCAGCTCATGGCCCCTGTGGTCGAGGAAAGAGCGCCAGTCCTGCTCCGACTGGCGGGCGAAGGATTCCTTTACGGTGCCAGTTGCCCGGTTTGACCAGATATGGTCGGGGATCGTGGCAGGAACGCGGCTCAGCCAGTGCACCGCGATCGCATTCCAGCCGATGTGGATCTGGGACGCAGGGAAGAGACGTTCGTAGAAAGACTTGCCCTCCGCATAAGCGAAGACGCCGGATGTTTCCCGCAAGTAGCTGTCTGGTGAGGACAGCAACGTGAACAGCGAGTCGAAGTCGTTCGTTGGTATGTCGGTATGAAAAACGGAGATGGCCGGGCGTCGGATGCCCGGCGCCGGACTCCGTCGATGATCGTCCTTACCGGCTCCATGGAATTATGTCCCCCGGCCACCCCGTAATCTGCGACCCTGAATACCTCGCCGGGGTCAGGCATGGGAACAGACTCGACGGCGCGGTCAAGCAGGGGAAGCCCGAACGCCACGGCCCCGTGCTGCGGCCTGGAGTGCCTGTTGTAGAAACCTTTTCCCTCCATCACACCTAAGTTCTGGGGACGGGACGCGGCATCGGTATTATTCTTCGTCATCCCCTGCCTCCTCGGGTTTGGATCTCATGCCTTCTCACCCTGATAGAGTCCTCGTTACCCATCGTCTCGAGGGGTCTTGCTCACGACCTCTTCGAGCAGTACGCGGTTGGGTACGTGGTGGATACGGCCGTCCTCCGACCTCAGCGTGACCGAGGCGAGGCCGAGCTCCTCGACGGTTCCCTGGATACCGTTCACGGAGATCTCATCCCCCGGACGAATGTCGTTCCCGTGAACATAGCGGCCCGCGGCGATGTTTCCCGAGAGGGGTACGAGTCCCAGCCCGAGGGCGAGGGCGGCCACGATCCCGGCCGTGCCGAAGAGTATCGCGGCCAACAGAACGAGCAACGAGGTCTCGATCCCGACCTGCGCCGCCGCCACCAGCGCCGCGACCGCGATAACGGCGGCGAAGATCCCCCGCCTGAACAGATCCCCACCCCTGAGGCCCGCGCTCTCGGCCTGCGTGGCAGCGAGGTTCGAGAGCCAGCCCGCGGCTGCGAGCCCGGCGGCCAGTATGAGCACGGCGACAATGGCTTTGCCGGCGAGGGCGACTATGAGGTCCATGTTGCGCTGCAAAGAGGCGAGCCCAAGGATGCTCAGGGCGGCGGCTACCCCGGCCAGGAGCACACCCCAGAAGAGCACGTAGCCGAACACGAAAGAAGGGCTCCGCCCGAAGCCCACCTGCTGCAACGAAGAGGCGGCCCCCGTACTTTCGAAGAGGTCGTCGAGGCCGATCCGTTGCAACAGCCTGGCCCCGAGACGTTGCAGAAAACGGGCCACCAGGAAGGTGGCCACGAGAACGATACCGGCGCCGAGCAGCCTCGGGGCAAACTCGGCAAAAGCGGTCCACAAAGCCTCAAGGGCGTTTGCCATATTAGGAGCTCCTAACCCTATTCTCCGCCTACCCACATGGGCGGCATACATACTAGCTTACGCCGGCGGCAGGATCACGCTTCACGCGACTCTTCCCACGCCAGCGGAGAAATCGCTGGTGAGCGAAGCCCTCGTAAAACCCCTCTCACGAGACCCTTCTTGCCGCTCGGGCCTGACCGTAACGCCTTCTCCCTCACCTTGCAATCCGGGGGCCGGCTGCTAGGATTTCTGACGCATCATGGGCCCGTAGCTCAGTCGGGAGAGCGCCGCCCTCGCATGGCGGAGGTCACGAGTTCGAGTCTCGTCGGGTCCACAACTATTTTCCTCGCATTTGCAGGACAAACAAAGTTCGCAAGTAAGGACCGAGGCTTCTCGCGACCCTTCTTGACAGTTACCTGACAGTTACCCGATCACCCCAAGGCCTCCCCCATCGCTCCCGCGACCTGACCCCCCATCGAGGGCAGGTAGTGGGAATACGTATCCATGGTCATGGCGATGGTGGCGTGTCCGAGTAGCTCTTGTACGAACTTCGGGTGCACATCCCGGCCCAGGAGCAACGTGGCACAGGTGTGCCTGAGGTCGTGGAAGCGTATCTCCGGCAGATCTGCCTTCCCTAGCAGCGGCTTGAAGGAACGCTTGACTAGGTTTTCCGGGTTTGCGGGTGTCCCCACGCCGGAGGCGAACACCAATCCCTCGTCTCGGTAGAGCCCGGCGCGTCTCAGCTTCTCCTCCAGCTGCTTCTTGCGGTGGCCCTTGAGCGCACTTACCGTCCTGGGCGTGAGGTTGATCTGCCGTCGGCCACGCTTGGTCTTGGTCTCGCCCACGACGTACCTCCCCCCTTCCCTTACCAGGGCTCGCCCAACGCGCAGCGTGCCCCGATTCAGGTCCGCGTCGTCCCAGCGGAGCCCCAGCAGCTCGCCGCGCCTCAGACCCGTGGTGATCGCCAGCACGTATAGGGCCTCAAAGTGCTCCCCGCGTGCCGCCTCCAGGAGCGCCAAGGCCTCGTGCTCCGACAGCGGTCGCATCTCCTCGGGGACAGGCTGCGGCGCCTTTACGTCGGCGGCGTTGCGCGGAACCATGCCGTCGGAGACGGCCTGAGAGAGCGCCTTATGGAGGGTCGAGTGGATCTTGCGAACCGTCGCCGGAGCCAGCCCGGCGTCCAGCTTCTCGCGCTGGAGCCCCCGCACGTGGGCCGGGGTAAGTATCTTGAGCCCGACGCGCCCCAGGGAGGGCTTGATGTGCAGCCGCACGATCTGCTCGTGGCGTTCGTAGGTCGAGATCCGCACCGTGCCCCTTACTGAGTCCGAAAGCCAGCTGTCCAGGTACTCCCCGAGCGTCATCTTCCCCGCGTCGAAGACAAGACCGCCGTCCCTGTCGACTATCGCCTTGGCGAGCTTCTCGGCCGCGAGCTTGCGGGTCTTGGCGTAGATGTAGCGGTACTTGGGACCGCTCGCCGTGTACGCGAGGTACTGTCCGACCCACCGGCCGTCCTTACGCCGGTATATCGAGCCCTCACCGTTGCCACGTTTCTTGGCCATACTCAAGGTTCTCCAACGAAAGGTTGACCCACGACTTAATTTTATCACCGATGATAAATTTATCATCCGTGATAAACACGAAATCTGGGTCGCGCTATACTGTCGGACGTGGACGACCAACTACGCTTAGGCCAAAGGATCAGGGAGATAAGGAAAGAGCGGGGAATGAACCAAACCGAGCTCGCCGAGAAAGCCGGCATCTCCCTGATAACGATCTCCCGCATAGAGCGCGGGGAACGTGACCCACACGTGAGGACCCTGGCCCAGATAGCCAGAGGCCTCGGGGTGCCGGCCTACGAGCTACTGCGCTCGGCCGGGTACTTCAAGGGTGAAGACGATGAGGCCGAACAATGACGGGCGAGGTGCTGCAAGTGGTTGGAGACTGGCCTAAGAGCGGTGGGTGATCCGCGTAGCGGAGTCGATCATGGGCGTGCCGACTCTGTCGAAGAAGCAAAGAGGGTCTCTCCTATCGAGACTTTATAAAGGCAAGAAGGGCAAGATATCTCCGCGCAGGCACTTCGAACCTGAAGAGATCACTGAAACCCCATAAGCCAGAGACAGGATCCAGAAAAGCAGGGTTAACAGCATGCGAATGTGTTGTTGGCCGACAGCCTCAGAGGGGTGGTGGCGTCGTAAGTGAACTTCTCGAGTTGGTAATTCTGCGAACTTCGCGTGTACGGAGTTCTGGGAAGTTCGCATCCAGAATCGTGCATAGAACACCGTCGACGGGACCATAAGATGACTTCTGGGGCCACTCACGCGGCATAGGAAAGGCCTACCTGAGCCTACATGTTATGGTAGCGCATAAAGATTCGGAGAATGAACAAGGGCAAGTAGAAGGGCCGAGGCTGTCAAAGGCTCCGGCTCTCCGAGTGCTCCCTCAGTCCCTCAGAATCCGCCCACGTACTCCAGCGTGACGTAACGGGGGTCGCTCGGATCCTTGCTGAGGCGGCTCTGAGTCCGAGCGCTGGCCTTGAGCGCCCTCTCCGCGTCCGAGGGGCTTGCGCCGGGGTGTGAGGAGAGGTAGAGAGCTGCTCCGCCAGCGACGTGCGGGGCGGCCATAGAGGTGCCGCTCTTCGTAGTGACGCCCCCTCCCCGCTGCGTCGAGAGGATGCCGACCCCTGGCGCCCAGATGTCCACGCACTCGCCGTAGTTGCTGTTAGAGGCCTCGCGGATTCGGCCCGTGGCGCTTGTCGCTGTGGAGGCGGTAGTGACGATGCCGTTACTGTCGTTGTGGTCGACTACGCCGTCGCCGTTGGTGTCTGTCTCGGAGAGACCCGCGCTGCCGGGCGAGTAGTTGCAGGCCGGCTGGGCCTCGTTGCCTGCGGCTATCGAGTAGAAGATGCCGCTGGCCGCGGAGTTCCTGACCGCCTCGTCCAGGGCCTTGTCAAACGGTAACGCCATGCTCATGTTGACCACGGCCGGCTTGGCGGCATTCTTCGTGACCCAGTCGACGCCCTTGATGATCACCGAGATATTGTCCGGCGCGTTGCAGTAGAACACCTTCACGCCCGTCAGGGGGGCGCCCGGTGCTACCCCCACCACGTCCTGGTCGTTGTCCTCGGCCGCGATGGTTCCGGCAACGTGGGTGCCATGCCCGCTGCAGTCCTTGTTATTGCTATCCCCCGTGAAGTTGACTAGGTTGACCACCCTGAGGTCAGTGTGGCGGTAGAGGCCGTTATCGAGGACGTAGGCGTTGACGTTTTCGACCGAACCGGCGCCGTCCCCGGCCACCGCGGAGCTCAGGTCGGCGTCGATCCTGTCGACACCCCACGGAAGCGTCTGAGCGGTGAGATGGACCGTATTGTCGCGCTCCACGTACGCCACCCGACCCTCGGAGCGTACCGCGTCGAGGCGCGCCTCGGGTATAGTCGCGGAGAAGCCCTTTAGGGCGTGGCCGTAGACGAAGCCGACCCTTATGCTGTAGCGCCGGGCCATCGCGTCGGCGGCCCGCCCGGGATCGGAGACCCCGTCGTCGAGGACGACGATGTAGCGCTCCGGCCCCTGCCCTCCGGGCGGGCGGGCCAGCGCCAATGCCGCCCCGCAAGCCACGAGCAACGCCGAGACCACTACCGCGAACACCAGAAACGGCTTCCTCACTACAAGACTCCTTCGGATGGCGTGGCGCTCCACATCCACAGCACATAGCCCAATTACAGCATAGGGGTTTGTGCGGATTGGCACATCACCCAAATGGATGATCTTTGTGGTTACCAGCGGTGGCAAGCGAGTTCTCAGGTGTGTGGGTAGGCTTATTCACCGGGGTGCGTGGAGAAACTGTTTGGAAAACAGCCCAAGGCTACTTGAGCGTGCCCATTCGGCGCCAAGAAGCGGCCGAACTAGGCCCTTTAGGTCCCTCTTGGCCGCCTTCGGAACCCCTATTTCGAGGCTCATTTTAATTTTCCAAACAGTTTCGGAAGGTAGATTCTCCGAACTTCGGGTGATAAGTCAGCCTGTTGAAAAAGTCGGCGCCGAGCCGAAAGTGACCACGAATCGGGCTCCAGAAGCCCCAAAAGGCCCCAAGAACGGAGTATTTGTTGCCCGATCTGGGGCCGAAGCAGGCATAGAGGGAGTTTTTCAACAGGCTGGCACCTTCTAAGACGTTGGGTTGATAGAGAGGAACGTCGTGTTATTGGAGGGCTCAAGCCCCACTCAGCGATCCCGTCCATCCCGAGTTCGCTAGTCTTCGTCGCCGGAGCGTTCCCCCGATCGTCCGTACCAGCTCACGGCGCGGACCGTAAGGACCGCTACCGTGCCGCAGATCACTCCGATCAGGACGCTTCGGGTGCCATCGCCGGTCCACCACAGCACCCCTAGGCTCACGAACAGCGTCACCACGATGAGCACTACGATGGACAAGAGCACGGTGGCTGCGAACTTCGAGAGCATCCCTAAAACCCCTTGGCTGCGTACACGAGTCTGTTACACGCCCAACCCACTTTGCTACGGGGCAGCTATCTGATCGACCGCCCCGCAGCGATCTAGCTCCCGTACTACTCTTGGGCGAAGGCCTCGCGCAGTTGCTTTTCCTGCTCCTCTGGCAGGTTGGTCGAGATGATCTCGAAGTCATACGCCTTCAGTTCGTCGACCACCTTGTCTACAGCCGTCGCCCCACTGGTCAGCGCAAACAGGGCGGAGGTGCCCTCCGTTACCTTCTCGCGAACCTGTTTGATGAAGTCGTCGTCGATGCCCACGTCCGACATCGCTCCCGACATCCCGCCGATCGCCGCGCCAAGGAAGGGCACGAAGAAGATCATCCCGATCAGGAACCCCCAGAATGCGCCCCAGCCCGCGCTCCCGCCATGCAACTCGCGAGTCTTGGGCTTCTTGTTGCCCTGGGGCCAGCTTACTATTGCGGCGTCCTCCAGGGTGATCAACTCCCGCTCCTGCATGCCCTGCAGGGCGACCATGACCCTATCTGCTCCGTAAGGATCGTTGAACTTCAGTACCGATAGTGTCGCCACTTGCTACTCTCTCCTTTGCGTTGGACCGCACGACTCCCCTCAGCACGAGCTAGCTCGAGATCAACCTCGGTTGGCGCTGCTTTGCGGGGTTCGCCCAGCCTACTACACATTAGGGTGACAATCTTGGCTCGGACTTCTTAGAACTCCGTAAACGCGAAGTAGTTCGCAGAATAATCCTTCCACGCACTCGAGTGTATAAGGGCCGGGGTACGGTGCCCCCGGTCCCTGCTACGGAAGAGCAAGCCTCCGAGCCTTCCCACGCCTACAAGCCCCCGCTTGTTTTCACGCTACTCCCCCAGCAGCTCCACCGCCCGCTGAGTGAAGAAGTAGAGTGCGTAGCCGTGGGGGTGCCCCTCGCCGATGTCGAACTCCGTGTGCTCGTCTCCTACCAACGCGCCTTCCTCGATGAGGTAGTGCAAGGCGCGCTGGTAACGATTCGAGCCGTCGCCTACGGCTAGCCCGGCCTCATACGCGGCCCTGGGGGGGTCCACCCTGGCCCCCTCTCGCGGGTGGCGTCTATGGCCCGAAGCAGCCGCAGCCCGTCGTTCTTCGCCTGCGCATCGATGGCTGTACTCCTTTGGATCTCCTCCGAATCTCCGAACATCTTACGCCAACAACGGAGGCGCCGAGCAGTAGCCAAAGCTTCCGAGAACTCCCTCAACGCGAAGTTCGGGACGGTCTCTGTACATCACCGCTACATCACCCGTATGGCGAAGTACGGGGAGCCCCGGCCCCGTCCGATAGGGCTAGGACCGCCGGCGAAGGGATGCCATGCTCGAGGGGGTATTACGGCTTCTTGTGCACGCACAAACGGAGGCCTAGACTCTGGCCTCCGTTCCGGCCCGGAGACGCATAGGGCATAGGACCGCGGCAAAGCGAAGCTATAGCGAAGGCCGCAACGGGTACGATGGGAAGAACGGCGCGGGGAGGAATCGTGATGGTCAAGAACAACAACGAGTGGCTGGAAAGCCGCAAGAAGCTGAAGAAGCGCAAAAAGCGTGGGGCGAAGGATGACCGAACGAGCGACGAACAGGCCGAATTCGGATTCCCGATGGGGGATTCAAGGAGCAGATCGAGCGGCTCCTCGACGCCGCCCGCCGCAAGAGGGGAGACGCATGAGCGCCGATAAAGCGAGGCGGGGCCGATGCTAGCGGTAAAAGGCCGGAGCCCGAAAGCCCCGGCCCGGTACGGCCATGCGCCCCCGAAGAGGGGAGGCTTATACCGCCAGCGCCTCTCTTGTGCGCTCACAAAACGACCACGGGGGGCGCCGACTAGCACATAAAAAGGATGCGAGCGGGGGGGCAGAGCGAAGGCCCGCCCTCGGTAAGGTCAGACAGCAGCGCGGCCAGTGATAAGGCCGGGACCCTAAAGCCCCGGTCCGATAAACGACGAGCGATGGGCAGGATAGAGCACTCGCTCTTAGATAGGGGGAGGTCGTCCACCCCATCTGACCTAAGACCTTCGCCCGCACCCCCACCATACCACACAAAAGTTACAGATGTTTCTATCTACCGACAAAGAGCTGGGACACCCGATTAGGATACCCTGGCACTAGTTGAATCACTTGGGTACGCGCATAATGTCCTGTTGGTCCCCGGGGCGGGGGTCGCGCACGAGGTAGTCGGCCTCGACCATCGCTGCTGCCCGAGCCAAGCCCTCCGCGCGGAGCGGCATGACAATGAAGCGCCCCGACGTCAACGCCGGCGCGTGGACAACGCCGATGCTTTCAAGCATTTGTATGTGGGCCTCGGGATTATCGAAGTTAGCCTGCGCGAACCTATCCGCCCGCTCCGGCGACGTGAACACGGGGATGCACTTCTCGCCGTTTTTATCCTCGATATAGTAGAAGCTCCCGCGCCCCGCGCCCCAATCCGCCTCGCTCCCCATGCCGATGACGTGGAGATGTTCTTCGGTCTCCATGCTCCTCCTCATGTCGTGGCCGGGATACCCCAGCGAAGCTAGGATACCCCGGCCCGATGGAAGCCCGCGAAGGGGCGAGGCGGGAACCTGCATGGGATTTCGGAGAACATCCCAGCCTGTTGAAAAAGTCGGCGCTGAGCTGAAAATCATTAGAAATCAGGCTCCAGAAGCTCCATAAAGCCCCCAATTCGGCGTGTTTGGGGCCCGATCTGGGGCCGAAGCGGGCATAGAGGGAGTTTTTCAACAGGCTGGTGAATTCTCGGAAGTTTAAAGTAGCAAGCGCCCCGTCGAGCTCGGCTCCCAGCACCCGAGTGCAACATGGCGGCGCCTCTTCGGAGTCCGAACGCCGAGACCTGGTAGCGTTCGTCACACCGCTATGTAGCAAGGGGTTGCGACTCGTAACGCTCCAACTACCCGAGAAATCCGTCCCATAGCCCCGGTCCGGCGGGCTTGTGGAACCGGAACCGAAAGATGGTCCATTTGGAGGATGTGCCGCCGGTTGTGAGCCTGCTATGGTGCCCTCCTACACGAGGCGAAAGGAGCAAGCGATGTCGTCGGCGCAAGAGAACAAGGCCGTCTCCCGCAGGGTGGCAGAGGAGATCTTCAACGCGGGCAACCTGGACCTCGCGGACGAACTCTACGCCCCCGACTACGTCCTGCACGATCCCGCCCTCCCCGAGGACCTGCACGGTCCAGAGGGCTTGAAGCAGTACGCGGCGATGAATCTAGGGGCCTTCCCGGACGTCCGCGTCACCGTGGAGGACCAGATAGCCGAGGGCGACATGGTAGCGAGTCGGTGGACGGCCACCGGCACGCACACGGGCGAGCTCATGGGCATACCCCCTACCGGAAGGCGCGCCGAGATATCGGGGATCACCATCAACCGCTTCTCGGGGGACCGAATCGCCGAGGATTGGTACCAGAGCGACGATCTGGGGATGATGCAGCAGCTAGGGGTGATCCCTTCGCCCGAAGAGGTTTCCTCCGAGTCCTCCGAAGAGGCGAGCCCCACCTAGGGGACCCTACCCACCGGAGTGCGTGGAAGGTAGATTCTGCGAACTTCGCGTGTTGTGATTTCTCCGAAGTTCGCATAAGACGTATTCCACGCACTTTGTGAATAAGCTCAGACAAGCGCCCTCGCAAGCTCCTTCAGACCACACGGGGAGCCGTATCGCCTGCGGGTTGCTGCGCGGGCTCCTCCTGCTTGTGGAGCTTGCGAGAAAGGTGCTTCGGTCCGGCCCACATGACCACCGCTACCGCCACCGCGCACCACACCGCCGCCAGCAGCCACGACTGCCTCACCGAGTCCGCCCCCGAGAAGGCGAGCGGCGAGATGAAGCTGCCCGAGACGGTGTTGAACATGGCGTGGAAGAGCATGACGATCAGCACGCTGCCGCCGGTGCCGTTGTACACCCATGTGAGCACGAGCGCCCAGGCCAGGATGATCACGATGTCCCACCCGCCCATCTGCCCGGTCGCAACAACAAGCGGCAGGTGCCACAGGGCCCACACCGCCCCCAGGATCAGGCTGGCGACGAGCGCCGAGCGGCCGGCTTGCAGGCGCGGGAGGGCGAACCCCCTCCAGCCCGGCTCCTCCCATGTCCCGCCGGCACCGGGGATTAGGAGTACGAGGGCGAAGGTCGAGAAGAGACCCGTCCAGCCGCCCAGATCGGCCGCGGAGGGGGCCTGGGCGCCGAGCAGGACGTTTAGCGCCGTTGCGGCAAGGGCGATCCCCACAGGGAGCAAGAGCGCCACGGCGTACCACCTGATTCCCACGCGCCAGCGCACCATCCGCCGCAGCAGACCGCCGATCCCGCTCTTGCCTTGGGTGATGGCCAGCACGACGAGCGCGGCAAGGAAGGGGCCGAAGGAGGCGATGGGCGCCGGATAGAGGCCGAAGGCGTACAGGATCCAGGACCACCACGAGAGCGCGTAGGCCAGCACGAAGAATGAGATCAGAGGGTGTCTTCTTATCAAGGACACAAGGTACGACATGAGGCCTTATCCTTCCCGACCCCCTTCTCAGGCGGGGGCATCCCTTTCCACCCTAAGCATGATGCCACCTGCCGAAGCCCGGTGCGAACTTCCGCTTTACGGAGTTCTAAGCAGTTCGCCTAAGCGGAGTTCTCGGGGGTTCGATAAAAAAGTTGCTATCTAGCCTATATGGGGGATGCGCCCGCCGTGGCGATCCTGCTACGGTGCCCGTATGACGTGCGAACACGGGGCGGAGCCTACCCTTCGTCTGCGCCCCACCGAACAAGGAGAGCGCATGAGCCGGAGAGTGGCACTACTGTTGGCGGCGGCATCATAGCCGTGGAGACGGATTCGTGGTAGCGGCTGTACGTCAACTGACCGACCGCGGCTTCGATACGGTGGACCGCATCCAGCACTCGGCTTACAGCCCTGACTTCCTCGAAGACCTTGCTGTGTTCGCCGACAAGTTCGCCGGCTACCCGGACGGATGTTGGGTCGCCGAGGTCGATGGGCAGGTTGTCGGGTATTTGATCTCGCACCCCGGGCACTTCTCGGCCCCCCCCGGCCTGAACAAGCTGCTGGAAGATCAAGCGGGTCCGCCGGACTGCTACTTCATCCACGATGTCGCGGTGCATCCCGCGCACCGCGACATCGGCGTGGCAAAGCTCCTTGTCGAAGCGGCGTTCGCCCATGCGGCGGCGCGTGGCTTCCCTAGCATCGCGTTGGTAGCTGTCCAGAACTCGCGTGGGTTTTGGGAGCGTAGGGGGTTCCGCCTCGTATCGGAGGCCATGCCGGCCGTGGGGGCAGTTCGCCGGTCGTATGGGTCGCAGGCCCACTACATGATTCGCGGTAGCGCCGAACCAGGCGCTGCACCTGACCCGGCCCGCACGTAGGCTTCTGGGACTTTCTAGCCCTTATTCAGCGGAGTGCGTGGAATCAGTCTTCTCGGAAGTCCGGCAAGCTACAGCGACACTTCGCCAGATGTCGTCACTTTTCTGTCGTGGTGGGAGGCTCTTCATCTCTGGTGGCTTCCCATTCCAGGGTTTGGCGCGCTCGATCGTGGGTGGGGGCTGAGACGCCTCGCTTGCGGTCTATGTCTGCCAACACGCGGCAAAGATATTCGAACCCTTCATACAGCGTCGGGTCTTCGAACTCTTCGCGCAGCTTCTCGATGGTGGGCTTGCCCACAAGCCAATATGCTGCAGCCTCGTGCCCGTACCTGATCCACACTGGTTCCGCACTTAAGACTCCGCGCCTCAGCAGGTCCCCCACCTCTTCGAAGGAGTCCCACGTCTCAAATATCGCAAGGGGCATGGATGGCGCTTCCCCCACACCGTCCCCTACGAAGGCGTTATCTAGGAGGTACTTGGCGGCCTGTCTTCTCATGCGCTGGTAGTACGGGTTAATAGCTTGGTCTGCCAACCTGGAAAGCAAGTCGAACTCAAGGGTGAGGCGCGCACGCTCGTTCTGCTCGGCCAGGCTGCGTTCCGTTTGGGCTAGGCTACGTTGGGTGGCCTGCGCCTGGCGCCTGGCGACCAGCGCGGCCCAGATGGCACCTATCCCAGTAACGATGCCGCCGAGCGCTATGACCAGGGTGAGGAGCGGTTCCATTTGAATGCGCCTCCCTATCCATCGTTATTTCGAAGCTCAGCATGTGGGACCGGAGAACCACCGTCAACCCATCCTTATTCACCGAAGTGCGTGGAGAAACTGTTTGGAAAATGGCCGATGGTTTCTCGACCGTGCTTCTTTGGCGCTAATAGGCGGCCGATCGGGTTCTCTTCACCCCCTCTTAGCGACTTTCGGAGCCCCGATTCGGGTCCCTCCCGATTTTCCAAACAGTTTCGGAAGGTAATTTCTGCGAACTTCGCCTGTAGGGGTTCTCGGAAGTCTCGGAAGTTCGCGAAGATCACTCATTTGGGGTATGCGCTGCCGCCCTCCTCGGCAATACAATCAGTTCATCGTTAAGCCGGGTGCCCCTCAACCCCCTCCGAGGAACGGCCCAGCTTTTTCTATCGCCTGCGCTCCGGTCCTATGCGGTTTCTTATGTACAGCAAGGAGCCTTCGCGGCTTGTTCTACATAAGAGTTCGATAATGCCTTACGGCGGTATTATGGAGCCGGTCGGGGCTGCCGGACCGGTCCGAGGGGGCCAGGACGAGCAATCGGCCGGGCGGGAACCCGACTCGGGGTCCCGCCCTCGAGATCTGCCCTCGAGAAGGCTATTAGCGGACGATGACCCGCGAGCAGCCCCTTATGACTTCGCTTTGGGCGTCGACGTAGCATACGTCCCCCCCCCTGCCGCCGAAGATCTTGTCTCTTCTGTCGCCGTCGTTGACAAAGATGCGGTCGAAGCCCGCCGAGCCCTTTATGACGTCGCGGTCGCGGCCGAAGGTGTTCGCCCTTACCTCGTCGTCGCCGCCCCTTAGCAGTATCCTGTCGTTCTTGCCATTGCCGATGCGCTCGAAGACCAGGTCCGAGCTGCCCGTGGCCACGCAGGGTATCCCTGTGCACTGGATCCTCTGGTTTGACCTCATCTCGGCGCCCCTAAGGTCGCTTGAGGTCGCCTCCTGGGCGAGCGCTGACCCCACCACGAGCGCCACCAGAGCCGCCGTGGCGGCCAAAAGCACGATTGTTTTGCGCATACACCCATCCCTTCTCTCTGGCGGAAGACCACGTCGGTCCTCCGTCTCACCCACCAACCCCCGCATGGTAGGCGCATCCTTCGCCCGGCGTCAGGTGCCTCACGCACCTTTAACCGGGCGTTTTCGCTCCTTTTACCCGCAAACTTAGCGTGTACGGCGTTCTGAGAAGTTCGTCAAAAATTTGTAAAAATACTGCATTTGAGGGATGCCTAGCCTCTACTTTGGGGCCTATGCTGTGACTGTTACTAAAGCCGAGGGTCTCCTGAAGTAGGGAGGCAGCCGGGCCGCTGAACGGGCAGGCGAATGCACGCCGAAGCAGCCAGTGATCCTTTACGCAAGCGCCGCTACTCCTCCGAGGGCCCCTTCCCGGTCCGCCTACGCCTGTTGGGAGATTTTAGCGTCTGGGTCGGGTCGCGCGCCGTGGGCGAGGGAGCTTGGCATCTGAGGAAGGCCAAGAGCCTGGTGAAGCTGCTCGCCCTGGCTCCCGGCCACCGCCTCCACCGCGAGCAGGTGATGGATCTCTTGTGGCCCGACTTAGGCAGTATGGCCGCGTCGAACAACCTGCGCCAAGCCCTCCATACTGCCCGCCAAGCCTTAGAACCTGACCTGCCCGCCGACTCATGCTACCTAGCATCCCAGGACGAGTCGCTCGTGTTGTGCCCAGGAGGTTCCTTGTGGGTGGACGTAGAAGCCTTCGAGCAAGCTGCAAGCACAGCCCGCTCCTCGCGTGAGCCCGCCGCCTACGAGGCAGCCCTTATCCTGTACGCTGGGGAACTCCTGCCGACCGACCGCTACGAGGAGTGGGCCGAGGAACACCGGCTGCGGCTGCACGAGACGTACCTCTCGCTTCTGCTGGGGCTCGCACGCCTTCACGAGGAGCGCGGAGAGTACGGGCTTGCCATCGAGGCGCTAAGGAGGGTCGTGGCGGAGGAGCCCGCCCGCGAGGAGGCCCACGTTAGGTTGATGCGCTTGTACGCCCTCGCGGGGAGCAAGGGGGAAGCCCTCGCTCAGTACGTACAGCTCGAGGAGATCCTTGCTAGGGAATGGGGCACCGAGCCTGCTGCTTCGAGCCGCGCCCTACGTAAGGAGATCGCAGCAGGCCGCTTCCCACCCAATGATGGAGTTCCCTTCGGCTCCGCACCCGAGGAGCCAGCGGGTACCGCTAGGCGCAACCTGCCAGCGCCTCGTACCAGCTTCGTAGGACGCGAGCGAGAGATGATAGAGGTAAAGCGAATGATGGCAATGACGCGCCTCTTGACCATCACGGGGGTGGGCGGCTCTGGCAAGACGCGGCTCGCCCTGGAGGTGACCAGAGACCTCGTTGGTGCCTACCCAGACGGGGTATGGTTGGCAGAGCTCGCCCCGCTTGCGGACCCAGGGTTGGTGCCGCAGGCGGTGGCCAGGGCTCTAGGGGTAAAGGAACAGCCCGGCCAACCGCTCACCGATACGCTCGCCGAAACGTTACGAACAAAGCGCACTCTGCTGGTGTTGGACAACTGCGAGCACCTCCTAGATGGTGCGGCGCGCCTTGTAGACGCCCTCTTGGATTCCTGCCCGCACCTGCGCATATTGGCCACAAGCAGGGAGGCATTGGGGATTGCGGGAGAGGTCAGGTGGACTGTGCCCTCCCTCTCGATGCTCGACCCTCAAAGCGCGGATACGGTTGAGGAGCTCGAGCGCTCCGAGTCGGCGCGTTTGTTCGTAGAGCGTGCTTCGGCGAGGCGCCCCGGTTTCTCTTTGACACCAGACAACACTCAGGCGGTGGCGCAGATCTGCCATAGACTAGAAGGGATACCACTAGCCATAGAGCTCGCCGCTGCTAGGGTGGGTGCACTCTCGATCAAGCAAATCTCGGAGAGGCTCACAGATTCGTTGAAGCTCTTGACGGGCGGCGATAGGACGCAAGTGCCCAAGCAGCGAACGCTCAGGGGGACACTCGACTGGAGCCACGAGTTGCTCTCTACGAATGAGAAGAAGCTATTTGGGCGGCTTTCAGTCTTCGCAGGGGGATGGACCCTGGAGGCTGCAGAAGAGGTGGGAGCCGATGGCAGCATAGAGGGATCTGACGTCCTGGACCTCCTCGGTAGGCTAGTGGACAAATCGTTGGTGGTGGCGGAGGCTGAGGCGCAGGGCGCCGTGCGCTACCGGATGCTCGAGCCCATCAGGCAGTACGCACAGGAGCGGTTCGAAGCGAGCGAGGAGTTGGTGACTATCCAGCGCCGACACGCGGAGTTCTTCCTCGCCCTGGCCGAAGAGGCCGAGCCGGAGGTGGAGGGGCCGCAGCAGGCGGCGTGGCTGGAACGGCTCGAGGCCGAGCACGACAACCTTAGGGCCGCGCTCTCCTGGTCGCTAGAGCGAGGCGAAGAGGCCGAACTGGGGTTGCGGGTGGCGGGGGCACTGGGACAGTTCTGGTACTTACGTGGGTACTTGGGCGAGGGTCGCAGGTGGCTCGAAGAGGCGCTGGCAAAGTCTAGCCCGGCATCGACGGCGGCACGCGCAAACGCGCTACATAGGCTTTCCTTCTTAGCGTACCTGCAGGGCGACCTCGACCGGGCGCAAGAGGCCAGCGAGGAGGGCTTGAAGCTGGAGGGGGTGGAGCAATTCTGGGATATTGCAGGCCGGAGAAGCGTCGCAGCCGGCCTCGGACGACTCATGCTGGGAATAGTGGCGTCCGCGCAGGGCGACTCCGAGCGAGCCATACAGCTTTACGAGAAGAGCCTCGCGCTCAGCCGGAAGGTCGGGGACAAGAGGGGCATCGCGGACAACCTACTCCTGCTGGGGATCGAGATGAGACCCCGGGGCGACTTAGGGAAAGCGAGGGAGCTCCTCGAAGAGGGAATGGTGGTGGGCCGAGAGGTGGGCGACCCGGAGCTGCTCGCCGCGTTCCTTACCCAGCTGTGCGACACGTTCTTGCTCCAAGGCGACCTTGAGCGAGCGACGGTCGTCGGTGAAAAGGCCGTTGCGATATGCCGGGAGCACAAGCATAGATTCGTGCTTTCTGAGGTGCTCTGCAATCTAGGATGGGTAGCGCTGCTCCGAGGTAACCTTGAGAGGGCCACAACCCTGTATGTAGAAAGCTTGGAGCTCAAGCGGGAAGTGGGCCTAATGCTGCCCCTTCCTGAGCCGCTAGACGGGTTGGCGTGCGTCGCAACGGCTAGGGGAGAGACCGAGCGGGCGGTGAGGCTGTTCGGTGCCACGCAGGCGCTGCACGAGCTGGTAAGAAATTACCTTACAGTCAGAGAGTATGCTGCGCTACGAGAGCCGTACCTGGCAGCTACCCGCTCGCAGCTGAGCGAGGAGGCATGGGAAACGGCGTTCGCTGAGGGGCGGGCCATGGGGTTTGAGGAGACCGTGGAGTACGCCCTCTCCGACAAGAAGCGTCCCTCTCCGCTCGTCCCCATGCCGGAGGAACCCTCAGCCGCCCAACCGCCCGTCGTCCTCACCCGCCGGGAGCGGGAGGTGGCGGAGCTAGTTAGGCGAGGCCTCACCAGCCGCCAGATCGCCTCCCAGCTACACATCTCGGAGCACACTGTAGACAAACACGTCGCCAATATACTCAGGAAGCTCAATCTCCACTCCCGCGAGCAGGTCGGCGCCAAGATGGCCGAGCAGCGCTCGCACCCGTTCTAAGAAGGAGTCAAGAGAGGACCCTTCAGCCGGTCATGGGTTTTCGAGTCTCTTGGGGTCCAGGCCCCACCCTTAGTCAAAAAGACAGGCGTGCTCGTTCCGATTTTCTCCAAAGATACATAGTTTCTACATAGTTTACTAACGCCCAGCTAACGCACCCCCTCTACGCTGGTTTCCAGAAGCACAGACAGACAAGGAGCGGCCCGTCAGAGAGGTCGCCCAAGGAGAAAGGAGTTGGTGGTCGGGTTATGCGCTTTCCGGCACCTACCTGACGTATCCCTCTGGGTACTTCGGAGCTTAACGAGAGAAACAGAGGAAAGGAGATGCGTTGTGAGGAGACGCATCATCTTGTCGGCTACCTTGGCTCTAATCGCGGCGTTGATGTTGTCAGTCCTTGGCGTGGGGACGGCCGCGGCGCATCCCCACATCGTCCCGAACCCCAGTCACGACCAGGTGATCGCCAACGGCCAGAACCACCCGGGGTTCGTCACCGACCCCGAGAGCGGGTTGATCACCATGTGCGAGGGTGTCTTGGAGCCTCCTGACAGCGGTCCGGCTGGCTACGGGTTGGAGACGGCCCATCACGGACCCGATGCGGGAACAGCTGGGAAAGGCGACGGATGCTACGCGGTGGAGGACGACGCCCCCCCACCCCCAGATACCAACCCTGCTATCGACTAGTACAGATGGCAACGTGGCGGTGCGGGTCGATGACGAGACCCGCGCCGCTAAAACTTCTGTCCCTTTTCTTGCCCTTATTCAGCGGAGTGCGTGGAAGGAGCGTTCCGCGAACTTCGCGTGTGCGGGGTAGAGGGAGCGGAAGCGTGGGTAAGTACGAACGGATGACGCTGACTTTCGCCCTGGTGCTTGTCGTGGCCCTGATGGTGGGGGCGCTGATCGGATGCGTCGGCATAGGCGGCGTCCTGCTGCCGCCAGCCCTCGTGTACCTGGGGGGCTTCGGATTCCACGCGGCCGCGGCGACGAGCACGTGGGCGTTCCTCTTTTGCGGGGTGGCGGGCACCCTTAGCTACTCCGGGCGGCGCAGCATCGACTGGCGGATGGTGGCCTGGCTGGGGGTTGGCGTCCCGACGGCGTTCGTGGGGGCGTTGGCCAACACCGCCCTGCCGGAGGGTCTGCTGATGGCCATCCTTGCCTCGCTGATGGTGCTCACAGGTGCCGATACCCTGCTGAGGCGCCCTGACGAGGCGGGCCGAGCGCGCCGCCTCGGTGCTCCCGCCTTGCTGGCCGTCGGCGCCTTCGTCGGCTTCGGCTCCGCGCTCACGGGCACCGGCGGGGCAGTCCTGCTCGTCCCTATCCTGCTGCTGTTGCGCACGCCGGTGCTGGCGTCCGTGGGAGCCGCCCAAGCCGTCGCGTTGCCGATCGTGGGCTTCTCCACCGCGGGCTACCTCCTCTACGGATCGGTGGACTTCGCCCTAGGTACGGCGGCAGGGCTGGTCGGGGCCGTCGGCGTGGTGGTCGGCGCTCGCATCGCCCACGCGGCGCCGGCCGCGGCGCTTCGGCGTGGGGTCGCTGCGGCCCTCTTGTGCGTGGGGCTGCTGATAGCGGCGCGGACGGCGTGGGTGGCGACGTTCGACGAGAGCACCGACCCATCCGGCTCGCGGCCAACGCCTTATGCACCCAACGTCGGGGAAGGTGCGTTCTCCGACATTGGACTTCCGCTTTACGGAGTTCTTAGAAGTTCGCGCGGGACGGGGATACCCTAGGCGCCTGTCGTGTGCGATGATATGTCGCCAGTAAATATCAACCTGAATATCCGTGGTAGAGGCCAAGAAGCCCGTCCTCTGATTGGGTGCCTTCCGGTCGGGCAGAGCCAGTGGCGCAACCGCCTACCTCGCAGGCCGCGCGAGCGGCCTGTACGACGCGTAAGGTGGAGGTCTCGCCTCATGAGAAATAGGGAATCCGAAGGGGAAGCACGCGGCGCCCGAGAGCCGAGGCTGCCCCCATCCTACTACCTGGACGAGTCGGATCCGGACGTGCTCATCTTAAGGCGCCAGGACGGCACCTTCGTTGCGGCCTTCAGCCCCCAAGGGGCCACCAAAGAGGGCATCGTCGAGGCCGCAAAGGAGGATTACGCGGCCTTGCTGGCACGCGCGCGGACGGTAGGGGAGCGCGCGGAAGACGGGGATGAAGGACCAGACCCTGCCGGCACCAGAGAATAAGGTTAGGTCCGAGTTCGGTTTAGCTCGAGTCGGAGCTGCTCTAGGGCCTCTTCTCGCCAGCGCTTCATGCGCCGAACGCGCACCACATTCTCCGAGCGTCCTTCGTTTTCCTCGAGCCACCCATCAAGCACGCCGACCGAGCGAAGGAGGGTCCTTACCTTGGCCCCCACGAAGATGGTCCTCGCTTCTCCTTCCCTCGGAGGGCCGTTCTGTCGTAGGCTGGCGGAGTTTCGCATGCGTCACCTCCTCTGTCGCGTTCGTAGGCGCCGCGATTTTCTTTTTCGGGTCGTCTGGCGCCACGCTAAAGGAGGCGAGCACCTTACGCATCCCCCAAATGGACTATCTTTTGCCGAGGCACGGTCGGGTCGCCATGGGCATCGTCGGCCTATTCACCGGAGTGCGTGGAAGGTAGATTCTCCGAACTTCGCGTGTACGGAGGTCTCAGAACGAACTTCCGAGACTTTACGAAGGCCATCGCGGATCTCCCGCAACGCCCAGGTGTAACATGTGAGTACCAGATAGCTCTTAAGCTGGGTGCGCGATGGTGGACTTGATGAACCTATCCGATCAGGTGGACAAGGATTTCGCCATCGCCCGGCGGCGGGCATGGATGCGAGGGCTCGGGGCGCACTTTTCGAGGAGGTCCGTTGGCGGCACGCTGCTGCCTTTCGAGGAGACGCGGCGAGCTCTGGGGGCCGCGGGTGGCATCCGGCTAGGTAGGCAGACTGTCGAGCTATCTCGCGTGGTCGGTAGCGTCGGACAACACGACCGCTTCGACGCTACCTTCATGCCCCTGCGTAAAGCGTCTCCCGAGAGGTGGAAGCGAGTGGACCTGGCCTATCTAAGGGGCCTTGATCTGCAGCCGGTCAGCCTCTGTGCGCTTGACGGAGCCTACTTCGTTGAGGACGGGCACAACAGGGTCAGCGTCGCGCGCTTCCACGGGGGTGAGTGGATAGACGCCGAGGTGACCGATTACAGGTCACTCCGGTTCGTCCGTGGTCTCCGAATCTCGTAGCCACCGACCGATGCCTATTCACACTAGCGAATATCCATCCAGCGCCACAATATGTAGTGTCGACTAGAATGCGTCGGGTCGGGGGAAGAGTCAATTTCCCGGTCTGGGGGCCAAGACAATACAGGATCCTGGATATGGACTTCGGAGAACGCACCTTCCACGCACTCCGGTGAATAGAGGGAAAGCGGGGGTCTCTCGGTCCGCGTCATCCCCAACATCAAAGGAGGAGAGAACGTGTAGCATGCCGAGGATGTCGTTTCGGCTTGGGCGGAAGGGGAAGACGACCACGTGCGCGGACTGAGGAAGGGACCCTTGCTCGTCGCCGTGGTGCTGCCCGTGCTGTTCGCCGTCTTCGGTGCCGCCCTCGTGGGCGGATCGGGCCTGGAGTGGTACGAGGGGCTGGCCAAGCCCCGGTTCCTGGTGCCGCTGGGGATCTTCTACCTGGTGGGGAGCCTCTACTACGCGCTGTTCGCTATAGTCGTCTACCGCATCCTTGCCCGTATCGAAGGCCCCCGGGAAAGGGCCACCTCACTGGGGCTTGCCGTAGGCGTCATGCTCCTCAACGAGCTGTGGAACTATGCCTTCTTCGGCCTTCGCAGCACGCTTGCGGGGCTCTTGGGAATCTTTGTGTTCCTGGTACTCTTGTCGGTTCTCATGGCGGCGCTGGTCAGGTACGAAAGGTACTCTGCGGGGCTGCTTGTACCGTACTATCTATGGGTCTTGTACGATCTGGCTTGGACCTACGAGTTGTGGAGGCTCAACGGAGCGGCAGGCTTCTGAGCGCGTTCTGTTTTCGCAGGGCTTGCAACGTGCGAAGTTCGCAGAATAAACCTTCCACGCACTCTGGTGAATAAGGGCATAAGGAAGGGCCGGGGTCTAGCATCCCCGGCCCTTCTAGGCCAAACCTTGGAGAAGATTCGTATTACTGGATGGTCACGTCTAATCCGGGGCCACCCACCAGCCGATCCTTACCAGGCCCTCCTTTGAGGATATCGGGGCCACTGCCACCGTAGAGGACATCCCTACCACCCTTGCCCAGAATGTTGTCGGGTCCGCCGAAGGCGCAAATCACGTCTCTGCCATCGGTGCCGAAGAGATTATTTGGGCCGTCGGTGCCCTTGATGGTGCAGCGTTCGTTGTCCGGATCAGGTTCTGCTTTGAGCTCGAAGGCGCCAATGTCGCAACCTGATCCCTGCGGCCTCACTATCCCCCGCTGGTCGGTCGTAACCCGGGTGCCGCAACCGTTCTTCCCATCGGGGATGGCGTTCAGGGCGGGGCTTCCCCTGAGCAAGGCCAAAGTCTTAGTGGGGCCACCGTTATCAACCAATCTACTAGCGAGGTCGGGATCGGTGCGCGTTAGGGAATGGTTGGCTTCGCTGAAGCCACAACTCCTGCCGTCGTCGATGTTGTAGCCTCCGTCGACTATCACCTCCCCTTTGCAATTGTTGTCCGAGGCACTGTTGGCCAAGATCGTGTTGACGAGCGTCGCCGTGCCTGAACTGCTAGCGATACTGCTGCCGCCCCAGATAGGGTAGTCGTCGTCGGCCGAATTCCCCGAGAAGGTGCTGTTGACCACCCTGAGGGTGCCGCCGTAGTTGTTGATTGCGCCACCCTCGAGCGCACTGTTCTCCGAGAAGGTGCTGTTGAGCACTGTGAGGGTGCCCTCATTTTCGATGGCGCCGCCCTCATCGGCCGAATTCCCCGAGAAGGTGCTGTTGACGACCGTGAGGGTGTCCCTATTTTCGATGGCGCCGCCGGACCACGCGAGATTGTTAGAGAATGTAGTGTCGGTCACCGTGAGGGTGCCCTCGTTGAGGATGGCCCCGCCCCACGCCCAGTCGCCATGGTCCAATTTCAACCTGCTCAGGGAGAGGCTCGCACCTTCCTCCACCCGGAACACTGGGCCCCCTCCGCAGCACAAGATGCCTAGAGTAATCTTTGCCTTACCCCCACTAACCGACAGCCCCGCCGCATCTGTAACCAGAAGGCTATCATACCCAGCGATAGTGGCCGACGAACCCACCGCGAAGACTATGCGGTCTGGGCTTATGGCGCTGCCCGCTGGGCACTCATCTACCGCCTGGTTGGTATCGGCCGCCCGGACAGCCTCGTAAAGCGAGCAGTCGCCGTCGGTTTCGAGTTCATCAAGGGCCGCGGTGTCCACGGTGATCATGGTGTCAGTCGCCTGAGCTTGAACGAAGCCGGGGGCCATGAGGACCACAATAAGGCCGGCCGCCACTGATGCCAGCATTGATGCCAGTAGTGGGGTAGTCCTTTTCATCCCAAGCACCTTCCTCAGCAGGGCGTGGGAACTAAAGCGGTAGCCCCACGCGCTCGTGTGGTAATCGCATCCTACCCGCCGACTTTAGGGAAGCGCATCACACAAAAGGACTATTTTTGTAACCAAACGGCCATGACTCCCGAATGCATGGCTTGGCCTGGTCCGATAGAGCCAAGCACACTACTGACAGGCAGCAACCTTCGAAGTGACTTCTTAGAACGCCGTACACGCGAAGTTCGGAGAATCCTCCATCCGCGCACTCGGGTGAATAAGGGTAAGAAGAAGCTGGTGCGCGCTAGCTTGCGCTATCCTCAAAGGCCGTCGTAAGGGCTACTCCGCTCCACTCGTCGATCTCATGGCCTACGGTATCCAGCTTGGCGCGAATGCCCTCAACGGCATCGGCCCCTAGGGGGAGCCTGAGCGGCGTATCTTCGGCGTCGAGCGCGGTAAGGATGGCCTCCGCGGCCTTGGTCGGATCGCCAGGCTGGGTGCCGTCTATGCCCTTGATCATCTCTCGGGTCGGCCCGACGGTCGCTTGGTATTCCGGGAGGGCCTGGGACTCTACGAGGCCGCCACCCGAGAAGCCGGTCCGAAAGGCACCCGGCTCGACTATCAGCACCTTGATGCCCATCGGAGCGACCTCGGCGGCCAAGGCCTCGCTGAAACCTTCGAGGGCGAACTTCGTCGCGCTGTAGGCACTGAAGCCGGGGTAGGCCACCTGCCCGCCGAAGCTGCTCATCTGCACGATCGCCCCAGAGCGTTGCTCCCGCATAGCGGGAAGCACGGCGCGAGCGAGGGCGGTCGGCCCAAAGACGTGCACCTCGAAGATCGACCGCAGCTCCTCGTCGGTGGTCTCTTCGACGGCACCGACCTGGCCGTGGCCAGCGTTGTTGACCAGGACGTCTATTCGGCCGAAGCGCTCGAGAACCTCCTCCACCGCCCGCCGTATGCCTTTGGTGTCCGTCAGATCGAGGGAGAGCGCGTGAGCCTTGCCTCCGGGGGCATCCCGGATCAGCTCGTCGAGACGCTCCGCCCTGCGGGCGGTCCCCACAACCGTATCCCCGCGAGAAAGTGCGGCCCGGGCTATCGCCCGGCCGAACCCCGAAGAGGTGCCAGTAACGAGCCATACCCGCCCTTCGCCCGTGTTGGTGCCAGCCTGCATCCCGGTCTCCTCTCGCCAGCCTCACCGATTGGCCGAAACTCCTACGTCCGGGAGCTTCTTCCGTCTCAAGAAACCATCCATTTATTAGAAGAGTAGCGTACCCTTTGTAGGGAATCCTTGGCCCTTTGGCCGAATTTCTGAGAACGTCGTACACCCGAAGTTCGCATAGCTCCGGTCTAGCACTAGGGGCGTCCTCGACCCATAGAATCGGGGCTGCGGGATGTGTACCATATGCCTGGGGCATCTACTTGAGAGGGATCATGGTAGAACGTAGAGAGGCCGTGGGGTGGCCGAGTTCGTAGGCCATGCCTAGCTGGAACGTAGTGGAGGACGAGGCGCCCGACCTGGCCGCCCAGGCCCGTCGTTTCTTGGACGCCCACGTCCACAAGACCCTGGCGACGCTCCGGCGTGACGGCTCCCCGCGCATCAGCGGCACCGAGGTCGTCTTCGCTGAGGGAGAACTGTGGCTCGGGAGCATGTGGCGATCGTTGAAGGCGCTCGATCTCCTGCGCGACCCGCGCTTCGCTTTGCACAGTGGGTCGGCGGACCCACCGGAGTGGACTGGCGACGCGAAGCTTGCCGGCAACGCAGAGGAGGTGACGGACCCCGAGCGCAAGGTGGCGATCATCGGAGCCGACTCCTCACCGGACTCCTCTCACCTCTTTCGCGCGGAGATAACCGAGCTCGTCGTCGTTCGCCTCGGGGAGCCCGCCGACCATCTCGTCATCGAGACTTGGCACGTGGGGCGCGGGGTTAGCCGCTCCGAGCGACGCTAGCTTCTCCCGCCTATTCACCCTAGTGAGTAGAAGTTGGCCTAAGCGAAGTTCCTAGAACTCCGTACAGGCGAAGTTCTGGAGAATCTACCTTCCACGCACTCCGCTGAATAAGGGTAAGAGGAAGGGCCGGGGCACTTAGCACCCCGGCCCCTCAAAACTCGATGGTCTTTACCTACATCTTTACCTACGGCCCACTACTAGTTCCTAACCGTGAAGAACCACGCCTTCCGCTGATTGCCCGTGAGGCTCGGGTCCTGGTCCAGGCGGTTGCCAGCAAGGTCCCTCGCCCCGCTGGTCACTACCGCCTTGTACCTGCTCCCCAGCTGGAGCCTGGCGGCGGGGTCGAGCGTCGCCTTGTTGGTGGACACCTCGTAGGTGACCGCTGCGTCAAGCGGGGTGGTGGTTCCCGCCTTGAAGAGCTTTACGGTGTTTAGGTTGATGGAGCCAGCCCTCATGGCTTCTGAGAAGATGGCGCCTATGTTCGCTGCCGGGGCTCTGCCCGTGGCGTTCTCCGCAGGGACCACCCGTTTGACCTTGGGCGCTGTGGTGTCGTCGGGCGTGTCGCAGACATCTCCGATTCCGTCGCCGTCAGTGTCTGTCTGACTAGTGTTGGCAATCGCAGGGCAGTTATCGGTGCTATCCGGCACACCGTCGCTATCGGCATCGGGGCCATTGGGGGTGTCGTCGCAGGCATCTCCTTGCCCATCGCCGTCCGTGTCCGTCTGGTTGGCGTTGGGAACCGCGGGGCAGTTGTCGGTGCTGTCCAGCACACCGTCACCGTCGCCATCACCATCGGTGGTGTTGAGCAAGACGGAGGCATTGTCTGAGATTTGGTTCGACGTAGCCAGGTCGGGCTTGCCGTCCCCGTTGAAGTCCGCGCTCGTGATGGAATTGGGGCTAGTTCCTCCTGCGGCGAAGTTGGTGGCCGCACCGAAAGACCCCATGCCGTCGTTCTCCAGCACCGAGACGTTGTCCGAGCCGGCGTTGGCCACGGCTAAATCGGGGTTGCCATCGTTGCCAAAGTCCGCGCTAGTGATGCCAAAGGGATCAGTTCCTACATCGAAGGTCCCCCCGCCCGGACTAACCCCCCCGTTACTGTCGCCAGGCAGCACCGTGACGTCGTCTGAGCCGTTGTTGGCCACGGCCAGGTCGGGGTAGCCATCGCCGGTGAGGTCCGCGCTGGTGATGTTAATGGGGTTGGTTCCTACACCGAGGGTATTCACGAAACGGAGACCCCCCATGCCGTCACCGAACAGCTGCGAGATCGTGTTGCCCGCAGTGTTCGGCGACCCACTGGTTGAGGCGGAGTAGTTGGTCACGGCCAAGTCGGGGTGGCTATCGCCGCCGCCCGGGTTGCTGTTGAGGGACGCGCTGGTGAGGCCGGCGGGGTGGTTGCCGTCGTTCTGTCCTGCGGGGAAGTTGGTGGCTGCACCGAAAGAGCCCGTGCCGGTGCCAAGCAGCACCGAGACGTTGTTCGAGTTGTAGTTGGTCACGGCCAGGTCGGGGTGGCTATCTACGAGGTGATTGAAGTTTAGGCTGGTGATGCCGTAGGGGGTATCTCCCGCGGGGAAGTTGGTGGCCGCACCGAAAGAGCCCGTGCCGGTGCCAAGCAGCACCGAGACGTTGTCTGAGAGGTAGTTGGTCACGGCCAGGTCGGGGTGGCTATCGCCGTTGAGGTTCGCGCTGGTGATGACATTGGGGAAATCCCCTGCAGGGAAGTTGGTGGCCGCACCGAAAGAACCCGTACCGTCGCCCTTGTTTAGCAGCACCGAGACGTTGTCTGAGGCGGGATTAGCCACGGCCAGGTCTTTCTTGCCGTCTCCGTCGAAGTCCGCCGCCGTAGTCGCAGCAGGCGATGCTCCGACCGGGAAAGGGCTGCCTTGTGCCAGAGCGAACGTTACGGACGAGGCGGCCCAAGCCACCCCGCTTGCCAGAATAAGCGTCAATCCCAGAGTGCTAAGTAGTAGTAGTGCTCGCCTTCGTCTCATCAGGTAGGCCTCACCTTCGCTGTAGGGAGGCGGGAAAAGGAGCGTTTAGCTCGCCTCAAGTGGGTAGCCTCGGTGGGGTGCTAGCTCTCTGCCAAGGCCACGATCTTGTTGCTATAGGTTTCGTCTTGCGCTCTTAGGGCTTACGGCAAACGATCCTTATGTGTGATCCCCTTTCGGCAACCCGGCTGCCTGCTCTTTGACAGGCCCTTAGGCTTTGCGCCCCCGCCTCTCGACGGGTTTGCCTTTGTCGTAATGTCAGCTACAAGTGTAGCAGGGCTAGCCCTGCTCACCCCATAGGTCAGGTGGCCATATTTTCGAACTCTCTTGGCGAACTTCTCAGAACTCCGTACACGCGAAGTTCGCAGAACGCTCCTTCCACGCACTCCGCTGAATAAGGGCAAGTAGAAGGGCCGGGGGTCTGCTAGCAGACCCCCGGCCCCGTAGAAGAGGCTTGCCTGGTGCCCGTCGGAACCTACCTGGCGCCTGCCGCGGTCGTCGCGGCGGGATCTGGTACGGGTTCGATCCTCTCGCAATTCTCGACCGGGGTGTCGTTTTCGTTCACTATGCAGACGTCATAGCCGTCGCCACCATCGACCACATCCGGGGTACCCACCGACTCGGAACCGGCCGCGTCGATGAAGTCGTTGTCGGGGCCGCCGTAGAGCTCGTCGGCGCCCTCTTCGCCTACCATGCCGTCGTCGCCCGTACCGCCGTAGAGCTCGTCGTCACCAAGGTAACCGTACATCGCGACGTCCCCCGGATCTCCGGCATCGCCTGTGTCGTCTCCCGCCTGCCCCCTGAGGATATCGTCGCCCTCGTTGCCGTCTATGAAGTCGGGGCCACCTCCGCCGTTCATCACGTCGTCGCCCGAATCGGCGTTGTCGAAGTCGCCTTCAAACTCCGAGAGCTCGTCGGCTCCGCCGCCGCCGAAGTAGGTATCGTTACCCACTTCGCCGGCCAAATCGTCGCCGAGGAGGCCGCCGTTGAGCTCGTCCCGGCCCGCCCCGGCGAGCACCTCGTCGTAACCGTTGTAAGCAAAAATGCGGTCGCGCTCCTCCGTGCCGGTGATCCCGTCCGATTGCGGGGTTCCATCGCAGCGTCCGCCGGTGCAGGCGATCACCGCCGCCGAGGCTGCCCCCGCGAAGGCCACCACGAGTAAGGCCACCACGGCCGCCAACACAGATGCTCTTCTCATCGCTCCTCCTTTGAAGGACCAGGGCCGCTACCACGCCCCGGTCCGATGCTTCTCCAGGGTGCCGTCCGAGATCGCGGGCCGGTGATCAGTCGCCCCGCTTCTTAAGGAAGCGCTCCATGAGCCGCTGCTGATCTGCGTCGCCTGCTCCCTCGGAAGCCGCCGAGACGACCGGATCTTCGCCGCGGAAGACGTTGAACACGTCCTCGCAGTTCTCGCTCACGACGTCGTTAGGGAGCACCAGCGCCGTGTCGAAGCCGTCCCCGCAGTTCACTACGTCGGGCGCGTCCGTGGCAAACCGTTCTTCGTTGGCGGCATCGATGAAGTCGTTGTCGGGGCCGCCGTAGTGCTCGTCGGTGCCCTCCTCGCCTTCCATGGCGTCGTCGCCCGTGCCGCCGTAGAGCTCGTCGTTGCCGGGGTCGCCGAACATATTGGAACCCGTCGGATCTCCGGCATCGCTCTCGTCGCCGGCCTGCCCCCTGAGGATGTCTGCGCCCCCACCCCCTTCTAGGGCGTCGCCGTTGGGGCCGCCGTTCATCTCGTCTCTGCCCGAGTTGGGGAGGTCGTCTTCCCTAAGGAAGTCGTTGCCCTTGCCGCCGAAGTAGGTGTCCCCATCCCTTTCGCCTTCCAATACGTCGGCGAGGTTGCCGCCGTAGAGCTCGTCCTCACCGGTCCCGGCGAACACGTCGTCGAAGCCGCTCAGGGCGCGGATGACGTCCGTCTGGTCCGTGCCGGAGATCTCGTCGTCTTGGTTGGTACCCTGGCATCGGCCGGGGGCGGGGTCCTGGTCCCCCGCCCCGTCGCACTGCACGCTCAGCGCGTAGGCGACCCCGCTCGCTAGCAGCACCGCCGCTCCCATGGCCGTCATCATCAGGATCAGTCGTCTCACCGGTACCCCCTCCTGTAGGCAGCGAGCCCCCCAGAGCCCCGCCGCCGTTAGCTGACATGGGCAGCATACGCGCTTTGCCACGCGCGGCGCATCCCCCCGAGGTACTGTGTTTGCGGTTACTTGGACGTTGCTAAGCGTTGCGAACTTCTTAGAACGCCGTAAAGCCGAAGTTCGCAGAATTGTGCTTAGCCGAAGTTGGGTGAATAAGGGTAAGGAGAAGGGCCGAGGCTGCTACGCCCCGACCCCTCCCAAGTATTGGTGCAAAGCCGCATGCGGGTAAACTTATCTAATATCTTCGGAGCCTTCGGTGTCCTGCAGCGGTGGCGGCTCTGGGATAGCCTCGTAGTCGATCGAGGGAGGTCGCTCGTCGAAGTCTGCCGGTGTTGGACACGGTTCGTGCTCACACAACGGTGGTTCAATTTCGGGCGGGCAGCACTCCTCGATTTGCTCACGGAGCTTCTCCAAGCGGATGAACTCCACCTCTGCTCCCGGGTGAGCGGTGCGTGTGATCTCCAGCAGGTGCGCCGCATCTCTCGCCATGTCGCGCTGTAGACCCGTTTGTGTGTGAGCCTCCGAGAGCAGATCGCAGGTCTGACTGGAGATCTGCTCAAGCTCGCAGATCATGGTCTTATTCTGCGCGATCTCTGTCCCCAGCGCGGTATTCGTGAATTGCTGTTGTGCCAGCATGGCACTTATGCCCTGCGACAAATTCCGTAGCCCATCGCTGAGCGTGGCCTCAATCTGCACCAACTCGTTGAAGAGATCGTTGTTCATGGCTGTCACTCCTTGTGAAACTGCATCTGCGCTTTGACTGCCGAAATCGACGCGTGCGACGTTTAGCTGATCGTTGCCTGAACCTTTCCATGTCACCCACATCCGGTTGTCCGTGGCCGCCAGAGCGGGTGCGTGCGATGAGGATTCCGAGGTCGTGAACTTACTGGTGCACTTGTTGAAGTCAGCTGGGAACAGCAAGTTGAAGTTGTCGTTGCCCGAGCCCTTCCAGTCGACGAAAAGTAGCCCGCTTTGCGCCACCAACGCTGTTCGCAAATCGGTCGTGTCGGGAAAGGTCACCTTATTGAGGGTTCCGAAGATCTGCGGGCTGGCCGGATTGGGCCCGGTGTTCACAACAGCCACGTTGAAGTTTTCGTTTCCCGCGCCTTTCCATCCCAGATACAGCTGCCCGTTGCAGGACGCTAGGGTCGGTGCGTCGGTGGTGGTCTCGCTCGAGACATGCTTGCCACCGAAGCTGGCGCCATCGTCCGTCGAGACCATGAGATTGAGGTTCTCGTTGCCTGAACCTACGAACGCGACGTACAGGTTGCCGTTGTGCGAAACGATAGTGGGACTTACGTCGGTGGTCTCGCTCAGGGTGATCTTGTTGGAGAGCGAGACCACTTTGTTGCCGTCGCCCGTGCGCTGTACGACGGCCACGTTGATGTTTTCGTTTCCAGATCCTTTGAACGCGATAAACAGTTGGCCTTTGTGCGACGCTAGCGCCGGCGCATCATCCGACGTTTCAGACGAGGTGTGCTTGCCAACAAAGGTGGTGCCGTCATCGTTCGACAACGCCACATTCAGATTGTCGTTGCTCGAGCCTCTCCACGCCAAGGATAGGCGATTGTCGTGAAAGGCGAGCGCCGGTCCGCTGTCGCTCGACTCGTTGAGGACGACCTTGTCCTTAAGTCCATCGATGGTTTCGTACATCGCCCGGACCGCGGCGATGTCACCCGCGCTCAACGCGTTACGTTGCCCGATGTTGGCGCAGACCGCAGGATCGATCGCGGTCACGGTCTGCTTGGCCCCATCGACGCTGAACGAAAGGTTTCCGTAGTGCATGATGGAGCCGCAATCGTACGGGCCGACCGGGCAATCCGAAGTCCGTATCGGGAAGTTGCCGATCCGCGCCGGCTGCACGTTGGCCGTCGTCACGGTGACCATTGAGTTGCGGTCTGGCCGCTGGTGTTCATGTACCAAACCCAGCGCATGGCCGATCTCATGCATGATGACACCTGCCGACGCGCCCGGCGCGCAGCTCACGAGCTGTGTGCCGCCCTGCATGCCCATGGGGCTATTGCAGGCTCCGGCAGGACTTGTCGTAATACGTATTCGGTTCGCATCGGTAGCGCTCGCGGCAATCAACCGGATGACGGATGAAGTGTTCCACCCGTTAATCGCTAGCAGCACCTGCTGACGCGCCGTCCCGCCAACTGGAAAGACCGTTGCATCGATGTCGTACGGGATGAGGCGGTTTGGCCACCGATTCGTGGGTGTTGTCGCTATGCGAAAGCCCATAACTTTTCCTTTGTTCTTGTCTTCTAGATGGGCTTTAGCCATCTAGAAGTTAATACCGCTGCGTGCACATGGCCCTCAACAGGTAGAGTCTGCAGGTTGATACTCGGACATAGAGAGTGCACTCCTTTCCTTGATGAGGTCAATGACAGGCGACTATCAACCGACGTAGTGGTGTCTTCGCCCACGCTCCTACAGCGTCACGTCTCCTTGCTCCTGCCTAGGCAAGGTCAGGGTGGTTGGTTGGAGGTAGCTGGCCCCGGTCTAGAAGGAGGGCAGGTGGCTGTCCTGCGCCCTCACATGGCGACCTCTCGGTGCGTAACGAACGCAGCATAATCTCCTAGTGCGGCCGGTGTATCCCCTAAATGAATGAACGCCAGGTGGTGGATGTCGTTGAGCATCGGTATTTCGCCTCCCAATCCGAAGAGGGTGTCGGGCCCTCAGCCACTTATAACGTTATCGTGCCAAGCGGCTCGTGTACCCGAGCCCGTGTGGAAAACCTTGAGGCAGGTATATCCATCCCCGTTTACGTCCATGGACGGGTCGGGCTCCGCAAGGCCTGCTCCGGCTAGCACGACCTCGACAGGAACGAGCCCAGGCTCGAAGCTTGCAGGGCATCCACCGATCGGTGGGCCCGGGTCCGGCGCTGGTGCAGCAACAGCTGCGCTAGCCGCCATCACCGCCATCAGTGCGGCTACCGCCAACACCAAAAGCATACGTCTCATAAAGCACTACCTCCTCGTTTATGCAACCCTCGGTGGGTTGCTTCCGATTGTCCGTCGTCAACTTGAGGTGGTGGCCGTGTATCGTCTGAGTCATCGTCCTGCTCACCTTCTTCCTTCCTTCCTCCTTTTCTGCTATGGCTCGACCACTACGCACACAACTATGGCTCGCCCCGGCAAAGGGCACATCGTGGGAACTACGTATCTTTGGATAGGAACACGATCATGGCGTCTACGTATTTCTACGTAGATGCCTTATCACCTGGAGGGAGAGATGCTCAGGCCAGGCCGTGTTCTAAGGCGAAGCGCGTAGCCCCAGCTCGTGAGGTCACCCCCAGCCTGTGGTAGATGGAGGTGAGGTGCGTCTCGACGGTGCGGGTACTTAGGAAAAGCTCCGCTGCGATCTGGGCGCTGGTCATCCCGGCGGCCACCAGCCTGAGTACCTCGACCTCTCGGGATGTGAGCCCCGCCGTATGCTCAGGCACGGAGGGGAACGACGGCTGCGACGTGGCGGAGGAAGGTGGTGTAGCCGAAGACTCCTCGGCAGAGAGGGCGTATTCGATGGCCTGCTCGAGAGGCATGGCCCGCCCTTCTGACCACGCCGCATCGAAGTCCGGCTCGTCAAGCCCGGCGCGTACCGTGCCGAGGTAGCCTTCGTAATCGTAGGCAGCGCGGCCGAAGGGCTTGGACGAGAGGCCGGTAGCATCTCGCAAAGCCTCGCCTGCGCCGTAGAGCTTCGCCGCGCGACGCAGATAGTCCTGATGCGTGGCGACGGCTGCCAGACCCATGAGGTGGAAGAAGATCACCGTCTTGTACTTTAGGCTCCTCTCCAAAATGAGCCCCTCTTCGAACAGCTTTTCCGCCTCCTCGAAGTCACGAAAGACGAGCGTGAGAATACCCAGAGACGGGAGGCACAGGGCGACACTGCGTGTATCCCCCAGCTTCCTGTAGAGCGCGAGGGCTTCCTTCAACCGCAAGCGCATCTCATCTAAATCCTGCTCCGCCACCGCAGCGAATCCGAGGAAGTGGGCCAGGTGAGCCGCGACGACCCAGTCGTCAGAGTCCGCGAGCAGCAACTCGACCTTAGCCTTTACGACCGCCGCAGTCTCTGGGTCGGCGTAGTGCGCGAGAGCGTGGCCGAGGTTGTCTACGGTGGCCAACATCCCAGTCTGATCCCCGATCTCCGTATAGAGGTCGAGCGCCTCGGTAAGCATCGGGATGGAGCGGGGGTCCCCTTCGTAGACGGCCACGAAACCGGCCTCCTTGAGAGCTTTGGCCCGAACCGGGGAGGGTACTTCCATGTCACAGGTAAGACCCTGCTCGAGCCAGCGCCGGCCTTCATCGGGACCTTGCGTGTCCCAGAACCTGGCGAGCGCGTTGGCGAGACGAAGACCCGTTTCGATGCGCTCGCCACTGAACCCCTGGTCGGCATCGAGCGCCCAGGAGAGTGCGCCCCTGAGATTGGCGACCTCCCTCCCCAGCGCGGTGAGCCACATCGCGGGCTCCTTGCCCATCAATTCGGGCTCCGCTCTTTCAGCCAGAGCCAGGAAGTACGCCGCGTGGGCGCGCCTTGCGGCCTTGGCCTCTCCGTTCTCCTCGAGCTTCTCCAGCGCGTACTGCCTTATGGGCTCCAGAAACCTGTAGCGCACGACTCCTTTGTCACTCCCCCTGGTCACGACCAGCGACTTTTCTACGAGTCCGGAGAGAAGATCCAGGACGTCCTCCTCCTCGACGCTCCTTCCCGCACCCACCGCCTCGGCTGCTTCCAGCGTCCATCCCTCCGCGAAAACCGAAAGCCTCCCGAAGAGCTCCTTCTCGTCCTCTGAGAGCAACTCATGGCTCCAGCCGAGGCTGGCCTTAAGCGTCCGGTGCCTGTCAACTGCTGTACGGGCTCCGCCGGTCAGGAACTTGAGGGAGTCAGTTAGTCTCTCTGAGATCTGCTTTAAAGATAGCGCCCCTACCCGGGCCGCAGCTAGCTCTATTGCAAGCGGGATGCCTTCCAGCGTCCTGCAGATCTCTGCCACCGCAAAGGCTTTGTGCGGGCTCAAGGAGAAGGCGGGATCTCGCCCCCTGGCCCGCTCGACGAACAGTCGCACCGACTCGTAACCCTCTAGCTCCTCTGACAAAGGTGTGCCCCGGGGCTCCGGGACCGAGAGTGGGGGCACGAGCCATCTGATCTCTCCCTCCACTCCCAAAGCTTCGCGGCTGGTGGCAAGAATCCGCACGCGTGGGCACGAGTCCAACAGCCTGTCCACAAGCCCCGCAGTAGCTTCTACGAGGTGCTCGCAGTTGTCCACAACCAAGAGCAACTGCCTGCCTCCCAGGACCTCTACTAGCGTGTCGGCTATGGGCTCTTGGGGACGCTCGCTCACCCCCAGGGCCTCTGCAACCGCTTTCTCTACCAGTGTCTCTGCGGAGAGGGGAGCAAGCTCCGCAAGCCACACCCCGTCGGGGTAGACCTCGACGAGATCGCGGGCGACTTCAAGGGCTAGACGCGTCTTGCCCGAGCCTCCCGTTCCCGTGAGGGTCAAGAGCCGCGTCGTGGCCAGCGCCTGGCTGACTTCAAACGCCTCAAGCTCACGACCAACGAAGCTGCTACGAGCAGCGGGGAGGTTGTGTAGGTGGATGCTTTGAGGCCGGTGTGTTCTACCGGTGCTCAAAACATCTGGTTTTCGGTGATGCCAGACCGACTATCCCCCAGGAATCCCAGTAAGTAGGCCACCCTTGCGCTCTGGCCTCGCGAGGAGGTTGCGTTTCCCACACCGATCATGATGCCACCCAAGGAGGAGTCGCGCATCCCCCAACGGATGATCTTTGTGTCGAATGCTGTAGAACCGTTTCCGAGAAGTACCTTCTGGGCCTTGCAAGGAACTTCTGAGAACCCCGTACATGCGAACTTCGCAGAATAAGCCTTCCACGCACTCGGGTGAATAGGGGTAGCTACGAGAGCTGGAGTTCGCGGTCGACGCGCAGCAACCTCCTGAACTCTCTCACCTCGGCGTCTATCCACTCGGCCCCGTGGAACCGCGCGACGCTGACCCTGTTGTGTCCGTCCTCCACGAAGTAGAACCCGCCAAGCGCGTAGAGGCAAACCGGCTGCAAATCCACGCCCGTCCGAAAGGCCCTGTCCACCTGCTTCCACCTTTCGGGGGAGGCTCTGCGCAGGGGCATGAACGCCGCGTCGAAGCAGGCATGCTGGCCGATGCTACCGACCACGCGAGAGAGCTCGACGGTCCGCCTGCCCAGCCGGAGGCCGCCCGCGGCCCCAAGCGCCCGCCGCGTCTCGTCGAAAGGTAGCAGCGTGCTGCCACCGGACCTCCTAGAAAACCGAGCCCCGAGTCCCCGCATCCGCGCCCGTCGCCGGGCGATGGCGAAGTCCTTGTCCACCTGCTCGGAGAGGTTCATCAAGTCCACCATCGCGCCACCTGGCTTTAGAGCTATTTGTTGCTTATATTGTACACCTCGGCGTCGCGTAAGGTCCGCGATGGCCTTCGTAGAGCCTTAGAACGAACTTCGGAGAATAACCCTTCCTGAAACTGTCTAAAAAGTCCGGTAAGCGCCAAGACGAAGGCCTTATGAGCCCCCGAAGCGGGGCAAACGGGGCCTATTTCGCTTCGTCATGCCAGCGATTCCTACGCTTGAGATACCACCGAGCGACTTTTTTAGACTGTTTCTCCACGCACTCCGGTGAATAAGGGCTAGAAAGTCCCAGAAGCCTACGTGCGGGCTGGGTCAGGTGCAGCGCCTGGTTCGGCGCTACCGCGAATCATGTAGTGGGCCTGCCACCCATATGACCGGCGAACTGCCCCCACGGCCGGCATGGCCTCCGATACGAGGCGGAACCCCCTACGCTCCCAAAACCCACGCGAGTTCTGGACGGCTACCAACGCGATGCTAGGGAAGCCACGCGCCGCCGCATGGGCGAACGCCGCCGCGACAAGGAGCTTTGCCACGCCGATGTCGCGGTGCGCGGGATGCACCGCGACATCGTGGATGAAGTAGCAGTCCGGCGGACCCGCCTGATCTTCCAGCAGCTTGTTCAGGCCGGGGGGGGCCGAGAAGTGCCCGGGGTGCGAGAACAAATACCCGACAACCTGCCCATCGACCTCAGCGACCCAACATCCGTCCGGGTAGCCGGCGAACTTGTCGGCGAACACAGCAAGGTCTTCGAGGAAGTCAGGGCTGTACGCCGAGTGCTGGATGCGGTCCACCGTATCGAAGCCGCGGTCGGTCAGTTGACGTACAGCCGCTACCACGAATCCGTCTCCACGGCTATGATGCCGCCGCCAACAGTAGTGCCATTCTCCGGCTCATGCGCTCCTCCTTGTTCGGTGGGGCGCAGACGAAGGGTAGGCTCCGCCCCGTGTTCGCACGCCACGCGGGCACCGTAGCAGGATCGCCACGGCGGGCGCATCCCCCATACGGGCTAGATAGCAACTTTTTTATCGAACCCCCGAGAACTCCGCTTAGGCGAACTGCTTAGAACGCCGTACACGCGAAGTTCGCAGAATAAGCTTTCGCGGAGGTTCGGTGAATAGAGCCCAAAAAGAGGGCTGGAACTGTATATGCCCCAGCCCTCCTTCGCCCTGACGCCGTGTACCCACACAGCCTCTGATAGGGTCTATGTAGTCCCGACGGAAGCGGATAGCTCGGACCTCTCCATGGCAGGAGCAGGATGGTCGAGCAGTTCGCCCACGTGCCTGTCGATCTGTTCCATGTAACCCGGCTCGAAGGCGAACAGACCTAGGTGTCCGCCTATGCTTCCGACCACGCGCAGCTCACTACCGGGGATGAGTTCTTGCTCCGCTACGCAGTCGCGCACAGGGGAGACCATGTCCTCGTCGATCGGCATGACGAAGGTCCTAGCCTTGATGCGGCCCAAAGCCGCGGCCAGGTCGCCGTCAGTGTGGCGGCTCACGTCCCCCTGCTGCCACTTCCACGCCATGCACAAGAGGTCGTTGGGATCCATCGGCTCGAAGTAGGCATCCACGAAACCCCCTTGGAAGTCGTCTGCCGAGCCGAAACCCAACGATCTCCACTGCTCCCTCTTCCAGAACTCCGTCGAGAAGCCCATCACCGACCAGAGCCGGGCCTGCCGGGCGAGGCCCGCGCGCACCTCCGAGGAGGATTCGTACCAGCCGCCGCGGAAGGCCGGGTCTGAGGTAATGGCCTCCTTGAGGGCTTCGGTGTAGATGAAGTCGTGGGGGGTGTTCTTAGCCGTGCCGGCTATCGGGGCCGCCCGCTTAACCTTCTCCGGGTACCGGACCGCCCACTCGTAGGTCTGCTGCGCCCCCATGGAGCCACCCGTGACGAGCTGCAGCTCCTCAATGCCGAACCTCTCGTGCATGAGCTGCTCCTGGGCACGGACGTCGTCCCCTATCCTGACGTGCGGGAACCGGGCCCTCGCGTGCGGGCCGTCCGTGTTATGAGGCGAGGAGGACAACCCGTTGCCGAGCTGGTTGATCACCACTATGAAGTATTTCTCCGGGTTCAGCGCATGTTCGGCACCGATGTAGAGGTCCGCGAAGCTCCGGTGCGTCCCCGAGTACCAAGTCGTGATCAGGATGGCGTTGTCCTTCGCCTCGTTCAGCTCACCGAACGTCGCGTAGGCGAGCTCGCAGTCCCGCAGGGTGTCGCCCTCCTCGACGACGAAGTCGCCTAAAGAGAATAGCTCGTACGGTCCCTGCATCTCCGGCGAGTAGTAGGGATTGTCGATCACCCTTTGGCCCTCCCCAGCCTCGGCACCGCTCTCTTCGAGCTGCCATCCCTCCGATTGTCGTGGCTCGCTCATCGTGCCTTCCTTTCCTGTCGTGTCGGACTAGAGGATCGATCCTCTAACCTAACTCTCATGTAGACCGGTCATCATAATAGACCGGTCGACATATCCTGTCAAGAGTGCTATAAAGGATCTATGGCCAATAAGGACACCCGCGAACACATGATCGAGACCACATCCGGCCTGGTTCACCGCCTAGGCTTCCATGGCACGAGCTTGAACGAGATCCTCACGGAGAGCGGCGCTCCGCGTGGCTCCCTCTACTACCACTTCCCTGGAGGCAAGGAGGCGCTAGTACTCGAAGCCACGCGCCAAGGGGTAGCAAGTGTGACGCAGTTGCTGAAGGAGGTTCTCACCAACTCGCCTGACCCCGCCGAGGGAGTGCGTGCCTTCGTCGAGGCGGCTGCTCACGTGCTCCGCGATTCTGGCTACGTCTTCGGGTGTCCTGTCGCCCCTATCGTCCTTGACTCCCCAGAGTCTTCCGCGCTGGCCGAGGTTTGCCAAGAGGCTTTCGAGGAGTGGCAGCAGGTGCTGGTTGAAGGTCTTGGCTCGGCGGGCATAGAAGGCGGGCGCACGGAGTCGCTGGCCACCACGATCGTCTGCGCCTTGGAGGGAGGGCTGATCTTGGCTCGCGCCCGCCGAGACACCGCGCCGCTGGATGCGGTCGCGGAAGAGCTCGCGTCGATGGTCCAGAGCACTCTGCTGCGCTCGGCGCCGGCGTAAGCAAGACTGAGAGTCCCGTACGACTCCGATGCGCTCCGGGGCGGCTGGTTAGGCACCTTTGACCAAGGCATAAGTCCCCGCCCCATGGGTTACTGTAGTGACGGTCTAAGTGGCTTGCGCAGTCCTTGCTGATGACGCCGAACTTCCTAGAACTGCCGAGAGGGCGAACTTCCGAGAATACCCCTTCCGAAACTGTTTGGAAAATCGGAAAGGGTCCCGAATCGGGACGCTCAAGGCCGCCAGGAGGGGACGAAGGGGAGTCAATCGGCCGCTTTTTGCCGCCAAAGACGCCCGGTCGAGAAGCCTTCGGCTATTTTCCAAACAGTTTCTCCAGAGACTGTCTGGAAAGTAGCTGGACGGGTCGGTTAGAGCGTTATTTCGGTAGCGCGGAGCGTTGATGAGGTGCCTTTTTACCCCTTTCTGCAGGCTCCTGGGACCCCAAAATGGAGTCCGTTCGGAGTTTCCAGACAGTCTCTCCACGCACTCCGGTGAATAAGGGCCGGGGTACGGTGCCCCCGGTCCCTGCTACGGAAGAGCAAGCCTCCGAGCCTTCCCACGCCTACAAGCCCCCGCTTGTTTTCACGCTACTCCCCCAACAGCTCCACCGCCCGCTGAGTGAAGAAGTAGAGTGCGTAGCCGTGGGGGTGCCCCTCGCCGATGTCAAACTCCGTGTGCTCGTCTCCTACCAACGCGCCTTCCTCGATGAGGTAGTGCAAGGCGCGCTGGTAACGATTCGAGCCGTCGCCTACGGCTAGCCCGGCCTCATACGCGGCCCTGGGGGGGTCCACCCTGGCTCCCTCTCGCGGGTGGCGTCTATGGCCCGAAGCAGCCGCAGCCCGTCGTTCTTCGCCTGCGCATCGATGGCTGTACTCCTTTGGATCTCCTCCGAATCTCCGAACATCTTACGCCAACAACAGAGGCGCCGAGCAGTAGCCAAAGCTTCCGAGAACTCCCTCAACGCGAAGTTCGGGACGGTCTCTGTACATCACCGCTACATCACCCGTATGGCGAAGTACGGGGAGCCCCGGCCCCGTCCGATAGGGCTAGGACCGCCGGCGAAGGGATGCCATGCTCGAGGGGGTATTACGGCTTCTTGTGCACGCACAAACGGAGGCCTAGACTCTGGCCTCCGTGTCCGGCCCGGAGACGCATAGGGCATAGGACCGCGGCAAAGCGAAGCTATAGCGAAGGCCGCAACGGGTACGATGGTAAGAACGGCGCGGGGAGGAATCGTGATGGTCAAGAACAACAACGAGTGGCTGGAAAGCCGCAAGAAGCTGAAGAAGCGCAAAAAGCGTGGGGCGAAGGATGACCGAACGAGCGACGAACAGGCCGAATTCGGATTCCCGATGGGGGATTCAAGGAGCAGATCGAGCGGCTCCTCGACGCCGCCCGCCGCAAGAGGGGAGACGCATGAGCGCCGATAAAGCGAGGCGGGGCCGATGCTAGCGGTAAAAGGCCGGAGCCCGAAAGCTCCGGCCCGGTACGGCCATGCGCCCCCGAAGAGGGGAGGCTTATACCGCCCGCGCCTCTCTTGTGCGCTCACAAAACGACCACGGGGGGCGCCGACTAGCACATAAAAAGGATGCGAGCGGGGGGGCAGAGCGACGGCCGCGCCCTCGGTAAGGTCAGACAGCAGCGCGGCCAGTGATAAGGCCGGGACCCTAAAGCCCCGGTCCGATAAACGACGAGCGATGGGCAGGATAGAGCACTCGCTCTTAGATAGGGGGAGGTCGTCCACCCCATCTGACCTAAGACCTTCGCCCGCACCCCCACCATACCACACAAAAGTTACAGATGTTTCTATCTACCGACAAAGAGCTGGGACACCCGATTAGGATACCCCGGCACTAGTTGAATCACTTGGGTACGCGCATAATGTCCTGTTGGTCCCCGGGGCGGGGGTCGCGCACGAGGTAGTCGGCCTCGACCATCGCTGCTGCCCGAGCCAAGCCCTCCGCGCGGAGCGGCATGACAATGAACCGCCCCGACGTCAACGCCGGCGCGTGGACAACGCCGATGCTTTCAAGCATTTGTATGTGGGCCTCGGGATTATCGAAGTTAGCCTGCGCGAACCTATCCGCCCGCTCCGGCGACGTGAACACGGGGATGCACTTCTCGCCGTTTTTGTCCTCGATATAGTAGAAGCTCCCGCGCCCCGCGCCCCAATCCGCCTCGCTCCCCATGCCGATGACGTGGAGATGTTCTTCGGTCTCCATGCTCCTCCTCATGTCGTGGCCGGGATACCCCAGCGAAGCTAGGATACCCCGGCCCGATGGAAGCCCGCGAAGGGGCGAGGCGGGAACCTGCATGGGATTTCGGAGAACATCCATTAGGCGAAGTTCGGTGAATAAGCCCAGGGATCCTACAGGTCGTCGCGCAACAGGTGACCGAAGGTGCCCGAGCCCACCAGCGCCCTCACCGTGCCCATCCCTCCTACCGGACGATGGTCGACATAGAGGTAGGGTGGGCTCACCTTGTGCCGGGCGGCCTTCGAGAGCTCGACGAGCACCTTGGGAGAGCGGCGCGTGTCGATGACCTCGAAGTAGCAGCCGATGCGCCTGAGCAAGCGTGCGGCACGCCATCCATTCAGGGAGTGGCTACGAGCGTAGAGCACTACATTCCTCTGATCCATGGCGTCTGCTTCCTGGTGGCTTCTCTCACTTAAGGGAGGATCGCAAGGAAGCAGAGCTAGCACATCCCTCAAATGCAGTATTTGTTACAACTTTCTTCGCGAACTTCGGAGAATAACCCTTCCACGCACTCCGGTGAATAAAGCGGCGCACGAGCTAGAGATGCCGTCCCGTTTGGGCGGGTGCCCTAGGGTGGACTAGCCCCTTAAGAGGAGGTGGTCGCGTGGGCTCTTCTCAAGGCATAAAAACCATAGGCCGCAAACGCAAAACCCCACAATGCCGGTCCTACCGACTCCTGGAACGTTCCCGGCGTAGGATCGAGTAACATCGTCACCGGAACCGAGATTATCAACAATAGCGCTATCCAGCGTGGATAAACACGCGCCCAGAACGTCGCCGCCGCGAACAAGATCAGCCCGAGGAAAAATAGTGGGTACGACAAGGTTAGTCCAGCCGACATATAAGTGGAAGCTTCCGTCGTGAATCCCCCTGACAACATGTCCGGTGCTACCTGCACTAGCGTCGGGTAGACGAAAACCTCTGCCCAGACGTTGCCCGCTGCGAGAACCGTGCTCAAGAAGACGAAGGCGAACGTCCACAGCCCGAAGGTGCCAGCCGCCCTCGACTGGGATCCATAGATGCCGATGAGCCCCCACACCAACAGGACGAAGCCGAGCAGCCTGAGCCCTGAGGATACGCTATAGGACGTTGTGAGATACGCTTCGGTTTGGCCCAAGCGTTCATAGGGGACGACGAGCCACGCAAGGACCACCGAGACGACAAGTGCTAGACCGCTCACCATCGCCGCCCAAGCGCCCATCCGAACGAACCGAGACATCCCATCCGCAGGTAGAGCTTGGGAGGGAACCTTTATCCCTTGTTGCTGTGTCTGCTGCGTCGACGTCATCCTCTAGTCTCCTTTTCGCTTTGCGGGGAAGCGTTCCTACCTAAGGCGGCAGGTAGTCGGTGGGGTAGCGAATCCAGATCTCTAGAAGGAGGGCAGGTAGCTGTCCTACGCCTTCACGCGGCGTCGGCTGACCACGTAACGGTAGTATCATACTCCTGCCTGATGGGAGTGTATGTGCGCCATGGCACAAAATATTGCCGGGGCACAAAGGAAGCTTCGAACTTCTGAGAATAACCCTTCCGAGACTGTCTGATAATTCTCAAGCGCGTGCTAGCCTCTTAACGATGAGCCGCGTCATAGCCGCGTGAATGAAGGCTTCGCCCGTTGAGCACATCCTCTCGTAGTCTTTGGCCATGCGCCGGTTGTGCGAGATCCACGCGAATGTTCGCTCTGCGACCCAACGGCGCGGCAGGTTCTCGAAGCCCGGGCGCGTGGGCAACTTGCCAAGATCCATCTGGTGCCCCTCCTTGAACCATTCCCTAGCCCAGACCTCCAGAACCTTCTGGGGCGGAGGCTTGGGAGAGCGGTTGACCACCTCGACCTCCACGCCAAGCGCCTGCTCTACCCACTCCTTGCCCCGACCTCGGTAACCCGCGTCCACCCACAGGTAAGAAAGCCGCGGCAGGCGCGAGCGAGCCGGTTCGAGCAGACGACGGATGCCGTCTTGGTCTGGGATCTTCGCGCTGTGCACCTTGGCTTCGACCACCAGACCTTCAGTGTCCACCAGTAGATGCCTCTTCCTGCCGCGAACCTTCTTGCCCCCGTCAAAGCCCCTCTGCTCGCCGCCAACCCCCGTGGTCTTGGCCGACTGCGCATCGACGATACCGGCGCTAGGCTCGGGATCTCTGCCGAGTTTCTCCCTCAAACGGCGCCGCATCGTCCGGTTCAACCTCTCCCAGGTGCCGTCGAGCCTCCACGCCCTGAAGTAGTGGAACACTGTCTTCCAAGGCGGGAACTCGCGAGGGAGCAATCGCCACTGGCATCCGCTCTTCAGGACGTAGAAGACGGTATTTAGGATCTCGCGAGGACTGTGCAACCTCGGGCGTCCACGCCATTTAGAGGCCGGGAGGTATGTCTCGAGCAGCCCCCACTCTTCATCTGAGAGGTCTGTAGGGTATCTTTTGCTCTCCATACAACAGAGCGTAGCCAGCGGCCGACATCTTTTTCAGACAGTCTCGGAGTTGGCGTTCTCGGAAGTTCGTCGTACGTGTCTTCTCAGGCGTTCCGCCTTTCGTATGGCTTCGAATGAGCACTTTTCGCGTTCTAGGGTATGAGCAAGCCATCGATTTAAGGCACCCGCAACAGCCCTGCTCATGAGAACCCTGCGACGCATGGCTGTCGCCACGATGAGAGGAATCCCAAGGCGTTGACGATCCCACGGTAACCTCCCGGAACCGTCTCGGACTGGCCACAAAAACCCGCGCCCGTGCATGCTTCCCTTCCCGGCTTCGCCGGGCCTCGCCGCGGCGCGCCCTCCGATTATTTTATGGAAGTCGGAGGCGAGCCCCTCAGACTCCTTGCCGTTCCAGCGTGATCAGTGGGATCCGACGGTCCAACGTCTCTCGGTAACTGCCGAGAGGAGGATTCGAGTCCACCGCCAGCTCCCACAGCCGCTCGCGCTCCACGCCTTGGGCCACCACGGCCACGGCCCCGAACGACTCCTCGCCTATCTCCACCCCCACCTGCGGGTGGGAGAGCAGGTTGTGGTACCAGGCGGGGTTCTTCGGCGAGCCGGCCGCGGAGGCGAAGACGACCGGGCGACCCCCATCTCTCACGTACATAAGCGGGGTCGTGTGCGGCCTGCCTGAGTTGCTGCGCCATGGCTGCCCTGGCAACCCAGTAACCTCCTTCGACGGCGTCGTCTTTTGCGGTCGTGCCGCCCAAAGCGAAGACCTCCAAACAGGCTAACCTGACCTCAAGCCGAGTTAGATCGTGGCCTTGACTCTGCGCGATGTCCGCTATGGAGCGCAGGATAACGCCGGTCGTAGCGGGTAGCTCGACAGCCAGGGCCGTAAACCCGAAGAGACCTCCGGTTACCCCGGTGCCGACAGCGAGTACCTTGTGTAGCCGATCTTTGGAGCTTCGCTGCTCGGTTTCCCCCAGTGAAGCTACGGCAATATTCAGGCCTTGGAGCAGCGCCTGGTGCGTAATGTCTTCAATTTTGTTTCTCAGCTTCTCTGGCACGTGCTCGAGCACTTTTTCTATTGGCGCCCCGATGACGTCGCTGATCTGTGCCGTCAGGCTAGGGTTCTCAAGTATAGTCTTTGCAGCCTTGAGGTCCTCCAAGTCAGACTCAGTGAATTCCTGTTCACAGGTTCCGTTGCCTGCCATAATTGATCCTTATCTACTCGCCGAAGCCGGCTTTTTGCATTCCATGTTGTGACGCTAGCAAGCTGCTGTCCCAACCACCATGTTAGAGCACCAGCCAGAATCCCGTGCGACAATAGCGCCGACTTCTCTTCGCCTACGACCACTCTACGACGTCGAGAGCGTGAATCCTGCCTCAGCCACGTTGCGGCTCGAGCTTATGGTCCTGCCTCGACACCCTCGCGTACCCAACCCCTATGTTTGCATTGTCCCGAAAACGGCTGAAACATCAAATACCGGGATTTTTCTATCGGGACAAGGTTTCGGGACGCTCGTTTGAAGTTGCGAGACACCTTATCGGGACGGAGCGGCTCCGTCCCGCTATCGGGCGTTTCGGAGACCAAGCCTTGGGGGCACAGCTCCACGACCTCCGCCCCAATTTCCTTCTGGAGGCGTGTTCTACTAGGCCTACCTGCATGCTATCCAATAACCCCGCTGCAGACGAGTGCCCGTCTCCTAGCCGATAGTGCGTACCCCGTAGACCCCGACCCAGCTCGCGAATCTCGGGAATTCCTCCACCGATTCTTGGCGGTGTAGGTCAGGGTCCCAAGTTCGCTGGTGGCGCTGGGCGGTCTTCGTGGGACTCGGGGTCGGCCCTTTCGCTCCGGCTGTCCCGCCAGATCCCGCCTTCGACGCGCTCTCGGAACCCTCGAAGGACCGAACCGATGCCACGGCATTGCCTCGCCCTTGCGGTCTGCCAGGATGGCCGTCTGTGCCTGCTTGCGAAGATCGGGCATAATGCGGACCCAAAGGCGCCTGACGGCACCTCGCTCGGGTTGCCGACCAATGGTGTGAGCGGCGTCTTCGCGAAAGGGCGGTACGCGGCCCGCGTTTCAAAAACCTTCGCAGGAGGGTCGGCGTGAGCGTACCCCAATACCCCCTGAGGGGCGTCAGGACGCACGCAGGAGGCCTCCGCGGGTCCGGGTAGCTCTCTGCCCTGGGTGAAGACGAGCCCCTTAAATCGGATCCTCGTGCGTCCCTTTCTTCTTCCATGATCGGTGGCCCACCACGCGAGAACGCCACCGCGCAGACCAGCATATCCGTGGCCCCCGGATGACACCCTGATTGTGCCCTTCAAGGGCGCGGTCAACGCGAGCGCCTCAGGTGCTGCCACACCGGTCGGGGTGCAGGAACTGTAAGGACCAACCGGATCGAAACCGTGTAGCACATCACCTATTGAGCCCGTGCCAGGAGAGACCGAGACCCACCACCGAAATGGGAGGTCTTTTTCATACCCCAAAGTCGCCTAGTAGTCATGAGCACACACCCGAGTAATACTCAGAACGACCAGAACGATACCGTCTTGACGTGTCCCTCTTCACGGTATCACACGGGACCGGAGTATCACACTGGAGAACCCCTAGAAAGCGATGAAAAGCGTCCTTCAGATGGCCAGACCATCTACCATATCTACCTCGGTGAAGTGTGGGAGAGTGAGATCCGTACCCGTGTCCTAAGTGGCATGTACGTCGTCCGCAGTATGGGACACATGAGGGAGGGAAAGGACTCACCCTGTTGGGTATGGAAGGGTGCGATGCGTAATGGTCGCCCGATACTCAGGACATGGTTAAGTAGCTTCTCTCCCCGTGCCCGCATCATCAAGAGGCTAGGTATGAAGGGAAGATCAACCATGGAGTGCGACACCCCTGGATGTATCCGTCCCCACCACATGGTCCTGCAGACCCATAAAGACTCGATGGCCCATGCCCGCAGTTACCAGGACCAGCCGGGTCGAGATCCCAAGACCGGCCGCTATCTGCCCCTCTCCTACTCGTAGGGGGCCGCTTCGCGGCTAGAGGGTAAGGAGTACCACCCGTCCGCTTGAACCTGATGATTCTTAGATGGGCGTCAGGTGGTCCGAAGACATAGGCCAGACCGAACACATCCCAAGAGGTCTGTGCGTGAGTGGTCCGTAACCTGTCCTACCCTTCGGATTGAACTCCTTCGGGTTGGTCGATTGGATACGGCCAATGCTTCGCAGGGGGCGAAGCCTCCGGGACACTGAACAGACCGCTACCAGGACTTTAGGCCCCTTTCATGGCGACTACCGCCTCTCCCAAGGGTGTCCTCCTGTAGCCATCCTTGCTCGAACCCTCGACAAGGCCCATTCTGATAAGGTAGTTTTCCGGCGGTCCCAATCTCTGTCCTTGCGGATGCGAAGGTTCCAGTTCTCAGCGGGGAGGTGGATAATCGAGCGTTTACTGCCCGCTTAGCAGGGCGGGAGGGGCCTCGAAAGCGGAGGTTTTCCCCGATCCTCCGGGCTTCTCTCAGCCTTCCTGTCGAAAGCATCGCTTCACACCATGGGTCCGTAGAGGTAGGATTCACCCTCTCGTCGGGCTGTCTGGCCCCAGGGAACCTCTCAGGAACCCGAGGGCGTCTACCGCGGGAACTTCCTCCAGAAGACGAGGTCACTCAGCTCGCTCTGCGGGCCATTCCACCCGACCAGACCGAGGTCGACGAGTTCTTCGAGGATCGTTCTGACGTGTCGGTTAGCGGTCCCGATCGGCAGGACCTTATGGTGCTCATTGATAAACCTCACAATGTTCGACCCAGGTGGGCCTCCCAAGAGACTGAGGACATTCTTCGAGTCACGGTCGAGGCCAACGATGATGTCCCGTGCTTCGTCATCATCTAGGTCGATCTCTGTCGATGCAGTCTCCTCATCGTCCAGGTCGGTCTCTATCGATGTGGTCTCCTCTTCGGCTTTCGAAGGGTCCTCACCCCAGAAGATCGCGGTCATGTCGGCGACGTCTGTATCAGGACCTTCCAGGACATACCTCGACGTTTGTACACCCCTGGGGTTCGCGACTTGGCTTTGGGTCCTCCCCTTGTCGTGGTTGTGGGAAAGAAAACCGTCTCCATCGACTTCATTGTTTCCCACAACCAAGTTTCCTATAGCGTTGTGGGAATCGATTTGGAGGCCCGATTCCTTGTCGACTAGGTGCTGGAGATTATGGTCTGAGGTCGTGGAAACCCTTGGGGGAAGATTGAACATTGACTCCCAGGAGGCAAGGTCGTAGGCGTAGGGGTCCCCCTTCTTCCCACTCCCCTCCTGGACGATTTCTGTTTCGTCGAGAAGGCTTGGTATGACGGAGTCCCTGATCGTCGACTTGGAAGACCCCGATATCTCAGACGCCCTCTGGAGAAGATCCTCCTTCTTCGTCTTGCCTTGCTCATGGAGGACTTGGATAACCGCCTCTCTGCCGGAGTCGCTCTGGATGGAGGAGCTTGAACCTAAGGACCTGTAGACCCCCTCCGAGAAGGAGATGGTGTGGTTGGATGGGATGCCATCGTACCTACCGTAACCGTCGAGTATACGCACGTTTTCGGCCAGGTTGCCCTTGGTCGCGTCGGCACGCTTAAGGCTCAGCAGGATGTCGACGTCGTGCTCGAACTGCGTGGAGCCCCTGCCCTCGCCCAGCTTGTTGGAGTGGTGCACGATCCAGACTCCTACGTCGTTGAGGCGGGCGACCTTTATGAGGGGGCTCAGGGCCTCCTGGACGAAGCCCGAGAGGCTCTCCTGGTCGCCCTTGAGCCCACCGAAGGCGGGGAAGGTGTCGAACACGAGCAGCCCAGCACCCAGCTCCATGCACGCGTTCTTTGCCTCCTCCGCTATCTGGGCTATGTTCATGCCCATCGTCTCCGTTACGGGTAGGGCGTAGAAGCCCTCGACCCCCTCTAGGCGCGCATCCTTCATGGCCTTGGCGAAGTTGTTGCCCTGCTCGGTGAGGTAAAAGACGTTGGTCTTGGTCGTCTGCATGTCCAGGAAGGGCTCCCCGGTGAGGATCGCCCTGCACATCGCGGTGGTGAAGGTGGTCTTCCCGCTCTTCTTGGCCTGGCCGTGGATGTAGGTGACCCCGCCCCTGGCGACCAGGCCCTCGGCTATCCAGGGGACCTCACCCCCTCCATCCCGCAAAATGTCGTCAGGGCTGAGGGCGACCCTGGCGAAGCGGCTCTTAGCAGGCGAGCTCCTGGACCAACCAGATTTCTCCGGGGATCCGGCGCGGGCACCCCCGGTCGCCGGACCGAGGCCACCCGTATCGTTGCCCATAATCACCATAACAATCTCCTTTCAACGTCGTATCTTTCGAACTCCTCCATCCAGCAGAATCTCAAGGGCCGCTCCCGTCTACGCATTGCTCCCGCGGCCAACTACCCAACGACTGGAAGCCGGTGGGCCGGGTCATGCACCTCCCGAGTTTGGTGGGCGCCCGCTCGGAAGGTGTGTCGCTCTCCATAAAGCCCCATTTCCTTTCTAGCCTTGATGACAATATTGAAACTGGTGAACAAACCTCTAACCTCCCCTGTGAGGGGTCTAGACGGCCTCCTGAGGGCTCGGAGGGGTAGGGAACCTTAGGTTTTTGCGGGCTATCCTCGGGCTCTGAGGGTTCAACGAGACGGAAGCGGCCGGGTTAGATGCTCGCGAGAGCAGGATTTGTGTCGTCCGACAGTTTGCCACCGGAACACCAGAGCCATCCTTGGAGACGGGCGCCACCTCCGCTCCCGGTTTCGCCGTCTTCGCCCTCACTCCCACGGCGCACCCCAGGGGTTCGAGCCAATGGTCGGCGTCGGAGTTCTTCACCCGCCTCGCAGCCTGCTTGCGGGTAAGACGTGAAGCAGTCGCAACATTTCTTGTCCGAGGCAAGTCGACTTTGCTCGATGGCGTATCGGCGGCTAACACTACCCAAGATCCAATTCTCCGAGAGTAGAGTCTTCCTCAGTGGTCCTTTCCGCCGATCGCCGCAACTCTGCTTCCAACATGCCCCATCTCCTTTCGTCAAGCACTTCCTCGATCATGCTGGCAAACATCCTGTAGCAGTAGTGGAGGTCCCCCCGGTAGACGCGGTACCCGACGAGCGTTTCGTAGTCTTCGGGGTCTATGGAAGCCGCGGCCACCAAGGCGGCGCGCCAGATCTGCACCAAGATCTTGTGTTCGCGCTCGGACAGCCCGGTGGCCGCGAGGCGCATGTTCTTCATGTGGTACTCGTGGTCGCCCTCCTGGTAGCCGTAGAGGCGCACCATCCAGTTCGCGTGGGACGCCGAATCTGCCTCGTCTATGATGGTGCGGGCAGCCTCCGAGAGCGTCTTATAGTTTTCATCCCCAAAACGGCAAAGCGCGTCCTCTTCAGGCGTCCTCTCAGGCTCCTTGTTCAACTGCTCGCTCCCTTCTGCTCGGATTCTAGGATGGGCTCTATAGGCTCATACTCCTTCCCGTCGAGGCCGGTGCGAGCCTGCAGGATGGTGAGCACGCTATCGCCCAGGGTGGTCCTCTGAACCTTGGTGATATCCAGGAGGACGACCAGGCCGTCCTTCTCCAAGGACTCTACGTTCGTCCGGTAGAGGTGCTCGGTGTTCTTCTTCCCTGCAATGCCGGGCAGACGCTCTTCGCACTCGCGGTGGGCGTATTCGAGACACGACGTGATACCCTTAACGGGATCCGGTTTCGTCGCTGGCCTCGACAACGTGACGCCTTCGTCTGGGGCCAGGTATTGGGTACAGTGGACGCAAGCTATGCCGAGCCTACCCAAGCCGGTGGGATCGACACTGTAGTCGAGTGTCATCAATGCTCCTTTCGATCGATGCTCTGGGTAATCGGACATGGGGGGTCTTGGCCCCCAGGAGGCGTCATGTCCATGATCCATGTAGAAGTCCGCGACCGTGCAGTCGTCGCAAAGTTCGCATGGCTTCTTCCTCTTAGCCACAGCGGCATTTCATGAACTCGTTCAACGACTCCCGCGATATCCTGACCGCTCGGCCAACTTTCGCGGCCTCGATTTCGCCGGCTTCGATGGCCCTCCAGAGCGTTACGCGCGAGAGGTTCGCGAATGCCGTGGCTTGGGGATACGTAAGCCAGGCCGGTGTGGCTACCTCAGCCCGGTTGTCGCCTTCCGACGTCGGGGGTATGATGCCCACGGGGCGCCTCCTCATGTTAGGTGGGTGTCTCTTGCGAGAGAGGCGTGGGGGTGAGATTTGGCCCTCTGCCCTGCGCCTCTTCGCCCAACTGTTCGTCCGCGTTCTGCGTTCTTATCGTTGTTTGCTTCGTTCGTGCCCCCTACGCAATTGGTTTCCTGATGCATACCGGAGTCTATCAAAGTGGCTGGATGTTCACCGGATTATTGTTATAATAGCCGTGAGAAACGCGGTGATTTTTGGCGCGTGTAAGAGATTTTTGTAGGGAGGCTTAGCCGTGACCCGAAGCGCAGATCCTGAGAGGCTAGAGGGTGGGCAGTTCCTGTCGGCTAACCCGTTATACCGGCACGCCGCAGGCTACAGCAACGATACCTTGGACCGGAGTTTGGACCGGAGCATTTGGACCGCACCCCCGGACTGCGAGATTACGGACGATGGTTACATCCGGCCCATCTCTAAGGATGGCGCGCAGAAGAGGGTTTACCGGCCTCTCGTGGATGCACCGAACTTGTTTCTCGAGTTTGCCCGGTTGCCCTACCGAAACCCTGATGAGGAAATCGTTCTTGATTGGGTGCGCGAGTACGGCCTGTTGGGTTACGGGAGGGATCATCGCGATGACGGCAGAACGGCCAGCAGCTTTTGGAGTTTGGAGCAGTGGAACCTCGACCTGTACGGCAGTAAGAGGGGTCCAGCGGACAACGTTCGGACCTTCTTCGCCGAGGTGGAGCTTGCCGCCATGATCCTCGAAGCCTACGAGGCCATCCTGGCCGACAACGGCAATGAGGCGCTGGGACGCCTCTTCGAGTCTCAATTCCATTTCCCGGACGAGTACCTTGTCACTTACGAAGACGAGGATGGTGAGATCGTAGAGCGTCCTCTCGATGCCGAGGAGTCGGTTTCGAACGAAGCTGCCCTCTCCTTCGCCCTCTCAGCGGTGGCCAAAGATGTCGACTCCAAGCTCAGGTATTGCCATCCGGGATTGGATTGGTGGCACATCGCGAAATACGGCAGGGATCCATCGGATCTCAAGCAGCACTGGAGGTTCGATAACCTGGCGGGGGCGATGTATCTGCAGATGTGGTGGCTCATGGGTTCCAGGGCCGACATTGTTCGCTGCCAAAACCCGAAGTGCAGGCGTGTGATCTCCCTCGCGGCGCCTAAGGAAGGAGCTAGGAAGACCCGCAACGACAAGAGGTTCTGCGACGACGCCTGCCGCCAGCAATATCGCTATCACACCAAGATCAAACCCGCCAGGCTGGAGGCAAGAGGATAGGTTCATCTCACCGATGGGGTTCGGATCACGAAGCCAGGCTGCGACTACTGTGCGGCTTGTTCTCAGTGATGAGGATAACGGAGGTTAACGGAGGTCACCCCGTACCTTCCGACCTAGCCGTCTTCGATCCAGGTTATCCCGAGACTAGTCGGCGGCCTTGGAGTCGTGGGTTTAAGGAGAACTATGAAGAAGACAAGTGGTGGCCCCGCAACAGTTACGGAGAGCCGCGAATCATCGAGCGCTGGGGCTGGGAGTGACCAGTACCTTCAGAACGTCCGACGCGGGATCCTCCAAGATACCTATACCTTCTACCACTCGTTCCAATGGAAGATGCGTGGTGAGCAAGGGGCGACCGTCGATCCGGCCGCGTGCGAGCAGGTCCACGGCGGTTGTGACGTCCTCATCCCACAGGTGAGCGGCAGAACCCACGATACGCTTTTCACCAAGGACCGTATCCAGCAGGTCGAAGGGCTCTTCTTTGCCGTGGATGCCCACGAGGACGGCGGTGCCCCCTCGCCGGGTCAGTCGGATCGCCTGGCGGGCCAATCCGGGTACCCCTGAGCATTCGATGACAACATCGGGGCCGACGCCTCCTGTTGCCTCGGAAAGGAGTTTCTCGAGCCCGTCGGGTTCGGAGGCAAAGTCGGCTCCCAGCGCAAGCGCCAGGTCCCGGCGCTGGGGCTTGGTATCGACGGCGACTATGGTGCCCGCTCCGGAGTTACGGGCCACCTGCGTCACGAGAAGACCGATGGTACCAGCCCCGATGACGAGTACGCTGGAACCGACCGGGTAGGTCACCTTGCGAAGGGCGCGCACGGCCACGGAGGTCGGCTCCGCCAGGGCAGCGACGTCGGCATCGAGGCCGACGGGCACCGGCACGCAGGTGGCGGCCGTGGAAGCCACGTATTCAGCAAGTCCCCCGTCGGCGTGCAACCCAACGACCGCGTGGCGCGCGCACAGCCCCTCCTCGTGACGGCGGCACCACCAGCACTCCCCGCACCCGAGGACGACGTCGGGGATGACCCGGGCGCCTTCGGGCGGCCCGCTGCCATCCTGGGCGGACTCTGCGACCCGGCCCACTATCTCGTGGCCGAGTGTGATGGGAGCCCGCCGACCGGTGAGCGGATGAGCCACCTCGGGGATGGTCACAGGTCCGTCTGTGTACTCCTCTAGGTCGGTGCCGCAGATGCCGCACCACTCGACCTCGATCAGGGCCTGATCGGACCTCGGGCTCGGTACCGGCACCTCGTCTACTCTCACGTCTCGCCGCCCGTGCCAGCGCGCCGCGCGCATCTTACGTGAGGGGTTCCGCGCGAGCTTAGCGCCCACTGCCGTAACCTCCGTAGAGCGGCAAGCCTTTCGTCCCCGTGTCGACGGCGGTTATGTGCCAGCGCCCGAGGTTTGTGGTGAACAAGGTGTTGTCGCGGAAAGCCACGTTCGTCGGGTGGCAGAAGAGGTGCGCCTCCTCGTCGCCTACGAAGCACTCGACTGCACCGTCTGGCGCGACGCGCAGCACCTGGCTCGGCTCGTAGCAGGCAACGTAGAGGTTGCCCACCGCGTCGAAGGCCAGCCCGTCCGGCAGCATGCCAGGCAGCGTGGCGATCTCCTCGCGAGCCCCAGCGGAGCCGTCCTCCTTTACGGGGATACGGAAGATGGCGTTGCCGAAGGTCTCGGCGACGTAGAGGTAACCTCCGTCTGCCGAGAGTGCCAGGCCGTTGGCGAAATTTACGGGCTCGTCGTACCAGAGCTCCCCCGCGCCGTCGGGCTCGAAGCGGAAGATGCCAGGGCCCGGTTCCTTGAAGGCGTGGGAATCGGAGACATAGAGGCGCCCCTCGGCGTCGAAGGCGGGGTAGTTGGAGATGCTTATGCCGCGCCCTTCTGCGCCGTCGGCGAATTTTTCCAGAGAACCACTACTCGCGTCGAGTCTTACGACACTGCCATGCTTGAGGTCGCAGACGTAGAGGTTGTCTTCCGTGTCGAACGCCATGCCCTGAGAGAACCCGCCTTCGATCGCGGCGACCTGCTCCATGGACGTGCCGTCCGGTTCTATGCGGTAGATCTGTCCGCGCTCACCGCCGCACCAGACGCTTCCGTCCCGGTGCACGGCGAGGCCCTCGGGATGGTCTAGCGTGGGCTCGGTGAAGAGCCCGTCGTAAAAAACCTCAGCCGCGCTCGCCTCGAGGGTCGTCTTCATCGAATCCACTCCCTTCCGTACTCACCCATCTTCTATCTTGCTGCTCAAGAGGTGCGCGTCGCGACGCTCCCGCAGGCCAGGCACGAGCTCGGTACCGAGTCCTGGTCCCTGTGGAGGAGAGATGTGACCATCCGAGACGGTCGGAAGATCGGTGACGAGCTCCTTGTACCAGCCGGTGTAGTAGGCTCGCACGGACTCCTGGATCAAGGCATTGGGCAGATTGATAGAGAGGTGGGTCGAGGCGGTCAGCACCACGGGGCCGGTGCAATCGTGGGGGGCAACCGGGAGGTGGCAAGCCTCGACCATCGTGGCGATCTTCTTCGCCTCGCTTATGCCGCCGCACCAGCTGAGGTCGAGCATCACGATGCTGGCGGCTCCCTTGTTCATGAGCTGCAGGAAGGCGGGACGGCCCGAGAGCGTCTCGCTCGCCGTTACCGGTACGTGGGTGGATGATGCGAACTCGGCGAGAGCATCGAGGTCGTCGGCCTTTATGGGATCCTCGTACCAGTAAGGCCCGAACTCTTGGGTGGCTAGAGCAATCCTCTTTGCTGTCGGGAGGTCCCACAGCGAGTGGAACTCGACCATCACATCCATCTCCATGCCCACCGCCTCGCGTATCTTGCGGAACGGTTCGAGGGCCTTCTGGAGATCCGCATCGGAGATGTAGTGACCACCAGATTCCTCGGCGTAAGGATCGAACGGCCAGATCTTCATGCCCGTGATACCTTGCGAGAGCAGGCTCTCGGCCAGCTCGTCGGCCCGGTTGAGGAAAGCGTCAAGGTCTTCGTATGGCCCCTCGGCTGCCTCGGCGGTTTCCTCGGGCAGTCCCCAGTTGCCTACCTCCTGGCGGGGCGCCTCGCGCACGTAGCGGTAGCCCGCGCAGGTGTTGTAGGTCCTGATCTTCTCCCGACTCCTCCCCCCCAGGAGTTGATAGAGGGGCTGCCCTGTAGCCTTGCCGAAGATGTCCCAAAGCGCGATGTCCACGGCCGAGTTGCCCCTCGTCTCGACCCCGCTGCTCTGGTAGCCGAGGTAGCCGTAGAGCTGGTCGGCGTGCCAATCGATGCGCAGGGGGTCCTTACCGAGCAAGTGAGGTGCGATCGTCTCGTGTACGTAGGCCTCGACGGCCCGGGCGCCGAAGAAGGTTTCGCCGAGGCCCGTGATACCCTCGTCGGTATAGACGAGGACAAAGAGCACGTTCGGGAATTCCTCAAGGCGCAGCGTTTCGATTCGGGAGACTATCATGCGAGTACCTTTCGAAACGGTGCCACTCCTCTTACACGGTCGCCCTCTCGTGCAAATCGGCTTCTATCTCCTCGAGGCTGCGTCCCTTCGTCTCGGTGACGAAGGAGCGGACGAAGAAGAACGCCGCCACCCCTATGAGGGCGTACCCCACGAACAGCCAGCCCAACCCCAAAGCGTCGAGCAGGACCGGGAAGGTCAAGGAAACAACGAAGTTCGCGCCCCACAGCAGGACCGTCGCCACCGCCATGGCCGAGCCCCGCACCTTGAGCGGGAAGATCTCCCCGAGCATGACCCAGACGATGGGTCCCCAGCTGACCGCGAAGGCAGCGATAAACAGCGCCAGGCACACCAGCGTTATGATGCCCACCGGACCCACGCCAGTCGGTGCGGGCAGGAGCAGCGAGGTGAGCCCCAGGACGGCGAGGCTCAGAGCCATGCCGGCGGCGCCGGCAAGCAGGAGCGGCTTGCGCCCGGCCCGGTCTATGAAGCGTATCGCAACCAGGGTCATCGTCACGTTGATCACGCCGATGCCGGCGTTGGCGAGGATGGCCGCCGAGTCACCGAAGCCCACGTTGGTGAGGGTCGTAGGAGCGTAGTAAATGATGGTGTTGATCCCGACGATCTGCTGGAAGATGGCGAGCCCCATGCCCACCAACAGAGCAGGCCTCACCCAGGGTGCAAGGAGTTCCCTAAGGCCGCCCTCTTCCTGGCTCTCCACGCGTTTGATGTCGTTCATCTCGGCCTCGACGGCCACCTCGTCTCTGGTCCGCCTCAGCACCTCCCTGGCCTCCTCATCCCGGTCCTTGCTCACGAGCCAGCGGGGGGTCTCCGGCATGAAGAGCATCCCAAGAAAAAGGAGCGCGGAGGGAACCACGGCCAGCCCGATCATCCAGCGCCACGCCCCGGCCCCGGCCAGCGCCGAGTTGGCTATGTAGGCGATGAGTATGCCCGAAACTATCATGAGCTGGTTGAGGGAGGCGACCGCCCCACGGATCTCGGTTGGGGCTACCTCCGCCAGGTAGAGCGGTACGGTGAGGGAAGCCGCCCCGACCGCGAGCCCCAGCACCACCCGGAAAAGCACCAGCATGACCGCGTTGGTCGCGAGCGCCGCGCCGATCGCTCCCGCGGCGAAGATGAGGGCCGCCACCAGGACGAGGCGGCGCCGGCCCGTTGCGTCGGCGATCGGCCCTGCAAAGGCCGCGCCGATCATCGCACCAACCAGGAGCGAGCTTACCACCAGCCCGCTCATGAACGGTGAGAGCCCGAGATCCTTGTTGATGAACAGGATCGCACCCGCGATCACCCCGGTATCGTACCCGAAGAGCAACCCCCCAAGGGCGCCGAAAAAGTAAACCAACTTGTTGCTGCCGACCCTGCCCACTTCCGCTGACTGGCTAGACATGAACCGTCACCTCCGTATTCCCTTTCCCATTTCGTGTCCCTTCTTACGCCGCTACTCCGGCTTCCGAGAGCTTAGCTTACGACCTCCTCCTGTGATCTGCCATTTCCCAGGCTCGCCTCCCCAAGTGGCGCTTCATGGAGCCTCCCATGAAACCTCTTGGTCTTCACCATCGGTCTCGACCGCCACGTCCAGGAGCTCATCTAGCGTTACGCCAGGACTGAGGAGACGCTCGAGTTCCCTCTGGAATACACCGTGCAGGCTTCGGTCGAAGTCGTCCCCGTAGAGCCTCTCAGCGATCACCAGATGACCGGACATCGACGAGCGGGCGCGTTCCCCGTCCCCGTTGCGGATGGCGTCATAGATCTCCCGGTGGTATGGCACCCCGGCACGGGAGACGTTCGGGTCCCCCAAAGACCGTAGCATCAGCTGGACGACGAGGCCCCTGATCGAGCCGTACATCGTCTCGACCACCGGGTTATGCGCGGCCCGCACGATGCTCATGTGAAACGCGATGTCGTAACGGGTCTTGTCTACCAGGTCGGCGCTGTGTTCGAAGCGCGTGAGAGCCAGCTCCATGGCACCGAGATCTCCGCTTCCGGACCTCCCCGCCGCCAGAAAAGCCGCCTCGCACTCGATCATCTTGCGGGCCTCCACAAGATCCCGCGGGGTAACGCGCTGGCGTCGGTAGAAGGCTTCGAGCGGGCCCGCCAAATCACCCGCTCGCGGTCCACGGGCGTACGCCCCGCGTCCGGGCACGATCTCGACGAGCCCACGACCGGACAGGTCGCGCAGAGCTTCCCGCACCGCCGGCCGGCTCAGGCCGTGTTCCTCAGCGATAGCCCGCTCCGAAGGCAGCTTCGATCCCTCCGCCACGCGGCCCGAGACTACCTGCTCCTCGAGAAAGGCCGAGAGGGAGTCTCGATTGATTATTCGACCTGTGGCTTTACCGGTCATACCACCCAGGGTACACTTCGTTACTAGGCGGGGTCAACGGGGAGGTAAATATGGATCGGATGGACGGGGCTGGCATTGCGATCACGGGGGGTGCCGGCGACATCGGGGCCGCCATGGGAAAGGAGCTCTCCGCCCGGGGTGCTTCCGTGACGCTCATCGACCTGAAGTCGGCCGAAGACGCGGAGCCGTGGTTGGAGGGGGCTAGCGTAGCCGATGGCGAGGTCGGCTATATACAAGCCGACGTGACGGATCGGTCTGCCGTGGACGAGGCGCTAGCGCGCATAGAACCCCTGGATGTTGCCATCGGTAACGCGGGCATAGTCGATTCCGCGCCGTTTCTCGAGATCACCGAAAAGCAGTGGCAGAACCATCTTGCGGTCAACCTGGGGGGTTGCTTCAACCTGGGTCAAGCGGCCGCGCGGCTCATGGTGGGACGCGAGAGACCAGGCCGCATCATCTTTACCGGTTCGTGGGTGCAGGAGGTACCCTGGCCGGAGATCACGGCGTACTCCGTCTCAAAGGCCGGGATCCGGATGCTGGCGCGCCAGATGGCGCGTGAGCTGGCGGGGTACGGCATACTGGTAAACGTGATCGCCCCCGGCATCGTGAGGGCTGGCTTGGCAAAGCGGCAGATGGAGACGGAGCCCCAGTACGCACGCCGCGTGAGGCATGTGATACCGCTCGGAGAGCCGCAGACCTCCGAACAGGTCGCAAAGGCGACCGCGTTCCTATGCTCGGAGGCGGCAGACTACATGACCGGTTCGACGTTGCTGGTCGATGGCGGCTGCTCGTTGTTCCAGTTCGACGAATGACAGGCACGTGAGCACGACGTGAGCACTAGAAGGTACAGGCCACAAAGGAACTGGGGTGCTCGCGTACTTGAGTACGAGCGCGCCGGCATGAGGGTGGTGTTCCTGGAGAACGAGAAGCTTCGGGTGGGGGTGCTCGCGGACAAGGGCACCGACGTGATCGAGTTCAACTACAAACCCCGCGACGTGGACTTCGTCTGGCTGGCGGCGGGGGGCGTACGCGACCCGAGCTCCTACCTCTCGACCTCACCTGACTCCTTAGCGACCTTCCTGGATTACTACCCGGGCGGTTGGCAGGAGATCTTCCCCAACGGCGGCGCCCCCTCCTCCTACCTCGGGGCCCGGTTCGGGCAGCACGGCGAGGTAAGCAACCTCCCCTGGGACTACGAGATCGTCGAGGACGACGAACGGGCCATCGCCGTACGGTTTTCCGTAAGGACCCAGAAGACACCATTCCGCCTGGACAAAACGCTACGCCTACGTTCCGGGGAGAGCCACCTGCGCGTGGAGGAGACGCTCAAGAACGAGAGCGAGGTGTCCCTGCACGCCATGTGGGGACACCACATAGCGTTCGGGCGTCCTTTCCTCGAGGAGGGCTGCAGGATACGTCTTCCCGAAGGGGCGACGGTAGTGCCGCACGAGGAGCCGATCCACCCCGAAGGACGCCGGGTGGATGACGGCAGAACCTACACCTGGCCCATCGTCGAAGACCAAGCGGGCGCCAGCGTGGACCTGAGCGTGCTGCCGGAGGCAGGAACTATGAGCGAGATGCTCTACCTCAAGGACCTCTCGGAGGGCTGGTACGAGGTAAAGAACCCGAAAAAGGCTCTGGCGCTCCGAGTCGAGTGGGATGTCGAGCAGATGCCGTATTTGTGGTTCTGGCAGGAGTATGGCGCGTCGGGATTCTACCCGTGGTACGGACGCCACTACAACATAGGCCTAGAACCTTTCTCGAGCTACCCGACGAACGGTATAGCAGAGGCGGTGAGCAACGGCACCGCCATGCTTGTGGGCGCGCGGGAGGAACGGCGTTTCTCTATGCGGGTCGAGGTTCTGGAGGGCTCAGAGGGTGGAGAAGGAGGAGAACATGGCTGATCTCATCGGCAAGGTGGGAATCGTAACCGGCGCCCTGGGCATCGGTCTGGCCGCAGCACGCAAGCTGGCGTCGGACGGTGCCTCGGTCGTTGTTTGCAGCGACCGCGAGGAACAGGTAGAAGAGGCGGTGACGGCCCTACACGAGGAGGCCCTAGAGGCTCGTGGCCTGCGGGCCAACGTGACCTCCCCGGCCGACATGGAAGGGCTGGTGGGCTTCGCCGCCGAGAGCTACGGGGGGGTCGATATCCTCGTCAACGCCGCCGGCGTCCAGCGCTACGGGACCGTAGAGGACACCGCGGAGGAGGTGTGGGACGAGGTTCTCGGCGTGAACCTCAAGGGCGTCTACCTGGCGTCCAAGTACGCCATCCCCGAGATCAGGAAGCGCGGGGGAGGCTCGATCGTCAACGTCTCGAGCGTGCAGGCGTTCGCCTCGCAGAAGGGGGTCGCCGCGTATACGGCCAGCAAGGGAGGCGTCAACGCTCTGACCCGGGCGATGGCGCTGGATCACGCCGCGGAGAACATAAGGGTGAACGCGGTCTGCCCGGCCTCCGTGGACACGCCGATGCTGCGGTGGTCGGCCGAGCTTTTCAAGGGGGCGAAGACGGCGGAAGAAACGCTGGAGGGCTTCGGCAAGATGCACCCGCTCGGGCGGGTAGCCAGGGTGGAAGAGGTGGCCGAGGTGATCTCCTTCCTCGCTGGTCCTAGGGCCAGCTTCGTTACCGGCGGCGAGTACAAGGTGGACGGCGGCATGCTGGCCGCGCTCGGCGTCCAGTTGCCAGAGTGAGGGCGATCAGGGAAGGAGTTGCATGAAGATCACCGACCTGCGCGCGACCACCGTTACGGTACCGCTTGAGGCGCCGCTTCTGCACGCCAACGGCGCCCACTGGGGCCGCTTCGTCCGCACCATAGTCGAGTTGGAGACCGACGAGGGCCTTATCGGCCTGGGCGAGATGGGAGGCGGAGGAGAGAGTACGGAGGTGGCCTTCGAGGGTCTCAAACCCTACCTCCTCGGTCACGACCCCTCCCAGCTCGAGGCGATGCGGTTCAAGATCATGAACCCGACGGCGAGCCTCTACAACAACCGCACCCAGCTCCACGCCGCGCTCGAGTTCGCCTGCCTGGACCTCGTGGGACAGAAACTCGGGGTCCCCGTCCACGACCTGCTCGGGGGCAGGCTTCGCGACGAGGTGCCCTTCGCCAGCTACCTGTTCTTCCGATACGCCGATCCCGAGACCGGTGAGGGCGAGGTCCGCACCACCGCGCAGCTCGTCGAGCACGCCCGGGCTCTCAAGGAGGAGCACGGTTTCGCCGCCCACAAGCTCAAGGGCGGGGTCTACCCGCCCGACCACGAGCTGGAGTGCTACAGGGCGCTTTCCGAAGCGTTCCCGGAAGACACCTTGCGCTACGACCCGAACGCGGCCTTGAGCGTGGAGGAGGGCGCTCGCTTCGGACGGGCGATAGAGGATCTCAACAACGACTACTACGAAGATCCGACCTGGGGCCTGAACGGGATGCGGCGCCTCCGCGGAATGGTGAACATTCCCCTCTCCACCAACACCGTCGTCATCGATTTCGAGCAGCTCGCCGCCAACGTCCTCGACCCGGCCGTGGACGTGATACTGCTGGACACCACCTTCTGGGGTGGTATAAGGCCTTGCATGAAGGCTGCGGGGGTTTGCGAAACGTTCCAGCTCGGGGTGGCCGTACATTCCTCCGGAGAGCTCGGCATCCAACTCGCAACGATGTTGCACCTGGGCGCAGCGATCCCGAACCTCACCTTCTCGGCTGACGCCCACTACCACCATTTGCGCGACGACATCATAGAGGGCGGAAAGTTCGAGTACCGGGGAGGGACCATCCGGGTCCCCGACACGCCAGGACTCGGAGTCCGTCTTGATCGGGACAGGCTGGAGCGCTACGCGGAACTGTACAAGAAGCTGGGAGGGTACCCTTACGACCGAGACCCGGGCCACCCCGGCGGCTACGCCCTGGTACCAAAACAACGCTTCGCAGACCCGAGGACGAGCCTCAAACCAGATCTTTCCGTTAGATAGGGCACCGCGCGAGAAGGAGCCCGTGCTCTCGTTCAGCAGGGCGACGAAGGCGGTGAGGGGCAGCAGGCTCACCAAGCGGATGAGCAGGATCACCCGCTAGAGTTTGTGGCAGTACACTCTAGGATGGCTATAAGCAAACCCGCAATGAGCAGCTCAGGGGGTCGAGGCGCTTGTCGGATCTCCTAAGTCCCTGAGTAAAGCGCTGGCGATAGACGACCGTTGCCGCTATTCCACTTGTGGCTAGCGCTTGTTCTGACATCAGGATCCTTTGGTAACAACGGTAGCAGCAACCGGGACGATATCCGACTGGCAAGACTACGAGTCAGAAGGTCGCAGGTTAGAGTCCTACCTGGCGCGCTAGAAAATCGTACAAGACCTAGTCTCGGGGGTTCGGTGGGTGGTGGATCAGCTACTCCCGTTTTCCTCCAGCGCGTAGGACATGGCCTCCTCGAGCGTCATCTTCCGGCCCTCTGCTAGCGCCTCCTCCCAGGTTTGCTCTCCCAAGCCCGAGCGCACCGCGGATATTCGTTCGTCTGCCTCGGCGAGGAAATCAGTGTCCCTGGGGATGCCCTCTGCTTCTTGTAAGGCCCGCGCCGCGCCCCACAGCTGCGCAGCCCGCCGCGCTTTTCCCTGTGCTCCGGCCACGCAGGCGTAACCTTCCAAGTTAGGTAGGATGATCGGTTTCATCCCTTTGTCCCGTGCGAAGGCCAGGCTTTCTTCGTAGAGGTCCGCCGCCCTGCCGAGGTCGTTCTGGGACAGGGCCATCCATCCCAGGTTGCACAGCCCAACGGCGGTGTCTGCTCCGGCTCCTAACTCCCGCAGCAGCGCGACGCTCTCATCGGTGAGCTTCACAGCCCGCCCTAGATCATTCTGGGCGTACGACACGAGTCCCAGGTTGTTCAGACACCGGGCAAGGCCCAGTTTGTCGCCCCGCTTCCTGAAGAGATCTATACCCTCTTCGTAGAGTTCGGTGGCCCGCTCAAGGTCGCCCCGCTCATGGGTCACGGTCGCCAAGCTCATAATGGAGCCTGCGAGCCCCCAATCGTTCCCCATTTGCCGACTCAACGCAAGGCTTTCTTCGAACGCCTCAGTTGCCCTGTCGTAGTCTGCCTTTTCCAATGCCACATGTCCCAAGGATGAGAGGAGAAGTAGTTTGACTTCGCTTCGCCCTGTTGCCTCCTCCACACGGAGTTCGAAACCCGCTGCTAAAGCTTCCTCAGCTCGCTCGAGGTCGCCCTGGTACGATGCAAGCTCTCCTATCCCGGCGAGCGCCGTCACCCTCGACTCGATCGAGCCTCTCCCGCCCGCTGCCAACGCTTCTTCGAGCCAGCGCCTTCCTTCGGCGTAGTGACCAAGCACGGACCAGAACCGCCACAAGGCTCCCGCAAGCCGTAGTCCCAGATCGACTTTCTGCCGCCCTATCGTCCAGGAGAGCGCCGCCCTCATATTGTCGTGCTCGGCCTCGAGCCTCCCGAGCCATTCCAGTTGATCCGGTCCCCGCAGTTCCGCGCTGGCCTCCTCCGCCATGGCCAGGAAATACCCGGCGTGAACTCGCTTTACATCCTCTGCCTCCCCGCTCTTCTCTAGCTTCTCGCGGGCGTACTCGTGGATGGTCTCCAGCATCACGAAGCGCGACTCAACCCCTGATCCCTCCTCCCGCCTCAAGAGGCTCTTCTCAAGGAGTGATCCCACTCCCTCCAGGGCATCTATGTTGCCTTCTGGGTCGCAAATCTCCTCGATGGCCTCGAGCGTGGATCCTCCAGCGAAAACGGAAAGCCCCCCGAAGAGACTTTTCTCGGCCTCATCGAGCAGATCAAAGCTCCAGTCTATCGTGCCCCTCAAAGTCTGCTGGCGGGCGGGAAGGTTTCTGGCCCCACCTGTGAGTAGCTTCAGGCGATTGCCCAAGCGGGACAGCAGCGCCTGCGGCGGAAGCAGCTTGGTCCTCGCTGCGGCAAGCTCTATCGCCAGGGGCAGCCCGTCCAGCCTCGCGCAGATCTCGGCAACGGCTGGAGCGTTCTCCTTGGTAACCTCGAAATCGGGCTTCACAGCCCTAGCCCTCTCCACGAAGAGCCTCACCGACTCGTACTGGGTAAGGCGCTCAAATGGCGGCAGCTGTGACGGATCTGGCAACTCAAGGGGAGGCACGGGGTACTCCTTCTCCCCGTAGAGCCTGAGGGGTATGCGGCTGGTCACGAGCACCTTCAGCTCGGGACAGTCACCTAGGAGATTCCCTACTACAGGTGCCCCTTCCAAGACCTGCTCGAAATTGTCGAGGATCAGGAGCAGGCGCTTTTGCTGCAGGTAGCCTTCAAGCATCTCCATCAGGGACTGCCCAGCGCCCTCTTTGACCCCGAGAGACAATGCTAAGCTGGAATACACCAGATCAGGGTCGGTTATGGTGGCAAGGGAGACATAGAACACCCCATCGTCGAACTCCTCCAAGAGATCGGCACCGGCCTGCAGGGCGAGGCGGGTCTTGCCGGTGCCTCCGGGACCCGTGAGCGTGAGGAGGTGCACCTCCTCGTTGCGAAGCCGCCGGCAGACCTCTTCAACCTCGTGCTCCCTGCCCACCAGCGGGGTGGGCTGGAGGGGTAGGTTGTTGGGGCGACCTTCGAGCGTCCTAAGGGGCGGGAACTCGGCAGGTAGGTCGTGTACCACAAGCTGGAAGATCCTCTCCGGTCTGGAGAGGTCCTTGAGGCGCCTCTCTCCCAGATCTCTTAACCGTACGTCCGCCGGCAGCCAGTCTCGCACCAACTCCTGGGTGGGCAGGGAAAGGAGTACCTGGCCGCCGTGACCGGCAGAGAGCAGCCTTGCGATCCTGTTGACCGGAGGACCGAAGTAGTCGTCGTTCCTCTCCTCCGCTGCCCCCGTGTGCAAGGCCATCCTGACCCTCACGCCACCTTCGACGCCCCACTCTTCAGCGAACAATGCCCTCTGTGCTCTCAGGGCGGCTTCGAGTGCGTTGGTGGCCGTAGAGAAGGCGCAACAGAAGGCATCGCCAACCATCTTGAAGACGTAGCCATCGCGCTCAATGGTAACGCGGCGCAGGATCTCATCGTGTCTGACGAGGGCCCTCTGCATCGCCTCGGAGCTTTTCTCCCAGAGCTTTGTGGATCCTTCTATGTCGGTGAACAGGAAGGTGACGGTGCCTGTAGGTCGGCTACTCATTAGCTCGCAGAAGGTCTACCATAATGCACGCCGCCGTGAACTAGCCTCATTTCGCTGTCTACAGCAACCCAATGTACTCGATCTAGTGCCCCTCGGCTGATTCCTAAGTCTTTCTTGCCAAATCCTCTGGGTAGTGGAGGCTAGATTATCTGATCTTCGACTTGCCCAAATGTAGCACTCGTTCGGGATTTGCATCTGTGGTCTAAGTGTCCGGGTAGCCAAAGACTCGACTCGGTAGGGGTGTCTGTGTGGATACAGAGCGTCTCGAAAGTGTCGAGCACGGAGGAGGGCCGAATTACCTAAAGGGAGATGCGTAAGCCCCAGCCTGGCACAACGCGCTGCGACGCTTAGCTAGAGCACCTTGCAGTACGAATGATGGCATGCGAACCTGTCTAGATGAACGCTTACTCGTTGGACCTTAGGCTGAAAGTGCTAGACGCTATCGACCGCGGCATCCCGAGGAGGGAGGTGGTGAGGACCTTCGGCGTCTCGATGCCGACCCTGGAACGCTACCTCAGACGGAGGAGGCGAAGCGGGGATCTCGCTCCCAAGCCATCCCCGGGACGCACGCCTTCTATCTGCGCCACGCCTCAGGAGAGGCGGATGCTCTGGGAGCAGCTCGAAGAGAACAACGAGGCAACGCTTGAGCGCCACTGCGAGCTTTGGGAAGAGCGCCGGGCTGTGAGGGTCTCGGTCTCCACCATGAGCCGCGCGGTGCGAAAGCTGGGTTGGACGTTCAAAAAAAGAGTCTGGGTGCCTCCGAGCGAGACGAAGAGAAAAGAGGTGCTTGGCGTGAGCACGTGAGCACCCTAGATCCTGGGAGGCTGTTGTTCGTGGACGAATGCTCGACCAACATCGCCCTCACTGGGCTCTACGCCAGGGCTCCCAAAGGCGAGAGGGCTTACGGCGAGGCGCCCAGGAACTGGGGCAAGAACGTGACGCTGATCGCCTCGATGAGCGCCGAAGGGATCTGGGCGACGATGAGCGTCGAAGGGGCCACGGACGGGGCCGCCTTCGAAACCTACGTGAGGCATTTCCTGCTCCCGAGCCTCGGGGAAGGGAAGATCGTGGTGATGGACAACCTCCAGGTCCACAAGATGAGGCGAGTCGAAGAGCTCATCGAAGGGGCGGGAGCCGAGATCCTTTTCCTGCCCCCTTACTCGCCGGACTTCTCGCCCATCGAAGAAGCGTTCTCGAAGGTGAAGGCCATCCTCAGGCGGATCGGAGCCCGCACCCGAGAAGCCCTGCTGGAGGCGACAGGCGAGGCACTCGACGCCGTGAGCCGGCGTGATGCCGCAGGCTGGTTCAGGCATTGCGGCTACGCCGTCTCTCATCACTCGTTATGAAAACCGCTCTAATCGCGAGCAGGTATCTGCTGCACGGCCCAGCCGTTCCTATCAGGGTTGCTGAAGAAGACTAAAGAGTCCCAGTCGAACGCCTGGACCACGTTAACTTCGACGCCACATGACGAGTTCGCCGCGTGGCCCCTATATCCGAGACCACCGGTTGCAGCCCCTGGACGGAGCCGGACTTCATGTCCGAGATTCCGGTACCTATTGCAACCGAGCAAGCAGACCCAGGAGGCGTTTGCTGGACGAAGCGAACCTCACCGTTGACCCTGTGACCATGATCATCATTGAAGCCCATCTTCTCGGTGCAAAAGACCTTTTCGCGATCGACATCCGAAAGCGAGACCTGCACCAGTTCAAGCTTCCAATCTATCATGGATCCTCGTTTCATGTGGTGATCCGACCGCGATCCTGTGCGCGCATGCGGACTGAGTAACTCCGTGGCGCACGCTTCCGCATCGCCAAACTTCCGGGAATTCATCTCGCGCGAACTTCGGAGATCTACATCTACCAAATGGAGCAGTATGTGCTTGAGCCCTTGAGACCGGCTCCGAATTTTTCGGTAGGGGATGCGTACAGAAGAGCTTGAGGTTGCCCGCAAGATAGCATGTTCTAGAAGTGGAGCCGAGAGGATTCGAACCCCTGACCTCTGTCGTATGAAGGCAGTACAATACGTTGCTGGAAGTTTCTGAAGGTTTCTGAAGCTTACAAAATTCCTGGAAATCGCCGTATTTCAGCTTTGGTTCTCTTCCCAGCACTTCCGAATATTTACTCGGATTGCTGCACGGTTGCTGCACCCAAGCTGCCCGGACATTTCTATCGTTACGCGTCTCGAATTGCCCCGGCACGCGCTGTGTTCGCTACATTGCACTAGGATCATCTCCAGCCAGCCGAACCGGCAGCACCACTCGAAAGCAAGTCTCGCCGATTTTGGACGAGACCTGGATCTGTCCATGGTGCCTGTGGACGATTATGTTATACGCGATGTGCAGGCCCAGGCCTGTGCCCGCGCCGGGTCCTTTCGTAGTAAAGAAGGGCTCGAAGATACGTGGCTGGATCTCCGGCGGAATTCCCGGTCCGGCGTCTATGACCTCTACTGTGACTGCGTTGTCTTTCGTGTAGGCTCGTAAAGTAAGTTGTCCTCGAGCCTGCATGGCATCGATCGCGTTGTCGATTATATTGGTCCAGACCTGATTGAGTTCAGAGCCGTAGGCTTCGATGCACGGTACGTCGTCGGCGAAATCGCGCTTGATATCGATACCGGCGTTGATCTCGGGACGCAGGAGCACAAGGGTGTTCTCCAGACTCTCTCTCACATCAACTTCTTGGATCGGCCCCTGATCCAGGTATGAATACGTCTTGACGGCCTTGACGATCTCTGACATCGCCTCGGCACTCTTTTCCACCTCTACAAGCAGGCCGTAGACTAAAGAACAGGCTCCCAACCAGCCCACTACACCGGGTAACTGCGTGGGAGAGAAGTGTTCCATCAACCGTTCCAACTCGTCCTTATCCCAGCCGAAGGAGACCAGCACGGGCGCGAGTTCCCACGGTCTCTCGACGCCATAGTGTTCCAACCAATCCTGCAGCTCATCCTCGCGGTCGCTCAGGGCCAGCGGGTCGTCGGGGGCTGTTTCAGTAGTATGCGACAAGGTCTCGGCCCGTAATTCGCTGAGGGCTGCTCTCTGAGCCGGGTCGGTGGCGAGCGAGTCGAGTTGCGATGCCGAGCGATCCCGCTCAGCCAGCTCGTCACGCAACTGCGCCGCGCTGCGCCGTATGGCTGCGGCCGGATTGTTCAACTCGTGTGCGAGTCCGGCGGCGAGCGTGCCGAGGGCTGCCATCTTCTCGTTCTGGATCACCATCGATTCCGTGCTGCGCAACCTCGAGGTCACTGTTTGCAGGATCTTCAAGGAAGCCGATGCGCTGCGGGAGAGGAACGTTCGGAAGGCAGTCTGGTCTATCACCAACAGACGGCTCTCCCGCAGCGTGCGTACCGAGGCAGACCGTGGCGTCTGCTCCAGCAACGCCATCTCGCCAAAGAATTGCCCGGCGCTGTACGACGCGAGCAAGACGTCCTGGCTGCCCTGGCTCTTAGTAACCTCAAGCTGTCCGTCGAGGACGACGTAAAGCGAGTCTCCGAGGTCACCCTCCCGCAACACGAGTTGCCCTGCGGGGAGACAGAGCGTCTGCGCCGATTCCAGCACCTGCTCGAGGTCCTCTTCGGAGAGGTCTGCGAGAAGCGGAATCCGGCGTAACTCGTCGAGCATAGATCTACTCAGGTACCCTGCTCAGATACTGGTGGACGAACTGCACAACCATTGATCCCTCACCAACCGCTGACGCCACGCGCTTGACCGATCTGTCGCGAACGTCTCCAGCCGCGAAGATGCCGGGTACGCTGGTCTCGAGCAAAAAGGGGTCCCGATTGAAATACCATCCCTTAGGATGACCACCACGAAGCAGGGTAGGCCCGGTCAGGATAAAGCCGGCGGGATCCCTCTCTACGACACCGGCGACCCACTCCGTACGCGGCTTCGCGCCGATAAAGACGAAGAGGGCGAATGCCGGGAGGCTTCGCACGTCGCCCGAGGTAGCATCCGTGATGGTGATTTCCTCAAGGTGACTATCGCCGGTAACCTCCGCGACCGCAGTTTGTGCCAGGACCGTGATCTTCTTATGTGATTCGACCTGCGAGACAAGGTAGTGAGACATCGTCTTGGCAAGCGAGTCGCCCCTCACGAGCATCGTCACTGAGCTCGCATACCTTGCAAGGTACACTGCAGACTGCCCAGCCGAATTACCCGCACCCACGACGAATACATCCTCGCCTCGACAGGCCAGCGCCTCGGTGATGGCCGCTCCATAGTACACCCCCGCGCCGGTGAGTTTTTCGGCACCGGGTACCTCCAGCGTGCGGTACGACACGCCCGTCGAGATTAGCAGAGTGTGGCAGCTGATCTCGGAGCCATCGGTCAGGGTAACGAAACGATACTGATCTTCCGCCCTTATACCGGTCGCCTCGAGGGGGGTGAGTATCTCTGCGCCGAAACGGCTGGCTTGGGCCACGGCCCGTCTCGAAAGGTCGCCCCCGCTCAAGCCGCCAGGGAAACCCAAATAGTTCTCGATGCGAGAGCTAGTGCCCGCCTGGCCGTCGGGCGCCTCGCCTTCGACGAGTACCGAGCTGAGCCCTTCGGAGGCCCCGTAAACCGCGGCTGCCAGACCGGACGGACCGGCCCCGACGATGACCAGATCGTAAAACGGCAGGTTCGGCCGCATCTTCAGGCCGATCTTCTCCGCTTGCTGTACGTTCGTGGGTTGCAGCAGGGAAGTTCCATCAGGGAAAACCACAAGTGGCAACTGCGAGCCATCCGAGCCGGAGAGTTCGAGCAAGTGGCCAGCTTCCTCGTCGATCTCCACGTCAAGCCATTGATAAGGTACGAGGTTCCTGGACAGGAAGTCCTTGACCTGGTGGGATTGCGCAGACAATTGGTGGCCTACCACACGGATGCCTTTGAATGGTGGGGCGAACGATGCCTGCCAGTCGTCCAACAGGTCCGTGAGCACCGGGTAGAGGTGCTCCTCTGGGGGATCCCACGGTTTCATTAGATAGTAATCTAGTGCAACGTCGTTGATCGCGCTTATGGCAGCCTGGGTGTCCGCATACGCGGTGAGCAGCACGCGCTTCGCATCAGGGAAGACTTCTATTGCGTTCTCGAGAAACTCCACTCCAGACATGCCCAGCATCCTCTGGTCCACCAGAAACAGGGCAACGGGCACGCTGCGGAATTTCATCTCCCGCACCGTCTCGAGTGCCGATTGACCAGAACCAGCCTTCATCACCCTGTATTGCTGACCGTACTCGCGCCGCAGATCACGAGCGACAGCGCTCAGGACCGTCGGCTCGTCATCGACGGCTAAGATGACCGGCTTCTCTGACTTTCGCGTAGAGCTTATAGGGCCTCGCCCTTCGTACATTCGGCGAGCCCCACGCACCAGTTCGAGCCCTCGAACGAGAGTTCGCCTACCGTACCGACCATCGTGTGCTCCTTCACTTCCCTTCCGCCCACACGGATTGGCGCGTGCACCGGCGCTTCATCGATCCACATCTACTATAACAGCGCAAATCATCGAACAGATGCCTCAAGTAGGAGATACGTTCTTGGAGGTACGCGCCGAGCCTCTCTTGTGGCGTTCTCAGTTGCATCGCTGACCGCTAATCAGCTGCATCAAAATAGATCACCTGGCCTATACCGCCACGCGTTCCAAATTGCTATGGTGGCTACGGCGAGCGTGCCTGAAGCAAGGAGATAGCCGATGAAGCGTGTGATCAAGGTCCTAGCGGTGGCAGCCATTGCGGCGATGATCCTGGTGACGAGCGTCTCACCCGTGCTAGCCAGAGCCGTGCGAGGCGGTGTGCTAATGAAGACAACCACGCCTTGTGAAGTCAGTTCCGTCGCCCAGAATGATTCCGGGTCACAGTTGCAAATCGACCCGCCCGGTAGAGTTCCGGGGTGCTGGGTGGTATTGCCTCCCCAAAGCGCCGCCTAAGAGAGCGACAAGCCCTACCTTGTAGAAAGGGCGTCGACGGCTGGTTACGCTCTTGACGCGCGGACGCGTCCAGGGCCGAAGCGGAAAGCGGATCATCCCTTGGTGGTTTCTCCAAGCGCATATGTGACAGCATCCTCGAACGTCATGGAACGCCCGCCCTCCCACGCCGCGGTCCATTCCGCTTCGCTTACCCGAGAGCGGGCGGCCGCGAGGTAAGTCTCTCGTAGGGAGCGAGCCCTGCTTGCTAGCTGGTAGCCTGCCGTCTCTCGTAGCGCTTGCGCCGCCCCAAACAGCCTCGCCACTCGTCCGGCTTTTTCTCTGGCTACAGTGGCACATGCCAATCCCTCCAAGCTTTCTGCGCCGCCCAGCGTATCGCCTAGCTCCCCGCACAGTATCAGGCTCTCTTCGAGTAAGACCTCGGCTTTTTGGTGATCGCCCCCGATCAGCGCCGACCATCCCAGGTTGTCGAGAGCAGCTTGGAGTAGACTCTTGCGTCCCCGCCTCCGGTACAACGACACAGCCTGCTCATTTAGTTTCCGTGGCCCTCTCTTGGTCACCCTCCAGCAGGTACTCGTATCCCAGGCTGATTAGGTGCGCACCGAGCAACTCCGCGCTGCCTAGTTCCCTGGCCAAAGTCAGACCTTCTTCGTAAAGTTGCTTGGCCCGTTCGTAATCTCCACGATCCGTGGCCACGCTGGCCAAGCTACCCAGAGACCATACGATGCCTCTAGTGTCATTAGCTCTTCGATGTAGCGCCAGGCTTTTCTCGAGCAATTCCGCCGCCTGCTCGAAATTTCCCCTGAGTCTCGCGGTATCCCCCAGCATGTCCTCAAAGTCAGCCGCAACTATCTCACCAAGCCCTGCTTCTGTGCTCAGCCTCAGACCCTCTTTAGCAGTGGCTTCCGCGTGATCAAGATCACCCTGCTGGTTCGCCAGCCAGCCCAAGCCCTCGAGAACCTTGGCTCGCGCCTCAGTGGAAGCTCTCCCGTCCTTGGCCAACGTTGCCTCGAGCCAACTTCTCCCCTCACTATAGTAACCGCCCATGTTCCAGAACCATCGTAAGGCTGCGCTCAATCTAAGGGCCAGGTTGCTCTCTTCATGGTCCAGGGCCCAGGAGAGTGCCGCCCTCATATTGTCGTGCTCTTGTTCCAAGCGCTCCAGCCAAGCCGCATCTTCCGGCCCCCACAACCTGAGTTCGGCCCGTTCCGCTAGGGCCAGATAGTATTCGACATGAGCACACTCCATCGCTTCCGCTTGACCACTCTCCTCAAGCTTCTGTAACGCAAACTCATGGATGGTTTCGAGCATCACATAGCGCGGTTCGCCTCCTTGTCCTTCCTCTTGCCCCAACATGCTCTTGTCCAAGAGCGAAGAGGTGCCTTCGAGCGCGTCTAAAGGAAGATCTCCTTCAGCTTCGCATACGGCCTCGATGGCCTCCAGGGTGCTCCCGCCAGTGAAGACCGCCAGCCTCGCGAAAAGCGTCTTTTCGCCTTTATCGAGCATCTCGTAGCTCCACTTGATGGCGTTCCTAAGGGTCCTCTGCCTCTCGGGCAGGTTTCGCGCGCCGCCCGTGAGCAGCTTGAGACGGTTGCCCAACCGGGACAGCAGCGCTTCCGGCGGAAGCAGCTTTATCCTCGCTGCTGCAAGCTCTACGGCCAAGGGCAGCCCGTCCAACCTCGTGCAGATCTCAGCTACCACCCTGGCGTTCTCCTCCGTCAAGGAGAAGCCAGGCTTGACGGCCCTGGCCCGCTCCACAAAGAGCCTGACCGCCTCGTACTCGGTGAGGTGCTCTACGGTCGGCAGGGCCCTGAGGTCCGGCAGTGAGAGTGGGGAGATGGGAAACTCGTACTCGCCGTAGAGCCTCAGGGGAATGCGGCTCGTGGCCAGGACCTTGACGTTGGGAGCAGAGGAGAGAACCTCGCCTACGGGTGGCGCCGCGTCGAGTACATGCTCAAAGTTGTCCAGTACCAGTAGCGTATGCCTGTCGCGTAAGTAGGTCTTGAGCATCTCATCTGGCGGTCGGTTGCTGGCCTCGGTCAGTCCCAGCGTCCGAGCAATGGTGGTGACTACCAGCGCAGGATCTACGATAGCCGCGAGCGCGACGAAGAAGACTCCATCCTCGTATTCGTCCGCAAGCTCCGCCGCCGCCTGCAAGCTCACGCGCGACTTTCCCGTACCCCCAGGGCCTGTTAGGGTTAGGCACCTCACTTCCGTACTACGCAGCCGCCGGCAGACTCCTTCGACCTCGCCCTCGCGCCCGATTAGCGGCGTGGGTGGCAACGGCAGATTGTTGGGGAATCGCTCCAGGGTCTTCAATGGAGGGAACTCCGACGGTAGATTGGGAGTCCTAAGTTGGAAGATCCTCTCTGGTCTAGAGAGGTCCTTGAGGCGCCTCTGTCCCAGGTCTCTCAAGTGCACTTCCGCTGGCAACCGATCCCGCACCAACTGCTGAGTGGGTAAGGAAAGAAGCACCTGGCCACCGTGACCAGCCGAAAGTAACCTCGCTACCCGGTTGACCGGAGGGCCGAAAAAGTCTCCGTCCCGTTCTTCGGCGGCTCCGGTGTGAAGCGCCATCCGCGCCTTCAGGGAGCCGATTTCCCCTCCCCAATCTTGCGAGAAGAGAGCCCTCTGGGCCGTAAGCGCCGACTCCAGGGCGTCGAGGGCGGTCGGGAAGGCCGAGCAGAAGGCGTCACCCACCGTCTTGAAGACGAACCCGCCACGGCCCTCGATGGCCTCGCGCAGGATGGCGTCGTGGCGGGCAAGGGCAACCCTCATGCTCTCGGGATTTCGCTCCCAGAGCTTGGTCGAACCTTCGACGTCAGTGAACAGGAAGGTAACTGTACCTGTGGGTGGTTCGGCCATCGTCTATCAGGATCCTCCTTCCCCCATCTCCACTATAAAGCATTAGCGAGATCACGCGCCGCTCTCGTCGAGCGTATCGTGGCGGTTGGTGCGCCGCCCCTTTGAGAGCACTCACCCGCCTATTCGCGGGGGGCGTCCAGAGCGTGCTCACGAAGAGTGAGGGCGGCGCTGCCGCGCTTATCTTGAGGGTGGGCTGGCGCGGGGAGCCGGCTTGCCAACCCGGTTTGAGACCGAGGGTTACATGAGATATCCTGTGGGGCAGAAAATTCCTACAAGGGGCTAGAGTGAGTCCCGGTCCAACAAGCAAACGGGGCGGAGACTTTGGCTAGCCGATTCGGCTTGCGTGCTTGCTTTCCGTAGGACACCACGTCGCCAGTGTAGCCTGTCTGAGCTAAGCTGTTCGGCACGTTTTGGGTGTAGAGGGCGATGCTTAGGAGGTACCATGAGCGTAGCAGGAAACGGGCCATCCCAGGACGAGAGGGTCAAGTACGCCGAGCTGAAGGAAGCTCGTGGTGAGCTAGCCGAGGCGCTCTTAGGAGAGGCCCGAGACGAGTTGGAACGTATAGACTTGAAGGCGTCCATACTTTTGAGCGTCTGCAGCTTAGGGCTGGCCGCACTCGTCCACGCGGCCGCCTATCTCCATTGGGATCCGCGGGAGCTTGTAGGGTTCCAGTGGTTCTTATGGGCGGGGATTACTTTCGGCGGTGCCGCGCTCGTGGCGTTGGCCGGAGCGGTGTGGCCCAGGCTCGGACACAGCGAGGAGGAAGGGATCACCTACTTCGGCCACATCGCACGATTCGAGGGGCTCAAAGAACTGAGTTCCGCCCTCAACCAGGAGGTTTCTACCAACCCCTCCCGCACGGATCATGCGGCGAAGCGACTGCTCGCGATGAGCAGGATAGTCTACGATAAGTACAGATATATCAGATGGGGGATGGTGCTCTTCGGTATATCCATGCTCCTGTGCACGGTGACAGCTATTCGAGCGCTAACCACCTGAGGGCTGCCGCCAAGACTCGGCTCGTAGTTGGAAGGTCCAGCGTTCTGAAGCCGTATTCTCAAAATCCGAATGTCATAAGATCGCTCGCCACATCGACCGGTCCTCCGAACGCGGTTTCGGCCTCACCTACCAAGGTGTCAGGAGCGACGAACCGGCTGGAGCGTATATGGGTGAGAACTAGGCGCTTCACACCGGCTGCGTGGGCCGCTTGACCGGCCTCGGTTGCCATGGAATGACCCATGACGTGCGCCCGTCGGGCGGCTCTTCGTGGACCAAAGGCATCATGGACGAGCAAGTCCGCACCGCTCGCACCCTCGATTACCTCCGCACTTGGACGAGTATCGATGGCGAATGCCGCAACGGAGTCGGCCTGGGTGACGCGGAAGCCCAGGCATTCGATGCCGTGGTTCAATAGAAAGGGCGTGATCTCCATCCCTCCTAGCTCGGTAGGCTCGCCAGGGAGGATCTCGTGCCAACCAAGGCGTTGTCCCAACCAGCCCTCTACGCCGGGAATAGTCAACTCGAGGATCCTTCGCAGCGCGTTAAGCGTCCCTGGTGCGGCGTGGACGGTGAGAGAGGCTTCGGGAAGGGTTACAAGGGCCGTGAGGAGTGGAGCTAGTCCACTGACGTGATCGAAGTGACGGTGGCTGACAAACAGGTGGCGCACAGATTCGAGCGGGATGCCACTAGCCTCCAGGCGTCCGAGCAGTACGGTGCCGCCAGAGGCATCGATCAGCATCACCTCATCACCCGAAAGCGGCACGGCTAAGCTGGTCTGAGCCCGCTCCGGGTTCAGCGAGTCACCGGTCCCGAGGAAGATCAGACGTCCCACGGGGCTTCTCCAGACTTCACGGTGGCAGACGAAGAGACGGTTCTGACGCGTGTATCATTGAGGATCAACCATTACGTATAGCGCAAGTCGCTGGCGGCTACAGGTTCACGAGCCGGATACGAAGCTCCGATGGTCTGGTATCTGCCAGAGTTCTGACCTGGGTGAGTAACGTGCCCACCGCTAAGGGTGTCTTGTTCTTCCTGAAAGTACGGCATGGGCGTACGAGCTACCGTCGTCGAGTCTTGTCTATTCGCCCGGATGCGTAGAAGTAACAGCGCGTTTCAGCATAGCTGAGCCGCTCGGTGGTTGCCGGCATGCTCGAAGAAGCTTCGGGCGTCCGCCCTGCTAACCACGGATAGCGTCGCGCCTATCGCTTCTAGCAGGGCCTCCTTGCTCCTCCCAGCGGCCCGGCGCAGGAGGTGCTTGATATTGGCGAAGGCCTCTTCTATGAGGTTGTAGTCTGGGGAGTAGGAAGGCAGGTAAACAGCTGGCAGCCCTTATCTTCGATCAGCTCCCCGATCCTCTTGGACCGGTGAGCTCCGAGCCTGTCCATCACCACTACCTGCCCCGTACTAAGGCTCGGGGCGAGCACCTTCTCTATCAGGTCTCGAAGACCCTGGCGGTCGTGGCCCCTTCCACCGCGAGCGTGGGCCCAATCCCTTCGGTGATCATGCTAGAGAGCACCGTCGTGTTCTTGCCCCGCCCCCACGGCACACGAAGGCACAACCGCTCGCCTTCGGGCGCGTAGCCGTAGAGTGGCGTCATCGAAGTATGCGTCCCGCACTCGTCCTTAAGAAGACGAGCCTCTCGTGCGCAACCGACCGAGCCCCCATCATTCGCCATGCCGCCCTCAAGAATTCGCCGCACTCGGTGGCGACACGCCCCCCTTTTTCCTGGTAGAGCCCGCACGGGCTATATGGCGCGGCACACGGTAGAGCGGCTCACCGAGAGCCCCGTAATGAGCTCCACGTACTCGCTGCGCTCCCTTAGGGTGGCGAAGGGGCGTTCTCGGAGGTCCTCTTCGAGCAGCTTCATCGCCCCCCGTCGAGCTTTGGGGCTGATCCGAGCCTCTTCCTCGGGGCCAGGGGCTCTCCGCGGTGGGCCTTCTCAGGGCGTACCGTTTGACCGAGGAGAGGCTCACGGAGAAGGTGCGGGTCGCCTGGGCTTTAGGCGTCCCGCCTTCCACGGCGGAGACGAGCCTGCATCTGAGATCTTCAGAGTAAGCGCTCATCATGCGGCCATGTTCTCATCGGCTCACCATCGCTGCAACGTGCTGTCACTCGTCATGCTACTCGGAGAAAAGCTGCCCCACCTTTGACAGAGATTTGACAGTTACCGGGGTGAACAACGGTAAACGATGGGAAACGTAGGCCATGGGAGTTAGGCTTAGATAAGCGGCTTTTGGAAGCATTGGAAACACTGGTGACACCTTGAAGTCGCCCTCGCATGGCGGAGGTCAGGGGTTCGAGTCCCCTCGGGTCCACTCTCGGAAGCCTCAATCAAAAGTCAATCGCTGTACAGGTAGCAACGGTGGGGGGTGACCTTTGCTCCTCTGACATTGACCGGACGGTTACCGAGGCAAACCTAATACAGCCCTTGTGTAGCATGGCGGCAAAGACGTACATTCCCGCGGCGGTTCAGGGTTCTTCTGTTGTCCGCTCGAGTCATTCGACGGGGTGACCGTCCTGGAGGAGATCTATTGTCGGGAGCAACCCTCACCTACGGCGCGGTGACAAAGATCGCACTGGCCGTAACGTCCCAGAGGCGGGGGTCAGGTGTATCTCGAACGCTTGGACAAAGACGTCTGAGGGAAGCCGTTGAAGGTCGCGATACCCGCTTCGCCGTGACATTGGACCCAGGGGCGCTCGCGCTCCGCGGAGGACCGGCGTCCACATCTCCGATCGCGGCCCACCGGACCCCGTCCCCCAAACTCTACGCGCTGCGCATCAGACGCGCCCGGACCTCCGGGTCGAGCTTCTCCACGGAGTAGCGGAGCATGGTCCTTGGCATCTCGGTCGCGTGGCGATCCACAAACCGCACCAGCAGGGCCTCATCGCGCTTGCCGACCTCGCGCAGCATCCAGCCCGCGGCTTTGTGGATCAGATCGTGTTCATCTCGGAGGAGGGTGCGGGCGAGATGAATCGTGTCTTTGTAGTCGCCGGATCGAATGAAGGTAAAGGTGGACATTATCGAGATACGGCGCTCCCAAACCGAAGGCGAGCGGGCCAGGTGATCCAGGACCCCACGCGGCCGGGAGAGCAGGTGTGCTCCCACGATGTGCGGCGCGGAGATATCGACCAGATCCCAGTTGTTCACGCTGTCAATGTTCCGGAGATAGAGGTCGAAGACGCTCTGTCGCGTAACCTCGCTTCCGCGCTCGTAGCGGCGCACGAGGATAACGAGCGCAACAAAGCGCTCCTCGTGTATGGGGCTGCGCAAGAGCTCCAGGACATGATCCGTCTCTAGAGCGGGGTAGCGGCGGGCGATGGCGCGTGCCTCAGGGACACTTACCCCGAGAAAGTGGTCGCCCTCACCGTACCCACCGGGGCCTGTCTTGAAGTAACGTTGCGACGTCTGCGCGCGGTCCGGCTCGGCGGCTTCCCGCAGTTCGCGCCGCAGGTTGGTCAGGAAGCTACCGGTCATCGCTGCTTCAGACCTCGGGAGGGAGCGGTCCGAATCTCTGGGATCCCGCCACGAGCCTCCGCGAACGGCCGAGAGGATCCGGGGTCGCCTTCTCCATCCACCATGAAGTAGCGCGTCTCAGGCACCTCGACCTCGACGACCTACCCCACCGGCCTTCACAGGTATTTGAGCATCTGCCGCCAATCCTCTTTCTCCACGACTGCCACCCATCATGCTACACCTTTCCCGCGGGGGAACGCGCTTGGGCCATGTGGCAACGCCCTTTCCGTAACCGCGAGAGTACCGGTAGTGACGCGTCGCACGTTCTCTGGTGCAAGGGAAGAATACCGAATCTAGCTCTCTTGGGGGATGCGTGCTGCCTGTAACACCGTGGGTACACAAGCGCGTCGACAAGCGACGGATCGTTCTATACGTGGCTGCCGACTTCATTCCTGAGGCTGATCGTTATCCTGGTACTTTCTCTGTAGCGTCTCGCGCAGGCCCTTTATCTCTTCTCGAAGCTTGGGTAATTCGTTGTCGGTTAGAGCATTGATCTGTTTCTCGATCAGGTCCAGTTTCTCCTCCGCTTTCCTTGAGCCTCCGGTCTCCCCACCTCTCTGGTCGAAATCTTGCAGGAGCTCGCTGAGGCGTTCTGTGGACCGGGCAACCGTCTCTCCGCCCGGCGCACCCCGCAGCAGGCGCTGCAGGCCGCTCCTGAACAACAGGCCGAAGATGGCGAGCAACAGTATCGTGCTTCCGACGCTGGCGAGCAGCTCCGTAACGACCTCCCTCAGGATGTTCTCCGGGCCGAACAGCCGCGATACCACGATGACCAGCACCCCGAAGACGGCCACGCTAAGGAGCCCCGGAACCGAGAAGAACCTGGGCATGCCCTGGGACCCATTGTCCTCTGAAGTCATCCTATCTCCCTGTTTGGTACATCCATGACCCACGTCAGCCTACCGGAAGAGCCGTCCGGCATCACAGCAGCCTCAGCCAATTAGGTAGAAGGAGACCCAGGTCCCACCGCCCCCGACGAGGGCGCCCAGCGCGAGCTCGAACGACGTGTGGCGACCGAGCACGAGCCTGGCCCAGAACACAGCCGGTAGGAGCAAGAAGGCCAGTAGACCCCACACGCCGAGGACGTAAACCAGGCAAACAGCGGCGCCCGAGACGCCGGCCGCGTGGAGGGACAGGTTGCTAACGGGCGTGAGCGCCACGAAACCAAGCGTGGCCAGCGCGTAGGAAAGTAGCGCTGCCCTGAGCTCCGCTGGTCCGCCGAGAACGGTGACGATTACGAAGGCGGCCACGTGCAAAGCCGCGACGACCCGCAGGGGCTTGACCCGCTCGGTCCTTGGGATGGATCGCGGATCGCTGACCTTCCCCGCGCGGGTGAGGTAGACGAGGTAGAGGAGCGAGAGCCCGCTGGTCAGGAAGACGCAGAGTACGCCCCACAGCAAACCCCGGGTTCCCGCGGCCTCGGCCCCGACCGCCACGAAGAGCGGGACGGCGAGTAGAGGAAGACGAGTCGCCGCTGAGACGAGTTTGGCCAGCCTGAGGCGGTTCACGGTCAGGGGATTGTACAATGCCGGAATCTTGGTGCGCGTAAGAGACGTTTCGGAAGCGGTCGAACGGATAGCTCCACCACCCCTGGCCGAAGCCTGGGACAATTGCGGCCTGCAGGCCGGCGACCTAGAGGCGCGGGTGAACCGCGTCCTGGTCGCGCTAACGCCGCTGCCCGAGGTGTTCGAAGAGGCTGAGGACAAGGGAGCTGATTTGCTCCTCTTCCACCATCCGCTTGTCTTCGATGCGCTCGAGTCAATAGACACTTCCTCCTATCCCGGAGACCTTCTGGCCAGAGCCATCAAGAGCGACCGCGCGGTGTACGCCGCTCACACAAGCTACGACGCCGCCCCTGCGGGCGTGTCGGCCGCGCTGGCAAAGACGCTCGGCCTGCGGGGTCCGCTGCGTGTGATCTCGCCGCGTGGGGCGCTGCAGAAGCTCGTGATCTTCGTCCCAGAGGAAGCCGTCGATGCCGTGGTCGGGGCGCTCGCAGAAGCCGGGGCGGGTGTGATCGGGGACTATGCCGAATGTACGTTTAGAACGCGTGGAACAGGTACTTTCCGCGGCGGAGACGAATCGAACCCCTACCTGGGCGAGAAGGGACGGATGGAGATAGTAGAGGAGATACGTCTCGAGACCGTCGTGCCGGCCCACGCCGCGCGTCGTGCCGCAGAAGCCGCCACCACGGCCCATCCGTACGAGGAGGTAGCTCTCGACGTCTATCCCGTCGAAGGTTACCCGGAGGACTGCGGGTACGGGAGACTGGGAACCCTGAACGGACCGCTTACGGCCGGGGAGTTGCGCGAGCACGTCTCGGGCTCACTGGGGTTCCCGGCGCGGCTCGTCGCCAACGCGGATCGCCACATCGAACGCGTCGCTGTACTCGGGGGATCCGGGGGTTCCTTCATCCCCGAGGTAGCCGCCTCAGGAGCCGACGCCTACGTGACAGGCGACATCGACTACCATGATGCGCTCCTGGCAGAATCTCTGGGCCTCATGGTGGTAGACGCAGGGCACGCTGCGACGGAGTTGCCTTCCCTGGATCCACTCGCCTACCGTCTCGCGGAGATGGTCGAGGTGCCGGTCGAGGTCAGCCGGGTGCGCAGATAGCGTAGGGCGGTTCGCGAACCGCCCTACGCCTCCATAAACCGCACCAATTCTTCCTCCGTCGGCAGGGCCCGCATGGCGCCGTAGTCGGTGCAGGCGATGGCGCCGGCGGCGCAGCCCCTGAGCGACGCCTCGCGCACCCGCTTCTCGTCGAAGGGCTCGTCGGACAGGTGAACGAGGCTGGCGGCGAGGAACGAGTCTCCGGCGCCGGTGGCATCCACAACCTCTACATCGAACGTGGGAACTTCGCCGCTGAATTCTCTTGTGGCGTAGAACGCGCCATCGGGGCCCTTGCTCACCAGCACCAGGGAGATGCCGCGGGCGAGCAGCATGCTGGCGGCCTCTTCGACGTCATCGACACCGAGCAGCGGCGAGAGCTCGTCGTCGCCAAGCTTGACGATGGTCGAGAGATCCAGCAGCGAGTCAACGGCCTCCCTCGCGACCTCGGCGCTCTCCCATAGGTGCTCGCGGAAATTGACGTCGAAGGCGACGGGAACTTCAGCGTCGCGGGCTAGTTCGGCGATTCGGTGCGTCGCCGAGCGGACGGGCTCCCGGATCAGGGGTATGCTCCCGAAGTTGACGAACGATGCCCCGGAGAGTAGATCTTCCGTAATATCGTCGGGCGAGAGCAGCTCGTCGGCGGCCGGGCTGGAACGGTAGAAGGTGAACTCCCGGTCCCCATCGGTGCTTATCTCCACGAAAGCGAGCGAGGTGCGGGTTGGCGGGCTCTGGCGCACTACGCCCAAGGTATCCACGCCCTCGGACTCGAGAGCGCGCAGGATGAAATCCCCGAACAGATCCTCCCCGACGCTACCAACGAATGCGGCTTCAGAGCCCAGGCGGGAGGCAGCCACTGCTACGTTCGCCGGCGCCCCACCCGGCCTGGCTACGAGCCCGAGTTCGACGTCGGAGAACTCCTCTCCCCTGTAGATGTCCGAGACGACCTCACCCAGCGCTACTATCTTCCCCAATGCTTCCTCCCACCCAGTAATCGTGTTTCCACCGCTTAGACCTCTACTTCGCCAAGTAACCTTATCTCGTCGTCGGAGTACCCGGCCTCCCGGAGGGGCCCTATAACGTCGAGTTGCAGGTCGGGGACGTAGCAAGCAACGAGGCTCGCCTCACCCGTCTCGCCCGGGACCACCCTCACCTCACCGATCGCGGCCGGCAAAATGCAGCTCTCGGCGCGCCCTAGCGTCTCCGAGCCGCCCTCGTACTCGAGCTCCACCGGTCCTTCGCCGACGTTCGAGAGCGTAAAGAAGCGCCGCGGGTGCGGGGGCTCTGTGTGGGCCTCCGTGAGCGTCCAGCGTTCCAGGGCGAAGTGGGGTCCCGCGCAACAGAGCACGCGCCTGTTGGCGTTGCTCTGTAGCGCGAGCCCTGGGTTTGGGCGTGGCAAAAAGTCCGCCTTCAGCTCGTCGAGGGTGGCCTGTATATTCGCATCCCATTCATCCTCGTCCAGGCGGTTGCCGTAGAGGTCGAAGGGCATCACGAACTGGCCGAGGTCCGAGGTCTGCTGGACTTCGAGGATCAAGGTGTCTGGACCGAAGGTGTGCAGGATGCCGCCAGGCACGTATACGGTGTCTCCGGGAGTGATCCCGCGTCGCGGCATCACAGCGTCGTAGTCCTGTGCCTTGAACGCCTCGATAAGCTCCTCGTATGAGCGGTTCTCTTTGATGCCGGCGAGTATAGAGGCGCCTTCGGCGGCCCACAGGATGTGCCAGGCTTCCGTTTTTCCGTGGGACTCACCGTGCTTCTCTATCGCGGTCTCGTCGTCGGCGTGCAGGTGTACGGGGAGCATGTGGGAGGCGTCGAGGAATTTGATCAGGAGCGGGAAATGCGGCCCGTGCCAGCCCTCCCCTACCAGCTCGTCAGGAAACTCCTCGACGAGCTCGTGCAGCGTTCGCCCCGCGTAAGCACCGTTGGCGACCGTGCCTGTAGTCTCCCTATAGTCGCTGATCTCCCAGGTCTCGGAGACCCTGCCCTCCGGCGCGTCCTCCTTACCTAGCAAATCGGGGATCAAACGTTCCCCGAAATAGTAGTCGCGCACGTGGTAACCCAACTTGATCGGGTAGGCGTCCAAGGCCCATCCCCCTATCCCCTCGCTCTCCAACAGGGTTATTCTACCCATGTTGGTAGCCCCGGGCGCGAACCGAAAAGGAGGACCTGCATGTTCACCGACCCCTCGGGCATCCCTTTGGATCGTAGGGAGTTGCTCAAGCGGATAGGAAGGCTCGAGCAGGTCGCTGGCATAGAGCCTTTCGTGTTCGACGATGGCCCGGCCCGCGGGGTGCGAGCGTTCCGGTTCAGAACTGGCGGCGGCTTGAGCTTCGACGTCATCCCCGACCGCGGTATGGACCTTGGCCTCGCCGAATACGGCGGCACACCCCTCGCCTGGCTCTCCCCCAACGGTTTCGTCACGCCCTCGTTTCACGAACCCGAGGGTGAGGGCTGGCTCAGAACTTTTCCCGGGGGGCTCCTTGTCACCTGCGGCCTCAGGAACGTTGGGCCGCCGGGCGCACGGGGAGGCGAGCAGTTCGGACTGCACGGCCGCGCGTCCCACATCCCAGCGTCCAGGGTCTCCTACGACGCGTTCTGGGATGCCGAAGGGGGTGTGCTCGAGGCGAGCGGTCAGATCCGGGAGGCAAGCGTGTTCGGCCCGAACCTGCTCCTGCGCCGCCGCATCTCAGCCCGCATTGGCGAATCGCGCGTCATGATCGAAGACGAGGTCGAAAACGAAGGCTTCGAGCCTGAGCCGCTGATGGTCCTCTACCACATCAACCTCGGCTGGCCGCTCCTCGACGAAACCTCCCGCCTGGTCGGTCCGGGCATGCCCACAGAACCACCGGAACCGAGGGACGAGATAGCGAGAACGGGACTCGAAACCTGGAACCGGTTCGGGCCCCCGACGCCTGGTTTCGAGGAGAGGGTTTTCTACCACAGGCCCTCTGCGGGGATCGACGGCCTGGTGGAAGCGCGCGTGGAGAACCCCGCGCTCGGTTTGGCCTTCACCGTCAGGTTCCGTCCCGAGGAGCTCCCCGAGTTCGTGCAATGGACCATGACGGGTGAAGGGACCTACGTCCTCGGCCTGGAGCCGGCCACCTGCAGGGTAGAGGGCCCCGCGGCGGAAGATGCCGCCGGACGCGTGGTCTATATGGAGCCTGGTGAGATACGCTTGCACCGGCTGGAAATCGAAGTGTCGCAGCTACGTGGGTAAGACGTTCATCGAGCAGAGGAGAGAAACCATGATCACAGACCTCGGCCATCCGGCCTTCGCTGCGCACGACGTAGGCGAGACCCTCCGCTTCTACGGAACCCTCGGCATCGAAGAGGCTTTCCGGCTACACCACGACGACGGTTCGCTCATGCTCGTGTACCTCCACGTCTCAGGCGATAGGTTTATCGAGGTCTTTCCCGGAGGACCACCCCCCGACCCGGACCGGACGCAGAGCTTCAGGCACATCTGCCTACTGACCGATGATCTGGAGGCAGCCGTCGAGCATCTGCGCAAAAATGGCGCGTCCATCGACCGCGAGCCCGTCACGGGCCTCGACGGCAACCTGCAGGCGTGGACGCGAGACCCCGACGGAAACGAGATCGAGCTCATGCAGCTCTCCGAAGAATCGCCGCAACGACTGACCACCCGCTCCGCCGAACGAGGCTAGGGAGGACGCGACTCGAATGGAGACGACACCTGATGCCTGAAACCTTCTTTACTGGCGTCGGGCCAGATACACGCCGAGCAGGATCACGACCCCTCCGGCGATCTTGTTGATGCTCAACGTCTCTCCGAAGAACACGATGCCGGACGTGACCCCAACGATGGTGATGAGGTACTGGTAGACGAGCACCCTGTTCGCCCCAATGCGGCTGATGCCCCTTTGCCACGCCGAGAACGCGAAGGCCGTGGCGAAGATACCAGCGTAGGCCACGGCGGCCCAGGGTCCGGCTCCCACGCTCCCCCACTCCAGGCTTACGATCTGTGGCGACGAGAGGAGCAAGAGGAAAGGAATCCCGAACAAGACAGGGTAAGTCGCCACGGCGAGCGGCGTGTGCCGCTCCAGCAGAGGCATCGAGAGAACCGCGTAGGCGCCCACACAGAAAGCGGCGATCAGTACCGAGAGATCTCCGATCAGGCTGGCTTTCCCCGACGTCAGGCCGTCCAGCACTACTAAAGCGACGCCCACGATAGAAAGACCGACACCGATAACACCCTTCCAGGTCGGCTGCTCCAGGCCGAGGATCGCACCAAGCAACAACCCCCACACCGGCGCGGTGGCGAAGATAAGGCCCGTGCTGCCCGCGCTAGACAGGCTAAGTCCGTACGTAAAGCCGGTCTGGGCGGTCGCCACCCCAACACAACCGAGGGCTGCCATCGGGAGCAGATCCCTCCTCAAAAGCCTGCTCTTGGGCTCGAAGATACGGAGCACGAGCAACAGCAACAGACCACCAACCGTAAACCGCAGGGCGACGAGCAACAAAGGAGGGATCGTCGCAGCGGCGTATTTGGTGGCCGCGAAGTTCAGCCCCCAGAAGGTGGCGGCGAAGACCAGCGAGACCTCCGTCGCCACCGCAGCCCTGTTCCCTGCTTTGAACACAGGGGCGGATTGTACCGTGTGAGGAATAACAGCGGGCCTGGCAGGATTCGAACCTGCGACACACGGCCCCGGAAACCGTTGCTCTATCCCCTGAGCTACAGGCCCGCGCAAAAGCGGGAACCGCCTGGGGATGTTACCTTACGGCCCACGACGCTTCAACGAGTGGCGAGACGCTTGAAATCGTCCGCCCGGGTACGAACTACATCACAGCCGGTATTTGTCCGGTGATCTCGGACATCCGCGGCAGCCTCGAGGCGCTGGCATATGCATACTCGGCCTTCTACCAAAGCCAGTGAGTCAGTTGTCCGATTGCCATTGGTTCTCATGCTACCTTCCATTTGGTACCCGCGCGAGCGTGCAAGTTGGGGCCGTTGGCGAGTAGGGTCACCGTGCTGTCCTATTTTAGGATAGTAATCAACTGATATGGTGGTTCACGCTGATGGCCGAGAATCGAACTAGGGCTCGCCGGGCCGTTACGCGAGGTCAAAGCGGAGCACGACGCGGACTTGCTTGAGGAGGGCAACGAGTACTTTCACGTGCTTATGGAGATGGGGGTAGAAGAGTAGGTTTTCTTGTCCTCACCGTCGTGTCTCTCCGGGCTTCTAACCAGGTGACTCCGGCAATACTTGACGCCTACGCAGGGCGTCTTATCAGTATCTCGTGATCTTCTCGTGCTGCCTCCGTTATGCCTTCTTTGGTGGCACCCCAGGCACTGAAGGCAGCCACGAAGGTACCGTCCTCTCGGCGGAGTATGACTATGTCGGGGTCGGACTCGTCCAGGTAATAGCGCTTCGAGAATTCTGTCTCTCGCATCGCTTCACCCCGAGCCACGCTACTTGCGCAGGAACCGTGGTGCTTTGGAAGCAACATCGCTGTCTTCCACCACCTCTAATTCGTGAAACCATAACAACTCCGAACGCCCGTCTTCCAGCACAACGTCCACAGCAGCGTATTCTGGATACCCTCGATAGTTCCGTACCGTGCCGGGTATGCCAACGAGATCGGTCTTGCGGTAGCCTTCTTCGATGCGTACCTTCACTCCTACACGCATCTCTTGCATCTCCAAAGGGATCACCCCCTATCTTCCGTGGCGGGGCCGATGCCACGCTTCCGACCCGCCACTGGTACTCTTCCCATGTGTAATACCTCTTACACTTTACTGCCTAGTAACGTAATGTGCAAGCCCCTGGGCTGAAAGTATGCAGGGACGTTGACTTCGTCGTGACGATTGAAATCGTCCACCCAACGTATAAACTACGCCGCACCCGATATGTACGCGGTGATCTCGGACATCCACGGCAACCTCGAAGCCCTAGAGGCCGTCCTACGCGACGTGCCCGAAGATATCGAGGCCGTATACTGCCTCGGCGACGTTATCGGCTACGGGGCAAACCCGGACGAATGTTGCGACGTGGTACGCAGCCTTGGAATGCCGACGATTTCGGGCAACCACGACCTCGCCGTGACCGACCTCGAGACCGACCTGAACTGGTTCAACCCGACGGCGGCGACGGCTGTCCTGTGGACACGTCAACACTTGAGCGAGGAGAACGCCAAGTTCTTGCGCACGAGGCCGCGCATGATGCTTACCGACGAGGCCCTCTTCGTGCACGGCTCCGTCCGCGACCCGGACGAGTACATCATCAACAGGATCTCCGCCGAGGAGAACCTCGCTATCTTGAAGAGCGAGTATCCTGACGTTCCCATCTGCTTTTTCGGCCACACGCACGTCAAGGCCGTGGCCCCCTCGCCGAACGGCGCGATGCTCGGGGGACATACCCTAGATCTCCGGTCCGGTGGCCCATACCTGGTGAACCCCGGCTCCGTGGGCCAGCCGCGCGACGGCGATTCATTCGCCTCGTACGTGATCTCCGACGGGGAACGCGTGCTGTACCGCTTTGTCGAGTACGATATCCAGAGAGCCCAGACCAAGATCAGGGCAGCAGGCCTACCCGACATGCTCGCAGACCGCCTCGCCATCGGCCGTTAGGCCGAATCTTTACGGGCGTGGAACCCGCCTTCGAGAGGCTTTTCACCGTCGAAGAAGCGAACGACCTCCTGCCGAGGCTGCGCGAGATCCTGGACGAAGTCGCGCTCCACCGCGACGCCCTACGCGATAAGGCACCGGACATGGAGCCCATCCTGAGATCCGCGATCGGCAACGGCGGCGGGAAGGCCGGCACCGAGTACGGCGTGGAGGCGTACAAACTCCACCTTGCCGTAGAACGCATCAGGGAGCTCGGCGTCGTCCTCAAAGACCTGGACATGGGCCTGCTCGACTTCCCCCACGAACGTGAGGGACGCGTAGTCTTCCTCTGCTGGCATCCCCCCGAAACTAGCGTGACGTACTGGCACGATATCGACGCCGGCTACGCCGGTCGCCAACCCCTCTAACGACCTTGCGCATAGTCCTCCAGCGCGTCAAAGAAGCCTCCGTAACGGTCGCAGGAGTTGAGATCTCCCGCATAGGCCCGGGCCTCCTCCTGCTCGTCGGCGTCGCAGACGGTGACGAGCAGGAGGAGGCCGACTGGCTGGCCGGGAAGGTAGCCGGCCTGAGAATAATGGCCGATGATGAGGGAAAGATGAACCGCAGCGTCAGGGACACCGGCGGAGCCATCCTCGCCGTCTCGCAATTCACCCTCTTCGCAGACGCGCGCAAAGGCAGACGACCCAGCTTCGTCGGGGCGGCCCCGCCCGAGGAGGCTGCACTCCTCTTCGACTACTTCTGCCAACGACTCCACGCAGCGGGCGTCGGGACAGTGCGGAAGGGGTCCTTCGGGGCGATGATGGACGTCGCACTCGTGAACGACGGCCCCGTCACGATTGTTATGGAAAGTCCGCAGCCGTCAGGCGGCTAGTCAGCAGGGTGACTAGCGAAGCCCAAAGCGCCGTGCTGACTAGCTGACACACGCCAGTCGCTGTAGCCGCCCGCATGGCGGTGGACTTCCCCGTCGCTGACTTCGACTATTCCGTCAGCGATGCGGTCGAGGAAGTAACGGTCGTGGGAGACGAAGATCACCGTGCCGGGGAACCGTTCCAGCTCGGCTTCGAGGATCTCCAGTGAGTCGATGTCCAGGTGGTTCGTCGGCTCGTCGAGTACGAGGCAGTTCGGCTCTCCCAGCATTATGAGGAGCAGTTGGAGCCGTGTGCGCTCTCCCCCGCTCAGCGCCGTTACCGGGTTGCGGACCTGCTCGTAGTGGAACAAGAAACGGCCGAGCAGCTTTACGGCGTCACCCTCGTACATCGGCTTTGCGTCGCGCACGAGGCCAAGGGGTGATGCGCCTGGCGGCGGTTCGTCGTTTTGCGCCAAGTATCCGATCTCGATGGATGGCCCCGCCCAGCGCTCGCCTTCTGTCGGCGCAAGGTTGCCGGCGAGGAGCTTCGCGAGCACGCTCTTCCCCGCGCCGTTGGGACCGATTATCCCCAGGCGCTCACCGCGCTCGACGGTGAGATCCACCCCGATCAGGACGGGGTCGTCGTCGAAAGACGCGCTTGCGTCCTTGAGTTCGATCACCTTGCGCCCGCCCCTGGTTCTGCCGCGGAGGTCGAAGCCTATCTTGCGCCGCTCGAGCACGGGGCGATCTACTTTGTCCATGCGGTCGATCTGACGCTGCTTGTTGCGGGCTTGCTTGATGTGACGCTCGTTCACGACGATGCTTGCCCATAACTTGAAACGTCGGATAGCCTCCTCCAGCCGCGCGATCTCCTTCTGCTGCGCGACGTAGAGTTGCTGCTGGCGTTTGAGCTTGAGCTCGCGCGCGACGGTGTAGGCAGAATAGTTGCCCGGCCAGGTCGTGATCGCGCCGTCTTCTAGCTCGGCGATCTCCTCGACCGTCTCGTCTAACAGGTAGCGGTCGTGCGAGACCACGACGACCGCGCCGTCGAACGCGCGCACGATGGCCTCGAGTAGCTCCCTGCGCCCGGCGTCGAGGTGGGCCTCGGGTTCGTCGAGGAGCAGGATGTCGGGACGCATAGCAAGACAGGAGGCCAGGACAGCGAGCTTGCGCTGCCCGCCGCTCAAATCACCCATCGGACGCTCGATATCCCCGTTGCCTAGCCCCAGTGACCCCAGATAACCGCGCGCCTCACCCTCGAAGCCGGGGCCGCCAAGCTCCGTGAAGCGGCGCAAGAGCCGCTCCTGGCGCTCCAGCACCCGTTGCATCCGGCGCAGATCCGATGCCACCTCCGTGGAACCTAGCTGTTCCTCGCACGCTTCGAGCTCACTCTGGAGGTCCGAGATCTCCGGCCGCGCGGCCCGCACCACCTCCATCGGCGTGCGCGCGTCGCCATCGACGTGCTGGGGCAAGGAGGCGACGCTGAGACCCCGCCGGCGGATGACTTCTCCCCCGTCGACCTCCTCGGTGCCGGCGAGGATGCGGAGCACCGTGGATTTGCCCGCGCCGTTGCCGCCGACGAGCCCGATCCTCGCCCCCGGGTTCACCTTGAGATCCAGGTCCCACAACACGGCCCGTCCTCCGTAGGACTTCTGCACGGACCTCAGCCCGATGAGGGTCATGCGGCCCTCCTATCTTTGACGCGTCGTAGCTTTCTCATCAGAACAATAATGACGCCCGTGACATGTTGGCGCATCACCCAATTGGACGATCTTCTAAGCTTCCTCAACCAGGCCCTCGACGTAGATCGTGGACGGACGCGTGTATCCTTCCCTGACGATTCGAAGCCGCATCGCATCGCGCCGCTCGCGCAACCGCCGCTCGGTCGCCGGCGGCAGCGAAGAAAACCCCGCAGGCTCGTCTTCGGCTAGTACAAGCTTTCCAAGGTGACGGACCTCCTGTGGTAACGATACGCGCCACCACACGTCCGCGAAAAGCTCCTCGTGCAGGGAGATCAGGCGTTCCGGCGGGCCGATCCCGTAAACTTTGGCCCCGTATGCTTCGCGCCTGAACTCGGCCTCCAGTTCCTCATCTTCGAGCTGGACCGCAGGCCCGGAGTCGACGAAATCGGCGGTCGCCACCCTGCCGCCGGGCCGCGCCACAAAGCGGAGCTCCGCGAGCGCATCTTGCGCCCTTCTCTCCTTTACGTCTAGCTCGTGAAAGAGGCCTGAGGAGTAGACCAGGTCGAAAGTAGTGGAGCCAAGAGGCATATCGAAGATATCTCCGGCGAGAAGCTGTACGGGAGCCAAGAGTCCCGCCTCCCTGAGAGAATCGCGTGTCTCATCCAGGCGTCCCACGTCCAGGTCGATAGCGGTGAGGGTACCGCTCTGCCCGATCCGCTGGCTCAGGCCTTCGATCCAGAGCGGAGAAGAACCTCCAGCGTAGAGCACGTCGAGCCCCCTAGTGTCCCCGAGCAGGTCGAGCTCACGGTCGCAGAAGGCGATGAGGTCGTCCTCGAGCTCCTCCCGCTCTCCCGGCGTCAGGGGATCGTCTTTGTATAATCTCTCCGTCATGAAGGTAATTGTCGCAAGCGACATCGTAAAGTACCACGGTGGGAACCTGAAGGTTCTCTCCGGCGCGACGCTCTCGGTCGAGGCCGGAGAGAAGATCGGGCTCGTCGGGCGCAACGGGGCGGGCAAGACGACCCTGCTGGAGATCCTGGCCGGGATCTCGGAACCCGACTCGGGCTCGGTCGGCCATCCGGGCGGAGCGAAGGTCAAAATGACGGCCCAGAAGCTCTATGCGGGAGACCGGGGCGCCCTCTCTGTAGAACGGGAGATCGTCTCCGCCTTCGAACCCTTGATGGCCCGGGAAAAGGAACTCGAGGAGCTTGGAGCCAGCCTCTCCGAGGATCCTTCCGAAGGCCTCATGGAGCGGTACGGCAGGCTGCAGAGCGAGTTCGAGCGGGACGGAGGCTACGAGTACCGCGCGCGGGCGGCTTCGACCCTCTCCTCACTAGGCTTCGCCCCCGAGGACTGGAAGCGTCCCGTCGGCTCGTTCTCGGGTGGCGAGCAGAGCCGCATCGCGCTGGCCCGGCTGCTCCTGGAGGAGCCGGACCTGATCCTGCTGGACGAGCCCACCAACCACCTCGACCTACGCGCAATCGAGTGGCTCGAATCTTTCGTAAAGGGCGCCAGGAGCGCAGTCCTGGTCGTATCCCACGACCGCTACTTTCTGGACGCCGTGGCCGGATCTATCGTGGAGCTAGAAGACGGCCATCTACATCGCTACAAGGGCAACTACAGCAAGTACGTGACCGAGAAGAAGGCCCGCGATGAGCAGTTAGCCCGCAAGGCGAAGGCCAACTCGGAGCGCAGGGCGCAACTCGAGCGCTTCGTCGAGAAGAACCGGGCAAAGGCTAGCAAGGCCACCCAGGCCAGGAGCAAACAGAAGCTTCTTGACAGAATGGAGAAGATAGAAGACCCCAGGAGATCTTCGAAGAACGTAAGGCTAGACCTCGGCGGACAGACCGCGCGGGCCGGGCGCGTCGTGCTCGAGATGGAGGAAGTGCGCTACGCCCACGACGATTCCGAAGGGCCTCTCCTCGAAGATCTAGACCTCGTCGTAGAGCGCGGCGAGAGGGTGGCGCTGCTCGGCCCCAACGGAACAGGGAAAAGTACGATCATGCGCCTCGCCACCGGGGAACTCTCGCCAGGGAGGGGCACGGTCCGCCCCGGCAACAACGTGCGGCTCGCCTACCAGGACCAGCAGCTCGCCCGCCTCGACGACACGAAGACCGTCCTGCAGGAGGCCATGGACGCGACCGGTTTCGACGCCCCAGAGGCCCGCGAGCTACTCGGCGCCTTCCTTTTCTCCGGCGAGGACGTCTTCAAGAAAGTCCGTTCCCTCTCAGGCGGCGAGAGGAACCGCCTGAGCCTGGCCGAGATCGTGGTCAGCGGAGCCAACCTTCTCCTGCTCGACGAGCCGACGAACAACCTGGACATCCCGGCCCGCGAGGCGCTTGAAGAAGCCCTCCTCGAATACCGCGGCACGATGTTCTTCATCTCCCACGACCGCTACTTCCTCCGCAAGCTCGCGACCAGGGTTGTTGACCTGGAAGGCAAGAAACTAAGAAACTACCTCGGCGGCTACGACTACTACCGCGCCCACCGCCACCTCGACGAGGGCCCGAGGGCCGGTAAAGGCCGCCAGCGCCGGCGCGTCAGGCCGGGCCAGAGCAAAGAGCAAAGCATCCTCGCCACCCGCCTCGTCGCCGTGGAGGGTGAGATCGACGCTACCGAGCGCCGCGTGGCGCGCCTCGAAAAAGAGCTCGCAACCTCAGAACTCTACTCCGACAGCAAACGCTCCCGCGAGGTCGTCACCGAACATCGCCAGCTCAAAAGCGTTCTCGACACCTTATACGCCGATTGGGGGTCGCTACTCGAAGAGGCCGAGGAATCCGGGCTTTGAAGAGGTTTCAGCAAGTCGTCCCGGCTCGTCGCCTAGGGTCTTGCGCGTCAGGGCGAAACCAGGAACTGGAGAAGCTGAAAGCGGGACCCGAAGGGCCGAAGCGGGCTGACTAGCTGGAGGAGTCGGGACGAGAGGATTTGAACCTCCGACCTCCTCGTCCCGAACGAGGCGCGCTACCAGGCTGCGCTACGTCCCGACTGTGACGCTGATTGTAGCAGCTAGATTGTAGGTTTCAGGCTACAAGTTTAAGGTCTTGTGGCAGGGTACCTCAGGGCGAGGAAAGGTCCGAGGAAGAAGCTACCTGAAGCCTATACAGCTATAAAGGCTTTGTCGCGGCCAGCGTAGAGTTCGAGGGCGCTGGCTACGGCCTCGGCTACGGTCGCCGGGTAGTAGGGGTCTGATGCGAGGTCAAGCTCTTCGGGGTTGGTGAGGTACAGGGGTTCGAGGACCACGGCCGGGATGTTGGTCTCGCGTAGGATATCGAACGACCTCCCGAACTCCCCGATATCACAAGTACCCAGCGTCTGGCTGATACCCCGCTGCAAGTAAACCGCGGCCATGCGGCCCCTGTGCGACTGGTAGCCGAGCCGCCCGAAGTAGAAGGAAGCCGTGCCGCAGGCGGTCGGGGTCTGGTGCGAGGCGTGGTGTATGGAGACGATCATCCTCGCCCGCGAGGTGTTCGCGAGGAAGGCCCTGTCGGCCGCGGAGACCTCCTCGTCTCCGCTCCTGGTCAAGAGGATCTCCCTGGCAGGCAGGATCTGGGCCAGCTCCTGCGCAACGGCTAGGTTCAGGTCGGCCTCGGAGAGGCCAGTAGAGCTCTGGTAGCCGGTGTCCCTGCCGCCATGGGCGGCATCGACGACTATGGCCCCCGAGAAGAGGTCGTCGGTGAAGTACCCCCCGCTCTTGTCGGGGAGCTGGTGGGTGCCGAGAGACTGGGCCGCGTAAGTGTTCAGGACCTTGAAGACCGCCCCGTCTACCACCCCGTCATCCTGCAGCCCGGCGTTCTTCTGGAAATCACGGACGGCCCTGACGGTCCGTGGATCGAAGAGGCCGTTGACGGCGCCAGGGTCGAACCCGAGGTCGTCCAGCATCTGCTGCAGCTCGACGACGTCGGCACCCCTGAAAGGCGGATGCCTGAGGTAGAGCAGACGCCCCCCCGGCCTGTAGTCGGCCTCGACGATCTCACGCCAGGTGATGGGACCAACCAGCCCATCGGCAAGCAATCCCATGCGTTGCTGGAAGGACCTTACAGCGTACTCCGTCTCTTCCCTGAAGACGCCGTCTATACCCCTGCTCCCAAGGTCGGAGCCGAGGGCCTGCAGGCGGGTCTGAAGATCTACGACCTCACGCCCCCTGTCTCCCCTACGCAGCGTACGCACGTACTGAACCCGTCTCCCCTTCGTCGAGGACCCGCGCGCCGGCCAAAGCGTGAGCGCCGGGCGACATCGCCCGGCGCTCCAGAGAGCCGACCCTTGCTCTCTCCCCTAGCTCTCGACGATCCCCAGGATGTCGTCGGCGTCGAGGATCATATAGTCCTCACCGTCGAGGCTGATCTCGGTCCCCGAGTACTTGGCGAAGACGATGACGTCACCCTCGCTGACCTTGACCCCATTCTCGAACTCTCCGACCGCGACGACCTCGGCCGTCTGCGGCTTCTCCTTGGCGGTGTCGGGCAGCACTATGCCCGAGGCCGTTTGCTGCTCACGCTCGACGATCTGGACGAGCGCCCGCTCTCCCAAAGGCTTGAACTTCATGTCTTTGACCTCCTCATCTGTTCGTACTTTGTACAGCGCCCCGCGTCACGACCTCGGAAGTACCCGGCCTTATGGGGCTTACGCGCAAGAGATTGTAACCGCGAGTGTTGCTTCTGGCAATTACAGGCCGAGCTGCGCCGAGAGCTGGTTCTTCGGCAGTGCTCCTATCGCCTGCTGGGTGACCTGCCCCTCCTCGAAGCGGGCGATGGTCGGGATGCTCGAGATGCTGTAGTTCATCGCGGTCGAGGGGTTGTCGTCGACGTTGAGCTTGACGAACCGCACGTCCTCACGCGAATCAGACATCTCCTCGAGGATCGGGGATATGCGCCGGCAGGGCACGCACCAGGGCGCCCAGAAATCCACTATCACCGGCCTCTCGGACTTCAGAACGTCGCTCTCGAAAGTCGCGTCCGTTACTTCGGCTACCGCCATTGTCTCGAACCTCCGTAGTCTCTGAAGTAATGTCCGCCGGACATTCTAGCACGCGAAAGACAGCTTTCAGCTTTTGGCCATCAGCTTTCCGCGGTTGGCAAGAATAAGGGAGCTGACGGCTGACTTGCTGACCGCTGATGGCGCGGTTTGCAGAGGTATCGAACTCTGCTGACCGCTTCAGGTCGGGGTCCCTTCGAGGCTGCGCGAATAAACTTCGACCTCTACGGAGCTGGCCAACTCTTCGGCCCTGCGCGCCTCGAAGAGGCCGGCTCCTAGGGTCTCGGCGTTGGCCGCGGCGCAACCCGCAGCGAGGCGGACCGCTTCGACCGGGGCGATGTTACGGTGCAGGAGCCCGGCGAGGAGACCGGCGAGATAGGCGTCACCGCTACCCACCGTCGAGACGGCCTCGACCCTCGGGGCGCGTGCCGATACGGCCCCGTTCTCGGTGCTCAGGTAAGAGAACCCTTCGGGCGAGGTGATGCAGGCGTCGGTTGCCCCGGACTCGACGAGCCTTCGGAGCCCGAGCGGAAAGTCCCCGTCCTCGATAAAGTCGAAGCCGACTACGCTCTCGGCCTCGTGCTGGTTCGGGCTAACGAGCGAGGGGTTTGACTTGAGCGCCGCTCTGAGAACGGAAGGCGGAGAGTCCACCACCGTATAGAGACCACGTTCCCTGGCGCGCCGCACGAGGCCGACGAGGAAGCTCTCGTCCAGGTTCGGCGGTACGCTTCCGGCGAACACCACGGCCGTCGCGTACTCCATCAGGTGCTCCAGGCGCCTGGAGAACTCCTTGGCCTCTGCCTGGGTCACCTCGGGGCCGTACTCGTTGATCTCGGTCTGCGTCCCGGCCATCGGGTCTATGATGGCCGTCGAGGTGCGGGAGTATCCCTCTATCTCGACGAGGTCGAAGGGAATAGCCGCCTCCGATAGGCCGTCACGGATGGCGTCCCCGTTGCGCCCGCCAGCGAACCCGGCCGCGAGCACGGGCACGTCCAGGGTCCTTAAAGACCGGGCAACGTTTACGCCCTTGCCGCCGGCCAGCGTTATGCTCTCCGGGGCCCTGTGCCTGTGGCCGAGGGTCAGGCTGGGGACGACCAGCGTACGGGCAACGGCAGCGTTGAGGGTGACGGTCAGTATCATGCCTCTCCCTAAACCTATTCTCTACTCCAAAAACCCCCCAACGGTATACCACACCCGCTCCCCGAGCGAGGCCTTTTCGTAACCCTCTTTCGCGACCAGCGGTGTCTGGCCGACCACCCTCCCGTCGACCTCGACGACGACCCGGCCGAGCCTGGTTCCGGCCCCGGCTGAAAGGGGTGGATGATCCACGAGATCCACCTCACGTTCCACCTCGGGGCTGGCGTCGACGAGACCGGCCACGCTACCCTGGGCCACGAGGTCGACGGTCTCGCCCCGCTTGTAAGGTACGCTGATAGTGGCGTAGCGCCCACCCTCTAAAACGAGGTCCTTGCGATCGTAGGCGGCGAAACCGTGGCCCAGGGTCCGCGCCGAGGCCGCGAAGCGCTCTTCTTTCGAATCGAGAACGACGCACACATACGACTCGTCTCCGATGGCGGCCGAAGACACGAGTGACTCGCCCGCGGCGGGGGTCGTGCCGGTTTTGATCCCCGTGGCCGGCCCGTAAGCGAACAACAACTCGTTGGTGTTGGCCAGCGGTATCTCCCTGTTCGGGGTGTAGATCGTCGTGTATTCCGTCGAGACTCTCTTCCTGAACTCGGGGTTCTGCATGGCCACCCGCGCCATCCTGGCCAGATCTCGCGCGCTGGAATAATGGCCCTTCTCGTCGAAGCCGACGGGGTTCTCGAAGTGGGTCTTCGTCAGACCCATAGCTTTCGCTCTCTCGTTCATCTGTTCCACAAAGCGGTCCACGCCTGCTTCGCCCCCACCTACGTGTTCGGCTAGGGCGTAGGCAGCATCGTCGCCGGAGGAGATCAGGGCTGCCATCAAGAGCTCCCTGACGCTCAAAGTATCTCCGGGCTGGAGGCCGACGTTGCTGTAGGCGGGCTTCGCGTAGGCCGCTGCATCCTCCGAGATCCTGACCTCCTCGTCCAGGTCGGCCTTCTCCAGGACCACGAGCGCCTCCATGATCTTGGTCGTCGACGCTATAGGCAGCTTCTCCGACGCGTTCTCCCCCGCCAGGTACTCCCCGCTCACGAGATCCGTCAAGGCCCAGGCCCGCGCCGCCACGTCGGCCTCGTCAACCTCCCTCTCCTGCTGGGCCAGAGCCACGCCTGTCCCCGTATGAACACCAAAGGTGAGCGTCACGACGAGCGTCGCGAGGAGGCCTGCGGTCCGGATTCTCGGCGGTCTATACACGGGGTTATAGAGGCTACGATGAATCCGGCCACACGACAAGGGCCACGCTAGCGGATACAATTCCTTACGTGCGTTTTTCGAGGCTTGATCCGGGGTGTTCGTGAAACGCCTGGCCATCGTCTTCGTCCTGGTGTTGGCTATGGCGGTGTTCTACCGTTCTTTCGGCAGCGCCGAGACCGGCACCGGTTCCCTGACGCTACCCCAGCCCGCCCCGAGCGAGGGCGACAACGCTCCCGAGTTCGCGGTAAATAGCGTGGAGGGCCGCAACTTCGATCTCTCTGAGCGCGGCGTCTACGTGCTCACCTTCTGGAGCACCCTGAACAAAGACTCGAATGAGGCCGTTCCAGGCTTCGAAGATCTCGCCAGAAAGTACGAGGGTGACGAGGTCTCCTTCGCCGCCGTCTACGTCAACAGTGCCCCTAGAGATGCCAGCGTCCCCTACACGATGCTCCTAGACTCGACCGGAGAACTAGTCTCCAAGTACAACGTCAAGAGGGTGCCGAGGCTGTTCGTGATCAAGGACGGTACGGTAGAGTACGCCCAGGACTACTACTACGAAGGCTACGAGAAGACCCTCAAGGAGGCCATCGAAGAGGCCCTCGCTGAAGAGAAGGGCCACAGGGACGCCGACGCGAGCCCGGATGGCCAAACCTGAGACGGGAAAGGATCAGATGAGCAGAGAGAGCATGGTACAGGTGTTTGGGGTAGTGGTCGCCGTCGCTACGGTGCTCGTGACGATACTGGCGGTCGTCCACCTGTTCTCTATCTGAGAGCAGAGGACGTTCGCCAACGTCCCCTACAGGCCGGCCGCAACCTGGCGCAGTTCGTCCCGTGCCTCCCTGGCGGCTTCCCTGGCGGCCTCCCTGTAATCCAAAGCCGAACCTTCGTAGGCGTAGAGGATGCCCCTGCTGCTGTTGACGAGGACACCCCCGCCGCGGCGGTCGAGCAACGGGCGCACGGACGAGGCGTCGCCGCCCTGGGCCCCAAAGCCGGGGGAGAGGAAAAGCGCCTGAGGCAGTAGTTCCCTTATGCGGCCCCCGATCTCGGGGCGCGTCACGCCGACGACGGCCCCCGCGTCAGGGTAGGCTCCATCCGAGGAGCCGAGCTCGGCGACCAGCCCGGCGGTGACTTCGAAGAGTGGCGGGTCGGTGATCTCCTGGACCTCGCGTGACGATGGGTTCGAGGTCGCGACGAGAACGAAGGCGCCCCCACCCCGCCTTTGCCGGCGGGCCTCTTCGAGGAAGGGGAGCACGGCGTCTTTTCCCATGTAGGGGTTGACGGTCACGCAGGTCGCACCGTAGAGGCCGAGATGCGCCTCGGCGTATGCGGCCGCGACGGGCCCAATATCTCCGCGTTTTACGTCTGCTATGACCGGAAGATCCAGGTCCGTAGCAGCGTCGATCAGGGCCGCATAGATTTCCATCCCGGCCGGGCCGAGCCGCTCGAAGAAGGCAGCCTGCAACTTGACGGCGGCGACGAAGGGCCCCACGGCTTCCAGGATGTCCCTGCAGAAGCTCAAGGTAGCGTCGGCTTCGGGAAGGGCGCGTAACTCCTCAGGAAAACGTGAGGGGACGGGATCGAGCCCGGCGACGAGCACGCTCCCTTTGCGGCGGGCCGCGTCTACAAGTGCCTGCATCGTGCACTGGGCGGCCGGATAGCGGGCAAAAAGTAAGGGGCCGCGGGAAAGTTCCCACGACCCCGAAAAAGCACCTTGGTGGCTACTTGATCTGGTCCTTCAAGGCGTTGCCCGCGGTGAACTTAGGGACCTTCGATGCAGGGATGTTGATCCTCTGCTTGGTCTGCGGGTTGATCCCCTGCCTGGCGTCGCGCTCCTGCACGTAGAACTTGCCGAATCCGGTGATCTGGACCTGCTCGCCCTTCTTGAGGTTGTCGGTAACGACCTCGGTAAACGCATCGAAGAACTTTTGGGCGTCGCTCTTCGAGGCATTCGCCTTGCCAGCGATCTCCTCTATCAAAGCTGTCTTGTTCAACGCCACGTGTCTTCCTCCCTGCTTCGCTTCCATTCTTTTCCCCCCGCTTGCCGGGGGACTATACCAGAGACACTATACTGCCTCAATTCCTTCTAACTACCCGTAAATCATCCATCCTAAGCAGAGCGCGGAAAGGAAATCCGTCGAGATCCCTCCCGTTCTCCTCCCTGCGGTCGAGCACAGCCACTATCGTCGCGACCTCTGCCCCCGCCTCCAGCAGGGTCCCTGCGGCCCTTACGGCCTGCGTGCCCGTGGTGACGACGTCCTCGACCAATGCCACCCTCTCACCCCTGTAGAGATTGCCTTCGATGCTCTGCCCGGCGGAGCTACCGTACTCCTTGGCGGCCTTGCGAACGATGACGTAGGGCAGCCCGGTAGCCAGGGCCGTGGCAACGACGAGGGGGACGGCGCCTAGTTCCACGCCGGCGAGCCGCTCTATCCCCTCGGGTAACCGTGCCGCCAGCGCGTCGGCCACGTCGCGCAGGAGGTCCGGGTCGGTCGAGAAGAGGTACTTGTCCACGTAGAAGTTGCTGCGCTCCCCACTGGAGAGAACGAAGTCCCCCTCCAGGAGCGCCGCGTCCCTGATGCGAGACGCGAGGTCAGGCACCCGGCTCGCCCGTGGCGCGCTCACTGGCCTCGTGGTCTTCGAGGGCCTCATCAAAGGGTTCGAAGTCTACCCTACCGAGGAGATCTCCGACCTCGCGTGACTCCTCCCCCGTGGCGTCGAGCCTCTTCTCTATGCGCGCGTTGATCTCGGCCAGTAGCTCTACGGCCTCGTCCAGGGTCCCGACCAGTTTCTCGTCTGGTACGGCGTCGAGAGAGTCGGTAAGCTTCTCGAGCTCTCCGACCTTCGCCTCCAGGCCGCTTAGATCTTCCTGTTCTCTCCCACGATCCTCCATGATTGAAGGACTATACACCATCCCGGCCGCGCCTTCGGCCCTCCGACGCCCCGCGTTCGTTTCGATTCCTCCCGGCAGCCCGACTGAGGGCGAAGGAGATCCCCGCGACCACCAGCAGGGAGGCAACGAATGGCAACACGGCCCAGACGAGCACCCCGTATCCTCCCCTCATGAGCAAGAAGGCGGCCACGCCGGCGCCGGCCACGACGAGCGGGACACTTCCGAGCAAGATAAACAGCAAGGTTTGTGGGTGCACGCGGTTCATGAAACCCTCACACGCAACATCTGCTTCCGAAGTAGATGTTGCAATTGAGTTTTCGACCTCACACGCAACATCTACTTCGTCACCCGGTCGATGGCTTTGATCAGATCCCTCACCATCTCTTCGGAGGCGCCATCTTTTTCGGCCCGCTCTTCGACGAAGTCCTTGAGAAGCACCGTATTTATCCGCCTTATCGCGGAGAAGATGGCGTTGGTTTGCTGCACGATGTCCGCGTAGGTCACGTCGCCCTCCTCGACCATCTTCTCGACCCCCCTGACGTGGCCCTCCACGCTCTTAAGCCTGCGTATTACCTCGCTTCTGGTCTGCTTCTGCAAGGCCCGCGCTACCTCCCTCGTTTGCCGATCTCCGCCAGTAGTTCCCCTACGACCGTCGCGTCGTGGAAGGGGATATCCCCCTTGGGCAGGTGCTGGACCGTCTCGTGCCCCTTGCCCGCCACGACCACCACGTCGCCTGCCGTCGCCGCCCCGAGCGCGTGACGGATCGCGCTCCGCCTGTCGAGCTCGACGCGAGTCTTCGAGAGGTTGGATCCAGCCTCGATCTCCCCGGCTATCTTCGCCGGGTCCTCTGAATAAGCATCGTCCGTAGTAATGAAGCTAAGGTCGGCAAGCTGGGAGGCGACCCGGCCCATCCTGGGGCGCTTGGCCCCGTCCCTGTCACCAGCCGCCCCGAATACGCAGATAACTCGTCCGCCCCCGGCTTCCGCCACGCCCCTGGCGACCCTCAAGACCGCCTCGAGCCCGACATCGGTGTGGGCGTAATCGACGATGACCTCGAACCCGTTCTTCCCGGCCGCCGCGATCCTCTCGAAGCGCCCAGGAACCTGCCTCAGGTCCCTCACCGCCCGGACGACCGCCTCCTCCTTCGTTCCCAAGGCGAGCGTGATAGAGGCCGCGCCAGCGACGTTGAGGACGTTGTAGGGACCGAGCAGCGGCGTCTGGAAGCCAACCACGCCTCCCGGGTGATGAAGATCGAAGCTCGTCCCACCGAGCGTCGTCTGGACCGCAACGACCCTGTAGTCGGCGTCGGCCGCGGTCCCGAAGGTGCTGACGCCTTCGACTTCCCCGGCGAGCCGCCGCCCGTACGCATCATCCGCATTAGCAAGCTTCGGGCCTTGCGTCATGTACAAAAGCTCGCGCTTGGCAGCGTAGTAGGCCTCCATCGAGCCGTGGAGATCCAGGTGGTCCCTTGTGAGGTTGGTGAAGAGCGCACCGGCAAAGCGCGTCCCCGCGACCCGCCTTAAGGCTATACCGTGCGAGGAGACCTCCATGACGACCCTACTGACGCCCGACTCTAGCATGGCGGCGAGCGTACCCTGCACCTCCGTAGCTTCGGGCGTAGTTCGCACCGCCGGGCTTCGCACGCCGCCCGAGATGGTCTCCGCGGTCGTCATGAGCCCGCACGCGCTCTCGCCGTAGGCGCCCGCGAGGATCCCATACAGGACGTATGAAGTGGTGGTCTTGCCGTTGGTGCCGGTAACACCATACACGTTCATGCTTCTCGAAGGGTCGCCGCTGAATTCCCTGGCGAGCGCCGCAAGGGAAGCCCGCGCGTCCGCCACGACCGCGGTCGGGAGGCCGTCAACTTTTGTCTCCGCGACGACTAGAGACGCCCCGCGCCCGGCGGCCTCCTGCGCGAATTCTGTTCCGTCGCGCTGGAAGCCAGGTACCGCGACGAAGGCGAACCCCTCCTCGACGCGGCGTGAGTCGTGCGTTACTCCCCTAACACCGCGCACGCCAGACGGCATCTCCACCCCGAGAACCCCAGAGAGCTTTGCCCGGTCCAGCACCATAGCCCTAGTGTAGCAAGAGCCATTACGCGAGCGTTCGCAAGAGGTCCCGAGAATACGAAGCGCTGAAACAAGCCCGAAATGTCGCTGAAACAGCGCTGAAACATGCCCTGGTTTTCTGTGGCCCGAAATGTGGTAAAAGAAAACACATGAAATAGGGACGAAACGCTGTGACTCACCATATGTGGTGTGCTACCCTACGCGGGTCATTTTCACAGAAATTTCACAATTGTGACCACGTGCGTCGATCGGGAAACGGTAGTCGGCGCGCGCAGGTGCAGGAGAGGAGATCAATGGCGACCCAGAACTCCATGATGCTGGCGGAGCGGACTGACGAGCTCCTGAATCGGGGGCGAAGTCAGGGCTTTCTCAGCACGGAGGAGGTCGCCAACCTCCTACAGGAAGGGGATCTCTCGGCAGCGGAGGTAGAAGAGTTCTACGCCGCGCTGGAGGAGGAAGAGATCTCGTTGGTGGACGGTGAGGGGGCCGAGGTTACCAGGGGGCAGGTAGTGGTCTCGTCGGCGATCCAAGTCTCCCAGGCCCCGGCGGTCCAGATCGCCCACGCAGTCGCCACGGGGGATTCCATCAGGATGTACCTAGCCGAGATCGGCAGGGTGCCCCTTCTGACCCACGCCGACGAGATAAGGCTCGCCAACGGCATCGCCCGCGGGTGCAAGAGGTCCAAGGACAGGCTCGTCGAGGCCAACCTCAGGCTCGTCGTCTCCATCGCCAAGAAGTACCGTAACCGCGGGGTTTCGTTTCTCGACCTCATCCAGGAGGGCAACTTAGGTCTCATAAGGGCCGCGGAGAAGTTCGACCCTTCCAAAGGCTTCAAGTTCTCTACCTACGCCACGTGGTGGATCCGTCAGGCCATAACCAGGGCCATCGCGGACAAGGGACGCACCATTCGTATTCCGGTCCACATGGTCGAGAAGGTAAACAAGTACCACAGGACCCACAGGCGCATGATCCAGACGCTCGGTCGTGAGCCTGCGGAGGAGGAGATCGCACGCGAACTCGGCGTTTTCGTCGAGGAGATTCAGCGCCTGCAGGAGATCAGCCAACGCTCCATTAGCCTCGCCACGCCCGTCGGTGACGACGACTCCTCCGAGCTCGGAGACTTCCTGGAGGACGCGGGCTCCGTCACCCCGACCGACGCCGTCTCTGAGTCGCTACTCAAGGCGCACTTGAGGGAAGCGCTCGACGAGCTGCCCGAGAGGGAGCGTCAGATCATCGAGCTCCGCTTCGGGATGAAGGATGACCGTCCGAGGACGCTCGAAGAGGTAGGCCGCGAGTTCGACATCACGCGCGAGCGGGTGCGCCAGATCCAGATGAAGACCTTGAATTTGCTGCGCGAGCAACGCCGCACCCAGAACCTGCGCGAGTACCTGCACTAGGGTACCCGAGTATCGGAAACACCCTGGACACCGCGCAAGATCTGCACGCGTTCGTCCGCGACGTAGCCCTGAGGGCGGGAGAGCTTCAACTCGCTCGCTATGAGAACCCCGGCGAAATAAGCGAGAAAGCCCCGAAAGACTTCGTGACCGAGGTGGACCTTCTCTGCGAGGAGCTGATGGTGAATGCCATCAGGGAACGCTACCCCGACGACGCTATCCTTTCGGAGGAACGCGGCGGCTCGGTTTCGGAGGACGGGCGTACCTGGCTCCTGGACCCCGTAGACGGCACCGCAAACTTCATGAAGGCGAACCCCATGTTCTGCGCCTGCGTCTCCGTCGTCGAGGACGGCTCCGTAACCCACGCCGCCGTCGCCGCGCCCCGCCTCGGAGACCTGTACCACGCGCGGGCTGGGGGTGGCGCCTGCAGGGTAACCGGCGGTCGAGAGACGCCCCTGCGCGTCAGCGACACACAGAAGCTAGAGTACGCCGTCGTCGGCGCCGACCTCTCCCTGCGCAGTGGCAAACCCCAGGATGCCGGGGTACAGAAAGTGCTTTCCGGGGGCTGGCAGCTAAGGGCGCTTGGCAGCGCGGGCATCCGTGGAGCCTGGCTCGCGGCCGGTTACCTCGACGTCTCTGTCGGCACCCGCAATACGGTGTGGGACTACGCCCCGACGGTCCTGCTCGTCACCGAAGCCGGGGGGCGCGCGACGGGCCTCTCCGGCGAGCCGTGGAGCCTCTCCTCCGACGGCCTCATCGCCACCAATGGCGCCCTGCACGACGAGGTTCTGGGAACAATCCACCGCGCTTGAGAAGCTCGTGCGCAGCGACTGGTGGGGCCCGCGCTCCCGGAAACCGGGGTTCCGAGACGAAGCCTGCCGCTTCGAGTTGCTCCCCTATCAACCGGAAGAGGTTCGAAGCAAAGGTCCCGTAACCCGACCCCCAATTTTGTCATACCTACGCAAGAGCACTTAGCGCTGCGGGGGTCGTGGGTATGATCGCCCGACCCTTTTCCCTCTATAGGTGTACCCTCCAGAGGGAATTCTAGTTCCTCACCGTGAAGAACCACTGCTTCGGCTGGTCGCCCGAGAGGTTCGGGTCCTGGTCTAGCTGGCTGCCCGCCAGGTCCTCCGCTCCGGTGCCCACTACCGCCTTGTACTTGGCTCCGCGCTTGAGGTTGGCGGTGGGATTCAGTGTAGCCTTCCTCGTGGACGCATCGTAGCTAACCACGGCGGCAACCGAGGTGGTGGTTCCCTGCTTGAAGAGCTTGACGGCGTTGATGTTGATGGAGCCCACCCTCATGGCTTCAGAGAAGATGGCGCTGACGTTTGCTCCCGGGGCTATGCCCCTGGCGTCTGCCGTGGGGGCGGTGCGCACAACCTTGGGCGCCGTGGTGTCGGGCGTGAGGAGGAAGGCTCGAAGCTGGCTCTCGTTGCCGGCCTTGAATGCCGAACCGACTATCCGGCCAGACTCGTTGATCGCATAGGCGTCGATAAGCTTCCAACCCGAGTCGGCGGGGATCAGATCGTTCAGATCCGTAACCTTTCCGTCCTCCCAGAGGGTGGCCGAGAACTGCTCGGCTTCGTTTCCGCTGATGCCTCGCGACCATCCGACGGCCCGGCCGGACTCGTCGATGTCACGGGCCCTACTGTAGAGATCTCCGTCCAGAGGATTCAGGGGTAGCACCGTCGCCGGGACACCCGCGTCCTTCTCGTAGAGAAAAGCCTTGCCCTCGGGACCGGAAGGGGTGCTGGGTGGATCGTTGGTAGTGGTTCTGTACGACCACCCGACCACCTGGCCGTGATCGTTGATCCCCAGGGCCTCGCTGTACTGATACGGGAAAACGGAAGGCTCTGCGGCTCGACCGACGGTGTCGAGGTCCGTCACCTGGCCCGTGTCGTTGTCGTAGAGAAAAGCTTTAGCCTGCTGATCGGCACTCCCCGCTTCCCCGACAACCTGGCCGAGGTTGTTGATGCTCCAGGCCTCACTGTAAGGAGGCCTGAGGGACGCACCGAGGTCTTTGATCTGGCCGTTCTCCCACAGAACCGCCTGGCCCTGGCTGGGGAATCGAAAGACCTACCGACCACCATCCCGGAGTCGTTGGTGTGCCAGGCTTCGCTGGAGGAGAACCCGGTGAGGGTCCCGAGTGAGGTCATATTGCCGTTCTGGGCGAGGAAGGCCCGTACCTGATTGTTGGAGTTGCGTGAGAAACCGACCACTCGGCCGGAGTCGTCGATGCCGCGGGCAAAGCTGGTCAGACCCCCGAGCGTGCCGAGGTTCGTCATGCGGCCGTTCTCCCAGAGGAAAGCCTGTGCCTCTCCCGACGTGTTCAGCGACTGGCCCACTACCTGCCCGGAGTCATTGATGTCGCGGCCGATGCTTGCGCCACCGAGCGTGCCGAGGTCCCGCACGGTATAGATGGTGTTTGCCGCGGCGGCCGGTCGTGTCAAGGAATTGGCCGTGCCCACCGCCATTACGCTCGCCGCCAAGCCCGCACACATAAGCAACGCCAGATGTCCCAAGAAGCGGCTCTTTGTTCTAGACATATGTCTCGTCAGCTCCTCTCAGCGGTAGGCCGCTGACCCTCAGGTCATTCTGTAGTGGGGTGGAGGAAAGAGAGGCGCCAGACCCCCGTCCCGTTATGTAACGAACAGAGCTTACTACGCGGTGAGGCGGAGCGCATCTACCGCGTGGCCACCTCCACGCCGAACTTGGGAGTTCGTCGTACCCTAGAAGTTCGCAGGATACTTCGGGGGCATCAGGATGCGTTCCTGCCGGGCCGACTCCACCTATGGGCAGCGCGTTTTACGGCGAGCTATCCCGCGCTGACCCGTAGCCTTGCAGATTCTGAATCTAATTTCGCATCAACGGTCATCGACTCATCCCTTGATTTCGTGATCTCATCGGTCAGCGCAATGGTTCTCTTGAGGTCACCAAAGTCGAGGCCTCCTCGCACCACTTGATGTAGCTCTCCTTCGCGCCTATACCGCGCATAAGCGTCAGTCGCGTCCCGATGTAGGCGTCGTCTGAGATCCCACCGTCAGCCCGCTGCTTTTCGAGGCCGCGCTCGAGCCGGCGAAAGTAGGCGAGCTTCTCGGCGTGCAACCCGCGCGCAACTCGAAGCAACTCGAGCACCGTCTCCGGTGGCAAGTACCCGTAACTCAAAGCCTTGACCAATTGCTCGTCGCGCGTCTTCGGCTCGGAGGCAGGTTCACCCGACCACGCCAGCAAGGCTTCTTTGCCTTTCCCGGTGATGGAGTACACCTTTCGCTCGGGACCCCGCTCGCTAGGCAGGGTCTCGTGCACTACCAGGCCCTCCTCCTCGAACCTGCCAAGCGCCGGGTAGACCCTGCCATAGCCGGCGCTGCAGAAGTGGCTCGCCACCCTCTCGAACCATCCCGCAACGTCGTAGCCGCTCTTCGGACCGAGCGCTACCGACGACAGGATCGCATACTCGACCATCTGCAAAATCGTCCTCCTCATGCTTACTTTTCTACTTCCATTATATCCCTGTTGATATATCAGGAGACCCGTGTACTATATCTACGTAGATATAGTGTTGGGCTGAAGGGAGCAGGGGTGGCTGGTGAGTTGAGTTTCTTCGAGGTAAGGGCTGCTGATATGGAGCGCGGCGAGACCTTTTGGGGCGGATTGTTCGGCTGGAGTTTCGAGGAGGGGAACCTCCCGAACTACTACATGATCCCCAACTCTGTCCCGACCGGCGGCTTGAACGGTACGGGTGAGGGCCCAGGGTTACACGTCTATTTCAGCGTGCCGGATATAACGGCTGGGGTCGAGAGGGTGCGCGATCTCGGTGGCCGGGCCGACGAGCCTGTGGGTATCCCGTCTGGCACCTTTGCTCGCTGTATCGACGATCAGGGGGTCGAGTTCAGCCTGTGGCAAGAACGGCTGGTCCAGACGGACCAGCGTGGAGGAGCAGAAGAATGATGCTGGACTCGAAAAACGTGCTGGTGTTCGCGGCTTCGGGCGAGATCGGTGGTGGGGTGGCGCGTGCTTTCGCGAGGGAGGGCGCGCATGTGTGGCTTTCCGGGCGCAGCGTAGGCCCGATCGAGGAGCTCGCTGAAAGCATAGAAGCCGACGGAGGCAAAGCGACCCCTGAGGTCGTAGACGCTACCGACCAGGAGGCCGTTGCGGCATACGTGAGCCGGGTTTCCGGGACGGCTGGCAGCATCGATGCGGTGTTCAACGCTATAGGGCTGCCTCCGGTGGAGTTCGGCTACCCGGCGCCTTCCACGACCCAGGATCTCGAGTTGTTCCTCAAGCCGTCCCGAGTAATCGTGGGCTCGACCTTCATCACCGCGCGGGCGGCTGCCGTGCCGATGATGCGCCAGGGACACGGCTCGATCGTGACGCTCTCCTCCACGTTGAGCGGCATAGCGGCGCCCAACATGGCCGGCATCAGCGCGGCTTGCGGGGCCGTCGAGGCGATGACCCGGTCGTTGGCGGGCGAGTTCGGCACCGCCGGCGTGAGGGTCAATTGCGTGCGGGGCGGCGCGATGCCCGAGACGCGCACTATACAGGAGACGAGCGCCGGGCAGGCGCGCATCCTGGGGATCGAGGCGGATGAGGTGCAACTGCCAGCCACCGCGCTCCGGCGGCCCATCACCGTCGGCGAGACCGCTGCCACAGCCGCGTTCCTCGCTTCCGATGCTTCCAGCGGGATGACAGGCCAGGTCGTCACCGTTGCCGCCGGTGACGTAGTCGGCTGACAGGTTGGCCCACCCTCCATCCGAGCAGTGGTCAGACCCAAGCCTGACGGCCCCGGCGCCCCGCTACGAGCGCCAGAAACAGGGCTGCGAGAAGCATAGGGACCACGATGCCGAAAGCGGCACCTATGCCGGTCCGATCGGCCAACGCTCCGAGGAAAAGAGGTGCCACCAGGATGGCGCCGCCCCCTCCGACAGCGAGCCTCGCGGCGGCCGCGTCGGCATTGGTCGGCACCGTCGCGATAGCCGCCGAGACGCCCAGGGGGTAGACGCCGCCGATGCCGAGGCCCGCAATGAACAGGCCGGCCAGGGTGATGGCGTTCCCCGGCGAGAACCAGAACAGCGGGAACCCTACGAGCGCCACGCACAGGGAGGCCGCGAGCAGAATCGGCGGGGGCAGAACGCGGGCGAGACGGCTGCTCGCTATACGGCCGACCAGCATCGCGGCGAAGAAGACGGTCAGGGAGGCGGCGGCTGCCGGTCGGGTGAGGCCCGTTCCGTCGGCGAGGAAGTCAGCCCCCCAGAAACCGATGCACCACTCCGAGGCGACGCCCAGCGTCACGAGCGCCCAGAACGCCCAATAACGCAGTGGTAGAGCCTGACCACCGACCTGCTCATGGACGTCTACTGTGCCCCGCGGAAGGTCGGGGGGTCTCAAAAAGAAAACAGCTGCAAGCACGATGAGGGCGGCGGCGGGTGCGGCGAGCGCTGCCCGCCATCCGAGACCCGCCGCTGCGCATGCGCCGACGAGTAGCGGTGCGGCTATCGCGCACGCGCTCGCCGCGGCGTTGGACTCGATAACGGCGACGGCGCTGTACTCTCCATGCCTGTCGGAGAGCAGCGCCTGGGAGGTGATCAGCAACAGGGCGCCGCTGAGGCCCATGGCAAACGCCGCGGGTACGGTGCCGAAGACGCTTGGGGTCGAGATCAGGACCCCAGCGCCTGCGGCCATGCCGAACGCGCCGCCCCAGAGTGAGGCGCGTCTTCCCCAGCGGCCCACCACCCTGTCCCCGAAGAGACCGAGCAGAACAGAACCGAGGGCGAAGGCGCTGAAGTGGAGGCTCGCCGTGGTGTAGTCGAGGTTCAACTCCGTCCTCAGGAAAGGCATGATCGGTCCGAGCACAGTCTCCATGAAGGCGAAGTAGCCAACGAGGCCGTAGGTCATCCACGTAGCCGAGTCCCTGACGAAGCTTTCGCCGGCCCGCTTCACTTGCCGCTCTTCCGCCCGGTTGACGTCTTAATTGCCCTGCGGCGCCGGCGGGGCGGACGAAGGCGCGGGCGGCGCGGACGAGGCGGCAGGGCCCGGCGGAACTCGCCTGTCAGACGGCTCCCGACCCGGGCCCGGCGCGGTTGGCTCCGAACGCTGGGCAGCCGCGGCCGGTTGACGACCCCGGTCTGCCGCTGCAGGCTCCTGCTGGGTCTCGGGGGGGTCCGGTTCTTGTGGCTGGGCCGTCACGTCCTCCGGACCAGTACCTTCCTCGGTCTCTTCGTCGGGCTCGTCTGCTTTGGGCTCTTCAGGGGGTTCCGGTGGCGGTGGGGGCTTCACGTAGGAGCGGCCGTCGGTCTTTACCTCCAGGTTCAGGTCGGAGCCCGGGGAATCGAACTGTTCGACAGGATACTTCTGCACGGCATCCTGCATGTAGAGGGACCAGATATCCAGAGGGTAGTTCTCGCCGTTGATCTCCTCCAGGCCGTTTATGTTGACCATGGAGCGCCGCTCGTTGGGGTAACCGACCCAGACGCTCGTCGAGAGCTGCGGTATGAACCCGATAAACCACGCGTCGATAAACTCGTTCGAGGTCCCGGTCTTGCCCGCGGCCGGACGCCCTATCTCGGCGTCGAGGTCATGATAGAAGCTGGCCGTTCCGCGTTCGACCACTGCCCGCAGCGCCTCAGTGACTACGGCGGCTTCGTCCTCGCTCAGGACCTCCTCGCCGACAGCGCGGTGCTCCTCGAGAAGCTCGTCCTCCCCGCTCTCGTCTTTCGTCACTTTCTCGACCAGGTAAGGCTCCATATGTGTACCCGAGTTGGCGAAAGTCGAGTAGGCCGAAGCCATCTCGAGCGGCGTGACCCCGACCCTCAGGCCCCCTATAGCCGTCGAGGGGTAGGCGTCGATCTCGCTGTCCACGCCCAGCTTGTTCGCCATCTCGACGACCTTCTGCAGGCCGAGGTCGAGGGCAAGCTGGACGAAGACGGTGTTGTCCGAGTCTGCCATTGCCTTTATCAGGGTTATCGGGCCCCGGTGGATAAAGTCGTAGTTGTCCACCTCGTAGTTCTTCGCGTTCTTACCCATGTCTATGCTCAGGTGCTTGGAGATGTACAGAGACTCTGGTGAGATCCCCTCGTGGATGGCCTCGGCGTAGACGAAGGGTTTGAACGAGCTGCCAGCCTGCCTTTGCGCCTGGGTCGCGAGGTTGAACTTGACCTCGTCGAAGTCCGAGCCCCCTACCATCGCCCTGACCGCGCCGGTTGACGGGTCGACCGAGACGAGGGCGGCCGAAGGGTCGCCGACCTCGGGGTTCACGACGGAGTCCACGGCCTCGCTCGCCGTCTCTTGCAAATCGGGGTCGAGGGTAGTGTAGATCTTGAGCCCCCCCTCGTATAGCATGTCGTCGCCGTACTCCTCGGCAATCTCAGTACGGACGGCGTTCAGGAAGTACTCGTTGTCGTTCTGGTACTGGACCCTGCCGCGGCTCAAGACGATCTTGGAGGCTGTGGCCTCGTCGTGCTCTTTCTCGGTGATGTAGCCGTACTCGAGCATCCTGCCGAGCACGAGGTTGCGCCGCTCCTTCGCGCTCTCGCGGTCGACGAACGGATCGTAGACGCCAGGGAGGTTGATGATCCCGGCCATAAGCGCCGACTCAGATAATGTGAGGTCCGAGGCGTTCTTGTTGAAGTAGGTCTCGGCCGCGGCCTCCGCGCCGTAGGCGTTAGATCCGAAGTACACAGTGTTCAGGTACTGCTCCAGGATCTCACCCTTGGTGTGCCCTTTCTCGTATTGCCAGGCGAGCGAAGCTTCGACGAACTTCCGCTCGAAGCTTGCGACCTGGCGTTCCTGCTGGGCTATGTAGGTGTTTTTTATGAGCTGCTGCGTGAGGGTCGAGCCGCCCTCCTGGATAGAGAGGCTCTGGATGTTCTCGACGGCCGCGCGCCCGATGGCCTCGAAATCAAGGCCTCTGTGCTCGTAGAAACGGTGGTCCTCGACCGAGATGATGGCCTGCCTGAGCGTGGGGTCCACGTCCTCCAGGGGAACCACGAAGCGGTTCTGGACGCCGTAGAGCTGGTCGACGACCTTGCCGTTCGCGTCGTAGACGAGGGAGGTCTGGGCGAGCTCGGCGGAGCGGTAGTCGTCGAGCTCGGGCATGTCGGCCGCGAGGGTCTGGTACGTGTCCACGGAGGCGGCGACCACGCCGACGCCCGCGAGTATCGCGACGAAGCAGAGCAGCAAAAGAGTGGTCCTGACCCTCTGCAAAAGCTTGCTCTTGCTGCGCGACCGCCTACGCCGGCGGCCGATCCTGACGAAGTTACCGTTCGGCATGAAGAGGCTATTATACAAAACGATCATTCCACTCTCGGAAGGAGAGATGCGATCGCCGACACGAGCCTCCCCCGCAAGATGTTCCCGGCCCTCGCCACGAACGACTACGCCTACCTGAACACGGGCAGCAGCGGGCCTCCTACCTACGATGTGATCGAAGCCATGCGCGGTGCCAACGACCTCTGCTCGGGCCCCGCCTACCTGGAAGGCGTTGGCCTGTTCGCCCGCCAGGCGGACTATGCTCTACGCGCCCGCGCGGCCGCGGCCCGCCTCATCGGCGCCGGTACCGACGACGTAGCCCTCACCCAGAACACCACACACGGCATGAACCTCGGCGTCTCCTCCATCAACTGGCGGGAGGGCGACGAGGTCGTCTCCGCGACGACGGAGCACCCCGGCTGCCTGGCACCACTCCACAACCTGAAGGGCCGCTTCGGGGTAAAGGTTAACCTGGTCGCGCCCCCGGTGACACCGGAGAAGGTCGAAACCGCACTGACGGAACGGACACGCCTCGTCGCCCTCTCCCACGTGGACTGGACAGATGGGAATGTACTGTGGCTCCGGGAGATCTGCACCCTCGCCCATGAGAGGAACGTCCTGACCCTCGTCGACGGCGCCCAGTCGGTCGGGAACATCGAGGTCGACGTGCCTGCCACGGGCGCCGACATGTACGCCTTTACCGGCCACAAGTGGGTGCTCGGTCCGGAGGGGATGGGAGCCTTCTACGTCAGGCCGGGCCTAGCAGTCCACAGCCCGAACGTCGGCTTCTTGTCGCTTCCGGCCCCGAGTGACTTCGACGCCGGTGGCTACTACGAGTTGAGATCCGATGCCCGGCGCTTCGAGGCCTCGACGATGAGCGCCGCCCTTGCCGCCGGTTTCGCCGCCGCAGCCGGAGTCGCCCATGAGCGCGGAGGGACGGGCTTCGAGGCGATCCGGCACCGCGCCGATCTCCTGATGGACCTCCTATCAGGGAGGCCAGGCGTCGCCATCCGTTCGCCAAGACCTGCACAGTCCGGGCTCGTCAGCTTCGAGGTCGAAGGCGTGGGCGCGAAAGATGCCGCGGAGCACCTGCTGGAGCAGGGGTTCGTCCTGCGCCACATCCCGGGTCCGAACCCTTGCATCAGGGCGAGCACGCACCTCTTCAATACCGAGGACGAGCTGGAGGCACTGGCGAAGGCTGTGGACCGGCTATGACCTTGCGAACGAGTGCGTGCAGCAGGGCCCGGCTGCCTCAGATGTATATCCCCAGCGGCTGTGACGTCGAGGGACGAGACCGTCATGACACGTGAGAGTGTAAACCACCGTCAGGGGCGAGGTTACGGGCTTGAGCCCATCGGCATGCGCGAGGGCGTCCCCGACGAGCGCGTATTCTCCAGGGAGTTGAAGGTGTTCGGCGACGTGGAGGTCGGCCACCACCGTTTCCTACCAGGCGAGACCGCGTTTCCCCCGCTCCCGGGTCACCTGGTCAATTTACACCTCGGCGCCCCCACGCGCGTCGCGACCCGCCGCGAAGGGGCGGGTTGGGAGGGCACGCAGCCGCGGGGCAACGTGGAGGTCTTCTCGGCGGGCAGGGCCACGGAGCAGGCCATCGAGGGCATCTCCGAGGACGTCAGCGTGCTGCTGGGCGAGGGTTTCTTCCGGCGTGTTGCCGAGCAGGCGGGGGTGGATCCCGGCCAGGTCGAAGTCATGGACCGCTTCGACGCGCGCGATGAGAACGTGGAGTGGATCCTGCTCTCGCTGATGCCCGAGCTGGGGACAGACGGCCTGGGCGGGAAACTATACGTGCAGTCGCTGGCGACCGCCCTCGCCGTACATCTCTTGCGCAGGTACTCCTCGCTCGGGAACAGCGCCCGTCGGCGGGTTACCGCTGAACCGCGACGCGTGCTCCCGTCCCGCTCGCTTGATCTCGCCCTCGACTACATCGACGCCAACCTCGCCGGGGACCTGTCGCTGGCCGGAATCTCGACCGTGGCCAGCGTCTCCCCCCGCCAGTTGCTGCGTCTCTTCAAAGCGTCAACGGGCCTACCACCGTACCAGTACGTGATCCAACGCCGCGTCGAGAGGGCAAAGACGTTGCTCTCGGAGACCGATCTACCCCTGTGGGAGGTGGCAGAGTACTGCGGCTTCGCCCACCAGCAGCACCTCTCGACGCACTTCAAGCGCCTTGCGGGCGTGAGCCCGGGCCGCTACCGTAGGCTCATCGCCCAGTGACCAGTTTGGCGTAAACCCGCCAATAAAGGGCGCGAACGTGGAAGAGTATTCGCACCCTACGGCGCATTCTTCCTGGGGGCCGTCGAGGCAAGCGAAGCGAGCACAGGAGGCGATGATGGTCCGAACCATCCCGTTCAAGGTCGAGGTACCACAAGAGAAGTTGGGCTGGGTTCGCCGCCGGGTCGAAGAGTACCCCTGGCAGACTTTGGACGATCTGGATGACTGGCGCTTCGGACCGCCGGTAGGCTACATGCGACGCGTGGCAGAGTACTGGCTCTCGTCCTTCGACTGGCGGGTGGCCGAGCGCGAGTTGAACCGTTTCCCCCAGTTCAGGGCTGAGGTCGAGGACGGTCTCGTTCTGCACTTCGTCCATGAGAGAGGCTCGGGCACAGACCCCGATGCTGTCGTCCTGATCCACGGTTGGCCGAGTTCGCCTTACGACTTCTGGGAGATGATCGAACCCCTCGCACACCCGGAACGCTTCGGTGGCGACCCCGAGGAAGGCCTGGACGTCGTCGTGCCTTCGCTTCCCGGATACGCCTGGTCGGACAAGCCACCCGGAGGGCCACAGGCACGCCGGCACGAAGCAGCCCAAATCCACGAGCTGATGGCCTCGGTCCTTGGCTACGAGCGCTACTTCGCGGGCGGTGGAGACTTCGGCGCGATGGTCTCCGCCTGGATGGCCGTCGACCGCCCCGAGTCGGTAAGGGGCATCCACATCTACGCGCCCAACGTCCGTCCGGCTGGGGGCGGCTTTTTCGAGACGAACCCTCCGGAGGATTTCACCAGGGAGGAGCGCGAGTACCTGCTCTGGGAGATGGGCTACCTGCAAGCCAGGCTCTCTTACGCCCAGGTACAGGGCTCATCACCGCAGACGATTGCCTACGCGCAGATGGACAGCCCGATCGGGCAGGCGGCCTGGTTGATCGAGAAGTTTCAGCGCTGGACCGACGAGTCCGGCGGGCGGCTCCCCGACGAGGTCTTCGGCATGGACCGGCTGCTCACGGCGGTCATGGTCTACCTCGTCTCCGATTCCTTCGATACGTCCATCTGAGCCTACCCCGGCGTCTACCTCGACCCGCCTACCCTAGAACCGGGCCAACGCGTGGAGGTCCCCGTGGGCCTGTTGGCGTGCGCCGACCCCCTCGTGCCCGTCCCGCCCCGTTCCTTCGTCGAGCGGGCCTACAACGTCGCTCGGTGGACAGACGTGCCAGAGGTAGGCCACTTTGCGGCCTTCCAGCGGCCCAACCAGGTCCGCGAAGATTTGCAGGGTTTCCTACGCCAGGTACGCGAATAGACGACTGGCCTACGCGGCCGCGCGATGATCGTGGGGGTCGTTCGCGATCGACCCTTGCACCGCCAACGGCCCGTTACAACGTCAACAAAACGTCCACCGCCGACTCGATGTCGGGGACGAGATGGTCAGGGTCTGCCTCGCGCAGCCTGCCTTCGGAGAAGGCGCCCCAGCTCACGGCGACGCTGGTCAGGCCCGCGGCTTTGGCCGCCTCGACGTCGAACGGGGAGTCACCAACGTAGGCGGCTTCTTCTTTCGGAACGCCACCGAGCAGCTCCAGCCCCTTTAGCAGCGGCCCGGGGTGGGGTTTATGTTCCTTTGTATCCTCCATCGTGACGAAGCGGTCGACGACGTCGCGGAGGCCGGGAAAGTTTCTCAAGGCCATCTCCACGGAGACCTGGCGTTTGGAGGTCACGACGGCAACCTTCGTTCCGGCAGAGCGGAGGCGGGAGAGCGACTTCTCGATATCCGGAAACTCCTGGATCAGGGCGTCGTGGTTCTCCTCGTGGTGGCGGCGGTAGGCCTCCAGGAGAAGCTCGGCCTTCTCGGCGTCGAGGACCTCCATCTGTTGCGGGAGGGGCTGGCCGACGTTGGCCAGCAGGGTCTCGCGCGGGATGTCTTCGCGGCCGAGTACTTCGGTCGTGGCGTGGCGCATTCCCTGGTGGATCATCTCCGTCGTGTCGACGAGCGTGCCGTCGAAGTCGAAGAGTACAGCGGAGAGCAACGCCTAGCCGATCCCGTTTTCGAGGAGTCCGTTCACGTCCCAGTCGCCGAGCTCCTCGAGGGCCTGCGTATCGGTCAGCTCGAGGTGTACGGGGGTGATGCTGATCTCATCGTTCTCGATGGCCGAGAAGTCTGTTCCCTCCTCCTCGTGGCGGCCTGGCGGGTTATTGTAGATGTCGTAGCCGATTCTTCCCTCTTCGTCCTTTACTTCGACGAGCCTATCCTTGTAGAATCGGCGGCCCAGCCTGGTGACCCGCGCGCCCCGCAGCTTTTCGCGTGGCAGGTTGGGCGCGTTGACGTTGAGGATTCGCCCGGGCGGAAGGCCCTTGAGCACGACCTTGACGAGGCGCGCCGTGAACTCCGCCGCCGCCTCGAAGTGGAGGCCGCTATCGAGCGGCATGCTCTCCTCGACCGTCTCGTGCCAGGGACGGTTTATGCTAAGTGAGACGGCGATGCCTGGCACCCCGATCACGATCCCCTCCATCGCCCCAGCGACCGTACCCGAGTAGGTGATGTCGTCGCCGAGGTTCTCGCCGTGGTTGATCCCCGATACGACCACGTCGGGCTCGAAGTCCATAAGCCCCAGGGCAACGAGCCGCACGCAATCGACCGGCGTCCCCGAGCAGGCGTAACCCTTGGCCCCGTCGGCCATCCGGATCTCCTCGACGTGGAGCGAGCGTCCGAAAGAGATACTTCTGCCCACCCCGGAGCGGTTCCTGTCGGGGGCCACGGTTATGACGTCCCCAATCCTCTCCAGGGCCCGCCGGGCCGCCAGAAGCCCGGGGGCCTCGATTCCATCGTCGTTAGTCAGTACTATGCGCATTCGGTTCCAAACTCCCCGAAAAATCGGAGCTGATCGTTACTAAAGGGCCTGTGATTCTACCATCCTGTTCTCGATACCCCGGTGCCAGTCGAGCGGATACGCGATAAGCAGTATAGAAATGGGCTATCAGTTGCATTAAGAAAAAAGAATGGACAAAGCGGCACATATACGGTAGCTTACCGTGGCTGTGATGGAGAACCTACGCAAGGAGTGTGATGCCCGTGGACGCCGTAGAATGGTTTAAGCATCGCTCCTACGATTACAGGCAGTTCTCGGACCTCGAGGCCATGGGCCGCCGCAAACGCGAGCTCGGCCTTACGGTCAGCGCGGTTCTGCCCTGCCGCAACGTGGCCGACACGGTTGGTGGGATCGTCGATGAGATCCACGCCGTAAACAGGCAGGCCGGAGATCATCCGCTGGTAGATCAGATCCTCGCCGTCGACGCAGACTCGCCGGACGGCACCGCCGAGGTTGCCGCATCGAGGGGCGCAGAGGTCTACTCTGAGAACGAGCTCATGAGCAACCACGGCGGCACGCACGGCAAGGGAGATGCCATGTGGCGCGCTCTCTCCGTTGCCCACGGCGACCTGGTCATGTACATCGACGCCGACACCAAGGACTTCAGGCCTCAGCTCGTCTACGGCATCCTCGGCCCGATCCTCGAGGTACCCGAGGTACGCTTCGTCAAGGCGGCCTACAGGCGTCCGTTCAAGAGCCACGAGAAGGTGGAGCTGGACGGCGGCGGGAGGGTCACAGAGATCTCGACCAAGCCGCTCTTCAACCTCTTCTACCCCGAGCTAACGGGCTTCGTACAGCCGCTCGCGGGCGAGTTCGTCGCCGACAGGGAGCTCTTCTCCTCCATCCCGTTCCTCACCGGCTACGCAGTGGAGACCGGGATCATGATCGACGTGCTCAAGGTGGTCGGGCTCGACGCCATGGCGCAGGTCGACCTCGGCACCCGCCAGAACAGGCACCAGCCCCTGCGCGAACTCTCGCGCATGTCCTACTCCGTGCTACGAGCCGTCGCCAGGCGCATGCGCCAGGAGGGGCGCCTGAACCAGGTCCGCGACCCTGGCTCGCCCGACTTCCTTTTCCAACTCTCTGACTACCAGCACGCCGTCGCCACGCCGGACGGCCTCAAGCTGCAGGAATACGTCGAGGAGCTCGTGGAACGGCCCCCGATCAAGGAAGTCTTGAAGGTCGGATAGGGGTAGCGTCTTGGCCGGCGTCCACGACATGGGCGGCACACCCGGAGGCCCCATAGACACGGGCCAGCACGAGGTCGAGGACTGGGAGCTCCTCGCCGACGCCATAAACTCGGCGCTCGGGGCGAAGGGCCTCCAGACGACAGACGAGCTCCGCAGGGCCATAGAGAGCCTCGACCATTACCGGGACCTCTCCTATTACGAACGCTGGACGGCCGCCACCGAGAGCCTTCTCGTCGAGAAGGGCGTCCTCACGAGCGGGGAGATAGACGAGAAGGCGGCCGAGATAGAGCGTCGCTGGAGCGGTCCGTGACCTACAGGCCCGGCGACCGTGTCCGGGTACTGCCGGGGCAGAAACCTGGCCACGTGCGTACCCCAGGATACCTCAAGGGGAAGAACGGCTGGGTCGACTCTTTGATCGGTACTTTCCCGAACCCCGAAGACCTGGCCTACGGCCTCACTGGTCTACCGGAACGGCATCTATACAAAGTTGGCTTCAGGCAGGCTGACCTCTGGGACGATTACGATGGGCCAGCAGATGACTACCTGTACGCCGATGTTTACGAACACTGGCTCGAGCCCCAGGGAGGAGCGTCGTGAGCGGCCATCATGCGCACGAAGTGGCGGGAGCGAGGAGCCCTTACGCCGCAAGGATCAGTGCCATAGAGACGCTCCTCTTGGAGAAAGGAGTCTTGACGGAGCCCGAGGTGCAGGACGGAATCTCGTACATGGAGGCCCGCTCCCCGGCCAACGGCGCGAAGCTCGTGGCACGCGCCTGGGTGGACCCGGAATTCAAAGCGCTGCTGCTCTCCGACGGCAAGGCCGCGGCTTCTGAGCTTGGGATGGACCCCGAACACCCCGCCGAATTCGTAGTCGTCGAGAACACGCCAGGGTTACACAACCTGATCGTCTGCACCCTCTGCTCCTGCTACCCGCGGGCCATCCTCGGACGTCCTCCAGACTGGTACAAGAGCTTCGAGTACCGCTCGCGCGCAGTCAGGGAGCCGCGTGCCGTGATGCGCGAGTTCGGCTTCGAACCTTCCAAGGATGTCGAAGTACTAGTTCACGACAGCACCGCGGACGTCCGCTACATGGTCCTCCCCATGCGCCCACCTGGTACGGAGGATGTCCGCGAAGAAGAACTCGCCCATCTCGTCACGCGCGACTCCCTGGTCGGGGTGAACGTGCCGCTGGCGAGCCCTGGTTAGCCGCCTTTACGGCACGTTTCTGGTAGATATCCAACCGGCTCCGTCCGCTTCGCCGAACCTTTCCCTACGCTGGTGGATTTAGCGTCGGGCCCTGACCTGGCCTTTCGAACTGCGGCTTTTGGTCTATCGTCGGCTGCTAAAGAACCAGAAAGCGCCTGCGACGAGCAGCACCACAAGCACGATCGGCCCGAGCACGGTGGTGAACAGCAGCACGAATACGATCCTGATGATCCTGAACGATCCGAGCCCCCTTCCAGGACCGAAACCTCGCCTGCCGAAACCTCTCCTCAGAACCAGCAGGGCCGGGTCCGACAAGGCACTCACGAGCAGCGATACTACGAACAGACCCCATTCGAGGTTCCCAACCATGATCTCGTGTACGTAAGCCATAAAGCGCGATGCCACCTCTGTAGCCTGCTACTACTATGCGTCGGCGTTATTCTAGACAACTCGGGGCACGACCGCGTTCTTCGATCCTGAATGCCTTCACCGCCTGTGACGCGCAGGGGGTGTGGCCTCGTGGGGAGAGGGCGACGTGGGGTCCGGCGCGTCCATGGTGCTCTCGGAGAGACCGAGACGCCGGTGCAGTCGGGCCAGGGGTTTCGGGGCCCACCAGTTCCAACTTCCCATCAGCCGCATCGTCGCCGGGACTAGGAGGGCGCGTACGACGGTCGCATCCACCAGCACAGCGAGCCCCATCCCGAAGCCTATGGCCTTGATCACGACCGCCTCGGCGAGGCCGAAGGAGAAGAAGACCGTCGCCATGATGAGGGCTGCGCCGGTGATGAGACGCCCGGTACGCTCGATGCCGAGGGCCACGGAGGAGCGGTTGTCCCCTGAACGTTCGTACTCCTCCTTGATGCGGCTCAGTAGCATCACCTCGTAGTCCATCGACAACCCGAACAGGATACAAAACATTATGATCGGGGTGGTCGTGTTTATGGGGCCAGGCGTAAAGTCGAGTAGCCCTGAGAGGTGACCCTCCTGGAAGACCCAGACGAGCGCCCCGTAGGAAGCACTGATCGAGAGGAAGTTCACGACGACCGCCTTTATGGGCAAGAGCACAGATCCGAGAAGCAAGAACAGAACCACGTACGTGGCGAGGACCACGAAGGCGATCGCGGGCGGCGCGGCATCGTACACCGAGTCGGTGAGGTCGAGATCGAAGGCCGCCCAACCGCCGACGAGCACCTCGCCCCCGACCTCGGGGTGTTGCCCACGGACCTCACGCACCAGGTCGTGCGCCTTTTCGGAGTTGTAGGCTACGGAGGTGTACGCGGTCAGGACCGCGGCGTGGTCTCCCGTGGTCCTCTTCAGCGCTTCCCTTACCTGCGCCGGCATATCTTCGCGAGGCGCCGTCAGTAGCTCCTGGTACTGATCCCGGGAGAGCTTCGGGTCGAGGTCTACCATGCCGTCCACTTCTTTGACGCCGGGCCTTTCAGCGAGCCAGCGGCTCAGGTCATACGCCTCGCCGATCCGCTCTTTGGTCAGCGGAGATCCTTGCTTGTAGTCGAGTACTACCACCGTCGGGTAAGCGCTGCTGTCGGGGAATTGTTGGTCCAGAAGCTCTTCACCCAGGCGCGACTCCGCGTCTTTGGATAGCGTTTCAGCCCCCGAAAGTCCGAGCCGGAGGTCCAAAAAGGGCGAGCCGAGCACCAGGAGCAGCGCGACCACAGGAAAGAGGGTACGCCATGGGTGGGCCATGACGGTGGTCGCAAGTCTGTGCCAGAGGCCGTCGTCCGCGGCGGTTCTCTCCGAGCGGACGAAAGGCAGGTGCAAGAGGTCGACGCGCGGGCCGAGGATCGCGAGCAGGGCGGGCAGGAAAGTCAGCCCGTAGAGCACCGAGAAGGCGACCACGATCGAGCCCGCGAAGCCTATGGAGTTGAGGTCTGCCACGTCGAAGAAGAGGAAGCCCATAAAGCCAATGGCGACCGTGAGCCCGGAGAAAAGGATCGCACGCCCCGCCGTCGCCATCGTGCGCGCCAGGGCTTCGGACACGTCATGCCGGCCGACTTCTTCGCGAAAACGGCTTACGACGAAGAGCGAGTAGTCTATGGCGACGCCGAGGCCGATCATGGTGACGATGTTGGTCGCGTAGATCGAAACGTCCATCGTTCTGGCGAGAAGCAGGGTGCCGACAAACCCGCCGGTGACGGCGAGCACGCCAACCCCGATAGGCAATCCGGCCGCGACGACGGAGCCGAAGACGAAGAGCAGCATCAGGAGCGCAAGGGGCAGTGAGACGGTCTCCGCGCGCTTCAGGTCAGCCTCCGTTACGCTCTCGAAGTCTTCGTTGAGCGGCATCTCGCCCGCCGCGACGACCTCAAGGGGTCCAGGCCGTACCTTCTGCCTGAGGTCCACGTAGTTGTCTTGCCGCTCCGTGAAGCTGCCCTCTTCGATCTCGATCACCGCGAGGCTGTGATGCTTGTCGCGGGAGATCATGGCCTCGTCGACGGCACCATTTTCGTAAGCGGTGCGTACTTCCGTCACCCTATCGTCTTCTTCGAGCGGCCCGAGCGCACGCTCCACCTGGGCGCGGAACGCGGGGTCGATAGCCTTCTCGTCCTCGCTGCCGAAGACGAGCGTGAAGCTGGGCGGGGCCTTGGCCACCTCCTCGTCCAACAATTCTTCGACCCGCCCGGATTCCGTGCCCTCCGGTGCGGAGAACTCACCGGTACCCAGCCGGCCCCCGTACTGCATGGAGAAGATAACGGCCGCTATCGAGAGGACGGACGCGATGAGAACCAGCCACCGGAAACGGTACACAAAGCGTCCCCAGGCAGCGAACATCCCTATTCCCCTCGCCGCCTCAAGGAGCGGAGTTCTCCACGAGCGCGCCCCTCGGGCCGAGGCTCCTCTCGGCGACGGCGTGCGCTGTCTCTCCGGCGACCAGAAGCATCACGGTTGGCAGTCGTGTGAGTGAGCGATCCATGTACCCATCCACAATAGGAGTCGCCGTGGATATCGAGTTGTTCGGGTGGACGCGAGTTTAACCACACGGCCCGCATGGTAGCCACTTCCCGGCGAGGCTTCAACGCGCTGCGGAGCGATATCCGACCGTCTTCCAGGCACCCGGGGATCACGCGACCCTGGCGCACGAAGACGGGCCAGGGAGGAAACGCGCATGGACCCTAATGCAAGTGCATCCCCGCTGAAGCCCAGGCAGGCGTTGCCGATTGCCCAGAAGAGCAGGAAGGTGGCGTGGTATCGGGTTTTCTGGATCCTCCGGTATACTTTTTCCCTATGGAGAGAGCAACGCTTATGGATCGGCAGATACTAAGGGCAAAGCTCTATGTGCCCCGTGGTCGTCCGAACGCGGTGCCTCGTCAGCGCCTCTACAGGCGGTTGGACGAGGGGGTGCAGCGAGAGTTGACGGTCCTCTCCGCGCCAGCCGGGTTCGGCAAGACGACCTTGCTCGCTGACTGGAGCAGGCAGAGCGAGCTTCCCGTGGCCTGGGTCTCGCTCGACGGCAGGGACGACGATCCGGTCCGCTTCCTCTCGTACCTGATAGCGGCCATCGGAACGATCCACGCTGGTTTCGGGGAGACTACGCGCACTTTTCTAAGTTCCCTGCGGTCTCACGAGGATCTCGAACCCGTACTCACCGCGCTGAGCAACGAGATCCTCGAGGTGCCCCGCGATTTCGTCCTCGTGCTCGACGACTACCACACCATAAACTCTGAGGCCGTCCACGAGGCCCTTGTTTTTCTGCTTGACTACTCACCGCCGCCGATGCGCCTCATCGTTGCAGGACGCGCGAGACCTCCGCTGCCGCTGCCGAGGTTGCGCGCGGGGGGACAGCTCATCGAGCTTGGCGAGAAGGATATGCGCTTTACCCTCGAAGAGGCGTCTGAGTTCCTCGGCCATACCATGGGTCTCGACCTGACCGGCGAGGACATCGCGGCGCTTGAGGAAGGGACGGAGGGTTGGATCACCGGCCTGCAGTTGGCGGCACACGCCCTCAAGGGACATGAGAACGAGGCGCGCGTACGGGACACCTTCTCGGGGAGCACGCGCCACGTCTTCGACTACCTGGCAGACGAGGTTCTCTCCCAGCAACCCGATGACGTCAAGGAGTTCCTGCTCAAGACCTCCATCGTCGATACGCTGAGCGGTTCACTGTGTGAGGCGCTTACCGGGGGAACAAATGGATGGGAGATGCTCCACAGGGTGGAGAGCGACAACCTGTTCCTCGTGCCGCTGGACGAAGACGGCCATTACTACCGTTACCATCACCTCTTCGCCACCTTCCTGCGCGAACGCCTCAGGCGCGCGCATCCTGAAGCCGTCTCCGAGTTGCACCGCCGCGCCGGGCTGTGGTACGAGGAGGACGGCTGCATCTCAGGGGCCGTCGAGCACGTACTGGCCGCCGGGGACTTCGAGCAGGCCGCTGACCTCATCGAGGAGGAGGCATGCGCGCGGCGCAGGTACGTCGACGCTTCCCTGCTTCTCCGCTGGCTTGGAACGCTGCCCAACAGTCTGTTGCGTGGCCGACCTCAACTATGTGTCCTCTACGCCTGGGCGCTCGTCCATTCCGGGGCGTTGGATGACGTCGAGCACCGGCTCCGGGATGCCGAGATTGCCCTCATGGTCGACGACGAAGCTTTGATTGACGAGCTTTCCGACGAACAACGGACGATGCTAGGTGAGATTTGCATCGTTCGCGCCCGCATGGCCGCGATGCAGCAGGACACCAGGCTAACGACGGAGCTCTCCAATCGGGCTCTCGAGCTCTTGCCGGAGGACGAACTACAGCTGCGCGGCGACATCGCGCTGGACCTGGGACATGCCTACAGTGCGGCCGGGGACTTCGACTCTGCCCAAGACGCTTTTGCCAGGGCCGCAGCTTCCGGCCGGGCGGCCGATGATCTCCGCACCACCCTGTTCGCCCTCCATTACCAGGCTGTCCTGGCGATCAGTCGTGGACACCTCAGGGAGGCGGAGGAACTGCTACTGGACGGACAGCGGCTGGCCGAGGGCCAGCCCGATGGGGTACCGTCAGTCGCCGGAATAATCCTGACGGGGCTAGGCGACTTGCATTACCACAGGGGGGAACTGGACGAGGCACGGCGGCTCCTGGAAAGGGGTATCGAGCAGGGCAGACAGAGCGGTGAAGCCAAGATCCTGGTGTACGCCTACGTCCACCTTGCCCGTGTGTGCATGGCCCGCGGGGACGCCCAAAGGGCGGACGCTCTCGTCCTGGATGCCGGCAAGCTCACGCCGAGGTGGCCACTCATCTGGGCGTGGCAGGCAAGGCTCTTCCTGGCCCAAGGCAATATAGAGGCAGCCGCGCGCTGGGCGCGGGAGTATGGAGCATCCGAGGATTTCCTGCGCTATCCGCGCCACCTAGAGCGGATTACGATAGCCCGCGTGTTGCTGGGGGAAGGTAAGACCGACGAAGCACTCGACGCCCTCGCCGGGGCACTAGAGGATGCAGAATCCGAAGGCCGGGTGGCGGACGCGATCGAGCTCCTCGCGCTACTCGCCCTCGCCTCCGAGCAGCACGGCAATAGGGGTGAGGCGCTCGTCCATCTCGAACGCGCTCTCTCCCTGGCCGAGCCCGAAGGTTACGTGCGCGTGTTCGTCGACGAAGGGCCTCCGATGGCGAGGTTGCTCGCGAGGCTCATCCGGCAGACGCAGGATGAGGGATCCTATACTGACGCCCCAAACGGCACCCAACAAGCCTTTGCGGGCAGGCTACTCGAACACTTCGCCCTGGAGGCGGCGTTGCACGAAGACCCCGAGGGTAAGGGATCGCACAGCAGAAACTTGCCCGGTCTCGAACCCCTGAGCGAGCGCGAGCTAGAGGTGCTCGAACTCGTGGCCTTGGGCCGGTCCAACGCGGAGATCGCCGTGGAACTCTACCTCTCGGTGGGGACGATCAAGGCTCACGTCCACCACATCTTCGGCAAGCTCCTCGTGCGCAACCGCTCCCAGGCCGTCAACCGAGCTCGGGAACTAGGCTTGCTCGGCTAACGGCACCCGAATTAAACCGGCGGTAAACCACCTGTTATTTCCTTGGTTGGATTAAACCCAGTACCGCGGCTTTTACTCTAGTCTCAACGCTAGAAGAGAGGAGCCGAGGGATGAAGTTGATCGACTTGAATGAGGAGGTAGACAGGGATTTCGGGCGGGCGCTGCGCAGGGCGTGGTGGCGCCGACTGAGGCTGCGCCTGCGAAGAGAGCCCTCCGCTTCCAGCGCCTCACCTTCATTCGATGAGATGAAGGGGACGCTCCAGGCTTACAACCGTGTACGCTTGGGAACACAGGTCGTCGACCCTGAGGAGATCGTTGGGAGCGTGGGACGCCGCAAGGACTTTGACGGCTGCTTCATGCCCCTTCGTGCGGCGGCGGCAACGAGATGGAAGCGTGTGGATCTGGCATTTCACCAGGACACGGTGCTGCCGCCGGTCAGCCTGTACAAGCTGGGCGATGCCTACTTCGTCGAGGACGGCAACCACCGCGTCTCCGTCGCCCGCTTCCACGGCGTGCCGGCCCTTGATGCCGACGTGACGGAACTGCAGGCTGCCAGAGTAGAAGGTCGGGATAATGGGCACGCAAACGAGCCTGATACGAGGGCCGCGTGAGTTCCTGGGACACCTCCCTGGCCTATGCATTGCCAGCGCTGCTGCTCACCATTATCGGGGGGTTTTTGCGTCGTACCTCACGGGATCCGAAGACCCCACACGGCGATGCAGTCCTGGTCGACCTCGGCCTGGGGCTCGTGGTGGTCACTGCCTCTATTTTGTGGCTCCGCGTACTCGTGTCGGTCGTCTTCTGAGTTTTTCAGACTACCCTGGCTCTAGGAGTCCCGCCGCTCCGCGTGCCTGCGAGCACTCGGATACACACCACTACGAGCGCGACGAAGCAAACGACGGCGGCGAGCGTGGTGATCACGGAGGCGTCGTACTGGTTCGCGACGATACCGAAGAGACCCCAGAGCACCGCCGCCGCGTACGCGAGACTCGCCAGGACGGGCCCGCCGGAGCTCACAAAGATCACCAGTGCCGCGACGACCGCCCCTACGACGAGCAGTCCAGCGCCAACGAGCGCGGCCATTAAATCGGAGCCAACGACGTCTTCCCTGACGAGCATGTCGTTGAACCCGACCACGTTCGCCGCCGTGAGCCAGCCCGCGAGCGACCCTGTTGGTAGCCCTACGACCCACCGCTGCACGGTGGAAACCTCGCCCCTCCTATTGAGCCTGGCGAGCCTGAAGAGCGCCGTGAGGACGAGGATCAGGATGAGCAGGATCACCGCCTGAGAGAGTATCGGTTGCCTGAGAAGTTGTATAAGGGTCCACAATCCGTTTCCCACGAAAGCGAGCCCGAGCGGCCATCCCACGCTCCTGAGGAGCGGATCGTAACGCTTCGAGGGGAGCAACTGGTACCCGGCGAAGATGAAACAGAGCAAGAAGATCGGGCCCCAGATGGCGAACGTCCACCCAGCAGGGATGATCAGTGAGACTTGCCGGTTTACGAGGCTTCCCACCGGCACGAAGAAGCCGACGATTACTTGAAGGAACGCCCCGAACAATGTCTAGCCGATACGCCACCAGTCCATGGTCGACGTCGTCAGAGCACCTGCTGACTTGCTCATACGCTACCTCCGTACCAGAACGTTCCTACTGCTCCCGGAGACAAAAAGCGGAGAGGGAGGGATTCGAACCCTCGAGACGCCTTAACAACGCCTACGCGATTTCCAATCGCGCTCCTTCGGCCAACTCGGACACCTCTCCGAAAGAGACGGACGGGATTCTACCAAAAACCGGATCTACTGCTACGCCCGTCTACACGGGAGGTGCTGCTTCCCAACGCTCCTTGCTCTGAGTAGCGAGCCCCGTCGCGCGGGACCAAGAATCAGCGCGGGGGGCGTGTTGGCGATGGGTCCTGCGCCTGTCCGACATCATCGAGGGCCGCCCGAGTGGTTCCGTCGCGCCCGAGGCTCGCGCTAAAGGCTTCCAGCGACATGGGGCGCAGAATGCGGTCGACGGCGAGCTGGGCGCGCTCCTTCTCCGAGCCCCCGGCATCGGGAACGAGTTCGGAGGCGGCGGAGATCAGGCGCGGAGAGTCGCCGTTGGCGCCCTCGATGCGCCTGGCAAGGTACTCTAGCGTAATGCCCGTGACCAGCCTGTCCTGGTTGGGGTCAGCGGCGTCTTGCCCTGGCTCGCCGAGACGGATATTCTTCATCAGGATTGCGGCGACGATGGCCAGGGCTACAGCGACGAGGGTGAAGACGAAGCCGTCGTGGAGGGAGGATGAGAGGCCTTCACGGGAAACCTGCAAGGCTTGGTCTACGAGCTGCTCCCCACCAGGGAAGGCGGAACCGATGCGGTCCAACGCGTCGCGCGCCTCTTCGCTCACGAGCGCATTCGGGTCGTTGAGGGCTTTGATCACTTGTTCGGGAGCCTGCGGCGGGGCGTTGTCGTTCAGGTAGGCGGCGTATCCGGAGGTGACTAGCGAACCGATGACGGCTGTGCCGACGGTCGAGCCGAGAGCCCGGATGAACTGAGTGGCCGAGGTCGCGACGCCGAGGAGGCTCTTCTCGACCGTGCTCTGGACGGCGAGGGTCGCCGAGGGCATGAGCGGTCCGAGGCCGAGGCCTGTGATCATGAGATAGAAGGCGACGGTCCTCTGGGTAGAGTCTACGTCAAGCGTCGTCAGAAGGTAGACGCCGAAGGCCATTACTATAGAGCCGGCGATCATGAACGGCTTGATGCGCTTTACGCGGGCTATGAGCTGGCCGGAGATAATCCCCATGGCCGTCATGCTAAGTACAAGCGGGGTGAGAACGGTGCCGGAACCCGTGGCCGTCTCGCCCAGAACGCCCTGCACGAAAAGCGGAGTGTAGAGGATGATCCCGAACATCCCGATGCCGACCATGAACATCAAGAGCGCGGCTGAGCCGAAGACCCTACTCTTGAACAACGAGAGCGGGATGATGGGCTCTGTCGCCCTGAGCTCTATGGGTATGAAGGTGGCGAGCAGGATGCCGGAAACCACGAACCCTACGACGACGCGGGTGGCGTCCCATCCGTAGCCCTCACCGACCCACGAGAGCGTGAGCAACAGCGAGACGACAGAAGCCGTAATGGTTGCGGCGCCGAGGAAGTCTATCTTCACCCCGTACCGCCGGGCGCTCTGGCGGAGCACCACGGGCAGGGCGAAGAGCGAGAAGATGCCCAGTGGCAGGTTGATATAGAAGATCCAACGCCAGGAGAGGTTGTCCGTGATCCAACCTCCCATCGTCGGGCCGATGACGCTGGTGAGCGCGAAGACGCTGAAGAAGACACCCTGGTACTTGGCCCGCCGCGCCGGGTCGGGGAAAATATCCGCGACGCTAGTGAAGATGTTGGAGAAGATCATGCCGGCACCGATCCCCTGCAATCCTCGGAAGAGGATCAGCTCGGTCATCCCCCACGCCGCCCCGCAGAGGGCGCTTGCGACCAGGAAGATAGCCACCCCGGCGATGATGAACCACTTCCTGCCGTAGATGTCCCCGAGCTTGCCGATAACCGGGATCATGGCGGTAGATGCGAGCAGGTACGCCGTCGTGACCCAGGCGTAGTGGTCGAACCCGTTGAGGTCGGCGATGATCTTGGGCAACGCCGTTCCTACGACCGTCTGATCCAACGCCACGAGAAAAAGCGCGAGCATGAGGCCAGCCACCGCGAGCACGGTCCCCCGACGCCCCGTCTGCTCTACCTGAGATGCGTTAGCGGTCATCCGCCTTCTCCCTCTACCTACGACTTCATCGCTTCGGCGAGAAGCCTAAGCATCCGCCGGAGCTCGTCGAATTCTTCCTCGCTGAGCACGCTGTGAACCCTGCGCCTGAGCTGGGCGTTGATCTCCGGCAGCTTTTCTAGTGCCTCGAGACCATCCTCTGTCAGGTACATCCGCATCACTCGGTTGTCCTCCTCGTCACGCTCCCTGCGAATGAGCCCATCGCCTTCGAGCGACTGCGCCGTGCGGGTCACACGCGAAGGGTCCATCTCATACTCCTGCGTAAACTCCCCCTGGCTCAACCCATTCCTCCGGCCAAGCACCGTGAGCAAGAACCACTTCATGCCACCAACCCCAGACTCCCGCTCTATCGTCGCGACCAGCCGCTTGAACGCCAGCGCGAGCGAAGGCAGAACCGGATGGACACCCGTGGAAACCTCTACTTTCTTGTGCCCCTCTACCATCTTCCTACCCCTGACATCTACGCCAGCACGAGGAGTCTACGTTCGATACTTGCAGTTTCAATCTTTGCAAGTGAAAGCGTTGTGAGAAGGTTCACCGCCGGGCCTCGGAGGCGTTCTGCGGGATGGTGCTACGAGCTAGCTTGTGCCATTCGAGGGGTCGTGACGAAGTCTGTCGCCCCTGGTTCTAGCCGGGTAGCATAGGGGTTATCCGTTTGGTTCGGGGCGAGGCGGCTCGTGTAGATGGTAGGTTGTCTCTCAGGCGCTTTCGATCGGGTAGCGGGCTTCGATCCAGTCCTGTTTGCCGCCTTCGTACTCGAAGGCGTTCTCGTAACCCATGGCCGTCAGATCACGGACGACCCGCGTCGAGGAGTGTCAGTTGAAGTTCGAGCAGTAGGCGACTACCTCGGTGCCCTTGTTGGGCAGGAGGTCGGGAATGGTGTCCTTGCCCTGGAACCGGAACGCGCCGGGGAGGTGCCCACGCGCGTAGGACTGTTCCGAGAGCACTTCGAGCAGGACGAAATCGTCGCCGCGGTCGATTTTCTCCTTCAGGTCCTCGCGACTAATAGTCTTCACGACGCTCCTCTCTGATTCAGCGTTAGTTCACCGGATGAAGAAGAAGGAGTGGGATCTCACGCTCCGTCTTCGTCTGGTAGTCGTCATAGGTAGGATACATCTCGACCATCTTCTGCCAGAGCCGGGTTTTCTCCTCACCGGAGACTTCCTCAGCCCTCACTCGCGCTTCGCGATCTCCTACCTCGACCGTGACGTCCGGGGTGGCGATCAGGTTCAAGTACCACGCGGGGTGCGTCGGCGTGCCGCCCTTCGAGGCGATGAGCACGAAAGCTTCGCCGTCCATGGCGTAGAGTAGCGGGGTCGTGCGCTTCTTGCCGCTCTTCCGTCCCACGGTGTTTAGTAGCAGGATGGGGCTCTTGCCCATGCGGCCGAAAAGCTTGCCCTTGGTCGCGCGGTACATCCCCGCGTGGGCGCCGCTCCCCAGCTTCAGGGCCAACTTTGCCGGTCCAGAGAGATCCTTTTCAGTAGACGTCTTTTCGCTCATGTTTTGCTCCTTTGCTATCCGGCCCTCTCCGCGCGGCGGAGGCCGTAGACGGCCCAGAGGGCGAGTACGAGTATCAGGATGGCGCTCGTGGTGAAGGCGGCTGCGACGTTCGTCGGGTCGCCGGCCAGATAGCCGCGGGAGGCTTCTAGTATGGCGGTGAACGGGTTCAAGCGGGCGGCCGTCTCTATCCAACCCGTCAGTAGGCTAAGTGGGACGAAGACCGGCGCCAGGAACAGGACGAGGAAGATCGGGGTTCGTATCACGGGGCCTGCCTGCTGGGTGCGGAGCATCATCGCGACTCCGGCCCCGAAAAGGGTCGCCGCGATGTTGGCGAGGATGGCTAGCAAGATCAGGCCGAAGAAATCGAAGCCGCCGCTTATGGGCATACCGGTGATCAGCGCGAGCACGGTTACGAGCGTCCCCGTCATGGCGGCGCGCACGAGCGAGGCCATCGTGTAGCCGAGGATGATCCCATACCGGTTCGAGGCGGCGAGCATAAGCCTCCTCGCAAACCCATTCTCGAAGTCGCTGGCGATAGAGAATCCCGTAAACGCTCCACCCATGGAGACGGCCTGCAACAACGCCCACACGTACTGGAATGCGATGTAGCCCGCCACGTAATCGAAGCCTGGCACATCGCCCACCCTCGTCAGGCCCCCGGCGAAGGCGACGAAGAAGAACAGCGGGAAGAGCGCCGGCGCCAGGAACGCCGGGTTCGTGAAGTACTTGTAGACCTGGCGCCCGGCCACGGCCCACGCCACCTGGAAAAAGCCGCCCATCCCTAGACCGCCCTCGTCCGTAGAGAAACCGCGGCCCCGCCTATCGCGACCACGACTATGGCCAGCGCGAAGCCGAAACCGAGCGCCAGGGCTTGTGGATCCCAGCCGGTGATCACCAGGCTCCTAATGCCTTCGACCAGGTAGGATATCGGGTTGACGGTCGCGATAAAGCGGAACCAGTCCTGTTCGATCAGGTTGCGGGGCAGGTTGATCGAAGACATAAAGATCACCACGAAGAACAGCGGGAACGCGCTCTCGACCGCCTCGACGGACCCGGTCTTGATCGCCAGTATGGCGCCTATGCCACCAAACCCGAGGGCGACGAGCACGGTGAGGAGCACGATCACGAACATCCCCAAGACACCGCTGCTGATGTTCACGCCCATGAGCAGGCCGATCGCGAGGAAGACGACGCCCTGCAAGAGCCCCAGGGCTACGACGCCGGCTAGCATCCCGCCTAGAAGTGATACGGGGCGCATCGGGGTGAGCGAGAGCCTGTCGAAGAAGCCGCTCTCGATGTCGCGGGCGAGGTCGGCGCCGGCCGTTATCGCACCGAAGAGCGAGGCCTGTATGAGCGGGAAGGCGAAAGCGAAGTCGAGGTACGAATCGGTCGGAAACCCGGGGATCTGCGAGGCGGCGTCGAGGCCGCTCGCGTTGATGGAGAAGAACATCATCGGGAAGAGCAGCGCCGAGATGATGACCGCTGGCTGCCGCATGGTACGAACCGTGGAGCGCCGGGCCAGAGCCGCGACCTGCGTTAGGAAAGAAGAGCCTCCCACTACTAGGCCTCCTCCATCTCGCCGTCTTCGGCTTCAGCGGCGCCTTCGAGCGAACGTCCCGTCTTCTCCAGAAAGACGTCGTTGAGGCTCGGCTCGTCGAGACGGAGGTTTGCGACGCGCACGTTCTCCCTGTCAAAGGCGCGCACCACGTCGGCGAGGCCGGCGGCCCCGCCCGAGAGTCTCACGGCAACGGCGCCGGGTTGGGCGGGGATCTCCTCCCCGAAATGCCCCAGTACGCTGGCCACGGCGTCGCGGTCGGAGTCGCCTGCTGGCGTCGCCTCGACGCTGGGGCGTCCAATCTCGGCCTTCAGCGCCTCGGGCGTGTCCTCGGCCACGATCTTGCCGCGGTCGATGATCCCAACCCTGTCAGCGAGCACGTCTGCTTCTTCGAGATACTGCGTCGTCAGGAAAACCGTAACGCCTTCTTCCCTGGCAAGCCTGCTGACCTCGGCCCAGAGAGCGCTGCGGCTCTGCGGGTCGAGGCCCGTGGTTGGTTCGTCTAGGAAGAGTATCCGCGGACTGTGCACGAGCGCGAGCGCGAGGTCGAGGCGGCGCTTCATCCCGCCAGAGTAGCCGCGCACCTTCCTGTCGGCGGCCTCCTCGAGCCCAACGCGTTCTAGTAGCTCCTGCCCCCGACGCCTGCGCTCCTTGCGCGAGAGACCGTGCAGAGCGGCCTGCAGATGCAGATGCTCACGTCCCGTCAGAAAAGGATCGAGCGCGGCCTCCTGCAGCGCGGCCCCGATGGAGGCCCGCACCTGCGGTCCTTCGTGGACGATGTCGTAGCCTGCAACCGTGGCCGTGCCGCTCGTGGGTGGCAGCAGCGTTGTCAGCATCAGGACGGTGGTTGATTTGCCGGCCCCGTTCGGCCCGAGGAAACCGTACACCTCGCCGGGCTCGACGCGCAGGTCGATGCCGTCTACGGCCCGCGGCCCCTTCTTGAACTCCCTGACGAGGTTCTCGACCTCGATCCCGTGCTCCCGGCCCACTAAGCGGCCACCTTCAGGCCCGTCAGATCCTCGCTTACGTCCCACAGCCTGCGACGGACGGCGGGGTCGTATGCGACTTTTTTGGCTTCGATCTCCTTACGGTCCGAGAAGTACTTTCCGCTTACGCCATCGACATCGGATGAGGAAGCCAGCCAGATCAGGGTGTCTGCCCCCTGCTCGGGCGAACGCATGAACGGCTTCGCAGCCCTGAAGAGGAGCGTCATGGGGCTGCTGTTGTTCTGGCCGAAGTTGGTGCTGACCGCGCCGGGGTGCAGGCAATTCGCGGTTACGCCGGTGCCCTTCAATCGCTCCGCGAGCTCGTAGGTAAACACGATGTTGGCGAGCTTGGTCATCCCGTAGACGGGGAAACCCTTGTACTTGTGCGTGGACTGCATATCCTCGAAGTCCATATTTCCCCAGCGCTGGGCCTCGGAGGAGACCGTGACCACGCGGCTTGGCGCACTCGCTTCGAGCCGATCTAGCAACAGGTTGGTGAGCAGGAACGGCGCGAGGTGGTTTATGGCGAGCGTAGTTTCGATGCCGTCGGCCGTCTCAGTCCGCTTGCTCTGAACGAGCCCGGCGTTGTTGGCAAGCACGTCGAGCCTTTCGTAGCGCTCCTGAAACTCTTCGGCCAGCCTCCTGACCTCGTCCTGCACCGACAGGTCGGCTAGCATAAGCTCCACGGACTCGTTGTGGCTCTGGACCTTTATGTCCTCGAGTGCGGCCTCGCCCCGATCCGGATTACGCCCGACGACGACGACGTCAGCGCCCATCGCCGCCAGCGCCACCGCCGTCGCCTTCCCGATACCCGAAGTTCCGCCCGTGATGAGGGCCGTCTCGCCTCCCATACCGCCATTCTGATTATCCAAGATATCTCCCGCTCTAGAAAGCTCGCGTTGTTCCTGGGTCTGTTCTGCAAGACTCAGTATGCTTCTCGTGCCTGCGAAGGTCCGTAAGCGGAGCCACGCATTATTCGCCAGTGTTCTCCGTTCTCCCGATCTGCGACAGGTAGAAGGCTGGATCCTCATCGACCATCCAGGCCCATTCCTCGTTCTCAAGGCCCCGCGAGGAATCTGGCACAAGACGCGAGTTGGCGATGCCATTTCCCAGAAGCTCTGCGGTGTCTCTCTTGGTCGTCAAGATCTACCTCCTCTAGATAGGTCGATACCGGGGAGATCCACTTCCTGCTCTTTCTTTAGCGTCTGCCAGTAGCGGCGTCCTGCTTCTCCCCCGTCGCGCACGATACGCCCGAACCCGGAACCAGGGATGTGGCCAGCCGCTACGGTGATGCCGTCTGCCTCGAGCCAGGCGAGCAGCATCTCTCGGGTGCGGGCTGCCTGCTCCTTGTCCATGTCGAAGTGGACGTTCCAGGTGGGCTCGGTAGCCTGCGCCGGGTGCACGATAGCGTCGCCGGAGACGATCGCCTGCTCCCCGCCCGAGGAGACGAGCAGGCTGCTGTGCCCCGGCGAGTGGCCGGGGGTGGGTATGGCCGTAAGCTCCTCGCCGACGGGCCCCTCACCATCGAGCAGATCGAGGACACCAAGGTCGTCGAGCCCGGCGACGGCGCGCCCCAGGTAGGGCAAAGAGATCTCCCACTCGGCGGCCTGCGTGACGTAGCGTGCCTCGGTAAAGACAGGCTCCCCGTCGGGTTTCACGCTCCAGCCTAGATGGTCGCCGTGCAGGTGGGTCAGGAAGACGGTATCTACATCCTCGGGACGGACCCCGGCTTTCTCCAGGTCCACGAGTAAATTACCGCCCTGGCCCATAGCCTGCGGGCCGACACCCGTATCTACCAGCACCGTGCCCCCGGGAGAGAGCAACACGTAAGACCCCACGCGTCCCAACAGGGTTTTGCTGTCAGCGAAGGCCCACGGGTATCGCTGGACGTAGGGCTCCCACTGATCCTCCATGACGCCGGGGAAGATCTGGTCCAACCCAAAAAATGCCCCCTCGATATCCGTTAGCGCAGTGATATCGACGTTTCCTACCTTGATGCTCTTCAAGATCTAACCTCCTTCGGAGAGACTCCGGACACGCGCGCCCCGCTGGCGCACGCCGGATTTGACGCGGTTCATGGCCAAGATAGCCCCGACGACGAACACGACACCGACGCCTTGCGCGACGGTGAGCGGCTGGCCGAGCAACAGCCAGTTGAGGGTAACGCCAGTAGCCGGGTAAGCGAGCTCGGCGAGCGTCGCGGTGCCCAACTAGGCCACCAGCCGACGCAGCAAGTTCATCGTCATGACGTTCCTTGTCTTCACCTGCCGTCCACTACCTCCGTAACGACACCAAAGCCTTCATTAATTGTATACTTGTACACATTAACATTGACAACAATGTACGTCAACAGTATGATGCACATTAGGAGTTGGAGGTTACATCTGGTGCGAGGCGGGTCTTGGTAGAACGGGAAACGGTAGCTGAGGGGTCGGCGCTGCGGCTCGTCGACGAGTTCGCCGCTTTCGGTCCATTGTATCTAAAGTGGGTCAGGTCTTGTTTGCAGGACCGTGGGATGACGTACGCCAGGGTGCGGCTGCTTGGGGCATTACATTGCGAAGGGCCCCAGATCATGAGCAGCATCAGCGACGGGCTGGGTGTCACCAGGCGCAATATTACGGCGCTGGTCGACGCGCTCGAGGAAGAAGGGCTGGTAAGGCGGAAGCCTCACCCAACGGACCGAAGGGCAACCGTCATAGAGATGACCCATAAAGGCGAGCTTGCGATGGACCGTATCTACGATGAGCACCGTGCCGCGGTCGCCGAACTGTTCGTCGACCTGGACGAGGAAGACCGGCACGAGCTCACGCGCATGCTCGGCGTCCTGCGCGAGGCATTGCGCCGCGAAGGCATCTGCGGATAGGGGCGTTTCGCGAAACGCTCCTATCCGCCCTTCCGGCCACTGATCCCATCGCGAGGGTGGACGCGGGGCCCGAAAGTTAATTAGACTCTGTCCATGGTGACGCAGACAAAGCCCCTCGACGTGCTCACCATCGGGGAGATGGTCGTAGACTTCATTTCCGCCGAGAAGACCGACACGTTGAGCAATGCGTCGACCTTCAGACGGTATCTCGGAGGGTCGCCGGCCAACATCGCGGTCTACGTCTCCAAGCTCGGGGGGGCTTCGGCGATCGTCGCCAAGACCGGCATCGGTGCCTTCGGGAAGTTCCTGAAGAGCGAGCTCCAGCGCCACGGCGTCACTACGGATTACCTCTTGATGGACCACCGCACGCATACCACCGTTATCTTCGTCTCCTCCACGGCGGCCACCCCCGACTTCGAGGAGTTCCGGAGCGGTGATTACCTTCTCACTCCGCAAGAGGTCTCCGATGAGGCCATCTCACGAACCCGGGTCGTACACGCTTCGACATTCGCGCTCTCGCGTGAGCCGTGCCGTTCAGCGGTCGTAGGGGCATTTCGGAAAGCACGTGAGATGGGCAAGATCGTCTCCCTCGACCCGAACTACAGCAGGAGGGTCTGGCCCGACTACAAGGAGGCCTGGGAGGTCATCCGCGAAGCCTACCGCTACGTCAACGTCACCAAGCCCTCGGCAGACGATGCGAGGCGTGTCTTCGGCCCTGACTACAAACCCGAGCAGTATATCGAGATGTTCCACGACCTCGGTGCCGAGACCGTCGTCTTCACCATGGGCGAAGAGGGCAACCTCATCTCCGAAAGAGGTAAGATCACGGCCCACGTTCCGGCCCGTCCCGTTGAGGTCGTCGACGCCACGGGTGCCGGCGACGCCTTCTGGGCCGGGTTTCTTAGCGCTACTCTCGACGGAAACTCGGCCGAACGCTCGGTGCTCTTCGCCCGCGAGATCGTCGAACAGAAGTTGACCACCAAAGGGCCTCTGCCGTCCGACATCGACCGCGAAGAGATTTACGCAAGCCTGGGAGCGATCCCCGCCACGAACCGGCAACAGAACAAGAAGGTCGGTCGATAGAGAGGATGATCAGATGCACGTCGCCTTCGTGAACCCGCAGGGGAACTTCGATCCCAACGACTCCTATTGGACGGCCCACCCGGATTTCGGTGGACAACTGGTCTATGTCAAGGAGCTCGCGATCGCGATGAGCAACCTCGGTCACAAGGTGGACATCGTAACACGCCGCATCATCGACCCCGACTGGCCCGAGTTCGCCGCGGACACAGACGCTTACCCCGGTGCTCCGAACGTGCGCATCCTGCGCATCCCGTGCGGCCCGGACACGTTCTTGCCCAAAGAGGAGCTCTGGCCTTACCTCGGCACCGAGTTCGTGCCGCGTGTGATCGACCTCTACGAAAGCGAGGACTCGCTGCCCGATGCCGTCACGGCCCACTACGGTGATGGGGGGCTTTGCGCGGTCCTGATCGAAGACCGTACCGGCATCCCCTTCAGCTTTACGGCCCACTCTTTGGGCGCGCAGAAGATGGACAAGATGATTATTCCCCGCGACGACATAACCGGGGTCGACGCCCGCTACCACTTCTCCAGCCGCATCGTGGCCGAGCGACTTGCGATGAACCGATCGAACGTGAACGTCACGAGCACCTCCCAGGAGCGCTTCAACCAATACACCCACAACGCCTACAGGGGCGCCGTCGACCCTACAGACGATGCCCGCTTCGCCGCCGTGCCCCCCGGTGTCGCCCTGCACATCTTCGACAAGTCGTCCCGCTACGAGGAAGAGGTTGCGATCAGGGAGCTCGTCGAGGCTTCGCTGGAGCGTGACCTGAGCCCCGAGCGCATCGGCCTCCCCTGCGTCGTCGCCTCGAGCAGGCTCGACCCCAAAAAGAACCATCTCGCCCTCGTCGAGGCGTTCGCGGGGAGCCCGACCCTGCGCGAGTCGGCCAACCTCGTCATCCTTACAGGGAGCCTGGAGAACCCGCTAGAGGATTACGGCGCGGCCAAGGAAGAGGAACGCGCCGTCCTCGACTCCCTGATGGAGATCATAGACCGGGCCAGGATGCGGGGCGAGGTTTCCATGTTCGCCGTTCGCGGACAGCGCGCCCTCGCGGCTGCGTACCGCCACCTCGCGGGGCGGCGCTCCGTCTTCGCGCTCACGGCGCTCTACGAGCCGTTCGGGCTCGCCCCACTGGAGGCGATGGCCGCGGGCCTACCAGCGATCGTAACCAAGTTCGGCGGTCCCAGCGAGTCCATGCGCGAGGGCGAAGAAGAATTTGGCATCCTCGTCGACCCGACCGACCCGGAAGACATCGGTGCCGGGCTACATACCCTCACGAGCAACCCGAGTATCTGGGAGCGGTACGCGAGGGCCGGCTATGGCCGCGTCCTCGCCCGCTACACCTGGGAGAGGACCGCGGAAGGATACCTTGCGGCTATATCCGGCGAAGGGAGCGACGCCGTAGAAGAGCGCCAAGAAGGAGCGACCACCCTGCACGCTGGCGATGAGATCCCCGCCGAAAGCACGCCTACCCAAAAGCGCCTGTCGGTCCCGTCGTATTTTACGGACCCGGCTTCGGGCGACGGTGTTTCCGTAGAGGATCTCGACGAGCTCTACTACAAGCTCGACCTCCTCGCCGTCGGGGAGACGCTGGTCGACTTCATTTCGCACGAGATGGCCCATTCCCTGAGGACCGCAGGCCAGTTCTCGCGCTACCTCGGCGGCCAGCCGGCCAACGTCGCGGTGTACGTCGCCAAGCTCGGGGGACGCTCGGCTGTTATTACCAAGCTTGGTGCCGATTACTTCGGCGAGTACGTAGAAGACCAGCTCCAGCACCACGGCGTCAACACCGAGGCCGTAAGCCGCACCAATGAGGCGGCGACGACCAACGCCTTCGTCACCCGCACCGTCAGCATCCCGGACTTCCAGGTCAACAGGGGCGCCGACACCCTTCTCGCCGTGCGCCAGGTGGACGAGGAGATGATCTCCCGCGCCCGCATCGTCCATACCTCGGCCTTCGCCCTCTCCCGCGACCCCCAACGGCTCGCCGTCAGGCGGGCCATGAGGTTGGGAAGTCGCCTCGGAAAGATCGTCACCCTCGATCCCAACTACGATCCGCGCGTCTGGCCAGACAAAGTCGAGGCCTGGGAGGTCCTGGCGGAAGTGATGCCCTACGTGACGATCGTCAAGCCCTCGCTCGAGGACGCCCGCCGCCTCTTCGACTTCAACATGGACGAGGAGACGCTGGAGGAAACGGCGTTGGCCGAGTTTCACGACCTCGGTGCGAAGACCGTTATCCTCACCCGTTCTGGCGGCATGGTCACCGTCTCCGAAGACGGTAACGTGGAGCGCGTGGGCCCGCTCCCGAAGGTGCAGATCGAAAACGTCACGGGCGCCCGCGACGCTTTCTGGTCGGCATTGCTCATGGCCCACCTCGACGGTAAGGACTGGCCCGAGGCCGTCCGCTTCGCCCACGAGGTCGCGAGCCTCAAGCTCAGGGTCGAAGGGCACGTGGAGCGAATGATCGACCGCGAAAGCCTCTACGCATCCGCCGGGCAGCAGGCCAGGTAGCCTGTGGCCCCTGAACGCAAGATAACGGACCTGCCAGGCCTGATCTCCAACCTTCCCGCCGAAGGCCGCGCCCTCGCGGAGCGTATCTTCGACGTCTCCGCGACGACGGGCCGCCTCGACCCGCCCGAGGCCATGCACGCCTGGATCGCGAAGTCCTTCGGCTCCGTGGACCGTGCCACCGCCCAGCGCATAGTGAAGGTAACCAACCGCATCACCCTGGAGGGCACCCTCTTCAACGAGCTTCGCGCCTCCCGCCCACTAGACACCGGCGTCAGCCTCGACCTCGACCGCGAGATCGCCGCCACGGAAGGCGACCCCTTCTGCCACCCGGAAAGCGGCACACCGGCGGACGTCTTCGGCCGCATCGAAGGAGAGCACGCTACCACCGCTTCTAACATCGCCAAATACGACGGCTTCCACGGCGTCATAGTATTCGACGACCACAATCCTCTACACCTGACGCCCGAGAAGGTCGCAGGCTACGTCTCCGTCGGCCTGGAGTGGGGCCGCAAGGCCCTCGAAGCCGATCCCGAGGCCCGCTATCCCTTCCTGATGTGGAACTGCCTCTGGCGGGCCGGCGGCTCCATCATCCACGGCCACGCCCAGATCACGGCCACCCGCGGCTCCCACTACCCGAAGGTCGAGCGCCTCCGCCGCGCCGCTTTGGCCTACAAACGAGATCATGGCTCGGACTACTTCGAGGATCTCGCCCTCGTCCACGACTCGCTGGGACTAGGCATACCTCTCGAAGGCGTAAGGGCGTTCGCGAGCCTCTCCCCCATCAAGGAGAAGGAGCTCGTGGTGATCGGGGGCGAGCCGGGAGACCCATCACTGAGCCGGGCCGTCGGAGCCCTGCTAGGGGGCTACGTGGACGACCTCGGCGTCCGCGCCTTCAACGTCGCCTTCTTTATGCCCCCGCTCGGCCCTGCGCGGGAAGATTGGTCCGACTTCCCTACTGTCGTATACATCGTGGACCGTGGAGATCCGGCGAACCGTACCTCGGATATGGGGGCGATGGAGCTCTACGCGGCTTCCGTCGTCGCCTCGGACCCCTTCCGGGTGGCCGAAGCGCTACGCAACGGCTCCCCAGGCTAGCATTACAATTGTCTACTATTGACCGTACGGACTCCGAGCTATACAGCCCAAACCGGAAGAAACCAGATTCTCTGTGCCTTGACGGCCCTCCGTCGACGAGGGCAGCGATAGACAGCATGTGGTATGACGCGTCGTAAAGGAGGAAACCTCGTGGAAAGGACACCCCCGCGCATAGTCGGGCCCAGCGACGGGAGAACCGTGGATTTTGGGTCTTTCGGCGTTCGATTCATGGTTTGGAGCGAGGAGTCCGGTGGAGGGTTCTCGCTCGTGGAACACCCCATTCCCCCTCGGACGCTCGTCGCCCCGATGCACCGTCACGCTAATGAGGACGAGTACAGCTACGTGCTCGAGGGACGCATGGGGGCGCAGCTCGGCGAGGAGGTCGTGTACGCGGAGGCGGGGACCCTGGTCTTCAAGCCCCGCGGCCAGTGGCACACGTTCTGGAACGCCGGCGACGTGCCGTGCCGGATTCTGGAGATCATCTCTCCCGGAGGTTTCGAGCACCTGTTCAGGGAGATGGCCGACGATCCGGAGACGATGGAGGGTGAGGCCGGCGCCGCGCTCGACGCGAGATACAGCCTGGAGATCGACCCCGAAAGCATCCAGCGCCTCTGCGAAGTGCACGGGCTCTCTTTCCCAGTCGAGGGTTAAGGCCCCGGGGTCGGTCTCGGGTGGTTGCCCTGGCATCACGCCGAGCCGGCTCATCATTCCGAGGCCCTCGTGGAGATCGAGGTCCAACCCCGACCCCCACGAGGGCCTACCGCGGTATCTCGACTCTGTCCCCGACCTTTACGCCTCTCTCCTCGAAGAAACCCTGGTTGACCTCGAGGGCGTACTTGACGGGTTCGGATGAGACGTAGTGGGGTGGCCTGTCGTCGAGGGGCTTCATGTCCAGGATATCCGTAATGCGTCCCTTCGAATCGATGTACGCGATGGAGAGCGGTATGAGGGTGTTCTTCATCCAGAAAGAGAGCATCCGCTCGTCGGAATACACGAAGAGCATGCCCCTGTCCTCGCCAAGCGCGGTCCGGTGCATGAGACCCCGCATCTGCTCGAAGGGGCCTTCGGCTATCTCTACCTGCACCCCGACCTTCTCCCCTTCCGAGGCGTCGATGACCACGGTACTCAGGCCCGGCGGCTCCGAGGTCGTCTCTTCGGCTTGCATGGAGGCACCCGAGCCGGAAGCCCGAGGCGTGCTCTCGGGCCGGGTATCCTGGTCGACCTGGGTGCCGCCGCAGCCGATCAAGAGAAAAGCGAGAACGACGACCGAGCACTTCCACTTCTTCATCGGAGGGCGAACTCTATTCGCTTGTTCTGGCGGCCCTTGCTCTTGTGGCCCGTGATCTCCATCTCCCCCACCTCGCGCGTGTTGGCGACGTGGGTCCCGCCGTCGGCCTGAGTATCGAGGCCCTGTATCTCTACGATCCTGATGGTCCTTACACGCTCGGGGATGAGGTTGACCTGGGTACGGATGAGGTCGGGGGTGGCGAGCGCCTCCTCGCGCACCAGCTCATAGATCCTTACCGGACGTTCTTCGGCGAGTGCCTCGTTTGTGAGGCGCTCTATCTCGCCGACGACCTCGGCGGTCCACTCGCCAGGGAAGGAGAAGTCCATCCTGGCGCGGTCCGCGCGCATCTGGCCGCCCGTCACTTTGGCATCGAAGTTGCGCCAGATCACACCGGATAGCGCGTGTAGCGCCGTGTGGTAGCGCATGTGGGCGGACCGCCTGTCCCAATCCAGCGCACCCTTGAGATCACGCACGGTGTTCGGGATCGGCCTGTCCATAACGTGCACGATGCTCTTACCCTCACGCCTCGCGTCCACGACGTTCGTCTGCACGGGCCCGATGCCCAAAGTTCCCTTGTCCGCCGGCTGGCCCCCTCCACCGGGATAAAATGCGGTTCTGTCCAGTATCACCTCACGGCCTTCGAGCTTTGCGATGCGGGCTTCGAATTCTTTCTCGTAGGAGTCCTTCAGAAATAGTTCTACGGTCACAGTGGGAGGGTCCCTTGCTCGTGGTTTCTGAAGGTCGCGACCTCACGGTAGCCGACATCGTGGACGAGGGCGAGGCTCGTGTCGTAGCCCATCGCTACCTGATCCGGGGCGTGGGCATCCGAAGAGAGGATGATAGGGACTCCACGTCTGTGGAACATCTTCAGGAAGTCTGCGGCGGGATAGACTTCGCCTACGGGCTTCCTCAGGCCTGCGGTGTTCACGTCGACGACGATGCCGGACTCGGCGACGGCTTCTGCTGTCTCCTCCAGGATCGGGGCGATGTCGCGCTCGGGGAAGTGGCCGAAGATCTTTATAAGGTCGGGGTGGCCGAGGACCTCGAACCGTCCCGAGAGCGCGGCCTTGCGGAGGTTCGCGTAGTACGCCGCGTACAGGTCGTAGGTCTCGTAACGATCGTAGATTTTCTGGTCCGTGATCCTATCAATCTCTTCGTTGTCCACCCTGTGTACGCTTCCTATGACGTAGTCGTAGGGGAGGGCGGTGGCGTCGTGACCCATTCGCTCCTCGGCGCCAGGCAAGAAGTCTATCTCGATCCCGAGCCGCAGTTCGACGTCGCGCGAGATCTCACGCGCCTCCTGGAACGCTGCGAGGTCTATCTCGTCGAGGTAGCGGTCGTGCTCGGTGATGCCCATCTGGCGGACGCCCCTCGCTTTGGCTACCTCACAATACCTCATTATGTTCTCCACGGTCATCGGACGCTCGCCGTGGGCTATAACGTGCAGGTGGTAGTCGATCAAAGGCTACTCTCCAGAAACAGTTACTCTTGACCCTCTCATCTTATAAGAAACTCATCGTGTTTATGCGTGGGAGATTCTTGGCGGGGCCGCGATGTTCGGCAGGATGGTCTACGGGGCGACGGTCGCTTTCACGGTGGCCGTGGCGGCCACAGAGCTCCTGCACGGCCCCGTACTGGTTCTCTTCGCGGTCTCGTCCCTCGCCTGACGCCGTCAACGCTGCAGAGGCCTCGGTGTTTGGAAGGTCTCCTTCCAAACACCGCATCAACCCTTCTCCGACCTGATGCCGTACATCAGGGGCAAGGCCGGAACGCCTTCCGGTGGGAACATCCGTTTGCCCCGCAGCTCGCGCATCCTGGCGAAGCTTCGTTCTCCGTTCGTGTAAGCGTACTCTTCGAGGATAGAGATCCCGAGCCCCGCCCCGGCCAGCGCCGTGACGACCTCCCCGAGCCCCCAGCCGAACAGGTGGGCCTTCTCTGAGTTCTCGAATCCGCTCACACCCTCGACGAACCCTGCGGGTGTGAGGCCTCCGCCAGAGGCTGCAACGTAGTCGCCGACGCCGTCACCGAGGAGCATCGGTTCACCGCCCGCTGGATAGTCTCTGACGAGGTTCCAATCCGCGTCGAAAGTGTCGACCGCGGGATGGAAGTCTACGAGCACGAAGCATCCGCCGGGGACGAGGATGCTCGCGATACCCCCGGCCCAGGCCACGAGATCCGGGAGCCAGCAAACGACGCCGTACGAGGAGAAGACGGTATCGAAACGCCTGCCTTCTCGACCGGCCTTCTGCAGCCAGTCGTACACGTCGGCACGCTCGAAGGTCACCTGCACGCCGGTCTTAAGGGCGAGATCCCGGGCAGAGCTCACGGCCTCGTCGCTGATATCCACGCCAGTGACCTCGGCGCCTAGCCTCGCCAGACTTATCGAGTCGCCCCCCGAGTTGCACTGGAGGTGGACGAGGGTATTCCCTCTCACGTCGCCGAGGAGGCCCGACTCCTCTGGAAATAGCGTGCTGCCGCCACTACGGATCAAGTCGGGGAGGTCACCACGGTGGCTGTTGTGGGCGCCGACCACTGCGTTCCAGGACAGCCGGTTCTGCTCGCGCAGTTCCCTAAAATCTACGGACGGAGTCCGCATCGACTCCGTTGCTCTGGCTGCGGCAGCTTCCAGAACAGCATGAAAGCCGGCGATGGTGTCCTCCCAGCGGGGCAGGCTCGAGGCGCGACGGGCCGCGGCTGCAGACATCCTCCTTCTGTGCGCGGTATCCTCGAGCAGCCGGTCTAGGGCCGCCGCGAGTGCTTCTCTGTCGTCCGGCTGAACCAGTACAGCGGCCTCCGGTCCGACGAGCTCAGGGACCGGCCCGACTTCGCAGGCGATTACGGGCAGGCCGGACGCGAGTGCCTCGGCGTAGACGATCCCGTAGCCCTCGTAGCGCGAGGGCAGCACGAAGAGGTCCGCCGAAGCGTAGGCGCCGCCGAGCGCCGCATCGTCAACGCTCCCCGATACGACGATGGAGCCCGGCCGCGCAGCCTCGATAGCGGTCCTGACCCGCTGCTCGTACTCGGGATCTGAACTCGTCTCCCCGACGAGCTCGAGAACCGCTCCTGGACGCTCGCGCAGCGTCCAGGCTTCGACCAAGATAAGTATTCCTTTGCGTGGGATCCACTGCGCTACGCAGAGGGCGCGTATGGGCCCATCTCTCTCCACATCTGGCTCGTCGGCGACCGGAATGCCGTCGAAGCCGGGCGGCACGACGTGGATTCGCTCGGGAGCCACGCCCCGGCTTAGGAGCACGCCTCTTCCGTGTTCGCTTACGGCGACGAGGCGGTCGGCGCGCAGCAGGGGCTCCTCGTAGGCCCGCTCGCTGGCTGCGGACGAGGACTCACTGCCTGCTACGCTCGGAAGCTCGTGGACCAGAGTCACGACGGGTCGGGAGGCGGGCCAGAGATGCAGATACGGGGCTACCACGATGCGGGCGAGGGCGTCGACCACTACCACGTCGAAACCGGAAGGGTCGAATGTGGAACCAAGGTGCGGGATGGCGCTGCGTTGATCGTCCGGCGACGCCCCGCAGACCACGACCTCCTCGACCTCGAGACCCCTCTCTCGCAGGCCGGAGAATACCCGCGCGTTGTACAGGTGGCCGCCGGTCTTGCGGCCCGTATCCCCAACGGTGACGACGGCGACGCGCAACACAACCCCGTCAGGCCAGCGTGTCTTCGCGGGCTGCGTAGGCGTCGGGCGACTCCCAGATACGTACCACGAGCGAGTCGAGTCCCCTGTCGCGCAAGCGTGGGGCCAGCTCTTCCCAGCAGTAGTCGGCGACGGCTTCGGCGGTCGTGTTGACCTCGGCCAGGCCGGGGACTTCATCGAGATCGCGGTAATCGAGAGAGGCCGCGAGTTCGTCGACCGCCTGACCGAGTTCACCCATGTCGTAGAGCGTGCCGTCTTCTGCGAGTCGCTGGCCGCGCAGGATCACCTCCATCCTGTAGGAATGCCCGTGCATCCTGCGCGCTGGCCCGAAGTCCCCGACGAGCCTGTGCGCGGCCTCGAACCTCGCGGCGACGTAGACCTCATACATCGAGACCTCCCTGAGAATCTGTATAGGTGAAAACGACCTGAACCGCCTCCTCTGGACTCTCGTCGAGGAGCTGGTAAGCCTCGGGAGACCGGTCGAACGGAAGCCGGTGGGTGATGAGGTTTTCCAGGCCCAGCCGTCCCAGAAACGCCAGTACCGTGTCCGTGCGCCGTCCCGCGTCCCAGCGCGACGCGAGATCGGGGTTCGACCGCCCGACCTGCGAGGAGCGGAGCCTCACCCGGCCCCTATGGAAGTGCTTTCCGAGATACAGGGCGACGGACTTCGTGCCGTACCAGGAGGCCACGACAACCGTTCCCTCGGTCGCCACGGCTTCGATAGCAGCCTGCAGCGCATCCCCCGAACCGCTGACCTCGACCGCCACGTCCGCACCACGCCCGCCCGTGGTCTCCATGACGAGCCCATTCACATCTTCTGGTCCGAACGCATCATCGGCGCCAGACGCGAGCGCCAGTTTACGGCGCCTCTTGAGGGGATCGACGACGAGCACCATCCCCGCTCCGGCTAGCTTGAGGAGCCGCGCCACGAGGAGGCCGACGACGCCTCCTCCAAAGACCAGGGCCGTCTCGCCGAGGCGCAAAGGTGTATCGTGGACGATGTTCAGGGCCGTCTCCAGGTTGGCCACGAACACGCCAAGCAGCGGGTCGAGGCCGTCCGGGAGACGTACGGGCATGGTCGCGGGGACCACGAAGACCTCCTGGTGCGGGTGGTGGACGAAGACGGGGTCCCCGGCGGAGAGGTGCTCGACGTCGGGGCCAGCATCGAGGACGCAGCCCGAGGCTGCGTAGCCGTATTTGATCGGGAACCCGTAGCTCCCCCGGAGCGTTGGCAGGTCGAGTGCGAGATCTTGCGGTACCTCGCCGCGGTAAACGAGCATCTCCGTGCCCGCGCTCACGGCCGAGGCCAGGGTCTCGACGCGTACTTCGCCCGGTCCGGGCGGCGGCACGTCCTCGGCGCGGAGCGTGGCGGTACGCGGGGCACTGAACCAGAGGGCCCTTGACTTCAGCTCAAGTCCGATCCGGGGCGCCATCCGGGTACACGACGCGTCCGCTGAGGATGAGATCCACCCCGTAGGGCTCGACGGCGGCGTCGGCCAGGGTGATCGATCGGGAGAGATCTCGGATACCGAGGTCGCCCACGGCCTGTATGCCGTTGCCCAGGATCTTGGGCGCGACACAAACGGCCAGCCGATCTACGAGCCCGGCCTTGAGGAAGCCCGTGATCAGGGTGGCCCCCCCCTCTACCATGACCGACCCGACGCCGAGCGCCCCGAGCTCCTTTAGCAGCGCCTTCAGGTCCACGCGGCCATCAGGGCTGGAAGGCAGGTCGAGCACGACTGCACCCATAGACAGGGCCCTCTGGCGTCGTAACTTGGGCGCGCGGTCTGTAACGGCGAGCACCGTGCCTGGACCTGCGCCGCCGGCGAGCACGGCGGCGTCCGGTGGGGTGCGCAGGGAGCTGTCGACGATCACGCGCAGGGGATTCTGACCTGGGACGTGGCGAACGGTCAGACGAGGGTCATCCTTGCAGACCGTGCCCGCGCCGACGATGACGGCGTCGTGGCTAGCGCGCATCTCGTGGGCGAAGCGAAGGGAGTCGGGGCAGCTGATCCACTTTGACTCCCCCGTCGCCGTGGCCACGCGCCCGTCGAGCGTCTGGGCGTAGGTCACGGTGACGGACGGCCGTGTCTGAGACTTCTTACCCACCGTCGAGTGTTGTTCCTCCCCAATCATGATGTCCCGTTCACCGAATCTGCGGCGGGCCGGTCGTCGGACACGCCTTCAGGCACTAGTGAGGACGGGAAGAGATGCCCCATCTTTTCCTGTTTCGTCCGCAGGTAGGTGAGGTTGAAGGGATTGGGTTCGACGCGAACCGGCATGCGCTCTACGATCTCGACGCCGTTTCGTGTGAGGCCTTCGATCTTGGCCGGGTTGTTCGTGAGCACCGCCGCGCGGCGCACGCCAAGGTCGAGGAGCATCTCGGCGGCAACGCGATAGTCGCGCGCGTCCTCGGGCAGGCCGAGGGCGAGGTTCGCCTGGACGGTGTCGAGTCCCTCATCCTGCAGCGCGTACGCGGAGATTTTGTTGGCGAGCCCAATACCCCGCCCCTCTTGCCTCAAGTAGAGGAGAACGCCACGTCCCTGCTCGCGCAGGAGCCTCATGCTCTCCCTGAGCTGTTCGCCGCAGTCGCAGCGCCGCGAGCCGAAGACATCGCCCGTAAGGCACTCGGAGTGCAGGCGGACGAGTATAGGGTCATCGTCGTCCAAATCTCCTGGCTCGAAACCCGTGGTGAGCGCCACGTGCTCCTTACGGTCCGCCGCCTCGTAGACGAACACCTCGAAGTCGCCGTATGAGGTCGGTATTCCTGCCCGCGCAACGCGTCGGATAGAACGCATGGTTCATGTCTCCCGATCTAGGTTGTGGTCGCGTAACACGAGATTCTACTACAGTCGTTTTTCTCACCAATTGCGTTGTTAGCGTGACACTCCTTGCGTTCTGGCATACTGCTCCGGATGGAAGTGGGCGAAATATCCGGGTGAATGAGGATCGCATAATCCTCCGTGACATGGTCTTCCACGGTCGGCACGGAACGATGCAGGCGGAGCAAGAGCTTGGCCAGCCTTTCGTCGTGAGCGTCGAGCTGCACCTCGACTTACGGCCCGCGGGAACCTCGGACGACCTGACGAAAACCGTGGACTACGGCGAGGTTCACCGTATGGCGCGCGTCGTCGTCGAGGGACCGCCGGTACAGCTCGTCGAGACCCTTGCGGAAAGGATCGCCGCCGGAGTTCTCGACGACCATCCCACGGTCGAAGCCGTGAAGGTGAGGGTCGCCAAACCTCACGTCCGCCTCGGAGACACAGTGCTTGCAGGCTCGGCCGTCGAGATCCTGCGGCGCCGCGATGACGGACCACGGAGCTAGCCGGGCGATCCTTGCAGCGGTACCCAAACCGCGCCCGTGACCCGTGCGTACTAGTATATGATGTGGAGGTGCCCCGACCCCCGAAAGGGGTAACCGGAAGGGCGGCAGACCCTGTGATGTTGACACTCGCGGACATAGTTTTGTCCGGCTCCGGCGTGATGCAAAACATCGGGGAGAGATGCCTTGGATAGCGCACCGCAGCTGCCCGTCGCGTTGGACGGGCCCCATACCGATAACAGCGCTACCTCCTCGGGCGACCAGCTCGAACGCCTCACGCAGGCAGGCGTGGACGATGTGATCTCCGCCTTCGGTCTTGGTGGGGTACGCCGCGGGCGAGTGGTACTCGAAGCCCTCACGCGAATACCGACCGGGCGCCTGGCCCGCCAGATATTGGCCTACGACGCCATGGTTGGCGAAGCGGGCCTCGGAACGGGCGGCGCGTGGGCACTGAAGAGGCTGTGCGAGACCGCTAGCGTGGAGGGCCAGGACAACGTGCCGCGCGGAGGGCCGCTGCTCCTCGTCTCCAATCATCCCGGTCTCGCGGACGCCGTCGCCCTATTCGCCTCGACGCCGAGGGATGACCTGCGTGTGATCGCCGCCGACAGGCCGTTCCTCACGGCCCTCCCGAATACCTCACGATACCTCCTTACCGTCGCTGAGCACTCCGCGGGACGCTCCGGGGTCGCGAGGGAGGCGGCCAGACACCTGAGAAGCGGAGGCGCCGTACTCACCTTCCCCGGGGGTAGGATAGAGCCGGATCCCGCGGTCCTGCCCGGCGCCGTCGAGGCGCTCCGTCGCTGGTCGGCGAGCGCAGACCTCTTCGCGCGCCTCACGCCCGGCCTCGCGATCGTACCCGTCGTGGTGAGCGGTGTGACCTCACCTTCTGCGCTACGCAACCCCCTGACCCGCCTGCGCCGCAGAAGACGTGACCGCGAGTGGCTCGCCGCCACGCTCCAGATGCTCGTCCCCGCCCTGCGCGACGTGGACGTTCGGGTCGATTTCGGTCGCCCCGTCTACGCCGAACCGGGAGCCACCGTCGGCGACGCGGTTGCCCGGGAGACGCGGCGGCTGATGGAGAAGTGGGCAGTGTAGCGTTGGAAGGTGACAGCCGGACACCGCTCGTATTCCTGTTCGTCACGGTGTTCGTGGACATGATCGGCTACGGTATCGTGGTTCCCTTGCTGCCCTTCTACACTGACCGATACGCGTCGGGCGCCGTGCTCGTCGGCCTGCTCGGCTCGCTCTACGCCGCGATGCAGCTCGTCGGCGGTCCTTTCCTGGGTGGGCTCTCGGACCGCCGCGGCAGGCGACCCGTGCTCCTATTGTGCCTGCTAGGGGCCTCACTCGCATACCTGCTGCTCGGCCTCGCCGGCACGCTCGCCGTACTAGTATTCGCAGTAGTGCTGGCCGGTGCCACGAGCGGCACCCTCGCGACCGCCCAGGCGTACATCGCGGATAGCACGTCCGAGGATGACAGGGCAAGGGGGCTAGGCCTGATCGGGGCGGCCTTCGGCCTAGGTCTCATGGCTGGACCGGCCATCGGCGGCTTGCTCAGCCTGCATTCGTTGGCCGCCCCGGCACTCTTCGCCTCGGTCCTTGCCCTCTCCAACTTCGCTTTCGGCTACATGACCCTCCCCGAGTCGCATCCACCTCACCTGCGCAGAGACATTCCCTTCCTCCGTCTCAACCCCGTCTCACAACTGGTTCGAATCCTGAAGATAAGGAACCTTCGGGCGTTGCTCACAGCTGTGCTACTGTTAAACTTGGCCTTTGCCGGTCTCGTGAGCAACTTCCCGCTCTTTTCCCACGAACGTTTCGGGTGGGGAACCACATCCAACGCCTTCTTATTCGCCTTCGTGGGGACTTGCGCGGTCGTTACCCAGGGGTTCCTGATCGGACGTCTTCAGCCACGCTTCGGGGAGATCAAACTACTCGTCGGAGGGCTCGCCCTGACCTCGTTGGGCCTGGTACTCGTCGCGCTAGTCCATTCCGGAGTGCTTCTCTACCCGGTCGTCGGCCTCCTCGCGCTAGGGACAGGGCTCGCGATCCCAAACCTCACGGCCATTATCTCGAACCGCACTCCCGCCGAAGCACAGGGGAGGCTCATGGGCGGTCTGCAAGCGATCCTCAGCCTCGCCCTTATCTTCGGCCCCGCCCTGGCGGGGGTCGCCTTCGACTACCTTGGCATCCCGGCGCCCTACCTCATCGGCGGAATGCTCACCTTCCTCGCCCTGATCGTCTCGGGGACAGACCTGCTGCCGGAACAGAGAACCGGGGTCCGGAAGGCAAGACCGTCAGGGTAATGGAGCTTTAAAGGAGGGTGCGCATGACTTCTACGGGCGTCTCCGCGGGAGGCCCGGTCAGGCTTGGGATAATCGTGTTGACTACCGGCACGGCCCTGATCCACCTCTACCTCGGCCTTCAAGGCTTCCCGCTCTTCGTACTGAACGGGCTCGGGTACCTGGGCCTTCTTGCGGCGCTAATCTTGCCGATACCACGGATCTCGGACTACCGAAACCTGACACGCTGGGTCCTCGTCGGATACACGGCCCTGACGATCTTCCTCTGGATGCTGGTCGGGGCGCGCGACGTTATCGGGTACGCGGACAAGGCTATCGAGATAGCCCTGATCTTGCTACTCCTGATCGAAGCCCGCCGCTCGAGTCCGTAGCGTCCGCCCGACCGGGTCGCCATCATCGTGCTTCTGAGGGCTTCTCCTGTAGCCTGAAGCCGCGGTTTGCAGAGAGCGTGGAGTCCATCTGCAAACCGCCTCAAGCGACCCAACGCCAAGTGGTGAACATTGCGGTCAGCGCGATCCCGAGGCCGCTTCCCAGCACGAGGTAGAGGATCAGGACCAACCTGCTACGCGAGAGCAGGTAACCGAAAACCAGGAACACCGGAAACGCCCCGAGCACAAAGCGGGGCAAGCTCATGAGCGGGAAGTCCGGGGAAGGTGTCAGAACGGGCAACAATACGAGGAGGAACGTGTAGACGGAAAGGCCAGGCGGCAGCAAGGCGAGTCCGGCGATCATAGCGAGCAGGAAGAGGATCAGGAAAACCAGGTTCAGGGTGTTCGAGGCCTCGAGCGAAGGTCCGGCCGGAGCACCGAGGAAGAGGGACGAGGGATCTAGTATGTACTTCATCCCTTCTCCCGCGTCATGCCAGGCCGTCCCCATCGTCGCGAGCGGGTTGGTCGGCTCGCGCTCCCAGTAAGCGCTCTGCTGGCGGACGAAGACCAGCGGGTCCCCGAACCGCTCTCGCAAGAAGATCGCGTATCCCATGAGACCAGCAGGCACAAGCGCCAGGCTCGCAAGGCCGCGTAATCCATACTCCTGCCTGTGGCGCAGCCATTCGAAAAGGAGAGGTACGAGGAGGAGCACCCCGAGGTTTCTGGTGGACGCGGCCAGGGCACCGAAGAGTCCAGCAAGCACAAGGTTGCCGCGCACGCGGGCGGCCCACACAGACCCTGCCGTGAGCGCGAGGAAAAGTGCTTCTGTATACACGGCGTTAAGGAAGAACGCCGTCGGGAAGAAGGCCAGGGCCAGCGCGGATGCGCGGGCGGCGCGGAAGCCGTAGAGGTTCTCGGCGATACGGTAGACGAAGAAAAGCGCGAAGGCCGTGCACACGAGCGAGATCAGAACTCCCCAGAGAGCAGGTCCTCCCACAATAGAACTTCCAAGCTTCACAAGCGTGGGATAGAGGGGAAAGAAAGCAGTAGATTCCGGGGCGCGTGCTACGTAGCCCTGGGTGGCTAGCTCCGAGTACCAGGCCCCGTCCCAGTGGGCCCAGTAGCTCAAGAAGCCAGGTGGCTCCAAGGGATCTCCAGCAGGATCGGCGCGGGGAAGGTACGCCGCAGCCAGGGCACCGGCGCCCATGAAGAGCAACCTCGAAGCAACAAGGACGGATAGGACGAAGGCCCAGACTTCGGCGCCTGGAGTGGGTCTAGTACCGAAGATTCGGGCCACGGCTTATGGCCCACCAAGCGCCCCCAAAGCAGATGGCGGCGATCAGGCAGACCATACCCAGGGTCGGGTAGGGGTTCAGGTCTGAGACGCCCAGCGTCACGTAGCGGGCCGCGTCGACGGTGTAGAAGATCGGGTTGAAGAACGTCACGACCTTGAGCACGCCGGGCAGCATCCCGACGGAGTAGAACACTCCGCCCAGAAACGCAAGCGGCTGGATGATTACGCTCGTGATCAGGGAGATGTGCTCTATCCTGGTCGCTAGAGCCCCGACCATCGTGCCGAGTGACGAGAAGGCGAAGGAGGCGAGAAGCCCGATAACAATGAGCATCAGCGGGTGTTGGATGGTAAGGCCGACGAAAGGCACCCCGACCACAAAGACCCCTGCCCCCATCACCACGCCGCGCAGCATGCCGCCCAAGGAGTAAGCGAGCGCGATTTGCAGATCGCTCATCGGGCTGATCAAGACCTCGTCTATGTAGCGCTCGCGCTTGGCGTCGAAGACGGACCAGGACGAGTTCATTTGCGAGTTGGTTATGAGGCTCATGAGGGCGATACCTGGAAGGATGTAGTCCAGATACGGAATGCCTTCTATCTGCTTGATGCGGCCGCCGAGCGCGATCCCGAAGACCACCAGATACAGGAGCGACGTCAAGAGTTGCGGAACGATCGTTTGCATCCAGACCCGCGTGAAGCGCAGGATCTCCCGTGACAAAAGGGTCTGAAACGACCTGTCAGCGAAGATCATAGCCTATCACCTTCATATAGACTTCTTCGACGTTTCTGGCCTCGTAGTGCTCCTTGAGATCCTCGCTGCTCCCCTGGGCGACGATGCTGCCGCCGTTGATTAGCGCGATCTCATCGCAAAGCGCCTCGGCCTCCTCCAGATAGTGCGTCGTTAGCAATATGGTCATCCCGCCGCGGTTGAGCTCCCTGATGTAGCCCCACAGCTTGTAGCGCAACTCGACGTCTACCCCCGCCGTCGGCTCGTCCAGGAACAGCACCTTCGGGTCGTGCATGAGAGCCCTGGCGAAGAGCACGCGCCGCTTCAAACCGCCGGAGAGCGTGTTGGTCCGCTGACTTCGCCTCCCGGTAAGCTCGAAACGCTCCAGTAGTTCCTCCGCCCTCACGCGCGCCTTCTTCTTGGGGACGCCATAATAGCCCGCGTGGAACAGAAGCGTCTCCTCAACGTTTAGAAACTTGTCCAGGTTGACCTCCTGGGGGGAGACCCCGATCATACGCCGCGCCTCCCGAAACTCCTTGTAAGCATCTTTCCCGAAGACCTCGACCGAGCCCGAGTCGGGCCTTGCCAGGCTGACCACGCTGTTTATGAGGGTCGTCTTCCCCGCCCCATTGGGCCCGAGCAATCCGAAGAACGCGCCAGCCTCGACCTCGAGCGAAACCCCGCCGAGCGCTTGAAACCCGTTGGAATAGGTCTTCGTGAGATCCTCTATCTTGAGCGCGGGAACCCCGTTGGCGCCTCTCACGCGAGCACCGCCGCCGCGGCCTTCTCGCCCGAAAGCATCGAACCATTTATGGAGGAGTCCTCGGTATACTCGCCCGCGAGGACGAGCCCCTGCGTACCCGTCACGTTCTCTGGCAACCTGTTGTGGATGCCAGGCGGCTGGGCGAACTGTCCGTAAGGGATACGGTAGAGCGCGAGCGGCCTGAAGTCCGCGTCCGGATACCACCGGCTCAGGTCCTCGATACCTTTTCGGTATAGTTCTCCATCGGGCAGATCCAGACCCGTGAGCGCCACGGCTGAGAGCAGGTGTCGGCCCTGTGGAGCGTACTGCTTGGAGACGTTGCTAATCTCCACGGCGTTGTTCAAGAAAGCCCCATCATCGGCGTTCAACAGGATCTTCTTTCCAGTACCAAGCCCGTCGGTTTCGTAGTACACGCATACTTCCCCGACCGCCCCCTCAGGCACCACTTCACCAGTAAGTGCTCCGGCCGTCGGCGCATCCGCCGCCACTACAACGGCGTCGGCTTCGTGTTCGTCACCCTTGACCTTGACACCGACTACGCGTTCGCCTTCGCGCAGGAGCTCTTCTACGGGGCTATCCAGACGAACGGTATCCTCAGGCAAACGGGACGCGAGCTGTCGCGGTATCTCACCCATCCCCAGGGCCGGGACGACCGTGCGGCCAGCGGCGAGCATCCTGAGGGTAAAGCGGAGGACGCTGGCGCTCGTGGTCAGCTCGCGGTCGAGGGTTATGCCACCGTAGAATGGCCTGAAGAAGGTGTCAATGTACCTCTCCGAGAGGCCAGCCTCTCTCAAGTACTCGAGCGTCGAGGTGTCCGTCTCGCCATCTTCCGCGCCCGCGCCGATCCCACCCGGAAACGTCCCCACCACCAGATCCAGGGTGCGTAGCTTGTCCCCGAGGGTGGCGGCATCCGAGCGCAGCGAAGCTACGAGCGACTTCGGGTCGCGCAGGGGGTCGGAGAGTATGCTCTTCTCCGGTCCCCTGCAGACGATCCCACCAGGGTCGAAGGCCTCGAAGTCGAGCGCCATGTAGTCGAGGTGCCTCCTCGCCACAGGATAGGCAGTGAAGTACACCTGGAAGCCCCGGTCGAGCAGGAACCCGTCAAGCTCGTCGGTACGCACACGACCGCCAACGCCGTCGGCCACCTCGAAGACGACAACCTCTGCTCCTCGTTCTCTCAGTACTTTTGCGCAGGTGAGGCCGGCAAGCCCGGCCCCGACAACAATAGTTTTCATACCCGCGAGAGTGTAGCGCACAACTCGAAAGAAACTGTTACCGCTTTGACGTGCGTCGAAATCGTTCGCAATATTCCCGTCGACCAGAGCGAGTACGGAGAGTAGACGGGCATGGGCGTCGTCGGGACGTAGCGCAGCGTCAGCCCCGGTGGAGCTCTGCCTCTCGCCCCTGCGACCGTGAGGTTGCCAGGTAGCCCGAGGCGATCACCGCGACGAGCACCACGATGAGGAGTCCCGCAAACACCAGCGCCGGTACGAACAGGCCGGCGAAACCGACTACTACGCAAGCCAGCAACCCCAGGGGTTTGGCCCTGCCCATTTGCCCGGTCATCCTGTAACGGAACAGGGATTGGGCGAGCAGATATACGGCCGGGCCTGCTGCAACCGCAGCGACCTCGGAGGAGGGCAGTATCTCGGTCGGATGTGCGATCACCAGCTCGTCTCCCATGGCGGACAGGATGATTCCCGCCACGAACACCACGTGCAGGTAGGTGTAAGCGTCCCTCGCGAGTATGGTCCGGTTCTCGGAGACCTCCAGGTAGTGTTCACCGATGCTAGCCACGGACGTGAAGTACAGCCACCAGAGCGCAGCGCTCGCCAGGAAAGCCATAACGAAGGCTATGATCGTCGCCGTGTCGAGGTCGGTCGCGGAGGTGACCGCCCCGGTTATGACGATGGATTCGCCCAGGGCGAGGATGATGAACAGGCCGAACCGCTCGGCGAAGTGCTCCGTGCCCACGTTCCAGACGGCGGGCGCGAGGCGCCGACGACCCGGTACCCAGTAGGTCACGAGCGGCGCCACATAATCGAGCGCAAGCGCGGTCAGCCACAGCGCGATACGGGTCGGTCCGTCGAACAGGGCGCCCGCGATCCAAAACACGCCCGCAGCCACGAACCAGGTGAGGATGCGTGAGGCCCGCTCGCGTTCGATAGTCCCTCTTTCGGCCGCAACGAAGGCCAGGAAAGAGGTCCTGCCGACCTGTATGGCGACGTACGATCCCGCGAACAGCAGCGCGTGCGCCCCGAAAGCCTGCGGTATCGCCACGGACATGAGGAGGCTGACGAGCATCAGGCTCAGCAAGAGCAGGCGCACAGGTATCGTTTCGGTATCCAGCTCGTTCGTGGTCCAGGTCGTGTAGTTCCACGACCAGTACACGGCAAGCAGGGCTATCGAGGATTGTAGGACTCCAGCCCACGTCAGATGCTCCAGCAGCAGATGAGAGACCTGTGTGATCGCGAAGACGAACACCAGGTCGTAGAAGAGCTCGAGGGTCGATGCCCTCTGGCTGATCCCATCCTCTCCCCGCCGTCTCACGCGTCCCACGGGATCAGTCTAGACGCTTTCGGGGCGAGCCGCCCCTCGCTGCTGGCGCCCGGTAACGGCGAGTTGGCCCTGCGAGACGCCGCAGGCGAGGACGTAGATCATGTCCTGTACAGGTACCACGATGAGGGCGAACGAAGTGGTGACGACGAGCAGAAGGTTCGTGCCGAACAAGCCCACGCCCTTGCTCTAATTGCGCGTGTTCTCGAACTCCAGCCGCACCCTGTGGTCGTCGTCGAGCTTGAGCGCGGCGGCGTAGGGTTTTCCGGCCTTGCTCTTGAAGCCTTTCATCTGCCCTGTACGTCCCCTGGTGAGGAGTTGTTTGGCCTGGCCTTCGCTCAGGCGTTTGCCAGAGACCTGTTTCCAGATCGCGAAGTCGCAGCCGGTCTGTTTCCACGACGAACATCCGTAGGCTTTCTTGGTCTCGACGACGGGAGAGCCGCACTTGGGACAGGCGCCGAGTGGCTCGCGGTTGCGGGAGGGAGAGACCAGCTTCTCCCCCTCCATCACGCGGACCCCCTCGACTAGCTTCGTCGCAAAGCCGTTTATGTCGGCCATGAAATTGGGGCGACGCTCGGCTCCTTTCTCCATTTTGGCAAGCCGCTCCTCCCAGCGCGCGGTGAGCTCGGCGGACGTGAGCGGGCTCTCCCCGAGCAGCCCAATGAGGGACCTCCCCTTCTCAGTGGGGAGGAGTACCTTCTTCTCGCGCTCGACGTAGCCCACTTTTATGAGGCGCTCGATGGTGGCGGCCCTCGTGGCCGGTGTCCCCAGCCCAGAGTCCTTCATCTGTTGCCTGAGCTCATCGTCCTCGACGAGCTTGCCCGCCGTCTCCATCGCCCCTAGCAGCGCGGACTCCGAGTACCGCGGGGGAGGCTTGGTCTCCCCTTCTTTGACGCCGACCTTCGCCACATCCCACTCCTGCCCCTCTTGTATCGGCGGCAACTCGGGCGGCACTTTCTCTTTGCGTCCTCCAACACCGTCAGGGTAGAGTGCCCGCCACCCCGCTTCCAGCACGATGCGTCCGCGGGAGAGGAATGTTTCCTTCTGTACCTCGGTCACGACGGTCGTGTTCTCGAAGCGGGCCGCGGGGAAGAATACGGCCAGAAAGCGCCGTGCCACCAGGTCGTAGACCTTCGCCTCGTCCGGCGGCAGGCCGCCCGGAGATTTCTTGTTCGTCGGGACTATGGCATGGTGGTCCGTCACCTTCGAGTCGTCCACGATGCGATTGCTGATCTGCAGTTTGGACCCTTCGAGCAACTTCTCCGCGAAGGATGAGAGGTCAGGGAGCGCCCCCGCGGCCTCGACCCGCTTTTTGAGGCCCCCGACCATGTCTTTCGAGAGGTAGCGGCTAGAGGTTCGCGGGTAGGTGATGAGCTTTCTCTCCTCGTAGAGCGCCTGGGCGGCACGCAACGTGCGCTCGGCCGTGAAACCGTAGCGGGCGTTGGCGTTGCGCTGGAGCTCGGTCAGGTCGTAGAGTAGCGGCGGCTTCTCCGTCGCGGTCTTCTTCTGCGCTTTGCGGACGGTCCCTGTCCCGCCGCGCACCTTCTCGGCGATCCGGTCCGCGGTCTCCCTCTCTGGGAGGCGATTTTGCTTTTTCTTGAACCAGACGCCGTCGTAGGTACTACCATCGCGCGAGAAGCGGGCATGGACGGTCCAGAACTTCTCCGGCTTGAAGCTCTGTATTTCCGCCTCGCGGTCGACCAGGAGCTTGAGGGTCGGGGTCTGCACACGGCCCACCGAGAGGACATTGCCCCTGCCCCCGAAGCGGACCGAGTAGGCGCGGGTGGCGTTCATGCCGACGATCCAGTCGGCCTCCCCCCGGCTTCTCGCGGCGTCTTCGAGCGGCTTCATAGAGGGACCATCGCGCAAGGCGTCGAAGCCGGTCCGGATCGCCTCGTGGGTAAGGGAGGAGATCCACAACCGCAGCACTGGCTTCTTGCAGCCCGAGAGACCGTAGAGGTAGGCGAAGATGAGTTCCCCCTCCCTCCCTGCGTCACAGGCGTTGACCACCTCCGTTAAGGAAGGATCCTTCATCAATCCCTTGACGATGTTGAACTGCTCGCGGGTCTTATTGTTCACCCTGACCTTGAAGCGCTCGGGGAGGATCGGCAGGCGGTCGAGGCGCCACTTCTTGTACTCCTCGCCATAGGCATCAGGCGGCGCCAGCTCCACCAGGTGCCCGAGCGCCCAGGTCACGGTCCAGCCGTCGCCGGTCAGAGCGCCTTTGCCCTTCCCGTGCCTTCCAAGGGCGCCCGCTATGTCGCGCCCGACGGACGGCTTTTCAGCGACGATCAACCTCATACACGTGAGTATACGTATAGGAGAAGTCATGGCTATACGGAATCGACGGGTGACCTCAGATGAGGGGTCCGGGGGGGCGAAGATGCGATGGGAAAAGTAGGGAAAGGAGGAGACGCCCTCGCCCGGACCCTTAATGGTCGACCACCGGCGACGGTGACACGATGTTCGGGTAATGGATCACCGCCCGCAGTCCACTTATCCAGATTGTATACACCTTACGTGAAACGGAGATGAAACGGAGATGAATTTTCTTTCATTTCGGAACTTCGTGGTGGAAAGGCTCCTAGTCTAGGGATTATGTGCGGGGTCGAACCGATAACCGGCGCCGCGGACGGTTTGGATCAGGGAAGGTCCTTCCGGGGGATCCACCTTGTTGCGGAGGTGACGCACGTAGACATCCACGACGTTGGAGGCCGGTTCGAAATCGTAGTCCCATATCGCAGCGAGGATCTGCTGCCTGGAGAGAACCTGGCCGCCGTGGCGCATAAAGTACTCGAGCAGGGCGAACTCCCTGGAGGATAGCTCTATCTTCTCGTCTTTGCGCCAGGCATGGCGTGAGAGGAGGTCTATTGTGAGGTCATCGGTTTGTATCTGCACCGACTGGGGCTGGCCGGAGCGGCGGGTCAGCGCGCGGACGCGGGCGAGTAGCTCTTCGAACACGAAAGGCTTGGTCAGGTAGTCGTCGGCCCCCGCGTCGAGGGCGCCCACCTTGTTGCGTGTATCATCGCGTGCCGTCAGCATCAGGACGGGAAGGTTGGGGCGCCTAAAGCGTATACGCCTGAGCACCTCGCGGCCGTCCAGCCGGGGCAACGAGATATCCAGGAGGACGAGGTCGACCGGCTCGTCCACGGCCAGCCGCGCCCCTTCCTCCCCGTCGTACGCACAGATGACCTTGTGGCCGTGGGCGTTCAGACCGCGCTCCAGAAAGCGCGCGATCGCGGCTTCGTCTTCGACGATCAGGATCAGCATCTCTGACCTCTCTTCCCGATCGCAAGTATAATCCATCTCGATAAGTCAAGGTCAAGTGTCCTTCGGAGGGCCGATCTAGTGAGGCTTCCCATCGTGCTCCGCCAGGTACGCCGCGCCGTCGCCGGGGGTGTTCTGGCCGGCCTGGCCCTCGGGGGCGTCAAGATGCTGCGGGCCGGAGGTTCGAAAAACGGGAACGCCTCGCACCGCCAGGACGAACGGTTTCGTCTCTACGCGGACAACGCGAGGGACCTGGTCTACCGCTACCGCTTTTTGCCGACACCGGGTTTCGAATACGTGAGCCCATCGTCAACCGAGATGACCGGATACAGCCCCGAGGAGCACTACGCCGATCCCGACCTCGGCCTCAAGCGGGTCCATCCCGAAGACAGGCATCTGCTGGAGGACTCTTTGCGTTCCCCGGAGGAGCCGCTCGTGTTGCGCTGGTACCGCAAGGACGGGGGCCTTATCTGGACCGAGCAGCGCAACAGGCCGGTCTACGACGAGCATGGAAACGTCGCCGCCATCGAGGGCATCGCACGGGACATCACGGAGCATAAGCTCGCGGAGGAGGCGCTCAGGCAGAGCGAGGAACGGTTCCGGGCCGCCTTCGGCTCGGCGGCGCTAGGCATGGCTGTAACCTCCCCCGAGGGACGATGGTTGCAAGTAAACCGTTCGATGTGCGACATAACCGGCTATACCGAGGAGGAGTTGCTCGACACCGACTTCCAGAGCATCACCCACCCCGACGACCTCGAGAGAGGCGTCGAAGGCCTCAAGCGTATGCTTTCTGGGGAGATCGAGTACTACGACACGGAGAAGCGCTACGTTCATAAGAGCGGACGAAGTGTCTGGGTGCTCCTGAGCACTTCCATGGTGCGCGACACCGAAGAAAGGCCTTTGTACTCCGTGGTCCAGATACAGGATATGACGGAGGCGAGGAGGGACAAGGAGAACCTGGAGCGTCTGATCCGGCAGAACCAGTCGATCCTTGCCTCCGCGGGCGAGGGCATCTACGGGCTCGACCTCGACGAGAGGACTTCGTTCGTGAACCCCGCTGCAGAGCGGATGCTCGGCTACGGGCCCGGCGAGCTTGCCGGGCGGCACCAGCACGACATCGTCAGCCACATGGGTGCCGACGGCGTACCGTATCCCGAGGGTGAATGCCCGATCTACGCGGCCCTCAGGGACGGAGACGTCCACGCCTCGAGCGACGAGCTCTTCAGGCGCAAAGACGGTACCAGTTTCCCAGCAGAGTACGTTTGTACGCCGATCCGGGAGAGCGACGAGGTCGTTGGCGCGGTCGTCACCTTCAGGGACATAACCGAGCGTAAGCGCGCGGAGGAGGCGCTGCGCGATAGCGAAGCCCGCTTTCGCCTTCTCGCCGAGAAGATGAGCGACCTCGTCTGCCTGCACGAGCCAGACGGGCGTTACCTCTACATCAGCCCCTCGTGCCGGCGTCTACTCGGATACGCGCCGGAAGACCTGCTCGGCACCAACCCCTACGACCTCTTCCATCCCGAGGACCTCGAACGTATCCGCTCCGACGCGCACGAGAAGGCGCTCGAAGGGCGGGGCGACGTCTCTGTGACCTACCGTATCCGCAAGAGATCCGGGGAGTTTACCTGGTTCGAGACCCTTACGGAGCCGATCCTCGACGAAAGCGGCAGGGTCGTCCGCCTCCAGACGGCCTCGCGCGACGTGAGCGAACGCAAGCGGGCGGAGCAAATGCTCGCCGGGGTCGCCCGCGCCAAAGCAGAGTTCCTCGCCGAGGTGTCCCACGAGCTCAGAACGCCCCTGACCGTGATCCGTGGCAACGCCGAGATAGGGCTTGAGCTCGACCGCGACTGCGATGAGCACGCGGAGGTGCTCCGGGAGATAGTCAGGGAGTCATCTACGATGTCCCGGATGGTCGAGGACCTGCTGTTTTTGGCCCGCTCGGAGTCGGCCGCACCACCCTTCCGTATGGAGCCCGTAGAGGCGAGGGTACTGTTGAGAGGCCTCGCGCGAAGGGCCAGGTCGCTGGCCACGGAAAACGGCGCGAAGCTCGAAACCACTCTGGCGGAGACCGGTTTAGTCAGGGTCGACCCCGCGCGCGTGGAACAGGCGATTCTCGCCCTGGTAGACAACGCTATCAAGTACGGTCCGGAGGGCCAGCACATATCCCTGGGCGCGACCTCTTCCGAAGGTAGCCTACGCGTCGAGGTCGAAGACCAGGGTCCAGGCATACCCGAAACGGAGCTCCCACACGTCTTCGAGCGCTTTTACAGGCTGGCTGGTGTCGATGAGCCGGGCAGCGGACTCGGCCTCTCTATCGCGCAGACCATAGCGGAGGCCCACGGTGGACACATCAAGGCCGAAAGTCATCCTGGAGAGGGAACCTGCATGACCCTCGTCCTCCCCCTGCTAACCGACGCGAGCCTTGTACGATAGCTCGTCTCACAAACAGCCTACCGCCTGCCGCACTTAGAGCTTACGCAGCTCGCCGGAGAGCATTTTGGCGTCGCTGGCGCGTGGGTCTTCGTCGTTCTCGACGGTTACACCCACGGCGGGGTAGGAACCTGCAAAACCTGGAGCGTTCATGCTCACCTCGACCTTACCGCTCGGGCCGACCGTGAAGCTTCCCGCGCTGACGCGTTCTTCGCCCTCGACGAGCCAGAGCTCGTAATACTGTTCTTGCTCGCAAGGGGGTAGCCCCCAAGCCTGCAGGCGAACCTCCGTGTTTCTTCCTGCCTCCCGAATACTAACCTCGCCGCCCGCCTCGGGGGCGAGGTCGGTCGGGGTCAGGGTCGCCGAGGCGAGGGTACTATCCTCCAAAATGGCGGGAACAAAGATCGCGCCTAGAATGGCGAGCACGCAGAAGGCTGCGGCCACCGCGGCCACCCACGCAGGGATCCGCCGCGCCGTCCGGCGCGTCATTCCGCCCGCGATATGCTTTCCGAGGTCCCGTGGCGGTGTCTCCGTAACGTACGCGAGGTCCGTGAGGCGTTCGTGCATAAGCCGCAGTTCGCGCGCTTCCTCTCGGCAATCCGCGCATCCTCGCAGATGATCCTCGACTTCTCGCTCCTCCCACGGTTCGAGCTCACCCATCACGTAAGGACCGAGCAGGTTGCGCGTATCCGGATGCCAGCTCATTCGTCTGACCTGATCGTCTCGCGCAGGTCGCGAAGCGCCGCCGTGGTGCGGCTCTTGACCGTACCCAGGGGCGTACCCGTGTGCTCCGAGATCTCACGCTGCGAGAAGCCGCGGAAGTAAGCCAGGACGAGCACCTCCCTGTGAACGGGCGCGAGGCGTGAGAGCGCGGCGGCCACGTCGAAATTGCGGGAGAGGGCACCAGCAGGATCCATCTCTCCAAGGTCGAAGTGAGGGTCGCTTTCAACGGTCCTGACGCGAGCTTTGCGGCGGCGGATCTGGTCCGTCGCCTTGTTGCGGGTTATGCGGTACAGCCATGTGGCGAAACTCGCCTTTGACGGGTCGAAGCGGGCCGCATTCTTCCACACCGAGGTGACAACGTCCTGTACCAACTCCTCCGACGCCCCCCTATCTCCCAGGTAACGCATCCCTGTCCCGTAGACCAGTCCCCCATATCGGTCGTAGAGCTCAGAGAGGGCACGTTCATCACCCGATGCCACCCTCTGCACCAGAACCTCGTCTTCTACCCGGTCCATCCAGAGCCTTCCCCAGCCGCCGACGCGGACGGAATCTCCGGTCCCGCGCCCCTCGGAGCAGATGATATTACGCCCGCGCCCGGTACACGGCGCGAGACGCACGGCACTCCCTGATACTAACCCGTCCATATAGAGATTTATACGACCGGCCAAGCCTACCGGATTAGTGCTTCTGATCTACACGTCTGTTATGGCGAGTAAAATAGGGCTGATTACGAGAAGGAAGGTATGGTCTAGTGGCATCGGACACGGCCGGTACGAAGCTCGGAAAGGTCGCGCGGCGTCCCGCCCGCGGGCCGCTAAGGAACTTCTTCGGGGACCTCAGGGACCTCCTTCGCTACAAGACGCTCAAGTCGACCGTACAGGAGTTCGTGCGCGACGATGCCCTCGGCCTCGCCGCGCAGCTCGCCTTTTATCTTATACTCGCCATCTTCCCCTTCATACTTTTCTCGGTCGCGATACTCGACGCCTTCTCAAGCACAAGCCCGCAGTTCGTCACGGAGCTCTTCGACTACCTCAGGCGACTCCTGCCACCGCAGGTATTCGGCCTGATCCAAGCCTACACCGAGAGGACCCTCCGCAACCCGGATACGGCGCCGGGACTACTCTCAATCGGTATCCTCGGCACGATCTGGGCCGCCTCGGGCGCCTTCGCCGCCCTGATAAACGCCCTCAATCGGGCCTACGACGTGCAGGAGACGCGGCCTTTCTGGAAGGTCAGGGGCATCGCCATCCTGATGACCTTCGGCCTCTCGGCGCTCCTGCTCCTGGGCGTGTTGCTCCTTATCGTCGGCCCCTCCATCGGGCGCACGATCGCCGAGGTCTTCACCCTGGGAGACGAGTTCATGGTCGCCTGGAACATCGCACGCTGGCCAGCGGCGCTCCTGTTCATGGTCACGACGGTGGCGCTCCTGTTCTACTTCGCCCCAGACGCCAGCCAGCCTTTCCGCTGGATCACACCCGGCGGTTTGGTCGGCATCCTGCTCTGGGTGCTCGCGAGCGTAGCTTTCAATCTCTACTTGAGCAGCGACTTCAACACTTACGATAAGACCTACGGCTCCATAGGCACCGTCATCATCCTGCTCCTCTACCTCTACATCTCTTCCCTGACGATCCTCTTCGGCGCCACCCTCAACGCGACGCTAGTCAGGATAAAGGAGGAGGTCTCAGGAGAGCAGATCCTCGACGCCGAACCCGCCAACGAGAAGCCAGACGTGCTCGACGGGGAAGAGTAGAAGTCGGGTACGCGAAGGCGCGACACGTCTTTGATATACTCCCAAAATCCGGAGGAGTGGCCGAGTGGTTGAAGGCGGCACCCTGCTAAGGTGTTATACCTCTCAACGGGGTATCGAGGGTTCGAATCCCTCCTCCTCCGCTCCGGAAGCGCAGCTTTTGCAGGAAGAACACAATGGTAAAGAAGTGGGCCGGGATCACTCCCGGCCCTTACTACACCAGCGAGCACACCAACGCGGCCAGAATTCCCTACTTCCCGGCCACGAATGCCGCATTCGCGATCGTGTATTTGTATCCGCCGCACTATAAGTTGTGGTCGCCTTCCCAGTGCAGCATGGCCTTGCTCAGTCAGAGAGTATCTGTACGTTTACTCTTATGCAGGATGCTGGAGATTGACTTCGGAGCCCCCCTTCCAGACACTTCAGTGAATAAGGGCAAGAATTGCCGGAGATGGTGGAGTTGGTCACCGTGATCGCACCATCGCTGCGGCGGTCTGGCCCCCCATGCCGGGCAGGACGTGGGTGTAACGGTCGAGGGTAAGGGCCACCGAAGCGTGGCCGAGGAGCTCCTGGACGAGTTTGGGATGGTGGCCGCGGGAGAGCAGCAACATGGCGCAAGTGTGCCGGAGATTTTGGAAGCGAATGTCCGGCTGTCCGGATCTCTTGGGGAGCGGCTTGAACGAGGTTCTGGCTACGTTGTAGGAGACGCCGCTGCCTGAGACGGCCGAGTTCTACGCTCTCATCGAGACGACTTGCTGAAGGCTGAGAATAGCCGAAAGGGAGACGCGTTCATGTACTCGGGAGTACAATGCCGTCGAAATAGGTTTGTTGTGGGGAAAATGGATACAGGGAGGTTCTTATGGCTGACGCTGTCGAGTTCTCGACCGAAGACCTTCTGCCTCAGGCACAGGGCAACGCGACGGCGTTCGTCCTCGCCACGATCGCCTATTTGAAAGAACATGGTTTGGAGGTGGACGACTACGTCGCGTTCTTTGGACGGCAGTTCGCGCCGGGTTGGGAAGAGATGCGAGATCGGCCCATCTTGGAGGTCGCTCGTTCGGCGGCAACGAACGCGGTCTCGATCGGCGGCGAGCTGCGCTCGCTCTCGGGCGACGACACGCATGCCGAGGCACTGCTTGCGGGGTGGCCCGACGCGGACATCTTGAATACGCTCGGGCTAACGCCAAGCGAGGGCGACGCGATGTGGGACAGCTTCGTGCCAATTATGGAGCGCCTGAACATCCGCTACGCCTGGCAACGCGAAGGCGATGCCGTGCGGATAACCTTCGAACGATAAAGCACGGCGCTTCGGGCCCAGTGGCCATCGCGGTTGGCATGCCAGCTGTTTGGTTCCGGACCTGCCGAGCAGGCGGCGTGCTGACACGATAAAGGCCCGGATTTCTCCGGGCCTTTATCATGCCGGCCTCGTGAAGGGGGATGGACAGCCCTCAGACGTCTACTTGGGAGACACAGGGATTTTACTGTGCATCCCCCTTCATGGGCCCTGTCGCGATGCGGGACTACATCATGCCGCGTAGCTCGGCAACCATATCCAGGCCCTGCTGCTTGCACAAGTCCTTGGGACGCATGATCGCCTGCTCGTCTAGCAGGTTACGGGTCCTTGCCTCCTTCTCGAGGTGACGCTCGATGACGTCTATGGCCCGGTCCACATCCTCGCGGGTAACCTCACGGGTCTTCTCGTGGCTGATAGTCAGAGTCACTTGTTTACTCACCTCCTTCCCTTCGCGGATTCAGCGGAGCTTGTAACGTTTGATCCGCCTTCGCTGACTCCAGGGTAATGGCGTGCCATCCCCTTGTCAAGAACTAATTTCGGTTCTGTGTATTGGCCCCCGGGCCGAAGATTGGCGAGGGCGCGGATCCCGCAGCAAGCCCGACAAAGACGCCGTCGACGAGGCGCGGCACGATCGGCACCGTGTCCTCGGACAGGCACACTTCCAGGTCTCGCTCGTACCCGAGGCGTTTGAGCCTGCGCGCCGCGCTGTTGTTCCGCAGCGCCCGGTGGGAGCGGTACAGATACTTCTCGACGACGCGTACTGCCCGCCCATCCAATTCCGCGCCGCGAGACCTTAGCCTGTGGAGGATGGCACCGGCGGCGGCCTCGTCCTCGGAGGCGTGGCGGCCCTCCCACCCGCACCCGACTACCACGACCTCGGCGTCGTAGTAGGTATTCTCGAACAAATCCTCCGTCACGGCGCTGGCGTTGACGAAGCCGCCCGCCAGGATGGCCCTCGCGCCGCCGGCAGCCTCGATGATGCGTGTCCCGTTCGTGGTCGAGAGGGCAACCGTACACTCCGGCGGTATGTCTGCAGCCAGGATCTCCGTGGGCGAGTTGCCGAAGTCGAAGCCCGCGACCTTCGCGCTATCCCGCTCCCCGATGCGGAAGTCCGTCCTAGCTGACGCGGCCTCCTCGACGGAGGCTACAGGAACGACCCTTGCACCCTTCGAGACGAGCACGGCTATGGTCGTGCTCGCCCTGAAAGCGTCGACCACGACAACCACGGAGCCCGTCTTGGCGGCGCTCATTGCACCACTTTCTCCACCGGCGTAACGTGCGATCACGACGTGGGGCCCGAAACGTTCTCCGACATCATGCGATTATAGACCCACGCCCAAATTGAGAGAAAGTCAACAACGACCAGCGGTAGAATGTAGTAGTTGTTGGTTAGTGAACCGGAACTCGTACGCGAGCAGGGAGTAGAAGATGAGATACCGCAATCTGGGCGGCACGGACATAGCGGTCTCCGAGGTCGGCTTCGGGGTGTGGACGGTCTCGACCGGCTGGTGGGGAGAGGTGGACGACGCGCGGTCCGTAAGGCTCTTGCGTGAGGCCCGGGAACGGGGCATCAACTACTTCGACACCGCGGACACTTACGGGTCCGGCAAGGGCGAAACGCTTCTCGCTGACGCCTTCGGACACATGCGCGACGAGGTCGTGATCTCAACCAAGTTAGGCTACGATTTCTACAATCACACAGCCCGCCGCGGCCAGCAGGAGCGTCCGCAAGACTGGTCAGTGCAGTTCATCCGCTTCGCCCTCGAGCAGAGCCTGAAGAGGCTCGGCACGGATTACGTGGACTTTCTTCAGCTACACAACACCAAGATGGACGCCGTCGAGGACGACAGATTATTCGCCCTCATGGAAGAGTTCAAGGGCGAGGGTAAGGTCCGGGCCTACGGCGTCGCCCTAGGGCCCAAGATCGGCTGGCTCGAAGAAGGCGTCAGGGCTATGCAGGAGCGCCAGATAGAAGGCGTGCAGATGATCTACAACCTTCTCGAACAGGATCCGGGACGAGGCTTGATCGAGGCAGCCCGCGAGACTGACACGTCCCTGATCGTTCGCGTCCCCCACTCCTCAGGGATGCTGGAGGGCCACTACGACGAGAACACGACCTTCGCCAAGAACGACCACCGCCGCCACCGCCCGAAAGAGTGGCTCACAACGGGCCTGAAGAAGGTCGAGCAACTCTCGTTCCTGACGGAATCAGGCGAGCGGACCCTCGGCCAGGCAGCCCTGAAGTTCGTCCTCGCCTCACCACAGATAGCATCAACCCTCCCCAACATCTACGGCGAAGAGCAGATAGAAGAATTCGCCGCAACGTCAGAGACTCCTGACCTCACCCCCGGCGAACTCTCCCGCGTCGCCGAACTGTACGAGGAGAACTTCGGGCTCGAAGAGCAGTCAGCCGTCAGCGGTCAGCAATCAGCCACTGGTTCAAACAGTTGACAGCTGATGGCCTACCGCTGCAATGACCGAAGGGAGTAACGCCATGACCGAGACAAAGCCACGCCAACAACAAACCCAAGAAGAGAAACTTCCCGCCCAGTACATAAGCTACGTGTTCTTTTCGCTCGACCCCATGTGGCGCCGTCTCACCGACGAGGAGCGCGAGCGGGGGAAGCGGGAGTTCTTAGAAGCCGCCGAAGAACACTCGGCCGAGATGCTACTGCGATCGTTCTCCCTCATGGGGCTGCGCGCCGACGCTGACTTTATGCTGTGGAGGATCGGCTATGACCTCGACGCATTCGAGAGCATGGCGAGCGCCCTCCTGAAGACGGGCCTCGGGAGGTATCTGCGTGTCTCCTACTCGTACTTCGCCCTTAGCCGCCGCTCCATCTACGTCGGGGAGCACACGCCAGGCTTCGAGAACCGCACCTACATCGTCCCCGGTGAAGGCGAGTACCTCTTCGTCTACCCGTTCGTCAAGTCGCGGGGGTGGTACCAGCTGCCCATCGAAGAGCGCCAGCGCATGATGAACGAGCACATGCAGATCGGACGCAAGCACTACCCCGTCAAGAACAATACAGGCTACTGCTTCGGGATAGACGATTACGAGTTCATCCTCTCTTTCGAGGCCGAGTCACCCGAGAAGTTTCAGGACCTGATGATGGAGCTCAGGGAGAGCGAGGCAAGCTCCTACACCGAGCTCGACACCCCTATTTTCACCTGCCGCCGCCGCACCCTGCCAGAAATACTGCAAAATCTGGGATAGCCGGCGCTTTCGGCCTGGAACTGCACCACGGATCTCAGTTATACTGCCTCGCGACGCACCAACCATGGCCGGGAGGCTCCGTTCTAGCCTCTCGGCTATCACGTTGGTCAGGCATCTTTTCCCCTCGTCTGGACGCGGAACCTTCACCCTGTATAATCAATCCCGACATGATTACTCGGATTAATCAGAGGGTCGGAACGAACGTCACGGAGTTGGTCGGCGGCACGCCGCTCCTAGAGTTGCCGAGCATCTCCGCCGAGGTTCCGGGGGTCAGCATTCTCGGCAAGGCGGAGTGGCACAATCCTGGTGGGTCGGTAAAAGACAGGCCAGCGCTGTGGATGATCCGGGACGGCGAAAAGTCGGGCGCCCTGACGCCCAGGAAGACGATTCTGGACGCCACGAGCGGCAACACGGGGATAGCGTACGCTTGGATCGGGGCCGCGCTCGGCTACAGGGTAAAGCTGTGCGTGCCGCAGAACGCCAGCGAGGAACGAAAGAAGATTCTCAAGGCTTACGGCGTCGACTTCGTGTTGACCGACCCTGGCGAGGGCTCGGACGGGGCGATCAGGGAGGCTCGGCGGCTCTACGCCGAGGACCCGGAGCGGTATTTTTACCCCGACCAGTACTCAAACCCGGCCAACCCGCGCTCGCATTATGAGTCTACGGCGCCTGAGATCTGGGAGCAAACCGGGGGCGAGATCACACACTTCGTAGCCGGCCTCGGTACGAGCGGCACCTTCGTCGGGACGGCGACGCGTCTCAAGGAGTACAACCCCGGAATAGAGGTCGTCTCCTTCGAGCCCGACTCGGCCTTCCACGGCCTCGAAGGCATGAAGCACATGGAGAGCGCCATCGTGCCGTCCATCTACGACCCGATGGTGGCGGACCAGAACCTTGCGACGAGGACAGAGGACGCCTACGAGATAGTCAAGCGGGTGGCGCGCGAGGACGGGATCCTCATCGGCATCTCGGCGGGAGCCGCGGTCGCAACCGCGCTCAAAGTGTCGAGGGAGATAGACTCGGGGACCGTCGTTACCATCCTGTGCGACGGGGCCGACAAGTACCTCTCAGAGAGCTTCTGGGAGCAGTAAATTGCCGCTCAAGATAGGCGCGGGGGACCTTGATCGTATCCACGACCACGCTATGGAAGCGTACCCTGAGGAGTGCGCTGGTGCGCTGGTCGGGATCGACAGCGGCGGCGTCAGGGTCGTCGTCGACGTGTGGCGGGCCGACAACACGCACGAAGAGGAACGCAGCCGCCGTTTTCTCATCGAACCACTCACGATAAAGAAGTTCGAGGAGCAGGCAGAAGAAAGGGACATGTGGCTGCTAGGCTTCTACCACTCGCATCCGGATCACCCGGCCGAACCTTCCGAGTACGACCGCGAACACGCCTGGCCCGGCTACTCTTACGTGATAGCCTCCGTGAGCGGCGAGAACGTCGAGGATATGCGCTCGTGGACCCTAAGAGACGACCGTTCTGGTTACGACGAAGAGACGATCGTAGGATAAAGGAGACTCAGATATGCCGAAGGTCAAGATCCCAACACCCTTGAGACAGTACACCGCGGGTAGCTCCGAAGTCGAGGTCGGCGGCGCAACGGCCGGCGAGGCCCTCGGCAACCTCGCCTCAGAGCACCCCGACCTCAGGCAGCACCTCTACACAGGCGACGGCAAGCTGCGCTCATTCGTCAACGTTTACAAGGGCGACGAGGATATACGCTACCTCGAAGGGCAGGACACCGAGGTCGTCGACGGCGACGAGCTCTCCATAATTCCGTCCATAGCCGGGGGCGCTTTCGGGACACGATGTAAGTAGTCGTTTCAGAAGTTCGTTTTCACCATTCTTTAGGAGAAGAGGTCTTTAAAGTGCAGGCAAGGCAGCCATTAGTGGAGTCACCCAACGGCGCGGTGGAGCTGAGCAATGAAGAGATTGCCCGCTACAGCAGGCACCTCATTATGCCCGAGGTGGCACTCGACGGGCAGAAGCAAATCAAAGCAGCGAAGGTTTTGACTGTGGGAACCGGCGGGCTCGGGAGCCCGCTCGCGCTGTATCTCGCAGCGGCCGGGATCGGAGCTATCGGTATCGTCGACTTCGACGTAGTTGACGAATCGAATTTGCAGCGCCAGATCATCCACGGCACCTCCGACGTGGGGCGTCCCAAGGTCGAGAGCGCCTACGACAAGATCAAAGACATAAACCCCAACGTCGAGGTCAGGGTTCATGAGGAGGCGCTAACCAGCGAGAACGCCCTGGAGATCTTCGAGGACTACGACGTGATCGTAGACGGCACCGACAACTTCCCGACCCGTTACCTCGTCAACGACGCGTGCGTCCTCCTCGGCAAGCCGAACGTCTACGGCTCCATCTTCCGCTTCGAGGGCCAGGCGAGCGTGTTCTACGCCGAGGAAGGCCCCTGCTACCGCTGCCTCTACCCCGAGCCACCCCCCCCTGGCCTCGTCCCAAGTTGCGCCGAGGGCGGGGTGCTTGGCATCCTGCCAGGTGCCATCGGCACCATCCAGGCCACCGAGACCGTCAAGCTAATACTCGGGATCGGGGAGCCCTTGATCGGACGCCTGATGCTTTACGACGCCCTCGGGATGAGCTTCCGTGAGATGAAGCTCCGCAAAGACCCGAACTGCCCCGTCTGCGGCGAGAACCCGACCGTCACCGAGCTCATCGACTACCAGGAGTTCTGCGGCATCCCGCAGGCGGCCGCTGCGGAAGTAGAGAACGGCGTGCCCGAGATCACCGTCGGAGATCTCAAGCAGAAGCTGGATAACGGCGACGACATAAACGTGCTCGACGTGCGCGAGCCGCACGAGTACGAGGTCGCCAACATCGGCATGCGGCTCATACCCCTGGGCGAGTTGCCGCAGCGCCTTGTGGAGTTGGACCAGGACGAGTACTTCGTCATCCACTGCAAGACCGGGGCCCGCAGCGGGAAGGCCGTAAAGCTCTTGCAGGATGCAGGCTTCCAGAATGTATTCAACGTCAAGGGCGGCATCACCGCCTGGAGCGAAGAGATCGACGCGAGCATACCGAAGTATTAACTAAGTTTCAGGCTGCAGGCATCAGGTTTCAGGTCCTTTGGCGGGGCTGCTCCGCGCGGTCCCGTCTTTTCGTACTCCGGAAACTACTGGGTAGAAGTTATACTGACCCTTACGACACCCGGAGGCTCGGATGGCTGAAACCAAGGTTCGGATAGAAAACCCGCCAGTGGTACTGCACACGCGCCCGGCGCTCGATATCGACGAGCAGCAGTTTTTCGAGTTCTGCCGTCTGAATGAGGATTGGCGAATCGAGCGAGCTGCGGAGGGAGACCTCGAAATCATGCCACCAACGGGCGGGGAGACGGGCAGTCGTAACCTGAACCTGGCGCTCCAATTGGGTGCGTGGGCAGGACGCGATGGTAGTGGTGTCGCTTTCGATTCTTCAACCGGCTTCACACTTCCGAACGGGGCGGTGCGATCCCCTGACATCGCATGGGTGCGCCGCGAGAGGCTTGCGGACCTTAATCCCGAGCAGAAGCAAAGGTTCCTGCCTCTATGCCCGGACTTCGTGATCGAGTTGCGTTCACCCTCCGACCAGCTGGCCCCTATCGAGGCGAAAATGCGCGAGTACGTCGAGAACGGGGCGAGGCTTGGCTGGCTGATAGATCCGGTAGAGCGCAAGGTCCACGTCTACGGGCCTGCCGATCGGGTCGAGATCTCGGACAAGCCTGATAGCGTGTCGGGAGGTTCCATCCTCCCCGGCTTCGTCCTCGACCTCAAACCCATCTGGGAACCCGGATTCTAGTTGCACACGAACCAGCAGCCGTTCTGGCGTCCCCTATCTTGATCTAAGCCCCAATCCTCCCTCTTCAACTGCCCCGAAGACTTCCCCGTCTTCCCGAGAGGCTTCCGGCCGGGATTTCTCCCTGGCAACCCTGTACGCCCGCGCCTGCGACCCGCAAGCGGCTGGGGGCGTGCCCCTAATCCGCCGACGCCAAAGATAGGGGCAAAGATGGGAGCGTGACCTCATGACCATGCGCGACGCACACCTTAGATTTCCCCTGTACACATAACCACGCAGGAGGTAACTGGAGATGTCGTCGATAACGCAAAAAGAAACCCAGGTGGGGACCTCGAACCGAATATGGCCGCTTGGATTGGCCTGCACAATCGGCGGGTTGCTGTGGTGGTTGCTCAACGTCTCGGGGCCATTGAACATACCCCTGGGGCCGCCCGTCGTGGAGGGTGTGATCGGCATGGCGTTGCTCATGGGTCTGATGGGCGGCCCCCTTGGCCTCCTCGCCCTTCGGGCCACCGGGGATCGCCGGATGGGACTGGCCGGCGCAATCGTCACCTTGCTAGGGCTGCTCTCGTATCTCGCTGGTCAATTGCTTCAGACGATCTTCGGTTTCGCGACCCAGGAGATCGGGGTCCTCTACGCCGCGGGAGCACTGCTGGTCGGCCTCGGGATGTTGTTGTTGGGCGTAGTCGCACTCCTTGAGCGTCGCTTGAAGGGATGGAGGCGGTTCGCGCCATTGTTGGTCGGTCTCTACTACGCGGCCATGATCCCTGTCCAGGTCGTCTTCTTTATCGGTCCCGGCGGTGCTCCTTCCAGCGTGCTGCTCGCGTTCTGGGGCATGACGTGGGCGTTGCTAGGGTACGCGATCTCCTCTGAGCCGAGGAGGAGCCAGCTTCCAGGCAATCGGAGCCTCGGCTAAGGCACGGTGTACCCGACGGAACGTGAATTGGCAGGTTTCTGCCATACGCACGCGAAAAGCTCGCGGGTAACCTACTGCTAACCAACGACCCACCGTGAGCCTCGCGGCCTCATGAAATCAAGGGAGACAGAGAATGACAAGGCTTACAAGAGCACCGGTGATCCTGGGTTCGATGAACCCACAGACGGGCGGCACGCCGAACCCCGTCGGGTTGGTGCACTCCGTCGGTTTATTCGCGTGGTTCGCGAGGATAAGGGAGGTGATCCGGGTTTAGAAGAAGCTTAGAAACAGCCAACGAGGAACGTGCAGACACACGGACACAGAAAGGAACGAGAACAGATGCAGACAGCTATAAGCAAAGCAATCCGGATAGGCAGGGCGACGGCGATAGCGCTCGGCGTGGGGGTGATGCTCGCCCTCGTGCTTGGCCTCGCCACCGTGGCCCTGGCCGCGGTGCCTGGCGACCCCTTCAAGCTTGGGCAGATCAACGTGATCGGTGCCACCACCACCCTGCAGGGTAACCCTCCCACCAGCGACGGGTTGCTCCGACTCCAGCGCACGGGCGGCATCGGCGCCGTACTCAAGGTGGAGAACAACAAGCCCGCTGGCGTCGCCAGGGGTATAGACATCAAGGTGCCGACCGGTAACTCGCCCATATTGGTGAACCCGGAAGCCGGCAAGTCAAACCTCAACGTCGACGAACTGGACGGGCGGGACGACGAGGACTTCCTCTCGGCCACCCTCTACGGCAAGACGGCCTTGAAGTCGGGCCCGGGTGGGGGCGCCGCGGTGAACTTCAGGTCGTTCGACGGGTCCGAGGGGCTTTCCTGCGACGGCGGGGACGTGGCCCTGGACGCAAGCGCCAACGCCAACGACATAAACGACGACCTCAACGACATCGTCCGAGAATCCCGCGGCTCCTACTCCATCCAATTCCAGGACAATGGCGAAGCGGGCGGCCTGTTCAGGGCGAGCATCACTTGCAGCGACTCGGCCAGGCCCTTCAGAGAAGAATAGGAAGCGTCGGGCGCGACCAGATCCGTGACCGCTTCGATGGAGACGGGACATCGTGCCCCGTCTCCATCGAAGGTAACGAAAGGGGAAACCAGACAATGAATGTAATGAGAACGATCTTCGAAAAGGGAACGCGAACCGGAAAGGCGAAGATGCTCGCGGTTGGCCTGGTGAGCACTCTAGTCTTGATGCTGGGAGTTGCCACCATCGTGACCCTGGACCCGCGTTTGGAGCCCGCATTGGCTGAGCCAGGCGACGCTGTCCGTACCTCGGCCAACGGCGGTCAGCAGCGGCTCGTCGGCGAGGTCTTCAACCGCACCGAGTTGTACTTCGGCTCCGACAAGCCGGGCCCCGACGTGACCAGGAGTCAGTTCAACGGGTTCGTGGACGATGAGGTGACTCCCCGGTTCCCGGATGGTCTGACCCAGCTGACTGGCTACGGGCAGTTTCGCGGTTCGAGCGGCAAGATCGTGCAGGAGAAGTCGTTCGTGCTGATCCTGCTGTACCCGACGGACGACAAGCGGGCGAACGGCGAGATCCAGGATCTCCGCAAAGAATACAAGAGCGATTTCAAACAGGAATCCGTCCTGCGGGTCGACAGCCGCGAACGAGTCTCCTTTTAGGCCAGCGATCGTGAGCCACAAACGAAAGTCATGCGGGGGCAAGATCACCTCCCGCACGGGGAAGGAGAACCATGAAGGCAGTAGTAACCAGGGTGATGTGGGTCGGGAGGGCGAGCGTGTTCCTGGTTGGCCTCGCTGTGATCCTCGCGCTGACCGTAGGCCTTGCCTCTACGGTGCTTGCCGCGGTGCCCGGCGACCCATTCAAATTGGGGCGGATCAACGCCATTAGCAAGGTCACCCAGCTCGTCGGCACCACCAACAACGCCCTGCTCAAAGTAGACAACGATTCCAAGGGCCAGAGCGCCACGGCCCTGGACCTCCAGGTAGATCCCAAAAAGCCGCCGATCAGGACCAACTCCCTGACGAAGGTGGAGAACCTCCACGCCGACCTCCTGGATGGCCGAAGCGCGGATCAGTTCGCCAACGGGGTGGGCGGGACGGCCGTCGACGCCGACAACCTCGACGGCAAGGATTCCACTGCCTTCGCCAGCGGCACGGGCGGCAAGGCCAACGACGCCGACCGGCTCGACGGCAAGGACTCGACCGCCTTTCTGCCCTCGACCACCTACCTCGACACCGCCGATGCCGTAACGGGCAAAGGAGGGGGAACCGTGCTGTTCTTCACCGCCGCTCCGTGCGATCCGGGGGATAAGATCCTGAACGCCGGAGGTGGCGCCAATCCCGAAGACGACATGATCGAAGAGCGGCCGATCGGTGCCGCCGCGTGGTTGGTGCGCATCCGGGACAACGGCGCGCCCACAACAAGCACCGTGGTGGCAAACTGCATAGACCTTCCGCCGCTGAGGTAGCAGGAGGGCGAAGGAGCGATCGACCAGCGTGACGGGCGGACGCGTATGGTGACGCAAGCCATGTGGGCATGGTACGAGGAACGTGTGATACTTGTGGCATATGGAAACCAGCGACCGAAGCAGATGAGAAGCCCACGATGGCGCGCGAAGCTTTGATCAAGACGCTTTCCCGCCACAGGCGAGAGACAGCCGCATGGCTCGCCTGGTCGTTGGTGGGTCTCTCGCTGGCGCTGTTCGTCGCGGGGCTCGCGTTCCTCGCCGGCGTCCCAGCCGAGCAGGTCTCCGGTAATTGGGGCACCGGCGGGATCGACGCGCAACTGATCTTCGCCCCCTTCCTGGCGTTCTCGGTCGTCGGAGCCCTCATAGTATCCCGGCAGCCCGGGAACCTCGTCGGCTGGGTCTCTGCCGCCGACGGCTTCGTCTGGATGCTAGCCGTCTTCGGGGGACCTTACGCAGCGTACGGCCTCGCCAACCCCGGTACGGTCCCCTACCCTTTGATCGTATACGCCTTGACCGCTTGGCTCTGGGCGCCCGCCGTGGGCCTGCTCGGGATCTACCTCCCCTTGCTCTTCCCCGACGGCAGGTTGCCTTCCAGGAGGTGGCGCTACCTGGTTCTTTTCGCGGGCGCGGTCATCGTGGTCGAGAGCGCCTGCGTCGTGCTTGCGCCAGGCCCGCTCGACGGTTTGCCCGGAACACGTAACCCGTTCGGGATCTCGGGCTATCCGTGGCTGGAAGGGGTTGGCATCTTCGCCGTCGCGACGATCCCCCTGTGCATCCTGGCCGCTGTGGCGGGCCTGATCTCGCGTTTCCGGCGCTCGGATCGCGAGGTCCGGCAGCAGATAAAATGGCTGGCTCTGGCCGCCTCCCTCGTGGGGTTGGCGTACCTCGGTACGGTAATCGTTATGCTCCTAGAGACGTCCAGTCCAGAGAGCGCCCGGCCACCCTGGCTTCTGCTGTTGCAGAACGCGGTCTTGCTGAGCTACGCCGTGGTGCCTTTGGCGGTGGGTACCGCCGTGCTCAAGCACCGCCTCTACGACGTTGACCTCGTCATAAACCGGGCCATCGTCTACGGCTCCCTGACCGTGAGTATCGTCGGCGTCTACGCGATCACCGTGGGCTACCTCGGTACGCTGTTACGCGCGGGCTGGAACCTGCCCATCTCGCTCGTCGCCACAGGCCTCGTCGCGGTCCTGTTCGCCCCGCTGCGTGATCGCCTGCAGCGCGGCGTCAACCGCCTCATGTACGGCGAGCGGGACGACCCTTACGCGGTGCTCTCGCGGCTAGGCAGGCGTCTCGAAGGTTCACTGGCGCCCGAGGCGGTACTCCCCGCGATAGTGGAGAACGTGGCGGAGGCACTCCGGCTGCCGTGGGTCGGGATCTGGCTTACCGACGGCGGCGCGTTGCGACTCGGGGCATCCCGCGGCGACGCCCCGAAGGAGACGATCGTACGCGACGCCGGCACCATAGCGGCCCTACGCCACGCCTCTGACGGGCTGCGGCCCGGGGACTTCGGACCGTCCAACCCTTTCGGAGAGATCGTTATGGAGAGCGGCGTCGGGCTCGTCCTTCCGTTGACCCACCGCGGCCAGCTCGTCGGGGCCCTGTGCATGGCCCCGCGCGGGCCCGGCGAGGACTTCTCGTCGGCCGACCGTCGGCTGCTGCGCGACCTGGCGACACAGGCCGGGGCCGCCGTAGACGCGGTCAGGCTTACTGTCGCGCTGCGCTCTAGCCTGGAAGAACTCAGACACTCGCGCGAGCGCCTCGTGGTGGCGCAGGAGGAGGAGCGCCGTCGCATCCAGCGCGACCTGCACGACGGGCTCGGTCCGGTCCTGGCGAGCATGCGGCTTAGGCTCGAAGCGTGCCTGGACGCGATGCAAAGCACAAAAGATCCGCTGGTCGGTGATCTAGAGCGGCTCTACGGGCTGGTCGGCCAGGCCACCGGCGACATCCGGCGCCTGGTCTACGATCTCAGGCCCCCGGTCCTCGACCAGCTCGGTCTCGTACCCGCTTTGAGCCAACACTTTGAGCGTTTCCGGAGGGAGACCGGCATCGACGTCGACTTCGAGGCCGAGGCGAACCTTTTTGTTCCTGCCGCGGAGGAGGTAGCCATCCTCCGTGTCGCCCAGGAAGCGCTGGTCAACGTTGCGAAGCACGCCCATGCCTCCCGGGTGAGCGTGCGGTTCGGCCGGCGCGACGGCTGGCTCACGCTGGGGATACAGGACGACGGGGTGGGATTCGAGGCCAACGGTCGCGAGGGGACCGGTCTCGGCAGCATGCGCGGGCGCGCGGAGCTACTGGGCGGCGGCCTGCGGGTCGTCGGGCACCCCGGGTCAGGAACCGAGGTGCAGATGCGTCTCCCGGTGCAGGAGATGGCCGGATGAGCCCCGTCGACGAGGCCATCCGGGTGCTCCTGGTCGACGATCACAAGCTGTTTCGAGAAGGCGTGTGGAGCCTGCTGCAGCGGGCCGAAGACGTGCAACTCGTGGGGGAAGCCGATACGGGAGAGGAGGCGGTACGCCTCGCCGACGAGTTGCTCGCTGACGTCGTGCTCATGGACCTCAAGATGCCCGGGATGGGCGGCATCGAGGCCACGAGGACGATAGTGGGGCGCAACCCGCACGTCGGCGTAATCGTGGTGACCATGTTCGAGGACGACGAGTCGGTGTTCGCGGCGCTGAAAGCTGGGGCCAGGGGCTACGTCCTGAAAGACGCCGACCGCGGGATGCTGCTACGCGCGGTCAGGGCCGTCGCCCGCGGGGAGGCATTGCTCGGTGCCCCGATCGCCCGCCGCGTGCTCGAGCAGTTCTCCTGGACACCACCGGTGGCCCCACGCCCCCAACGTCCCTCGCCGCTCTTCGACGAGCTGACCCCGAGAGAACTCGAGGTGCTCCGGCTTATCGCCCAGGGCCTCAAGAACCGCGATATCGCCGAGGTGCTCGTCATCAGCGAGAAGACGGTGGGCAACCACATCTCCAACATCTTCACCAAGCTCCAGGTCAACGACCGCGCCCAGGCGATCGTACGCGCCCTGCGAGGCGGTCTGGTGGACGAAGAGACGGGCGGCTAGACTCCGCGAGTACCGGACCGTGGGATCTTAGCGCGGGGCCAACCCCCAATCTGTATTATCTAACGAATGGAGAGCAAAAGAGTCTTCGACGGCCACAACGACACACTACTCAACCTCCACCTCCCCGACCGCGGCGAGGGCCGCTCCTTCTTCGAGCGGAGCAAACTGGGTCACATCGACCTGCCCCGGGCCCGCGAGGGCGGCTTCGGCGGCGGGTTTTTCGCCTGCTACGTCCCCAACCCAGATGACGACGGCTGGACCGAGGAGTCGGCCCTTACCATTACCGGCGACGGCTACGAGGTCTCAGGCGCCCCTCCGCTAGATCCGGACTACGCCAAAGGTTTCGCAGACGAGCTAGTTGCCTCTCTGTTCGAGCTCGAAGCCGAGGACGGACTCAGGGTCGTCCGCACCGCCGCAGAGATAGAAGATTGCCTGGACGAAGGAACCGTGGCAGCCATCCTGCACTTCGAGGGTGCCGAGAACCTTGGCCCCGACCCTGGCGAGCTCGAAATTTTCTACGAGAAGGGGCTGCGCTCGTTGGGGCTTGTGTGGAGCAGGCCTAACGCCTACGCTCATGGTGTCCCCTTCAAGTTTCCGTCTTCTCCGGATACTGGTCCGGGACTGACCAATGCGGGGAAGGACCTTGTCAGGGAGTGCAACAAACTGGGGGTCTTGATCGACCTTTCCCACATCAATGAGAAAGGATTCTGGGACGTAGCAGGGCTCTCCGAGGTACCGCTCGTGGCGACCCACTCCAACGCCCACGCCCTCTGCCACGCGTCGCGCAACCTCACAGATCGCCAGCTCGAGGCTATCAGGGACTCGGAGGGGATGGTCGGCGTAAACTTCGCCGTCGGCTTTCTGCGCGAGGACGGCGGCGCGTCGGAAGACACGCCGCTAGAGACCGTGGTGCGGCATGTAGACTATCTCGTCGAGCGCCTCGGCATCGAACGGGTGGGGTTCGGCTCGGACTTCGACGGGGCGAAGGTCCCGAAGGAACTCGGTGACGTGTCCGGACTGCCCAAACTTCTCGCAGCCCTGCGCGCCGCAGGGTACGACGAGGCGGCGCTAGAGAAGTTGGCACACGGAAATTGGATCAGGTTGCTGAGGGCGACTTGGGGAGGGTAAGGTTCAGGAACCGGCGGGCAGGGTGAGCGTGAACCTGGCCCCGCCTTCCTCGTCATTCTTCGCGACGAGTTCGCCTCCCTGGGCGCGGGCGAGGTCGTGGGCGATGGCGAGGCCGAGGCCGGTACCGCCACCGGTAGGTCCCCTGGTCCTTGCGGCGCTGTGCGTGTCTGCCCTGTAGAAACGCTCGAAGACGCGCCCCAGGCTCTCGGCCGGTATCCCTGGCCCCGTGTCCGTGACGCTCGCCTCGACCCGCTTGTCCACGACGCGGCCATCGACGGTTACAGCACCGCCGTCGGGGGTGAAGCGGAGGGCGTTATCGAGGAGGGCGGCCAGGATCTGGCCCGTGCGCTCCGCGTCGCCCCGCGCGGGGAGCTTGCCTGAGTGGCGGACCTCGAGGTTCTTGTCTTCTGCAACGGCGCGGGCGGCGAAGCGCTCCGAGGTCTCCGCGAGAACGAGGGCCAGGTCGAAAGGTTCGCGGGCGACAGAGATCTTGTCCGCATCAAGGCGCGCGAGGAGCAGGAGATCCGAGAGGACCGCGCTCATCCTGTCGGTCTCGCCGAGGAGGTCGTCTACCAGTTCCCGGTTGTCTTCGGCCTTCTCAGGGTCGTCCAGGCCGCGGGAGAGGACCTCGGCGTCGGCCCGGATCAGCGTCAGCGGCGTCTTGAGCTCGTGGGAGGCGTCGGCTATAAACGTCCTCTGCCTACCGAACGCTTCCTGGACAGGACGCATCGCCCGCCTCGACATGAACAACCCACCGGCGGCCGCCAGCAAGAGCGCCCCGAACCCCACCGTCGAGAGAACGAGGATCAAGCGGTCCACTACTCCCTGGACCACCATGGGCGAGCGCGCGACCTGTAAGACGACCAGCGTCCCCGACTGCACGGCGGGCGAGCTCGCCACCCGCACGTCCCCCTGGGGGCCTCTGATCGTCACCGATACTATCTCTCTGTCGTGGAGGGCCTCCCGGGCCAGCCAGCCCGCGGGAAGCCCAAGGGAGGCGGCGCTAGGGTTCTGTCCAAGCGTGCGTCCATCTGGCGTTACGATGGCCCAGCCGTAGCTTTTGGGATCTTCGAGTATGGCGCTCTTGTCCATCCCCGAAAGCGACCCGTTCACGAGGCTTTTCACCTTCTGGTCCAACAGCTTGTCCTGCTGAACGGTAACCTGCCGTTGGAAGCTGATCACCACGACGATCCCGAAGACCAGCAGGATGAGGGCGAGTATGCCAACGTAGCCCATCGTCAGGCGCTTCCTGATGTGGTCGAACATCAGCGCGCACCCGGTTGCTGCTCGAAGGTGTAGCCGACGCCACGGACGGTCCTGATATGGGAGGCATCGCCTTTACCATCGAGTTTCTTGCGCAGGTAGGAGACGTAGAGGTCGACGACGTTTGCGTATACCTCGGGCGAGCCCCCCCACACGGTGTCGAGCAGTACCGAGCGCGTGAAGACCTGCCCCGGGCGCTGCAGCAACGTTGCGAGCAGCGCGAACTCCTTGGCCGTCAGGTCGACGGTCTCTCCCCCGTGTCTAACCACGTGGCGTACGGGATCTAGCGTAACGTCTCCGGCCTTGAGGACCGTGCCTTCCTTCTCCTCGCCCCATGGACGGCGGGTCAGGGCCCGTACCCTCGCGAGTAACTCGGGAAAGGCGAAAGGTTTGGGGAGGTAGTCGTCGGCGCCGGCGTCGAGGCCCTCCACGCGGTCTTCGACCTGGTCTCGCGCCGTCAGCATTAGGGCGGGCGTCCCGACCTCGGCGGTCCTGAGCCTTCTCACCAGCTGCACACCGCTAACCTCGGGGAGCATCCAGTCCACGATCAGGAGGTCGTAGTCCTCAGCCAGAGCACGCATCAGCGCCTGACGGCCGTTCACCTCTGTCTCGACGGCGTAGCCCTCCTCCTTGAGGACGCGTGAGATCAAACGCGCCAGCCTCTCTTCGTCTTCTACAACCAGTATCCGCATCGTGCCCTTATTATCGCCGCTGCAGGTCGGCCTTGCCCCCCGCGCGGCCCTTTCTGTGAAAACCCTCATGGAGCGCAAAGGTTCCTCACATCTCTACCGTCCAGACTATGCGGGAGATCGCATACCAGAAGGAGGAGAGTTGACGACTTACTCGAAGACCAAATCGGACGCAGAGGCCCCGAGGCTTCTCGCCGCCTACATGGCGCACATTGGCAAGGGTGAGCTATTGAACCGCGAGGAGGAGTTGGATCTGGCCCGCAGCGCCCGCGCGGGCGACCGCGAAGCCCGCCGGCGGCTCGTCGAAAAAAACCTCAGGTTGGCCGTCTCCGTGGCCAAGAAATATCGCGGTCAGGGATTGCCTTTCGAGGACCTGATCCAGGAGGGCAACATCGGCCTGATGAAGGCGGTGGACAAGTTCGACCCGGAGAAAGGCAACCGTTTCTCGACGTACGCGACGTGGTGGATAAGGCAGTCGATCCAACGCGCCGTGGGGGACAAGGGGCGTGAGATCCGTCTCCCCGCCCATATGAACGAGAAGCTCCGCAAGGTCCGCAAAGCACAGGGCGAGCTGATAGCGAGGCTCCACCGCGAACCGACCCTACAGGAGACCGCAGTACAGCTCGGTTGGGAAGCGAGCAAGGTCCACGCCGTCCTCGAAGCAATGCCCGAGATCTCGAGCCTCGACAAGCCTCTTGGTCCGGAGACCGGAGCAAGCAGGCTGGGAGACCTCGTGGAGGAGAAGGATTCCCGAGAGCAGGCCCCCGGGGAGAGCCTCTGGCTGCGGGAGGCCATGGAGCGTTTGCCCGAGCGCGAACGCGACGTGCTGGTCGACCGTTACGGCCTCGACAGGGGCACAAAGGTGACCGTGCGGGAGCTCTCGGCGAAGTTAGGCATCTCCGAGAAATCTGTCAGGCGGGTGCAGCGCAGGGCCGAACGGCTGCTCAAGGCGCTTCTGGAATCCGGGGCGCGCGGGGGCGGTTTTGGGGAGGTTATGGTATGAGAAGCCATGCTTCGCGGCGCTCCTACTTGCTACCGCTCCTAACGCTGGCGGCACTCGCTTTCGTGCTCGGCGTCTACCTGGATCCCGGCAAAGGCAATACGCAGACGGCCCAGCCCATCAGGTCCGCCCCTGCCAGTATCCCCGCCGACGAGCCCGTTGCCAGGGTCGCCTCCGTGCTCAGCCCTTCGGTAGTACAAATCAACGTCACGGGGGTTCAGAAGACCCCCCTCGGGACACAGAAAGCAGAAGGTCTTGGTAGCGGTGTGATCTACCGCTCTGACGGCTACATCATCACCAACAACCACGTCATCGAGGGTTCGCGAGACGTAGAGGTCGCCTTCGCCGACGGCTCCACTGAGCCGGGCCAGGTCGTCGGCACGGACCCGACCACAGACATCGCCATCGTCAAGGTAGACCGCAACGACCTTCCGGCCGCGAGCTTCGCTGGCGAAGACCCGCTGGTCGGCCAGACGGCGGTCGCGGTCGGCAGCCCGTCCGGCTTCGAGTCCACGGTCACGTCGGGCATCGTCAGCGGCACGGGGCGCGAAGTCCCCGCCGAGCTTACCGGGGGGAGGCAGGAAAACGCTCTGGTAGACCTGATCCAGACCGACGCCGCCATTTCACCGGGCAACTCGGGCGGTGCCCTGGCAGATCGCGACGGGAGGGTCATAGGTATCAACGTCGCCTACCTGCCGCCGGGCGAGACGGGCGCCGAGAACATCGGTTTCGCAATAACAGCGGACACCGCCGTCTCTGTCGCCGACCAGATCATAGATAGCGGCGAGGCCGTCCACCCATACCTCGGGGTATACCTCTCCGATCTAACCCAGGAGACGGCGAGGAAATTTGGTAGCCCTATAGATTCGGGGGCGCTAGTCGAGCAGGTCGAGCCTGGTGGTCCCGCGGCAGACGCGGGAGTACGGCGTGGTGACGTCGTGAGCGCCGTGGGATCGGAGGAAGTCCAGAGCTCGGGAGATCTGATCTCGGCCCTCCGCAACTACCAGCCAGGCGACACGCCAGACCTGACGGTCCTCAGGAACGGCGAGAAGGCCAACCTCCAGGTCGAGCTGGCAGAGAGCCCAAACTAGGGTATCCCTTGACGTCCAGCGGCTAGACTTTGTGGGTGAAGAAGAGCCCCACACGTATGCTCGGATCACCGAGACAGCGAGCGTCCCAAATACGGGGCGCCCTCTTCGTAGTGTTGCTGCTCTGGCCCGCCACGATGGCGGCTTCATGCGCTATGGCTGGGGATCCCGCCCAAACTGGCCCACAGAGGGCCGTTTTTCCGCTTCCGCAGCGGTACGAAAACCCGTACAGGAACGATTGGGGAGAGTCGCGGGTACAGGGCAAGCACGAGGGAACGGACGTGTTCGCGCCGGAGGGGACGAAGATCCGGTCGATCACCGACGGCACGCTAGTAGAAGCGCGCGGCTCCGACGACCGCGGCTGGAACTCCCTGGGCGGCTACACGGTCATGGTAGAGGCAGCCTACGACGCCGGTCCGATCAGACGCGGCGACCTCCTGTACTACGCGCACATGCACAGCAAGAGCGGTCTGAGACCCGGCGATACCGTCGAGGCGGGAGAGAAGCTCGGGGAGGTCGGTTCTACGGGACAGGGGCCCGAGGGGACACGCGGTCGATTCCAGCCGCATCTGCACCTCGGCTGGTATGAGGGAAGTTGGCTCGGAGAAGAACGCCCCACGGCCCCCAGCGGGGCGATGAACCCTTATCCATTGCTGCGTTGGCTCGGTGATGACGACCGGGAGTTGCGCCCGCCACCACAAGTGGTGCAAACCGACGGTTAGTAGAGCAAAGAGAAGTCAAACCCTCTTGCGCACGTACTCGACGCCGTCGATGCCTTCGAAATCAGCGTCCTGCGTCCATAGTCGGGCATCACGAGCATGCGCCGTTGCAAGGATGATGCTGTCGGCCATCGGAAGTCTTTTCTCTCTGGAGAGCCTGGCCGCCTCGAGCGCGAGCTCCGCATCGAAATCGACCACCTCGCCCCGCTGCATGGCAGCGACGACCTGGAGCCCGGCTTCTTCCCCATCGGGCTCGGCGAGCAGGCGCTTGAATACTTCGTAGATGCTTACGGAAGGCACCACCAACGTGCCCGCCTCCTGGATGGCCCGCTCAAAGAAATCCGCGTTGGGGCCATCGGCGAAATACTCGAGCCAGCCTGAGGAATCGACGACGTTCCTCACGGCCACCTCAAACCTCCCTGTCCTTCTCCCGCCCGATGGTCGTCTCCAGCCCGCGCAAGAACCCGCGCATCTCTCCCACCGGACGAAGCGGGATCAACTCTATGCGCCCGCCATAACGTAAAACCGCCACCTCCTGACCAGGAAGTATGCCCGCAGCTTCCCTTACCGACTTCGGGATGACCACCTGGTACTTGGTCGAAACTCTTACCGTTTCCATACGTTTTCTCCATCGATCACAGTATGTAATACGCAACGTGATCGTAGCACATAGCGTATGTACGACGGAGGGGTATTCGAGACTAACTACCTCTTCCGTGCCAGGTAGACGCCGCATAGGATGACGGCGGCGCCGACGATCTGGCTCGGGCCGAAGTCCTCGCCGAGGAGGACAATCCCTGTCGTGACGCCCGTCAGGGTAACGAGGTACTGGTAGATCAAAACCCGGTTGGCCCCGACGTGCGAGACGCCCCACCCCCACGCCGCGAACCCGAAGGCCGACGAACAGAGCGCCGAGTAGACCGCGGCTCCCCACGTAATGCCGTCCATGGGACCGACGTCGAGGCCGCCAGGCTCCAGGACGGCGAGCGGGAATGCGAAGAGGCCGCCCAATGTCATGGCGTAGGCGGCGAGGGCGATGGGCGAGTAGCGCTCCAGAAGCGAGAGGGAGAGGACGGTGTAGGAGCCCCAGAACACGGCCGCGACGAGTATCAGGGCATCTCCGATGAGGCTGGTGCCGGCGAACTCCAGTCCGCCGTACACGATAAAGCCAACCCCTACGAGCGAGAGGCCTATGCCGAGCATTCCGGCGAGCCTCGGCCGCTCCAGCCCGAGCATAAAGCCGAGGAGCATGCCCCATACGGGGGCTGTCGAATAGACGAGGGCCGTGTTGGCCGCGGTCGTCATGCTCACGCCCAGGGTAAAGACCGTCTGGGTCAGGGTAATCCCGACGACGCCAAGGCCCAAAACGGGCAGGAAGTCCGCGCGACTCAGTCGGTTCTCGGGCCCGAGAAAAGGCACGAAAAGCATGAGAAGGAGGCCGGCCAGGGTGAAGCGCGTGGCGGCGAAAAGGATGGGCGGCACGCTCTCCACGACGACCTTGACCGCCGTGAAGTTCGTGCCGAAGAAGAAGACCGTCAGGAGAAGCGCGGCCTCGACGGGGGTCGAGGCCTGCCGCTTTGGTTCCTCGCTTGGGGTCAACGGCGGTCCGGGTTAACGGATGAAATTTGAGTCTGCGCCCAGGGTCTTTATATAGGCGGAGATCACTCGGGCGCAGTTCTCGACGTCTTCTACATCGACGACCTCGTTTGGCGAGTGCATGTAGCGGTTGGGGCACGAGACGAGCCCGGTCGCTATACCAGCCCGCGTGAACTGAATGGCGTCGGCGTCGGTGCCGGTAGCGCGCGAGTCCGCCTCGAGCGTGTACGGTATGTTCTCGCCCTCCGCCGCTGAAATCAGGCCCTCCGAGACGATGGGCGAGATGTTCGTCGCCCGCTTTATGACTGGGCCGCTTCCGAGCGCGTGATCCCCGTTCTCGTTCTTGGATACGCCGGGGGTGTCCGTGGCGTGGGTCACGTCGACGGCGATGGCCGCGTCGGGGTCGAGCCCGAAGGCGGCCCCGCGCGCCCCGTAGAGCCCGATCTCTTCCTGCACGCAGGCCACGGCGACGACCTCGGCGCCGATGTTCTCCTCTTCAGAGAGCAGCCTGAGGGCTTCGAGCACCACGAAAGCGCCCATGCGGTTGTCCACGGACCGGGAGGCTATGCGCCCGTTCGGGAGATCCACGAGGTCCTGATCGATAACGCCGACGTCCCCGACGCGGACCATGCCCTTCGCCTCATCGGCGTCTTTCGCGCCGATATCGATCCAGAGGTTCTTGATCTCCGAGACCTTCTTACGCTCGTCGGGCTCCATGACGTGGATGGCCTTCTTGCCGATCACACCAACCAACTCGCCGCTGTTGGTTAGCATCTTGATGCGCTGGCCCACCAGTACCTGCGGGTCCCAGCCGCCGACGCCGGTAAAGCGGAGCAGACCGCTTTCCTCAACGTGGGTGACCATCACACCGATCTCATCGATGTGCCCTGCGAGCATTACCTTAGGCGAGCCACCAGAGCCTATAGTGGCGAAGGAGTTTCCCATCCTGTCGCCGCTGACCTCCGCGAACTCACCGGCCTCCTCCCGCCAGACCTTGGCGGTGGCCTCCTCGTAACCACTCGGCCCCGGGGTCGAGAGCAGCCTCTTCAAGAAATCGTACGACGCATCTCTCATGCTGGTCCTTTCTATGCTAGAAGCAAGACTCTAGAGAAGCGCCTTCCGGCGCCCTCAACAAGATATACGAAGTTCGAGTATATCGCTCCCGAGTGGCCGCCGGTCCTTGCCGACGGTCAGGTAAGGAATTCCTATCTCGAAAGCCTCGGAGAACGGGTTGGGATCCAGGCCCAGCGTCCGGCCATCCTCCCACACGGGAACGAAGCTTGTCCCCTCGAACTCGAATCCCCCGGGGTACGGTGGCGGGTCGTCTTCGCCACCTGGTTCGTTTACGCAGAGAAACAACGATACACCATCGCAGACGCGCAGAAAGCGAAAATTTCGCTCCAGGTTCTCCAGCTCCCCGCCTGACATCGTTTCCTTGAGTCTGTCCTGGCGCTCGAACTCCCCGTCACGGAACTCGATCTCCTCAGGCCTCTCGGCATCGAGCAGGAAGCGGGCGTAGTGCATGCTGCACAGGCATCCCGCATAAGGGTCGTGCTCCTCTACCAGATTGATACCCCTCTTCTGCGAAGGGAGCTTGAGATCCAGGGGATAATCCATAAAGGAGTAGGGTCTCTCCTTCTCCTCGTTCCACATGACCTCGCGGTCCGGCTCGCGCCAGGCTACGTCGTGGTTGGCGACGGCGTAGACCGTGGGCTCGAAGGGATGCGGTCTCGTCCCCCAACGGCGCGCGAACTCGCCCGCGACGAGTGCGTGTTCGTGTTGTCCGAAGAGCAAGAACGAATCCGGCCGTTCGCGAACGATCATGATGAGTAAGGTATCAGGTTTCGAGAGCAGGCATCAGCCTGCAGCAGTCAGCCGGGTTGTGGAACGCGCCATCACTTTGCGCTCGACGTGCTTCGGGGGCTGGCACGGAGACGCGGTCGCGAGACGCAGCTTGGTAGAGAGGCCTGGTGCCTAAAGAACCGGACGCCGGTCTATGGCGAGTGGATGCTCGAGCCCTGAATACTTCAGGAAGGCGTCCTGGGTCTCATCGAAGAGGTCTGCGGGGACCGTGGCGAGCGCAAGGGCGAAGCCTTCGGGGAAGGCTCCCTCCCACTCTTCGGCGAAGCCCTCGGGGAGGCCCATGGCGAGGAGCTTGTTCTGGAGGTGCGGCCTGCGGTGGTAGAGGATGAGGCCGACGACTGCGGCGAGGGTCAAAACGGCCTGCACGATGATCCCGGTCGGCAGGTGGACGGCGCCCATGAGGACGCTCACGGCCGTCACTCCCAGGTAGGTGCTCGCGAACTCGAACCACTGTGCTCGCGAGAGCCCCGACTCGACCCTGCGCGTGCGGGCTTCGGGAAGGGTGACACGCACTAGCCGCTCGTCTTTGCGCCGCAAGAGCACCAGTAGCGAGTCGGCCGGGACACCAATGTCTTCGAGTCGCTCGTCCAGAGCCTTGAGCGACCCCAAGTCCTGCGCGACGGCCCCAACAGTGTAGTAGCGTGGAATCCTCACAAGCCTTTTCTACCGCCCTTTCGGAAGCATGCCGGTAAGCTGCTTCACTACAACAGGAGACCGGCGACGGCCAACACTACCCCTGAGGTCGCTGTACCTATGGTAACCCCGGCGAGCACGTCGAAGGGAAAGTGGACGCCAAGGTACACGCGGGAAAGGACGACTAGCAACCCTGCCAGCACGAGCAGGGGGGTGAACGGTGGATACAAAAACGAGAGGGTCAGGGCGCCTGCCGCCGCCGTCGCGGAGTGGCCCGAGGGGAAAGAGCTCGAGGAGGGCGTCTTAATCAGGGGGGCGATACCCGTGTCCCACATATACGGCCTGGCGCGGTCGAAGAGGTACTTCGCAGCCTCGGCCACAGTCCATGAAGCGGCGACGGCGAACCAGGGGATCAGGAGGTGCGAAAGCTGAAATCCAGTGAGCAGGAACGCCACAGCGGCCAGAAAACCCCAGAGGGCGCCGGCGGTTCCCGCGATGGTAAACGCCCGCATCACCGACGTGAACGGCGCCCATTTTACGCCGAAGACCGTCCGGAAAAGCGCCCGGTCGAGATCCCTGATCCTTCGCGCGATGCCCTTCAAGGTCCTCCTGCGACTCGCGTTTGGTTCGGCGGCTATTGTAGACCAGAGGCCGTCCCTAGGAGCGAGCCTCTTCCCGAGAAGAGTAACGCGCTTCCCTACCACGCCCGGTTTCTAAAGTAGAATAGAATGGACGTCTTCGTACACAAGTTTCAGAAACAGGAGTCTCAGAGATGGAAAAGCAGCTCATCGAGAGGGTCATAGACGAGGCGAAGGAAGAAGAGGCCAACCTAGTGATCTGGGATCGCCGCGACACCTTCACCGTGGAGTCAGACGACGTCAAGAAGATAGAGACCAACGACGACTATCTCCGCGTCAAGATGCAGGACGGAAAAGCCGTAGTCTACATCGAGCTCGAATACATCTACAAGCTCGTCGTCGAGAAGGAGCGCTCAGCCCGCACCGGCGTCCGCGCCGGATTCGGCGCAGCAGGGAACTAGCCAGAGAGCGTAAGCCGTAGCGTGCCGACTAGCTGACGTACTATCGAAGCGAAGCCTCGAAGGTCTCCGTTCCGTTTTGGCCGGCGATAATGGCGGCGCGGGCGAGGTTGACGAAGAGGCCGCATTCGAGGGCGCCTGGGATACGTTTGATCTCGACCTCGAGCGATGCGGGATCAGGTATCTCGTCGAACGCGCAGTCGGCGGTGTAGTGGCCGCCGTCGGTGACGAAAGGCCGGCTCGGGTCTGTCTGATCCATCCTGAGTCGCGGCTCGCAACCTAGGGAGGCGAGCGCTTCCAGGGTCACCTCCCAGCCGAAGGTGTCGACCTCGACCGGCAGGGGACCGGCGCCCAAAGAGTCGACCACCTTGGTCGAGTCGGCGACCACGATCAAGCCTTCCTCGCTCGATGAAGCCACGATCTTCTCCCTAAGCAATGCCCCTCCGCGTCCCTTGATGAGGGAGAGATCCGACGCTAGCTCGTCGGTTCCGTCTAAGGTGAGATGCGGGCGTGTTTCAGAGAGCGTCGCAAGCGGGATGCCTAGCTCGTTGGCGAGTGCCGTGGTTCGGGCCGAGGTAGGTACACCCCTGACGTCCCTCAACACTCCCGAAGAGACGAGTTCCCCGATCCTGCGCACCGCGAAGGTTGCCGTCGTGCCGGTACCCAGCCCAATCACCATCCCGCTCTCGACGTAACGCTCCACCGCCTCGCTTGCGGCCTCGCGCTTGAGGGCGTCGTTCGACACTCCCTACACTCCTTCCGGACGCGTACCGACCGTGACCTCGACGCGGCGCTCCTCTTCCCCCGGGGAGACGACCGTCATTCCGAGTCTGTCGCCGGGCTTTACGGAGTTGACGACCTCGATCACATCATCGGAGGTAGTGACAGGTTCGCCTTCGATCCTGGTTATGACATCCCCGATGGGCACCGCGATGCCTTCGATCTGCTCCAACTCTCCACCACTGATACCGGCCTTGTTCGCCGGACCTCCAGGTGTTACTTCGCTGACTATCGCCCCGTTGGCGGGAAGACCGTACTCCCCCTCGAGCGTAGCGTTCGAGAGGCCAGCGTAGGCCGAGAGCTCGTCGATGCCGAGCTGGAACATGGATACCCCGATGTAACCGTGTACCACCTCGCCTTCGGTTATGAGCTGGGTTACCACGCCCTTGACAGTGTCGATCGGAACGGCGAAGCCGACCCCCTCGAAGCCTCCTGACGCGGAGGCGATCTGGGCGTTGACCCCGATTACCGTGCCTCGTGAGTCGAGCAACGGTCCGCCCGAATTACCCGGGTTTATGGCCGCGTCGGTCTGGATGGCATCGTTAATGGTGTAGTCGTTCGGGGCCTCTATAGGGCGTCCAAGGCCGCTTACTATCCCCGTGGTCACGCTGATCCCGACGTTCAAAGGGTTGCCGATGGCGATTACCGGCTCCCCGACCCCGACGGAGCCGGAGTCCCCGAGCGTGAGCGGCTGCAGCGCCTCCCGTGGCGCGTCGACCTGTATGACGGCAACGTCCGTGGAAGGGTCCTGGCCGACGACCTCGGCCTCCCTGCGCACGCCGTCCGCGAACCTGACGGAGATGCCTTCGGCATCCTCCACGACGTGCTGGTTGGTGACTATATGTCCCGCCTCGTCCACCACGAACCCGGATCCACCGGCGGGGCCGGCCCCGGACGTGGCCGCCACGTCGACGCTAACCACGCCACGCCCGTCGCGGGCGTACACCTCCCGCACCGAGGAGCCGGCGTCCGAAACCGTCCTCCCCGGGGACTCTTGCGGAGGCGCAACCTCCTTTATGGTCACGCTATCAGACCTGTCCTCGAGACCATACACCCCGACGACGAGGAAGAGCGCGGTGATGAGGCCGCCGATGATCGCGGATACGAGCGCTGTGAGTGCGGTTCTCACAGTACTCTAGCCTCTTCGATTGCGTTCATGCTGGCTGTGAGCTGAGCTGTTCGACGTCCCAGCCGTCTATCTTCCACCGGCCGTCCTCCCGCACGAGGTACCAGGCACCTTCGTTGCGCTGGATCTCCCCTGTCAGCGTGGCCTGCGTCTCACCGGTTACGGTTGCCGTGTCCCCAGAGATCTCGGCGCTCGGACCTTGTATAAACTCCACGCTCTCCACTTTATCGAAGGTTCCCTCGAAGATGGCCTGGTTCGGGAACGTGCTCCGTCGGTAATCCTCGCTGAGAAGCTGGGCGGACCTGTCGTATTCTCCCCCAGAGGATGTCGTGTAAAACTCGTGCACTGTGTCCTCCGCAGCCTGTGACGTAAAGACGCCTTGCTCCGATCCGCTCTGTTGCCCGGCTGAAGAACCCTGTGGCGAAGCGGAAGACGCCGCGCTGGTTGATGCCGTCGGGCTCGGTGTTTGACCCCCACCCGGGCCTCCACCGCCTTGATCACCGCCGGGTCCTTCGTTCGAGCCTCCCGCGGCGCCGACCTGCGCGTTGTTCTGCTGCGCGTTGTTGGATCCCGTGCCCCCGCCTCCTCCGAAGAGGGTTGGCGCCGCAAGGACTCCTATTACCGCGAGCACGGCCAGGAGCGCCAGGGTGGCCAGAAGGCCCCTCCTTCGCCTGCCCTCGCTACGCATCGCGCCGCCCTCCCTGTCGCCCGGAGGAGGTCCTGATGGCGCGGTGACGGTCTGTTCCGCGCTGGTGGGTCCGGTCGGTTGGGCGACCGGTTGCGGCTGGGCGCCTACGTCGGCAGGGATCTGCGCGTCGAGCCTCGAACGGGCCTCTTCGGCGGTCGGGCGGTCGTCGGGGTGCTTGGCGAGGCAATCGAGGATCAGGGCTTGCAGTCCCTCGCTTATGTCAGCACCGAGCTGGCGCGGCGGGACAGGGGTCTTTGAGACGTGCTGGCTCGCAACCTCTATCGGGGTGGCGCCGGAGAAGGGCGGCTCTCCCGTGGCCGCCTGGTAGAGCGTCACCCCCAGCGAGTAGATGTCGCTCTTGGGCGTTACTTTCTTTCCTTGAAGCTGTTCCGGCGAGGAGTACAGGGCCGTCCCGAGGAACGAGCCTGTGCGCGTGGCGTGTGAGGTATCGAGGGCGCGGGCTATGCCGAAGTCCGTCACCTTAGCGTGCCCGTTTTCGTCTAGCAGAATGTTATGGGGTTTGATGTCGCGGTGGATCACACCGTGGGCGTGGGCGTGGGCCAGGCCGGCGCAGACCTCGTCACCGAGCCAGGCAAGCTCGGGTCCGGACAACCTACCCGTCGCATCGATCAATTCCTTGAGGTCCCCGCCAGAGACGTACTCCATGACGATGTAGGAGGTCTCCTTGCCGTTGAACCCGGCCTCGCCCGCGTCGTATACCTGCACGACGTTGGGGTGCGCGAGGCGGGCCGCCGTGCGTCCCTCGCGCTCGAAGCGGTCGCCTATCTCGGTACCGCCGTGGACCGGGTTCAGGACCTTCACGGCCACGGCCCGATCTAGCACCTCGTCGCGCCCAAGGTAGACGCGGGCCATACCTCCTGTGCCCAGCTCGTTCTCGAGGACGAACCTGTCTGCGAGTTTGATCACGCGCGTGATTATAAGGTAAGAAGAAAAAGATGCCGAATACGGAGCTTGCGCCCGGCTAAACGGGCACGGTTTGCTCGTTCTCTAGGCGGTCCAGCTTCCACTCTCCGTCCTCGTTTTCGCAGACCCACGTCCCCGAGAGGGACTCCGAACCCCAGGTGTGGTCCAACCTCACCTCGAAGGTGACTTCTGCGGTGTCCCCCGTGGCACTGGCCACCGGATACGAAGTGAACTCCATATAGGTGAACGTGTAGATGTCCTGCTGCTCAGCCCACTGCTCGGGGGAACCTATCTCGGTCTGGAGCCGATCGGAGAGCATGGCCCACGTGGCGTTTACGTCGCGGAAGGACATCTCGTAGTACAGGTCGTAGACGGATTGCTCCGCACTGGTCAGCGGCGGGGCTGGAGCCTGATTCTCTTCCTGGGCTCCCTCCGAGGACCCCGAGGTGTCTTTGGCCGTCCCGCCTGCCGGCTCCTGTCCCGTCTCCTTCTGCGGGGCGGCGACCTTGCCCTGTTCCTGGCCGCCGGCGTCCTGGCCTTGAGTACCGCCGCTCTCATCCCCCCGGCCCAGCAGCGCCCAGGCACCCGCGGCCAGGAGCACGAGGAGAAGGACGGAGGCGATCAAGGCCACCGTCGTTCTCTGCCTCGATCCCGCCCTGAAGGTGCGGGTTGGGAGGTTGATCGTACGCTCCGGCGGTCCCGAAGCACCCCTGCGGCCAGACCTCCGTCTGGATGACCCGCCACCGGAAGTTCCGCCGGAGGCTCCCGCTGCCTTCGCCGCCTCCGTAAGGCGCGAGAGTCCCAATGCGCCCGGATAGCTGCCGGCACGGGCGCCGGATACGGAACCTACCATCGTGCCGGACGGACTTCCCTGAAGCAGCCTGTCGTGGACACTGGTCGCGTTGGGACGCTCGGTCGGGTTCTTCGCGAGGCAGCTGAGGATCAGGGCCTCGACATCCTCGCCGATCCGCGCTCCTCTCTCCCTGGGAGGAGTGGGCGTCTCGGTTATGTGTTGGTTCGCGACCTCGATAGAGTTGCCCGAGAAAGGCTGTTCCCCGACGGCCGCGTGGTAGAGCGTGGCGCCGAACGAGTAGACGTCGCTCTTCGGTGTGACGCTCTCCCCCCGCAGCTGCTCGGGTGAAGAGTAAGCCGCCGTTCCCAGGTAGGAGCCGGCGCGGTTCTGGCTCGTCGTACTGTCCAGGGCGCGGGCTATGCCGAAGTCGGCCAGCTTGGGGCTCCCACGGTCGTCGATCAGCACGTTGCGCGGCTTGACGTCCCTGTGGATGATTCCCCGGTCGTGGGCGTGGGCGAGGCCCGAGGCGACGTCGGCCCCAACGCGCGAGAGCATCGTCCCAGGGAGCGGCCCGTTTCTGTCCATCATGTCTTTGAAGTCGCCGCAGGGGGCGTACTCCATAACTATGTAGGAGACCCTGTACCCGTCGAAGTTACCCTCGCCGGCGTCGTAGACCCTGACTATGTTGGGGTGCGAGAGCCTTGCGGCGGCCCTTCCCTCGCGCTGGAACCTCAGGCCGACTTCGGGGTCTTGGGGGTCCGGCTCTACGACCTTGACGGCGACGGGACGGTCGAGCACCTCGTCGCGGCCGAGGAAGACGCGGGACATCCCGCCGGACCCAAGCTCGCGCACGAGCACGAACCTGTCCCCAAGGCGACGCACAGAACCTCCGGGGCCGATCCCCGAGACTAGATGACCTCCCTGCCCATGGCGCTGGCGAAGGGCTGCAGGGTGCCCTTCATGCCCATAAGGGTCTCGACCGGAAGCGCCTGCTCCCCGTCACACAGCGCCTCCTGTGGGTCGTGGTGGCTCTCCACCATCAACCCGTCGGCCTCGGCCGCGACCGCGGCCTTGGAGAGCGGCACGACGAGGTCGCGACGTCCGGCGGCGTGGGACGGGTCCACGATCACCGGCAAATCCGTCAACCTCTTGGCCACGATAACCGCGGAGAGGTCCAGCGTGAAACGCGTGCTCGTCTCGAAGGTGCGGATGCCGCGTTCGCAGAGCACGACGTTGTCCCCGCCCGCGGCGGTCACGTACTCGGCCGCGAGCAGCCATTCCTCAACCGTCGCCGAGAGCCCCCTCTTCAGGACGACGCCGTGGTCCGTGCCGGCTATAGCGGCGCCTACCCGCCTCAAGAGCGAGAAGTTGGCCATGTTGCGAGCACCGATCTGCAGGATCTGTGCGTGCTCCATGACCATCTCTATGTCGTAAGGGTCCATCACCTCGGTGACGACCTTCAGGCCGAGTTCACCGGAGACCTCGGAGAGTATCTTCAGGCCCTCCTCGCCGAGGCCCTGGAAAGAGTAGGGAGAGGTGCGGGGCTTGAAGGCGCCGCCGCGGACGTAGCCGAAGCCGGCCTCCTTCACCGCCTTCGCCGAGGCCACAAACTGCTCGTAGCTCTCGACCGTGCACGGGCCGGCGATCACCCTGAAGGTGCCAGGCTGGATCATGCCGTTGGTGGTCTTTACGTCGGTCTTTACGCTCGTTGAAACGTCCATCTTACCTGGGAAACTCCCCGCGTTGGATCTCAAGGTCGCGGATGCGGTGCAGGATGATCTCGAAGATATCCCTCATCGAGGAGTCGTAGATCGGACCCGGGTTGCGCTCGACGACCCGCCGCAGGATCTCCTCCTCCCGCCTCGGATCGTAGACCGGGGCACCAGCCTCGGCTTTGAGCACCATGATCTCCTGCACGATGCGCGCCCGCTCGCTCAACGCCTCGATGAGCTCCCCGTCAACCGCGTCGACCCGCTCCCTGAGCTCCCTGAACTTATCCTGCATCTCAATATCCGCCATAAGGCCTGAAATTGTATCAGTGAAGGCTCCAGGTTACAGGCTAAGGGCTTCAGGAAATTATGCGGTGCCGCGGTTGATCCGTCGCCCGACAGTGTTGCAAGACCAGGTAGAGAGTCTTAGTCTTACGCGGTTGGGACACATCGACCACGACTGGAAAGCTGAAGCCTGTAACCTGATGCCTGTAGCCTTTAGACCCGAGCTTGACCCCCTCAGACCTTACGTCCCTCCGAAGTCGTGGAGGATGGCGGCCGAGGGCAAGGCAGACAACTACGCGAAGTTGACCTCTAACGAGCTTGCCTTCGGACCACTCCCAGAAGCCGTAGCCGCGCTCTCCGAGGTTCTCCCTCGCGCCAATCGCTATCCGGACAGCCACGTCTCCCAGCTCCGGCAGGCGGTGGCGGACGCGAACCCTGGCGCCGAGACCACCAACATTCTTGTCGGCAACGGGTCGAGCGAGGTGCTGTTCAACGTGCTGCAGTTGCTGCCGCGCGGCGAAGTCGTCTACGGATGGCCTTCGTTCAGTCTGTACCCGATGTTGTGCGCCGTTCTCGGGATGAGGGCCAGGGAGGTCCCCCTCACGGAGAGGAACGAGATCAAGCCGGAAGCCCTTATCTCGGCGGTCACTCGGGAGACCCGCGCGGTGATCCTGTGCAACCCAAACAACCCGACGGGCACGTTTGTGAGCCTGGACCGGGTACGGGAGCTCGCCGAAGAGCTGCCCGATGGCGTACTCCTGATCGTGGACGAAGCCTACACGGATTTCGTGGAGGATCCAGCATACGAGGGTTCGCACACCCTGCCCCTCGACCAGGAGAACATATTAGTGGCACGCACGTTCTCGAAGGCGCACGGCCTGGCTGGCCTCAGGGCCGGTTACGGCATTGCCTCGGGGAGTATCGCAGACTACGCCGAGCGGGTCCGGTTCCCGGTTTCGGTTAACCTGGCGGCCCAGGTCGCGGCCACAGCCTCCATGCGGGCAACGGACAAGGTGCGTGAGCGCGCCTGGTTCGTGATTCGGGAGCGCGGCCGGTTGCAGAGGGCTTTCGGGGCTGCAGGCCTGGAGTACATGCCCTCGCAGGGCAACTTCGTGATGGTCCGGTTCGCGGCGGAGGAATTCGAGAGATCGGGGGTTCTGGTGCGCGAGGGAGCGGCGCTAGGCTATCCGGGCTGGAGCCGCGTGACGGTCGGCGACTCGGGCGAAAACGACCGGGTCATAGGGGCACTCGGGGGAGCATGAGCCGCACGCTAGGCGTCGTGGGGGTCGGCCTGGTCGGGGGTTCTATCGGCCTCGCCGCTGGTAATGCGGGATGGGACGTCGTCGGCGTAGACAGCCCGGATGTTCTGGAACAAGCTACGCAAAGCGGCGCCATCCTCCGCGCCTCCACGCTCAAGGAAGTACGCGGGGTCGACCTCGTGGTGCTCGCCGCGCCCATATCCAGGGTGACGACCCTGCTCGGGGACCTGACTCCAACCGACGCCCTGATAACCGACGTCGCCAGCGCCAAGGGCGCAATCGTCGCAGAGGCGCAGCGGCAAGACCTGCGCTTCGTCGGCGGACACCCGATGGCGGGCAGCCAGCTCTCGGGGGTCGCCAACGCCCGCGCCAACCTCTTCGAGGGAGCCCGCTACTTCCTTACCCCGACGGGCCGCACCGCCCCCGACGACTACCGCGAGGTCTCGGGGTTCGTCAGGGAGCTTGGCGCCGTCCCGACCGCCGTCGACCCCGAGAAGCACGACCTCCTCATGGCGGCCCTCTCGCACCTGCCGCACCTCATGGCGGCCGCCCTGCTGAAGGTCGCCTCGGATATCTCACCCGAAGCCCTATCCTTCGCGGGACCGTCCTTTAGAGACCTGACAAGGGTGGGAGCCTCCAACCCCGAGCTGTGGTCGGATATCCTGGCCGAGAACGCGCCGGCGCTCGGTGAAGCCCTCGGGGCGTTCGCAGGGGCGATGGCGCAGCTGGGGAGTGAGATTAAAGACCGCGAGGCCATCAAGGACCGCTTTAGGCGGGCCCACGAGGCCTACGACGCCCTCGGCGGTATCCTCGTTGAGAAGAGCGGCGCGAACGCGGACGTGGCCATCCCCGTTGAGAACCGTCCGGGCGTCTTCGCCGAGGTAACGACCTTGATGGGCTCGAACGACATCAACATCCTCGACCTCTACGTCCGCCACTCCAATACCGAACGCGCCGCCCTCGTCCTGACGCTGGACGCCGGTGACGCGCCACAAGCCCGGGCGTTGCTGCATGACTCGGGCTTCGGCGCGGAGCTTCAGGACTAGAATAAGCGCCACTTTGCGCTCACCCTAGCTTCGGTGCGACGCCCTCCCCAGGCGGTGCCTGCAGCCAACGCTGGCGGTACGCCGCCTGACGCTCATCCATTCTGAGCTTCGACTCCTGCTATAGATCGCCCGCGGAGGCGGCCTGCCGGGCCGCCCAGTCACTACTTCTGCAGAAGGTGCCGCAGCGCCCCTTCAAGGTCAGGGTGTCGGAAGGAGTAGCCCGTCTCCTGTAACCTCACGGGCTCGACGCGGGCGCTGGCCAAAAGGAGCTCGTCGGCTATCCCGCCGAGCGCAACGCGGGCCGCCGGCGCGGGCACGGTGAAGAAGGTCGGACGACCAAGGACGTGACCCAATACCTTCGTGTACTCCGCGTTGGTCGGAGGATCGGGGATGACGACGTTCACGGGACCACTGAGATTTTCGGCCTCTATGGCATGGACGATGGCCCCGATAACGTCGTCGAACGAGACCCAAGACCAGTACTGCCTCCCCGACCCGACCTTCCCTCCTCCGCCAAGCTTGAAGATCGGCAACGTCGTCCCGAGCGCCCCGCCCTCCGTGCTGAGCACGATGCCGAAGCGCGGGTGCACGACCCGTATCCCGGCCTCACGCGCCGGCGCAGCCGCAGCCTCCCACTCCCGGCAAACCTCTGAGAGGAACAGATCTCCAGATTCGCTCTCCTCGGTAAGCAACTCGTTGCCCCTGTCCCCGTAGTACCCAATCGCCGAGACGGAGACCATGACGGAGGGAGGCTCCGGTAGCCCCGCAATGCTCTCGGCCAGAAGGCGCGTACCTTTCTGCCGGCTCTCCAGAATGCGCCGCTTTTTCTCCCTGGTCCAGCGGCCCTCGGCGATGCTCTCTCCCGCAAGATGGACCACGGCCTCTGTTCCCGTCAGATCCCCGTCTATCGTGCCGCCCTCAGGGTCCCACCGAACGTCTCCCTCGGAACGCGGCGTGCGCGTCAGACGTCTTACCCTGTGCCCCACCGCCTCAAGCTCCGGAACCAGAGCCGACCCGATCAACCCCGTCGCCCCACTTACGAGAACGTCCATGCTCCTCCTCATACGCCGACCGCTCTGGCCCCATAGTAATGCCCGCGACCACACACAACCGTATGAACTCTCCCACAACTCACCCAATACCAGAGAACGCACTTGACGAAGATACGACGTTGTGTGTTACCATCCAGATGGATGGCCTATGGATGTCGAAAAGAAGGACGACAAATGGAGCACCGGCATGAGTGAGACGGAGAAGATCACGATCAACCTCGGGCTTGTGGATCTGGGGCAGATAGATTTGCTCGTGCAGGAGGGCTTCTACTCCAACCGTACGGACTTCATTCGGACGGCCATCCGCAACCAGCTAACGACGCACGCCGAGGAGGTCAGGCAGACGGTGGCGCGCAAGACCCTGGTGCTCGGGCTAGAGCGCTACACCCGCCGCGACCTGGAGGCGGTACGCGAGGCCGGCGAGATGTTGGAGATCAAGGTGCTCGGGTTGGCGAGCATCGACAAAGATGTGGACCCCGAGCTAGCCCGGGAGACTATCGGGGCCGTGATCGTACTCGGCGCCCTCAGGGCGAGCCCAGCCGTAAAGTCGGCGCTGAAAGACAGAATTCAATCCCCTTAAAGAAAGGAAATCACTAGCATGAACGACCAGATGCAGAACGGCATGACCGAGGCCACACGCCTCACGCAACAGGGCAGGCTAGAAGAGGCGACCGCCGCCATCCAGTGCGCCCTCGGCGGCACGTTCGTCCCAACGACGAAGCCGGGATTTTCCGGCGACACGATTGGACCGATAGACGTCACATCCCGGATCGTGAAGGAAGCCCGTCAGGGTCCGGCGTCAGGCCGGCGTAAGACCGTTCATAGGCCCGACGCGGCTACTTGGACCACCCCACCGAACCTGCTCACCAACGGCGTGGCGGGTTTGCAGGGGACGCAGTTGGGAAGAGCGCCGTCCCCGAGTGTGGCCGATGGAGCGCGTTTCATCGAAGGATCCTACACAAACGGCGCTGGGTCGCGTTCGTACAAGCTGTACATCCCGAGCGGCTACACCGGGCAGGCTGTACCACTAATCGTCATGCTCCACGGCTGCACCCAGAATCCTGACGACTTCGCCACGGGCACCAGCATGAACGAGCTCGCCGAGGAGCACAGCTTCCTCGTTGCGTATCCTGCGCAAGCGAAGAACGCCAACATGCAGGGATGCTGGAACTGGTTCCAGGCCTCAGACCAGCAGCGCGGTCGGGGTGAGCCGTCAATTATCGCCGGCATTACGGAACAGGTCGTAGACGAGTACGAGGTTGCCGGGGGTCGGGTGTACGTGGCCGGGATGTCGGCGGGGGGGGCAATGGCCGCAATCCTTGGTGCAACCTACCCCGACCTGTACACGGCAGTAGGAGTGCACTCCGGGCTCGCCCCTGGCTCCGCCCACGACATGCCCTCGGCGTTCACCGCCATGCGACAGGGCGGGCCTGTCGTCGCAAGCCAGAACGGTACCGGCGGGGGAAGCCGGAAGATCGTACCCACGATAATCTTCCACGGCGATGGTGACACGACCGTCCATCCTCGCAACGGTGAGCGGCTCCTGGCCAATCTAGAAGCTGAGGATCGTAACGGCTCGTCACTGCGGGTGGCCACCCGGCGGGGCGGGGTACCAGGCGGTCACGAGTACACCAGGTTCACCTACAAGGGCGCGGACGGCCGGGATCTCGTGGAGCGGTGGAGCGTACACGGGCTCGGTCACGCCTGGTCCGGCGGGAGCTACCCCGGCTCCTACACGGACCCTAAAGGTCCCGACGCCTCGGCCGAGATGGTGCGCTTCTTCTTGCAGCACGACCAGGGGTAGTCGGGACGGCGCGGCTCCGCCCGGACCTTGCTCTACAGAGGGTTCTCACGGCGGGCCGGAAGCTCACCGTTCGGACGACCGACCGGGCCCTTCAAGCTACGCTGCTTCCCTTCGCCCTGCGGGACGTCCTCGCTGGCGAGGGAAGCGCCGCCGGCCAGGGCTCCGAGCGTTCCAGCGAGGTCCTGTATCTCGGAGGGGACGACGAAGAGCTTGCTCGCCGGTCCCTGCGCCATCTCGGGGAGGGCCTTCAGGTAGAGGTAACGGAGCGATTCGGGGGAGAGGTCGGAGCTCTCCAGGCGCTCGAAGAGGGCTCCTGTCATCTCGATCTGGGCGGCCTGGACGTTGCGGTAGGCGGCGGCCTCGCCCTCGGCGCGCAGTACCGCGGCCTTCTGCTCGCCCTCGGCGCGGAGGATGGCTGATTCCTTCTCGCCCTCGGACTTGAGGATCGCGGCGCGCTTGTCGCCCTCCGCGGTCAGGATGGCGGCGCGGCGGGTCCGCTCGGCCTGCATCTGCTTCTCCATCGCTTGCTGGATGTCCCTTGGAGGAGTGATCTCCTTCAGCTCGACCCGCGTCACCCTGATGCCCCACTTCTCCGTGACCTCGTCCAGAATCGTGCGGAGCTTGCCGTTGATCTCGTCTCGGGAGGTCAGGGTCTTGTCCAGGATGAGGTTGCCGATCACATTGCGCAAGGTAGTCTGCGTGATCTGCTCCATCGCCAGATTGAAGTTCGCCACCTCGTACTCTGAGGCCCGCGCGTCCACTACCTGATAGTAGACGACTGTCGAAATCTGCATCCCGACGTTGTCGTTGGTGATGACCGCCTGGGGCTGGAACGCGATGACCTGCTCCCTGAGGTCGGTCTTGGGCAGCATCTTGTCTACCACAGGCACGACAAACGTTAGCCCGCTTTCGGCGGTGCGATGGTAACGTCCAAGCCGCTGAATAATCGCCACCCGGCTCTGGGGGATGATCCTAATGCTCCTCGCCGCAACCAGAAAGACAACTAGCGCCAGCACAGCTATCAAGATAAGTCCGGTCATGATTTCTACTCCTTTGTCTCCACTGTTTCGACCAGGGCGGTAAGCCCGTCGGTGTCGAGCACCTTTACCCTGGTGCCTCGCTCTATCTTTTCGTCGGGATGAAGGGAACGCGCCGTCCAGAACTCGCCGGTTCCCACCCGCACCATTCCCTTCCCGCCAGCTTCTATCTCCCTGGTCACGATCGCGCTCTCGCCCGTGATCCCGCGGTGCCCCGCGTAACCCTCCCCGCTCCCCAGCGCGAGCCGGTTCAAGAGGGCGGGGCGCAAGACAACCATGCTGAGAATCGAGGCCGCGACGAACCCAATGGCCTGTATCGTGATACCGGCTCCGAGCAGGGCCGCGATCAGCCCAACGACGGCGCCGAGCGAGAAGAAGAGCAGGAAGAAAGAGACGGTTAGAAGCTCGCCGACGAAGGCAAGAGCCGCCAGAATAGCCCAGAAGATGATTTCCCAATCCAAGTCTCGTGCCTCCTGAGACAAGTTTACACCACCGTCGGGGTGCAAAAGGACACCGCGTTCACACCAGACCTACAATACCGGCACCCCCGATCCAACATCCCCTGAACGACAGGGACAAACATGACCATCGTATCGGACAGGGATCTTTGAGGGATGCGCCGGGCGGGTCGTGGCACTCGCCATTCAGGAGATGAGAACGGCCCTCGAGTCAGGCATGATGACGGCGCGCCCGTGAGTCCTGTGCTGAAAACCTTCGGCCGGAGAGGCCCTCCAGGCGCATCGCGACATCAGGGGTCGGGCGCTGCTGGCTCTTGGGGCGCGAATGGTTTATCGTGCGCAGACTATACGGGGCGCAGGAGGCGACGATGAAAAGTGAGTTTATGCCACGTTACCCACGAGCCTTGGTCCTATTGATGGCGCTTTGCGTTTGCGTAGTGCTCGGGTCCTCGGCCTCGGCGCAGCAGGAGCCGCGCTCGGGATTGGAGCCTGGAAAGAAGGCGAATCTCGAGGAGAAGGTGCCAGTCAACTACGTCTTCGTTGGCTACGAACCGGGCGACGTGGGCAAAGCGCGATTCCTCAATGGGCTGCCAGAAAAGTACAAGCCCGTGGTTCGGAGCAAATTGTCTTACGGGGCCTCCAGGGAAGAGGCGACGTTGGGCATCGAATACACTTACGGTCACAAGGTTTTCTTCGCGGGCGATGACTACGAGGACAGGTTCTTCGGCTACCTCAAGAAGATCTCTCGCCGGGCCGAGAAAACGCTCTACCAGCGACAGTACAACCAGCAAAAGAACAACGTCCTCAAAGTGCCGAACAACCACTTCATAGACGCGCCCAGCGTAGAGCGGCACCTGCTAAACAAACCCCCGGAGGGCGTCAACACCTCGCGGAACACCATCTACTTTATCAACTGGTGGGGAAACGAGGCCAAGCCACGCAAAGGGTTCGAGCACCACGTCTATACCAAGACCAACGAGCCAGATCCGGACACCGACTACAACTTCGGTGCCAAGCGCGAGAGCCGCAAGATCATCGCCTGGGGGGGCACGGCCAGCGAGGACGAGGAGTCGAACACGGGAGGCAAGGATAGCCGTGTCTGGTTCTACGACCTCTCCGCCGGTCCCGAGGCTTGGTCCAACAATTGGAACGTGGACGACGCGGATGTAGACGGAGACGGCTCTAAGGACGCCCGCTTCCCACCCATCTGGGAGTACTACGCAAAAGACGGCTACAGGCCCGCTTCGGCCCTCAGCGGGGACCTCTCTAGGGTCGCACGCTACGTCGGCATCAACCTGCTGTTCACCTCCTCGCCGCTCTACCCCCCGCAGTTCACCCCGAGGCTGCTGCCCAACAGGGTCGACCTGGACCTCAACACCGTCGAGGGATTGAGCGGCGTGAACTCCTCCGCCAGGTACCAAACTCCGCGTTTGGTCTTGGACGAGGTGGACGAGGTACATCGCGTTCCCTACTCCCTGGATGAGCAGGACCGCGCCTACAAGGACAAGGCGAAAGAATGCTACGTGGGGTGGGTTGTCGAGCAGTACACGGGATCGGGCTCAAAGTGCTACTCCCGTTATAGAAACTACCCGAAGGACGCCAACCTCTTCCTCTACGGCGCGCTGAACCGGAAGCCTCTCACCGACGATGACGACTACCGCGAGTACGAGGCGGTGCTGCTCAACTGGGCCGTCAAGGACGGCAAGAACGGCAGGACCTCGCCGCCCGCCCTGGGCTTCGCCGACGACAACTACCGCGACGGCACGCAGAGCTTCGTGTTCAGCTTCGTCAGCCCCGCGATCACCGAGGCGGGCTACGGGCTCTCGACGACGGAGATCCACGAGTACGGTCACCACCTGAACTTCAGCCACCCACACGACGGCTACGACTACGAACGGGATCTAGACTACGGTCCGGAGGGCCGCTTCCAGTACGCGTGGTCTGGCGATGAGACCAACTCAATCATGAGCTACATAGACCTGAACTGGGACTTCTCCCAGTTCGACCAGGACAACACGAACCGCTTCCAGGCGGCGGCTTACATCAACAACGCCAACGCCCTCGCAGCCAGAATCCTGGCCTCGCCGGACGCAGGACAGGCGGCCACGGACCTCGCGTCCGCTGGCAAACACTACGGGCGGGCGAAGGACGCGATGAGAAACCACAAGTACGTAAATACCTTCAACGAGGCCAGGTTGGCCTACGAGGACGCCTTGAAGGGGGCGCGCAAGGCTGGCGTGGAGCCCAAGGCGAGCGAAGACGGTCGCACCGCCTACCCGGCCGACCAGAGGAGCAGGCAGAGCCTCCAGCAGGAGATACCACCCGGATATATAGACAAGGGTCGCATAAACTTCGACCCTGGTGCCCGCATTACCCCTGAGGATCACGCAGACCCGATCTCCAAACGCTTCCTCCCGTAGGAACGTCAGGTACCTATCGCTTGGGAGGTGCGCCTAGGGTGCGGGCGCACCTCCCTTGGCGTGTAATCTACGGGCCTGCCAACGAAACGGGCCCAAACCCAGTGCGTCAGCGATGACGATCAAACGCCAGTCCGACCGAGGCTAGGTCGAGAGCATCGACCTCGGCGGCGTCGGAGGAGGCCTGCATCTGGCCACCCAGGACGCGGACCAAAAAAGCGACGCTTACGTTGTGGCCGCGAGGATCGCGATCGGGCTCGGAGTAGCCGCCCACGAGGCGCGAGATCTCTACGCCGAGTCCAGTCTCTTCTGCGGCTTCGCGCACGGCAGCCTCGTGAACGGTCTCCCCCACCTCCACAAAGCCTCCCGGCAGTGCCCACTGTCCTTCGAAAGGTTCGCTGCCGCGGCGAACCAGAACAACGCCTGCTCCAGAAGGGATCACCACGTCGACCATCAGCTTCGGCGTCTCCGGTCCTGCCAACGTTCCCTTCCCTCGTGCTCTACGACAAGCCCTGGGCCAATTAGACGCGTCTCGAAGATGCCTCCCGTCAGGACCGAGAACACCCTTCGGTGAGCATCGGGTATGCTCTGCGGGGTGATGGGTACGCACTCGTGAAGATACTCTGCATCAGCGACCGGGTGGAGTCGATGCTCCACGGCCCCAACCTGACCTCTTACGCTGGGGGTGTAGAGGCCGTGATCTCCTGCGGGGATCTGCCATTCGACTACCTCGAGTACATCGTCACTTTCCTAGGGGTTCCCGTCTACTACGTGCTCGGGAACCACGATCCCGGCCCGGACGGCCCGGAGTACCCTGGCGGCTGCACGTCGCTCGACGGAAGGGTTGTGACGGACGGCGGGATGGCGCTAGCGGGGCTCTCCGGTTCGCCCCTCTACTCTGGTGGTCCCAACCAGTACACCGAACGCCAGATGCGCCGCCGGGCGTGGGCGCTCTCGGTAAGAATTCGTTACCGGACCTTTGTCGGCCATCCGAAACCCAGTATCCTTGTCACCCACTCCCCGCCTTTCGGCCTCGGAGATAGGAAAGATGTGGCCCACGTTGGCTTCGAATCATTTGTGGACCTGATCGATAGGCACCAACCTCCGCTCTGGCTGCACGGTCACATACACCTTTATGGGCCGGACCAGGAGCGGGTCGTACAGAAGGGAGAGACTAAGATCGTCAACGTCTACGGCCACCGGATCCTCGACGTATGACTTTCGCCGCCAGGCGCCCTTGTTGCCGAGGCCGGGGGACTGTAGATTGCTCCAATAGAGATTATGGATCCCCACGAACAGTCCGACCGAGACTTTTCACGCGCCCGCAGGAGAGCGTTTCTGCGGAGGGTCGGGGCGTACCTGCGCAGGGACCCCGGCTCAAATCAGTTGCTCTCTTTTGACGAGGTCAAGGGCGCCCTCGGGGCCGTCTCCCAGGTCTATTTGGGTATGCGCGAAGTACCCGTATCGAAGATCGTCGGTAGCGTCGGGCGACACAGGGACTTCGACAGTGCTTTCCTGCCGTCAAAGCCAGATCTCGGAACCCGCTGGAGGCGGATAGACGAGATCATGGACAGGGGCGAAGAGTTGCCCCCCGTTAGCCTCTACAAGATCGGCGACGCCTACTTCGTCCAGGACGGAAACCACAGGGTCTCGGTGGCCCTCCAGAGGGGCGTCGAGATGATCGACGCCGAGGTGACAGAGCTCCGCAGCAGGGTACCAGTAGACTCGGCGCTCACGGCCCGCGATCTGCTGCATAAGCTCGAACACCGCCATCTCCTGGAGCGGCTGCCCATCGACCGGGTGCTACCCGAGATCAAGGTCGAGTTCTCCGACGTCGGCGACTATAGGAGGCTCGCCACCTACATAGAAGCGCACGGTTTCAGGCTCTCCCAGCTCTGGAGGCGCTACGTCTCGCCGGAAGAGGTTCTGAGAGACTGGTACGAGTACGGCTACCGCCCGATAGAGGAAATGGTAAGAGAGGAGCGTATCCTCGACGCCTTCCCGGGCCGTACCGAGCTCGACCTGTACCTCTGGATCGTCTACCATCGCGAGCGCCTGGCGCTGGAGGCACGCGACGAAAGGGTTTCATCCCAGAGCGCCAAAGACGATATCCTGAAGAACGTCCCCCGCCGCCGTCGCCGACGCTGAGCCGAACACATCGCCGCCGGTCGGGGCGCGGAACATGTGTCCGCGTACTGCCCCGTCTCGCGCCGGTCATATAATCTCCCTGGTGGCCGGATCTAATTTGCTGACCGGTCCAGAGATCTCGCGCAAGCACATAGAGCGACGAAGGGAGCAGGATGGATACTCCTACCGACGGGCCGTCTCGTCAGCCAGAGACAAATACTGGGGAACCAAGGAGACGTCGCAGGTGGCCCTTGGTGGTCGGAGGTCTCGTGGCGCTCGGCCTGATCGGGCTAGCCGTGTTGGCGATAGTCCTGATCCTCGCTTCGGGGATCGCGAACGGTCCTACGGCCCCCGTCCTCTACGACGAGGAGTACGTTGCCGGCGACGGGCCAGACAAGATAGCCGTCGTGCCCGTCGAGGGTACGATCGCCTCGGCCAGCGACAGTCTGGGCGGGATACAACCTACGGTCTCACCGGAAGGGCTCGCCGACGCCTTGCGCCAGGCCGGCCAGGACCCGAGCGTCGTGGCGGTGGTACTCGAGGTCAACTCTCCAGGCGGCGGGGTAACGGCGAGCGACGAGATGCACCAGAGCATCCTAGATTTCAGGGAGAACACCGGCAAGCCCGTCGTCATTTCCATGGGAGATGTTGCGGCCTCGGGCGGCTACTACATCTCGACCGCGGCAGACCGCGTCTTCGCCAACGAGACGACCCTTACGGGCTCCCTGGGCGTCATATTCCAGTTCAACAACTTCGCTGAGGCCGCAAAGAAATACGGCATCAAGCAGGTGGTCATAAAGAGCGGAAAGTACAAAGATCTCGGAAACGCCTTCCGCGAGGTAAAGCCGGAGGAGCGGGAGATCTTCCAGTCCTTGGTAGACGAATCGTACTCGGAGTTCGTCGACGTGATCTCGGAAGGCCGCGACATCCCGGAAGACAGGGTGCGTGAGATCGCCGACGGCCGCGTGTACTCGGGGGTGCAGGCGAAGGAACTGGGGCTGGTGGACTCCTTCGGGGGCCTCGACGAGGCGTCTGCCGCCGCCGGCAGGCTGGCCGACTCGAACGACACGACCGTGGTCCGCTACGTTCAGGAACCAACCCTGACCGATACCCTGCTGGCACGCCTCGCCCCGCAGGAGCCACAGGCCGAGCAGATCATGGACGCAGCGGGCCTTAACCTGGAACCGATACCGTACTACCTCTACCGTCCCTGAGCGTAGAGCGCAGCCAGGCAGGTACGACAAGGGGGAGGTCCCCTGTACGGAGCCTCCCTCTTTGTCTTTGGTCTATCCCTTGGCCTAGTGCAATTTGTAGCGCTTGGCTCGGAAGTAACCGCGAATGTATTTCATCTTACTCTCGGTGACCTTGCCCCAGTAGGCGGAGGCGTGGACCACGTTCCCGTTGCCCGAGTAGATCGCGACTGGGTTATGGGACCGCCGTATCCGCCCTCCTTAAGAATACCAGATCGCCGCGCCGGAGGTTCCGCTTACGCCGTACCCTTTCCGCCATTACGTAGTTCTTCCACTGCCGATTCTCGCACATGCTCAGATTGTGCCCGAATTTTGCGTAGGTCTTCTTGGTCTCGCACGTGCAGCTCATTCGGTAGTTCGTGCAAGTGGCATATCTGTACCGAATGCCCGTAAAACGCTTTGCAACCCTGACCACGTCGCGACGGGTGGGGTTGCGCATCGAGGTAGCCGAATAGGTAGCTTCCTCGCCACTCGCCTTGATCCCTCCCTCACCGGGGGGCATGGTTACGTCGCCGCGAACGACGGCCACCGCGTCGGCCACGCTAGTACCTGTCTCCGCAGAGCCCGCTGAGAGTTGTATATAGCGCTCGCCTTCCTTCATCGCGTAGGTACCGAGCTTCATCCAATCGCCACCGTCGGTGGTCTGATCGACGTTGGTCCATTGCGTGCCAGAAGCCGTGCCGATACCGAAGCGGGCGTCGTCGCTGCTGCCGGAGAAGCGGGCCACCGGGCGGAGACGGTGTAGTCGTTGCTGGTCGGAATCTTTACCTTGAAACGCGCCGGACTACTACTGGAGCCCGAGCCTACGTGGCTCCCACCGTGGCTTACCTGGCCGTAGCCCACCCCCTGCTCGTCGCTCCGCGTCTGCCAGCCCGGGGCACTGAAACGCCCCCCGGTGCTGTTGTCAACTACCTGAGAGTAGTCCGGGAGGCGATCTTCTTCAGCTACGTCGGCCCGTACGGCATCCAACTCGGCAGAGTCCACGCCGACTGCAGAACCCTGCGAGATGAATGCGGCTTGGGCCTCGACATCGTGAGGAGTGCTGTTCTGCGGCGCCGAGACGTCCCCAGAAGGTTGCTGCCCGGAGGTCTGCGCCCCGGCAGCGAGCGTCGTGGTTGCCACGACGCCTAAAGCAATACAGCCTGCAGAGATCATTAGGAAAAGCCGACGCACAGAGGCCCCCCTCCTATATGTCGTACTTGCGTCGGAGACATTGTAACCGTAGAGACGTCAAAAAGCACTAGTTTGTTAAAGAAATTGAAAAACTTCTTTAACAAACATTACGTACCGGCAAGGTCGGCGCTGTGGGCACGCGGCGAAAAGGGGCGCAACGTAGCGCCCCAAGCGGTCGGCAGTAGGGGGCGGTTTGAAACCGCCCCCTACCGTTCTAAGCGCCTGACTCGACGGGACGCTTGACGGCCTCAGGCGGTTGGGCCGGGTCTGAGAGCCAGCGTGTGATCTCGACCTTATTCTCGGTAAAGAAGCGCACCCCGTCCTTGCCGGTAGCGTGCAGGTCGCCGTAGAAGGAGTTCTTGATACCGTTGAAAGGGAAGAAGGCCATGGGGGCGGCGACACCGACGTTGACGCCGAGCATTCCGGCCTCCACACGCTCTCTCCAGTACCTGACGGCGGCCCCGTCTTCCGTGTAGATCGAGCACGCGTTCCCGAAGGGCGAGCCGTTGGTAAACTCGATGGCCTCGTCCAAAGATCCCACGCGCACCACTGAGAGAACGGGACCGAAGATCTCTTCGCGGCCGATACGCATCTCTCCGGTCACGCGGTCAAGGAGCGTGGGGCCCATGAAGAAGCCTTGCTCCAGGGGCGCTTCCCTCCCGTCGAGGACGACCTCTGCCCCCTCTTCTTCTCCGAGGTCGACGTAAGACCGGACTTTGTCGCGGTGAGAGTCTCGGATAACGGGGGTGAGCTCGGAGCCTTCTTCTTTTCCGGGGCCGACCTTCATCGAGGCGGCGGCCTCCTTCAGCCGTTCGACTAGTTCGTCAGCCACCCCGCCGACGGCCACGAGCACGCTCCCCGCGAGGCACCGCTCGCCCGCGTTGCCGTAGGCAGAGGAGATAATGTTCGGGACTGCCTTTTCAAGTACCGCGTCGGGCATGACGACCATCGAGTTCTTGGCACCGGCGAGCGCCTGCACCCGTTTGCCGTGGGAGGAACCTGAGTGTAGACGTGCTCGGCCACGGGCTGGGATCCCACGAAGGAGACTGCCTTTATGCCGGGATGCTCCAGGATTCCGTCGACGGTCTCCCTCGCCCCGTTGACTATGTTGAACACGCCGTCGGGCAGACCGGCCTCCGAGAGCAACTCTCCCAACTTCACCGCGCACAGGGGCGTTCTCTCCGAAGGTTTGAGGATGTAGGTGTTGCCGGCCCCTATGGCAACGGGGATAGTCCACAGGGGCACCATGCAGGGGAAATTGAAGGGGGTTATCGCCGCGACGACCCCGAGAGGGTAGCGCCACGAAGAGTTATCTATACCCTTCGCAACGTCCCTGACCGTCTCGCCCATCATCAACGTTGGCATCCCGCATGCGAACTCGACGACTTCTATCCCGCGCCTGACCTCCCCCCCGGCGTCCGCCGCGTCCTTGCCGTTCTCCAGGGTAACGAGGTCCCTGAGCTCCCCGAAGTGGTCCTCGAGTAGCGCCTTAAAGCGGAACAGGATCCTAGCCCGCTCGACGACCGGCGTGGCCGCCCAGGAAGGGAAGGCTTCTTCAGCCCTCTTCACGGCCCTGTCGACATCGTCCTTTGTCGAGAGGGGCGTCTGTGCGACGACCTCTCCCGTGGCGGGGTCGTAGACTGGCTCCGTATCGCGGCCGTCTTTCTCCTCCCATCTTCCCCCTATAAAGTTCCTGACCTCCAGGCTCGTCTCTTTAGCCTCCATCCCGTCCTCCTTACTAGCCCTGCTTGCCGAACGCTTCCAGGTTCTTGCGGTAGAGGTCGAATGGGGCGTTCATGAGGTTGGCGTAGGAGTTCATCGCCTCGCCAAGCATCGCCTGGAACGCCTCCATCTGTTTTTCGGAGCCCTCCATCAGGCTGCGGGCGACCTCCTGGCTGCCCTGCATTCCCTCCCTGAGCTCGGTGGTCACGTCGCCGAAGAACCCCTGGACAAGCTTCGTGCTGTTCTCCTGCAGAACCGTGTTGCGCTCGATCACCTCTTTGTACGACTCGAGGCTCTCGGCGAGGGCGCGGCTCGTACGCTCCTGGCTCTTGATCGCCTCCTCGACGGCGTTGGTGTGGCTCTCCATGGCCCTGGTCAGCGCCCGGTTGGCCTCGGCCTGGCTCTCGAGCAGACCGCTCAGGCCCTCGACCCAGCCCTGGGCGAGCTGGACGTTCCTCTGCTGGGCGTCGACGGCGCCACGAACCACCTCCCGGTAGGGTTCCCCGAACGCCTCGGCCAGCCGCTGCGCCGCCTCTGGTCCCTTTTCCGACACTCTTTCCTCCTTCCACCGCTATCTGTGGACATTCTACCCGTTCGGTGGCGCGGCATTCGGCCGGCTCGACACGCCAGAAGACCCAAGGAGGCGTAGCTAGGCACGAGCCCGTTTGGAGGAGGAGCGGTGTCTGAGGAGCGTGATCCCTGGCGGGCCTCCTCTACTAAGCCCTCCGGCGGTGGACCGTAATGCCACCCTCCCTGATCTCACGGTCCCAGCGCTCCTCCGGAGGACCGCCGGCAGGCTCCGTTCCAGAGAGACGTTCCTGGGCCTCCATTCTTTCCCCTGGTTCGATGTCTACCCGGTAGTCGGGAGCGAATCGGGTCGTGTCAGGCTCCTCGGACGCCAGGGGTGGCACGAGGGGTTCGAGGCCGAAGTACTTGCGTACCCGGTCTTCCAGCTCGGGTGAGACGGTCTCGTCGTGGCCGAAGTGTGGGGCGTGTTTGATCGTCTCCGCATCTGTATCGACCTCGATCAGGTACCTTAGGTCGTTGACCCTGACGAGCTCGGCCGGCACCAGGGTTGAGTTCGTCCCGAAGAATCCCAACTTTATCCCTATGTAAGAAACTCCGTCCCGCTCGTCGAGAAAGACGTCGTCTACCCTGCCGATCCTCTCGTAGTGCGTATCGTAGACGCTGTACTCTTCGCTGCTGTCCTTGAGCCCTGCGAAAGGGTCCGGTCCGACTTCTCTGTCCACAACTATTCCTTTCGAGAAACGATATCCTGCACGTCCGCGGAGACCGCACGCAATCGTCCGTCTCCAGACTTCCTACTATAGTGACAGCATAGAGCACTATCCCGTTACGCTTAGGCTCAGCCGGGATCTTGCAACGCGGAGGCCATCCACCGCGGAAATCTACTCCAGAAGACCCGCTGCAAAAGGCTCCAGGTACGTCCGAACCGGCGGCGCACGAGGCTGTCCACCTGCAGCGTAACCAGCGTTCCGTCGGCAGATCCCTCAACCCAGAATTGCAGCCGGGTCGGCCGCACGAGACGCGGGCTGATGGCGTAGCTGCCGTAGAAATACTTGAGGTCCCGGTACGCGACACCTTGCTCGAAACCCCGCACCTCCCCGATAGCTCCTGCCAGGTTCAAGAACGGCCCGTGATGCACATTGAGGACGCCAGGCTCGAAGCCCCCGTTCACAAACTCGACCCGATAGGGCCAGATCTGCCCCTCCGTAAACGTCGCCGGGTCGTTCAACCAGGCCCACACCCGAGACGGCGGGTGTGGCGTCGAGAACGTGTACCGGTGTACGTGCACGACAAACCCGGGCGGCGCTCCCACAGGCACCGCCAGCCCACCCGCCATCCCGATGCCAGTGCTCAAACGCTTACTCTATACTTTCGTTCGCGTCGTCTCTACCATCACTCTTCCATTTCGCCGCGGGGTATCGAACGCCTGGCCGGCGCCGCGAGGTACCACGACGCCGGCCTGCTTCGGCTCGTCCTTACAGGCGCTTCGCTATCTCCTCGATGTCTTCGGCGCTCACGTTCGGGGCGTAGAGGGGCGGGGCCGGGTCGAGGTCGGGGACCGCGCCGCCCTCGGGGATACCGTCGTCGACCTCACGCTCCGTGCCGTCGATAGCCGAGAGGCCGTTCCAGATCTCCCCGATCTGCTTGTAGTCGTCGGGGCTGAAGCGGTACAGGATGCGGTGGAAGCCCCTGTCCATAAACTTCCTGGCGTCGGGGAACTTGTCCGACTCGATCTCGGGCACGGGCAGTAGCTTGGTCACGTCAACGCCCGAGAGGTCGGATAGCGCCTTGGCGTAGGCCTCCTGGTGGACGCCGCCGCGCACGATCAGGTACCCCACCATCTCGCGGGCCACGGGGTTCTGGGTCGATTCGTAGACCCGGATCTTGCCCATCCTCGCGCCCGATTCGAGAAAGAAGTTGTGTAGCAGGTCGAGCTTGAGGTTGCCCGAGTTGAAGACGTTCTCGCCCGTCCAGGCCTTGCCCGCGGCGCCACCGGGTATAGCACCAAGTCCGAAGTTGAGGAAGTGGTCGGGGTTGCCGGTCATGCCGGTGAAGTTCAGGGGCGGCGTAGCGCCCTCGGTGCTAGCCTCGGTCTGGTCCTGCAGCAAATTGACGGTGTTGGCGACCAGCTCGATGTGACCCATCTCCTCGGCGGCGATGTTGGCGACGAGGTCGTAGTAAGGCCGGATCTTGCTCTTGCCCCTCATGTTAAACGACTGGTACGTGTAGTTCATCAGGGTGGACATCTCGCCGAACTTGCCGCCCATGCAACTCTTGCACGACGCCCGCCGACTCAGGATCGGCCTGCTCCGGCTTCGGCAGCTCTATCTGTAGCTTGTCTATCCGAAGAAACATGGTTCTCCCATTCTATGGTGGCTTCAGATCCCACACGTTCGACCGCTTCACCGGCGTTGGACCAGTCTCTACCTCCTCGCCATGAGCCGCCCGTCCCAAGGCTTACCCGGCGGTAGGGCTCGCCTAACAGCCCGCCTGTCGGCTTCACGCGTGAGCGTACGAGAGCCCCCGGCATGCGACCGTGAGCAAGCGCACAGCTTGCGACGTTCGGCCGAGCACGGTCGATTACGAGGTGTTACCGAGGAAGACGCAAGAGCGGCGCGCAGAGCCCACGCACCACCCGGTTGGCGTCAGGCGCTCAGACTACGAGACCTGATGCCAGAAACCTTGTGCCTTCTAAGACGAATGCGGTCCCGCGTTCCTGACTTCTTCGGAGACCTGCGACTCGAACCTCGTGAAGTTCTCCCTGAACAGGTCGGCGAGCCCTCCGGCCTGCTCGTCGTAGGCGTCGCCGCTCTCCCACGTCCCGCGGGGGTCGAGGAGTTCACCGGCGACTCCAGGCACCTCGACGGGTACGTTGAGGCCGAAGAACGGATCCTTCCTCGTCTCGGCGCCGTCGAGCTTGCCCCCGATCACGGCGCTCACCATCTCACGGGTGGCGGCGATGTCGATGCGGCTCCCTGTACCATAGGGACCGCCGGACCAGCCGGTGTTGATCAGGTAGCAGCGCGTGCCGTGCGTTTTGAGCCTCTCGGAGAGCATCTCAGCGTAGGTCGTGGCGGGAGGGGAAGGAACGGGGCCCCGAAGCACGTGGAGAACGTCGCCTCCACCTCGGACTCCATCTCGGCCTCGGTCCCCGCGAGCTTGGCGGTGTAGCCGGAGAGGAAGTAGTAGGCGGCCTGCTCGGGCGTGAGGGCGCTTATGGGGGGCAAGACCCCGAAGGCGTCGGCGGTCAGGAAGAGGACGGCCGAAGGATGCACGCCCATGCCTTCTGGGACCGCGCCCGCTATGTACTCCAGCGGATAGGCGACGCGGGTGTTCTCCGTCAGCATGCGGTCCGAGTAGTCGACCTCGCGCGTGCGCCGGTCCATGACCACGTTCTCCAGAACGGCGCCGAAGCGGATCGCATCCCATATCTGGGGTTCCTTCTCGGCGCTAAGGTCTATGGTCTTCGCGTAGCAGCCGCCCTCGAAATTGAAGACGCCCGAGTCGGACCACCCGTGCTCGTCGTCCCCGATCAGATCCCGCTCAGGGTCGGCCGATAAGGTTGTCTTGCCCGTCCCCGAGAGCCCGAAGAAGAGCGCTACGTCTCCCCCGGCTTCGCCAGCTCCGCTGCCCACGTTGGCCGAGCAGTGCATCGGGAAGACGCCGCGCTCGGTCGGCAACACGAAGTTGAGCACGGTGAAGATGCTCTTCTTTATCTCTCCAGCGTAAGCCGTACCGCAGACGAGAACCACCTTGCGCTCGAAGTCGATGCCTACGAAGGTCTCAGACTCCGTGCCGTCCACCTCGGGATCAGTGAGGAGCCCGGGGACCGAGATCACGGTCCAGTCGGGCTCGAAGGTGTCGATCTCCTCTTTGGAGGGGCGCCTGAAGAGCTGCCGCGCGAAGAGGGCCTGCCAGGCGTGCTCGGTGACCACGTGAACGTTGAGGCTGTAGCGTGGGTCGGCGCCAGCGTAGGCGTCGACGACGTAGATCTCCTCCAGGTTCTCGACGTAGGTGGCGGCCTTCTCGAGGAGCGCCCCGAAGGCGTCGCTAGGAAAGGCCTTGTTGCCCGTCCCCCAGTCGACGGTTTCCCTCGTAACGTCGTTCTCGACGATAAAACGGTCCTTGGGAGAGCGACCGGTTCGTTTGCCCGTCCTGACGACCAGGGCCCCGGAACCGGAGATCATGCCCTCCCTCCTCCGTACGGATGCTTCGACCAGACGTGCGGGCGGCAGGTTTTCGTGCACCGCCCCCACGTTCTCTACCCCGAAGCGCCCCAGCGTCATCTTGCGAACCGCCAGATCCATATTTTTCCCTTTCACCCAGTCGAACCCGACGCGTCAGAACGGCCGGTCCTGGTATTTTTCCTCTCGCCCCAGGGATTCTAACAAAGCCGCCGATGGGTCGTTTATGTAGTGAGAGGCAGCCTTCGGAACCAGGTGGCTCGACAGTTTCCGAATCGCGCGGGCGGGGTAGTAGGAGTAGTATCTGTCGCAATTGTGATTCTGCCGAGGAGGTAAGTGGTGACGCAACAGATCAACCAGGAGACAGCGGGGACCGAGCAGTGGCATTCGCTGGCCCAGCAGCTCAGGGTCGACAGCATACGTTCGAGCTCGGGGGCGGGGTCAGGGCACCCCACCTCGTCGATGTCGGCGGCCGACCTTTTGGCCGTGCTGATGAGCAAGTATCTTCGCTACGACTTCGAGGAGCCCGAGAACCCGAACAACGACCACCTGATCTTCTCGAAGGGTCACGCCTCCCCCCTTCTCTACTCGGTGTACAAGGCGGCAGGCGCGATCTCGGACGAAGAACTCCTGACCTTCCGCACGTTCGACAGCCGCCTGCAGGGCCATCCGACGCCCCAGATCCCATGGGTCGACGTGGCGACGGGTTCCCTGGGCCAGGGATTGCCGATCGGCGTGGGCGTAGCCCTTGCCGGTAAATACCTGGACAAGCTCCCTTACCGCGTCTGGGTGCTCTGCGGCGACTCTGAGATGGCGGAAGGCTCGATGTGGGAAGCCTTCCAGCACGCCTCCTACTACAAGCTCGATAACCTCGTCGCCATCCTGGACATGAACCGCCTCGGCCAGACCCGAGAGACGATGGACGGCTGGCACGGCGACCACTACGCCGCCCGCGCCGAGGCCTTCGGCTGGAACGCGATCCAGATAGACGGCCACGACCCCGAGCAGATCGACCAGGCCTACGCCGAAGCACTGGAACAGTCAGACAGACCGACCCTGATCGTCGCGAAGACCAAGAAGGGCCGCGGCGTCTCGTTCCTGGAAGACGTCGACGGCATGCATGGCAAGCCCGTCGGTGAAGACCAGGAGCAGGCCGCTCTGGACGAGCTCGGCGACACCGACAACCTGCTGGTCGAGGTACAGAAACCAGACCCGGGCTCAGGCGACAATTTCACCGCCGGACTGACGGGCCAGCTCGAGCTGCCGACCTGGGAGGTCGGGGATGAGGAGGCGACCCGCGGGGCCTACGGCGCGGCCCTCAAGGCGCTCGGTGGCGCCAGGGAAGACGTCGTCGCCCTCGACGGCGAGGTCAGCAACTCGACCAAGTCAGAAGAGTTCGCCGAGGAGTACCCCGATCGCTACTTCGAGATGTTCATCGCCGAGCAGCAAATGGTCTCGGCGGCAGTTGGGATGAGCGTTCGCCACAGGGTACCTTTCGCGTCGAGCTTCGCCGCCTTCCTCACCCGTGCCTACGACTTTATCAGGATGGCCGCTATCTCCCGCGCCAACATCCGGCTCTCCGGCTCGCACGCGGGCGTCTCCATCGGGGAAGACGGGCCCTCCCAGATGGCCCTCGAAGACATCGCGATGATGCGGGCAGTACACGGCTCGACCGTGCTCCAGCCTTGCGACGCCAACCAGACCGCGAAGCTCGTCGCCGAGATGGCAGACACCGACGGCATCGTGTTCTTGAGGACCCTGCGCCCGAAGACGCCGGTGGTCTACGATCCGTCAGAAGATTTCCCCATCGGCGGTAGCAAGGTCTTGCGCTCCTCGGATGGCGACGCGGTGACCGTTGTCGCGTCGGGCATTACGGTCCCAGAAGCCACAAAGGCGGCCGACGAGCTGCAAGAAAGCGGCGTATCCGTGCGCGTCATCGACGCTTACTCCATCAAGCCCATCGACGGCGATACGCTGCTCGAAGCAGCGCGGTCCACGGACGGCAAAGTCGTGGCTGTCGAGGACCACTGGCCCGAGGGCGGCCTGGGTGAAGCCGTCCTCTCCGCGCTCTCCGAAGGGTCCGACCCCATCCACTTCGAGCACCTCGCCGTGGGGATCATGCCGGGCTCCGGCAAGTCCGAAGAGCTGATGGACGCCGCTGGTATCGACGCAAACCACATAGTCGACGCCGTGCGCAAGCTGATAAACGGCTAGGACGGGCCACAACCCGCAGAGATAGGGCGTCGGGCACTACGTCCCGGCGTCCATTTCTCTTGCCAGGCTGTCAGGCCAGCTTGAACCGGTCGCCGCAATTTCTCCTCCTGACGACGGGCCGCCGTGCACTGGCTCGTCGCACGAGCGTTACGGATCTTCTCTTCACACGAAAACCGTTGCGATGTTGCCCCAGTAGCGGCATAATAGCGGCGTTGGAGAGTCACGGGAGATAGGGTTTTGTTTCGAACGACGATTTCGTTGCTCGGTGCGCCGCGCATCGAGCACGAGGGCGTGCTCGTGGAAGTCGACACGCGGAAGGCGATCGCGCTCGCCGCCTACCTGGCCGTAACGCGGCGGGGCCACACCAGGGACGCGCTCGCTGGATTGCTCTGGCCCGAGTACAACCAGCGTCGCGCCCGCGCCGCCCTGCGCAGGACCCTCTCGTCGCTGGGCAAGGCCCGCGCGGAGGGGTGGTTGATCACCGACAGAGAGAACGTGGACCTTGACCACGGCGCGATCCTGGTAGACGTCGTCCGTTTCGACGACCTCCTGGCACAGTGCAAGACGCACGGGCACCGGGAAGCGGAGGTATGTTCCGAATGCGTGCCGCTGCTGACCGAGGCCGTTGAGCTTTACCGCGACGACTTCATGGCCGGTTTCGGGTTGCGCGACAGCGTCGCCTTCGACGACTGGCAGTTTTTCCAAGCCGAGAGCCTGCGGCGGGAGCTGGCGGGCGCGCTCGAGAGGCTCGCGCGCGGTCGCGGGGCGCTGGGTGAGTGGGAGGAGGCAGTGGCACACGCCAGGCGATGGCTGGTCCTCGACGTCCTGCACGAGCCGGCCCACCGGCTGCTAATGGCGCTCTACGCGTGGTCCGACGAGCGTGCCGCAGCCCTGCGCCAGTACAGGGAGTGTGTCAGGATCCTCGGTCAGGAGCTCGGCGTTGCCCCGCTAGAAGAGACTACCCTGCTCTACAGGGCGATCCAGGAGAACGACCTGCCACCACGACCGGTCCTCTCCGAACGCGGTTCGTCGGTACCGCGGGAGGAAGCCCTGTCACGGCCGCCACGCCGTCGTTGCAGGACAACCATCTGGTGGGACGCGAAACCGAGTGGGAGGCGATGCTCGGGGCGTACGGCTCTATTGGCGACGGGGGACGCGTCATCGTCGTCGAGGGGGAGGCTGGCATCGGCAAGACCAGGCTCTCCGAGGAGTTTGTGGGCTACGTTCGCGAGGCAGGCGCGACTATCGTCGCGGCGCGCTGCTACGCTGGCGAGAAGAACCTGGCTTATGGCCCCCTCGTCGAAGGCCTCTCCGCAGCCCTTGGACGGGAAGACGGGGATCTCCTGAAGGGCCTGCCGGCCGGCTCGCTACAAGAAGCCTCCCGCTTGCTGCCCGACTTATCCCCGGACTCGCCTCCGGCCCCGGCGCTCGACACGCCGGGCGCCAGGAGCCGCTTTTTCGGTGAGGTAGTCAGGGTCTTGCTCGCGGTACTCGACGGTCCTCCCCCTGGCGTACTCATTCTCGACGACCTGCATTGGTCCGACGACGCCTCCCTGAGCCTGCTGACCTACCTGATACGGCGGTTGGACGACAAGCCGCTCTGCGTACTCCTTACCTGGCGCGCGGAAGAGGTCCCGGAAGGACACCCTCTGCGGGATCTACTTGCAGAGGCCAGGAGGTCGGGGTGGTGACGAGCCTGACGCTCGACCGGTTGAGCGCCGACTCCGTAGTAGAGCTGGTCGGGCGTACCGTACCGGGTGCCGGTACGCTGGGTCCGCGGCTCGGTGAGGAGACCGAGGGGCTGCCACTCTTCCTCACGGAGTACCTAACCGCCATCGAGAAGGGCGAGTTGGATCTCGGGGAAGACACCTGGACGTTACCGGGAGGGGTGCAGGACCTCTTGAAGACCCGCCTCGGCTCCGTCAGTGAGACCGCGGGGCAGGTCCTCGCCGCCGCCTCCGTCGTCGGGCGGTCGTTCGATTTCGACACCGTCAGGGCGACAAGCGGCAGGGGCGAAGAAGAGGCTCTGACCGCGCTCGAAGAACTGCTCGCCCGCGGTCTCATCCGGGAGGTAGGCGACGCGGCGGGAGTAGCTCCTGCCTACGACTTCGACCACGACAAGCTAAGAACCCTCGTCTACGACGAGACTAGCCTGGCCCGCAAGCGTCTCCTGCACCGCCGCACCGCCGCGGCGCTCACGGAACAGGTCCGCGGGCGCGAAGCGGAATCCCTCGCGGGCCAGATAGCCTACCATCACAGACTCGCCGGGCAGGACGCCGAAGCGGCGCGATCTTACTTGCTGGCCGGGGATTACGCCCGGGGGTTGCACGCCAACAGCGAAGCCCTGGCCCACTACGAGCAGGCGCTCGCGTTCGGGCATCCTGACGCTGCCACGCTGCACGAGAACATAGGAGATTTACAGACCCGCGCCGGGGAGTACGGCGCCGCGCTCGCCAGCTACGAAGCAGCGGCCTCCTCGGCGGGCACCGCGAACCTCGGCGTGCTCGAGCACAAAATAGGCAACGTGCACGCCCGCAGGGGGGAGCGGGATCTCGCCCGCAGCCATTACGAGTCTGCCCTGCAAGACCTCGGAGAGCAGGAAGAAGAATCCGAAATCGCGCGTCTCTACGCCGACTGGAGCCTGCTCGCCCATGGCCAGGACGAGCCAGGACAGGCCGAAGTACTAGCGCGCCGGGCGCTCGAGCTGGCGGAAGGCACGGGCGATACGCAATCTCTGGCCCAGGCCCATAACATGCTCGGCATCCTGGCCGGCAAGGCCGGGGACCAAGGCGCGGCGCTTGGGCACCTTGGGGAAAGCCTGGATCTCGCGGAGGCCCTGGGAGACACCGATGCGCAGGTTGCCGCACTCAACAACCTATCCCTCGCGCGCGAAAGTGGTGGGGAGCACGAGGAAGCCTTGCGACTCGCCGAGACCGCCCTCAAGTTGTGCGTGGCCTCGGGCGACAGGCACAGGGAGGCGGCGCTGCACAACAACCTGGCCGATTTACTCCACGCTACAGGCCGAGAGCAAGAATCGAGGACGCACCTCACACGGGCCGTCGAACTATTCGCCGAGATCGGCGAAAAGGACGAACTGCAGCCCGAGGTCTGGAAATTAGTGGAGTGGTAGACGGACCGGTTTTCACCGATCAGGAGCCGAGAACACCTCGTCCTTGACGGCGTTGATCTCATCCCAGGGAACAATGGGGCGCGCGAGCCCACGCTTTTCCAGGTAGCGTGCGGCGTTCCTGCGCGAGCCGACAAAGAAACGAATCATAGCGGGGAGTCCCCCGATACCAAGCCCTGGAACGAACCTGATGGGCTCGAAGCTCCATCCACCTACGTCGTGGCCCAGGGATCCACGAACGAGGAAGCTCTTGAGGTTCCACAGGTTCTCATCGTGCCTGTGGCAGAGTAGGCTCGCCGGTCCAGGTCGGATGGGCGTGTCTGCAGGTAGCGCAACCCTAAGCACCTCATTGCCCGACTTGTCGGGGTAGGGCCGGCAGCGCATGCTGAACGGGTAGCCCTCGGCATCGAGGCCCGTAAGGACGGCACTATCGAACTGGTAGAGGTACTTCCTGATCTCAGGCCACATAATCCATCTCCAGTTCGAGCGGCTCTTGCCAGAACTCTCCTCCCGGCCACCACAGGATACGGCGGGGCGTCACGTGGATCTTGAGCCGCATGTAGTACCAGTCCGTGAGGTAACGCAGGAGCGCATTGCTGTTGTAGAGGCGGGCGGACGGTTGCCGACGGTAGACCCTGCGCATCTCATCCTCGAACCCAGCGACGGTAGTCACGATTTCATCCGGGGCCTCGGCCTCACCCTGCACTAGTACGGCCGGCGGGTTGTGCAGGCCGCTCGCTGTGGGGTTCGAGAAAAGGAGTGAGACGCGCGGGTTGCGGCGGACGTTGAAAACCTTCTGGGGCAGGGAGATCGAGGTCGTTACCATGAAGCGTCCCTCATCGGGCCGCCAGAAGGGTAATGTGGGCCAGGTAATCGGGGTCCGGTCTTTTGCCAGCGTGGACATCTCGCACGTACGGAATTCCCTGAAGACATCCTCTACCTCGGATGGAAGCCCCGCAACGCCTGGCGACTCTCTGGCCATATCTCCTCCCCTTGCTTCGCATGACCTGTCCTATTGCCTGAGCAGGAAGAACATGACCAGCCCGGCGCCCAGGACGAGCACGCCGCCGGTCCGGGAAGTCCGTGGGGCCGGCGTGTTGTTCTGTTCCCCGGTGGGTTCGTGGCCGGCCGCTTCGGGAGCGGATTGTTCGACCTGGTCGACGTCTTCCTGATTGGCCTCTCCGTACTCTATGACCCTCGCGGCGTTGGGGGCCGGGACCTTTGCGTAGAGCCCGATCATGCCGACCAGAAGCAGCGTGAGCGCGACGAGGATCAAACCCGACCCGACCGCGTCAAAGCCGGTGGGTTCGGCCGTGCTGAGGAAAGGAATGGTGATGGGCAATCCAGAAAGCTCCGAGAACACCATGAACACGCCGCCCGCTATGGCCGCGGGGCTGACCCACCGCATCAGGACCGAGATCTTCATCCGCCTCTCCTCTCTCTTGGAAGCCTTCATGCCCCCAATTTAGCCAACCCCCGTTACGGGGTCGTTACGAGAAGCGTTACGAAGAAAGAATTCGAAGTTTTTTTCAGCACGCTCTCTTTGGTCACTTGTCAGCGTCACCCTGTAGGTGGACGTGGGTCGAGGGGGGTGAAATGCGCCGCAGGCGCCATGCTGACCAAGGTCTTCAGGCCATGTCGTTATGTTCCCACTCCGTTGCGCCTGGCCTTTGCGGTCGTGCGCCATCGGGGCGAGGCTGGCCACCAGGCCGAGTCCGGGCTAGTTGCCTGGCGGCTAGCCCGATTATCGCGGTAAAGGTAGGGTAGGCAAGCTCCAGGTTCGCGAGTTGCTCGACGCGCATGCCGGCACCCATGGCGGTCGACGGCGAGCTGGACGACTTCAACGGCCTGCTCGCCGACTATGTGCGCCCCGAGGACCCGCCCGCGAAGAGCGGGACACGACGAGCTTGCAAAAGGCCATCGGGATGGCCGTCGATCACCCCGCGGTCCAGGTCGGAGTAAGGTACGAACAGCGACGGAGCAATCCTCGTCGCCGAGCTCCTCGCGAGCCTGTACCTCGGTGAGGCCCACGCTGGCGTATTCCGGGTCCGTGAAACCACCGTGCGGGACGATCGCGTGCCTGTAGTCTCGGTCCTCGCCGAGCACGGCGTTCTCGGCGGCGAGGGTGCCCTCGTAGGTGGCGCTCTGCACCAACATCATCCGCCCTGTGATATCCCCCGCGGCGAAGATATGCGGTGCGCTGGTACGCAGGGTGTCATCGACCCTGCCATGTAACTGTGCTCCGTCTCGATCTGCGCGGCGGCGGGGTTCAGCGCATCCACGTTGCCGGGCCAGCCGACCGCGAGCACCACCGCCTCCGCGTCGAGCAGCACGGGTCTCCTCCCTCTAGCGTATAGGAGAGCCGGAGAAGCCCGTCCCCCTTTATCTATACGCTCGACTCCTCCGATGCCGGTGAGGAGCCGGATGTCCCGGCGTGAGAACGCCCCGGCGACGCAGTCCGAGATCGATCTCATCCTCGCCTCCCAGTATGCGGGGCGCGACCTCCAGCAGGGGTCACCCTGGAGCCGAACGCCGCGAAGACCGAGGCGAGCTGGCAACCCGTCGCCGCCGCGCCGACGACCGCGACTGACGAGGGCAGGCCTTTCATTGTCCAGACATCGCTATGGGTTATGGCGTGTTCGGCGCCGGGGAAGTTCATCCTCCGCGCGTGGCCGCCGGCGCAGACGATGAACTTCTCGCCAGCGACTCGGGAGCCATCCCCGAGCGCCAGGGTGTGCCCGTCTACGAACGTAGCGCCACCCGTCTGGTCGAAAACGCGGGCTCCCGCCGCCTCGAGTTGGCTCTTTAGTTGCTTTTTCTCCTGAATCTCATACACGATCCGCTGCGTCCGGTTGAGGAGCCTGGCGAAGTCGACGGCCGGGCGGCTCTCCGACGAGCCCGTAGTCGGCGAACTGCTCGGCGTCGCGCACCAGACGCGCGGCCCTTGCGAGCACGCGGGTCGGGACGCAGCCGTCGTTCGTGCAAGTGCCGCCCATGTTCCCGCGCTCGAGGAGCGCGACGCTCGCGCCGAGCTCGCGTGCGCGCAGGGCCGCGGTAACCCCGCCAGGCCCGCCGCCGATCACCACTACCTCAAACTCCGTTTGAATCTCTCTCACGCCGCTCCCTGTCCGTCCGTCAGAGGCCTCAACCACAGTGAGGCATGACTCCGGTTGCATCGTTTCCTGGGCCACGGAGACCAGCTCTCCCGCCAGCCGGTCCAGATCCGTCTCCTCGCGTAGTTTGTGGGAGAACGCGGAGAGGGTCTTCCTCGCGTCGTACTTGCGTTGGTAGAAGCGGCGATCTATAAGCTCCTGCATGCGGAGGCGCAGGGGGTTGAACCCTGCGGCGATAGCGAGCGTTGAAGCCACAACTGCCAGCTGAGACTCGTCGCCGGGGAGCGGACGGAGAAGCAGTTGGAAAGCAGCCACGCTGCCGAAATAGATGATCACGAGCAAGGTCGTTAGTACCGTGTAGACCAGAGCCCGGTTTACGACGACATCCACATCGTAGAGGCGGTACCTCAGGACGGCGACGCCGGTGGCGATCCAAAGTCCCTGCAGGCTGGCAATGAAGAGGACCTCGTCCACGATCGATAGGATGAAGACGTCCGGTAGAAACTGTGCCAGGACGGCCCAGGAGATAAAGAACATCGCGGCGAAGGCGACCCATTTGATCTGCTGTTGCTCCACGCCCCTCGCCCTGAAGAAACGTACGACGAGGCTCCCTACGGAAAGGAGGCCGACCATTACCCACGACGCCGGTAAAAGAACCTCGGAAACATTCAAGAGCGACCCGAGATCAACCAGGCTCTCTAGGCCGAGCGGGTTCGGCACGCCCCTGGTCTCGTCGCCGCTCGGCCTGACCACGGCGAAGGCCGTCGAGAAGACGGTCACGACGACGGCAAGACCCGCCACCGGACGCCAGCGGCGCGAGACCAGATGGCCGTCCGGGAAATAGAGCGGGAGGAAGGCGGTCGTCAACGTGAGACCAGGGAACCAGGCCCAGTAGGCCGGCGAAGCCATCGCATAGGCGAAAGGTAGGGAGCCGGGATCGGTGAGAACACCATAGATAGCGTACTGGCGACTGAACTCGCCGAGCGTGAAGCAGAGCGCGTGGCCGATAATGAGCCAGCCGACGGGGTTTCGAAACTGCCGCGAGGCGATAAGGCCGCCCACCAGAACGGCCGACGTCTCGGTCAGCAGAAAGTACAGGTTGTGGAAAGCGTAACGATTCGCCACAGAGAGGGCGACGGCGCAGGCTATCAGGACGAGCGTTAGCCCGCACAGAGACCAGGCGATCCTACCGGCAGTTCGTCGGCTCAACTCTCTCTATGCATTCCAGTATTTTCCTTCTTGCTCGTCCCCGCTTGCGCGTTGCGCAGCCACAGTGAAACACGGGCCGGCCGCATTGTCTGCTCGACGACCGTCACCAGTTCGCCCGTAAGGTGCTCCAGATCGACCTCCTCGCGCAACCTGGCGCTGAAGGCCTCAAGCGTCTTGGCCGCGTCGTATTTCTTTCTGTAGAAGCGCCGGTCTATGACGTTCTGGATGCGCCTGCGCAAGGGCCCGAACAGCGCCGCGATGGCCAGCGTAGAGATGACCACAGCGAACTGCGGCTGCTGTTCCTGGCCGGTAACGGCGCGAAACGCGGCCTGGGTCGCCACCACGCCGCCGAAGTACACGGCCGCGAGCGAGATCGTCAGCGGGCCGTAGACGAGGGCGCGGTTGATGATGATGTCGATGTCATAGAGACGGTACTTCAGAACCGCGAAGCCTATGGCCACGGGGACCCCCACGTAGCTCAGCGTGCCCAGGCTGTTCATGAGCGAGGTCCACGCAGGCTCCGGGCCTCCGGCCTGCAGGGACGACGGGGCGAAGAGGAGCTGCGCAAGCAGGCCGCCCAGGTATATTGTGCCTATAAAGCAAGCGGCGAAAGCGAGCCATTTGATCTGCTCCCGCACCTCGTCGTCTGAACGCCGGTAGCGAAAGATCAGGCTGAGCGCCGAGGCCAGTATGCACACGGGAAGTAGCAACACAACGAATACCGTAACACCCGAAAACCAGGCGAGCCACTCCAGTCCGAGCGGGTTGCTGTAGCCTGGGTGGCTTCCCATTGGACCGGGCATGAGGGGAAACGAAACGCAGATCAGGGCGATCAGGGCTCCCGAGAACCACGCCAGCGGGCGCCACCTCCTAGAAGGCAGCCTCCCATCTGGGAACAGCAGGATCGTGTAGATTCCCAAGAGCCCTACGGGGAGCGCCCAGATACCTTCGAGTAAGCGCGAAGAGCATCAGAGGAGGCCTGTGCTGGCCGAGCCTGGCCGCCTCATACACGCTGTAAGATTCTTGCCAGCCCGATGAGCATCCAACAGAGGCCTATGGCGAGGCAGATCCAACCTATAGCGTTCTCGGGACGCTTCGAAGCGATCGAAAGCCCCCACGATTGGAAAGGCCAGGAAAGGCACGCCGGTCAACAGGTAGCCAAGAAAGTTCCAGGCGCCGGAATACGGCGCGTCTCCGGAGAGCGAGGTCCGGAAGGCGAGACACGAAAACGGCCAAGAACATGACCATCGTGAGGACGGCTAGCGACCACGCGAGCCAGAAGACCGCAGAGCGTCTCATCACCGGACATCCCGCAACCACAGAGAGACATGCTCAGGCTGCAGCGTATCCTTAACCACCGAAAAGTAGCTCTGCGTTGAAGTGCTCTAGATCCTTATCATTGCGCAGCCTGGCGGAGTAGGCCTCGAGTGTCATAGCAGCATCGTACTTCTGCCTGTAGAAGCGGCGATCTATGAACGACTGGATGCGCATTTTGAGAGGATTGAACAAAGCGGCTATGGTAAGCGTGGAGGCAACCACGACGAGTTGGGACTGCTGTTCCTGACCCGTCATGGCGCGGAAGGCAGACTGGATCGCTGTAACGCCGCCGAAATACACCACTACAAGCGCCGCTGTGAGCGCGCCGTAGACGAGGGCGCGGTTGATGATCACGTCTATGTCGTAGAGACGGTATCTTAGTATCGCCGCCCCTATAGACAGGGGTATGAGCAAAAATCCGAATGAGCCCGCAACCGTCAGGCCGGCCAGGTTGGAAACCAATGACACCACGCCTGTCCGGTCGAGCGCGGGGAAGAAAACCACCGGCAACAGGAACCCGACGAGCAACGCGACACAGGCCGTCATGCCGAACACTACCCACTTCGTCTGCTGCCGTTCCACAGGTCCTGAGACCCTTCGGTAACGGTAGGCCTGCGCGAGCGCGCAAAGAGCCCAGAGACCGAGAAAGAGCAGGATATTCAATGGTAAGGTGGCTCCACTAAGGGTGAGCCGGGTATGAGGACGTAGAGTATCGGCATCACGTAGATGAGTGGTGCCACCCACCGACTCCAGCGTGGGACGAACTTGCCATCCGGGAAGATGAAGAAAAACACGAACAGGGATGCGAGCCCGAGCTGGGTCAAGAATCCTGCCAGGGGACCCCAGACGGGATGGTACAGGGCGGAATCGAAGGTGTCGGGCCACGTCAGCCCGAAGATCATGAGCGCTAGGGAGGCGAAGAGCGCACCCCGCTCCCGCGACTTCCGCCAGAAGATGACCGCACCGACCGTGCAGAAGCCGAGCGCGACGACCAGATCGAGCGCCAGGACGTAGGCGATATAGGCGTCGATGGAGATACCTAGGCCTCTAAGGACGCGCATGTCTCCCGGAGCGAGCTGCCCCGCGACGCATGGCTCGGCCGGACAGGCTTCGTGAAGGGCCGCGAAGTGGTCAGGAACGCTCGCGACGAAGATGAGCACCGTCGGCAAGACGACAGCTATCCACACGGCACGCACGAAGAGGAGTCGGCGCCCGCTCAGGTTGGAGGGTGGGGGCTCCCGGCTCCTTGCAGCCGTGTTCTGGGTCCGCGTCGGGGTCACCTTCCCGCCCCGTTACGCGAGGTAGCGTGAGGCTACTCGGGCCGCCGTCGCCACACATGCCGTGCACGCCCCCGCCCGGCGGCGTAGAGGAGGAGCAGATATAGAGGCCGCGGGCCGGGGTCGAATAAGGATTCAGCCGGGGCATGGGCCTGGCGAAGAGCTGCCTCAGGTCCATGTAACCACCGTTTATGTCGCCCCCGACGAGGTTGGGGTTCCACCGTTCGAGATCAGTGGTCCCCGCCACACGCTTGTCCAGTACGAGTTCCCCGAAGCCGGGCGCGAAGCGTTCTATCTGAGCTTCGATCCTCTCGGTCATATCGAAGGTCGAGCCGTTCGGTACGTGGCAGTAGGCCCAGACGGTATGCTTGCCCTCGGGGGCGCGCGTCTCGTCGAAGAGGCTCTGCTGGGCGAGCAGGATAAAGGGCCTCTCGGGGTGCTCGCCCCGCGAAACGGCGCCCTCCCCGGCGGAGTGTCATTGAGCGTGCCGCCGAAATGTACGGTTCCCGCCCGTCTGCAACCCTCGGCCTCCCAGGGGATCGGGCCGTCCAGCGCGAAATCTATCTTGAAGATGCCGGGCCCGTAACGGTAACGTTTGAGGCGCCGCGGTAATTTTCGGTAAAGTGTTCCCCGGCGATGTCGAGCAGCTGTCGCGGCGTCACGTCGAAGAGCACCGCGCGGCTCCGGGGTACGTCATCGACGGTACGGACAGGAGCGTCCGTGTAGATGTCGCCGCCCAGGGATTCGAGGTAAGAGGCGAGGGCATTTGCGAGGGCTCTGCGAGCCGCCTCTGGGGAAAGGCCACCCGAAGGCGTGGCCCAGGGTACCGAGCAGCAGCCCGAACATGGCACTGGGTTGTTGATCCATCGACAAGAAAGAGTGCGCCGCGTTCCCGGCGAAGAGGCCCTTGGCCTTCTCGCCCTCGAACACGCTGTTGGCCAGGCTCTCGGCGTCACCCAGCAAGGATCTCTTGCCCGACGCCACCAGCGCCAGGGGATGCCTTAGCAGGCTCGGCTTGCCGACGAAGAAGTCCGCGATCCTACCGGCATCGGCCGAGATGGGCTCCATAAGCCGGCGGTAGGCCGCGGCATCGGGACCGAGCCCAGCGGCCGTCGTCCCGATCGAACGTTCTAGCACCGCCGCCTCCCCACCGTCCAACGGGTGGGCGAGCGGGGCATCGGGGTGTACCCACTCGAGACCATGCTCTTCGAGAGGCAGCGAGCGGAAAAACGGCGAGGCGTAGCCAAGGGGGTGTATCGCGGATCCCAGGTCGTGGACGAAGCCTGGCAAAGTGATCTCCGCCGACCTCATGCCCCCGCCGATGGTGCTCCGGCCTTCGAGTACGGCCACACTCCGCCCGTTGCGGGCGAGCTCTACGGCGGCCGCGAGCCCGTTGGGGCCCGAGCCGACGACTACAGCATCATATGTCCCTGGTCCGTTCATACCCCGATTCTAGACCCTATCCCCGGAGTCGGCGGTGTAAGAGTCCACCAATACGGTGTGCCTGGGCCGCCAGGTTCGCGTGGACGTGGGTCCAGACCCTCTCCTGCTCCGACGACCTCAGCGCGCCGACCCTTTGCGACGCCAGCGCAGGGGGGCTGTGCATGTGTAGATCGCGGACCGTATCCCGGCGTTGTGCCAGACGTTCCGGTACTGGCTCCACTGCAGTTTGGGGTCGACGCAGACGACGTTGGTCTCGACCGGCTCGTCGACGCCGAAGTGGGCGGCTAGATTTTCGAGGGTCTTGCGCCAGATCTGTCCTCCATTTGTGGCCGCCCATGCGCAGTCCCATCTCGTAAAGTGGATCGTTGGCCCGCATGAGAACCTGGGCCTGGGCGACGGTAGCGCCCCTCTTCTTCGAAGGAGCTGAAGGTGATCCAACCCGAGAACGGGTGCCCCTCTGGCGTCATGAGGGAGAAGGACTCCTCATCGGCGTAGAGGACCATAACGCCGGTGGAGAGCTTGACGCCGCCGGGCATGGAGCCGGAGATGAGGGCGACCTCGCCCGGCGTGATCCCGGCTAGCGGCGCGTAGAAGCGGTTCCCCTCGGGCCAGAACTCCTGGTAGTTCTCTTTCCAGGTCTTGATGACCTCGACGGGCGTAGTCTCTGCGCCCTTGAGACCGACCCTGTAAGTCTTCTGCCACATCTTCCCGAAGCCCTGCAAGGGGCCGACGGCCCTTCGTCCCTCGACGTTGATGTTCGTCGCGCCCTCGGCCACACCCGCGACCTTGAGCGTCTCCGCGTAGCTAGCCCAGTAGGCGGCGTCGCGGGGCTCGCGCCTCTGCTTCTCTCTCGTCTCGTCTTGCGGGGTCTGTTCGTTCATCGTGTGCCTCCGTTGTGTGGGCGTCTCTCAGGTCGTCATCTCACGCCGAGTTGGCGGCCCTCACGGCCTCCTCTTCGGAGTCGTGGATGGCGATGGCGTCGTCGAGGCGTGTGATCTGGAAGATGCTCCTGTAGTGTTCGCTGAGGCCGTAGGTCAGGAGCCGCTGCTTCTCGCGGTTGATACGGATGAGCAACGTGACCAGGAGCCCGATGCCTGAACTGTTCATGTACTCCATCTCCTCGAAGTTCAGGATGATCGCACGCACCTGCCCGTCGCTGGCCTGGTTGTAGGCGTCCATCAGCACGGCCTCGGCGAACGCCGTGAGATCACCCTCAACGTCTATGATGCTGGCCTTTTCTCCGGCCTCCCTGACGTTCATTTTTACCTGGGCTTCGGGCATCTCTTTCCTCCTGTTCCGGTATACCTCTCGCGTTCCCTCGTACTCGCCGCGTAGGCTCTGTAGGGAACCGTGCAGGGGCTTCATCTCAGGACCCTGCTTCTACCACGGCGGTCTGTCTCGTCGGGGAAGACGCTCATAAAATCCGAGAGGCGCGTTATGTTGAAGATCTCCACGTAGTGCTCGCTCAAGTTGCAGGCCAGCAAACTACGGTGAGAGGCGCGAGCCCTGGCTAGCAGGCCGACAATCAGGGCGATCCCGGTCGAGTTGATGTAGTCCACCCCCTCGAAGTTGAGCAGTATGGTCTTCGGGTCCCTGGCCTCGGCCTCCGCGTAGGCCGCGTTCAAGGCCTCCTCGGCGAAGCCGTTGATCTCGCCCACCAGGTCGAGCACGGCGATGCCGTCTTCCGTTCGGACCTCAACGTTGAGGTGGCGCACATCCATCACTTACCTCCTTCCGCCTGCAGGTGGACGACGAGCTCTACCGTGTGATGTCCCTCATCGCCGCTTATGTTCATCTCGTCGACCATGCTCTTGATCAGGAACAGCCCCCATCCGCGGGGCGTCTGCATACCCTCCAGCTTGGCGAGGATGTCAGGCGCATCCGAGTTATCGCTCGGTGGCGGACCGCTGCCCCTGTCGGTGATGCGAACCAGGAGATCGTGGTCCGTGACGAGAACCTGTAGCTCTACGGGCACCTCCGGCTTATACTCGTTTCCGTGCTCCATGGCGTTCATCGTCGCCTCGGCCACGCCGGTCTTGAGCCGCTCCAGGTTCTCTCCCGAAATACCGAGGTTCTGGACCGCTTCCGCGACCGTCTCCATTGCCATTCGCTCGTTACCAGGCTCGCTGGGGACGGAGAAATCCGCCAGGGTCCGGCCGAGATCGGCGTCCGTCCGGGCGGGTTTCGGATCGGTCATGCCGTCTCCGATCTCTCCAGGGTTACGAGGGTGATGTCGTCCTCCTGCTCCCAATCTTCTCCGGTGAAACGCGCGAGCTCAGCGAGGAGAAAGTTCACCATCGCAGCCCCGCCCGAGCGGTGCCCCGCGACGAGCCCTTGCAGGCGCGGGAAGCCGAACATCTCCCTTTGCGGGTCGTGGGCCTCGACGAGGCCGTCGCTGTAGAACAGCACGGAATCTCCCCGGTCGAGCACTATCTCCTTCTCCTCGTATTCCATGCCGGGCAAGAGCCCGAGCGGCATCCCCGTCGCCCTCAACTCCTCCGCGCCGCCCGCCGAAGCCTTGCGCCTGTATGGCAGATCGTGGCCGGCGTTGGCGTAGCTGAGGAGGCCCGTCTCCGGGTCGAGGATCGCGTAGAGGCAAGTGATAACATGTTGGGCGGGATATCCTGGACCATCACGTCGTTGACCCGCTTGAGCACCTCGCCGGGCGAGTCGAGGCGCTGGGCGGAGGCGCGCAGCAGGGTGCGGGTTGTCGCCATCACCAGGGCCGCGGGCACGCCCTTGTCCGTCACGTCGCCGACGACGAGGCCGAAACGGCCGTCTTCGAGCTCAAGGAAGTCGTAGAAGTCGCCGCCCACCTCGCGCGCGGGCTGGTAGTAAGCCGCGAGCCCGTAGCCTGGCAGGTCGGGTACGTGTTGGGGAGGAGAGTCTGTTGGATCAGGCGCGCCACCTTGAGCTCCTGCTCGATTCGCTCTCGCTCCTGGGCCTGTTGCTGCTGCTGTCTGACAAGCTGCGCGACCTGCACGGCCGGGGCAGTCTGGGTCGCCAGATCGTTCAAGAGCTTCCTGTCGTCGGCCGAGTACTCTTGCTGGGAGAGACGCGGCCCCAGGTTGAGAAGCCCGATCAATTCTCCCTGGCTGACTAGCGGTACCACTACTTTGATGTCGGCGGCCTTCATGGCCCTGAGCGCGGGCGAGTCGAGGTCGAGCTTCTCGATCTCGACCACCCCAGAAGCGCCCGCGAAGTACGCCACTATCGGGTCGTTGGGCGCAATCTCGAGCTCGGACCCGGCTTCCTGTGGCTGCTGCGCCTCGACGACTGGCTCAGCGACCGTCTCGCGGGGCTCTTGTCCCTCATCACGCCCGAAGAGACTCTGCCAGAAACCCTGCCTGCTTTTCTCCTGTGTCGTCATCTGACCTCCTCGACCCCGATTCTAGGCGCCTAACGTCTCCCAAACGTTACGAAAAGCGTTACGAAACCCCTCTATCAGGGATTTGTGGAGTAATTGTCTCACGTCCTCACGCTTGAGTGAAAGATGGCATCCCCGCGACGCCCCTCGCATCCCCCAATTGGACTATCTTTGTCCGGTTTTCTTACGATGAACCCATGATCTTCGCGAAATGCGTTGCCAGGCTCGGATATCCGGGAATGTCCAGTGCTACCCTGTGCACGAGAAGCCTGAGGAGGTATTGGTACGTTGCGTGAGATAGAAGCCGCTTCGATCGTCGAATCGGTACGAGATCTGTGCATCGAGGCGAACACGCGACTGCCCCCAGAACACCTTGCCGCCCTGAGGCGCGCGCTCGATGCGGAGGAGTCAGACCTCGGCCGCGAGGTGATCGAACGTCTCCTGGAGAACGCCGAGGTCGCCCGCGAACGTTGCATCGCCTTCTGCCAGGACACGGGCTACGCTGTGTTTTTCGTCGAGCTTGGGAGCGAGGTCAGGATCCCGGACGGAGACATAGGTGCGGCGATAGACGAGGGTGTGCGCCGCGGTTACGACGAGGGCTACCTCAGAAAGTCCATCGTGAGGAGCCCCGTCGACCGGACGAACACGGGCGACAATACCCCGGCCGTCGTCTACTACGAGCCCGTCCCCGGCGACACGCTGAAGCTTACGATGCTCGTCAAGGGTGCGGGCTGCGACAACATGAGCGCCCTGAAGATGCTAACCCCAGCGGAAGGCCTCCCGGCGATGAAGAGGTTCGTCGTCGAGACAATCGAGAGGGCAGGCCCGAACGCGAGCCCACCGGTCACCGTTGGGGTCGGTATCGGGGGGCCTTTCGAAAGGGCCGCGCTGCTGGCCAAGAAGGCGCTGACGCGCCCATCGGGCGAGCCAAACCCGGACCCCGGGCTCGCCGGCATCGAGCGCGAGCTGCTGAAAGAGATCAACGCCACCGGCATCGGACCCGCCGGGTACGGCGGCACGCAGACGGCGCTCGCGGTCCACGTCGAGAGCTTCCCTACCCACATCGCCGCCTTCCCCGTCGCCGTCAACCTCGATTGCCACTCCCACCGCACCGCCTCGGCCGACCTGTGAGCCCCGAGCCCGTCTTCCTTAACTCCCCGCTTTCGATGGAAGACATCGAGCCCCTAAGAACAGGCAACGTCATACGCCTGAGCGGGATTCTGTACACGGCCAGGGACGCAGCCCACGCCAGGATGAAGGATGCGATAGAGGTTGGTGACCCACTCCCGTTCGACCCGGAAGGGCAGGTCGTGTACTTCACCGGCCCGGCCCCTGCGCGTCCTGGTCAGGCGCTGGGACCCGCGGGGCCGACGACCGCGTCGAGGATGGACCCGCACTCGCCGATGCTCGTAGAGCGCGGCCTGAGGGGCATGATCGGGAAGGGTTCGCGCTCCGAGGCTGTACGCGGGGCGATGCAGGCGCACGGTTGCGTGTACTTCGGGGCCGTCGAGGGAACGGCGGCGCTGCTGGCAGACTGTGTCAAGGAGGCCGAAGTCGTCGGCTACGAAGACCTGGGAGCCGAGGCGGTCAGGCGCCTCGTCGTCGAAGACTTCCCGGTCGTCGTCGTGAACGACCTCTACGGCGGCGACCTGTACAGGGAGGGCCGTGAGCGCTGGCGGCGTCCGCCTGGCTAAGTCCCTAGCCGAACTCTTCGATCCTCTTCTCGACCTTCTCCACATACTGGGCCGGCTTCGACTTGCGCTCGAGGCCGCCCGAGGACATGTAGCGAACCTTGCCGTAGACCTCGCGTTCGGTCCAGCCACGATCATGCTGGCCGAAGACCCAGGCCACGTTGGCGAAGGAGTTGGGGTCGCGGCCGTCGAGGAAGTACTTGTTGTTGAGGTAGAGCGTGGTCCTGTAGGCGTGCTCGGGGGTGTTGGACCACTCCAGGATCTTCTTCCCCCAGTACATGCGCATGTAGTTGTGCATGTACCCCGTGTACAACATCTCCCGCATCGCCGCGTTCCAGTACTCGTCGTGGGTCTCTGCGTTCTCTAGCTGTTTTGCGCTGTAGACGTACTCTCGCTCGTCGCCTTTGTGCTCTTCGAGCGTCTTTTTCGCCCAGCCGGGGAGGTTCGAGTACGAATCGTAGTCGTTGTTGTAGAAGACGAAGTTTATGGACAACTCGCGCCTCACGACGAGCTCCTCGACGAAGGATTCGATGTTGTCTTTTTTCGCGTTGGCCTTTCTAGCTTCGAGGACCAGCCAGATCGGGGATACGTGCCCGAAATGTAGATACTTGCTCATGTGCGAGACGTAGTCGGTCTGCGGCTGGTTGCGGTTGGCGTCGTAGTCGCCGAGGCTCTTCTCCAGGAATCGACGGAACATCTTTTTGGCCTCAGAGGTGCCGCCCCTGTACAGGTGGCTCAGGGCGCCGACGCTGCGGTCGAGGTCCATGCCTTCGAGGACGTTCTGAATGTCCGAGAGATCCAGGCCCGCTTGTTGCATATTCGTCGACTGCTTCTCGATTTTCGTAGGCGTGGGCGCGACCAGATAGTCCTCCAAATGCTCCCCGATCTTCGGCCTTAGCGTCCGCGCCGCGTGTTCCTGCTTGCCTGATGCAAGCTCGACAGGCACCACCACGTCCGACTCCACCTGCGTAACCAGGCAGCCGGCCTCCTTCGACACCTTCTCGCGCCACCGCTTCTGCGGCCGCATGTAGCCGCGGTCCGTGACGATAAGGGAGGCGTCCTTGCCGTCCTCGATGGCCACATCGTCTGGCGATCCCCCTCGGACGACCATCTTGATGCCACGGTCCTTGAGGGCTCTCTGGGCGTCTTTCAGGCCTTCGAGCATGAAGGTGTAGTGGCGGAGGTTGGCCTCGGGGTAGTCGTCCGTGAGGCCGAATACGACGAGCAAACGCTGGTCGAGGGCGTTCGCCCGCTGTACGGCGTATTCGAGGGCGTGGTTTTGCTCCGCGCGCTGGGAAGACTGCATCCAGTAAAGGACGTAGTCGCCGCTCCTCACTTCCCCTTCGTTCAGGTCTTGTACGCGCTCGGCTTGGATCTCCCGCGTCGCCACTTGGCCTCTACCTCCAAAACTATTGCCTGAAGGCAAGCTTAGAGGAAACCGTCACTCGAGGGTGGATCAGAAAACACAAAGACGCCCTCGCCGCCAGGCAAAGGGCGTCTCGATACTTTAGAAGTTACTCCGACGCGGCTTCGGGGTCGAATCGGAGTGCAGCGGAGTTTATGCAGTAGCGCTGGCCCGTGGGGGCTGGTCCGTCCTCGAAGACGTGGCCCTGGTGGGCGCCGCAGACCGCGCAGATGACTTCGGTCCGGCGCATGAAGAGGCTGCGGTCCTCCTCGGTCTCGACGTTGCCCTCATCGAGGGGCGCCCAGAAGCTCGGCCAGCCACTTCCCGAATCGTACTTGGTGTCCGACGAGAAGAGCGGCGTCTCGCAAGCTACGCAGCGGTAGACCCCCTCCTCCTTGTTGTCGTTGTACTCACCTGTAAAGGGCCGCTCCGTACCCTTCATCCGAGTGATGCGGTACTGCTCGGAGGTTAGCTGGTCCTGCCACTCTTCTTCCGTCTTCTGTATCTTCTTCGGCGTATCAGTCATAGCAGAATTTTACCACGCCGGCCTTTTCTTCAGAGGATGTGAACGACGGACATCAGCCGTTTAATTCACTCTTAAGCTTTCGACTTCATGCCGGAGGGCGCAGGTTCAGAGCGTGCTCTCGGAGCCGAGGATGGCGGTGACCTGGCTGGAGAGGACGCCGCCGTTTCCGTGCACGAGGGAGACGTTCGCGCCGGGCACCTGGCGGTCGCCGCATTCTGCGCGGAGCTGGCGTACGGCCTCCACGATCAGGAGCAGCCCGTACATGCCTGGGTGGTTGTAGGAGAGGCCGCCCCCGTTGGTGTTGACCGCGAGTTCGCCTCTGGGTGAGATCCCACCTCCCGAGACGAATGGCCCTGCCTCCCCCTTCGCGCAGAACCCGAGATCCTCCAAGAACAACACGGTGTTTATGGTGAAGGCGTCGTAGAGCATCGCCACGTCGACATCCTGTGGTCCTACGCCTGCCATCTCGTAGGCCCGCGGGCCCGACTCCGCGGCGGCCGAGACGGTAAGGTCCGGCATCTGGCTGATGTTACGGTGCCAGTGGGCCTCACCCGCCCCGAGCAGGTAGACGGGACGCTCCTTGAGGTCCCTTGCCCTCGCTGCGCTGGTTACTATGGCTGCCCCGCCGCCGTCGGTGACGAGGCAGCAGTCACGCACGCTCAGGGGTGATGAGACCATGCGAGAACCGAGAACGTCCTCGACGGTGAGGTCGTCGCGCATGAACGCATTCGGGTTGAGCTTCGCCCACCCCCTGGCGGCGACGGCGACGGCGGCCAACTGCTCGCGCGTGGTGCCGTATTCGTACATGTGACGGGAGGCGGCCAGAGCGTACATGCTGACGGGGTAGCGCGGGTTGTAGGGGGCCTCGTAGGGATCTGTTTCCGAGCCGCTGACGAGGCGTCCCCCGCCGGAGCGCTGGGTAGACCCGTAGGTTATGAGGGCGACCTCGCAGAGCCCCGCGTCTATAGCGGCGGCGGCGTGGAAGAGGTGGGAAACGAAGGAGGATCCTCCCATGCTGGTTGCGTCCGAGTAGCGGGGTCTAATGCCGAGGTATTCGCCTACCGAAAGGGTCGGCATGTGGTGGTAGGCCGAGGCGGAGAACAGGCCGTCAACGTCGGATTTTTCGAGGCCGGCGTCGTCGAGGGCGCGGAGGGTGGCCTGCCCGATCAGGTCGAGGGGCGCAAACCCTGGTCCTACCTCCCCGAGATCCGACTCCGCAACCCCGACGATGGCCGCCTTGCCCCGTAAACTCACGAGGCCTCATCCTCGAGTACGAAAACCGGCACAGGCTCATCGCCCTCGCGGTCTACCCGTAGCCTCACCCTCGTTCCGACCTCCACTCTCTCGGCCGGCACGCCATCGACGCGGCTCATCATCCTGAAGCCCTCGACCAGGTCGACAAGTGCGACGTTGTACGGTTCGGCGTCCCGCTTGTACACGGCCGTCGTCGCGTAGACGACGCCACGGCCCGAGCTCGTCTCCCAGGCGAGTTCGGCGCCGCCGCAAACAGGGCATAGCACGCGCGGGTAGAAAACCGCCGCCCCACAGCTGGAGCAGCGCTGGAAGCCAAGCCTGCCAGACTCAAGGTACCGCCTGTATGTACTGGCAGGCGGTCCGCCGTCTTCCCGATTCATCTCGCTCATCGTGCGGTAAGCATCTACGAAACGGCCGGCAGGCGCAAGCCGGACCGGGGATGCGGACGCGATGGTCGGACCGCGGACTCGCGATCGGGTACCGTCGCGTGGATACGCTTCAATCCGCGTCCTCGTCGACCGTCTCGCGCCCGCGATAGTTGACGAGCACGGCCATCGAGCGGGGCTTCAAAGTGTACTCGTCGCCCGGTTTGAGAATGCGGGTGGCCTTGAGTCCTGCGGCGTAGGAGGTGTCTATCAAGGCCTCCCAGCGGGCCTCCTCAGGTGAGGTTGGAATCCTGAACGCGACCTCTACCTCGTCGGCGTTGAAGAGAAGCAGGAGGTCGTCGTCCACCTCAGGGCGGCCCTGCCAATCGTGTTCGCCTTCGAGGAGGCCAGACATCTGGAGGCCGAGGGATCTGGCTAAGGAGTTGTTCCACTCCTCGTCTGTCATCTCGCGGCCTTCGGGAGTAAGCCACACGATGTCCTTAGCATCGGCACCGCGCAGCTCGCGTCCCTGGAAGAAGTTCTTGCGCCGGAAGGCGGGGTGTTCCTTGCGGAGGCGGAGCATTCGCCGCACGAAGGCAAGGAAGTTCCTGTTCGGGAGCGGTGAGGTCCCAGTCGAGCCAGCTAATCTCGTTGTCCTGGCAGTAGGCGTTGTTGTTGCCGTTCTGGGTGCGGCCTATCTCATCGCCCGAGAGGATCATGGGCACTCCCTGGGAGAGCAACAGCGTCGCTATGATGTTGCGCCTCTGGCGGGCCCTCGTGCGTTTGATCTCCAGATCGTCCGTCGGACCTTCGACGCCGTAGTTGCGGCTCAGGTTGTATCTCTCGCCATCGTTGTTGTCCTCACCGTTGGCCTCGTTGTGCTTATCGTCGTAGGAGACGAGGTCGCGGAGGGTAAAGCCGTCGTGTGCCGTGACGAAGTTGATGCTCGCGCACGGCCTGCGCCCACCGCGCTCGTAGAGGTCGCTAGAACCCGTCAGCCGGTAGGCGAGCTCGTCGACGAGCCCGCCGTCGCCCTTCCAGTAGGAGCGCACGGCGTCGCGGTACTTGCCGTTCCACTCGGCCCATCCCACGGGGAAGTTCCCGACCTGGTAGCCACCCTCGCCAACGTCCCACGGCTCGGCTATGAGCTTGGCCTGCGAGATAACGGGGTCCTGATGGATGATGGTGAAGAAGCTCGAGAGCTGGTCGACTTCGTAGAGCTGCCTGGCGAGCGCGCTCGCCAGGTCGAAGCGGAAGCCGTCGACGTGCATCTCCAGGATCCAGTACCGCAAAGAATCCATGATGAGCTGCAACACGCGCGGGTGCATCATGTTGAGGGTGTTGCCGGTCCCCGTGAAGTCCATATAGTAACGGGGGTCGTCGGGCAAGAGCCTGTAGTAGGCGGTGTTGTCTATCCCACGAAAAGAGAGGGTAGGACCTAAGTGGTTGCCCTCGGCGGTGTGGTTGTAGACGACGTCCAGGATCACCTCAAGCCCCGCCGAGTGCAGTCTCTTGACCATGGTCTTGAACTCGCTGATGTTGCCCGTGGCCGAGTAGCGCATGTCTGGCGCGAAGAACCCTATCGAGTTGTAGCCCCAATAGTTCTTGAGGCCCTTCTCCACGAGGTGCCCGTCGTCAACGAAGGAGTGGACAGGCATTAGCTCCACAGCCGTCACCCCAAGCCGCTTGAGGTGCTCTATGGCGGGGGCAGACGCAAGGCCTGCGTAGGTGCCACGCAACTCTTCGGGGACGTTCGGGTGCCTTTTGGTAAAGCCCTTGACGTGGAGCTCGTAGATCACGGTCTCGTCCCACGGCGTGCGCGGCGGCCTGTCCTCGCCCCAGGTGAAGGCGGTGTCGACGACCCTGCACTTGGGCATCCCCGCCGCGTTGTCGCGCTCGTCGAAGGCGAGGTCCTCCCCCTCGACGCCGAGCGTGTACCCGAAGTTCGGGTAGTCCCAGTCGAGGGACCCCACGGTCGCCTTGGCGTAAGGGTCCAGTAGAAGCTTGTTGGGGTTGAAGCGGTGGCCGTTCTCCGGGTCGTATGGCCCGTATACCCTGTAGCCGTAGAGTTGGCCGAGCCTGCAATAAGGCAGGTAGCAGTGCCAGATCCTGTCCGTCCGCTCCCGCAACTCGATCCGCTCGACCTCCTGTTTGCCGGAGGGATCGAAGAGGCAAAGCTCTACGCCCTCGGCGTTCTCCGAGAAGAGGGCGAAGTTCACGCCTTGCCCGTCCCAGGTCGCGCCGAGGGGATAAGGTTCTCCGGGCCAGACCACGCTAGTCAAAAATGAGTCTCCGGGTTTGCAAAGGAAGTACCTTTCTTTCGGGTTTCAGGTTTTTTGGTGCTTGCTGAAGCCTGTTACCCGTGGCCTGAAGCCTTCTTCAATATTATCGTTGCAAGCGGCGGGAGGGTCAGGGCGATGCTCTGTTCCTGCCCGTGCGCCTTGACCTTCTCGGCGGTCACGCCTTCGCCGTTGGCCACACCGCTGCCGCCGTAGCGGGCGTCGTCGGTGTTTAGGGCTTCCTCGTAGGTTCCCTCCTGGGGTACGCCTATCCGGTAGCCCTGGCGCACGATCGGCGTAAAGTTGCAAACGACGATCGCGAGGCCTTCGGCGGCGCCTCCGCGCCGGAGGAAGGATACCACGCTGTTGTCGATGTCCCCGCCCGAGATCCACTCGAACCCTCGGGGCTCAAAGTCTATTTCGTAGAAAGCCGGGGTGGCGGTGTAGAGGGCATTGAGGTCTTTGATCAGGTCCTGGACGCCTTTGTGGTTGGTATCCTCGAGCAGGTGCCAGTCGAGTGGGGCGTCGTGGTTCCACTCGCGCCGCTGGGCGAATTCCCCGCCCATGAACAGGAGTTGTTTGCCCGGGTGGGCGTACATAAAGCCGTAGTAGGCGCGGAGGTTGGCAAACTTCTGCCACTCGTCGCCCGGCATCTTTTCGATGAGGGAGCGCTTGCCGTGCACGACCTCGTCGTGCGAGAGGGGCAGGACGAAGTTCTCATCGAAAGCGTAGGCGAGGGAAAACGTGATCTCATCGTGGTGGTACCTGCGGTTGATGGGGTCCTCGGACATGTACTGCAGGCTGTCGTGCATCCAACCCATGTTCCACTTGTACCCGAAACCTAAGCCCCCCATGGAGGTCGGACGGCTGACCAGGGGCCACGCTGTAGATTCCTCGGCCAGAGTAGTGGCGCCGGGGTGCATCCCGAAGACGAGCTCATTGGCACGCTTGAGGAAGTCGACCGCTTCGAGGTTCTCGTTGCCGCCGTGCACGTTGGGGACCCACTCGCCCGGATTTCTCGAGTAGTCGAGATAGAGCATCGAGGCGACAGCGTCGACCCTGAGGCCGTCGATGTGGTACTCGGAGATCCAGTACAGGGCGTTTGAGATCAGGTAGTTACGAACCTCGGGGCGGCCGTAGTTGAAGACGAGGGTTCCCCAGTCCGGGTGCCTGCCCTGCCTGGGGTCGGCGTGCTCGTAGAGGTGGGTGCCGTCGAAGAGGGCGAGCCCGTGGGCATCCTCGGGGAAGTGGGCGGGGACCCAGTCGATGATGACGCCTATTCCAGCCCTGTGAAAGGCATCGACGAGGGCTTTAAACTCGTCGGGCGTGCCGAACCGGCTCGTCGGTGCGAAGAGGCCCAAGGGCTGATAACCCCACGAGCCGTCGAAGGGGTACTCGGTTGGCGGCAGAAACTCGACGTGGGTGTAGCCCATCTCTGCGACGTAGGGGACGAGTTCTTCGGCGAGTTGGGCGTAGGTGTAGTAGGAGCCGTCGGGGTTCCTTTTCCAGGAGCCGAGGTGCACCTCGTAGGTCGCCATCGGGGCGTCGAGCGCGGTCTTCTCGGCGCGACTCTTTATCCACGCGGCGTCTTCCCACCTGTAGCGCGAGGAATCGTGGACCACCGAGGCGGTGCCTGGAAGTTTCTCGGCGCGGAAGCCGAAGGGGTCCGCTTTCAGGGGCAAGAGGTTTCCATCTGGGCCTTTGATCTCGTATTTGTATACATCCCCATCGTCGACGCCGGGGATGAAGATCTCCCACACCCCCCCCGGATGCTTTCGCATCACGTGCCTTCGCCCGTCCCAGAAATTGAAGCCACCAACCACGGAAACCCGCCTGGCGTTCGGCGCCCATACCGCGAAGCTCGTGCCGGAGACTCCTTCGAGCTCCATCGGGTGCGCACCGAGTTTCTCGTGCAACCCTAGATGGTTCCCCTCTTCGAAGAGGTCGAGGTCCTGCTCGCCGAGAACGCCGGGGAACCGGTAGGGGTCCTCGACCTCGGCCTCGCCGCCACCCTCCCACGTTACGCGCAATTGGTACGGCTCCGTCCCCGCGACACTACCTGCAAAGAGACCCTCGGGGTGGATGCGCTCCAGAGAGCCGAGGACCTCGCCACGTGAGACGACCTGCACAGTGCGGGCGCCGGGCAGAAACGTCCGCACTACAGGGCCGCCATCCACCTCCTGCAAGCCGAGAAAGGAGAAGGGGTCGGGATGGTCGCCGGCTACGATGGCTGCGACCACGTCTTCGTGCCTCACGCTCCCTCCTCCCCGCTGCGCTCTCCCAGCAGGTCGAGGACGCTCCTTACAGGAATAGCGACCCAGTCTGGGCGGTTGTCTAGCTCGTAGCGGATCTCGTACAGGGCCTTCTCGATGGTGAAGAGCTCGATCAGGGCCCTCGCGTGCTCCTCGTCCTCGGGGTAGGAAGCGGCGCCGCCCACACCCTCTCTGTACCCTTCGAGGAATGTCCGCCGCGTACGTTCCTCCCAGAGCCTGACCCAGGGCTCGAGTCTCTCGAGCTGCTCGACACGCTCGGACCCGAGGTCCATGAGCGCGGACCGGATAGCGTAGTCGAACGAGCGGAGCATCCCGGCAACGTCACGCAGGGGCGAGTGCTTCTTGCGACGCTCGGCGAGGGGCCTTGCCGGCTCGCCCTCGAAGTCGATGATCTGGAAGTCGTTGCCGACAACGAGCACCTGCCCCAGATGATAATCCCCGTGATGCCTGGTCTTTACGACCCCGAAGGCTCCCTTCGAGACGCTCTTTATGCGGTTCGTCAGCTCCCTGCGCAACCCGAGAAGTCGCTCCGCGTCCGGGACTGCCCCTTCGGGCAAGCCGCCCCTCCGCCGCTTGAGCATGTCCAGGGTGCGCCTGGCCTCGACGAGCACGCCCTCGGCCCAGCCCGCAACCTCCTCGGGAGGCGCTACCTCTGGGGCGAAAGCCTCATCTTCGGTATGGGCGGCGAAGGCCGCGTGGAGTTCTCCCGTGCGCAGACCCAGGGTGCGGATCAGGCCGGCGAAGAAAGTGTCCTCGGTCGCCAGCTCTTCTTGTTCCGCATCGACCTCCTCGCCCTTGGGGCTCCACGAGGTCAGCAGGCGGTCTTCCAGGTAGCGATCGAGGTAGTCGAGAACGTAAGACCAGCCATCTCCCTGGTTCTCCACGAAGCCCTGGAGGAGGCCAAGGGTAGTACTCTCGCCGTCGAGGCCAAGGTACTCGACGGCCCCGGCGAGTGGCGGCGTGTTCTCGAAACGCACCTTCTCTGTCAGGTAACGTCCGATCTCGAGGTCAGGGTTCATCCCCTTTTGCAGGCGCCGGTACACTTTCAGTATGAGCCTCTCGCCGAGGATCACAGAGCTGTTCGTCTGCTCCACCTCCGCGCGCCTCACGCTTAATTCGGAGATAGGATCGTCCCCAACCAGCTCGCCGAACGCGGCCGTGCTGGAGAAGTGGATCTCACCCTCCCCGATGTTAGTTTCGCCGTTATCCTCCATCGCCGCGACCACGTGGCGGCAGAACTGCTCGCCGGCGAGGGCGTCGAAGAGGACGCCGACCCTGGCGCGGCGCCTGAGCTTGGCCAGGACGTGCGGCATGAACACCGAAATACCGTCCCCCTCCGCTCCCTCCTCCCAGGCCGCCGCGAGCGGGAGGAAATAAAGTTGCGGTTCTGTCCCTTCTGAAGACTCGTCGGCCAAGTGAACCCTGAGCAGGGTCAGCAGCCCGTTGGCGTCTAACCCGGCCTGGGCCACGACCTCGACGCGCTCTATCCCACCGCCCTTCGCCGCGAACCACCGGCGGGCGCCGAGAAAGTCGGGCAGCGCCTCCTTCTCGATCTGGGCGAGCTGGCGAGCTGGAAGACGCAAAGGGGCACTGTTGATGCTGCGGGCGGTCTCGCGCCCTGCGGGAAGAACGAGGACGGGCGGCTCGGCGTAGCGCGGGCTCTCCTGGTGCCACCTCGGGGCCGCAACCTCCCTCGCCAGGCGGAACCAGTAGAACCCGTACCCCGGCAGCGTGAGGAAGTAAGGCAGATCCCCCAGCGGAGGAAAGCTGCTGTTGCCGAGCAACTCTACGGGAACAAGGCCCCGGAAGCGCGAGAGGTCGAGCTCCACGGGCTGGGCCGACCGGCTCAGGTTGGCCACGCACAGGAGCGCCTCATCCTCGTACTCCCTCAGGTAGGCCATGACCTTCCTGTTGCCAGGATGCAAGAACTTTAGGGTCCCCCGCCCGAAGGCTCTGTGCGCCTTCCTGGCGGCGATGATGCGCTTCATCCAGTTCAGGAGCGAGCCGGCGCTACGCCCCTGGGCTTCGACGTTCACCGCCTCGTAACCGTGTACCGGGTCCATGATCGGGGGTAGGTACAGGCGTGCCGGCTCCGTCCGGGAGAAGCCCGCGTTCCTATCGCCAGTCCACTGCATCGGCGTCCTCACCGCGTCCCTGTCGCCGAGGAAGATGTTATCGCCCATCCCGATCTCATCTCCGTAGTAGATGATCGGGGTGCCAGGCATGCTCATGAGTAGGCTGTTCAAGAGTTCGATGCGGGGCCTGTCGTTCTCCATCATCGAGGCCAGACGACGCCTGATGCCGACGTTTATCCGCATCCTTGGGTCCGTGGCGTAGGTCTGGTACATGTAGTCGCGTTCGCGGTCCGTCACCATCTCCAGGGTGAGCTCGTCGTGGTTGCGCAGGAAGATCGCCCACTGGCAACTCTCGGGGATCTCCGGGGTCTGGTGCATGATCTCCACGATCGGGTGCCTGTCTTCCTGCGCGAGCGCCATGAAGATGCGGGGCATGAGCGGAAAATGGAAGGCCATGTGGCACTCGTCCTCCTCCCCGAAGTACGGAAGAACGTCCTCAGGCCACTGGTTCGCCTCGGCGAGGAAGAGACGGTCTTTATAGCGCAGATCCATCTCCGCCCGCATTTTCTTGAGGACCTCGTGCGTCTCGGGGAGGTTCTCGTTGTCTGTACCCTCGCGCTCTATAAGGTAAGGAATTGCATCGAGCCTCAGGCCGTCGACCCCGGCGTCGAGCCAGAAGCGCATCACGCGCATCATCGCCTTGAAAACCTGTGGGTTGTCGTGGTTGAGGTCGGGCTGGTGGGAGAAGAAGCGGTGCCAGAAGAACTGGCCAGCCTCCTCGTCCCACGTCCAGTTCGACCGCTCCGTGTCGGTGAAGATGACGCGGGTGCCCTCGTACCTGTCCGGGGTGTCGCTCCAGACGTAGAAGTTGCGCCTCGCCGAACCCTTGGGCGCCTCGCGGGCACGCCGAAACCACGGGTGCTCGTCCGAGGTGTGGTTTATGACCAGCTCGGTTATAACCTTCAGGCCCAAAGAGTGCGCCTTGCGCACGAAGGCCCTGAAATCGCGGCTCGTGCCGTAGTCGGGGTGGACGTTCTTGAACTCGGAGATATCGTAGCCGTCGTCGCGCATCGGCGAGGGGTAGAAGGGCATGAGCCAGACCACCGTGACGCCGAGGTCCTTTATGTAATCCAGACGCTGTGTAAGGCCCTTGAAATCCCCCATACCGTCGTTGTCCGAGTCGAAGAACGCCTTGACGTGCAACTGGTAGATGATGGCATCCTTGTACCAGAGCGGGTCCTCGCGGTGTTTCTCGTCGAAATCTCTAGCTCCCCTGGACGAAACCTCCGTCATTCCACACCCCCTCTCCTGAGCCGGAAGATCTCCGCCGGGTTGCTCTGAGGGTCGAGCCTCAACCAGAACCAGCTTCCCATGGCCGGGATCTCCCTACCCGTAATGAGTTCCTCGACGACGTAACCCTCGCCCTCCGAGATCCCGAGCTCCCACAAAGGGAACTGCACGTGCGTCTCATGAACGCCGTAAGGGTCGAGGTTGACAGCAACGAAGACGGCGTTGTCCCCAGTCTTTTTGCCGTAGAAGAGGACGCCGTCGTCCTGGGCCGCGTAGAACGACAGGTTCTTCAGGTACTGCAGCGCGGGGTTCTCGCGCCGAATCTTATTCACACGTCCTATGTAATCCTTGATGTTGCCCGGCCTGTCCCAGTCCCAGACCTTGTATTCGTACACTTCGGAGTCCTGGTAGTAGACGGTGGTGCCTGGCTCGCCGCGCGGGGCATTCTCGCACAGCTCGAAGCCACTGTAGATGCCGTAGGTGCTCGACAGCGTGGCCGCGAGGACGAAGCGCATCTGGAAGGCCGGCCTGCCGCCGAACTGCAGGACGTACGGCAGGATGTCGTGGGTGTTGGGGAAGAAGTTGGGGCGCATATACTCTTTAGGCCAGTCTGCGGTGAGCTCGGTCAGGTACTCCGTAAGCTCCTGCCTGGTGTTGCGCCACGTGAAGTAGGTGTAGGACTGGGTAAAACCTAGTTTGGCGAGGGCCTTCATCACCTTCGGGCGGGTAAAGGCTTCTGAAAGGAAGATCACATCAGGATGCTCCCCCTGGACCTCCCCAATCGCCCACTCCCAGAACGAAAAAGGCTTGGTGTGGGGATTGTCGACCCTGAAGATACTGACCCCACGAGCAACCCAGAAAAGGATTACATCGAGCCACTCCCGCCACAGGGCTTCCCCGTCCTCTGAGTAGAAGTCCACGTTGACGATGTCCTGATACTTCTTGGGCGGGTTCTCGGCGTACTTTATGCTCCCGTCGGGCCTGAACTCGAACCACTCGGGGTGCTCTTTGATATATGGATGGTCTGGCGAACACTGGATGGCGAGGTCGAGCGCGACCTCCATCCCATACCCGCGGCAGGCTTCCACGAAGTGCTCGAAATCCTCCAACCTCCCGAGATCCGGGTGGACGGCCTTGTGCCCACCGTCTTTGCTCCCTATGGCGTAGGGGCTGCCTGGATCGTTGGGACCGGCATCGAGGGCGTTGTTCCTGCCCTTGCGGTGGCTCGTACCGATGGGGTGGATGGGTGTCAGGTACACCACGTCGAAGCCGAGATCCGAGATCTCGGGCAGTCGCTCTTCGGCCTCGGCGAAGGTCGCGCTGCGCCCCGGTACCGTCCCCTGGGAACGGGGGAACATCTCGTACCAGGCCCCGAAGCGCGCCAGCTCGCGGTCGACCACGACCTCAAGCGTCGTCCCGTACACGGTAGAGGTAGCGCGGTCGGGGTACTCCTTCATCAGCCCACTGACCTCCTCCGAGCGTAGCAGCGCGACCCTGCCCTCGTAGCCAGCGGCGTCGTATCCGGCGAGCGTTTGCTTTAGACGCTTATCTTTCGATCTGTCAAAGGCGGCCTCGACGAGACCGCGGCCCTCGACCAACTCCAGCTGCACCCTCTGCCCGGCGTCGACCTTCTTGCCGATCTCGGTCCGCCACGTTCCAAACTCTTCGGTCCAGGCCTCGATGGTGTACTCGTAGCGGGCGTTGTTCGCGAGCGTGAAGCCGCCCGTCCAGCGGTCGTTCTCGTGGAGGTGCATGGGCGCCTCGCTCCACCCGGGCGCACCCTTCTCCCTGTGCTTCAGCACCGCGGCAAGCAAGTCGTGCCCCTCTTTGAACACGTCGGCCCAGACTTCGAGGCGGTCGCCGACCTCCCTCTTTACCGGATAGCGTCCGCAGTCCAGCTCGGGATAGACGTTCTCGATAACCACAGGTCTAAACGTTCTCTGCACCCCGTCTCCTAACCATACCAACCTACTCCCATACAGAGCGGGAAGCTCCGCTCCGGAAGGAGATGATCTCACAAGACGAGCGTCGCGGCCTACCCTCAGACGCCGCCAGCACAGAAGGGCACAAGACCCGCCGCCTCCGGCAGACCTCGCCACGGCCGCCGCTTCACTATTGCGTTACCAGGGTGGAAGAAGAACGCCCACGATCGTGACCAGATTCGTAACGCTTGAGGATACCTCAGCGAACCAGAGTACCGACTAAAGGGGGGCCGGTTGGTCCGGGAACCTATTCTCGCAGTTCTTGATCTGGTCCGTACCCTTCTTGAAGTAGACTGTGTCGGTGCCCGGACCACAGTCGATGATATCCTTGGCCTCCGGGAAGGTACCACCGTCGGACTCATAGGCATCCACGGTATCGTTGCCCTCCTCTCCAAAGATCCTGTCCAACCCGCCGCTCTTGTACCAACCGCCGAAGATGTAGTCGCCGCCGCGGCCACCGTAGAGAACGTCGTCTGCCTTGTCGTCGCCCCCCACATCACATCGTTGCCGGTGCCACCGTAGACCCTGTCCTTGCCGACCCCACCCTTGAGTTGGTCGTCGTTACCCCCTTTGCCCTCGACGAGGTCGTTGCCACCCTTACCGTTGATGTAGTCGGCCCCGTCGGAGCCGTTGAGGGTGTCGGCGTTTTCGGTGCCGATGCACTGGTTTGTGCCGGGGACGTTGGGGCAGTCGATGGTCCTGGCAAGTGCTACTCCGCTCGCCACCACCAGCACCAGCGCCATCACAGCGAGCAAGAGGATCATCCGTTTCATGCGGCCTCCTTGTCCGAGAGGACGGAAAGAAGGAAGCTCCGAAAGTCCGTCCAGTCTCATTTGCAGTGGGCGCAGCATACTCCCCACCGAGACGCAGCGTATCATCCGTATGTACTGTCTTTGGTGAAATTTCGAGAACCCGACTTTCGCGTGTTCGGGTGCAGAGGATCAACTCTTCAGACCGGACACATCAGGCTCTCCAAGAGGGAGAACGGAAGGAATCCGTCATGGCGAGGTTGCTACTCTTCGGGAGCGGGCCGGGCGACTCTTGGGGCGTAGTCCCGCCTGTATACCATGACGGTCCGCAGGAAGGTGATGACGGTCTTACCGTCCTGGTTGTAGCCTGTGGTTTTCACCTTCACGATGCCCACGCCAGGACGCGAACCGGAGTCTCGTTTCTCGATGACCTCGCTCCTGGAGTAGATAGTGTCGCCTTCGAAGACGGGAGCGGGGAGCCGGATCTCATCCCACCCCAGATTGGCGAAGACGTTCTGCGACACGTCCGTAACACTCTGCCCGGTCACCAGGGCTACAGTAAACGTAGAGTCCACCAGAGGACGGCCGAACTCGGTTTTGGCGGCGTAGGCGTGGTCCACGTGAATGGGGGCCGTGTTCTGCGTAAGTAGCGTGAACCACAGATTGTCCGTCGTCGTCACGGTGCGGCCCAATGGGTGCTCGTAAACGTCACCAACCTCGAAGTCCTCGAAAAAGCGCCCCCGCCAGCCCTCTTTGATCGCCACGCTACCCCCTGGATTCGGCCTGTGCTAAAGTCGATCTCGTGCCATCGTCTCGCAGGGAAGCCCGGAATGCTAGTCGCCCACCCGTGACCCATGCGATGACAGAGACACACGAGGATCTACGCCTCGGCGTGAGGGACGTGTGCGCCCGCTTCCCGAACGAGTACTGGCGCGAACTCGACGCCGGACGCCGGTACCCCGAAGAGTTCGTCGGGGCGATGACCGAGGACGGCTACCTCGGCGCGCTCATACCGGAAGAGTACGGTGGGATGGGCCTCGACCTCTCTGCCGCGTGCGCCATTCTGGAGGAGGTCAACAGGAGCGGTGCCAACGCCGGCCCGGCCCACGCCCAGATGTACACCATGGGCACGCTCCTCAGGCACGGCTCGGAAGAACAAAAAAGCGCGTACCTGCCGAAGGTAGCCACGGGTGAGCTCAGGTTACAGGCCTTCGGCGTCACCGAGCCCGAGGCCGGGACGGACACGACTTCTATTAGGACCACGGCGAAGCGGGAGGGCGACCATTACGTCGTGAACGGGCGTAAGGTCTACATCTCCAGGGTCGAGCAGTCGGACCTCATGATCCTGCTCGCCCGCACCACGCCTCTGGAGCAGGTCGAGAAACGCTCCAGCGGCCTCTCCGTCTTTCTCGTCGACCTGAGAGAAGCGGAGGGCTTAACCGTGAAGCCCAGGCGCGTGATGATGAACAACGCGACGAGCGAGCTCGTCTTCGACGGTCTTCGGGTACCAGCAGAGAACCTCATTGGTGAGGAAGGCGAAGGTTTCCGCTACATCATCGACGGCATGAACGCGGAGCGCATCCTGATAGCGGCTGAGTGCATAGGCGACGGGAGATGGTTCGTCGATAAAGCGACCGAACGCGCCGGGGAGCGCGAGGTGTTCGGGCGCAGGATCGGCGAGAACCAGGGCGTCCAGTTCCCGATCGCGAAGGCCTACGCGAGCGTCGAGGCTGCCTCACTGATGGTGGAGAAGGCCGCCTCGCTCTTCGACAGGGAGGAACCGTGCGGCGCGGAGGCGAACCTGGCCAAGCTGCTGGCGGCTGACGCCTCATGGGAGGCGGCCAACGTCACCCTCCAGACCTTCGGGGGCTACGGCTTCGACGCTGAGTACGACGTGGAGCGCAAGTTCCGAGAGACGCGCCTCTACCAGGTAGCCCCGATCTCTACGAACCTCATCCTCTCCTACGTCGCCGAACATGTGCTCGGCCTCCCGAGGTCGTTCTGAGAATGTTGCCGCTCGAAGGCATCACCGTCGTCTCCCTGGAGCAGGCGGTCGCCGCCCCGTTCGCCACACGCCAGCTCGCCGACATGGGCGCGCGGGTCATCAAGGTCGAGCGCCCGGGAACTGGAGACTTCGCCCGTTCCTACGACACCATTGTCGAGGGTCTTTCGAGCCACTTCGTCTGGATCAACCGCTCCAAAGAATCGCTCGCCCTCGACCTGAAACAGGAGCGCGCTCACGAGGTCCTGAACCTCCTTCTGGAAAAGGCTGACGTCTTCGTCCAGAATCTTGCCCCCGGCGCTACGGAGCGTCTCGGCTTCGGGACGGAGACCCTGCGCGAGCGTCATCCCCGGCTCATCGTATGCGACGTCTCCGGCTACGGCGCCTCGGGGCCGTACAGGGATAAGAAAGCCTACGACTTGCTCGTCCAGTGCGATGCCGCCCTCGTCTCCGTCACGGGCACCCCCGAGACACCGTCTAAGGCCGGCATCGCCGTCGCCGACATAGCGGCGGGTATGTACGCCTACTCGGGCATCCTGGCGGCGCTGTTCCGGCGCGAACGGACCGGCGAGGGCGCCTCCATAGAGGTCTCCATGTTCGAGGCGCTCGCCGAGTGGATGGGGTTCCCCGCCTACTACGCCATGTACGGTGAGAGCGAGCCGCCCCGTAGCGGGGCTAGCCACGTCTCCATAGCCCCCTACGGCCCCTTCGCGTGCGAGGGCGGCGAGGTCGTTTTTCTCGGCATCCAGAACGAGCGAGAGTGGGAGAAGTTCTGCCGGGTCGTCCTGGAGCGTCCGGAGCTGACAACCGATCCACGTTTCGCGAGCAACTCCGACAGAGTCGCCGCCAGGGATGCTCTGGACGGGGAGATCGAAGCCGTATTCCGGCACCTCACGGCCGAGGATGTTATCGAGAAGCTCGAAGGCGCAGGCATCGCCAACGCCAGGCTGAGGTCGGTGCGGGAGTTCCTGGACCACCCACAGCTACGCGCCCGCGACCGCTGGCGCGAGGTAGGCTCACCGGCGGGCCCCATCCACACCCTCCTCCCGCCGGGATTGCCGGCGGACATCGAGCCCGTCATGGACCCGATCCCCGACCTCGGGGAGCACACCGCCGCCATACTCTCCGAGCTCGGTTACGATGCAGGTGCCCTGGAGGGTTAGACGCAGAGCATCTGCGAATCACTCGATGTTTATGTACAACGCAACAGGGTAGAGTTTATTGGCAAGCCCGGTGGCCCACAGAGTGAGATATCTTTGTGTATTCCCCCTCCTAAGCCGCCGGGTGATCATCCTTCACAGAGTAGTCTGCGGTTTGGGATCTTCGGAACAACGATCTTTGAACCTGCAGGCGGGAAGAAGGGCCTTTCCCCTACTCACTACCTCTTCGCAGCGCGGCCAAGTGCCTCCTCTAGTCCCGCGGTGGTCAGCGCGGCCGCCACGGGGCACCCGCGCACGAAGCCGAAGAACGGCCCAAAGTCCCGCGTGGCCGGGAAACCGGTCACGAACAAGCCAGGCAGGCTCGATTGGAAGTGGACGTCCAGGACAGGGAACCCGTCGGCGAGCTCCATATCGTCTACCACCCCAGACAAGTAGGGGACCTCTCTCATGTCCGCCTTGTAGCCGGTCGCCAGGACGACATGGTCAACCACGAGGCGCTCCCCGGTCGAGAGCTGTACCCCGATCTCCCCCTCAGGGCTCTCTTCGCATGCCGCCACCGACGCATTCGGCCACCGGTGGACGGAGGGCTTGTCCAGGCGAGAGATGAGCCACGGCTCAAGCTTCAACCTGCCCTCGGCCCAGAACCTCCCCGCGATCGCCTCGCGTTCTTCGGGGGGAAGATTCCTGAACCAGCCAGGCACGGTGGCTGTAAGGTCCATCAACCCGTCCACGAAGTGCCAGTCAGAGGCGGTGAACTCCGGCTCCTCGTGGCGGTGGACGACGTGGATCTGCTCGGCGTCGCCGTCGGCGAGCAGTGCGGCCCACTCGTAGGCGCTCTGGCGCCCGCCCACGATCAGCACCCGCTTGCCGCGAAGCTCGTCGAACCGGACCAGGTCGCAGGTGTGCGACCAGCGCCCGGGCGACAGGCTTCGCTCGACCCACGCTGGCACGACCTTGAAGCGGGAGATACCGGGGGCGGCGACCACGGCGTCGGCGCTGATGCTCCGGCCGCTCTCGAGCGTCGCCACAAAGCGCCCGTCGGGCTTGGAGAGATCCCGCACCAGGTCAGGCAGTACGTCGATCTCCGCCCGCTCCTCGAACCAATCGACGTAATCCAAGAATAGCGCGACCGGGATGGGGTCTACCTCCGAGGGATCTATTTCCCGTTCATCGAGGTACGCCTCGAAGGTGTGCACGCCGGCGGCATCGAGGTGCCAGTCGGCGCCCGAGCGTAGGAACATCCCGGCCGGCATGTTCTCACGCCAGAATGCCATCGGCTTTCCGACCACGATCTGCTCGATACCGACGCGCTTCGCGGACGCGGCCGTGGCCAACCCGTACGGCCCGGCTCCGATCACAAGAAGCGGCACGTGGTTCCTTGTTTCCTTCTCGTCTACAACCGCGGATTTCACGATGCGAACTCCATTGCTGATCTCCTCATCAAGTCGCCTGGGTGCCATGATAAACGCTCCTCAGTCCAGGTATGTAGCATAGATTACGCGATGCCGGCGGCACAACCCCGGAAGTCTCGAGTACGCTTTTCTCCGCCTCCGGGAAGGACCTTCTTCCGTAATCGGGGCTACCGTAGAGGTTGCGTACGCAACCTCTACGGTAGCCCCGAAAGAACTCTCTCGTGGACCTCGAGGTCTCTCTCACCGAATAGGACGAACCGCACGAGACGGACCCGTTCCAGTCTCCCCGCCACCTTCTGTACTGTCCCCAGCGCTACCCCTGCTGCCTCCTCGACGGGGTAGCCGAAGATCCCGGTCGAGATCGCGGGGAAGGCGATGGACACTAACGCGTTCTCCTGGGCGAGATCCAGGGACCTGTGGTAGCACGAGGCCAGAAGCTCCGCCTCGGGACGGTCCTGGCCGTAGACGGGTCCCAACGTGTGGATGACGTAACGGTTCGGAAGCCCGTGCGCGCCGGTGATGACCGCGTCGCCGGGTTCTATGGGGCCGAGCGGCCTGGCTTCCTCGGCTAGGGCTGGTCCCGCGGCACGGTGGATGGCTCCCGCCACCCCTCCGCCGGGCTCGAGCCTCGCGTTCGCCGCGTTGACCACGGCCTCGACGTCATCCTGGGAGGTTATGTCTCCGCTCGTGCACTCGACCGTGACGGCCCCGAATCCTCGTCTCATGCACCGTCCTCCCTGTAGGCAAGCTCGCCGGACAACCATACTGCTTCCACGGAGAGGTCGGGCGCCAGGACGCTCACGTCGGCAGCATAGCCGGGGGTGAGGCGGCCCTTGCGGCGGCCCTCGCCAACGAGCCTCGCCGGTGAGGTCGAGGCCATGCGCGCCGCCTCGGGGATGGTGCATCCCGTAAAGGCCAGGATGTTCTTGAAGGCCTCACTCATGGTCAGGACACTACCAGCGATAGCTCCGCTCCCCAGTTTCGGAACGCCACCGTCGGCGTAAACGGTGCGGGTGGCCAGACGATATTCGCCGTCCTCCATGCCGGCGGCGGCTATAGCGTCGGTCACGAGACAGATGCGGTCGGGGCCGAGCATCCGGAAGGCAAGCCCCACCATCTCGGGGTGGACGTGGAGCCCGTCGGAGATCAGGCCACACACCGCCCTCGGGTGGGCAAAGGCGGCCCCCGGCAGCCCCGGCTCGCGGTGGTGCATCGCGCTCATCGCGTTGAACAGGTGCGTGACGCCGGCGATCTGCCTGTCCAAGGCGCCGTAGGCCGGTTCGAAGGCGACGTCGGAGTGGCCGGCCGAGACCACAACCCCCCGGTGTGTGGCCAGGGACACCAGATCGGCGGCGCCTTCGAGCTCGGGTGCGAGCGTGATCATTCGCACCGGCCCGAGGTCCAAGAGACGCTTCAGCAACTCCGCGTCGGGCCGCAGGACGTGGGCCGCGGCGTGCGCGCCCTTCTTGTCCGGGTTTATGAAGGGTCCTTCGAGGTGGACCCCGAGCACTTCGGCGCCGGGAGACGAGCCTGCGGCACCGATAGCGGGCAGGGCCTCCTCGTAGAGACCCTCTGGCGATGAGATGACCGTTGGTAGGTACGAGGTTGTGCCAGTCGAGAGCAGCGCTCTGGAGAGTTCGGGCAGGCGCGAGCTTTCAGAGGCCACGTCGACACCGAAGGCCCCGTTCACCTGAAGGTCGACGAAGCCGGGTAGGATCAGGGCCTCGTCGTAGTCGTGGACCTCGTGCGCGTCAGCGACGAGCGAGTCGTCCGGGCTAACGTCCGCGACTGAGCCGTCCGCGAAGAGAACCGTTCCGTTGGTCCAGACCTCGTAGTCGGTGACGACCTGACCCCTGAGCGCGACGAGCCTCATATCGCACATCTTCCGCTCACGGGGCCGGCGAATCAAGGGTGGGGGCGGCTTCAGGGGCGAACTCGTCGACGTTTGGTTCGGGCCTGGCGTCTGGGACGCGCAGGAGGAAGAAGAGGCCAGCGGCCATGATGATGGCGAGCGAGCCGATGGAGAGCCTGTACCCGAAGGCGCCGCCCCCAAAGACGAAGAGGAGTATGGCTGTAAGCGCGGGCCCGAAGACTGCCGAGACCTTGCCGGCAAGGGAGAAGAGACCGAAGAACTCACCTAGCTTCTGGGGCGGCGAGAGGGCGACGAGCATCACCCGCCCCACCGTCCACATGCCGCCGAGCGCGATCCCCACTATCGGTCCAGCGAGGAAGAGCATCCACATTCCAAGGGCCGCTGCGGCGAGCAGGATCGCGATGAGCCAGAGGATCAAGACCCCTACCAGGGACTTTTTGGGTCCGATCCTATCCGTCAGAAAGCCGAAAAAAGCAGAGCCGACGACGGCGAAGATGGTCGAGAAGAGGAGCAGGTTCCTCACCTGTGTGCCGTCCATGTCGAAGACCACCCGCCCGTAGAGCGCCATGTTGGCGATCGCGGTGTTCGCCGCGTCGGTATACAGGACCGTAGCCAGGATGAAGGTCCCGACCCCAGCGTAAGCAGGCAGGTTCTTTACGGTACGGACCACGTCGCGGTAGGCCACCACGAGGCTAAGGGGCCGCCGCGCCCGCACCGCCGGGTCAGGCACCAGAAAGAAGATCGGCAGGGAGAACACGAGGTAGATGACGGCCGTCGGCACGAAGGCGTTGGAGTAGGCCTCGTCACCGGTCTCTAGCCATCCTCCGAGGGGCCCGAGCAGCGGACGTATCGTGTCCCCGTTCTCGACGAAGTACGTCAGGACGACGAGGCAGAAGATAGTTCCAATGTAGCCCACGGCAGTGCCGTAGCCACTGATCCTGCCCGCGCCCCGCCCCGCCGAGACGACGGGCAAGAGGGCATTATAGAAGACGAGCGCGGACTGGTAGGCCAGGTCGGCCGCCACGAAGAGGGCGAGCGCCACGACGACCCCGCCGGCCACGTCCAGTGCGGCGGTCAACGCGACCGCGAGGACCGTCAGTACGATCAGGTAAGGCACCCGCCTCTGCCTGAGGTCGGCCACGGCCCCGAGCACGGGCGCGGTGAGCACGACGAAAAGCGCGGAGACGGCCGTCGCGGAGTTGATGAGCCCTGGTCCCGAGAGGAACCCTCCGCTCCCGACCCGCTCCTCGACCCAGAGCGGGAAGAAAAACGAGAGGACGGTGACAGAGAAGATGGTGTTCGAGAAATCGTAGAGGATCCAGGAGAAGGCAGCAAGCCTCGAAGCCTTGCCGCCGGAAGTCCTGGGTCTTCTCATCTCGGCGGCAGTATAGAGCAGGTAGCGATTCGTCGGTCGAATCAAGCTCGGATACGCCGGCGATCAGCAGGCGAGTGCCGGGGATGCACCCCACGGGTCCATGGCAACTACTCCGGAGCGTTCGTTGACCGATGCTTCGTAACTACACCGACTCTGCACCACAGAGGTTTACAAACCGCGCGTGATGTCCTACGAGTCTTGCTTATCCGAGCGCTACGTCGAGGGTCATCATGACGGCGAAGCCAACCATGAGCGACATGGCAGCGATGTCGGGGCTGCCGCGTTTTGCCTCGGGGATGAGCTCTTCTGCGACGACGAAGATCATGGCCCCGGCGGCGAAGGCGAGCGCGTAAGGCAGTAAAGGCTGGGCGAAGAGCACGGCGACAGCACCAATGACCGCGGCTACAGGCTCGACCACGGCCGAGAGCTGGCCGTAGAAGAAGCTCCTGCCCCGGCTCATGCCCTCGCGCCTGAGCGGCATGGAGACCGCCGTTCCTTCCGGAAAGTTCTGCAGCCCGATGCCGACGGCCAGCGCTATCGCCGCGCCCAAGGTAGCACCTGGAACGCCCTCAGTAATGCCCGCCCCCACGGCCCCGAAGGCGACCCCGATAGCCAGGCCTTCGGGGATGTTGTGCAGGGTTATGGCTGAGACCAGGAGAACACTGCGGCGCCAGCTCGTATGGATGCCCTCGGCCTCGGATAGCTTCAAGCCGGGGTGCAGGTGCGGTAGTAACCGATCCAGCAGCCGCAGGAAGACCCCCCCAGCCAGAAACCCTATGACCGGCGGGACCCACGAAGGAAGTGCCCCGGCCTCCGACAGCTCGATGGCCGGAGCCAGAAGCGACCAGAAACTGGCCGCGATCATGACCCCTGCCGCGAAGCCAAGCATCGCATCCAGCAACTTGCGGGGGACGCTCTTGGTGCCGAACACCAACGCGGCACCCGCCGCCGTCATCCCCCACGTGAACATCGTCGCGAGCAGAGCCTGAACCACAGGCGACAACCCAGCAAAAGCCCCGATCAAGACTCGACCATCCGAACTCCACTCTTTGAACCCAGCATAGACAACGACACGCCTGCAATGACCTCACTTTCATAGATTAGCCTCACCTAATCTTACGATGTGGGCAGGGCAACGGCAAGCTACGTCCTCCCACGGAGCCAAACCTACACGCTCACGAGCAGGGCCGTCGTGTACATGACCGCCACGCCTACCGTGAGCCCACCCAGGTTCGTACCGGAGAGTGCGTGCATGCCGTCGCGAGCGGAGTCCTTGAGAAGGAGTCGACCAACCTCGTAAATGACCTGCAGGATCGCCCCTGCTCCAACGGCCAGGAAGATGGCCGAAAGAAGGTTCGAGTACGAGAAGCCCCCGATCCAGGTCCCCAGGATGGCCGGTGCGCCCCCGAGGATGGCCAGCCAGGCGAAGTGGGCAAAGGGCGGCCTCTTCTCCCTAAGCACGGGTGCGGCGATGCCCACGCCCTCGGTGATGTTGTGCAGGGTGAAACCCAGAACCAGAAACGTCCCGAGGGCCGTCTCCCCGAGTGCGAACGCCGCCCCGATGGCGAGGCCCTCCCCCAGATTGTGCAGACCTATACCCAGGGCTATACGGTAGGAAGTACCGAGCCTGCTCGCCTCCTCGCGCCGCTGCCGGAACATCCGCCCGGCAGCCAGGAGCCCGAGCAGGGTCAACAGGGCGACCAGCACGACCATCGGGATACCGGAGAAGGCCCCGGGCAGCCCACCGGCGATCTCCAGGGCCTCGAGCATCGTGTCCAGCGCCAGAAAGGCAAGTAACCCTACCGTGAGCGCCAGTACGAAGTTGAGTCCGGAGGCGCCGAGACGCCTGAGGAACGGATACCAGAGGAGGCCGAGCGCGACCGGTACCACCCCTACGTAGAACCCGATGAGGGCGTACCGGAAGAAGGACTCTCCCGAGACGGCCGGCGTTGTCAACGCCACAGGCACCTCAGCGTCAAAGGTCGTCCCCGTATCGGAGATCAGGACGATCTCGTAGGCTTCACCCTCGACCCAGGTGTAGGGAATCGTCACGTCTGCCGAGTCGAGGCGCGGGACCGTGGCCCCAGGCTCTATCCGGAAGTCCCACAGCGCGTCGTTGACAACAACCTGCTCCAGCGTCACCGGGTCTGCACCGCCGTTGGTGACGTGGACGACGAACTCGTTCTCCGTAGGCAGCGTCACGCGCCCGACGGTCAGATCTTCCACCGGAGGGGTGTCGTTGCGGCCGATCCCCGCGCCGTTCAACACGACAAGGGCCAGCAAGATCCCGAGTCCAAGGAGTGGCACGAGACCAAGGAGAATCCAGGCGGGTCCGCGTTTTTTGCTTCCCATCCCCTTACTCCTTTACATCGAAGAGGCCCATCCATCCGAGCTCGGCAAACTCGCTGACGTGGGCGTGGAACATGAACTTGCCGGGGAAATCGTAGCGAAATTCCGCGATACCGCGTTCCCCTTGGCCGAAGATCCTGGTGTCGGTGAACTCGGAGGGCTCGAGCCCGTTGGTTCTTGGGTTCCTCGTCCCCGTCGGGTAGTACTCGAAGAAGTTGGCGTGCGTGTGAAAGCTGTTCACGAAGTCGAACTCCAGAACGTTGACGACGTATGCCCGGATCAAACGTCCTTTCTGAATCTCTATCGGGTGGCGCTGGTAGTGGAAGGCGACTGTGTTCACGGCGTAGACTTCGTTGGAGGCGTCGAAGTTGGTGTCGAATCCGTTCATGACCATCACCAGCTCGTCGGCCTCGGGACGACCCTCCTTCGGGTCAACGATGAATGCCCCGTAGAGTCCTTTCTCGATGTGCTTCCTCAATGGCGAAGTGTGACAGTGATAGAGGTGCAGCCCGGCCGGCTCGGCATCGAACTCGTAGACAAACTCCTGACCCGGCCCCACGAGCTCGAAGACCCCGTCCATGTTCGCCGGGTGGAAACCGTGGAAGTGAATGGTGTGCGGGTGCGAGCCGTGGTTCTTGAAGACGACGCGCAGCTTCTCCCCCTCCGTGGCCCTCAGGGTCGGGCCAGGCACCTGCCCATTGTAGGCCCAGGCCGGGTAGAAGATCCCTGGGGCAACCTCTACCTCAACGTCTTCGGCCGTGATCTCGAACTCCCTGACCGTCCTTCCGCCCTCCGTTCGTACCTCGCCCCGGTAGAAGTCTCTCAAGAAATCCGTGGGATCGAACCGCGAGAGATCTACATCCCCCACTACCCCGTTCCCGCCGTGGGCGCCGTGCGCCGTCCCTCCTACGGCCTCGGCCTGGTGTGCCTCATGCCCTGCCGACCGGCCCGCGTGCGCGCCCAGAATCCCACCCGAGACACCGATGGCCCCGACGACCCCAGCGGCCCGCAAGAAGTCCCGTCGCGAGAGATCCGGCACCGACTCCGCAAGCACCGGTATCCCGGCCAACCCGCGACCCGGAAGCCGCGAACCCAAACGCATGACGGACCAGAGCAACACAATCAGCGCGATGACGAGCGCAACCTCAGCGAGCGTCGCGACGAGGTCTATGGTCCCGACTTCCTCGACCACCCCCGCGTGCGGCCCAAAAAACGGAACCCCCACGGTACGCGTCACGAGATACAGAGCGATGATCGCCAGGTTGCCCCCGACGCCAGCCAGCAGCACCGGGCGCCCCGGGTATCGGAGCAGAACCAGACCATACAACCCCTGCACCACCGCGACCAAAAGGAAGAACATCCCGTAGCCCCACCACTCCCCAAAGTGCTCGACAGTGACCAACGCGTGCGCCGCAGCCGCCACCATCGTAAGCGCCACCGCCACGTACACGATACTTCCCGCTACCCTCATCATGACACCTTTTTTAGCTTGGCCTAAATATAGATCAAGTACAGGCTAAAAATCAAGTTCCGTTTCGCTGGGGCATCGTCTATAATGTCTGGCACGGATGCCTGAACTTGCGACGGACGAATCCTTCTCTTCCTCTGTAGGCGACTATCTGAAGGCTGTGTGGGATCTTGAGGGTATGGGGGCTGCGTCGACCAAGGACGTGGCTGTTCGGCTCTCCATCTCTCCGGCTTCGGTGACCAACATGTTTGCGAGGTTGCAGGAGATGGGCCTGGTGGAGTACGAGCGTTACCGGGGGGCTACGCTGACGGACCGCGGGCGGGGGGAGGCTTTACGGCTGGTGCGGCGGCACCGCTTGATCGAGACTTTCCTGTTGGAGCACCTCGGGTACGATTGGCAGGAGGTGCATGAGGAGGCCGAGCGGCTGGAGCACGCTGTTTCGGACGGGTTCACGGAGCGGTTGGCCGAGTTCCTGGGTCATCCCGACCACGACCCGCACGGGGACAGGATACCCTCAGCCGAGGGAACCCTTGAGCTGGACGACTCGTACCCGTTGAGCGAGGCTGTGGCTGGCCGTGTGGTCCATATCTCCAAGGTCAGCGACGAGGATGCCTCGATGCTCGATTATCTCGGGGAACACGGGCTGGTGCCCGGCCGGATACTTACCGTGCGGGAGGTTCGCACTTTCGACTCGGTCATCACCGTAGAGGACGAGGAGGGGGCGTTTCACTCATTGGGAGAAGCGCTGGCGCGTTCGATCTCCGTGCGAAACGAGTCAAGGCACCGGGATCATCCATGACCCTGCCAGGGTCGGGATGGGGTTTGATCTCATCCTGCTCCGTCGGGGTATGCTGTTGCAACAAGGATTCGGAGAGGGGTTGTTTTGGACCAGGGTAGCAGCCGGCGAGGCCGGACGGCGGCGCCGGGGAAGGTGGTGGTCGAGGAACCGCCTCCCGACTATCCGAGCTACAGGGTAGAGCCGGGCGAAGAGGTATCTCTGGCGACGATAGATCCAAACGAGACCGAGGACTATCGGAAGAAAAAAGATGTTGCCAAAGAACTGGAGAAGCAGCGCAGGCGCATAAGGGATCTCCAGGCGCGTCTCTTCGCCGAGAACGAACGGGGTCTGCTCATTGTCTTGCAGGCAATGGATACGGGGGGGAAAGACGGCACCATCAAGCACGTCTTCAGCGGGGTCAACCCTCAAGGGTGCAGGGTGTCCTCGTTCAAGGCCCCGAGCGCCGAGGAGGCCAACCACGACTTCCTGTGGCGGTACCACAAGAGCGCCCCGGCGAGGGGTAGGATCGGCATCTTCAACCGCTCCCACTACGAGGACGTGCTCATCGTGCGGGTAAAGGATCTTGTCCCTGAGGACATCTGGAGAGGGCGCTACGGCCAGATCAACGACTTCGAGCGCAACCTCTCGCTCGAAGGCATAGCCGTACTCAAGTTCTTCCTGCACATCTCCAGGGACGAGCAGAAAAGGCGTCTTCAGTCTCGCCTCGACACACCGGACAAGCGGTGGAAGTTCTCGTCAGCCGACATAAAGGAACGCGCATTCTGGGACGACTACCAGCATGCCTTCGAGGAGGCCCTGCGTAACTGTTCGACCGAGATCGCCCCGTGGTACGTCGTGCCTGGCAACAAGAAATGGTACCGCAACCTCGTCGTCGCCCGCACCATCGCCGACACCCTCGCGGCGATGGACCCGCGGTTCCCGCCGGCCGAAGAAGGGTTGGAGAAGGTGAAGATCCCGGACTAGATGAAGTCGACGGCGACCCTTTCGTCCATTCGTCCTTCCTCTACTTTACGGCCCAGAGATAGGCGACGGCGGAGACGAGACTGGCCTCGTAGTTCAGGCGGATCTCGGCGAAGCCGGCCTCCTCGGCGAGGTCGAAGAGGTCTCGCTCGTCGAAGTCCAGCATGGGATCCATGTCCATCGGCTGGATGCGGCGGAAGACGGTCATTACTTTCTCCGCGAGATCCCGGACCGGTCTCACGTCGTAGCCTTTGAAGAGGTGCGACGGTTCGGGCTGCTTGAAGCGGTTGATCGGCTCGAAAACCGAGACCCTTCCTCCGGGCCTGAGGACGCGATAGAACTCCTCGAAGGCGCGTCGTTTGTCCTCCACGTAGATCAGGACCGACCGCGTGGTAACGACGTCGACGGAAGCCTTCCCGAGACCGGAGAGGTCTTCGGCGGAAGCGAGCAGGAATTCGCAACGATCCTCGACGCCCATCTCGTGGGCCAGTATCCTGCTATGGTCCAGCAGGTCCTGTGAAATATCCGAGAAGACGACCCGGCCGTTCTTCCCGACGAGGTCGAGAGCCCCGAAAGCGACTAGGCCGTCCCCGGCCCCCACGTCAAGCAGAGTCTCGCCCTCACGCACGGCAGCGTTCTGCAAGATACGGTCACGCCAGGGCAGTACCCCCGCAGAAAAGACTCCCTGTGACTGGCGTAGCCACCGAAGCGTCGCTCCAGCAGCCACTCGGCCCACCGGTCGCGTGCCGGTTCTCCTGTCATGACCAGGAGCAGCTAAACATCTACCGGGGTCTTCGGTTCCTCGCCGGAAAGGATAGCGGAAATGTTCTCCGCGGCGAGTGTCGCCATCCTGTCGCGGGTCTCGACGGAGGCGCTGCCGATATGCGGGGCGAGGACGACGTTTTCGAGATCCAGTAGCTTCGGGTTGACCTCTGGCTCTTCCTCGTACACGTCGAGGCCGGCAGCGAAGATGCGGTGGTCGGCGAGGGCGTCTGCGAGGGCCGCTTCGTCCACGACGGGTCCGCGCGAGGTGTTGACGAGGACGGCTTCGGGTTTCATCTTCCGAAACTCTTCCGCGCCGATGAGGTGGTGGGTCTCATCGGTAAGCGGGGTGTGGATAGAGACGAAGTCGGCGGTCTCCAGTAGCTCGTCCAGTTTGAGATAGCGGGCTCCGAGATCGCGCTCAGCCTCCTCTTTCCGGGAGCGGTTGTGGTAGAGAATGTCCATCCCGAAGCCCTTCGCGCGGCGGGCGACGGACTGGCCGATCCGGCCGAACCCGATTATGCCTAGCTTCTTGCCCCACACGTCGCGGCCCATGAGCTGCTTGGGTCCCCACCACTCCCATCTTCCGGCGCGTAGCAGGCGCTCACCTTCACCCAGACGCCGGGCGGCCGCGAGCAGGAGCATGAACGCTACGTCTGCGGTGGTCTCGTCCAGAACTCCGGGCGTGTTGGTCACGATGACACCCCGCTCGCCTGCCGCCTCCACGTCGATGTTGTCGTAGCCAACGGCCATGTTGGCGACTACCTTCAGGTTCTCTCCGGCGGCATCCATCACCTCGCCGTCCATCGTCTCCGTGGCTGTAGCGAGGACGCCGGATACATCGCGGACGGCATCCAGCAGCTCGTCGCGGGTCGGTGGGCGTTCGTGCAAGACGGTCACGTCGAAGGGTTTTAGGACATGGAGCCCGGCCTCGGGGATCTCGCGCGTAACCAGGACCTTCTCTGGCATCAGCCCGATACCTCATCCAGCCTACCAGCGTAGAAACGGAGTGCTTTTTCGTAGGATCTTATCTCTGGGTCAGACGTGGTTTCTACCAGGTTCTTCAGCAGCAACTCGACCGCTTCCCGATGCTCCTCGACGTTGTATAAGGCCATCGCCAGGAAGGTTTGCATAGCCCTGTCTTCAGGAAATTCGGATACGCCGTGGCGCAATACCTCGACTGCCTTGGGATACTCGCCAAGAGTCCGATAAGTGCTGCCCAGACCCAGGAGCGCGCTACGCCTCTCCTCGTCTGAGAGGTCACCGGCGACCGCCTTCAAGTAGTAAGGCACGGCTTCCCGCTCGTGGCCTCGGACATCGCACAACCACGCCATCTGGTGGTTTGCCTCGGCATCGTCGGGGGCCTCAGCCAGAACGCGCGCGAGCAGAGACCCCGCCCCCTGGAGGTCCCCGCTCTCACGCAGCCGGATCGCCGACTCCAGCTCAGGCCGTCGCAACCTGCTGCCTAGCCCTCCTTCAAGAGTTGCCGAAGCACGGTCTGCAAGATGCCGCCATTACGGAGGTACTCGACCTCGACAGGCGAGTCCACCCGCGCCTTTACCTCGAACTCCTTCTCTTCGCCATCATCAGAAGCGACTTTCACGGTAAGCTCCTTGCCCGGTTCGAGGTCGGCGAGGCCTGAAATGTCGAAGGACTCGTGGCCGCTCAGCCCCAGGGACTCTGCACTCTCGCCTTCTGAGTACTGTAGCGGGACGACGCCCATCCCGATCAGGTTGGAGCGGTGGATGCGCTCGAAGCTCTCGGCTATAACGGCCCGCACCCCGAGCAGGAACGAGCCCTTGGCCGCCCAGTCGCGCGACGAGCCTGAGCCGTACTCCTTGCCGGCGAGGACGAGGAGGGGTACGTTCTCCTCCGCGTACTGCAGGCTCGCCTCGTAGATCGTGGTTTCTTCGCCGTCGGGGAGGTGGAGGGTATAGCCGCCTTCTTTCTCGACGAGCTGGTTGCGGAGACGGATGTTGCCGAAGGTGCCGCGCACCATTACCTCATGGTTGCCTCGCCGGGAACCGTAGGAATTGAAGTTGCGCGCGTCTACGTCCTTGGAGATCAAGTACTGCCCGGCGGGCATCTTCGAAGGGATCGCGCCGGCTGGCGAGATGTGGTCCGTGGTCACGGAATCGCCGACCTGAACCAAAACACGAGCGCCCGCGATATCTTTCAGATCCTCTGGTTCGGGCCCCATGTCCTTGAAGAAAGAGGGCTCCTGGATGTAGGTAGAGTCGGGGTCCCACTCGAAGAGGTCGCCCGAGGGCACCTCGACGTCGTTCCACTGCTCGTTGCCCGTGTACACGTCGGCGTACTGCTCCCGGTAGATCTTCGGGTCTAAGGCGTTTTCGATCTCCCTGGCCACCTCCTCCTGCGAAGGCCAGACATCCTTGAGATACACGGGGTTGCCTTCTTGGTCCTCCCCTATGGAATCCTTCGACAGGTCTATGTCTACCGTGCCAGCGAGAGCGTAGGCGACGACGAGCGGCGGAGAGGCCAGGTAGTTGGCGCGGACGTCGGGGTTGATGCGGCCTTCGAAGTTCCTGTTGCCGGAGAGGACGGCGGCGACGACCAAGTCGTTCTCCTCGACGGCGGCGGAGATCTCCTCGGCCAGCGGCCCCGAGTTTCCTATACACGTCGTGCACCCGTAGCCGACCACGTCGAACTTCAATTGCTCAAGGGGATCCAGGAGCCCCGAGGTCTGCAGGTACTCCGTAACGACCTTGGAGCCTGGCGCGAGGCTGGTCTTGACGTGCGGGGCGACGGAGAGACCTTTTTCTACGGCCTTCTTGGCCACAAGGCCGGCGCCCATCATGACCGAGGGATTAGAAGTATTGGTGCAGCTCGTTATGGCCGCTATGACAGCGGAGCCGTGCTTGAGGTAGAGCTCCTCCCCGTCAACTGTAACGGTGATCGACCTGTCCGGCTGGGCCTCCGTCTTGCCGTTGTCGGGCTCACCGCCGGAGGTCGGGTCCCCTCCACCTTCGTTGGTGGTATCTGCGGCCCCCGAAGGTGTGTCGCTCGCGGGGAAAGACTCGGTGTCCTGCGCGGTATGGATATCCGGGTTCGGGGTGTCGCTGGCGGGGAAGGATTCCTCATCCGCGCGGTTGTACGCATCATCGCCGTTGCCGAGGAGCGGATGGTCGGCCCCGACCATCTCGGTCAGCGCCTGCCTAAATGACGGCTGCATGTCGTCGAGGGCGACCCTGTCCTGGGGGCGGCGAGGCCCTGCCAGGCTAGCCTCGACAGTATCCAGGTCGAGGTCCAACACCTCGGAGAAGCGCGGCTCTGGCGTCTCGTCCGTGCGCCAAAGGCCCTGCTCCTTGCTGTACTCCTCTACCAGCTCGACGAGTTCCTCGTCGCGGCCCGTGCCGCGCAGGTAGCCGAGCGTCTCGGCGTCGACGGGGAAGAACGTGCACGTCGCGCCGAACTCGGGGGACATGTTCGCGATGGTGGCCCTGTCTGGCAGAGAGAGCTTGCTCAGCCCATCGCCGTAGAACTCCACGAACTTGCCGACAACGCCGTGGGATCGGAGAATCTGGGTAACGGTCAGGACGAGGTCCGTGGCCGTAACGCCCTCCTGCAATGCTCCGGTCAGCTTGAAGCCGATGACCTCGGGGACGAGCATGTAGTAGGGCTGGCCCAACGTGACGGCTTCTGCTTCGATGCCACCGACGCCCCAGCCGAGGACGCCGAGGCCGTTGATCATGGTGGTGTGGCTATCGGTCCCGACGAGCGTGTCCGGCATCGCAACGCCGTCCTTGACGATCACACCCTTCGCCAGGTACTCCAGGTTGACTTGGTGGATGATCCCGGTTGCAGGCGGCACGACGGAGAAGTTGTCGAAGGCCTGCTGGCCCCACTTCAGGAACTCGTAGCGCTCACGGTTGCGCCCGAACTCGCGCTCGGCGTTGAACTGCAGGGCTGCTTGGCTACCGAAGGCGTCGACCTGGACGGAGTGGTCTATCACGAGGTCCGTAGGCACGAGAGGGTTGATCTTCCCCGGATCTCCCCCCACGTTCTGCATCGCGCTCCGCATCGCCGCAAGGTCGACGACGGCAGGCACCCCTGTAAAGTCCTGCATGACGACCCTGGCCGGAAGATACGCAAGCTCTCCACCGATAGACTCAGGCCAGTCGGCCAGTTCCTCGACGTCTTCACTCGAGACGAACTTCCCGCCCGCATTGCGTAATAATGACTCGAGCATCACCCTGATGGAGAAGGGTAGCGAGAATATATCACCGTCCACCTTCTCATCCAGGGTCTTCAAGCTGTAGAGTTCTACGTCACCAGAACCGGTCGTCAGTGCCTTGCGCGCGCCGAAAGGATCGTTCGCCATGCCAGCAACCTCTTCTCTGAAGTCTATATTCGAACCTACTTCGATTATAGATGATCTAGGATACTTTTCGGGGAAGATGCTAAGTCACTAACCGATTCGAGGTAGTTTACGTTCCCTCGAACACCGGTACCGAAGAGCCGCGCGCCGCATCCACGAGACGGGCGTCGAAGGCCAGGAACCCCAAATCGGAGATCTGTTCCTGTAGCCGCACGGCGCTCGCCAGATGTATGGCGTCGAAGCCCCGCAGGGCGTACCGCTCGGCCAACGCGCGGGCCCTGTAAGCCACGAGATTGGAGACAGGAACCAGAACGAAACCCTGCCGCTCTCCGTCGAGATCGGATACCGCCTGTTGGAGCCCCCTTTGTAGAGGTCGCCTACCCTGAACTGCTTTTCTACCGACGGTTTGTGGGTACGAGCTCGTAGAGGAGGTGGCCATTCCCAACCTGCACCACGTCGAAGCCTGCTTCTTCGAACGGGTCTATTCTGGCACGGCCGCTGGCGAGAAGGTAGACAGGACCCTTTTGTGCAGCTTTGCGGGCGGCCTCGACGCCCGTGGTGTCGTCGGTGCCGAAGCGACGTGCGGCTTCGGAAGCGCTGATAGGGTCGGGCCAGACGACGTCGGTGTGGCGGTCCCAGGAGGTGCAGAAGGGGTCGATCAGGGTGAGATCTCGCCTCCGCCGCTCGACCAATACCATGTACCAGAGGGGGCTCCTGTGGTGCAGGATCGTGGCGTCTTGTTTCGAGTAACGGGCCACGGCATCTATCGTCCTGCGTCCCCCAAAATCTACGCTACGGTCGTGCGCCGCGTAAGCATCGCGGAGGCCAACGAGCGATACGGCAAGCATCAGCACGGATAGGGCGGCGAGGGTAGCAGTTCTGAGAACGTAGCCGACCGCCAGGACTTCGACCCACCGAATGAAGGCACATAGGCCCACCGAGATGCACATCCCGAAAGAGAGAAAAGCGGGGATCAGGAACACGTAGAAGTCTTCGATGCCGAGTTGGAGGTAGACGATAGCTTGTGCGAGACAACCCAAGATCAGCGTGCCGAGTAGGACGGCCGTCGCGCGGTCCCCGAAGAGCAGATAGAGAGCGCCCAGTACCCCTACCAGCGCGAGAACGAGAGGAAACTGCCCGAGGAGTTGCTCCCCGAGCAGGTTCAGCTTGGTCGATGGATCGGCGAGCGTGAGGGCCGAGGGGCTGCAATTCCTGCCCTGCTCTGAGGACTCCGCCAGAAAGCTGCCGCCCGTGACGAGAAGCAAAAAGCGCCAGGGAGTCGAAGGATCGGCTTCGTTGAGGGGGGCATTCATCAGGGCCCGTACCGGCAGGTAGAGGAGCGGAAGTAGGCCGAACAAGAAGAAGACGAGACCCTTCAGCATCACACTAGTCCTCGAGAATACGCGCCGGTCGGTCAGGAACACGAAAGCCAGGGCTGCGGGCACGAGCAGGACGCTCGTCAGGTGGTGCGTCAGGGAGAGACCAACCAGTAAGGCCGAGAGCAGGAGATAGCGGTCGGCGCGGGTATCTCTCCATGCGAGCAAGACCATGATGACGAGCGCGACGAGGAGCGCTTCGAGAGTGTAGACCTCGGGGATCACGGCCTGGCTCCAGAAGGCGTCGGAGAGCCCGAAGGCGAGCGCCCCTACTGTCGCTGCCACGGCTCGGTTACATAGCCGTAGCCCGGCGAGGTAGACGCCGAGCACGGCCGCGACGCCGTAGACGGCGGAGGCGAGGTTGATGCGGTAGGCGGGGTCCCCGAACGGCAGGTAGGTGAAGAGGTGAGTCAGCATCATGTAGATCGGGTATCCGGTCGGATGGCCTATCCCGAGCACCGCAACCTCGGCCTGCAGCATCGGGGAGTCGAGCGTGTCCGGGGTGCCGTAGGGCAGGACCGTTGGCGCCAGGGTCCTGGTGTAGAGGACGCTGAAAAAGATGGTGAGCGCCACGGCGAGCGCCGCGGCGAGCAATGCTGCGGCCCATCGCCGCAGAGGGTCTGTCGTTTCGGAGGCATCCATCGCAGGGGCAGAATACTACGTCGGCGCGCCGCCCTACCTGGTGCCGGGTCTGTATACTCCGCCCGTGGCTAAGCGCGGCTACACGCGGGATACGATCAGGGGCGGTGCCAGCGATTGGGACGTGTCGCGGCCTTTCTCCAGCTACGCGCGGACTCTGGCTATGCTCGTGGCGCACCCGATCAGGTTCTTCGAGCTGTTGCCGAAGGTTCCTGACGTGAGGGCTCCTGGACTTTTTCTCGCCTTCTGTGGGCTTCCTGCAGCGGCCTTATGGTTGCTCTTCGGGGGGCTCTACCCCGCACTCGTTGCCCTCGTCCTGCCGCTCCCGCTCTCGCTCCTGCTCGCTGGCCTGTATCATCTGGGGGTTCTCGGCGGCCGGTATGGGTACATCGTGACCTGGAGGATTCTCACTTACCCCCTCGGCTTCTTTCTGTCGCTCGCTGCCCTTCCCGTGCTGGGACCCCTTGGGGCCGTTTACGTCGGGCTCGTTCTCATGCCGCTCGGGCTCGTTAAGGTACAGGAGGTCGGAGCGTTCAGGGCCGCGCTCGTATCCGTTGTGGTGGGAGGGTTCCTGGGAGCCGCCTACTACTTTCTTGCCTGATCCTAGGCTCAGTCCTCCGGCTGGGGAGGGTTTTCCTGCGATCCCACAAACTCCAGCGCCACCACGTCGGCCTCGACGAAGCCTAGGGACCGGTAGAATTCGCGGGCGGCGACGTTCGCGCGGGTCGATACGAGTTCGATCATGCTCGCGCCGTTATCGGAGGCGACGCTGCGCACCTCTTCCATCAAGAGCTTGCCCACCCCGGTCCGCCTGTAATCTTCAGCGACTACGAGCATCGGCACCTCGACGACGGTGTCGCCATGGGCGAGGTCGGGTTTGATCCAGAAGCTCACCGCGCCGACTACCTTGCGCTCGTCCTCCACCACAAGGACGCGGGCGCTGGGCGTGTCCCGAAGTTCATCGAGCCGTTTTCTCACGGCCTCTTCGACAGGCGGTGCGTCACCGACCGTCTCTGCGAGCTCGCGGGCGAGTTTCTGGACGTCTGCGGCATCCTCTGTGGTCGCCTCGCGTACTTTGAGCTTGTATTCGGAGTCCATGCTGCTCCTCGGTTTGCTGTTTTGGACGTTTCTTACCCTACGTGGCCCGGCGACGAACAGATGCAGGCTGCCTGGCGTAAGCCGTCCGCCGCAGAGCAGTCCCTTCTGGCCTCGCGCTCCCAGTGGCCCGAAACTTCAGGGACTGCGAAAATTCGCTTCCAGGAAACTTCTGGGAGGCTCAGGGGGCGCAGGCCGGAGGGAGGAACGAAAATGCAAGTGCTATGGGGTATCGGCGGCATGGTAGTCCTCCTTGCTATTGCGTTCCTGCTCTCGACGGACCGCCGGACGATAAACCCGCGCACCGTGTTCGGAGCCCTGGCGATCCAGGTGACCTTGGGCGTCATAGTTCTCTACTGGGGAGCCGGCAAGCGGGCGTTGGAGGCGGCGTCGAACGCCGTAGGTGCGATTATAGACTCTTCCAACGAGGGCATCGAGTTTCTCTTCGGTCCCGTTCTTCCGGAAGAAGGGCTCGTCTTCGCGTTCCAGGTCTTGCCGGTGATCATCTTCTTCGCCGCCCTCACTTCCGTCCTTTACCACTGGGGAATTTTGCAGTGGGTCGTCAAGCTCATTGGCGGGGCCCTGCAGTTCGCGCTGCGGACGAGCAAGGCGGAGTCCACGTTCGCGGCGTCAACCATCTTCGTCGGAATGTCCGAGGCCCCGCTCGTGGTCAAGCCTTACATAGAACGCGCTACCAAGTCAGAGCTCTTCACCATGATGGGGACCGGCCTCGCGACCGTCGCCGGTTCCCTCCTCGTAGGCTACTCCCTGCTCGGCGTGAACCTAGACTACCTGATCGCGGCGGCATTCATGGCCGGCCCCGCAGGCATAGTGATGAGCAAGATCATCGTCCCCGAGACCGGAGAACCCGAGACCCTGGTGGCATCAGGAGTGGACGAGGCCGGCGAGGAGGGCGAAGATGAGGCCGAAAGGGAGCAAGCCGGCGAGTCCAGGCACCTCAACACCATTGACGCCATCGCCTCGGGCACCCTCGAAGGGTTACAGATAGCCCTGACCGTCGGCGCTATGCTGATTGCCTTCATCTCGCTCATAGCGCTCGTCAACATCATCCTCGGCGCCGTAGGCGGCCTTATCGGGTTCCCGGAATTGACCTTCCAGCTGATCCTCGGTTATATCTTCGCCCCGCTCGCGTTCGTAATAGGGGTACCGTGGGGCGAGGCGACGGGGGCCGGTAGCTTCCTCGGTCAGAAGCTGGTTCTCAACGAGTTCGTGGCCTTCTCCAACTTTGGGCCGCAGGCTGAGCAGTTCTCGCCGAAGACGGTGGCCATAGTAACGTTCGCGCTCACGGGGTTCGCCAACTTCGGCTCTATAGCGATCCTGATCGGGACGTTCGGTTCCATCTCGCCGAGCCGCCGAAAAGAAGTTGCCCAGTTCGGCATCCGGGCGGTCCTCGCCGGAACGCTCGCCAACCTTATGAGCGCCACGATCGCCGGTATCTTGATCGGGTAAGGGCTGTCCGGGGAGGACCCGCGGACGAAAGGAGCACCATGGGACGCAGGGCCGTAGTTGTTGTCCTCGATGGCCTCGGCGCGGGCAACGCCCCGGACGCGGCCGACTTCGGAGACGAGGGCGCGAACACGCTGGCCAACACCGCGAAAGCCGTCGGCGGCCTCGAAGCCCCAAACCTGCAAGCGTTAGGCCTCGGCAACGTCGAACCTGTGGAGGGCATGCCGCCGGCAGAGCATCCCGTGTCCTCTCATGGTCTCATGGTCGAGCTCTCGGCGGCCAAGGCGACGCTTGCCGGCCACTGGGAGATGATGGGGCTGGCGCTAGAAGATCCACTCCCGACCTACCCCGAAGGCTTTCCCGACGAGGTATTGGAACGCTTCGAACGAGAGACGGGGCGCGGGGTCGTTGGCAACAGGCCCGCTTCGGGAACGCAGATCATCGAGGAGCTAGGTCCCGAGCAGGAGCGAACGGGGGCCTGGATCCTCTACACCTCCGCCGACTCCGTCTTCCAGGTCGCCGCGAACACGGACCACATCTCTCTCGAAGAGCTTTACGAGGCCTGCGAGAAGGCCCATAAAATGCTAATCGGCGAGGGCAAAATCATGGTCGAGCGTGTCATCGCCCGTCCCTTCCACGGCAAGCCTGGCGCCTACGAGCGGGAGAACGAGAACCGCCACGACTACGGCATCACCCTGCCGTCGGAGACCTACATGGACCGGATAAAGAACGCCGGCCACGAGGTCGTCGCGGTAGGCAAGATCCGGGACATCTTCGACGGCCGGGGCATTACGAGACACCTACCCGCCCCCCCGGACGACAACGCCAAAGTTGACGCAGTTCTGGAGGCTCTTGACCACGTCGAGTCTGGGCTGATCTTCGCGAACCTCGTCGACTTCGACGCCAAGTACGGGCATCGCCGCGACCCCGAGGGCATGGCCGAGAACATAGGGCGCTTCGACGCGAGGCTTCCGGAGCTACTCGGTACACTCACCGAAGAAGACCTTCTGGTCATCACCGCCGATCACGGCAACGACCCTACCTTCCGGGGCACCGACCACACCCGCGAACGCGTGCCGCTCCTCGTCGTCGGAAACGGTGATCCCCACGACCTCGGCGTCCGCGAAGGCTTCTCCGACTTAGGGGCCTCTGTCGCGGCGTGGCTCGGCGTCGAGAGGGGCGAACTGCCGGGAGGGAGCTTCGCGTAGAGGCCCAAAGAACGGCCAGAGTGACGTCAACGAGAGAAAGCAGGGACCTCATGAGCTCGGGAAACGCAATTCGCGAGGCTATAGAGACGAAGAAGGTCGGCGGGGAACTGTCGGAAGTCCTGATCCGAGCCGTGGTAGATGGCTACACCATTGGGGAGGTTCCCGACTACCAGATGGCCTCGCTGCTCATGGCAATCTTTATCCGTGGGATGGACTATGGGGAGACGCTCGCGTTGACGCGGGCGATGGCCGAGTCCGGCAAGACCTATTCTTTTCCCGAGTGCGTGGACAAGCACTCCACAGGCGGCGTCGGCGACAAGGTTAGCCTGACGGCGCTCCCCATAGCGGCCGCCTGCGGGGCGCCCGTCGCCAAGCTCTCCGGGCGCGGCCTCGGTGCGACCGGCGGCACGATAGACAAGCTGGAGTCCATCCCCGGCTTCTCGTGCGACCTCTCCGAGGAGCGTTTCTCGCGCCAGGTCAATGAGATCGGGCTCGCCATAATCGAGGCCGGGGAGCTCGCGCCGGCGGACAAGGAGATCTACGCCCTCCGCGATACGACGGGCACGGTGGACTCCCTGCCCCTGATCGGCTCCTCCATAGTCTCGAAAAAGGCCGCGACCGGTGCGGGGCACCTGCTCTACGACGTGAAGCGCGGTTCGGGGGCTTTCATGAGAACGACCGAGGAAGCCCGTGAGCTTGCGGAACTCCTCGTGCGCCTGAGCGAGGACCTCGGCATCGAGGCAACGGCCCTGATCACGGCGATGGACAACCCTCTGGGGAGCGCAATTGGTAACGCCCTTGAAGTCCGCGAGAGCGTCCGCCTGCTGCAGAACGAACCCGTACCCGACGACCTCAAAGGCGAGGTCAACCACGTCGCCATCCGGCTCCTCGAACTGAAGGGCGTCCCCGAAGCCGCCGCCGCGGTCGAGAACGCGCTCTTCTCAGGCGCGGCCTACGAGAAGCTCCGCGAGTTCGTCGGCGCCCAGGGTGGCGACACGAAAGCACTCGAAAACCTCACAGTCTCGGCCGAGGTCAACGAAGTAAGGTCCCCGCGAAGCGGGTACGTGGCCAATTTCAAAGCGTCCGGCATCGGCGACGCTGCCCTCGCCCTGGGAGCCGGTCGCGCGAAGAAAGGCGACAAGGTAGACCCTGGCGCCGGCATCGAAGTCCTCGTCAAACCCGGAGACGGAGTCGAAAAGGGCCAACCCATAGCCCGCCTCTACGGCGAACGCGAAGCGGAGCAAGCCAATCACCTCGTGCTCGAGGCGCTGGAGATCTCCCCCGAGCCCGTAGAGCCTCCCCCTGCTATCCTGGATAGCCTGTGAAAATAGGCATCAGGCTACAGGCATCAGCAAAGAACCTGACGGCTGAAACTCGATATCTGAAGCCTTGAGACGACCGAAGGGAGTCGACCATGTGCCCTGTTCACGTGCGTGCGGTGCCGGAAGATTTCGCGGAAAGCGTTCTCCTGCCCGGTGATCCCCTACGGGCGAAGTACATCGCCGAGAATTTCTTCGATGATGCGAGGCTGGTTACCGAGGAGCGCGGGATGCTCGGCTATACGGGCACTTACATGGGGAATCCTGTCTCGGTTCAGGCCACGGGGATGGGGTGTCCCAGCGCCTCAATCGTGACCGAGGAGCTGATTCAACTCGGGGCGAAAAACCTGCTTAGGGTTGGCACGTGCGGTGGTTATAGCAGCGACCTTCGGCTCGGGGACCTCATCGTCGCGACCTCGGCGACCCCCCAGGACAAGACGGTATCCTCGCTTACAAGCGGTATCCCTTACGCCCCCGCGGCCCACTTCGACATCGTCCACGCTGCCCATCACGCCGCCGAGGGCGCGGGGCGAAGGACCTTCGTCGGCCCTATAGTCAGCTCAGACCTGTTCTATGATCCCGTTGAAGACCCTGCCAAATTGTGGGGCAATCTTGGGGTCCTCGCCGTCGAGATGGAAGCCGCGGCGGTCTTCACCATAGCCGCGATGCGCGGCGTCAAGGCGGGATGTTTGCTGACCGTCTCCGACACCATCGGGGAGGAGATAGTCAGGATCAGCGACGAAGAGCTGCGTAATTCCGTGGACAACATGATGACACTGGCGCTCGACACCCTGAACGCCATAAACTAGTATCTCCTTTGGGGACAGGGCGGCAGTACCGGCCTCTGCTAGATTGGAAAGAAGTGTGACGATCCTCAACGAGTCGGGGATACCGGATGTTCTCCCACCTTTGCATGCCGTGAATGGCCTTGTACAGAGGCTTCCGGATGCCCTCGTGGTCGTCGTGGGCACACAGACCGAAGCGCACCTGGTCCAGTACCTTCAGGCTTCGCCCTCACAGACCCTCTCTCCCTTCAGGCACAACCCGCGTCTGGTCTTCGCGGTCCTCGATCCTGACGGCCCCCCGCGGCAGGGCCTCCTGGCCTCACGCATCGTGGAGAGCGCCGCCGGGATGCGTGGCATTGAGCTCGTTCTGCTCCTGACGGGACGCTCGGCGGAGTCTCTGGGGGTCGACGCCGCTTTCGAGACCAGGCTCGTATCGCGCAAGCTGGACCTGCCAGCCGAGGTGGTGGACCTCGATGCCCCCCACGACGTGCCAGGCACCCTCTCCACGGATCTCGAAGACGGCGTCATCTCAGCCCTGGTGAACCTCTGTCCCAAGAGGAGGACCTCGGACCTTGTGGAGACCGCTTCTGGGACGAAGCGCGGCGGTCTCTTCAGCGGCCTGCTTGGACGAGACCGGGAGGCGGCGGATTCGGGTGATGGACACCCCGTGGTGCTGTTAGGGAGCGCCCTCTCGCCCGGGGCCGCTATGGGACTCGCAGCGGAGCTCTCTAGGGCTGGTGTTGAGGTTGTGGGGGCTGTGCCGGGTGACACGATCGGGGAGCTTCCACCCCTTGGGGAGGGCACGGTTGTCGCTGTGATGGACCCAAACCTCACGGCTGCGGCCGCCGTCGCCGAGAAGCGCGGGGCCACGGTGGTCAGGACCCTCATGCCCGTCGGCGTGGACGGCACGGCCCGCTTCGTGCAGGACGTGGCCGAGGAGGTCGGGGTCCGAACCAGCGAGGTCGTACGGGCCAGATCCGCGTGGGAGGACCTCGGGGCTTTGAGGAACCGCATCAGGGGCAAGAGGGTCTTTTTCGCCGGAGACACGGGGTTCGAGATCCCGCTTGCCCGTTTCCTTGCCGACGCCGGGGCCGTGGTACTGGAGGTCGGGGCACCGCGGCTCGATCGCAGGTTCCTGGCAACGGAGTTGCAGGCGCTCGGCCCCGACATAGACGTGGTCGTCTCGCCGGACTACAGGGGGCAGGCGAGCCGGATCGACGAGGCCAGGCCCGACTTGGTGATCTCCAGTCCCGGACTACACCTGCCGCTCATCGCCCGCGGCCACCTGTGCCGGTCGCCCCGAGACTTCCTCAAGGCCGGACTTTACGGTTACGGGGGTGCCCGCCGCATCCTGGAGCTTCTGGAACGCACCCTGAAGCGCGCAGAGACCCTGGACTCGCTGAACCTGTGAGGCTCCTGCGCGGCGTCTACGAGGGACCGCGGAGTCACGGCATCCTGCGGACGGCCACGAGCATCCGTGGCGTACACGTTTTGCTCAGGGGGCTGCCCAGCGAAGCATACTTTCCGACGCTGTACGGAGCCCACGGGCGGACGGGGGAGATGGCGCCTGTCACGCTCAGCCCGCTGCGCGGTAAACCAGAGAACTCGGTGGCACCTGGGAACCTCGCCCGCGACCTCTCCGGTATCATTAGGCGTCACCCCAAGACGGAAACCGTCGTCCTGACCCGCTCGGAGGCCGCCCTGCTCTCGGGCGACACGACACAGGTCGACCCTCTCGCCGAGAAGGAATCGAGGAACCCCAGGTTAGTTACGTTCTCCTGGGAGGAGCCCGGCATGAAGGAGACCGAGGCAGCAGAGCTCACATTGGAGGACCTGATCCGGTCCCACATAGACGACACCCCCGAAAGAAGCCCATATCCTACGGTGAACCTCTTCGGGCCGCCTATCTTCGGCCCTGACGCTGCTGCCGAGTACGCCGAAGCCGAGCGACTGCTCGACCTGATCGGCGTTGAGGTTAACGCCAGGGTGCCGCTGGGGTCAGACACGAGGACCCTCGGCCGTCTCACCCGCGCCTGGGCCAACGTGCTCCTCTACAGAGAGGTGGGGGAGTCTGCAACGCTGTTTCTGCAGGACGAGTTCGGGATACCGCGGGTGACGACCCCGATGATCGGCGCGGCCGGGACGGGCTCCGTTCTGCGGGCCGTCGGCGAGCTGTGCCAGCTCGACCCCAAATCCGTGCAGCGTACGGTCTGGGGCGAGCTTGCCCGCACGGCGAAGTTGCCGTGGTACGCACGCCTCGAACCGCCGGAGACCTTTCGAAACCGCAAGGTGGCCATCTTCGGGGACTATACATATCCTCTAGGCCTCGGCTACGCCCTGGCTCGTGAGGTCGGCCTCGAGGTCACAACCTGCGGGACCTACCTCACCCACCTCGAAAGAGACTTCCTGTTTAGCTCGCACACCTTCACCGAAGGTGCTTTCGTCGAAGACGACCCCGAATCGGTCGCAGCCCGCATCGAAGCGGCGGAGCCCGACCTGATCGTCGGAACGTACCTGGAAGCGGGCGTTGCCGACGCCCTGGGGGTACCCTTCCTGTCCCTATGTCCTCCTACCGCAGGCAGGCCCTTCGTCGAGCGGCCTCTCATGGGCTACGCCGGCTCCAGCGTGCTCGCCGACGCGCTTGATGGCACCCTTCGAAACGTTGAACCAGGTGATAGCCCGACGGGAGAGGCCGGCATCTCCTGGACCGACGGGGCGCTGCAGGAGGCTGCCGAGGTGCCGCCGTTCCTGCGGGGGCGGGCCAGGCGGCTGGCCGAAGATAGAGCCCGCAGAGAGGGCTCGGGCGAGGTAACCCGGGAGATCTTTCTGGAGTCCCGGTCCTGAACGGATATAATCCCGCCCCGTGGGTATCAGGGACTTCATACAGTACCTCAAAGAACATCAGGACCGGCTGAAGAGTGTGCCAGAACTCTCTGAAGCCGAGCGCGAGGAGACCTTGAGGGAGGCCGAAACGATGGTCGGGATGGCGGACGCGGCCATCAAGGAGCTGGAGTCTGTCCTCGGGAATCGCCGCATCAACCTGCCCGAAGAACACGCCGTGCGTTTTGCCCAGGACGTGTTTATCTATTTGAGGAAGGAAGAGGAGAAGGTCAAGGAGGCCCTTCGCGAACCCGCCTCAAGGGGCACGGCGGAAGGCTGACCCGAAGCCTGAAACCTGTAGTGCGGCTTGAGAAGCAAACCGCTCTAACGTAGCCGCTTTATGAGCACCGCACGGGTCGGGGTGATCTCGTAGCCGTCGAGGAAACGCTCGAGCACACCTTCGAGGTGTTTCATGCGCCGCTGCCCTATCTCCGGATGTTGGATGGAAATCGTGACGACCTTCTCATCGTGTTCGGACGCTATCTTGAGGTTCCCTTCAGGAGCGGATAGCAAGACATCCGTGATAACGGCTTCGGCGGCGATGGCCAGGTCGTTCTGCCCTCCTCCGCCGAGCCCGGCAACGGCTCCCCTCCAGGCGATGAAGTGGCGGGCCTCTCCCGCGCGGGCGAGGTCGACGGGCACCCCTCTTCTGGCGATCGTCCGGTCCACGGCTAGAGGGTACAACCTTCGGATAGACTCTGTGGCGAACGACGCGCCCGGTGCGCCTACAGGAGGTTCTGCTACGTTGAGTTGGAGACACACATCGCGCTCCGTATTTGTCGCCGCCTCGCTCGCTTTAGTCTCGCTTGCGGGATGTTCGCAGGAACGTCCCGCGGCAAAGGAAGACAACGCGGCCAAAGCTTCTCCGAAAGCCTCGTCGCGGTCCCCCTCGGGCAAGCTGGCCGAGGAGCCGGTCGCGCTGGTCGCCTCCAAGGTGGGACCCAGCGTGGTGCAGGTCAACGTCAGGGCCGTTCAGCAGACGCCGCTCGGGACCCAGAGGGGCGAGGGTATCGGGAGCGGTGTGATCTACCGCCCCGACGGCTACATTATGACCAACAACCACGTCGTCGAGGATGCCACCGGCGTGAACGTGGCCTTCGCCGACGGCACCACGGAAAAAGCACGCGTAGTAGGCACCGACCCGAACACCGAGATCGCCGTGCTGGAGGTAAACCGCGATAACCTTCCGGCCGCCACCTACGACACAGAAGAAATGCCCATCGTCGGACAGCTCGCCGTGGCCATCGGAAGCCCGTCCGGCTTCGAATCTACGGTCACATCGGGCATCGTCAGCGGCGTGGGCCGCGAGCTCCCCCCCGAGCTTACCGGAGGCGGCTCCGAAGCGAGGGCGCTCATAGACCTGATCCAGACCGACGCCGCCATCTCACCGGGCAACTCGGGCGGAGCCCTCGCAGACCGGGACGGCCGGATCATCGGTATCAACGTCGCCTACCTGCCGCCGGGCGAGACAGGCGCCGAGAACCTGGGCTTCGCGATACCAGCGGACACCGCGGTCTCAGTGGCGGACCAACTGATCGACACGGGCAAGGTCTCGACCGCCTACCTGGGCATCCTGACGACCGACCTGAGCCCAGAAGACGCGAGCAGATTCGATCTGCCAGTAGACTCGGGCGCGCTGGTGGAGCAAGTCGTGCCAGGTAGCGCAGCCGAGACAGCCGGGGTACAGAAAGGTGACATCATAACGGCCCTGGGCGACGCCAGAATCGAGAGCTACGGGGACCTCCTTGGCGCCCTGCGCGATTACAAGCCCGGCGACAGCGTCATCCTGACGGTCTTCCGCGACGGGGACTATAAAGATCTTCGGGTCACGCTCGGCGAGAAGTCCGGGTAGACGAGAAGAGCGCGCAAGGTACTTGAACCGCATCCATCATCTCCGGCGTTAGAATAACGCTATGGGCCACCACGACCACGAACACGGCACCAGCGAAGGGAACCGCCGCGCTCTCGCTATAGTGCTCGCCTTGACGGCGAGCTTTACGGTCGTGGAGATCGCCGGTGGCCTCCTCACGGGAAGCCTCGCCCTGCTCGCCGACGCCGGGCACATGCTCTCGGACAACCTCTCGCTCGGGCTCGCCCTCTTCGCCGCGTGGCTCGCGCAGAGACCAGCGACCCCGAACAAGAGCTTCGGCTATAGGCGGGCGGAGATCCTCGCGGCCCTCGTAAACGGGATAACGCTGGTGGCGGTCTCGATCTGGATCTTCATAGAAGCTTACTCGCGCCTCAGAGAACCAACAGAAGTCCTGGGCGGACCGATGCTGGTCGTCGCCGCGGTCGGGCTACTCGTCAACGTGGCTGGCGCCATCATCCTCTACCGTTCTGGCGGCGAGAGCCTGAACGTTGAGGGCGCCATGCGCCACGTGTTCGCCGATGCCTTGGGCTCGGTCGGCGCAATGGCCGCAGCGGCCGTCATCATCCTAACCGGCTGGCGCTACGCAGACCCCCTGATCAGCGTCGCCATCGGACTCCTGATCCTAGCTAGCTCCTGGAAACTCCTTAGGGACTCGACGAACATCCTCCTCGAAGCAACACCCTCCAACCTGAACGCCGCAGAAGTAGGCCAGAAGATGGCATCGGCCGAAGGCATCGTCGAAGTCCACGACCTACACATCTGGACCATCACCTCTGGCTTTCCAGCCCTCTCAGCCCACGTCCTGGTCGGCCGCCAGGAGGACTGCCACGCCCGCCGGCGCGAACTCGAAGGGCTCCTCACCCATGAGTACGGTATCTCTCACACCACCCTGCAGGTCGACCACATCGGCGACCATCACGCCTCCCTAGAGACCCTCCGCTTCCCCTCACACCACGACAACTGATACGCCCGCTTGCACCAACCGCAGGATAAGCCGGTCGACTGGCTGACGGCCCCGGCAGTGATAGCATCTGGGTCGCGCTGGCCGCGCTGGCCTTGTGGCTAATGGCGCGGATTCTTTGGGACGCCTCTCGGTGAGGCGGGTTTGGTGTGCTACGATTCCAGCGCAGGCTAGGAAGAGGAAGGTCGTGGCAAGGAGCAGCTCTAGCAGCGGGTCGGGGGGCTCAAGAAGGCTATACCTTATCGTGGGCGCGGTAATCGTTCTTTTCGTCGGCGGGTTCATCGTTCTCGCCGTGGTCGACGCCAGGCAGAAGTCCGCAAGCGGCGCACCCGATGATGTAAATACCTACGACGTTGGCCCCGCGGGCGAACACACCAGCTCAAACGTCGACTATGAGCAGAACCCTCCGGCCGGGGGCGCACACAACCCCGTCTGGCAGAATTGTGGCTACTACGACAAGCCCGTCCGCAACGAGACCGCCGTCCACTCCCTGGAGCACGGTGCGGTCTGGATCACCTACTCCCCCGACCTTCCGCAGGACCAGGTGACGAAACTCGAAAACATCGCCAAGGGCCAGACCTACATTCTAGTTAGCCCTTATTCTGACCTCGAATTCCCGGTGGTAGCCTCGGCCTGGGGTAAGCAGATTGGCCTCGACGGCGCGGACGACCCCGACCTGGAGAGCTTTATCAATGCGTACCGTCTGGGACCGCAGAACCCGGAGCCGGGAGCCGTCTGTACGGGCGGCACCGGCGCGACGCAATAGAGGTGTGGGGAAGGTCATTGGGCCTCCCCCACGCTTCGTCGTCAGGCAACAGGTTTCGGGCTACCACGCGGGAGAACTGCTCGACTATTCGAAGCTAGCTCGATGCGAAGACCGCTTTACCGAACGTCCGCTGCGACGGCCCCACCTGATGGCTGTAACCTGACGCCTGGCTCGCTCGCCGAGCGAGCCGTTTCAGTCGCGACGGACGACGCCCTCCCTCCAGGCGTAGACGGCGGCCTGGGTACGGTCTGCTAAATGTAGCTTCGAGAGGATGTTAGAGACGTGGCTCTTGACCGTCTTCTCGCTCACGTAGAGTTGGCCTGCGATCTCCGAGTTGTGCAACCCTTCGGCGATCAGCTTCAAGACCTCTAGCTCCCTGTCGGAGAGGTCGTGGAAGACGTTTGGCTCGGTGCGCCTGGCGCCGTGTAGCTCCTTGACCACGCGGGCCGCGACGCGGGGGTGTAGCACGGCCTCGCCTACTGCTGCTTTGCGGACGGAGTCGGCGAGCTCTTCGGCCCCGATCTCCTTTAGGACGTAGGAGAGGGCACCGGCCCGGATCGCGGGGAAGACGTGCTCGTCGTCGTGGTAGGAGGTGAGCATGATGACGTTCGTGCGCGGCGAGCTCGCAACGAGTCGTCGCGTCGCCTCGACGCCGTCCATGCCCGGCATGATGAGGTCCATCAGGGCGACGTCTGGGGCATGCTCCGTAGCGAGCCTAACGGCCTCCTCACCGCTCCCAGCCTCGGCGATCACGCTGATGTCGTCCTGCGTCTCCAGAAAGGCGCGCACCCCCTGCCGGACCAACGCGTGATCGTCCACCAGAAGTACGGTGATCGGCTCGCTCATAAATCTCCGCCTTTCATTTCCTGTACCGGGCAGAAGCACTCGATCCGCGTACCCTTGTCCGGCGCGCTCTCGACGTTGACGTGCCCGCCTAGCTTGACCAGCCGCTCGCGCATGCTCTGCAGGCCGAATCCCCCGCCGGGGTTCCGGGACGGGTCGAAACCACGACCGTCGTCCGCGACGCGCAGGGTGACGGTGCCTGTATGGTAGATCAAGTCCACCTCGGCGTGTCTAGCTCCACTGTGCCTGGCGACGTTGGCCAGCGCCTCCTGGGCGACGCGGAAGAGCGCCTGCTCGACTTCCAGGGGCAACCGGCGCTCGCCCTGGACACGGAAGTCGGCGGGGATCTCAGCCCCTTCCGACCAGCGGACGACATACTCACGCAGCGCCGTCGCGAGGCCTTTTCCTTCGAGGGCTGCGGGACGCATCTCCTGGATCAGGCCGTTGAGCTCCTTCTGGGCTTGTCTCACCAGCTCGTCTGCCTGGGAGAGGTGGGACTCGGCTGAGTGCGTGTCCTTCTCTATCAGGGCGCGGGCCGCGGCGATCTGGAGCGAGGTCGCGAAGACCTGCTGTTTGACGGAGTCGTGCAGGTCGCGGGCGAAGCGGTTGCGGGCTTCGAGCGTCGCGAGCTCGCCCCGCGCCTGGAGCAGGTTTTCGAGCTCGGCAGCCATGCTGTTGAGCTCGCGAGAGAGCTGTCCTAGCTCGTCCTTCGAGCGGTCTTTGGTCACGACGGAGAAGTCGCCCCGGCTCCACGAACGGGCGGCGCGGCCGAGTCGACCTATGCGCCGGGTAAGGCCCCAGGCGGTGAAGAAGCCGAAGAGGGCGCCAAGGAAGGCGGCCGGTATAGCCAGGAAAATAGCGCTGATCCCGACCGTGATCAGGAGCGGCGCCGTGAGGCTGGGCAACCGCATCGTGCCGACGAGTACACCTGAAACCCGGCCCTTCTTGCCCTCTATGGGCGTGACGGTCAGCACCTGGCCTCTGACGTTAGAAGAGAGTTGTCCCGAGTTCTCCTCGCCGTCTAGCGCCGCGTTGACGAGGGGCTCGAGGCCGGGAACGGTGCCGGCATCGAACTGCTCGCCTTCGGGGAAGCCTCCTGCCTCGGGGACGGAGACCAGCAGGCGGCGGCTGTCGTCGACCACGAAGAAGGCGCCCCCGAAGGCTGCGTAGTCGTCGACGCTCGTGGGGGGCGGTAGGGGTGCGTCGGTTCCGCGTACGCTCGTAGGACTGGGAAATACATCGAGTTTCTCTCGCACGCCTTCGACGTCGGGAGGGTTCTGGTTCATGGGTTTCTCGAGGCGAGGCGCGACCTCATCCCTCAGGTTCTGTGCCACAAGCCTCGGCAAGAGCTCGGAGTTCATAAAGACGACTACTGCGCCGGCCAGGATCAACTCCAGCGCGAGCAGCGTTACGGCCGCTACGAGCGTGTAGCTGAGCGTCAGCTTCCAACGCAACCGCCGGAGCGCGAAAATCTCACCGATCACAGAGCGTGCCCTACTCATGACTGAGGAGAGTTTAGTCCCGTGCGCAGCAAAGCGCATCCGCCCGCGGACGTAACGATTCCCGGCCCAGAGGATGAAAAGAGGGCCCGGGCGGGCCCTCTGAAAGAGCGACCGACTCTACTACTCGTAGCGCAGGGCCTCTGCGGGGTAGACCTTCGAGGCCTGGCGCGCTGGGAGGAAGGTGGTGAGAAGTGAGGCGACGTAGGAGATACCGACGATCACGCCAAGGGTACTCCACGGCACCGTGTAACGGATGCCGGAGACCTGCTCCGCGAAAGAGTCCACAATACCTACGGAGAGCGCGGCGCCGAGGGCCACGCCCAGCCCGATGCCGAGCAGGGCCACGAATGACGACTCTATCAGGAAGGCGAGCCGCACCTGTCCGCGCTGGAAGCCGAGGGCACGGAGCATCCCTATCTGCTGCCTCCTCTCGACCACTGAGCGGGCCGCGATGACACCCAATGCCGCGATGCCGACGAGGAGCCCGAGCCCCATAAAGCCCATTAGCAAGTTGTTGAAGAGACCCTGCGAGGTCGAGCCGTCTTTGATCTCCTGCTTTATGGCGACAGCCTGAATACCGTTCTGCGAGAAGGCTTTCTCCAGGTCTTTAGCAGCCGCACCAGGGTCCACACCGTCGGCGAGCCTGAACTGGTAGCTCTGGGCCGGAACGGGAGAACCCGCGATCCCATCCACGGTCGCCCGCGAGGACGTCACGCCGGGCGCGAAGAACGCCGTGTCTTCGAGTACCCCGATCACGCGCAGGTTACGCGTCTCGCCCGACTGCGGGTCCTCGACCTGTATGTAGAGATCTTTGGGAAGCGTCTTGTCTTCCCCGTAGAAGCCGGAGAGCTTTATCTGGGGCGCCCCGTCGCCGACCTCGAAGTTGGATCTGCTCGGCGCGAGGTCGGACGAGATAACAGCGGTGTTCTTCTCGGTCCGCAGCGTGGTCCATACCTCATCCGCCGTGTCGTACTCCTTCACGGTGGACTTGAAGCCGTAGCCTATGTTCTTGCTGTAACCATCATCGACACCCTGCAAGAAGAGGGTCTTCGACTTGCGGTCAGTGTTCTTCTGCTTCGCGTCCACGGAGACCCCGTTTACGGTACCGACCGCGGTGAAGTCGTTGGCGTGTATGCCCTTCTTGTCTTTCAGGGCATTGTTCATGTCCGAGATCGGAGCCGCGTAGCCGGCGTCGGCGCGCACGTCGAAGCCGCCGGAGAGCCTATCCGTATCGTCGAAGATGGAACTGAAGGCCGCGTTTATAAAGCTCATGGTCACGATTGTAAAGACGACGAGAGAGAACATGGCGAGGGTCATGCCGGTCCGGAAGCGGCTCTGCATCGGGTATGACACGGCGGCCCTGAGGACTGGCGGCATCCCACGCAGCCAGCCGAACAGGACGACGACGGTGCCTAACAGTAGGTCCGAGTTGTAGATTATGATCCACACTCCGGCAAGCACGACCATGACGCCCGAGATGAAGAAGAGGTCTATGCCTTCGGTCATTCCACTCGGTGCGAACGAGTAGGGTAAGAGCCAAAGCCCGAGCAAGAGCGCCCCTGCTACCGTGAAGGAGATCCGCTCCGGCACCCGCAGCACCCGGGCCACGAGCGCGGCCCCGACGATGATGAGCGAGAGCCCAAGCATATAGAGGCCCGTCTGCTCTGCCTGCAGACCCTGCCAGACGAGGCCGGCGCCGGCAAGCGGGGTCGCGAGCGCCAGGAGGACGCCCTTGACGCTGCGGCCCTTATTGTCAGGCTCGGGGATGTCGCGGATGGCCCTGACCACGTTCAGGCGGCTCACCCGCCACGAAGAGATCAGGACGACGGCGAAGGTGAGAACCATGCCGAGGCAGAAAGCTATCACGATGTTCTCAGGTCTCGTGGCGAAGGAGATTGTAAAGCCAGATCCAGCGAAGGCTTTGCCGATCACACGCACCATCAGCCAACCGACCCCGACGCCGGCGACGCTGCCGAGGGCGCTCGCGAGCAGGGCGTAGAGCGCCCCCTCGAAGGCAAACATGCGCATCAGGTGCCCCCTGCGCATCCCGACGGCGCGCGCTATTCCGAGCTCGTGTTTGCGCTCGGCCGCGAGCATCACAAAGATAAGGAAGATCAATAGCACGCCCGCGGCGACGGAGAACTGCCCGAAGAGCAGGAAGATGCTCGTGAAGGTCTCCCCGCCACTATCGGCCTGATCTATGGCATCTTTCTTTACGGGCTCGGCCTTGAGGTCGTTGTCCTTGAGTAGCGGCTTGAGCGTGTCTATGGTGGCTTCCGTGCCAGCGGCACCCTCGACGGCAGGACCCTTGTGGGTGATGAGGACGGTGTTGATGCGGTCCTCCTCCCCAACCCGCTCCTGCAACCGGTCTAGCGGCATGACCATCGAGGTCGAGGAGGCCGGGTTGGCCCCGCCCTCGTAGACGCCGGCCACGGTCAGCTTCGACGGCTGCGGAACGGGGACGAGGCCAAGGGCGGCGCCACCAGGCGCCTTCTCGGCGTTCGGAGGCGCGTTGGGGGCTGCGGTGGCATCGGCCTTCTGGGCGAAGGTTGCCTGGACTTCGTCCCCCTTCCCAATGTCGAGGCCTTTTGCGGCGTCCGCGCTTAGATAGACCTCGTCCTTGCCAAGGCCGGAGGGATCGAGCATCTTGCCCGAAGCGGTTGTGAGCTGATCAAAACCGCTCATGGAGCTTTCGTCGATACCGAGCACGTCCGTGCTGGGTTCGCTGAGGTCGCTGCCTTTGGCCGTCACGGGGACGGTCTCGATGGCAGCGGGGGCCACGCCCGCGACCCGTCCTTCGTCGGAGAGCCGGTCGCGAACGTCATCGGCGAGCTTCGCGTCGAAGTAGCTGGCCTGCTCCGAGGACGTCGGCCCGAACTGCTGCTGGCCCGAGGCACCTGAGCCGTCGGCCTGCACCTGGACGTCGACCTGTCCCAGGTTCTCGAGCGCTTGTACGCGGAGTGAGTTGGTGAGGGTATCTCCTGTGGTAAAGGAGGCGGAGAAGAGCATGGTTGCGAGCATCAAGCCTACCACGACGAGGATGGTCTGGGTGCGGCGGCGCGGCAGGTTGCGGGCCGCCATCCTGAACGAGACGCGATTACGTAGGGCGGAGAGAACCAGGATCAAGGCCGCGGTGCCGAAGGCGGCGAGCAGGCCCCACATGAGCTGCTGCGTCGGGACGCCGAAGAGCTCATCCATCTCACTCACCCTTCCCGTTCTGCTCGTCGCTCGTGATGCGGCCGTCGCGCATGCGGATCGTGCGGTGCGCCCTGGCCGCGACCGCGGCGTCGTGGGTGACGAGGACGAAGGTCTGCTGCTCGCTCTTGTTCAGCCTGACCAGGAGGTCCATGATCCCCTTCGACGTTTCCGAGTCGAGCGCGCCTGTCGGCTCGTCGGCCCAGACTATGGCCGGGTTGTTGACGAGCGAACGGGCGACCGTGATACGCTGCTGCTGGCCGCCACTCATCTCGGCCGGGCGCTTTTTCGCCTGGTCCGCGAGCCCGACCATCTCGACGGCGTCCTGCGCCCACCGCCTGGCCTTCTTCGGCTTGTGTCCAGCGACCAGTAGCGGCAGCTCCACGTTTTCGATCGCGGAGAGGACCGGGAGCAGGTTGTACGACTGGAAGATAAAGCCCATCTTCTCTGCCCGGAAGCGCGTCCTCTTTCTGTCCGACATGCCCTTTATGGACTCGCCGTCAACATAAACCTCGCCGTCAGAGAGGTCGTCGAGCCCGGAGAGGACGTTGAGCAGTGTTGTCTTGCCGCAGCCCGAAGGCCCCATGATGGCGACCATCTCCCCGCGCCTGACCCCGAGGTCGACCCCCCTGAGAGCGCGCACTCGCAAGCCTCCGGCAGCGTACACCTTCTGTACTCCCGTGGCCTCGATCATGAACTCTTTCGCGGTCTCCTCCACGAAACTCCCTCCTCGCACCTCTGAAACCGATTCCCGACCACCAAGCACGACTTCCTCCTCTACCGACTACACACTACGCACTAAAGATAGGCCGGTTGCACCTGACACACATCGAACCCCAGGATGAAGTCGTCTAGGTCTACGGACGGAGACGACGCCCTGAACCGAGGGGACTTCGCAATCGCAATTGTACCCCCACACCCACCAGAAGCCGCCGGTAAATTACTGGACTTTCCTTTACGCAGGATTACGGCGCTCGCCCGGTGGACCGGTAGAATGATGGGTCGATACTCCAGGTTTCATCTACATAAAGGATTCGATTTGCTCAGGACGGTCACGGCGATGCGGTACGTAACGCCCTTGCGCGAGGGTGGTTCGTTGCCGGCTATCGTCGAGGCCGATGATTTTGGGACCTACGTGCTCAAGTTTGTTGGGGCGGGGCAGGGGCGCAAGGCGCTGGTGGCTGAGTTAGTGGCGGGTGAGATCGCGCGCCGCCTCGGTCTACTTGTGCCTGAGGTCGTGCTCGCCTACCTGGCACCGGGGCTCGGCCGCTCGGAACCCGACCCCGAGATACAGGACCTCCTCAAGAGGAGCACGGGCCTCAACCTGGCGCTCGATTACCTGCCCGGTTCCCTCGGCTTTGATCCCCTGGTCGAACCGCCCGATCCAGACCTCGCGTCGCGCATCGTCTGGTTCGACGCCCTGGTGACCAACGTGGACCGCACCCCACGCAACACCAACCTCCTCGTCTGGCACGGTCGTCTCTGGCTCATAGACCACGGGGCGTCACTGTACTTCCACCACAACTGGCCCGCGAGGGGCGGAGCAGCGCTGGAAACCGTGAGTCAACGTCCGTTCGCGGCGGCTCGGGATCACGTCCTGCTCCCTTTCGCAGACTCCATTTCCGAGGCGGACGCGGCGCTGGCGCCGCTGCTCGCTCCTGATGTACTGCGCGATATCGTGGACATGATCCCTACCGAATGGCTCACCGGCGAGCCAGGCTTCGCGGGCACCGAAGAGGTGCGGTCAGCCTACGTCACATACCTGAGCGCCCGTCTGAGGGAGCCGAGGGCCTGGATCGGGGAGCTCGAGGAGGTTGCGGGATGAGCCTCTTCGAGTATGCCTTGTTTCGCGTGGTGCCGCGGGTCGAGCGCGGGGAGTTCATAAACGCCGGGGTGGTGCTCTACTGCCAGGACGCCAAGTTCCTCGACGCGCGCATCCACCTCGCCCCCGAACGCCTGCGGGCGCTAGATCCCAACCTCGACCCCGAGACTGTACTTGCGCATCTAGAGGCCGCGCGCAGGGTGTGCGAAGGCGGACCCGAGGCCGGCGCCGTTGGGCTACTGCCTCCGGGCCAGCGCTTCGGGTGGCTCGTCGCGCCCCGTAGCACTGTCGTGCAGCCATCTCCGGTCCACACCGGCTTCGCGGACGACCCGGAGGAGGCCATAGAGCACCTCCTGCAGGTCATGGTCCGTGCGCCGGAGTAGAAAAACTATCCCCTATCCCTTTCGAGGAGCACCATCAGGATGATGCCAGCGAGGAGTAAATCCTCCTCGTCCTCGGAGAAGTCCGCGAGTTGCTCGATGCGGAAGCTGCTCTCCAGTACGGAGGGTTGCTTCTGAACGCGCAATACGTCCCTGCCACGCAGCTGGGCCACGTAGGCCGGGTTGAAGAACAGCCCACCCAGGGCGTCGCCGAATGGAACCGACTCCATCATGCCGTCGAGGACCTTGGTCCAGGGGTTCTCCTCGCGGATCGAACCCGCGTCCGTGTCGTAGGAGTCGTCCAGTACGTAAGCGCTGCTCCAGAGCGACTTCATTCCCCGTCGCCCTACCGCCCCGATAGGGTGTCCGTCGGGACCGCTGATCGCGTACCTGGCGCTGAAGTCGATCATCCTGTCGGCCTTCATGCGGAATAGCAGACGGCTCTGGTCCTCGTTCTCGTAGACCCTTACGTCTTCCTTCAGCTTGAACTTCTTCTTTCGGACGTAGGCGACCTGGCGTCCGGTGGCGTCCGTAATCCTTACGCGGGTACCTATGGTGACGATCTTGAAGTTAAGATCCAACGGATAGCTCAACATAAGGCCTTCTCCTCTCCAACGTTAGTGGCTTCGAAAGACCTCTTTAGCAGCCGGGTTGCCTCCCTGGCCCGGGCAAGGTCCTGGCGACGCAACTCGCGCAGGAAGGCGGCGACCTCCAAGTCACCGTCCCCCTCGGCCTCGACGATGCAATCCTCGTAGGGCTCGATGCTCTTCAAAACGCCGAGCAGTATCTCCGTCACCTCGCTGCTCTCTGTACCCGATAGGTGGTCGGGGATCCTCTCCGGCGGAGAACTCTTCCTGGTGTCTAGCATCTCGATCCTCCTGAACGATCCGTGTTTAACATCCATACGCACGGTCCGCGCAAATGGCGTCAGAGTAAACGCTCCTAGAGTGGCGCCCCCGACCTGTCCGGGTCGGGAGCGCCGCTTCTCCCTGACAACCGTCTAGCGGGCTTCGATCATGTCGGCGATCACCGGGTAGCGGTACCCGCCGTCCTTGCTCGTGCGGTAGGCTGCGTAGGCGCCGTGCACGAAGGGAACCAGCGTGATCAGGGCCATCACAGGGACGAGTAGGAAGCCGATCAAGACGAGCATCAACAGCGTCGTCACGGTCCATCCAGCGACCAGGATCACCATCCACGCCACCTGGTACCACATCGACTGCAGGGCCTGGAACGCGACCACCCGCGACCGGTCTCTATAGACGACCCACATGATTAAAGCCGCAACGGGGCCGAGGAAACCGGTGACCAGGTTGAGGAAGATGCTCAAATGGGAGAGCACGGACACCGTCCTTTCTTCCTGGGTGCCCATCGTCATCGAACGCTGCTCCCCGGCGACCTTGTCTCCGACCGCCTCATCCTCGAGCACCTCGTCCTTGACTACTTCGTCTCCGACTACCTCGTCCCTGACCGCCTCATCTTCCAGTGCCTCGTCTCCCACTACCCCGTAGTTGTGGTCCTTTGCCTCCATTGCTGCTCCTCTCTGTCGCTTTGCAGGTTGCATAAACAAGGTACTTCCGAAACATCAATCCGGCATCGGTCCCTGGACCGAATGTAGGTAGGTCCGCGGACCCAGCATGCCGGCATTTCAGTTTGTCGGTTTTTTGTGTGCTGAGGACTGTAGGGCGTGAGGCTCAAGGCTTTGGCACGATGCCGTTAGTTGGCGAAGCCGCTACCAACATGTCAGACTCTGGACAGAGAATCCGTGGGGAGATCGCACGACAAACAAGAATCCAGCCGGACGACAGATGGGCATCCCGTCTTCGCGGCGCTCTACGACCGTTGTAGCGTCTCTATGGAGCGAAGGTGGATGGGCGGGCGCAGGGAGCGGCTGCTAGCGGGTACACGTGGCGCCGTGCTCGAGGTCGGGGGCGGCACCGGCGCGAACCTGCCGCACTACCCCGACGTAGACCGGGTGATCGTCACCGAGCCTGATCCCTTTATGCGCAAGAGGCTCTGCCGGAAGCGTACGTCAGCACGATTTCCTGTCGAGGTCTCAGAGGCTGGGGCCGAGGCGTTGCCATTTCCCGACGGTAGTTTCGCCACCGTGGTCTCGACACTAGTCCTGTGTACGGTCTCGGACCAGGCGTCGGCGCTTAGGGAGATCCGACGCGTCCTCGGTCCGGGCGGGCGCCTACTGTTCATCGAGCACGTCCGCGCCACCGGATCCATGGCACGCTGGCAGGACCACGTCGAGCCTCTCTGGGGACGGCTCCTCGGCGGTTGCCACCCCAACAGGGACACCGTCGCGGCCATCGCGGAGGCAGGGTTCGAGATAGAGACGATCGAGAGATTTCATCCGCCGGTTCTCCTCTCGGGCCTCACGCCGCACGTCCAGGGTTCGGCAATCGTCCGTCATGCCGTCTGAGAATAGGTCGATGCCGGTATGCTAGGATCTACGCGCCGATGAATTGTTCTGGAACGCATATCACCTCGCTTTGACCCGCTGGAAGAGCCTGATCTCCGCCCTCGCGCTCGCGCTTGCGGTCTTCGTCGTGGATCAGGGGATAAAGTCCTTAGTCGAGGGCTCGATGCGAGTCGGAGAGAGCATCGTCCTGGTGCCCGGTTTCCTGAGCCTCACCTACATAAAGAACGACGGCGGGGCCTTCGGCATCCTCGGCGGGAGCCAGGTCCTTCTCCTGGTCGGGAGCGCCGTCGCCGTCGCCGTAGTGCTCTGGATGCTGCTCTCGGGAACGCCCTCGAAGCTGATGTCGTTCGGATGTGGCCTCATCCTCGGCGGGGCCGCTGGCAACCTGCTCGACCGCCTGGGCAGCGGAGAAGTTACGGATTACGTCCACTTCAGCTTCTGGTACATCTTCAACGCGGCCGATACGGCCATAGTCGTCGGTGTCGGGCTCTTGTTGCTCTCCACCCTGCGCGGCACCGAAAAAGGCTAGCCTTCTACTTGAGGCATGGCCCGCTGCGTTGAAGGCGTGGGCTGATCGCTGACCATCCGCCAACTATGGTTGCGAAAACCCACACTGAGACGTAGCGCGCCTGGTAGTCGAAGGATCGTCGAGTGTTCTCCCCTCTTGTCCTTCAGCGTCCAACAACTACGACCGTGTCACCGTAGACGCGAACATGGGGCTCGTCGCTGTGGGCCTCTGACCAGTGTCGCTCGCCGGATCGGAACTAAGCCAGGACTTGCTCCTTGCTACTGTAGCTCCCTCGGCGTCGATCTGGAGGTGGTCGGGGTCCATCAAGCGTTCGAGCACAGAAGCATCCACGTGCAGGTGGGCAAAGAGCCACTCACGCTCAGCAAGAAGTGCCTGCTCCACCGCGTCCACCTCAATACCGGCTAGCGCTCTGCTTCGCCGGACATCCGCTCGGAGGCTTCTGACTGTTCCTCCTCCGCCTTCCCGCGCAACTGGCGCAGTATGCCGCCAGCAAGGAGGATGTCGCGTTCCCGTTGTGAGAACTCGGCGAGGAGGGTTACTTCGTCGTCATCTCTTCGCAGTGGGACCTCCTCATCGCCGTTCTCCAGGCGGTCCCTGATCTCCGGCAGATCCCAATGTTGTCCCTCTTCGAACCCATCGTAGTCCGATTCTTCTTTGACGACGAGCGGAAGGATGCCCTGGGAGATCAGGTTCCGGCGGTGGATACGCGCGAAGCTCTTGGCGATTACGGCCCTGATGCCGAGGTGCAGTGGTGCCAGCGCTGCGTGCTCCCGGCTCGACCCCTGCCCGTAGTTGTGCCCGCCCACGATAAAGCCTGGCGCCATTTCCTGTGCCTTCTCGTGGTACTCGGGGTCGAAGCGACGGAAGGTGAATTTGGAGATCTCCGGCACGTTAGAACGGAACGACATGACCTCGACCCCGTCAGGCGCGAGGTCGCCGGTCGAAACGTCGTCCTCGACCACGATGGTAACCGTGCATTCCAGGGAGTCCGGGAGTTCGGGGGCCTCGGGCGGCGGCTGTATGTTCGGGCCGCGTGGGATCTCGATGCCCGACGCCTCCTCCGGCGGAGCGGGGGCCAGGATCTGCCGGTCGTCCACGGCAGGGTTCGCCGGAGCTTCGGGTAGCTCCGGATACTCACCGAGCTCGCGCGGGTCCGTGATGACGCCCCTGAGCGCGGTGGCGACCGCTGTGGTCGGGCTCGTAAGGTACACGTGGTCCGTCATCGTCCCCGAGCGTCCCGGGAAGTTACGGTTGAAGGTTCTGACGCTTACCGAGTCGGAGGGCGGCGCCTGTCCCATCCCGACGCAGGGCCCGCACACGGGCTCGAGCATCCGCGCCCCCGCGCGCACAAGGTCGGAGTAGACGCCCGTCCCTGCGATGGAGTCGAGGATCTGGCGGCTCCCCGGCGTCACGGTCATGACGAGTCCGGGATAGACCGTCTCGTCCCGCAAGACCGCGGCGGCGACCGCGAGGTCCTCGAAGCCCGAGTTTACGGAGCTGCCGAGGCAGACTTGGGCGGCCTTGGTTCCAGCGACTTCGCCAACGGTAACGACGTTGCCGGGCGAGTGGGGCTGCGCGATCAGGGGTTCCAGCTTATCTAGCTCGATGTGTTCGACCTCGTCGTAGTCGGCGCCCTCGTCGGCGGAGAGCTCGACGAAGTCTTCCTCGCGCTGCTGCATCCTTAGCCACTCTCTCGACCTCTCGTCGGAGGGGAAAACGCCCGTGGTGGCCCCAAGCTCGGCGATCATGTTGCAGATCGTAGTCCGTCCCGTGACGTCGATGTTCACAACCCCTTCACCGTGGAACTCGAAGATGCGCCCGAGGCCGCCCCTCACGCCGCGACGCCTCAAGAGCTCCAGGATCACGTCCTTTGGCGTCACCCAATCCGAGAGCCTACCGGCAAGTTCTACGCCGACTACCTTGGGAGCAGGGGTCTGGAAGGGCTGGCCGGCCATCACGAGGGCCACGTCGAGGCCGCCGGCCCCGATTGCTATGGAGCCAAGGGCCCCGGAGGAGGTAGTATGAGAGTCAGCCCCGATGAGCGTAGCACCGGGCCTGGCGAAGCGCTCGACGTGCAGGTAGTGGCAGATGCCGTTTCCCGGGCGGGAGAAGTGAATTCCGTACCTGGCGGCGAAGGCCTGAAGAAACCGGTGGTCGTCCGGATTCTTGAAGTCGAGTTGTATGACGTTGTGGTCGACGTATTGGACGGCGAGATCCACCTGTGCGCGGTCCAGGCCCATCCGCTCGAACTGCAGGCACGCCATCGTGCCAGTCGCGTCTTGAAGTAGTGCTTGATCTATCCTGAGGCCTACTTCCTCACCGGGCTCCAAAGCCCCTTCGACCACGTGATCCTTGAGGATTCTGGTGACCAGGTTCTCAGCCACAGCACATCACCCCCGCCTCGCTTCCCCGAACCTTGACTATTTTACATTCTCACCCACTACCATCTGGCGGCCATACGCTTCCCGGCCCCTCCTACGCTACACGGATAGAGAGAGCGAACCACAAGGCAGATGCTTGCACCTTTTCCACACAGAGTTCGACCTCAGGGGCCTCAGCGTGTAAACGACCCCACCGGCCTTCTTCCGTTACGTGGGTGATCCAACCTCCACAGTAGCGGTGGCGTAGGAAGAACCTTCGCTTCCTCCAGCCTATTGCCTCGAGGAGTTGGGTCCGGATATCCTCACGCTGTGCCGCAGGGATGATGCCTTGGTCGCCTAGCGCTTCGGCGCCCTCAGACCCCTCATCCTGCGGCTACCGCCCGCGTACGAAAGGGGACGGTGCTTTGAGGTTCTTCCGATCCAGCGTCCTGCCACACCCAGGACAATGGGTGATCTGCTCGGCGTAGGTCTCACTGGCCTCGTCGTTGTCGAAGAACACCCACCTGTACCCTCGTCCCACCCACCAGAACTCCGCCCAGAGGTCGCCCCCGCGCGTGCACGGACACACCAACGTAGCCATCGACCCTCCTCCTTCGTAAGTACGTGCGTCGATAGTAACTTGTACATCAAGGCCTGTCGCGCCTTGTGGTTCAGATAACACCGAAAATGGCCCAAAATGTGCAGCAAGGGAGCAAACGTCGTGGCCCCAGCCTACTCCAGGTGGCTGAAGACGAAGGAGATCATGAACCAGACCACGGAACCCTGCGGCCAGGGTCCCACGCCATCCCTTCAGCAGCCTCTCTATTCGTACACGAGCCGCTGGTAGACCGCGCGGTACTTGCCGACGGCCTGCCGCAACTCTTCGGTCGACCCTTCGTCCGGGTCTTCGTCCGAACGCCCGGCCGAACGCGCCACGACCTGGGCCCTGATGCGCCGCGCCTCCCTATAATCGTTGGCCACGTCCGGGTGCATGATGGCCAGGCTCCGCTCGGTCTCGTCGTCGGACTGGCCCGCCTCGGAGACGAAATTGCGCTCGGCAAGGACGTCGGAGACGGTTCTGTCGGCCATCTCGATGGACCTCTGTGGGTTATCCACAAAGACCCGCTCGACCTCTTCCCACTGCTTCTCAAAGCGACTGCGGCTCTCCCCGGAGAGGGGCTCGACACGCCGCTCTACGCGACCGCGGCGTTCCCTCAGTTCTCTCTCTGCCTTCTCCTCGGAACCCGCCTCCTCAGCCGTCCGCTCGTACTCGGAGCCGAACTCCTCCCGCGTCCGCTCCCGCTGCTCCTCGCTCCTCTGCGCCGCCCTGCGGCGAGAGGCGAAATACAGCGCCAGCAACAAGACCACGAGTATGACCACGACGACGATCACGACGAGGGTCACGGTATTCATTGCCACTCCTCCCACTAAGGTTGCCTGATCTGCATTGTTCCCCCTAAAGTGATTCACGTAACGCGTCCGCGGCGGCCCCAAGCGAGATTCAGGGCGCCCCTGCGCGCCCGTGGTAGCATGAACCGGCCACAAACGACCGAGAAGGAGGACGCATGACCGAGCGCGAACACAGCCCGGGCTCAGGCGGCACGGAGGACAACATGCGCGACGAGCTCGACGAGGCCGCGGAGCGGGGCAAGCCTGGCAAGGACGCATCGAAGGAGGCTGTCGAAGAAGAGGAGCAGACCGGGGGGGCCTCGGGTGGCGTCAAAGACAACGTTACGGACGAGTGGGACGAATCTCAGTAGCCATAGGCTGTACGATTCGGGTCTAGCGACACTCGCTTGTTAGCCCTTTAGCTTCTGCTCGTGGTAGAGCCACCGTGCTGACAAGCTGCCACAGACGGTGTGCTGACTTGCTCTAGCGGACGCGGGGTTGGTTGGCGTTGGTGCGGGAGCGTTTGAATATACGGTCCAGGTAGCGGTCGGCAGTCCACGCGCCTGCGGCACCGCCGAGGACGCCGAGAACGACGTCGAAGACCGAATCTAGCAGGGTATTGGATATGCTTATGCCCATAAGGGACATAATTACCTCGACGCCCTCCCAGCCCACGGCGCCGAGGAACCCGATGACGGAGCCTGTAACGACGGCGCGCACCGGCGTGTTGAAGAACTCGTCGTCTCCCCCGCTGCGATAGATTATCTCCGCCAGTATCAAGACGAGCGTGAACGGCGTGATGAAGTGGGCGACCTCATCGTAGAACAGGACGGGCTCGAAGAGCTTCCAGAGGAATCCAGACGCGTTCAACGCGATGCAGAATAAGATCAGGAGTACGATGTACCTCCGCGGCATTATCCCTGGATATCTGCGTAGATCATGGTCCGCTACAACCCGGGGAGTCCGTACTGGAAGATGCCCTGGGGTACCTCGTGGCAGTGGCGGCAGCGGGCCTCGTAGCTCTCCTCGGCACCGACGAGGATGATGGGCGCGGAGACGGGGGCAGGTCTTCCGTCGATGAGCCTTTGTGAGCGCGAGGCGTCTCTGCCGCAGCGGGCGCAGATGGCCCTGAGCTTCACCACGTCGTCGGCTTCGGCCATGAGCCTCGGCATCGGCCCAAAGGGCTCGCCCCTGAAATCCATGTCGAGCCCCGTCGCGACGACCTCGTATCCGGCGTCGGCGAGATCTCGGCACGTTTCTACTATCCCGTCCATCGAAAAACTGCGCCTCCTCGATGGCCACGACGTCTGTGGCCTCCCCGATTCGTTCGACTAATTCCTCGGTCGTCGAGACGGCGGTGGCCTCGTGCGGGACGCCGTTGTGGGAGCGTATCTCGGTTCGTTCCGAGCGGGTGTCGATGGCGTGCTTGAACACCTGTACGCTGCGGCGGGCGTAGAGGGCGCGGCGGACGCGACGGATCAACTCCTCCGTCTTGCCCGAGAACATCGAGCCCGTGATGACGATGAGGGACCCGGTCCTCCGGGCTACGGTTTCTGGCTCTGGATCGAAGACCTGGATCATGGCCCGTATTCTACCCATCGCGGGCGCAAATACATGGCTTGGGCGGTTGGCGAACCACCCCTACGTGCGGACCGTTCTAGCGTACGTCGCGTTCCGTCCTGCGCCTTTCCCTCTTGTGCCTGACGGCGACGATCACTATCACCCCGAGGACGAAGAGCCCCGAGGTCACGAGGAACAGGGTGGCGTACTCGGGTGCCTGCCGCCCCAGGTAGGAGTAGAGGAAAGTCTGGGGGAAAATGCCTAGAGTGGTGGCTGCGATAAAGCTCCGGAACCGCATCCTGGTCAGCCCGGCGGCGTAAGATACGGCGTCGAAGGCGATGCCTGGCAGGAGGCGTCCTGCGAACACGGCGTACACTCCCCAGCGCGCGAACCAGCGATCTGCGGACTCCAGACCCGTCTTCCCGATGAGGACTTCCACAGGAACCCTGCCCACGGCGCGTGAGATTCCGAAGCACACAGAAGCGGCGAGCACGTGCCCGAAAAGGGAGAGCATCCAGCCCCAGAAAACTCCGAAGGCTAACCCGTTGGCGAAGGTGATAAGGAAAGAAGGCACCGGCGCAACCAGCGCCTGTAAGACCATCAAAAAACATGAGGCCACGGGCGCCAACCATCCGAACGAGACGATGTAGTCCCGTAGTCCAGCGATATCCCCGCGGCCCAGAATGCCTAGCGCCCTGTTGATCTCCGACCGAAAGCTTTCGGATAACAGATACAACAGGCCGAACGCCACCGCCGCGACGGCCAGCAACGAGAGCCGCAGCCAGCGTATGGTGTTGGCGTCCAGACTTCCGGACCTCTCCGAAAGGGGAGGTTGTCGCGGCCCGCTCATCCGCTTATGTTATACGCCGCCGGGCTTGGAGCTTTGTGCGGGAAGGTTGATCCTTGCCAGCTGCCGACCCTAGTTCGGGGCCAGCGAGGATCGCCCGTATCTTCCAGCATGCCACCTACCGAGCTCGTCGGGGCTTCCTGAAGACAGAGGGCGGCCATGGCGCCTGGATTTGGTCCCGTGTAGGGTGGGGATGATGGGAGCCTCGCACGACAGGGCCGACGGGGTGACAACCGTACTACAGACCGGGCAAACACGCTACACCGTCGAGTTCGAGGACTAGGTAGGGGTCTTGAAGACGGAGGAGAGCGGTTCCAGGGAGCTAGACCGTCTTATCTTCTTTTCAGACGCCGTCTTTGCTATCGTCATGACGCTGCTGGTCCTCGAGATCCGGGTTCCCGATGTACCGTCCGATGTGGCGGCGCAAGAGGTACCGGGGCTGGTGATCGCTCTGTGGCCCAAGATCTTCAGTTACGTGCTTAGCTTCATCGTGATCGGTCTCTATTGGATAGGCCACCATCAGACCTTCCGCTACGTTCGTAGTTACGACAGGGCGCTGCTGTGGCTGAACCTCGTTTTCCTGCTGAGCATCTAGTTCATCCCATTTCCGACCGACCTGCTCGGCGAGTACGGTGAGCTGCGCTTCTCTGTTATCTTCTACGCCGCTTCCCTGGGTTTGGCGCGACTGCTGCTGGCACTGGTGTGGTGGTACGTCGTCAGCGGACCGATACGCACCAGCGACGAACTTGACCGCAGGTTGACGAACTACCACTTCGTGAGGAGCCTGGCGACACCCGCCATCTTTTTCCTTTCGATCGTCATAGCGTTCTTCAGCACGAACGTCGCTATAGCCTCCTGGGTGCTCTTGGTCGTCGTGGATACCGTGATCTGGCGACTGTGGAGGAAGAGGAGGCTCGACGGTGTAAGAAACTAGGTTCTACTGCGACCAGGACGCTGTCAGTAACATCGCCCGCAAGGCCTTGAAGGTGATCTACTCACCAACCTCATCAGCCGGTAGCCATCGAAACCACCGTAGCCAGGATCGAGGTGTTGTAGAAAAATGAGAGGATCTGGTGTCCGAGGACTGCCTGGCGTATCGCATCGTCGGTTACATCGACGTCGGAGACGGCAAAGCTCGTGCCGACCGTAAAGGCGAAATAGGCAAAGTCGCGTAGCGTCGGACTCTTCTCGCCGGGAAAGGTGAGCCCTCCGGGCGATTTTTCGGATCGATAGTACTGGTAAGCGTAGTGAAGCGCGAAGGAAGTGTGAAGTAACCCCCACGCCAGGACCACTCCCAACGCGGCCATGATAGCAAGGGAAATGCCTCTTGCCGTTTCCAGATCTCGCACCTCGGGCGCCAGGCTGATCGCCAGCACCAGGCTCACCAAACTTACGAAGACGATAAAGAACAAAGAGCTCGCCCGACTAGCCAGGAACAATACCCGCAAAACCCGCAGGATCACCGAGCGCAGTATGGAGAGGTGCGGACGAGGCATTATGCGCTGGTCTAAGGCCCATTGGCGGGTTTGCTGGGCAGACGACTGGCTTATCAGGAACCAGGTAAGCCCAGAGTAAGCGAGTGCCCAGACGACCCAGTAAGCCATCAATCTGAAGGCCCAGATGTCCCAAGGGGTTTCCAACCCAAGCCCGAAAACCATGGCCAGGGGCCGCAACGCATAGACGACTACGAGGGCAACGGTCGCTGATATCAGTATCCGTCCAAGGTCTCTCAAAACGACTTTCCGCCCCGTAGCAGGCTTCGGCAGCGCATGATGCGTAGCTTACATCATCCTTCGCGACGATCGGCTTTATCCTTTGCCGATCGCGGACGGCTCCAATTTCGGGCAGGTTCACCCTATCCGGAATGGTCCCTAGATCAGGTCGAGCGTGGTTCGCGCCATCCTAATGGAGGCGGCGTCGATCATCTGCCCGTCCACGCTGACCGAGCCTGACCCGGCGGCATTGGCCTCCTCGTAGGCCGCGACGACTTTCTCCGCCCACTCCACTTCTGTTTCTGTGGGCGAGAAGACTTCGTTGACTACGGGTATCTGGGCGGGGTGGATGCACCACTTGCCGTCGAAGCCCAGAGAACGTGCGACGCGGCAGCTCGTTCGCAGCCCCGCCTCGTCACCATAATCGGCCACGGGGCCGTCGAGGACGCGCACGCCTGCGGCGCGGGCCGCGACGACGATACGCTGCATTGCGTAGTGGAACCTGTGGCCGGGGTACGCCTCGTCCCACTCGTCCATCACACCGATGCTGGTCTGGGGCATGTGCAGGCTCGCCGCGAAGTCGCCAGGACCGAAGTGGAGGGCCGTGAGCCGGTCCGTGGCGCGGGCTATCGCGTCAGCGTTGGCCAGGCCTTCGGCGCTCTCTATCTGGGCTTCTAGCTTTGTCTTGTCCCGCTCCAGGTCCGTCGCCAGCTCCAGTTGGGAGAGCAGGGTAGAGACGGTGTAGAGGTCTTCTGGGCGGGTCACCTTGGGGATCATAACGGCGTCGAGAAAACTACCGGCCTCTTCGACGACCTCGATCAGGTCTCTGTAGAAGTACGGCGTGTCGAGGGCGTTGGCCCGGTAGAGCTTCGGGCGACCGCGCCAGTCGAACTGGGCGAGAGCAGAGATCACATCCCCGCGGGCGTCCGCTTTGTCGTCAGGAGCGACGGCGTCTTCTAGGTCGAGGAAGACGGCGTCGGCGTTAGAGGCAAGTGCCTTCTCGACCATCTTCGGCCTGGTGGCCGGGACGGCGAGGAGGGAGCGTAACGCCCTCATGCTAGTTGTCGAGTATCGTCTCTACCGGCTCTCCGCGCAGGGAGGCGTCTAGGACCTCCATCGGGTGAACCATCGGAAGGCCTTCGTGGCCCATCCTCTTCAGGGAGGACTGTAACTGGAGCATACAGCCGGGGTTGGAGGTGACTATTACCTGCGCCCCCGTCTTGAGTATGTTGTTCGCCTTGCGCTCCCCAAGTTCGGCCGCGGGCTCGGGCTCGACCATGTTGTAGATGCCAGCGGACCCGCAGCAGACCTCTGCTTCCCTGATCTCCTTTACGTTCATCCCAGGTATCTGCTTGAGGGTCTGGCGCGGCTGCTTGCGGATGCCCTGCGCATGCGCCAGGTGGCAGGCGTCGTGGTAGGCCGCCGTAACGGGTAGCGGATGGCGCTCGGCTACGGGACCAAGGTCCTGCAAGAACTCGGAGACGTCGCGGACCTTCGCACTAAACGCCTCAGCCCGCTGGGCATATTCGGGGTCGTCGCGCAGCAGATAACCATACTCCTTCATCGTCGAGCCACAGCCGGCGGCGTTGACGACCACGTTATCCAGGTCCAACTCTTCGAAGGTCTCTATCGTCTTGCGGGCGAAGTTCAGCGACTCCTCCTCGCGGCCAGCGTGGGTGGAGAGGGCGCCGCAGCAGCCCTGTTTGGGCGCGATGATCTCGCAGCCCTCGGCGGCGAGGACACGGACTGTGGCGGCGTTGACCGGGGAGAAGAACACGCGCTGCACGCACCCGGTAAGGACACCTACCCTGCGGCGCTTCTCGCCCACTGGTCCTGTTACTTCCGGGATCTTCTCTTCCTTCGGCAAGTCTGGAAGGAGCGCCTCCATCGCGCGCATCCTGGCCGGAATGCGTTGCATGATGCCGGCCTTACGCAGCTTGTCCCCGACGCCGAAGCGCTGGTAGAGGCGCATCGGCGCGGCGATCGCCCGCAGGCGATTGGGATAAGGAAAGAACTGGAAGATCATCTCCCGGAAAGCCTTGTCGTCGGCCCTGCGCTCGTAACGGCGCTCGACCTGCCCACGCGTCGCCTCGATGAGCTTGTCGTACTGTACGCCCGAAGGGCAGGCCGTGACGCAGGCCATGCACCCGAGGCAGAGGTCCCAATGGCGGACCATCTCGTCGTTCATCGGCTCCTCGGTCAGGCCCTTGTTCATTAGGTAGATGCGCCCGCGCGGTGAATCCATCTCCTCGCCGAAGAGAACGTAGGTCGGGCAGGTCGGCAGGCAGAAGCCGCAGTGGACGCAGTCGTCTATGAGGTCCTTCTCCGGCGGGTGATGGTCGTCGAAGGCGGGAAACATGAACGAGCCGCTCTCGGCCCGGGCCTCGCCGATGGTCTGCTGTATCGAGTCGCCAGCGGCCCGCGTGCTCTGCCCGATATCCTCGGGGCTGCCCGCGCCGATTGCCTCGGCCATCGCCTCATTGCCCGTCGTGCCCTCGGGGTTTCGCCGCTCGGTCGCGTCCGTGGAACTGTAACGGTCCTCGCCGTCCGAACCGTTTCGACCGCCGCCTAGTTCGGTCACTAGATGCCTCCCAGGAATCTACCGGGGTTCATGGTGTACCCCGGATCGAACTTCTCCTTTACCCGCCGCGTGAGGCCAAGGTAATCTCCCCCGGATCCCCACACGTCCAACCTCTCCTTGACCGCGAGAGGAGCCTCTTGCACGACGACGCTGCCGCCCCTGCGGAGCCGGATCTCACGCACCTCCTCGACGACCTCTACGAGCCCGTCTTCTCCGCCGGAGAGCCCCGCGTAGGTCACCCCGATCCCGGCGTGCCCGGAGAGGCGGACCTCGACATCCGCGCGTCCGGCCGCCCCGAGAAGCGAATCGAGAACGGCCGTGAGGTCGGCGGGCGGGGCGCTGATCTTGAGCCCCACATCACCCGACTCCCAGGGACGCCGCGCGAAATGTCCCCAGAACTCTTCGCCTTCGCCTTCGCTGAGGACGCGAGCCTCACCGTGGGAGCGTAAAACCTCGGCCGCGGTTGCGGCCTGCTCCTCAGCGGCCGGCTCGATCCCCTCGAACAGCGCGGCGACCATGCCTCGGCCTCCCTCCCAGCGCATCTCCAGGGCGTCGAGCACGAACTGACTCAAGGAGGAGTGCGTGAGATCCTGCGCCACACCCGGGATCTTCTCGTAATCGTCCACCTCGAGTAAAACGGTCCTTGCCGTCTCCCGGATCGGGTGTAGCCTGAAGTTAGCTTCAGCGATGATGCCGAGGGTCCCAAGAGAGCCCGTGAACAACTTGGAGAGGTCGTAACCGGCCACGTTCTTGACGACCTTGCCTCCGGCCTTCGCCACCGTGCCGTCGGCGAGCACCACCTTGATGCCGATGATGAGATCCCGGATCGTACCGTACCTCAGGCGCCTAGGCCCCGAGGAGTTCGCCGCCACGATACCACCGACGGTGGACCCTTCTCCGGGGGGGTCCACGCCGAGCATCTGGTCTGACTCGGCCAGGCTCTCCTGCAAATCCTGCAGCTTTAGGCCGGCCTGGGTGCGTACGATCTGGTCCCCGGGTACGTGCTCTATGATCGCATCCATGCGCGCGGTGCTGAGGATGAGGTCGACGGCCCTTGGGGGGTTCCCGAGTCCCATCTTGGTCCCGCCGCCGCGAGGCGAGACCGAGAGTCCCTCGCGGCTCGCGAGCTTCATGACCTCGCTCGTCTCCTCTATCGTCGCCGGCTCGACGACGAGGGAGGGCTCGACGGCGTCTACGGCGTCGGCGTCAAAGGCTTGCCTGACGTGCTCTTCGCCTACTATACCCTGAAGCTCTTCCGTGGGTACGTTCTGCGTCTGCATTAGAAATTCTCCGCCAGACCGGCCTTCTGGATCGGGTGCATGTGGAAGGGCCCGGGACGTTCTCCGCACAGGCGGGGGGTAGGGAAGATCTTACCGGGGTTGCAGATCCTGTGCGGGTCGAAGGCGCACCTGAGGAGCTGCATGACGTCCATATCCTCCGCGGTGAACATCTTGGGCATGTACTTCATCTTGTCGCGCCCGATGCCGTGCTCGCCCGTGAGCGAGCCGCCGTGCTCCAGGCAGGCGAAGACTATGTCCGCGGCGAGATCTTCGGCCTTTTCGGCCTCACCGGGGACGTCGTTGTCGTAGAGAACAAGCGGGTGCAGGTTGCCGTCACCGGCGTGGAAGACGTTGGCGACCCTTAGCCCGGACTCTTCGCTCAGGTTCGCTATCTTCTTCAGAACCGCCCCGAGCTCCGTGCGCGGTACGACCCCGTCCTGCACGTAGTAGTCGTTCGCAATGGAGCCCATCGCCCCGAACGCGGCCTTCCGACCCTTCCAGAACAGCGCGCGCTCCTCGTCGTCCTCTGCGATCCTTATCTCCGAGGCGCCATTCTCCTCGCAGACCTTTATGACTTGCTCGAACTGGTTCGCGACTTCGGCCTCGGGTCCGTCGAGCTCGACGATCAGGACGGCGCCCGTCTCGGGGAATCCAGGCGAGACCTGCTTCTCTACCGCCTCGATGGTTAGCGCGTCCATCATCTCGATGGCGGCAGGTAATATGCCGCCGCCGATGATCCCGGAGACCGCCCCGCCAGCCTCCTCCGTGTCCTTGAACGCCGCGAGAAGCGTCCTTACGGACTCGGGCTGGCGCAGAACCCTGAGCGTTATCTTGGTCGCGATACCTAGAGTTCCTTCCGAGCCAACGAAAGCCCCCAGGAGCTCGTAACCGGGGGCGTCGGGCGACTTGCCGCCGCCGATGTGGACAATTGAGCCGTCGGGCAGGACGACCTCGGCCCCCATGACGTGGTTGGTCGTGAAGCCGTACTTCAGGCAGTGGACGCCCCCGGAATTCTCCGCGAGGTTCCCGCCGATAGAGGAGACGATCTGGCTCGCAGGGTCGGGGGCATAGTAGTAGCCCTCGTCCGCGACCTCCTGGGAAACCCAGATGTTTATGACGCCGGGCTCGACGACGACACGCCCGTTCGGGATGTCCACCTCGAGGATGCGACGCATCCTCGTCAGGACGATAAGGACCCCCGCCTCGACAGGCAGGGCTCCACCGGAAAGTCCTGTCCCGGATCCCCGCGCCACGAACGGGATGCCCTCGTTGTAGCAGGCCCGGACGATTTGCTGAACGTGCTCCGCGGACTCGGGGAGGACGACTAGGTCGGGGATCACACGGTAGTTCATGAGACCGTCGCACTCGTAAGTGCGAAGTTGCTCGCGCTCGTGGATCACACCCTCGGGGCCGAGGATCTCCTGCATCGTCTCAATGAGCTGTCCCCGGTCCATGTGTTCCTCCCTCTTGGGAGCTTTTCTCTAGCTCCCTATCTCGTGTCCCGACGACTCTTCTACAAGCGTCAGGAGCGCGGAATGGTCCCTGTCCCCTCTGCCGTTCGTTATCAAGTCTTGAAGCATCTGATCCACAACCGCGGTGACGGGAAGGGTTACCCCGTACTCCCTGCCTGCCGCGAGTGCTATCCCCAGATCCTTGTGGTGCAATTCTACCTTAAAGCCGGGATCGAAGGAATGAGAGAGCAACTTCTCCCGCTTGACCTCCATAACCTTGTTGCCGGCGAGCCCGCCGCCGAGCACGTCGAGGATCTTCTCCGGCGCCACCCCACCTTTGGAGCCGAGCACCAGTGCCTCCGAAACCGCCTCGATGGTTAGCGCCACCACGATCTGGTTTGCCGCCTTGACGACTTGCCCGGCTCCAGAAGGGCCGACATGCGTAACGGTTCCGCCCATGACCTCGAAGAGCGGAAGCGCACGCTCGTAGTCCTCCTCGCTCCCGCCGACCATGATCGAAAGCGTTCCCTCGATGGCACCGACGTCCCCCCCACTAACCGGCGCGTCGAGCATCGAGGCACCTTTCTCTTCAGCCCTCGCCGCGAGCTCCTCCGTAACTACTGGCGAGATGGTGCTCATGTCCACGATCAGGGCGCCATCCTTGACGCCTTGGAGTACCCCATCCTCGCCCACAAGGACCTCCTCGACCTGCGGCGAGTCAGGGAGCATCGTGATGACGATGTCCGAACGCTCCGCGGCCTCCTTCGGGCTGCCTGCTACTGTCGCTCCGTCTAGCTCCTCGGCCTTCTCGCGGGTGCGGTTGTACGCGACAAGATCATAGCCCGCCTCGATAAGGTTCTCCGCCATCGGGCGGCCCATGATCCCAAGCCCGACAAAACCTACCGTGTCAGCCATCGCTCACTCCTTCTAAAGTCTCAAGTCCGAAACCGCGACGTCTTGGCCCCGCAGTTCCTTCGGCAGCCATTGCAAGCTCCCCTCGGTGGTTTCTGTCGTCGGGTTGTACTCCAGGCCGACGTAACCTTCGTATCCGATTCGTTCCAGCTCACCGAGGACGTAGGGGTATTGGATCTCGCCCGTCCCCGGCTCGCCACGTCCGGGGGAGTCAGCGATCTGGACGTGGCCGATGTGGTCGATGTGCTCGCGCAGGTTCGCCACCAGGTTTCCCTCCATCCGCTGCATGTGATAGAGGTCGTGCTGGATCTTTACGTTCTCCCTCCCGACGTTCTTCACGAACTCGACCGCCTGCTCCGTCGTGCATAGAAGATACGGCCCGTTCTCGAACGTGTTGACGGCCTCGACCACGACCGTGGCGCCTGCCGCTTCTGCCTTCTCCGCGGCGAAGCGCACGTTTTCCCGCGCCAGCGCGAGTTGCTCCTCACGGTCCAGGCCGGGGACACTGTGCCCTACGAGCGCGTTCATCTTCTTGCAGCCAAGTGAGCTTGCCAGATCCAGGGCGACAGGCACGTTCTCCTTGAACTGCCGCTGCCGCTCGGGATCGCTCACGAGTCCTCTGTCCCCGGCGGCCATGTCTCCGGCGTCGAAGTTGAAGAGCGCGACTTCTAGACCTGCGTCTTTCACAGCTCTCTCTACATCGCTGGGATTTTCGCCCGACGGCCACCAGAACTCGACCGCCGAGAAACCCGCATCCCTGGCCCGCCCGAACCGCTCAAGGAGCGGAACCTCTTTGAATAGTATCGAAACGTTAACGCTGAACCTCATCCTACGCTCCTCGCCGCTGTCCTCTCATCCCCGACTTTACTATTAGCACGCCGCGCCCGTAAAGACCGAATTTCGCATTGTGGAAAGGTAACCTCAGAAGCTCTCCAGGGCTTCTGAGAAGTCGGAGGCTATCTTTTTCAGGTCGGGGACGAGACCTTTGAGGTGACGTTTGGTGAGCCGGCTGGCGGGGCCCGAGAGGCTGATGGAGGCGAAGATCTCGCCGTCGGGCCCGAAGACGGGGGCGGCGAGGCAGCGGACGCCTTCCTCCTGCTCCCCGTGATCCACGGCGTAACCTTCGCGCCGGATGTTGCGCAGTTCGGAACGGAGCTGGCCCGGGTCGGTTATGGTAGCGGCCGTCTGGCGGGTCAGGCTGGCGCGCCCGACGATAAAGTCAATGAGGCGCGGCGGCTGGTATGCGAGGAGCACCTTCCCCGTGCCGCTGGAATGAAGCGGCACCCTGTTGCCCGGCTCGGTGAAGATCCGGAGCATCCGGGTGGGTGGAGAGACCTGCTCTATGTAAATCATCGTGTTGCCTTCGAGGATCGCGAGGTTCGCCGTCTCCTGGCTCGTCTCCATGAGCTCTTCGAGGAACGGCAGCGCGAGGGGAGCGAGGCGTTCGCGCGTCGCGATCGCCATAGTCAGGGACTTGAGACCGAGGCCGTAGCGGCGCGTGCTGGCGTTCTTGTGGATGTAGCCCCTGGATGCCAGCGTCCCGAGCAGTCGGTGGACCGTCCCCGCAGCGAGACCGGTACCAGCCCCGATCTCGCTGACCCCTACCTCGTCCTCCGAGCGGCTCAGGAACTCCAGAATGTCCAGGGCCCGCTCGACCGACTGCACACCATTTCCCCTTGGTCCCCCGACCACCCCAGCCTCCGTCAAGACCTCACCCGCCCCTCAGAATTCGAGCGCCCCTCCTACACAGGAAACTCTCACGATCCACGGGCTCTGTCAAGCCGGACGCGCGTACTTTTTCGCATTATGGAAAGAAGGCTTGCCGGAAATAAGTACCTGGTGGCACAATTGGTTCAGGACAAGGGAGAGCACGGTAGACAGGAGGTTTCCGGGTGCCTGCGATGAGCGTTATGGATGCGGTGGTCAAGGTGATGGAGGACGAGGGCGTCGAGGTCGTCTTCGGGGTTCCTGGGGCGGCTATTTTGCCGCTATACAAGGCATTGAGTGGGTCGGAGCTGATAAAGCACTACTCGGTCAGGCACGAGGAAGGTGGGACGCACGCGGCGGACGGGTACACGCGGGTTACGGGGAAGGTCGGTATCAACATCGGCACGTCGGGGCCCGCCGGGACCAACATGATCACGGGCCTCTACACGTGCATGGCTGACTCGATACCCCAGATCTGCATCACCGGCCAGGCGCCCACGAGCGTGCTGCACAAGGAGGCGTTTCAGTCGGTGGACATCGCCGAGATAGCCAAGCCGGTCACCAAGTGGGCTGTGCAGGTCAAGGAGCCCGCGCAGCTCGTGTGGACCTTCAGGGAAGCGTTTCGCGTAGCCCAGGAGGGGCGTCCGGGTCCCGTCCTCATAGACCTCCCGCTCGACGTGCAGAAGTCAGGGCTGGAGGTGGACTTCGATCCCAGACGCGGCGGTCCTTTGCACTTCGAGAAGCCCGAGCCGAGACCGAACGCTGTCAGGCAGGCCGTCGAGATGATCCTGGAGGCCGAACGTCCTCTGCTGATGCCAGGCGGCGGGGTCATAATAGCCGACGCCTCCGAGGAGTTGATGGAACTCGCGGAGTATTTGCAGGTGCCCGTGAGCCCGACCTACATGGGCAAGGGGACGATCAACGAGGATCACGAGCTGTATGCCGGCATCGTTGGGCTCCAGACCCAGCAGCGCTACGCGAACGCGCTCTTTCTGGAGAGCGACCTCGTCGTCGGCATCGGCAACCGCTGGGCCGAGAGGCATACCGGCGACCTCGACGTCTACAGGGGCGGGCGCAAGTTCGTCCACGTAGACATAGACCCGCGCCAGATGGGCAGGGTCTTCCCCCCCGATCTCGCGGTGGTCTCAGACGCCAAGCTCGCCCTCGAGGCCATGATTCAGAGTGCCCACGACATGACCTCAGAGCGGGAGCCCGGCGAGTGGGTCGAGCGGGTGGACGAGTTGCGCTCGACGCTCCTCAGGAAGATGGACTTCGACGACGTTCCGGTAAAGCCGCAGCGGGCCTTCAAGGAGATGAACGAGTTCTTCGACGAGGACGCGATCATGGTCACGGCCATAGGGCTATACCAGATCTTCGGAGGTCAGTTCCAGAAGACCTACAAGCCGCGCCACTACCTCTGCTGCGGCCAGGCAGGACCCCTGGGATGGGAGGTCCCTGCGTGCATCGGCGCCAAACTCGGCAGGCCGGACAACCTTGTCGTCGGGGTCGTGGGCGACTACTCGTTCCAGTTCTTGATGGAGGAAGTTGCGGTCGCCGTACAGTACAGGATCCCCTACGTGCTGGTCATGCTGAACAACGCGTACATGGGCCTTATCCGGCAGAGCGAGCTGCCATACGAAATGAACTTTGCTGTCGACCTTGCCTACGAGGGTCCGAGCGGCGAGTACGGCATAGACAACGTGATGGTGATGGAGGCGATGGGCGCGGCAGGACGGCGCGTAGAGAGACCGGAGGAGATACAAGACGCGTTAGGTTGGGCCGTGAGGACGAGTGAGGAGCAGAGGGTGCCTGTGCTGGTCGAGATCATGTGCGAACGCGAGACCAACGCCGCGATGGGCCTCTCGCTGGACAAGATCAACGAGTACGAGCCTATCCTCGATGGCTCGGAAGAGAGCGTTGGACAGGTCGTCGGAGGGATACCGGAGCGGGACTGAAACGAGACGCCAGATCGAGTGTAGGATCCTCCGACATGAAAGACCTTCTGCTTCCCTAAGCGGTGGGGCTTCGCGTTTCACCGAAGTCCCGGTAGATGCGTTGCTCGAGGTCGGCCGCGGCGAATCTCTCTTTGAGTTGATGACGGGAGAAGGCGTTTGTCGAGTAACGAGTGGAGGAGAGGAAGTAGTGCTCCTCGTTGTGCTTGACCATCTCGAAAAAGGCGTCTTTGGCTCGCGGGCCCAGATAGAAATTGTCGTAGTTGACGACCACGTGAACCTTCCTCCCGAAGCTGGAGAGCTTTTGGTCCAGGAAGTCGGCGAGCTTGCTGGCGTCTTCGTCGGTCTCTATGCTAAGACCTTCGAAGTTGACGTAGAGTGAGTTGTTCCCCGCGTCGAAGTTCAGCCTCTCTTCGAGGTCTATGGGCGAGCCGAGGCTGAGACCCATAGGCCCCTCGCGGAAGATATCCGCAGCCATCTTCGGGACCACGTCAGGGACCAGGGGCCGGAATTCCATCTGGTCGAGTACGTCCCTCTCGAGGTCTACCCCCGGTGCCACCTCGACTACCTTGAGGCCCTCCCCGGTCAGCTCGAAGACGCAACGCTCGGTGATGTAGTAGACGGTCTGGCCCTGCTCGCGGGCGAAGGCGCCGCTGAAGGTGATGTGGCCCACCCTCTTCACGAACTTATTGCCCGTGCCCTCCTTCACGATCTTTAGCTTCCCATCCTCAACCTCGATCTTCGCCTTCGGGGTAAGGGTTCCCATAAAGTACATGGACCGCGCGGATTGGCTGATATCTATAAACCCGCCAGCCCCGGCGAGCTTGGAGCCGAACTTGCTGACGTTGACGTTGCCTTCGGCGTCCACCTCGGCCGCGCCCAGGAACGCCTGATCCAGGCCTCCTCCCGTGTAGAAATCGAACTGGTTGGGCTGATCGATGATGGCCTGAGGGTTGGCCACCGCACCGAAGGAGAGCTTGCCGGCGGGCAGGCCTCCAACGCCCCCCGCCTCTACGGTCAACGTGATGAAGTCGAGGATACGCTCCTCGTTGGCGACCGAGGTTATGCCCTCGGGCATCCCGATCCCGAGGTTCACGACCGAGTTCATCTTGAGGAACATCGCCGCCCGCCGGGCGATGACCTTTCTGGCGTCTAGCGGCACCGGCGGGACGGTGTCGGCGGGGATCTTGATCTCTCCAGTGTAGGAGGGGTTGTAGGCCTCAGCGAAGGTCTGCATGTGGTTCTCGGGTCTCGATTCGACGACCCCGTCGACCAGGACGCTAGGGATCTTGACCTCTCGGGGGCTCAGGATGCGCTCTGTGGATACGCGTTCGACCTGCACGAGGACGATGCCACCGGAGTTCTTGACCGCCTGGGCGATGGAAAGTGCCTCCAGGGTGAGCGCCTCCTTCTCCATCGTCACGTTTCCTTCCTGATCCGCGGTCGTGCCGCGCAGGAGCGCCACATCTATTGGGAAGGACTTGAAGAAGAGATACTCTTGGCCTTCGAGCTCTACGACCTTGACCAGGTCCTCCTTCGTTGCGTCGTTGATCTTGCCACCCTGTAGTCGAGGGTCCACGAAGGTGCCGATACCGATCTTCGTGAAGAGTCCGGGACGGTGGCCTGCGATCTCGCGGAAGAGCAACGAGATGACGCCCTGGGGGAAGCAGTAGGCCTCTATCTTGCCCTCGGTAGCAAGCTTGCCGAGCGCAGGGGCTAGACTCCAATGCCCCCCGATGACCTTTTTCACAAGCCCGCTTTTAGCGAGGTGGTTGAGGCCCTTCGTCTTGCCGTCGCCCTGCCCGGCGGCGTACACCAGGGTCAGATCCCTAGGAGCCTCCGTCTCGGCGAAGCGCTCCTCAAGGGCGATCAGGAGCTCTTCGGGCACGCCGATACCGACGAAGCCGCCGGTGGCGACGGTATCACCGTTCATGATTACTTGTGCCGCGGCCTCAGCCGAGATTACCTTGTTGCGCTTCACGTAAGGCCCCCTGGTTCTTCACGAGATTCTCGATACCTCCGAGGTGAAGCCATTATCCCAGATGCAAGCGCCTGGCACCCATACGCCGCTACAATGGTCCCGTGCGAAAAGACCTCGAGGAGATATTTGCGGCCGGGCTGGCCGCCGCCGACCCGGAGCGGGCCGTACGGCGCACGCTCGACCTCGAAGGCGACACCCTCCATGCTGGAGGGGAGCGTTTCGAACCGCGGCGCGTGTTCGTGCTCGCGGCGGGCAAGGCCGCGGGGACGATGGCGAAGGCAGCGGAGGAGCTTCTAGGGGGGAAGATCTCCGGCGGGCTCGTCGTCACCAAGGACGGCCACGACCCCGGCCCTGAGGACTTTGAGACCGTTTTCGCCTCCCATCCCGAGCCCGACGAGAGGGGCGTCGAGGCGGCCAGAAAGGTGCAGGAAGCGGCCGCGTCCCTGGAGGAGGGGGATCTGCTCCTGGCGCTCATCTCGGGCGGGGCGTCGGCGCTGCTCGCCGACCCGGCACCGCCCATCGAGTTACCCGACTTAAAGAGGCTTACGGGCGATCTCTTAAGGAGCGGGGCGGACATAGGGGAGATCAACACCGTAAGGAAACACGTCTCGGTCCTGAAGGGCGGCGGCCTCGCCCGGCTCGCCCACCCAGCCCCGACCATCGCCCTCCTCCTATCCGACGTGGTTGGCGACGCTCCCTCCTCCATCGCGAGCGGCCTCACGGCCCCCGACCCGACGACCCTCGAAAACACCAGGCGCGTGCTGGAACGCTACGAAATAGTGCCACCGGAGAGTATAGAGGCGCATCTGCGGGACGCGGAGGAGACCCCGGCCTCAGACGACCCCGTCTTCGAGGGCGTCGTGAACGTTATCTGTGGCGGTGGCCGTCACGCTGCCGAGGCCTCTGTAAAGAAGGCAAAGGAGCTCGGATACACGCCGCTCTTGCTTACCACCACCCTGACGGGCGACGCCCTCGGGGCGGCGTCTATGTACGCGGCGGTCGTCAGGGAGGTGCTGGCAAGCGGCAACCCCGTTTCGCACCCGTGCGCCATCGTCTCGGGCGGCGAGGCGACGGTGACCGTGCGTGGGGACGGTACCGGTGGTCCGAACGAGGAGTTCTGCCTGGCGCTTGCGGTGGCGCTCGACGGGGTCGAGGGTTGGGCTGCGTTCTCGGCTGACACCGACGGCCACGATGGCTCTACCGACGCGGCGGGCGGCATCGTAAGCGGCGCCACCGCACAGGCCATACGCGAGGGTGGCCTGGACCCAGGGGAAGCGCTCTCGAACAACGACTCGTACGCGGCGCTGGAGGCTGGCCGGGCCCTGCTCGTCACCGGGCCGACGGGCACCAACGTCAACGACCTCAGGGTGGCGCTGGTCTCTTTCGGCTAGCTCGGACGCTAAGGGGCTTGCGTTTGGCCCCACGTAATGCCATTCTTTCCGCGTCAGACAGACCAAAAGGGGGGAGATCAGGTGTACGAGCAGATCTACGAGCCGGTCGCTGGAAGCCTGGTGCTCTCAACGATAGTGGCGACCATACCCATCGTGGTGCTCTTCGTGCTGCTGGCCGGTCTCAGGATGGCGGCGCAGTGGGCCTCGCTTATCACCCTGGCGGTAGCGCTCGTCATCGCTACATTGGTCTACGGGATGCCGGTAGGGCTCGCGCTGAACTCGACGCTGCTTGGGATCTGCTTCGGGCTCTTCCCCATCGTCTGGATCGTCATAAATGCCATCTTTATCTACAACGTCATCGTAGAAACTGGCCACTTCAACACGATCCGTGACTCGCTCGCCGGCGTGAGCAACGACCGGCGGATTCAGGTGGTCCTGATCGCCTTCGTCTTCGGGGCGCTCCTGGAGGCGACGGCAGGCTTCGGTACGCCGGTAGCCATTACGGCCTCACTGATGGCCGGACTCGGTTTCGAGCCCCTCTACGCCGCGGCACTGGCCCTTCTGGCGAACACAGCGCCGGTCGCGTTCGGGGGTTTCGGCATCCCGATCCTGACCGGGGCCACCGTGGCTGGACTGGACACCCTGGAGCTCTCGCAGATGGTCGGTCGCCAGACGCCCCTGCTGGCCGTCATTATCCCCGGCATGCTTGTCACGGTGATGGCCGGGTTCAGGCGGATGCTCGAGGTGTGGCCCGTGGTCGTCGTGAGCGGCGTCGCCTTCGCCGGGACACAGTTCGTGGTCTCCAACCTCCTCGGCCCCGAGCTGGCCGACCTGCTGGCCGCCCTGATCGCGGTCGTCGCCGTGATCGGGCTGCTTTCGTTCTGGCGCCCCTCGACCGAGTGGCACTTCGAGAACGAGCCCTCCGCGGACGAGAGGGAGAGCTACGACACGCCGCCGCTCGGGCGCACGATTTACGCCTGGTCGCCCTTCATCATCATCGTCGCGCTGTTCCTGGTGGTGCAGGTGCCCCCGATCAAGGCCGCCGTCAGCAGCATCCAGATAGCCATAAACTTCCCCACAGCCGCCGTTAGCGACACGACGGGGCTACCGGCCGTGCCCTGGCCAGGGCTCAACGAGGTGGTAGAGCAGCAGCCGCCCGTGGTGACCGAGCCCACGCCGTATGCCGCCAGCCTCTCGACCAACTGGCTTTCTGCAGCTGGGACGATCATCCTGATAGCCGACCTGATCGCGCTGGCCGTCCTTAGGGTCGGGCCGGGTAGGGCTTTGAGGATCTACGGCCAGTCGCTCAACCAGCTCAAGTGGGCTATCCTCACGATAGCTTCGATCCTGGGTCTGGCTTACCTACTGAACTACTCTGGCGTGACCTACACCCTGGGCCTCGCGTTTGCCGCGACCGGCATCCTGTTCCCGTTCTTCGCCTCGTTTATCGGGTGGCTTGGGGTGGCGCTTACGGGATCTGACACCTCTTCGAACGCCCTGTTCGCAAACCTGCAAAAGGTGACCGCCCAGCAGATCGGGGTCAGCCCGAACCTCACGGTCGGCGCCAACTCTTCTGGCGGCGTTCTGGGCAAGATGATTAGCCCTCAGAACCTCGCCGTCGGCACGAGCGCCACAGGCCTGCAAGGCAGGGAGGGTGACCTTCTGCGCATGGTTCTGAAATGGTCTATCGGGCTAACGGTGGTAATGGCGATCTGGGTCACGATACAGGCCTACGTGCTGCCGTTCATGATCCCGTAGGTGGGTCACGCCCCACGAGGCCAAGGGAGAAAGTCAGCAGCTTGCGCGCGGCGATGGTAAGCGCCGTCGCCGCCACAGCAGTCAAGGTGCCGTTTATAGCGAGGTTCAGGAGCGTCGCGGCGACGAAGAAGTCGAGGCCGAGGGCCGCGTGTTCCAGCATCCTCTTGGCCGCCCTGCCCCGCCCTCCAGGCCCACGGGCGACCAGGACGGCCCGCGCGACGCCGACGAATATCACGAAGCTCCCGACCGCGAGCGCGAAGACTCGCAGCAGGTCGACGACGGCCTGGTAGGCCTCCACCCCGGCCCTCCTAGCTGGTGGCGGCGTCGCGCTCTGGTCTCGACGCCTCCTCGCGGCGCTCACGCTCCATCTCCTGCGAGAGGAAATAGTTGAGCGCGGTGCGGATCGTCGCTATCGCCGCGAGCAGTATGACCTCGTCGATGGTCGGGGCGACGGCCGTCGCGAGGATGTCGGCGCCGAGCTGGAACTCCAGCCCGAGGACGAGGTAGCGTCCGAGGTAAAGCCGTATCCCATTGTAGGTGTCGTCCCTCACCCCGAGCATGGTGAGGACGTACCTGTAGGTAGTCGCCAGGACGCCGAACCCGATTACAGCGGCGCCTATCGCCTCGACGACCAGCCGCAGGTAGCCGACGGCCGTTACCAGATACTCTTCCATAACACGCCTCCCAGATCTCAAACCATCGGGCAGCGCCACGCACCTTGAATACCCGCGCCCCGACAAACCCTAACATCACACCCTTTGCACGTTCTCCCGCACCGAGGAACCTGGATGGTCTATCATGGGGCTCCAAGATCCGAGGGAGGAATACAACAGTGCGCGTGGCGCTCTTCATAACCTGCTTTAACGATACGCTCTTTCCCGAGACGGGACGGGCGACCGTCGAGGTTCTCGAACGACTCGGGGTGGAGGTGGACTTTCCTCTTGCCCAGACGTGCTGCGGCCAGATGCACTTCAACACCGGCTACCAGCGCGAAGCGATACCGCTGGTGAGGCGCTTCGTCGAGGTCTTCGAGGGTTACGAGGCAGTCGTCGCGCCCTCCGGCTCCTGCGTGAGCATGGTGCGCGAGCTCTACCCGATGGCCGCCGAACTCGCCAAAGACCCACATCTCGCAGAGAAGGTCGAGGAACTCGGCCCGAAGGTCTTCGAGCTCTCCGAGTTTTTGGTCAAGCAGCTCGGCGTCACCGACGTGGGCGCCTACTACCCACACAGGGTCACGTACCATCCCACGTGCCATTCTCTACGGATGCTCAAGGTCGGTGATGCGCCGCTTGAGCTGCTCAGGAACGTGCGGGGCATCGACCTCGTGGAGCTCTCGGAGCCCGAGGAGTGTTGCGGGTTCGGCGGGACCTTCGCGGTCAAGAACGCCGACACCTCGGCCGCGATGCTCTCGGACAAGATCCGCCGCGTCCTCGACACCGAAGCCGAGGTCTGCGCGGCCGGGGACAACTCGTGCCTGATGCACATCGGAGGCGGACTCAATCGCCTGCGCGCAGGAGTCGGGACCGTGCACCTGGCGCAGATACTCGCGAGCGAGACAGGGGAGGGATAGTGCAGGCGAAGCCTTCAGACGCGTTTTCTCCGGGCCCGACACCGACGTTCGAGCACTCCGCGAAGGAGAGCCTCACCGACTCGCAGCTCAGGCGCAACCTCGGCAAGGCGACCCAGACCATCCGCGGCAAGCGCGCCGTCGCCGTCGAGGAGATGCCGGACTGGGAAGGCCTCAGGGAGGCTGGACGCGCTCTCAAGGAGCGCGTCTTGCGCCATCTGGACACTTATTTGCTGCAGCTCGAGGAGTCGGTGAAGCGCGCCGGGGGCAAAGTCCACTGGGCGCGCGACGCCGATGAGGCGAACCGTATTATCGCCGGAATCGCCAAGGACCATGGCGCGGAAGAGGTCGTCAAGGTCAAGTCCATAGCGACCGACGAGACCAAGCTCAACGAATATCTGGAGAAGGAAGGCATCCACGCCTTCGAGACCGACCTCGCCGAGCTCATCATCCAGCTCGCCGGGGAGACGTCTTCTCACATCCTGGTTCCAGCGATCCACAAGAACCGCGCGGAGATTCAAGAATTGTTCAAAGAGAAGCTCGGTGCAGAGGGCCTCTCCGACGAACCCTCCGACCTGACAGAGGTGGCACGCCTGTACCTGCGCGAGAAGTTTCTGAAAGCGAAGGTCGGTATCTCGGGGGCGAACTTCGCCGTGGCAGAGACTGGAACGGTCTGCGTCGTCGAGTCGGAGGGCAACGGCAGGATGTGCACGACGCTGCCGCCGGTCCTCGTGACGCTCATGGGAATAGAGAAGGTCATACCGGCCTGGCGGGACTTCGAGGTCTTCATGCAGCTCCTCCCCGCTCCTCGACCGCGGAGAGGATGAACCCTTACACCTCGTTCTGGACCGGGGTGGCAGAAAATGACGGGCCTCGGGAGTTCCATCTGGTCCTCATGGACAACGGGCGCACCGACGTGCTGGCCGATGAAATCGGACGCCAGGCCCTCAACTGCATCCGTTGCTCGGCTTGCCTGAACGTCTGTCCCGTCTACGAGCGGACCGGCGGCCACGCCTATAACTCCGTCTACCCCGGTCCGATAGGCGCGATCCTCACCCCCCAACTCGTCGGAATCGGCGACCCCGGTCCCGACTCGCTTCCCTACGCCTCGTCGCTCTGCGGCGCGTGCTACCAGGTGTGCCCGGTCAAGATCAACATCCCCGAGGTACTCGTCCATCTCCGCGGCAGGGTCGTCCGCCGCAAACAAGACATGGGCGGACCACTAGGGAGGCTCGACCCCGAGAACGTCGCGATGCAGGCGGTCTCTAAAGTGTTCACCGACCCGGACCTGTACGAAAAGGCCCAGAGGTTCGCGCTTGTCGGCCAGTGGCCCTTCGTCCGTGGAGGCTCCATAGGCCGGCTTCCGGGCAGGCTCGCCGGCTGGACCTCCGTCCGCGACCTCAAACCCGTTCCCAAGCAGACCTTCCGCGAGTGGTGGAAAAAGAGCAGGAGTACGGACTAATGGCTACGGCGAAAGAGACGATCCTGTGGCGCGTAAGGCATGCCACCCGCGACGTGCCCGAAGAGGAACGCCCCGAAGACGTGCGAGTCGAGCGCGATTACCGCGAAGAAGGCGAAGCTACGCGAGAGGAGATCGTCGCGCGCTTCGCGGAACGCACGGCCGAGTACGAGGCCAGGGTTCACCTTGTTGGCCACGACGACCTTCCTAGGAAGATAGAAGAGGTTCTTGAGAAGCGCGGCGTGCGCCGCCTCGTGCTCCCCCCCTACCTACCCAAACAGTGGATTCCAGAAGGCGTGGAGACGCTGCGGGATGCGGCCCATTCCCAGCTTACGAACAAAGAGCTGGACGAATGCGACGGCGTGCTTACGGGCTGCGCCCTCGGCATCGCCCAGACGGGCACTATCGTGCTCGACGCCGGCAGGGCCCAGGGACGCCGGGCGCTCACGCTCCTCCCCGACTACCACCTTTGCGTCGTGCGTGAGGAGCAGATAGTCGATCTCGTCCCCGAAGCCTTCGCGAATTTGGAGCAGACGGTAAAGACCGAGGGGCGGGCTATTACATTCATCTCAGGCCCCTCTGCGACCTCGGATATCGAGCTCAACCGGGTTGAGGGCGTGCACGGCCCGCGCACCCTGGAGGTCTTGATCTCCGGCTGACGGTGGTTAGAGGTCCCGACGGATCAATCTACACATTTCGGACCATTTTCTTTCGAATTAGCAGATGCGATGTTACCGCCCTGTTGAGCCCGGGTACGAGTTTGGGCGAGGTTGCCCTTATCTGGGCGATCGGCCGACGCAGGTGGCCAGCCCGGAGGGAGTGTCCGTGAAAGTGGTCGTAAACCAGGAACCCTACAAGGTCCGGAAATGGCTGCCTCGAAGATGGAGGCACCCAACGACGCGGTAGTGAGGATGGCCGTGTAGAAGGAGAATCAATGGCGGAGATGCACTACGTCAGGAGGGGCAGCGGGCGCCCGCTGCTCCTCCTCCACGGCCTCGGCGGGAGCTGGCGAGAGTGGGAACCCGTCCTCGACGGGCTGGCCGCCGAACGAGAGGTGGTCGCGGTCGACCTCCCCGGCTTCGGCGAGACCCCACCCTTGCCTGGCAAAGTCTCGATAGAGACGCTGGCAGACGCGGTCGCGCGGTTCCTGGAAGAACAAGACCTCGTCAGCGTGGACGTGGTCGGCGGCTCGATGGGGGCGCGGCTCGCGCTCGAGCTCGCACGTCGCGGCGTCGTTGGGGCTACAGTCTCACTCGACCCCGGCGGCTTCTGGAGCGGCTGGCAGAAGACTTACTTCTTCGCCTCGATCTGGCTCTCCATACGCCTTATACGGCTACTGCAGCCTGTTATGCCGAAGATCACGGCCAACCGTATAGGCCGCACCATACTCTTCGCCCCGGTCTCGGCCCGACCGGGGTGGCTCTCCCCGAAGGTCGCCCTCGAAGCGATGCGCTCCTTCGCCGCCTCTTCCTCCATCGAAGAGCTCCTTTACAGTCTCGTCTACGGCTCGCCCCAGAAAGGCGCACAGCCGGGCTCGATGCGCGGCCCCGTAACGATCGGGTGGGGGCGCAAGGACAGGGTGTGCTTTCCGGGCCAGGCAAAGCGGGCCCTCGAGCTCTTCCCGGACGCCAGCCTGCACTGGTTCGATGACTCCGGGCACTTACCGTACTGGGACGTTCCTGAAGAAGCGACCCGTCTCATCCTCGCTAGCACGGGGCGGGGCACCGGGCTTTGATCTTCGGATCGGCTCGATCAGACCGAGAAGTAGAAGCCCACAAAGGAGAGGTCACCGATGAACGCGAACTCACGAGAGCTAGCTGTAGACGCGACGTTGGGAGAGTTGGAACCCGTCGCCTACTTCGACGGGGCGATGTTGACGGGCGTAACGGTTTCGCGCGGGGGCCGGATCTTCGTCAACTTCCCCAAGTGGGGCGATGACGTGCAGTTCACGGTCGCCGAGGTCAAGGACAATGAGGTCGTGCCCTACCCTGACCAGGCGACCAACGAAACGAGCGCCGAAGATCCAGCGTCGGCGCTCGTCTCCGTTCAGAGCGTCGTTGTGGACCCCGCTGACCGGCTTTGGATCCTGGACACCGGAAGCCCGATGTTCCAACTGACGGAGTACGGCGGCCCGAAGCTGCTCTGCGTCGACTTAAAGACAGACGTCGTTGTAAAGAAGATCCTCTTCCCCCAGGACGTCGCCCTACCGACCACCTACCTCAACGACGTACGCTTTGACCTCAGGCGCGGGGAAGAAGGAATGGCCTTTATCACGGACTCCTCGGACAAGGGCCCGAACGGCATCATCGTCGTAGACCTGGCCTCCGAAGAGAGCTGGCGCTGCCTCAACGACCACCCCACGACGAAGGCCGAGCAACCGCCGGACTTCCTGCCGATGGTCGAGGGACGTCCGCTGATGCAGCGTAACCCAGACGGCTCCACCAACCCGATGACGATAGGAGCTGACGGTATAGCGATCAGCGCCGACGGCGAACGCCTCTACTACTGTAAGCTCCTGGGCCGCCACCTCTATTCCGTCTCCATCGACGCCCTCTGCGACCGCTCATTAGGAGACGGTGATGTGGCCAGGACCGTGGTAGACGAGGGCGAAAAGGGCGGTGCCGGGGACGGCATGGAGACAGACGCAGCCGGCAACATCTACGCCACCAACTTCGAGCACAACGCCGTGCTTCGCAGGCGCCCAGACGGGCAATGGGAGACGGTCGCCCACGACCCGCGCCTCTTGTGGCCAGACACCATGTCGGTGGCGTCTGACGGTTATCTCTACGTCACGGCCAACCAGTTGCACCGTCAGCCACCCTACCAGGGCGGCGAGGACCTGAGAGAGTGGCCTTACGTGCTATTCCGCGTCCGCATCGGCGAGGGGCCCGTGGAGCTTCGGTAGTCCTCTCTGCCGCCGTGTGAACATTTTGGGCCGTTCTTCACGCTCCTGAATTTGCGAGAGGCGCCTTTTGGGTATGGGTGAGAGACGGATATCTCTAAAGGAGGATCAGATGGCAGCCACAAAGAACGGTCCAGAGTTGCATCCGACGACGGCAGAGTTGGCGCGGGGAGCCAACTACGCGGCGATCAGCACCACCATGCCGGACGGCAGCCTGCAGAACCATCTCATCTGGGTCCACACCGACGGGGAGCGTCTCTTCGTCAACACCGAGGTCCACCGCCAGAAGTACAAGAACGTCCGGCGCGACCCGACAGTAACGCTTACGATCCGCGACGAAGAAGACCCCTACCGCTACGCTGAGGTACGCGGGGAGGTCGTGGAGATGGTTACCGGGCCCGAGGCCAGGGCCCATATAGACCGGCTCGCTCAAAAGTACAACGGCCAGGACTACGACCCCGACGACATAAAGACCGAGCGGGTGACGCTCTGGATCGTCCCAAACAGACAGACCGCGGTCGGCCCAGGCTCCGAAGAGGGCGCCTCTTCTTCCTGGTGAACCCGCTACCCTCCACACCGCAGTGGAGAATAGTTTCCGACGGGGAGATGCAGAGCTGTAGCGACAGGGTGATCTAGAACTAGCCTGGTTCGAGGCAGCTCGTTCCAGCTGCGCACTTCGCAATGTTCTCTTAGGGGAGGAGCATAGTTTTTCTTGGGCTCACATACGGGTAATAAGTCCCAGGGATAGTGACCCATTAGCAAGCACGCAAACCAGAGAAGGAGACAACCGTGGCAAACGAGTTGCAGGGACGTAAGGTAGCAATACTCATCGCACCGGTGGGCACCGAGCAGGTGGAGTTCACCGAGCCCAAGAAGGCCGTCGAGGACGAAGGTGCTGAGGTCGAGGTCGTTGGCATCCAGGCCGGCGAGGCCCAGACGATGAACAACGACACCGAGATGGGCGAGACTTTTACGGTGGACAAGGCGGTAACCGACGTCTCCCCTGACGATTACGACGCCCTAATAGTGCCAGGTGGCACCGTGGGCGCCGACAACCTGCGCGGCGACGCGAACGTTGTGGAGTTCGTGCGCGGGTTCTTCGAGCAGGCCAAGCCGGTTGGTGTAATCTGCCACGGCCCCTGGACCCTGGTGGAGGCTGACGTGGTGACCGGCCGCACCCTCACCTCGTTCCCGACCCTGCAGACCGACATCCGCAACGCTGGTGGCAACTGGGTGGACGAGGAGGTCGTAACCGACCAGGGCCTCGTCACCAGCCGCAACCCCGACGACCTGCCAGCCTTCTGCGCCAAGGTGGTCGAGGAGATCGGCGAGGGCAAGCACGCCGAGCAGGCCAGGAGCGTCTAGAGGGCCCCGGCCGAACGCCATCGAGCATCGGAACGAGGGGGTAAGCCAACGATGAAAGCCGTAACGTGGCACGGCAAGCGCGACGTCAGGGTGGATGATGTACCGGAGCCGACCATTCAGGAGCCGAACGACGCGATAGTCAGGATAACCACCACCGAACATTTGCGGCTCTGACCTGCACCTCTACGAGGTCCTCGGGCCGTTTATAGATCCGGGCGACATCCTCGGCCACGAGCCCATGGGCATCGTCGAGGAGGTCGGGCCGGAGATCACGAACATTGCCCCCGGCGACCGGGTGGTCCTGCCGTTCAACATAAGCTGCGGACACTGCTTTATGTGCGACCAGAGGCTCTACTCCCAGTGCGAGACCACGCAGGTCCGCGAGTATGGCACCGGCGCCAAGTTCTTCGGGTACACCAAGCTCTACGGTCAGGTGCCCGGCGGGCAGGCGGAGTTCCTGCGTGTGCCGCAGGCGCAGTTCGTCCCCATAAAGGTCCCTGAAGAGGGTGAGGGGATGTCGGACGAGCGTTTCGTCTACCTCTCCGACGTGCTGCCGACCAGCTGGCAGGCCGTCGAGTATGCCGGTATCCCGGACGGCGGTAGCGTCGCCGTCTTCGGGCTCGGCCCGATCGGCCTGATGTCCTCCCGCATCGCCAGCCACAAGGGTTACCGGGTCATCGCGGTCGACCTCGTGCCCGAGCGCCTGGCGATGGCCGAGCGCTACGGCGCCGAGGTGGTGGACCTTAGCGACCATGACGACATAGCGGAGACGATCCGCGAAATGACCGACGGGCGCGGACCAGACTCGGTGATAGACGCCGTAGGCATGGAGGCGCACGGGTCTGGCGGGGGCAAGATGGCCCAGTCGCTCGTTGGTCTGATGCCCGACGCGGTGGCCCAGCCCGCCATGGAGAAGGCGGGCGTCGACCGGCTTACGGCGCTAGAACAGTGCATCGAGACCGTGCGCCGCGGCGGCACGCTCTCCATAAGCGGCGTGTACGGCGGCACTGCGGACCCCCTGAATTTGCTGCAGCTCTTCGACAAGCAGATCCAGATCAGGATGGGCCAGGCCAACGTGAAGGCCTGGGTCGACGATATCATGCCGCTGCTGGTCGGTGGCGGCGATCCGCTCGGGGTAGAAGACTTCGCCACGCACAAGATGCCCCTGGACTCTGCCCCGGAAGCGTATGAGATCTTCCAGAAAAAACAGGACGGCGCCATCAAGATTCTGCTCCAGCCGTAGAGGAAGACCGTAGCAAGGCGCGCGGGGCCTGACCTCCCCCGCGCCTCGTAGAGAGGGGCGCACATGAAGGCCGTTGTATTTCACGGCGTCGGCGACATCCGGCTCGACGGCGTACCGGAGCCGACGATACAAGAGCCGACCGACGCGATCATCCGGCTCACCTCCAGTGCCATCTGCGGGACGGACCTGCACATGGTCCGCGGTACGCTCGCGGACATGATACCGGGTACGATCCTGGGCCACGAGGGCGTTGGCGTGGTCGAGGAGGTCGGCCCCGATGCTCGAAACCTCGAGGTTGGCGACCGGGTGGTCGTGCCCTCGACCGTCGGGTGCGGTTTCTGCGCGTACTGCAGGGCCGGCTACTACGCCCAGTGCGACAATGCGAACCCGAACGGGCCGCAGGCCGGCACCGCGTTCTTCGGGGGGCCCGAGGCAACGGGCCCGATAGACGGTTTGCAGGCGGAGTACGCCCGCATCCCGCACGCCGCCGCGAGCCTGGTCAAGCTGCCTGCGCACGTCACGGACGACCAGGCGATCATGCTAAGCGACATCTTCCCGACGGGATACTTCGGGGCGGAGCTGGCCGAGGTCTCCGACGGCGACTCAGTCGCGGTGTTCGGGTGTGGCCCTGTGGGCCAGTTCGCCATCGTCAGCGCTTTCATGATGGGCGCGGGGCTGGTCTTCGCGGTGGATAAAGACCCGTCGCGCCTGGAGATGGCGAAGGCCCAGGGCGCCTTGACGGTCAACTTCGACGAGGAGGACCCGGTCGAGGAGATCCAACGCCTGACGGGCGGCATCGGGGTGGACCGCGTCATCGAGGCCGTCGGCGTGGACGCCGAACGCGCGACCTCCGGGCCCGCCGCCGAATCGGGCGAGCAAATGGCGGGCAGTTCGAAAGCGAGACGAACCAGGTGGCGCCGGAGCAGAACCCCGAAGGCGATAACTGGCACCCTGGCGGGGCGCCTTCGCAGTCGCTTTTGTGGGCGAGCCAGGCGGTTGCGAAGGCCGGTACCATCGGCATCATAGGCGTCTTTCCGCCGCAGATGACGAGCGCGCCGATAGGCGCCGTTCAACAACGCAACCTCACCATCAAGGGCGGCAACTGTAACCACCGCAAGTACATCCCCAAGCTCGTCGGCCTCGTAGCAACCGGCGCGCTCGACCCGACCGGCGTCATCACCCAGCAAGAACCCGTCGTCTCAGCCATCGAAGCATACAAGGTGTTCGACCGGCGACGCCCGGGTTGGATGAAGGTCGAACTGCAAACGTCGTAAGACGGAAGGAGTTCCCCCAAGGTGAAAGCATTGATTCTCAACTGCACGCTGAAAAGGTCGCCCGACCCGTCCAACACGGCGATGCTGGCCGGCGAGGTCGTCTCCGGCCTCGAAGAGCGGGGCGTCGAATGCGAAGTGCTTCGCCTGGTTGACATGAAAGTCCTGCCGGGTGTGAGTTCAGACGAGGGCGAGCGGCGACAAGTGGCCGGAAGTCAGGGAGAAGATCCTGGCCTCAGACATCGTCGTGCTAGCGACCCCGACCTGGCTCGGGCACGCCTCCAGCGTCACCCGGCGGGCGCTTGAGCGGATGGACGCGATGCTCTCCGAGCAGAACGAGGCGGGGCAGATGATCGCCTACAACCGCGTCGCCGGCTTCGTGGTGACCGGCAACGAGGACGGCGCCAAGAGCTGCATCTCGGAGATGGCGGCAGGGATGGTCGAGGTTGGCTTCACCGTCCCGCCGCTCGCCTGGACGTACTGGAACATGGGCCCGGGCCCCGGTCCCGAGTACCCGGACACAGACCACGGTAAGGAGTGGTCCCACACAACAGCACGCACCTGCGCCCACAACCTCTTCCACGTCGCCCACGCCCTCCGAGAATATCCTATCCCCGCGGAGTGACGGGAGGCTGGTGAAAACCGCGAAACGAACGACCCGCGAGGGCAAAGGAGCGTTGGGGATGACGAGTTTTCCGAAGAGGAGAAGATCATGGATGTAGAGATCACGCTGAACGTCGACGGCGCCGAACACCGCCTCACCGTCGATCCCCGCACGACGCTGCTCGACGCCCTTCGCGAACGTCTCGGAAAGACCAGCCCGAAGAAAGGCTGCGACCACGGCCAGTGCGGCGCGTGCACCGTCCTGCTCGACGGGAGGCGCGTCAACAGTTGCCTCGCCCTGGCCGTCGCCCACGACGGGGCCGAGATCGTCACGGCCGAAGGGCTTGCCGAGAACGGCAACCTGCACCCGATGCAACGGGCGTTTATCGAGCACGACGGCTACCAGTGCGGGTACTGCACGCCCGGCCAGATCGTCTCCGCCGTCGGGATGTTAGATGAGGCCGGGGCGGGCTGGCCGAGCCACGTCACCGGGGATCTGAGCGCCGAGGAGATCGTCCTCGACGACGAGGAGATCCGGGAGCGCATGAGCGGCAACCTCTGCCGCTGCGCCGCCTACGCGAACATCGTCCCAGCCATCAGGGAGGTCTCGGAGCGATGAGACCCTACAGCTACGTGCGCGCCAACGACATAGACGGGGCCATAGCAACGCTCGCCGAAGCGCCGAACGCGGCGTTCCTGGCCGGCGGCACGAACCTCGTGGACCTGATGAAGCTCGGGGTGGTGCAGCCCGACGTGCTCGTCGACGTGAGGCGCCTGACCTCGGACCGGGTCGAGGATCTCGACGACGGCGGTGCTGCGCATCGGGGCCGCCGTCCCGAACAGCGACCTCGCCGCCGACCGCAAGGTCCGCACCCGCTACCCCGCGCTCTCTCAGGCCCTGCTCGCCGGCGCCTCGGGCCAGCTAGAAACCTCGCCACGACCGGCGGGAACCTGCTCCAGCGCACGCGCTGCGTCTACTTCTACGACACGACCACGCCGTGCAACAAGCGCGAGCCTGGCTCCGGCTGCTCCGCGACTCGAGGGCCACAACAAGAACCATGCGATCCTCGGCGCCTCCGAGCACTGCGTCGCCACCCACCCTTCCGACATGGCCGTGGCGATGGTGGCGCTCGACGCGTTCGTCAACGTGCAAGGACCAGACGGCGAGCGGCGCATCCCGATAGAGGAACTGCACCGCCTGCCGGGCGAAGAGCCCCAGCGCGACACGACCTTAGAGCACGGCGAGCTCATCACCTCCGTTGACCTGCCGCCGCTGGAGTTCCTGTCCAACTCGAAGTACCGCAAGGCGCGCGAGCGGGCCTCCTACGCCTTCGCCCTCGTCTCGGTCGCCGCGGCGCTCGAGGTCGAGGACGGCGTCGTGCGCGACGTCGCGCATCTCGCTCGGCGGGGTGGCCCACAAGCCCTGGCGCGCCACAATGGCCGAGGAGGCCTTGCGGGAGGAGCCGGCGAACGAGGCGAACTTCCGCGCCGCCGCTGATATCGAGCTCGAGTGCGCCAAGCCGCTCAGGGACAACGCCTTCAAGGTCCCACTCGCGCGAAACATCATCGCCTGCACGTTACTCGAGCTTTCGGAGGAACGATGAGCACCACAGCGCCAGGTAGGGCCGCCGGCAAGGCCATAGGTACGCCCCTCGACCGCATCGACGGTCCGCAGAAGGTAACGGGAACCGCTCCTTACGCCTACGAGCACCACGTCGATAACCCCCTCTACCTCTACCCACTGCACAGCGACATCGCACGCGGCCGCGTCACGTAGTGGACGCGAGCGCGGCCGAAGCCCTGCCCGGCGTAATAGCCGTCGATCTCCCACCAGAACGCGCCGCAGCTGGCCGACACCAGACGACAAGGAACTCGCGATCCTGCAGTCCGACGAGGTCGCTTTCCGCGGTCAGTACATGGCGCCGTCGTCGCCGAGACCTACGAGGTCGCCCGTCACGCCGCGCAACTCGTCGAAGTCTCCTACGACGAGGCCGCACGACGCGGCGTTCAGCCCGGACAGGGACGACCTGTATACCCCTGACCAGCTCAACGCCGGCTTCCCCACCGACACCGAAGAGGGCGACGTTGACGCGGCGTTCTCCTCGGCGGCGGTAAAGTCGACGAGACCTACACCACGCCGACTGGAGCACAACAACCCGATGGAGCCGCACACCACCGTCGCCCTCTGGGAGGGTGGGGATCTCACGCTGTACGAGTCCACGCAGGGGGCGCATACCGTCAGGCGCACGTCTCCCCGGTCTTCGGCATCGATCGGGACAGGGTACGGGTCGTGGCGCCCCACGTCGGCGGCGGGTTCGGGTCCAAGGGACTGCCCCACGCCAACACCATCCTCGCGGCGCTTGCCGCGCAGATGGTCGAGGGCCGGCCCGTAAAGTTCGCGCTCACCCGCCAGCAGATGTTCTCCTGCGTCGGATACCGCACCCCGACCGTGCAGAGGATACGTCTGGGTGCCGGCGAGGACGGCCGCCTCACCGCGACCTCCCACGACGTCGTCGAGCAGACGCGCGAAGATAAAGGAGTTCGCCGAGCAGACCGCCTACGCGACCAGGACGATGTACGCGACCGAGACCGCCGCACCACCCACCGCCTCGCCGCGCTCGACGTGCCGGTGCCGTCCTGGATGAGGGCACCTGGCGAAGCCCCGGGTATGTACGCGCTCGAGGCGGCGATGGACGAGATGGCCGTGAAGTGCGACCTCGACCCCATCGAGTTCCGCATCCGCAACGAACCCGAGCTCGACGCCGAGACGGGGCTTCCCTACTCCAGCCGCAACCTCGTCGCCTGCCTGCGCGAAGGGGCGGAGCGCTTCGGGTGGGAAGGCCGCGACCCGACCCCGCGCGCCCGGCGAGAGGGACGATGGCTCGTCGGTACCGGGGTTGCCTCAGCCATGTACCCCGTCTTCAGGATGCCCGGCTCGAAGGCCAGGATCCGCTGCGAGGGCGACGGACGCTACGCCGTCGAGATCGGGGCCGTGGACATCGGCACCGGCACGTGGACGGCGCTGACCCAGATCGCCGCCGACGCCCTGGACGTCGGCGTCGAGGCTATAGATTGCGATCGGGGACACGAGCTACCCGTCGGCCTCCGTCGCGGGCGGCTCTCGGGGATCACGGTCTGGGGTTCGACCATCTTCGAGGCGGCCCGCGTTTTCCGCGAGAGGCACGGCCAGGACCCCTCCGAGTCGGCGACGACAGTCGGAGCGGGGACGCCCGACAACCCGGAGACCAGAACTACTCGATGCACGCCTTCGGGGCGTACTTCGTCGAGGCGCGCGTCGACGCCGATACCGGCGAGGTGCGCGTCCCACGCATGACCGGGGTGTTCGCGGTCGGGCAAGTCATCAACGCCAAGACCGCCCGTTCGCAGTTCATCGGCGGGATGACGATGGGTCTCGGTATGGCGCTGCACGAGGAGAGCCTGGTCGACCCCCGCTTCGGGCACGTCGTAAACCACGACTTCGCCGAATACCACATCCCCACCAACGCCGACGTGGCGAGATCGACGTCGCCTGGATCGACGAGGAAGACCCTCACGTCAACCCGATGGGCTCCAAAGGCATAGGTGAGATCGGCATCGTCGGCTCGCCCGCCGCCATCGCCAACGCCGTCTACCACGCCACGGGCATTCGCGTCCGTGACCTCCGATCACCCCAGACAAGCTCGTACGGTAAGGAGGCCGGACGGACCGAGCTCCGTGGAGGGCGAGTTGTCCGGCTTGTCTCGCGAAACGTCCGGTGCCATACTCGTGCGACTCTTCAGGCAGCAAAGGAGGAGCAACTCGTGGCCACCCAGATGGACGGACAGCGGGCGAGTCGCCGGGTCGGGAAGAAATAGAGGCCAGGCTTCGGGAGGAAGGCCTCAGTCCCCACGGCTGGGGAAACGAGCCCGGGTACGAGTACGAATGGCACACCCACGACTACCATAAGGTGCTCTACTGCGTCTCCGGCAGCATCGTGTTCCACACCGAAGAAGGGAACTTCGGGCTGGCGCCAGGAGATAGGCTGGACGTAGAGCCTGGGACCGGACACTCGGCTACGGTCGGCCCCGACGGCGTCAGGTGCGTGGAGGCTGCGCGCGCTAGAGCCTTCCTGGCAGCTCCTCTCTATACTCGGGGAAGTAGGCTGGGATCACTTCCAGAGAGAACTCCGGCAGGATCGAGGACGCCGGCTCCCGTTCCAGGAGAAACTCGAAAGACCCTCGCACCACTCCTTCGAGGTCATCTTCGGGCAGCCCCAACTCATCTACGAGACCCTTGGGCACCGTGACGCGGTGGCTGGTCTGTGCATCACCCTCCCTGACTTCTACCTCGAACTCGCTGGCGCCCGTTGGGGCGACCCTTATCTCTGCCATGACCCTTCACCTTTCGGTCCGGACGAGACAACATAGCAGACACGGTCAATGATGTACGGGCCCTGATCTTCTTTCCCGGACCGGTAGCTAAGGGTGAGGAAGCGCCGCGTACGGTAGGCCCGATGACGATCCCGGAGATTACGAGCACCAGGTTCTTGATAATGTACTGGCCTTCGAGGGTGGGCGCGTAAGGAAACTGCGTGAAGACCTCGCCGGGGAACAGCAAGAGTGGGGAGGCCGCGCCGACCATCTGGAAGGCGAGGAGCAGCAGCGTCAGGCGCATGAACTTGCCCGAGATCAAACCCACTCCTATGGCGCACTCGAGGGTCGCGAGCAGCGCGAGGGCGGCGCCGGCCGGCAGAGGCCGAGGGTGAGCACGTCTCTGGTCTCGACGGCGAGGGTCTGCGCCGGGCTGAGGCCCGGGAATACCTAGAGTATGCCGAACCAGAAAAACACTATGCCCAGCGTCACGCGGAGCGTCACGATACCGTAGCGGGCCATCCACAGCGTGAGCCTCGCGTCTACGGGGTCGAGCGGTCCCGGTAGAGTTCTCATAACGATTACCTCCGGGGATCTCGTCTTTGATCTCAGATTATCGCGCTGCTGCGATGCTCAGGGCGTGGGCCTGTTCACTCCACTCTACCGGCGATGTGAACTGTTCGACCAGCCAGCCGTGTGTTAGGTTTAGCTCATCGATAACGACACGAGGATCAGGGTCAGGTACGCACCGAGCCCGACGGGGAGGCTGCACGTCGGCGGTGTTCGTACGGCGCTCTTCAACTGGCTCTTCGCCCGCAAAAACGGCGGCACGTTCGTGCTGCGGATAGAGGACACGGACCTGGAACGCTCGACCGAGGAGTCGGTCGAGCAACTCGAACGCTCTATGCGTTGGATCAGCCTCGACTGGGGACGAGGGACCCGAGGCCGGCGGCCCCTATCCCCCGTACCGCCAGACCGAGCGCTTCGACCTCTACCGCGAGGCCGCAAATAGACTCATCGACTCCGACGCGGCCTACTACGACTTCGCCACCCCTGAGGAGCTAGCCGAGCTTCGTGAACGGGCGCGGGCCGAGAAGCGGCAGCCGATCTACACCGGCGGCGAGTACCGCGAGATGGACCCCGACGAGGCGCGTAGATAAAATAGAGGCTTGGTGAGCCGTACACCGTGCGCTTCAAGACCCCGCGCGAGGGCCAGACCGTGGTGGTGGACATGATCCGGGGCCCCGTCACCTTCGAGAACGCCAACCTCGAAGATTTCGTCCTCATGAAGTCTACGGACACCCCGACCTACAACTTCGCCGCCGCCTTCGACGACGCCCAGATGGAGATCAGCCACGTCATCCGCGGCGACGACCAGTCTCTCGAACACGCCGCGTCAGATCCTGATCCACAATGCTCTGGGTAACGAACTGCCCGCTTTCGCCCACGTCCCGCAGGTCCTTGGCCCTGATAAGAAGAAACTGTCCAAGCGCCACGGCGCCGCGAGCGTCGAAGACTTCGCGGAGAAGGGCTACCTGCCAGAAGCGCTCTTCAACTATCTGGCGCTGCTCGGCGCGGGCTACGCGGCGGACGAGGAGATCTTCACCCGAGAGGAGCTGGCCGAACGCTTCCGCATCGACCGCGTGAGCGGCAACCCGGCGATCCTCGACGAGAAGAAGCTCAGGTCCGTGAACGCCGTCTACCTGCGCCGCAAGAGCCCCGAAGAGTTGGCCGACCTCGCGGCCCCTACGCTAGTCGAGTCGGGCGTAGTGACAGAAGAGGACCTGGACAGGGCCTCGCCTAGAGGACATAATGGACCTCCTCAAGGAGCGCATCGCGCTTACGACCGAGATCCCCGACTCCGTCGGCCACTTCTACGGCGGCTTGCTCATTACGACGAGGCCGAGTTCGAGAAGCAGTTCGGCAAGGAGTTCTGCGCGAGAACTTCCCCGAGCTCGTCGGAGGCCTCGCAGCGCTTCCCGGGTCGACGGAACATTGAGAGGAAGCGATATGCGGCCTCGCCGCCGAGAAGGAAAGTGCGCAAACACCTCATACACCCCTTGCGCTTCGCCGTTACGGGCCGCACCGTGAGCGCCGGGCTCTTCGAGACCATGCAGCTCCTCGGGCGCGAGCGCAGCCTGCTGAGGGCCGGCGACGCCGCCGAGAAGATGCAGCGCCTACCAGTCTAGGCAACGCACTAGAACCCTTTTGACGAACGCGCGGGCCGTCGGGTAGAATCTTCCGCTGCCTATCGGCAAGGCCCCATCGTCTAGAGGCCAAGGACATCGCCCTCTCACGGCGAAAACCCGGGTTCGAATCCCGGTGGGGTCACTACCAAGCCCGCCTCACGGCGGGCTTTGCTCTAATGCAGAAGCTCATCGGCCTCGCTACTGGAGCGGGGGCCCCACCTAGTAGTCCCCCTGTCCGACGTCGCAACCGAGCCCACGAAGCTCCTCGAACTCTTCTCTGGTCTGTACGCCCTCGGCAACCACCTCGACGCCCAGAGCGTGCCCGAGATCTAGCGCCGCCCGCACTATGGCCAGGTTCGTGTGATCCTTATTCAGATTTCTCACGAGTACCCGGTCCAGCTTCAGCCTATCCACAGGCAGGTGCCTCAGGTATGAGAGCAAGGAGTATCCCACACCGAAGTCGTCAATGGCCAGCTGTACCCCGAGCTCCTTGAGGCGCCGGAGCGTCTCTGCGCTAGATTTCCCGATCTCTCTATCAGGACGCTCTCCGTGATCTCCAGTGTAAGGCTCTTGGGGTCCAGAGCTGCTCGTCGCAGGGCTTCCTCAACCTCGTCGACGAGTTCAGGGTAGCGGAGCTGGCGGACGGAGAGGTTTACTGCCATGGTCAGCGGGGTGTCATTGGGGTAGCGTTCTTGCCACTCCTTGGCACGTCGGCAGGCCTCACCAAGCACCCACTTACCCGTCTGGACGATCAACCCCGTCTCCTCGGCCACGGGAACAAATCTCGAGAGAGACAGCAGGCCGCGCTCCGGATGGTCCCATCTCAGCAACGCCTCCATCCCGACGATCTCGCCGGTGCGTATCGAGGCCATCGGCTGGTAGAAGACCGGCAACTGCTCATGGGGAGCCTCCAACGCCCGTCTGAGGTTGCCTTCCAGCTCCAGGCGACCCTTGGCCTGTTCGTACATGGCCGGGTCGAACACCCTGAAAGTACCGCCTTCTTCCTTGACCCTGTACATGGCCGTGTCGGCGTCCCTGAGGAGCTCCTCCGGCGTCTTCGTCCGAGCGTCACCCAGGCCGATGCCTATGCTCGACGAGGCGAACAACTCTCTACCCTCCAAAAGGAATGGTCTTCCGAGCTCTTCGGTAATCCTCTCGGCCACCCGCACCGCCGCTTCGATGCCCTCGATGTCCTCGAGGAGCACGACGAACTCGTCGCCCCCGAACACGGGCCAGGCTATCTTCCGGGCGCAGGCAACGCTTGAGACGCTCGGCCATGAGCGAGAGGAGCGAATCCCCTGCCTCGTGGCCCAACGAGTCGTTTATGATCTTGAACCCGTCGAGGTCCATGAACAGCACCGCCACCTTCCGGCTCCTTCTGCGCCTGGTGCGGTCGAGGGCCTGCTGGAGACGGTCGAAGAAGAGTTGGCGGTTCGGCAGGTCGGTCAGGTGGTCGTGAAAAGCCCGATACTCTGAGCTGATCCTCGAGGGACTTGCGTTCCGTAATATCGGACATCACGCCCTGCCAGTACAGGGGTTTACCCGCATCGTCGTGGACGAGGACGGATTCGTCGCGCACCCATACCACGCGGCCGTCGCGGTGGACCATCCGGTACTCCATAGCGAACGGTTCGCCCGTCTGCTCGGTGCGCTCGTCCTCTGCCGCTACCGCCTGCCGGTCCTCGGGATGGACCACCCCGTACCAAAGTTCGTCATCCTCATCGAACTCCTCGGGGCGAGTAGCCAGTCAGGTCTTCGTATACGGGGGCTAACGTAGGCCGCGGTTCTGTATTCGCCGACCTCCTGGGTGTAGGCCACGACCGGAACGTTCTCGACCAGCGCGCGGTAGCGTTTTTCCGCTTTGCTCAGCCGCTGCTCGGCCTCCTTTTGCTCGGTGACGTCGAAGATAACCCCCTGCCAATACAGAGGCTCGCCCCGCCTCGTCTCTGACCAGCACCGCCTCCTCGCGTACCCACACCACCGACCCGTCCCTGGCCGAGCAGCCGGTACTCCTCGTCCGAACGGCTCGCCCTCGCCCGCCTCGAAGCGCTCGTCGGCGGCCAGGATCCTCTCCCGGTCTTCCGGGTGCAGACGCTCTCGGGCCACAGCTTGCCCGCGAACGCCACTCCTCGGGGGTGTAGCCGAGCATCTGCTCTATCTGGGGGCTGGTGTACAGAGACGTATCCGGGTCATCCACCGGATCTATGTAGGTGACAGCGGGTATCTGTTCCACCAGGATACGGTAACGTTGCTCCGCATTCCGCGAGCGCCTCCTCAGCCTGCTTACGCTCCGTTATGTCTATCTGTACACCGAGCCAGTAGAGGGGCCGGCCTTCCTCGTCCCGCACCAGCGTCGCCTCGTCCCTGATCCACACCACGTGCCCGTCCCTGGCGAGCTGACGGTACTCCGTGACGAACGGCTCTCCGGTCTCGTTGGTGCGCGCATCCTCGGCCAGGACCCTCTCCCTGTCATCGGGATGAAGTATCTTGATCCAGAGGTCCGGGGTCGAGGTACATTCCTCGGGGGTGTACCCCACCACGTCCATCACCTGCGGGCTCACGTAGACCGTCTCGCTGTAATCGCCGTATCTGCTGCATGTAGGTGATGGCCGGAATCCGCTCGACCAGCGTACGGTATCTTTTCTCGGCTTCCCCGAAGTCGCTCTTCAGGGCCTCCCTACGTCTCGTAACATCCCTGGAGTTGACCACGTACCTACCCACACCCGGCTCCTCGGTCAGGTTCGTGCCAACCAACTCCAGCCAGCGCCACGAGCCGTCCTTGTGGCGAAAACGGTACTCCACAGAGGTCGTCGACGTCCGGTCCTTCAAGGCCCTCGGCGTAGGCCAACTCCACCATCCTCCAGGTCGTCGGGGTGAACGTAGTCGAAGGCGCTCTTCCCGAGGAGCTCCCAACGAAGAGTAGCCGAGCATCCGCTCTATGGCGGGACTCTGATATCGGACGATACCGCTGGCCTCCATCAGCGTAACGAGGTCCGAGGAGTTCTGGGTAAGGGCACGGTAGCGTTCTTCGCTGTGGCGCACCTCGGGCGTGGAGCAACGCACAGCTTACAGCTACGCCCACATGCTCGCACACCGCTACCATAACCCTCAGGTCGTTTAGCGTCAGGGTGAGTGCCGCTCGTGCTCTCCACGTTGAGGCAGCCAACGACCTCGTCCTCATCGAAGAGCGGGATGCAGATCTCAGAGGTCACGTCCTCCCTCTCCCCATAAAGTCGGGGTCGGCACTCACGTCTTCAACGAGCGCTGGACGCCCGGTGCGGACGACGCGCCCACAGACGCCCTCGGTCAGGGGGATTCGTTCGAGCACCTCGCGGTACCCGACCTGGTGCTGGAGCACCAGTTCTTCATCTTCGAGCAGGTAAGCACCTGCTGGGTTAGCCATACGTCTCGACCACGGCCTCCACCGCCCTGGAGAGCACCCCCGGCGCGTCCAGCTCGTGCGCCACGGCGGAGCGGACCCTGTGGAGGAGGGCCAGTTCTCTTGACTGCCTCGGAAGCGCTCCTTACTCGCTTTGAGCGCCTCTTCGGCCTCCTTTCGCTCGTTAAGTTCAGTAGAGACGCTCACGATGCCTATCAGGCCTCCCAGCTCGTCGCGAAGGGGTGTGGTCGGGTGGCCAGTACCGGGATGGCAGCCGCCTTCCTTGCGCGAAACCGTGAGTTCCCCTCGCTCCAGCCACCCTCCGACTTGAGCTCCCTGTATCTCGCAGCTAGTTTCGCCTGAAAGTCCTCGATAAGGCCAAAATCTTCCAAGAGTCGGCCCATCACCTCATCGTATCACCACCCTGTACAATCACAGTTTGCGCCACTGTTCCAGCGGCACGACCCTTCCCTCGAATCGGAGCGATCACAGCCTGTCCAACGGCGTCCAGCAGCCCCACCTGGAAGCGGCAAGCCTCTCCTCGGTCTCCTTGCGCTTTGTGATGTCCCTGACGGTTACCACCACGCCCCTGACGGCCGGGTCGCTGGGTAGATAAGTTCCCACGCTCTCCACCCATTTCCACGAGCCGTCGGCATGCCGGAACCTGTACTCGACCTTGTTGGTCGTCGCATCTCCCTCTGCCGCGGCTTTCTCCGTAGCCTCGAGTACGTGCGGCAGGTCGTCCGGGTGAACGTAATCGAGCACGTTCATCGTGTCAACCACCTGATCGGGATCGTAACCGAGAATGCGCCCGAAAGCGGGGTTGGCGTAGCGCAGGGTGCCGTCGAGGTCGACGACCTTCATGATCTCCGAGGAGTTCTCCAAGACCGAGCGCAGCCACCGATCGTCTTCCCGGGGCGTCTGATCTGCTTGTGTGGGCTTATCGTTACCGTTCGGTTGTTTGTCCGGATTCGGAGACTTCATCCCCACCATCTCACCGATCACACATCTCGAAACCTGAAGTATACCGGAGGTCCGCGCTATTTGGCCTTCGTCGAGAGTAGCAGCCCGGTCACGAACCTCGATTCTACCCCTCGTCTAGAGGACAAGCGCATCATCTTCTCACAGCGAAAACCCGAAGGGGAGCCTTTCTCAAACCAGGAACAGAACGGCGAACCCCGCTCCTAGCGCCGCGCCCGCAAGCGTCTGCGGTAGGGTGTGTGCCTTTTCCACGACCCGTGACCACACCACGAGCGGAAGCGCCAAGAGAAAAACCAAACCCAAGGGCCCGAGTAGCAGGAGTCCCGCGGCGACGGCGTGTCCGGCGACAGTGCAGTGGGCGCTCGCCTTCCAGAGTAGCGTGATCCCGGCGACCGCCGCGCTTGCGAGCCCTATGGAGAGCGTGAGCAAGACAAGGTCCCTCGGGGCGTCGAGCACAAACAGAATCACGAGCAGCACCACGAAGGCGGAGAGCAGGAACAGGGCGGGAATCAGGCGTTCGGCGCGGGTGGAGATCCAGAAGTCTCCCACCCGCGAACGCCTGTGCATGAGAAGCACGTACCCGGCCACGGCCGCAGCCGCGAACAACTCCACGGCCAGATAGAGGGACCCACGAGCCGCGCCGGCCTCACCGAACGCCACGAGGGCGTAGAGCGCCGTAAAGATAAAGAAAGGGTTGAGCGCGTTCGTGATGACGCGGGCGAGCTTCTGAGTTTGGGCCGTCATGGTGGGTAGAATAGAACGCGTGCAACGTCCGCGCACACCCGCCGCTAGAAACGAGGAAGACCTGGCCCTGTGGTACGAGCTGGGCTGCCTCTACGCGGTGTCTGGTGGCGGCGGGCAGCGGGCGACCAAGCTAGGCCTCACGAGCGTCTGTGTAGCCGGGGCGCTGGTGCTGCTCTCGGCGCCCGTGTTCGGCACGGCCTGGGCGGGACCGTTCGCCGCCGTGATACCCGTCGCGGTCGGGTTGCTCTCCGGCGGCGGGCTGTTCCTGGTGCGGCGGTCGAGGCTGCGCCGGCGCGCAGACGTTCTAAGGAGACGGCTCGCGGAGCACGGCCTCGATGCGGACCGCCCGACGCGCGACGGGCTCGGCGCGTATTACGACGCGCAGCTCGTCCTGCTGAGGAGCGAGTACGAGTACCTGCGGGGTGCCAAAGAGGCTGTCGGACTCTTCGAAGAAACGTTTGGTTTCGCCCCGGAGGATCCGTTCGAGACGGGACCCTTGAACGTGGCCCCCGACACGCCCGAGATGCAGACCTTGCGAGAGCAGTGGGAGCGTAGGCTCCACGCCAAGATGCAGAACGGGAGGGAGCCGCCGGGTTTGGGTGTGCGCGAGGATCACGCCTATCGCGTCTTTCCCAGGGAGATGACCGTACCGGCCGAGCTCTCGGTGCGACGGGCTTACCTGGGCATCTCGCGACGCCTGATCCTGGAGCGTTACGGGGCGGACCCGCGCAAGAATTCACACCTTGTTCCCGAAGCCCTGCGGCGGAGGGTAGAGCGAGACCTCAGCGAATACGAGGCGCTCTCTAGGACGCTACCTCGGCGATTGTGATCCAGACCAGAGCCGTGGCTACGGGCACGAAGCCCGTCATTACCGTGACGACCGTGGTCAGGAGAGAGGTCCTATAGGCACTTTGGATGCCTATCCCCATCAAGACGACAAGAGCGTAGGTGAAGGCGAAGGCACCGAGTATAGGTATCCACGTGAGCACCAGGGCGGCGGCGGCGTAGGCCGCCATGCGGTAGACCTGCGTAAAGGACGATACCTTGCCGACGAACGTCCTGATAGAGAGAAGATAGATCCCAGCCGTCACGCCCACCCCGACCGGTGAAAGCACCGCGAAGAGCAGGGCGCCGACGACCGCAGCCCGCAGATCCGTAGCGTCGAAGTCGCCGAAGAGTAGATTCGAAGCCAGGGAGACGGCGGCCCCCAGGATGCCAGAGACCGCCCCAACGAGCAGAACGAAGAGCGCGGGTTCCCTCAAGGGTCCCTCGACATTGAAGTTCAGGTAAAAACTCCTCGGGGAGAAGAGCACGGCCCGTACGACCGCGACCGCGCTCGAGAGGGGACGTTGCAGGTCGAACTCGGGAGCTTTATCGCTTTGCACAAACACGATTATACCGTCAGTTCCCTTCGCGCTTGCCAAATCGCTCACAGAAACATAGACTTAGGGCCCTCGAAGATGGTGGCGGAGAGGATGTTCAAACTCTATCTAACCTCGATACTGGTAGCCGAGGTAGTCGTCCTTGCGGCGCTCGCGTACCTGACGCCGGACGTGGTCCTGTTCCTCGTTCCCGTGGTCCCGCTGACGCTCGTCGTAGCCTTCGTCGTGCACCGCAGGTTCGGCGGACCGGCCCATCGCCTGCGCCGGCTCTCTCCCGAGGCGATCGCCGGTTACAGGTCCAGGGCCTCGTTCACCGACTCGCCCGAGACTCTCTCCCGCGCCATCGTAGAGCGGGCCGAGGAAATCCAACGTTCCCTTGAAGAGTCGCCCGCAGACGAGGTCCGCGTCGAGATGTGCGCCCTCGGCTACAGGGCCTGCGCGAACGATATGATCACCCTCACCCACCTGACCAACGAAGCCCTCCAGGGCGCCTCCTTGATCAAGCGCTTCAGGCTCCGCCGGTGCCGCAAGAGGGCCATAGACGCCCTCTCAGAAGCCAGGAAGGCCCTCCCGCCAGGCGCCCTGCGCACCGCACCGCAAGAGAAGTAGGCTACAGGTTTCGGGTTCTCTACGAACGTTTGTAGCGCACGACATACGCCGTTCTCGAGCTGTGAAAGACGATCCGCCACAGGCTTTCGCGTAAATTCTTGATGCCTGAAACCTGGACGAAGCCTATACGGCGATTATTTCGCGCACTTCCGGCACTTCGCGCCGGATGAGGCTGTCGATAGCGTAGACGAAGTCGAGTTGGGAGAGCGGGCATCCCTTGCAGGCGCCGAGCATCTGGATGCTGACGGCGCCGTTCTCCTCGTCGCAGGCCACGACCCTTGCGTCTCCCCCGTCGGCCCGCAGCGCCGGGCGGACCTTGTCCAGCGCCTTCTCAACCCTGTCGTGCATGTCTTTCTGCTTCTGCATCCGTTGTCGATTATATCCGGTTGTGGGGCACGTTTCGTCCGGTAGTAGAATGGGACGCCGGAGCACACTCGTTTGTAGGGAAGGATTGTTATGAACAAGGACGAAGGTCAGAACCTGCTGGTCATCGGGGCGCCCGAGCACGACGCCAACGCTTATCATCTCTCGGGGTTTCTGGCACCAGACGCCGTGATCTGCCTGCGCGTCGCGGGCAAGACGTACCTGGCCGTCTCGTCCCTGGAATACGGGCGGGCCGAGAAGGAGGCTCCCGTGGACAACCTCCTTTCTCACGACGAGTTGGGGATCACCCGCCTCGCCCGCGAGCTGAAGAGCGGCGCCAGGGCGTACGCCGCGGCCGTGGCCAACCTGCTCGACGAGCTCGGCGCCCTTAATTCCCCCATCGCCGTGCCGGCCGACTTCGGGGTCGTCTATGCCGACGAGCTGCGCGCCCGCGGCGTCACCATCACGCCCGACGGCAGGCTCTTCGATGGTCTCAGGCGCGCCAAGACGGTGGAGGAGGTCTCCCACATCCAGAAGACGCAGGACGCCATCGAGGCAGCCTGCGCCCACGCCGTCGAAACTCTAGAAGAGGCTGCAGTCAGGGACGACGGAACTCTGGAGTGGCACGGCGAGACCCTGACGAGTGAGAAGCTGCGCGCGGAGATAGACGTCGAGCTGCTCAGGCGCGGCTGCGCCGCGGACGGTACGATCGTCGCCGGGGACCCGCAGGGGACCGACCCGCACGAGCGCGGCCACGGTCCTTTGAAGGCGGGTGAGTCGATCATCGTAGACATCTTCCCCGTCGACCTCTCGACCCGCTACTACTCGGATATGACCCGCACCTTCGTCAAGGGCGAACCTGACGAGGGTTTGCAGGAAATGTACGACGCCGTCCTGGAGAGCCAGGAGGTGGCCCTCTCCATGATAAAGGCCGGCGTGAACGGCAGGGACGTTCACAAAAAGGTCTCCGAAGTGTTGCACGAGGCCGGCTACAAGACCAACGTCCACGACCAGGAGGAGGGCAAGCCGCTCACAGAGGGCTTCTTCCACGGCACGGGGCACGGGGTCGGGCTAGGGCTCCACGAGGCCCCCCGCGTCTCTTTGGCAGACGATGAGCTCATCGCAGGCGACGTCGTCTCCGTCGAGCCCGGCGTCTACGATCCGAAGGTCGGCGGCATCCGCATAGAGGACCTCGTCGTCGTCACCGAGGACGGCTGCCGCAACCTGACCAGGTTCCCGAAGGAGTTCAGGATCTAGGTTGTAACAGACTCGGCCCGCCGTAGACTTGGTTGGGATGATCTAGCGTTCGAGGAAGGAGCCTCATGCCGAACCGTTCGCAAGAGGTGGATCGATTCATGAGCGGGCTGAACCATCCCCTCAAGGATCAGGTCGAGCGACTGAGGACGGCCATTCTGGAGTCGAACGACCGGATCACGGAGCACGTGAAGTGGAACGCGCCGAGTTTCCGCTACGCGGGCGAGGACAGGGTGACGTTCAGGCTCTACCCCGAAGACCGAGTGCAGCTGGTGTTCCACAGAGGCTCCAAAGTCAAGAGCGACGCCGGGAAGTTCTTGTTCGACGACGACACCGGACTGTTGAGGTGGGTTGCAAACGACAGGGCCGTGGTAGCGGTGCAGGACGCGGAGGTCAAGCAGCGGGACCTCGTTGATGTCATAAATCGGTGGGTCGCGGCGTAAGCCCAAGACCACCTTCGCCCGTCCACACGAAGCTGCAGGTGCTCTTGGCCACGATGGTCGTGAGCACGCCGGATAGCAAGACCCCGCTGGAATGCTAGAGTGGAAGTCTCGATGACATCGAAAGGGGAGACTTCGTGGAGACAAGATCCATCGCCGACTCGGTAGCGTTCTCCGAGGAAAAGATGAAGAAGAACGCCCTCTTCGACTCTCCGCATCTGTTCTACGACGCGTACTGCCTGCTCCCCGGTCAGGCCCAGAAGGTCCACGCCCACGAGGGTTCGGACAAGGTCTATTACGTCCTGCGGGGCACGGGTAGCTTCACCGTGGGCGAAGAGGAGCGGGACCTCGGCGAGGGCAACGCCGTTTTAGCCAGTGCCGGGGACCAGCACGGCGTCCGCAACGAGACGCAGGAGGAGCTCGTCCTCCTCGTCACCATGGCCCCCAGGCCCTCCTGATCCGTGGCCTCGGAAGAGATGCCGCGCCCTCCGTACGTGCTCCTCTTCGAGGAGGTGGTCCCAGGCGCCTTGCCACTCACCATCATGGTGGATGACCGGGGTGCCGTGCCCCTCTTCGACTCCGCAGGGAAGGCCGGGTCTTTCCTGGGCTCCACGGACTTCGGGGCGGATTTAGAGGCGGTCGAGGTCTCCGGCGCCGGGCTCATCAGGGCACTCGAATCAGTTGAAAACGAGGTCGATTACGTAGCCATCAACCCACCACCTGTTGGCGAGGGTCCCATGAGGGTTCGCATGGGCGGCCTCAGGGAACTTATCGACGCCCTGCAGCAGAACCAGGAGGACGATCTATTCGGGCTTGGTAGGCTTTCCTAGCCAGCCGCTTGGAGACCCTCCTTCACTACGCCTTTAGTCGTTCGAGGTGCTCCTTACGGAACTTGGCCACCTTGGGAGCGATGATCACCTGGCAGTAAGGCTGGAACCCGTTGTTGCGGAAATAATCCTGGTGGTAGTCCTCGGCGACGTAGAACTCGTCGAAGTACGCGACCTCGGTCACGATGGGGTTGCTCCAGATCCCTTCTGACTCTAGATCGGAGATCACCGCTTCCGCAACGCGCCTCTGCTCATCGTCGTGGTAGAAGACCACGGAACGGTACTGCGTCCCCACGTCCGCACCCTGCCGGTTCAAAGTCGTAGGGTCGTGAATAGTGAAGTAGACCTCCAGAATGTCCCTGTACGAAACGACGCCAGGGTCGAATGTAACCTGCACGACCTCGGCGTGCCCCGTCGTCTCCGAGCACACCTCTCTGTAGGTCGGGTTCGGAACGTCGCCTCCCGAGTACCCCGACTCGACCTTCTCCACACCCCACAATTCATCGTAAACTGCCTCGAGGCACCAGAAGCAACCGCCTCCGAGCGTCGCAATCTCCCTCGCCGAACCGTTCGTGATATCGTCGGTCGTCATGGGTAACATCTCTCCGTTCGTATCTTTTCGACGCTTTCGGTATACCGCATCAGGCGACAGGATGCAGGGTCTAGGTTGTCAAACATGGCTCGATAGGGAATGATCTATACATGATCGAGCAGATGAGGCGCCACTGGCGGGAATTCACGGAGAGCAAACCAGGATACCGGTTCAAAGACCGCTACCGTCGCCGCCAGCAGAGCGAACAGGGCCATATCGTCTGGCGGATATTCCTGATCACGCTCGGCGCCTTCATCGCTTTGGGCAGCCTGATCCTCGCTCCCCTGCCTGGACCTGGCTGGGCCACGGTCTTCGTCGGGCTCATGATCCTGGCAGGTGAGCTCCTCCCCGCCGCCCGCTTTCTCGACTGGCTCGAGGTCAAGCTCAGGACACTCTGGGAGTTTGTCCAGCAGATCTGGGGAGCTTCCGTTCTTGGCAAGGTCGCGGTAGTCCTGGTGGCCGTGGCTTTGGTGGCCGCCTTCGTCTACGTCGTTTACCTCTTGCTTTTCAGCGGATCGTTGTTCTAACTACATCGGTGGACTGGTGGGAGCGTGTCGCGTTTTGCGGCTAGAACTACCCGGTGAGAAAATAGGCGTGCTATGGCTCTGCACCCGGCGCTCAAAAAGCTTATCGACGAGAAGATCGCCAACTCCCCGGCACCACAGTGGGAGCTACCCTTAGAAGAGGTCCGCGCCTCGTTTCATAACCTCTGGATACCGCCGAAAATCACCGGCGACCTTGTTGAAGTGGCTAGCGTCGAAGATAAGACCATTGATACAGATGCTGGGCCCTTGAAAGTCCGAGTTTTCGTCCCCGAGAATGATGGACCGTTGCCGCTCATGATGTATTTCCATGGGGGCGGCTACGTCAAGGGCGGCATCTGGAGACGGATCCTTTCTGCCGCAGGCTGGCAAAGACCACGGGGAACGTCGTCGTATCCGTCGACTACCGCCTCGCGCCCGAGAACCCTTACCCGGCAGCCCTCGATGACGCATACTCTTCGACCCTCTGGGCCTACGAACACGCCCGGGAACTCGGGGGGAGGAGGGAACACTTCAGCGTCTGCGGTGAGAGCGCCGGCGGCAACCTGGCGGCCGTCATTTGCCTGTTGTTGCGCGACAGCAAAGAGGCGCGAGTAGGGCACCAGGTGCTACTGCAGCCCGTCGTCGACTTCACCCTGTCTTTCCCGTCGGTCGAGTTGCCGCCTTCGGAGTGCCTGGTGCCGCGCGAAGACCTCGCATGGTACTACGAGCAGTATTGCGGGGCGGGCCGGGACAAAGAGTACTTTAGGGTCTCCCCCATCTTCGCGGAAGCCCTCTCCGGGTTACCGCCGGCCCTGATCATAGCCGCCGAGCACGACACCTTGCGCGACGAAGCAAAGGCTTACGCTGACAGGCTCGAGGCCTCTGGCGTCCGGACGAAATACCTTTGCTACGACGGCATGATCCACGGCTTCCTGCAGATGGCCGGGTTGGTCGAGGAGGCACAGGACGCGATAGGCAGGATCGCCCGTACCCTCGAGGCCGCTAGGGATCACTAGGACCGCGTTCTGCTACTGTTGCGCCTCGTGGTCGAGGACCGCGACGGTATCCCGGTAGAATTTCAGGGCGTTCTCGTGGCTATCGCCAATGCAGACGGTGCCGACCTTGCCGTACTGGGAGAGCGCCCCGATGAGGTGGAAAACCACTCCTTGCTGGGAGGCGCCGTCGAAGTGGAGGCCGTTATCCACCGCGATGTCTACCAGGTCGTCGGGGGTCAGGCCCTTGTAGACGGGGCTCCGCAGGTTGTCGGAGGCGTGGTCGTCGCAGGGCTTCGCGGTCGGCGTGCGATACAGGCCGTCGTCCGCGTCGTAGATGCCGTCGGTGAGGAAACGCAGGATCAGGTAAGGATGGGTCGTACCTCCCTTGCGCAGGTTGATCTCGATTGCGGCGTGCTCCCAACCCTCCGCGCGCCTGACGGAGATGAAGTCGATGGCGAAGCGCCCGAGGGCGCCGCGTTTTCTGAGTACTTGGCCCACCCTCTGTCCGGCCTCCTTTATGTCACGGCTGTATTCGGCGTTGGCAGGGAACGTGCTGCCGAGGAAGATCTGCCCCGAGGGCCCCCCGAGAACCTGGTCGTGCGTGGAGACGACGGTCGACTCCCCGAGGGGGTTGATGCGGCACTGCACGGAAGGTGAACGCACCTTATCGCCCTCCATCCAGCACTCTACGATGCCACCCATCTCCTCGAACTTGCGCCCGAAACGCTCCCAGGTCTCGCCCTCGGCCTCAAACTTGGTCCGCCGCGGCAGCTCCTCCTTGACCCAGCGCGCGATATCCCTCCCTCGGGACAACCGTCGTAAGGAAAGACCGCGTTGCCTTCACCCGAAAAACCCTCGTTCAATTTTATGGCGGCCCGCCGCATCTCCGGCTTGCGACGCTTGAGCTCGACGATGGCCTCTGCCACGTCATCCTCGTCGCGCAGGTGCTCGAACCCCTCGGGCAGAGGGATCCCGGCCTCCCTGAACGCCTCGCGGCTTCCACTCTTGGTACCAAGGTAGTTGAGCTTCGGGTCGTTGCCATAGAGCGGGATGCCCAGCCTGACGGCGAGGGTCCTTTCGAGCGCCGTACTGTTAAAGCAGGTCATGTGCACCGCGTCAGGGATGATCGCCGACTGTATCCGTGCCATAAGGCGTGGGCGGTCGAGTATTTTCTGCGTCAGCGGCACGTCTGAGGCGTCGTGGCAGGAGAGGAGCGTCAGCCGTGCGCGGGCGTGGCTCATGGGGATGCCCGGCAGGAGGTGCAAGTAGTAGTCTACGACGGCCGTCGCAAGGCTCTGGCTCGTGACGTAGACGACGTGGGTGCGCGGCAGGCGCAAGAGCATCAGCATACACAGCAGCCGCTCCTCGTAGTGATGCGCGCCGGGGATCTTCGCAAACTCCTCGACGTCGAGCGTAAGGCTGGGTACCACGATGACCGTCTGGGGGGCCCGGGGATCGGAGAGCACCCTCCGCGCCAGCGGCTCCAGCTTCTCCTGAAGGGCCGCGAAGCTTCTCAACTCTTCGGCCGAACCAGGGTCCGGCCAGCCCGGTTCGGTCGCCCCGGCAACACGAACATCAACCATCTTCGCCCCCTATGCGGTGGTTACGACGCTCCGAAGCGCCTCCACTGTCCTCTCTCTCCCCAAAACCTGGCGCTCCGTACTCGCCTTCCCCCCATGTTAACCGTGATGTGGTTTGCGTTACAAGACCGGGTGCCACAGAACTGACTCTACAGACCAGCGTACAGCGACAATGGGTGCTCCAGGGTGTTTCCGCTTTCGTCAGTCACGCACTATGGCGAAGGGCCTAGTCCTCCGCGCAGCCCACCGCTCGACCTCTCCCAGGGGCTGGCGCTCCTACGCTATCAGGCCGCCCTATTCCCCAGCTCGCAGCTCGTCCGCTGGTCCCCTCGGTCGCCCACGCAGACGTCCATCTCCTTACCGCCGTCCAGGGCGTCGTTACCTCTTGCCCCATCTACACCCAGCAGCACGTCCCGGCCTCTCCCGCCCAGGAAGGTGTCGTCGCCGCCCTGGCCGATCAGGACGTCGTTGCCGCCCCGGCCGCAAATAACGTCGTCGCCCCGGGTACCGATCAGGGCGTCGTTGCCCGAGGTGCCCTCTATCGTGCACTCGGTGCCTCCCAGCCCTGAGGCTAGCTCGAAGGCGCCTATGTCGCATCTCGCGCCCTGGGGCCTACTCACCCCCCGCTGGTCCGTTTTGACGTCGGTGCCGCAACCGTTAGCAACCCTCGGGACAGCGTCCAGAGCCGGGCTCCCGGGCTCGAGCGCGATGGTCTGTGTGGGACCACCGTTGTCTTCGAGTGCCTAGGCTGTCGAGCCCGGGATCCGTGAGGCTTTTCGAGGAGTTCGCGGTAAAGCCGCAGGCGATGGTCCTATCAATGTTGTATCCGCCGTCGTCTATCTGCCCGGAGCAGTTACCGCCAGGCGGCTTAGACCCCAGTATCGTGCTGCTCACCGTCGCCCCCTCGTCCGACTCGTTGTCGATGTCGTTGCCCCGCCGTTGGCGCCGATGCCGGTCGACCTATTGCCTGAGAAGGTGGAATAGGTCACTTCTAGCGTGGAAAAGTTGGCGATACCCCCGCCTTGCGTTGCGATGTTGCCCGAGAAGGTGGAGTTGCTTACCTCCAGTGGACCCGTGCTGTTGATGCCGCCGCCAACGCCGTTGCCGGGCCTATTGCCCGAGAAAGTAGAGTTACTCACCTCCAGCGGGCCGCTACTCTCGATGCCCCCACCGCCGTCCGTCGCGGTGTTGCCCGAGAAGGTAGAGTCGATCACCTCCCCCGTGCCAGCATTGTTCTCGATGCCCCCGCCGCTATTGTTCTGGAAGGTAGAGTTGCTCACCGTCAGCGTGCCCCCTAGGTTGAGTGCGCCGCCACCGCTTAAGCCTCCGCCACCGGGATTGCCATCGGACACGATCAGGTTTTGCAGGGTAAGCTTTCCACCGTTGATAACGGTGAATACCGTCGTCTGATCAGCGCCGCTCACGGTGGTGTTGGCGTTCTCCCCGTCGATGATCAGCCCAGAGCTGTCCGTTGCGACAAGCCGGCCGCTACGCAGAGTGATCGTCTAAGATTGGCCGAGGTCGAAGACTATTGTGTCTTCCCCGGGGGCGGCGTTGGCGGCAGTGATCACCTGGCGCAAGGTACACCCGGAGCCGCACGTTCTACCGCCAGCGTCGGTTGAGGAACGCACGGTGAAGGTGGTGTCGGCGCGGGCAGGGTCGACCGACCGAAGGATCCGTGCAGCAAGCCCGCCGCCACGGTCATCGCCGCCTGCGCCCCGTACGCCATGCTCTTTTTCATCTCGCCCCTCTTCTCACACGACTCCTTTCGCTTTTCCAAACCCATTTGCTACGCGCACGCCTTTGCTCCAAGGCTTCTTGCCCATGGGGGTGTTTTCGCCGAAGGCTTCCCCCACTTGGAGGCATTGTATCTCGGGGCATTCCCTCCGAGTCACCGTCCTACGGGGCGAAGACGTTGAAGCTGGGTAGCAAGATCGTGAGGATCGCCAGGCACCCCGTCCGTCCACTTCACCGGCATCGAACAGATACCCAGCGCTCACCTTATCCTGGCTTCCATCCTGATAGTGTTCGTGATCCTCAGGATGGACGAGACGACGTTCGAACGCCTCAGCGAGAAGTAGCGCCCCGAGCCGGGCTTCGGCGCACGCCAGGGCGTCCCGGTATCTCACTGCTTCGCAGCGTGGCGTTGTGACTAGTATCCGGCCTTTTGTGCGGTAGACTCTTGGTCTGAAGGCCCGCACCGCGCGGCCTTTTTTGTTGCTTGGATCCCTCAGGCGCGGCGTGGCGGGGGAAGTTGTCAGGAGAACGCGTGGACTACCGCAACATCGCCATCATCTCGCACGTCGACCACGGCAAGACGACGCTCGTGGACGCCCTGCTGCGCCAGACCTTGAGCTCGGGCACGGGCAGGAGATAGCAGAGCGCGCCATGGACTCGAACGTGCTCGAGAAGGAACGCGGCATCACCATCCTGGCCAAGAACACCGCTGTGGAGTACGGGGGCGTCAAGATCAACATCGTAGACACCCCGGGCCACACGGACTTCGGCGGCGAGGTAGAGCGCGTCCTCGGCATGGTGGACGGCTGCCTGCTGCTGGTGGACGCCGCCGAAGGCCCGATGCCCCAGACCCGCTTCGTGCTGCGCAAGGCCATAGAGCTAGGCCTCAAGCCCATCGTGGTCATCAACAAGATAGACCGCCAGGACGCCCGCCCGGAAGAGGTCGTGGACCTCACCTTCGACCTGATGGCGGACCTCGGCGCCACAGACGAGCAGCTCGACTTCCCCATCCTCTACGCCGTAGCCCGCGAGGGCAAGGCCTTCAAGGACATCGACGACCCGCGCGACGACATGCAGGAGCTCTTCGAGACCGTGCTGGAGGAGATACCGGCCCCAGGCACCGACCTCGAAGCGCCGTTCCAGATGCTCGTCACCAACCTGGACTACTCCGACTACCTGGGCCGCATCGTGATCGGCCGCGTCCAGCGCGGCGAGGTCCGCAAGGGCGAGTTCGTCAACCTCGTCCACAAGGACGGCACGAGGACCAAGACCCGCGTCGTCCAGCCCTTCACGCACCTCGGCCTCCAGCGCATCGAGGCCGAGAGGGTGGGTGCCGGGGACATCGTGGCGCTCTCGGGCATCGAGGACGCGCAGATAGGCGAGACCGTCGCCGACCTCGCCGACCCCGAGGCGCTCCCCATCATCACGGTGGACGAGCCGACCGTCAGCATGACCTTCGGCCCCAACACCTCCCCCTTCGCCGGCAAGGAGGGCAAGTACGTAACGTCCCGCCACCTCCGCGACCGCCTGATGCGCGAGATCCAGACCAACGTCTCTTTACGCGTCGAGGAGCTCCGCCCCGAGGAGTTCGAGGTCTCCGGACGCGGCGAACTGCACCTGTCCATCCTGCTCGAGACCATGCGCCGCGAGGGCTACGAGGTCCAGGTCGGGTCGCCGCGGGTCATCGTGCGGGAGATCGAGGGCAAACAGCACGAGCCGTTCGAGCACCTCGTCCTCGACGTGCCGGAGCGGTTCTCCTCGACGATCATCGGCACGCTCTCGGGCCGCAAGGGCCAGCTCGTGGACGTGGAGCCGCAGGGCTCGCGGACGCGCATAGAGTTCAAGATCCCGGCCCGCGCCCTCTTCGGCTTCCGCACCCAGTTCCTCTCCATGACGCAGGGCGAGGGCATCATGAGCCACGTCTTCGACGGCTACGCCCCGTGGGCCGGCGACCTCAAGGTCCGCACCAACGGCAGCATGGTGGCGTCAGAGGCCGGCAGCGCCTTCGCCTACTCCATCTGGAAGCTCCAGGAGCGCGGCATCTTCTTCATCCAGCCGGCCACGGACGTCTACGTCGGCATGGTCGTCGGCTCCTACAGCCGCGAGAACGACCTCAACGTCAACGTCTGCAAGAACAAGAAGCTCACCAACGTCCGCTCCGCCGGCGCCGACGACGCCCTCAACCTGACACCCGTCCGCAAGCTGACCCTAGAAGACGCCCTCGAATACATCGGCGAGGACGAGCTAGTCGAGATCACACCGGAGTCCATCCGCCTGCGCAAGAAGGTCCTGGAACCGGGGATGCGGAAGTAGTTTCAACGCGCCATGCGAGATCTCCTACTGAAACGGAACGCCTAAGGCGCTCGGTTAGCCTCACGCACGTAATTGCGAGCTTCTAGTTTCGGTCCGTTCCGCGGCCACAGATGGACATGGGGCCGGCCCCATGTCCAGCGTTGCGGCTCTCAACCTCACCGTTCGTATGGCACCGTGAGTCTGGATACCGTGGGGAAGTGCCGCCGGTTGAGGGTTGCGAGTTCGGCGCTGTTCTCTTCGGAGGCCGCGGCCATCAGGCGTCTCCTCGCTGTCAAACGCTTGCTCCGGCATGCTCTCGATCGATCAACTCGACAGGCGGAACGCATAAGTCTTTGCAGATCTTGTCGGCCACGATACGTTAATTTGATCTCGGTGTGGCGAGGGACGGCAGACCTGCGGTTCTAGGCCGGGTTGTGCCACCAGGGAGTGGTTTCCGCCTTCTCGGAGGAGTTCGCAACCGTTGCCGCGCAGGTGACGCAGTAAACGGGCGGCGCTTCATAAGGCAATGCGTTCATCCTCAAACTGTTTGCCGGCTGCGGTAAGCGCATCTTGACGGTTGACATCCATTGCCTCGGTGAGAACCTCTCAGAGGCTGGTTATGAGATCTCCTCTGGTACGTTCCTGGCAATTGACGCCTGGAAGCTCTTCTTGATCCAGCCGATCCCACCACTGTCTCGCCGTCTTGTTTCAGCACCGCAGTGTACTCCGCACTCATGAGCGAAGTGTACAAAGGCACCTGTCCTATTGTCACGAAGACGCTCCCATAAACTGCTCCCGCGCAAACGAGAATCCACAGGTTAGTCTGTCCTTGCGCCGGAGACTTGCGGTCATCGCGCCTAGCCTCCGCCGCACGTGAACTACGATCGCCGCGTGGATCGCTACGGCGACCAAGGATGCCAAGCACGTGCGCCCAGATTCCAGCCCCGGAAGCGGTGATCTCGTACAGGCTCAAGGCGCCGAGCGGCAGGAAGAGAAAGAGCCCGGTCCACAGGCCGGGGTTGTAACCACGCAGCACGAGCGCTCCCGCCGCATGCACCAGGGCGTTGACCACGGTCAGGATAGACTGCGATCAGACCAAACCCCAGGCTCACGTATACGGCCAGGTAAAGCACTATCAGGTTCACGACCCAGACCCCCAGGACGTCGATCCAAAACGTAGCCTGGGGCGTGAGTACTTCGCGTCCACCGCCGATCCTGTCGTTGACGAACCGCCGAAATCTCATCCCCGGCATGTTCTTCGAGCTGGTGCATCATGTACACCGGTAGCTGGACATAGACCAGGGCGAGGGCCAACCCTGTTCCGGAGACCCACAACGGGACCAACGCGAGCAGCAGGATCCCCGCAAGAAACCCTGCATACGGCCATTCCCGGACAAGCCAACTCATTACACGGTTCATAGGAGCGATTGTACGGGACGGGGCGAAAGCACAGACAGCCATCCGGCTCGAAGTCAGCGGCGAGAGGCCCGCCACACGAGCGTCATGAGCGGGATCTGTAACGGGAGCCGGAGAAGGAGCAGGGTCGTCCACCAGCGCGGTTTTCCGGCGGCGCGGGCATCGAGGAGCATCTGGAGGTTGGTGGGCCAGACCGCAAGGAGCAGGAGGATGAGGCAGGTGCCGGCGGCGCGGCGGGTACGTTCCTGAAGCATCCCGAGCCCGCCAAGCACCTCGGCCGCGCCGCTCAGGTAGACAAGGGCGCGGTGGAATGGCAGGTACGGGGGCATGATCCTCTCGTAGACCTCAGGGAACCGGAAGTGCAACGCTCCGGCCGCCACGAACATCGTGCCGAGCAGTTTGCGAGACCTCGAAGAGCTCAAGTCCGTGCAAACTCTTTCCGGGTATCCACGCGAGTTACCCTACCATCCGGGTTTCAGATCAGGGGGATGATGGGATGCAAGATGCGTTCGTGTCGTACGGTAACACCTGGTGAAACTGTTCGCAGGGGTCACGGATCTATACGTTTTGCCGTTTCGAAGAGCGGGTAATCTCGTGTTTGTCGGCGGGATGCTTCTGAGTTTCGGCGACGGACGTTGAAGAGCAGTAGTTCTTATCGTACTGGAAAGGTTTTGAGACTTTGACTGAGATGACCGAGGTAGAAGGAAAAGTAGTGGTCGTAACCGGCGGAAGCAGCGGGCTCGGCGAGGCTACCGCGAAGCTACTGTCGGAGCGTGGGGCGAGGGTTATGCTCGGCGCGCGTCGGGAGGAGAACTTGCAGAGGATAGTCTCCGACATACAGGAAGTCGGCGGTGCGGCATCCTACAGGGTCACGGACGTGACGGACCGGGATCAGGTCGAGAATCTGGTCTCTGCGCGGTCGAAGAGTTCGGCCCGGTAGACGTGCTAGTCAACAACGCTGGCCTGATGCCGCTCTCGCCGCTCGACGCGCTCAAGGTGGACGAATGGGAGCGGATGGTCGACGTCAACATCAAGGGCGTCCTCTACGGCATCGCCGCCGTACTACCCAGGATGCACGAGCAACAGGACGGTCAGATCATCAACCTCTCGTCGGTAGCCGGCCACGTGGTTTCCCCAACTCCGCGGTGTACTCGGGGACCAAGTACGCGGTGTGGGCCATCTCCGAAGGCCTCAGGCAGGAAGTCGGCGATGAGATCCGGACCACCACCATCTCGCCCGGCGCGGTCCAGAGCGAGCTCACGGACCACATCACCCACGAGGAAGCGGCGGAGAGCACCGGAGAAATAGCGCAAATGGCGATAGATTCCGACGCGGTCGCCCGCGCCATCGCGTACGCCATCGAGCAGCCGAAGGACGTGGACACCAACGAGATCGTCCTCCGCCCCACCGCCCAGCCCCTGTAACCCGAACCCTCGAAGGCCCGGCCATGTGGCCGGGCCTTCTTCTTGCTCACCCCGTTCGCGCCTGGACGCTCGTTACGTGAATCTCCTACGAACCGCCAGCGTTTCGACCGGTCCTGACGCTCCCCCGCATCAAGAACTACGGTTTGCGGGTGTAAATGATGTACAGCAAGACCAAGGTGATAGGTACAATCTTGTCGAATGCGAGGATTAACACGACGTCACCATTTTCGTGCCGGCATTGAGCCAGTCGAAGACCTTCTCCTCGACCTCGGCGTAGGCGTCTCCTGGGTGAGACTACCTCGACCGCAAGATCCGGCGCCCCGGCGAGAAGCCTTCTAATCTCTCCGATCGCCTCGACGCGTGCGCGGCTCACGAAGGCTACATCCGGCGCGCGCACGGTTTTGGGGTCGGTCGCGAGCTTGAAACCCGGTCTCCGCGGCGTAAACGGCACCGAGTCCTGTTCCTTCGACGTACCGCGCCAGCGAAATCCACGAAGCTCATTGCCACGCGTCCATGCACGTTTCCCGCGGGTTTCATCCGCCGCAACTCTCCCCGTACGAGCTCGTAGCGGAAACCGTCGTCGGGCATGCGCAGCAACTCGTCGACGCTAACCTGTTGGCGAACGACGTCCATGCTCTCATTCTAGCAATAGAGGCACGGCGGCAACGTCTCGTGCCGCCAGCCCTAAATCTGAGTCATCTTGCGGGCATCGAGTAGCCCGTCCAGCTCTTCCTCTGAGAGGTCGGTCTCTTCGCGGGCGATCTCGCGGATGGTCTTGCCCGTCTTGTAGGCCGCCTTGGCGATCTCGGCGGCTTTGTCGTAGCCGATCACCGGGGCGAGGGCGGTGCACGATCATCAGGCCCTGCTCGACCAGCTCGGGGCCGCGCTCGGTGCTTCGATGCCGCTCGACGCACTGGTCGGCGAAGTTCTCGGCGGCGTTGGCGAGCAGCTCGATCGACTGCAGCAGGTTGTAGGCGATCGAGCGGCATCATCACGTTCAGCTCGAAGTTGCCCGCTCTGGCCCGGCGATGGTGATCGTCGCGTCGTTGCCGATCACCTGGGCGGCGACCATCGCGACGCTCTCGGCGATGACCGGGTTGACCTTGCCGGGCATGATCGAGGAGCCCGGCTGCATCTCGGGGAGGGCGATCTCGCCGATGCCGCCCCGCGGCCCGCTGCCGAGCCAGCGGATGTCGTTGGCGATCTTCAGCAGGCTGACCGCGATCGGTCTTGAGCGCGCCGCTGGCCTACGACGACGCCGTCCTTCGCGCTCTGCGCCTGGAAGTGGTTCGTCGTCTCGCGCGAACGTCGATGCCGACGCTCTGCTAGGCTGCTCGCGACGCGATGCGCGGGCGAAATCCGGGTGGGTGTTGATGCCCGTGCCGACGGCCGTGCCGCCGAGGGCAACTTCGCGCGAGGTCCTCGCATGGCGCCTTCCAGGCGGCGTCATGCCGCGCTCGATCTGGCCGGCGTAGCCCTCGAACTCCTGGCCGAGCCGGATCGGCGTGGCGTCCTGCAGGTGCGTTCGGCCGATCTTGACGACGTCGTCGAACTCCTCCGCCTTCTCGTCGCAGCGCCCGCTCAGCTGCGTCCAGGGCCGGCACCAGGTCGTCGCTGGATCGCGACCAGCGCCGCGACGTGCATGGCGGTGGGGATCACGTCGTTGGAGGACTGGCCCATGTTCACGTGGTCGTTCGGGTGGACCGGGCTTCTTGAGCCGCGCTCGCCGCCCGCATTTCGTTGGCGCGCGGTTGGCGATCACCTCGTTGGCGTTCATGTTGGTCGAGGTGCCCGAGCCGGTCTGGAATATGTCGAGGACGAACGCATTGTCCAGCCGCCCTCGACTACCTCCCCGGCGGCGCGCCCGATCGCATCTTTGATCTCCCCATCGAGCAGGCCGAGCTCGTTGTTGACGACGGCGGCCTCGAGCTTTATGGCTCCGAGGGCCTCGACGAAGCGCCGCGGCTTGCGCAGGTCGCTAATGGGGAAGTTATCCAGGGCGCGACGGGTCTGGGCGCCGAAGAGGGCGTCGCGGGGGACCTCTACCTCCCCCATCGAGTCTCGCTCTACGCGGTGCGGCGTCTCTTGCTTTTTCATGCGAAGCCTCCTGTCCCGGCGATTACGTCCGCTCTCATATAGTCATATAATCTGGTGTGTAACGGTCGCATTATACGAGAGGTGATGTCTTGGATTTTCTAGGTACGCGCTGAAGGAGTGGGCGGTCGCCGTCGAGGCGCTGGAGCGCGGCGAGACGGCACTCGTGGTCAGGAAGGGTGGCATCAGGGAGAAGGCCTTCGCCGTGCCGCGAACGCGCTTTCTGCTCCTGCCCGGCTACGAGCATCAGAGGCCAGAACTACTCAAGAATGATTACCGCAGCTTGATGGACGAGATCCCGGATCTCACCGACGATGGACCCATTGCGTTTTTCCTCGTTCGCCGAGGTCGAGGGCGCCGGACGAAGTCTCGGAAGCCGAAGAGCTCGCGGCACTCGACCCTTATCATATGTGGACGCCCGAGTACGCCGGGAGCCGTTTCAAGTGGCGTCCGAAAAAGCCGCTTACGGTCCTACTCTTGCGCACCTACCTGCTGCAAGAACCGGTCGAACTCGCTTACAGGGACGAGTACGGGGGTTGCAAATCCTGGATCGAACTCGGGGAAGCCGTCTCCGTAGAGGGGGCGCAACCTGCACTTTCGGAGAACGATTTCAACAGGCTGGTCGAACCTGCGCTTGGGATGCTCAACCGCCTCGAGCCACGCCGCTCGGCTCATAGGGGGGACATGGGCTCGGGAGCCATAACCATAGTCTTGATCTTCCTGCTCCTCTTCGTGAGCTGGCAAACGATCTACTCCTCCAACCGCGACCTCGCGAGGGCCAGAGCCTGGGGAGACCTCGCCCGCCGCGCCCTCCCGTTCGTCGCCTTGCTCGTAATGGTCCTGAGCCTGCTAGCGCTCCAGAGCTATGGGCAGGGGGGAGGGTTGCTGCTGGCCTGGATGGCCGTCTCCGGTGTAGCCATAGTCGGCGAAAGCCTCCTCTCCATCTCCTCCCTGGAACGCCGGGCCAACAGGGCCTTCCGCGGCGGCGATTATGCGCGAAGCTGCGGGCTCTACGAGGAATTGGTCGAGGAGAAGCCGCTCGCCCGCAACAAGGCGTTTCTCGGGGCCGCCCTCGGGGCTTCGGAGCGTTACGAAGAGTCCGTCGATCTCTCGATGCAGGCGATCGAAGTCGACCCCGAGTACGGTCTCGCCTACTACAACCGCGCCCTCGTCTTGCAGCGCATGGGCAAGAAGAGCAGGGCCGTCAAGGACCTCAAGAAGGCTCAGGAGGACGGATCTCCCCCGCCGCTTCAGGAACGCCTCCCGGAAGATGCTGGAGGAGCTGTCTTCAGGCTCCTCTATCCAACGCTAGGCGCGCTCATCATCCTGGTGATCTTCACTCTCCTGATCGGCCGCCAGAACAGGGACCTGTTGCGCGTGCGGGCCTACCGCGACTTCTTCCTGCGACTGATCCCACCCCTCTCCACGGGTGTGTTTGTCGCGGGCCTGCCTTTCGTTATGAACCTCACCACCATCGAGAATTACGGCTCCGTCCTACTCGTTTATCTTGGCGGTGCCACCATCCTGACGGCCCTGATGACCCGTGCCGTCACCCCGGACGAACGCCGAGCCGGGATCGCCTTTCGCAAGGGTGAGTACGAGAAGGCCGCAGACCTCTACGATGAGATCTCCACTCGCAGGCCGCTCCCGCGCTACTACTCGGCCCTCGGAGCGAGCCTCGACGCCTCGGATAACCCAGGCGCCGCCGTGGAGGCCACGGACAGGGCAATTAAGCTCGACCCCAAACTCGGCATCGCCTACTACAATAGGGCCTCGGCCCTCGCCTCTCTGGGTGAGAAGGCCCGCGCCCGCGGCGACCTGCAAAAAGTCTTCCAGGTCGACTCGAACCGTGCCCTCCGCCGCGCCGCCGCCGAAGCCCTCGAAAGCTTGGAGCAAGCTCCGCCCTGACGAGCACATGCCTGGCGGAGGGCAATGGCCCGAAGCGGGCTGACAAGGCGCGAAGTGCCGGGCCGACCGCTGCCGAAGGTTGAAGCTGCTCTAGACTTCTGCGATCAGGAACGAGAGCAGGAAACCCGCAGCCGTGGCGAAGGCGACCTACGCTCCCCCTCCCTGTAGGCGTCGGGCATGAGGGTGGCGGCCAGCGAGGCGAGCACCGCGCCCCCGGCGAAGGAGAGTAGCACGGAGATCGGTCCTTCCCCCGCGCTGGCGAGGGCGGCGTTGCCGAGTACCACCGCGGCTGCGAGCAAGACGGCGGTAGCCCCCCACACGCCGATGACGAAGCGCCTGGCCCGGCCCTGCTGGCGCATCCCCACCGCACCACCGAGGGACTCAGGCATGTTCGAGAAGAAGATGGCGACGAGCAGCCTCAGCGCTCCGGCGCCCGAGGTCTCGAGAAGGGAGACGCCGAGGGCCATGTTCTCCGGCACGCCGTCGAGGGTAACCTCGGCAAGCAGCGCGAAGGCCGAGACGCCACTGCCGGCACCCTCGATGCGGCGGTCCAAGATCTCGTCGGCCGCAACCTTTGTTGCGGCCCCGGCAAGCAGCCCGACCGCTGAGGGCCACGCGCCACCGCGTTCGAAGGATTCCTGAAAGAGGTCGAAGGCGAGAGCGGTGATCAAGGCCCCGCTAGCGAAGGCCAGGGCCGAGGCGAGCAGCAGCCTCTGAGGCGTCCAGTAGGCCCCGGCGACCGAGCCGACGACCAGAGCGCTCGAGGCGACAAACCCGAAAAGCAGCGCGCTAAGCACCGCGCCAACGTACCATTTTCACCCGGTTCATACGAACAGCATCTCCTCAAAGCGGGACGGGCGCCTCCCGACGCTTCAGCGCCAGCCAGCCACGCTGCTACCTGACCTTCTTCTGGATGTTCTCCGCGGCGGCTTTGACCTCGATCTTGCCTTCCCTCAAACGGGTCTCGTAGCGCGACTGGGGGAACACAGCCGGGCCATCGATGACCTCGCCGCTACACAGGTCGAAGCGAGACTCATGCAAGGGGCAGACGACGCTGTCGCCCTCTCGCTCGCCCTGCTCCAGAGGACCGCTGAAATGGTTGCAGGTAGCCGCTATGGCGCGGACTCCGCCGCCCGAAGAGCGGCTCAGAAGCACGCCTACCCCTTCGACCTCGACCCTGCGCATGTCGTGTCGTGACAGTTCGCCCTCGTCGAGTACGGCGACGAACTCATCGGGGCCAGCCTCTTCGAAGACGTTTCTGTCCACGCGTAAGCCGTAATGGTATGAGAGCTCCCCACCGAGATGGGCTGCCATGCCGCTGATGGAGTACCCGGTTAGAAAGGTCAGGCGTCCCGCATTCCTGCGTCCCGCGGCCCGCTGGATGAGCGACACGACGCTGAGGACCAACCCGATCGTGTTAAAGAGGCCATGAGCGATTCCCATCCGCCTCGACCCACCGCTCAGGTACCGCCAATCGGAGAGCCCGGTGATGGCGGCCCCAATCGCTCCGACCGTCCCGAATACAAGCGTGGCGTCGGCCGCATGCCTCACGGCCTTATTGTCCGATGCAAAATCGAGACCGTCGAAGACGAGCGCCGCGGTCCATGAACCGATTGGGACGTCCGTCATCACGGGATGCAACGGCGCCTCGAGCCAGACGCCATCGAGCGCGTTGCGCGTCGTCGTGCCGCCTGCGTCGACCGCCTTCTGCACTCCTGGCTGTACGGCATCGGAGATCTTGTCTAGGAAGGGCAATGCCTCGACTATGCGTTGCATGAGGGTCTGCGCCATCTCTTCCGCCTTTCCGTGAGGGAGCGTTAAGCACCTATACCCCAACGAAGGCTATGCCACTCAAGCGCGCTCCTCGCTACCCGACTCCGGTCCAGGGTTCCTCGTTGCCGCCAGCAAGGCTAGCCAGTGTGCGATCAGGACGAACAAATAGAGCGTCATCGCCAGGGAGGCGACGACCGTACCCCTCTGGTTCCAGATCAAGGGCCACTGCGCCGGGATAGACTGCAACGCGAGCAGCAAGAATGCCGGTGCCGCCATGCCCCGCGCCAGGAGCAACAGAACGCCAGGACCAAGCAACACGAGATAGTTGTGCCACGCGATCGGCGAGGCGAGAAGCGAGGCCGCGACGAGCACCCACAACCCAACCTCGGGGCCGTGCCTGACCCTCATAGCAGTAAAGACGATCACCCCGAGCCCGAGCGCGTAGCCAACCGGGACCATCAACGGAAGCGTCGCAAAGTTCTGCGCATAGGGGTTCTCCGTGAACAATCTTGCCGCCGCGGCCGGAAGGGAAGCGTTGTCCCAGTAGGCGCTGACGGAGCGGTCCCTCAAGATCCCGATGTAGTCCAACGTCGCCCCAGGCCCGAGCACGATGACGCCGATGAGCGTGACCACAGCCCCGGAGACGACCGCGGCCGCGAACGTCCTCCACTTACGCCTTACTAGTGGCAACAGGAGCACGGGCAGAAGCGAAGGCTTCAACACCACGACGAAGCCCAGAGCAGCGCCCGAGATATCCTGCCTCTCATGCCGATCGGCTACCCACGCCGCCACGAGCCCAAGGGCCAGCACAGGATAGACTTGCCCGAGCGCCAGCGTCGCGAGCATCGGCGAGGAGAGGAGCAGCATGATCACTCCTACCGCCGTCCACCCAGGCCTCAGACGAAGCTCTTCTACAGTCCACGTCAGATAAGCAACTACCACGACCAGCGAGATCATGACGAACGCCCTGTACGCAGTTAGCGGCTCTAGAAGCCCGAGCGGCGAGATCAGCACGGTCCAGACCGGAGGGTTGAGGTTCACAAGCCTGACCCCCGTATCGTAGATATCCTGCCCCTCTAGCATCGCCCTCGCTGAGCGCCAGAAGCTATCGAAATCGACGTGGATCTCCATCGACTCCGTCGCGACCCGCTGGAGCGTCCCACTCATGTAGCCGACCTGCATCCACAGCGAAGCCGCAAGCACCCAGAAGCCGGCCGTGATCATGACCCCATCCCAGAATTTGGAGCTGCCGGTCTTTCTCACCACTGAATTCCTACCGGGAAATGAAGCCATACCATAACGGGCATCATACGTGTTGCAGAGGCGTCAGGCCGCAAGCTTCAGGTGTCAGATAATGGATAATTGACTGAAGCCTGAGACCTGTAACCTCAAAGAGCGGAGAGGGGGGGATTCGAACCCCCGACGCCGGGATTACCGACGTAACGGTTTTCGAGACCGCCGCATTCAACCACTCTGCCACCTCTCCGCGGCAGAGTGTATCCACTCGAACCCGTCCCTTCAACCACGAAGATCTTGCTCCGCAAGCGCTCATCACAACCCTGTACCTCCACATCTGGTTTATTCGGATGACCATTTCTACCCCGCGTTCCTCTCCCAGCCGTCGTTCGCAATCGTACCGTGAAGGGACATAAAGGCCTGCATACGACGGGATTTCTAGAATGTTTTGGAACCGGATGTACCGTGCGAAGGTTTGCTGGACATTAACCTTATACATCAGGTACATTCTGTGTCCACCGTTGCACGCGTTAGGGTCACGCGGGTTCTAGAGGAAATCCTGCCACGATCTCTACTGCTTGTGCGGTTGTTTTCACGGTCCGGGGTTCGACGAACACGGACACGAGGTTCTCTGAGGTTTCGCCGGGGGAAAGTCCAGAAGTCGTTGCTCGTAACGCTTCTCGTAACGGTTGGCAGACGCTCCTCCGTTACTGTGTGGGACACATCTTGCACGTTGGAAGGAGTGAGTAAGTTGATCGGGAGTAAGATGTACGAGGCAGACTTGGCGCGGGCGGCGCTCTTCGCCTATGCGGCCGGGGTTACCGGCATCCTGGCCAACCTTTTCCTCATAAGTTTCTATGCCCTGCAAGTTGGACCTCCCGAGAATGGGACCTGGCTCGGCTGGGCCAACGACCTGGTGGGGTCGCTCGGGACCGCGTTCATGATCCCTGTCGCGCTCGCGTTGTCTGCGTGGTTGCCTGAACGGCTCGCCTGCCGGATCATCCAGGTGCTGGGCCTCTCAGCGATGACGCTACTCGTGGTGGGCGGTCCGCTGCTGGTACTCGGAGTGCTGGATTTCGAAGTGCAGGCACCGATCGCGATAGGGGCATGGATGGTACTGAGCCTCTGGCTGTTCCTGGTCAACCGGTGGTTGCGATCTTCGGGCGACCTCCCTCCCCGGACGGCACGGTTCGGAGAATTGATGGGTGCGCTCGCACTGATCGCAGGCGCGGTCGCAGGGCCTGGGTTGTTGCTACCCTGGATGTCGTTGCCGCAGCTGGTTCTCTTCGGCGCTGGCGGAGTCCTCGCGGCGATCGGCATGCTCGGCACCCCCTTCTGGTTCCTGCTCCTGGGCCGGCACCTCGCGAAATCATGACCGTGCAAACGCAGTCCGCAGCCCCGGACGTCCCGCTAGCCAACAAGCGCACTCCCCTTGTGACCGCTGTGTCTGTGCTTTTCTACTTCGACGCTTTCGCGTGGGGCGTTGGCGTGGTTCCCACGCTGTACTACGCGTTCACATACAAGGTCCTGCCGGCCGTGGTTGGCATCAGGCTCATCGGCGGACCTTTCGAGTCGCTCGGCATCGACGCCTTGATAGTCGCGGGTATCGTCTTCGTCTTTGTCAGCGCGTTGAAAGTCCTGGCCGCGTACTGGCTGTGGCATTGCAGAAAGGATGGAGCGGTCCTTGGGCTGATTCTGATCTGGACCAGCGCCATATTCTAGTATGGCTTCGCGCTGCCCCTTGGACCGCCGCTGGGAATCGCCGAGCTCGTGCTCTTGATTGTCGTTTGGAGGACCCTGGATCGGTGAGGCTCCCCCTTCTCGCCGGGCACAGTGTACAGGTCGAGGACAGCGGATAAAGGCAACGAATAAGGAGGCAAGCCATGGTTCACCCGGGTCAGGTAATGGAGAACCCGGTTACAGGGGAGGATCGGATAGTCTTTACCAAGACAGCGCGGCAGACTGGCGGCGAGTTGTTCGAGTTGGAGGTGTTCGTTCGGGCCGGTGCGCCAGGCACACCCGGGATGGTCCACCCTCTCCAAGATGAGAGCTTCAAGATTCTCTCGGGCTCACTCGACTTCAACATTGGAGGCAAAGAACAACGCCTGAAGGCAGATGAGGGCCTTATCATCCCGAATGGCACACCCCACAAGTGGTGGAACGAGAGCAACGAGGAGGCTCACGCTCTCGTCGAGATCAGACCGGCGCTGCGATCCGAGGATCTGTTCGCGAACATCTACGGGCTCTGCCGCGAGAAGGGAAGCCTACCCAACATGCTGCAAATGGCGGTTCTGATCGACGAGCATTGGGACGAAGGTCACCTGGCCAGACCACCCCTGTTCATGCAGAAGATTCTGTTCGGGATACTTGCGCCTGTGGGCAGACTGCTCGGATACAAGGCACATTACCCGAAATACAGTGGCCTGGAATAGTCACCCGATGAAGAGCGAAGAAGGTCAGAGAGACATCGGAAGCGCGGCCGTTGGCGTCTTGTCGCGCGTCGAGTGGAGAGTTGATCGGGGCGGTCCGGGAGACGATGCGGCACGAGTACGTCTCGTTGTGGCTACGCCCTGGCACAGCGTTCGGGGATCGGCGAGCACGACGGTAGCGATGTAGAGTAATGCTGTGACAAAACTAGCAAGGAAAGGGTACGAGCAGCAGGGCGGATGAGCACGCGTGCTTCGACATCGACCAACACCGTGCGCGGGCGCAGGCTCCTCCTTGTCCGGACGGCGTGGGTTCTCGTCGCCACGCTGGCGCTCGGTTTGTTCGTCGCCGCTATCCCCGGTTACGTTTCCAACGTTATCGAACTCGGCCAGGCCGATTGGATGGGGGATCCCGTCGAAGCCCCTATCGGGCTGGTACTCGTGTTCGATCTACTGGGCGTGCTGGCATCTATAATGGCCGCCGTACTGTGCCTAACCCTCTCCGCCGTGCTCTTCTGGCGGAGATCAGACGACTGGATGGTCATGTTCATCTCAGCGTATCTTCTCGCGTACGGGACAGTGCTGGCCGGTCCCTTGGAGAGAGCGGAAGCCTTCTATCCTGGATGGCCCTCATTAGCGATAGATGTGTTTCAACCAGTGTTCCTCACTGCACCAACAATAGCGATCTTCGTCCTCTTTCCCGATGGGAGGCTCGTCCCCCGCTGGACACGCTGGCTGATCCTCTTCTCGATACCGTTAAGCGTGGCGATGATCTATCAGCCACCCGGCTACTCGTGGGCGATCGTCAGCATGATCGTGATCGGCGCAATGTACGCGCAGATCTATCGCTACCGGTACGTCTCCACGTCCTCCGAGCGACAACAAACCAAGTGGGTGCTCTCTGGCACCCTCCTATGGCTACTGCTTATGGGGATGCTAAGCGTACCTTACAGTATCGAGTTGAGCCTCCCGACTGGTAGCCCTCTTCCGTGGTGGACCCTCGTCACTTCGGCTGGCTGGTGGCTCACTTTGACCATCGTGCCGCTCTCGTTAAGCATCGCCGTCCTTCGTTACCGTCTCTACGACATAGATGTCGTTATCAACCGCACCCTCGTCTACGGTCCGCTGACCATGATGCTGGGTCTGGTGTACTTCGGGAGCGTCGCCTCCTTGCAATACGCCTTCCGCTTCCTCACCGGTCGTGAAGTTTTTCCGCAACTAACTGTGGTGGTCTCCACACTCGTGATCGCGGCGCTGTTCGACCCTTTGAGACGGCGCATTCAGGCGTTTATTGACAGGCGTTTCTACAGGCGCAAGTACGACGCGAGAAAGACGCTGGACGACTTCTCCGCCCGGTTGCGCGAGGAGACGAACCTGGACAGCTTGAACGAGGAGCTGATCGCGGTCGTGCGGGAGACGATGCAGCCGGAACACGTCTCGTTGTGGCTACGCCCGGTCACAACCTCCGGTGGTCGGCAGCCACACTAGAGCCCGCGGGTTTGTAGCGAGGTTTATCGAGAAGATGGTAGAAAGTGACGATGTTGGCTGAAACCCCGACGTTCACGGAAGCGCCTCCTAGTTTACGGGCCGCATTTTCCTGGGAGAGGCGGCGGTGACGAAGGGGAGCGTGGCGACCGGCAATTCTGCGCGCCGATACGCCATGCTCTCGATCGCGGCCGCGCTCGTTACCATCGGGCTCAAGCTCGGGGCCTATTACCTTACGGGATCGGTCGGCCTCTTCTCCGACGCGGCCGAGTCTGTAGTGAACCTCGTAGCCGCCGTGGCCGCGCTGTGGGCGCTGACGTTAGCGGTGCGTCCGCCTGACGAGGAGCACGCCTTCGGCCACGACAAAGCGGAGTATTTCTCGAGTGGGTTGGAGAGCGCCCTGATCATTATCGCCGCGGCCTGGATCGGGGTTACGGCCTGGGGCCGGCTGCTGGACCCGCAACCGCTCCAAAACATAGGGCTTGGTCTCTCGGTTACGCTGGTTGCTGCCGCGATCAATGGCGGTGTCGCACTCATGCTATTGCGGGCGGGAAGGAGGTTGCGCTCGATCACGCTCAGGGCCGACGCGCAGCACCTGTTTACGGACGTATGGACCTCGGCAGGCGTTGTACTCGGTGTCCTCCTGGTGTCTCTCACAGGTTGGCTCGTGCTCGACCCCCTGATCGGGCTCCTCGTAGCCGCGAACATCTTGTGGACGGGGTTCCGGCTGCTGCGCGACACCGCACAGGGGCTGTTGGACCGGGCCTTGCCCCCGGAAGACCAGAAGATCATCTCCGACGTGTTGTCCCGTTACGAGCGACAGGGGATACGGTTCCATGCCGTGCGCACTCGTGCGGCCGGGCAACGCCGCTTCGTCTCGATGCACGTTTTAGTTCCGGGGAAATGGACCGTGAAGCAGGGCCACGACCTCTCCGAGGATATTGAGAAGGATCTCGCCGACGCGCTGCAGGGTAACACGACCTTCTTTATCCACGTGGAACCCTCGGAAGACCCGGCGTCTTTCGAAGATCAAAGCCTCGACAGGAAGCGCCCTGACTTAGGACAGGCATAAAGAGAGGGACGGACCATGTGGGTCCGTCCCTCGCAGGTCGCGTCGGTTTTCCTAGCTACACTTCGAGTACCCGCAGGAGTGGCAGACGACACAGCCCTCCTGGCGGGTCAGGCCGCTGCCGCAGTCGGGGCATGCTCCTATTATGGGAAGCTCGCGGGTATCGGGGAGGCTGTCCTCGATCAGGTAGTGCTCGGACATGGCCCGAGCCACGCCGTCAGGGACGGAGAGGACCGCGTTGGGTCCCACCCCGGCCGGATGGCCATCCTGGATGCCGCGGAGCTGGTGGACCAGTTCCGCGGGGGAGGCACCGTGGGTCATTGCGAGTGAGATCATACGCCCAAGGGCGTCGGAGAAAGCGGCAGCCGTGCCGCCGGGCTTGCCCAGGATGACGAAGCACTCCCTCGGCCCGAACTCGTCGTCGTTCATGGTGACGTAGAGCGGACCGTGGCCCGTCTGGATCTTCTTGGTCACGCCCGTCAAGGTGCGTGGCCTCCCGTTGCGCGCCTCGGCGAGCGAGGAGAAGGTCTGCCCCTTCCCTTCGGTGGCCGGGGGCGTAACCGGGGGCGCCGTCGGCGCCTCGGGAGAGGCTGGTGTCATGGTCGGCTTCTCGCCGCCCGTCTTGCCCGTGGACAATACCTGGGCGTCGCGGGAGCCGTCGCGGTAGACCGCTATCCCCTTGCAGCCCGTGGAGAAGGCCTGCATGTATGCGGCCTCGACGTCCTCGACGGTCGCATCGTTAGGCAGGTTGATGGTCTTGGAGATCCCCATCGAGGTGTACTTCTGGAAAGCAGCCTGCATCCTAACGTGCCACTCCGAAGTTATGTCGTGCGAGGTGACCCATACGCTGCGCACGTCGTCGGGGACCTCCTCGACGTCGCGCACGGAGCCGTGCTCGGCGACCGATCTCATCAAATCCTCGGAGTAGAAACCGCGCTCTTTGGCGAGCTTCACGAACTCGGGGTTGACGTCCGGCATCTCCATGTCGGCCTGGCGGCGCATGAAGGCGACGGCGAAGAGCGGCTCGATGCCGCCGGAGCAGCCGGCGATCATGGATATCGTACCCGTCGGTGCTATCGTGGTGACGGTCGCGTTCCTGACGCGGTCGCCACGCGCCTCGTGGCGCGAGCCCTCATAGTTGGGCATGACACCGCGCTCCTCGGCGAGGGCCCTGCTCTCCTCCCAAGCCTCATCGTCCACGAACTTCATCACCCGCTCGGCGAAGGCGAGGCCCTCTTCCGAGTCGTAGGTTATGCCGAGCTTTATGAGAAGGTCAGCGAAGCCCATGACACCGAGCCCTATGCGCCTGTTCCCCCGGCTCATCCTGTCGATCTCATCCAGCGGATAGTTGTTCTGCTCGATGACGTTATCCAGGAAGCGGATGGCGGTGTGTACCGTCTCCCTCAACTCGTCCCAGTCGACCTCGCCCGTATTCTCCCTGTAGAACTTCTCCAGGTTGATCGAACCAAGGTTGCACGAGTCGTACGGCGGAAGGTGTGCCTCCGAGCACGGGTTCGTCGACTCTATCGGGAACTGCGGCGTCGGGTTGTCATCGTTGATCTTGTCTATAAAGACTACCCCCGGCTCGCCGTTGAGCCACGCGCCCTCAACGATCTTGCGGAACAAGTCCCTGGCCCTGACGGTCTTGATGACCTCGCCGTCACGCGGGTTCTTCAGCTCGAAGTCCGTATCGGCCCCAACGGCCTCCATGAACTCGTCCGTGATCGCGACGGAGATGTTGAAGTTGTTGATCTGGTCGTTCTCGCGCTTGCAGTCGATGAACTCCTCGACATCAGGGTGGTCTACCCTGAGAATGCCCATGTTCGCCCCGCGCCTGGTGCCGCCCTGCTTGATCTTGTCGGTCGATGCGTCATATATCGCCATGAACGAGACAGGCCCGCTCGACACGCCCATCGTGCTCTTGACCAGGTCGTTCTTGGGACGCAGCCTCGAGAACCCGAAGCCGGTGCCGCCGCCGGACTTGTGGATGACGGCCTGGTGCTTGAGGGTGTCGTAGATGCCGTCTATGGAGTCCTCGACCGGCAACACGAAGCACGCACTGAGCTGCTGCAGCTCCCTGCCAGCGTTCATGAGGGTCGGCGAGTTCGGCATGAACCTTCTCGTGAGCATCATTTGGAGGAACCTCTCCCTCGACTCTTCGTAGAGCCTCTGGGCCTCCTCACCCTCTTTAAAACGGAACTCGCCCTCGGCGATGTTCGACGCGACCCGCTCGAACATCTCGATGGGCTCCTCGATGGCCTCGCCCTTCTCGTTCTTCTTGAGGTAGCGCTTTTTGAGAACGGCGAGCGCGTTATCGGTGAGTTCTATATCTGCAAGCCTGTTACGATTTACTTCCATACCCATCCTCCTTATTTTACCGCTTGTTGCTTCTATTCCATCACCAGATTCGCCCACGCTGCCCCGGTTCGCGGGCCGGTTTTTCTACCTGCCGTTGGCGATACCAGAACCGGCGAGACGTACCAACTCGGTGCGGAACTGGTCCACGTCCGTGTACTGCCTGTACACGGAAGCAAACCGCAGATAGGCGACCATGTCCATCCTCCTGAGACGCATCAGCACCATGTCCCCGAGACGCCTCGAAGTCACCTCGTGCCGCCGCCGGTCGCGGAGCTCGGCCTCGATCTCATCCACGATCAACTCGACCTGCTCGTCCGTAACCTGCTGCTTGGCACAGGCATTCGCCAACCCAGACCGTAGCTTCTCACGGTCGAAGGGCTCCTTCCCGCCGTCGCGCTTGATGACCATCAACCTCAACGGCTCACGCCGCTCGTACGTCGTGAACCTCTTCCCACACGACCGCGAGAGACACTCCCGCCGCCGCCTGACAGCGTCCTTCGTCTCGGAAAGCCGCGAATCTATGACTTTCGTGTCCTCAAAATCACAGTACGGACACTGCATATCAAACCCCTATCGCTCTAACACCATATCTGGTACTGCGAAAACCTAGCACACTATATTTTCGGAGTGCAATACCCCCAAAATGCACCTTAACTTCAGGTTAAATTGACACTTAACTCTCGAATGTCCCTTTGCTAGCGGAATACGCGCCAAACGCCACGCTCCAAGAATTTTTCAAAGAATTTTTCAAGTTCGGACGAAAACCGGGAATATCCCGCAAATCGCGCACCGTTATGTTCAGGTCTACGGATGGCCCTCTAGTAACGATTGAGACTAAGATTACAATGCCGGTGAATCTCTACCTAAAGTTGAGGTAAACCATGTCGTCTGCCACCGAGCCTACGAGAGATAGTTTTCGTGGGTTTTCTGGGGTTTCCGGCGGCGATTCTGGAAGAAGCAGCGGAGGAAGGTGGCGGCTTCGGATTCTAGAAGGCCGCCTTCGACGAGTACGGTATGGTTCAGTCGGGTATCTGCGGGAACGTTATGGAGGGTACCGGCGTATCCGGCCTTAGGATCGGGGGCCGCGTACACCAGGCGGGAGAGGCGGGCGGCATGGGCGGCGCCGGCGCACATGGGGCAAGGCTCCAGGGTGGCGTAGAGGGTGCAGCCTGAGAGGCGCCAGCCGCCCAGGGCTGTGGATGCGCGCCGGATCGCGAGGAGTTCCGCGTGCGCGGTGGGGTCCCCTGTAGCCTCGCGCTCGTTGGTGGCAACGGAGAGGATCTCCGTTCCCCTCGCGATGACGGCCCCGACGGGGACTTCCCCCTTCTCGGCTGCCTGCTCGGCGGCGAGCAGGGCGCGGCGCATCATGGAGAGGTCAGTCTCGGAAAAGCCGCGTTCCTCTGTCTCTGCCACGAGGCCGATGATACCAGCCCGTTGTGGGAAGCTATCGCGGGGGAAGGGTTGGGATCACACCCCTGCTATAAGCTCGTTAGCGAAGCCCCGGCAGCGAGCTGCGGCAACTCACCCATCTCAGCCTCTGAGTAACTTCCACAAACCATGTCCGTCTTGGAAGCGGCCCGCTCCCCAGATTCCGCCATCCCACAATAGGATGCACCGCTGCAATACGAACCGCCGTTCTCGGCCCCATCGAGCACGCTTCTCGCCGCCCCAGCGTATATCTCCCGCACCCTCTGCGTCAGTTCCTCCTCCACACCTACTTCTTAAATCAATTCGTCTTGATTCGAATGTAAGTCAAAGTAGATCATTATGTCGAGGGTGGTCTGATCCTGAATCCGGGTGAACGATCGCTACGTACTATCGGCGGGAGTTGGGAAGGAGCAATGGCAAGCCATTCGGTAAGCGATCTTCCGGATTCGGTTTTACACCGTGGATTACCGCGTGTGCGGGAGTGACGGAAAAAGCGGCGGAAATGCCGGGAGCAAAGGGGTAGGAATCCTGTCCGTGCGGCCCGTACGCAGCATAAGAGTGGTCGTGCGGTTTCCGTATCAGACGATGAGCAGCAAGTCGATCGCTCCAAACGCTCCGGAACCCCAGATCAGAGCCCACGACAGCGCCGACATGCGCCGATCGTCCGGACGGTCGAGGAAGAGCAGCCGGTGAAAAAGCAGGTGCAAGACAACGTGAACTACGAAGAACGCGTCCAGAAAAATGATAAGGCCTCGATTAATGCCGTCGCCGCCGAAGAGTCCCCAGAGCAGTATTACGTAGAGCGGCAAATGCAATGACACGAAGGCAAGGTACCCTGATCTGTCATCCAACCTGGAGAGAATGGGCAATATCTTCCACTCTTTGAGCCGTATCGCATCCATCTCGTGAACTAGAAGGCAGCAGAACCCGAGAACGAAAAACAGGTGGATCAGCACGTTCTACTCCCGGCATGTGTAGCCATCACAAGCACCGGACTTCCGGGTCTAGCGCGCATCAGACGGCCTCCGCGACTCCGACGTTCAGGGCGCCGAAGGTGAGCGTGGCCCAGATGCGGGCAGGCTCCCAGTGCTCGAGCGTGTTCGATAACCTTTCCTGCATCACCCCGCGGCGGATGAGCTCCACCCTTGCTGGGTGCCCATGTTCCTCCGAGATCGACATCGCCCGCAACTTCGTGGCGCACACCTCGCGCTCCCGCACGAAGGTGACGATCATCGCGCAGGACCCGACGACGAGTCGGACCAGCGCGAAGCCGCTCGGGACGGCCTCCTTAGAACCTATTGTCTGGGCGTGGGACACGAAAGATCCTGACCGACCGCCGCTGATCCCTTAGCGACTAGATCCGGCTGACATAACTCTGTGCTTGATATTTATGCTCAACCTAAAGTTTATGTTTATACAATCAGGCGAGATATCTCGCCTAAATTTTACCTGCAAAATAGCTCTTTTTTCAGTTACAGAATCAACCAATAGTTCAATGTTGCGATGCTGCTGGGCTGTACTCTGTTCCACCGTTGACGCTTGCCCACTGGCGGGCTGAAAGGCCCCAGAGGCTTATGAAACCTGCTGCTGCGGCCTCGTCGAAGGTACTGTTAGGGTCGTAGGTGGCGAGGTCTTTGCTGTAGAGGGCGTGTGGGGCTGTGCGGCCGACGACGGTAGCGTTGCCCTTGTAAAGTTTGAGGCGGACGGTGCCAGTCACGGTTTTCTGGGTCTCCATGACAAAGGCGTCGAGGGCTGACTTGAGGGGTGTGAACCACAGGCCCTCGTAGGCAAGTTCGGCGTAGCGTTGTTCTATCGTTGCCTTGAAGCGGAGGACGTCCCTGGTAAGGGTCAGGGTCTCGAGCTCGCGGTGGGCGGAGATGATGGTAGAGGCTGCGGGAGACTCGTAGATCTCGCGGCTCTTTATCCCGACGAGTCGGTCCTCGAGCATGTCGATGCGGCCGACACCGTTCGCCCCGGCGACGGCGTTCAGCTCGGATATAAGGTCGACCAGCGGTAGATCTTCGCTGTCCAGGGTCGTGGGGAGGCCTTCTTGGAAGCCGATCTCGACGTACTGGGGCTCGTCAGGGGCGTTCTCGGGGGAGGTGGTCAGCGCGAAGACGTCCTCTGTGGGCTCGTGATCTGGGTCTTCCAGGGGTCCTGCCTCGATGGAGCGTCCCCAGAGGTTCTCGTCCACGCTGTATGGGGACTTTTTCGTGGTCGGGACTGGGATGCCGTGCTCTTCGGCGTAGGCCATCTCCTCCGGACGGCTCATGTTCCAGTCGCGGACGGGGGCCACGACGGTCAGGTCAGGGGCGATCGAGGCCGTTGTCACATCGAAGCGGACTTGATCGTTGCCCTTCCCCGTCGAGCCGTGGGCGATGTGGGTGGCTCCGACCTCCCGCGCCGCCTCGACCAGCTTCTTCGCTATTAGCGGGCGTGCCAGCGCCGTAAACAACGGATACTTCCCGCCATAGAGCGCGTTCGCCTTGATCGCAGGCGCCACGTACTCATAAGCGAACTCGGCATTCGCATCCCGTACGAAGGCGTCGGCGGCGCCTATCTTGAGCGCCTTCGCTTTCACGTCTTCGGCCGGCTCTCCCTGGCCGAGGTCCAGGTATAGCGCGTAGGGCACTGCCCCCTGCTGCTCTAGCCACTTGACGCAGACCGAGGTATCCAATCCGCCCGAGTAGGCGAGCACGACCTTCTTTCCTTCTAACATGGTTCCTCCAGAGATATGTTTACGGCACTTCGAACGTCTCGCCGTCGGCGGGGATCTTCACCTGTGCTGAAAGTCCCTCCCGGTGCAGTTGCACTTCGAGTTCGCTGCGGGTGAGCAGGCAGTGGTTGATCGCCTCCATGTGCACGGCGACGACCCTGGCATCAGGTACGGCTCGGCACACCCTGGCCACGTCTTCCGCGGTCATGGTTATGGGATCCCCTTCGAGAAAGCGCGCCCCGCCGGCGTTCACGACCACCACGTCGGGGCGATAGAGGTCAAGGGCTTCCTCGACCTCGGGGCACCAGACCGTATCCCCCGCCACGTAGATGGTCGGTGAACCTTCCGCCCTTACGACGAAGCCTGAGACGGGAGCCATGCGGCGTCCAATCTCCCCGGTGCCGTGCTGTCCGCCGGTGCGCGCGAACCTGAGGCTTCCCCACTCCACTTCGTCTTCTACCAGCCTAACCTCCCGGAAACCTGCGGCGCTGACCTTCTCCCAATCCTCTGGCTGACACAGCACAGGGGTCTGTTTGGGGATGAGATCGCGCGTCCTCCCGTCCCAGTGGTCATCATGGGTGTGAGTGATGAGCACAACGTCGGTCTCCTCCAGCAAATGAAGCGTTCCCGCATCATCGAACGGCAGGTCGACGAGCGGGTTGCGCCGCTGGTTGGGCGTGTTTGCAACGGGGTCCCTAGTTCCAGCGGGGGCCAGCATTGGATCGACCATGAACGTCGTCTCACCCATCTCGAACATGAACGTCGCGTGCCGCACGAACCTTATTCGCATGCATCCCCTGTCAGTAATTGTGAACCCTGTATCCGTTCTCTCGCAGGGTATCAACGGCCAGGTCGAGTTGCTCTCCCCTCACGAGCACGTAGTCGGTGTCGAAGGTGGAGACGGCGAAGATACTTGCGCCTGCCCCCGCGAGCGGCGCCGCCACCGAAGAAAGGACACCGACTATAGAAAGCTCGAAGGGTCCCTCCAGCTTAAAGGCGCGCCATCCCCGCTCCTGAGAGACTTCCTCGATCACATCCTCCTCTGGACAGACGATAGACAACTCGTCCTCCGTGCGCGTCACCGAAAAAAAGGATGCCCTGGTCGCCCACGCAGGAACTTCTGCCCCAGCATCGAGACGACAGATCGAAAGTCGCTCTCCGAGCACCTTCAGAGTGAGTGTGGGGGCCTGAGGGTCTATGCCCTCCGAGAGTTCGACCCTCATGGTCCAGGCGCCCTCGGAGTAATGCAGCCGCCGGAATCCGACGCGCTCATAGAGTGTGATCGCGGGGTTGTCCGCTTCGACGCCCAGGCTCAATGCTTCGAACCCTTCGGAGCAGGCCTTCTGCATTAGGGCACTCAGCAAAGCTTCTCCCACCCCAGCGCCTCTCCCACTATGGGCTACGGCGATGGAGACCTCGGGCGTCGCCGCGTCCACGAAACCGTAGCCGGGATCGTCCGGTGGCATCAGCCGGTACCAGGCGGCTCCGACCTTTGTTCCGTCACAGGTATCTAGCGCGAGCACCGACGCGTCTTTGGCTCTGCCCCAGCCTTCGACGTAGTGGGAGATCTCGGGTCTGGAGAAGACCTCCACCCTTGGTCGCTTCGGGCCGTCGGGACGCCAGCAGACGGCCTCGTAGAGCATCTCCCACATGAAATCCACATCCTCCGGTCCGCCCGGCCGGATACGGTAGGTGATCTTCCCGTTTGCCGCCACTTACTCGATGTTGCCAGCGGGCCGGGTCTTGGCCCGGCAGACGTCGGCGATGAGGTTCGCCACCTCGTCCGCCGCATCTACGTCTGGGGCTACGGCGACGACGGTGTCCTGGCCTGCGATGGTCCCCACTATCTTCAGCCCCTTGACCCTGTCGAGAACGCTGGAGACGGCGCCGGCCGTACCGTCGCGGGTGTGAATGACGACCTGGTTCTGCGCCGGCACGATGCTGAGGACGAAGCTAGGAAGGACCTCGATGCCTGCGGAACCCGGGTCGTGCGGCAGCGCCAGGTAACGGCTCCCTACCTTTAGGACCCCGAGCTCGGCGAGGTCGCGGCTTACGGTCGCCTGGGCGACCTCGACATCCTCGTCCGCAAGCGCCCCGACGACGTCCTGCTGGGTGCCGAGGTCGCGCTCGGAGATGAGACGAAGTATGAGGTCCTGCCTCGTGGTCTTGTCCACGTGTGTGCCCGTCGCTCCCATAACCGTCCTCCTATTTGAGGTGCTCGAGCCCGAGGTCCTCCTCGTGGCCGAGCGCCAGGTTCATGTTCTGCACGGCCGCCCCGGAGGCGCCCTTGAGCAAATTGTCTACCGCCGAGAACAACAGCAGCTTCCCTGCCCGCCCGTCGACAGCAACCGACAGCCTGCACCTGTTGGTGTTGGCCACGTGCGAGATGTGCGGGTACTCTTCCCTTGCCTCGACGAAAGCCCATCCCCCGTAGTCCTCCGCGTACCATCCGAGAACCTCCTCAGCCTCGGGCACGTCCTCTAAGTCGACCACGATGGTCTCGAGCTCCCCGCGCGTGACAGGAATGAGGTGCGGAACGAACGTGACCTCGGGCATCTCCCCCACCCGCCGCAACAGCGTCTCGATCTCCGGCGTGTGACGGTGCAGCGGCGCACCATAGGCGCCCGCGCTCTCGTTCACGCTGACGAAGTGCGTACTTACGCTCGGTTTCGCCCCGGCCCCGCTCACCCCTGAGAGAGCGTTGATTGTCACGGAGCGTATACCCTCTACCCGCCTCACCACGGGCGCCAACGCCAGGATCGCCGCCGTCGGATAGCAACCAGGGTTGGCGACGAGCTTACCCTCCGCAGCCCCGAAGACCTCGGGCAACCCATAATGCGCCTTGGGTAGTAGTTCAGGCGTGGGATGCTCACCGTACCATTGTCCGTAGAGGTTCGCATCGGATAGCCGAAAGTCTGCGGAGAGGTCTATGATCAGGCCGGCGCCCGCATCTAGCAATCCCTTTACCGTCTCCGCGCTCTCGCCGTGCCCGTATGCGACGAAGGCAACGTCGAGACCGCCGGCTTCGATCTCCTCCGGCGACACATAACTTCCCTCGACGGCGAGCTGTGGGTAGACCGAGCGAATCTCCCGCCCCGCATGCCCGCGCGACGCAACCCTCAGCCCCCCAACCGCAGGATGCCCGGCGAGCAGCCGCACGAGCTCCACCCCCGCGTACCCACTGCCACCGTATACGCCTGTGCTCAGTCCCATGCAGCCCATTGTAGGACTTCCGGATATTTATTCAAGTTTCTGCATATTCTGGTTGACGCCTTCATACGCGGGTGCGACAATGTGCACCCATGATGAATAAAGATTCAACAATTGGAATAAAATCTCTCTCCATTGGCGCTGCGGCGGCGAGAGGCTTTGCGTCTGTTGGGATTACATGCGGGGTACGGGAGTCCGGGGTGAGGGATCTCGGGCTTCTGTTCTCCGAGCTTCCTTGCGTGACGGCGGCCGTATTCACCCGCAACACCGTCAAGGGCGCCCCGCTCATTGTGACACGAGAGGCCGTCGGGTCCGGTGACGTGCGGGCGGTGGTGGTGAACAGCGGCAACGCCAACGCGGCGACCGGCGCGCAGGGGGTCGAGGATGCGAACGCGATGCAGAATCTCGCATCGGAGGCGTTGGGCATTAACGCGGGAGACGTGGCCGTGGCATCCACAGGCGTCATCGGGACGCGTCTACCGATGGGGAAGATCTTGGCCGGTATCCGGGCGGCGGCGAACGAGTTGGGTTCGGATGATGCCGGTTTTGCCGAGTCTATCCTGACCACGGATACCCGCGTCAAGGAAGCGGTGGCGCGGGTCGAGGTTGGTGGCAGGACCGTCACGATCGGCGGGACGGCCAAGGGGAGTGGCATGATCCACCCTAACATGGGCACGATGCTCGCCTTCATAACCACCGACGCCTCAGTAGAGAAGGGCTGTCTGGACGAGACTTTGAGGCGGGCCACGGACCGCACATTCAATCGGGTCACCGTTGACGGCGACACATCGCCGAGCGACATGGCCCTCTTAATGGCGAACGGTGCGTCTGGCAACGAGCCGATCACGCTCGACTCGCCCGACTACCCGATTTTCGCTGAGGCCGTCGAGGACGTGGCAACGACGTTGGCCAGGGAGATCGCACGTGACGGCGAGGGGGCTAGCAGGCTTGTTGAGGTCGTCGTCGAGGGCGCGGCAGACGAGGATGGGGCGGTGGCGCTGGCAAAGAGCGTCGTTGGGAGCAACCTCGTCAAAGCGGCGGTCTTCGGCGAGGACGCCAACTGGGGACGCGTGTTCACGGCGATGGGCTACTCGGGGGTGGTCTTCGATCCGGGCCGGGTAGAGATCTGGTTCGGACCCGTCAAAGTTTTCTCCGATGGAGAGCCTGTCGAGCACGAGGAGGCCGAGGCGAACGCGACGCTCTCCGGCGACGAGGTGAGGATCACGGCCCGGTTGGGTGAAGGCGAGGCGTCTGCCACCGTGTGGGGCTGCGACCTTAGCTACGATTACGTCAGGATCAACGGGAGCTACCGGACGTGAACGCCGCGAAACCCGTCATCATAAAGGTTGGGGGCGGCGCCCTGGACGGCGGTGCCCTCGAAGACCTGCCCGATCTCCTCGTGGCCGGTCACACGGTCGTCGTCGTGCACGGCGGCGGCGTCCAGCTCACCAGGATGCTCGACGCCCTGGGGATCCCGACGCGGTTTCATGCGGGGCTCAGGGTCACAGATGAGAGCACCCTGGAGATCGCTGAGGTCGTGCTCGCGGGCGGCGTGAACAAGAACCTCGCGCGCGGGCTAAGCGCTCTGGGGGTGCCAACAGCGGGCATCTCGGGGACGGACGGGCCGACGCTGGTAGTCGAGCCTGTCCCTGGCCTGGGACGGGTAGGCAAGGTCGTGCGGGTCGAGACGCACCTGGTCGAAACACTGTGGGAAGGTGGGTTCGTCCCCGTCGTCGCGCCGCTCGGCTTGGGTCCCGAGGGGGCTTACAACGTCAACGCCGATTCGGCTGCAGCGGCGCTAGCCGTCGGGCTAGGGGCTGGGCACCTATTCTTGCTTACGGACGTGGACGGTTTGCTCCAAGAGGGCGAGCCGGTGGGCATGATCCCCCCCGACCAGTGTGAAGGCTACGTCGACCGCGGGCTCGCGGCGGGCGGGATGGTCCCCAAGTTACGGGCTGCGGCCGAGGCCGCGCGCGACGGAGTTGAAGCCAGGATCCTCAACGGCAACAAGAAAGGCGTGCTCGCGGCGGCCGTCGCGGGCGAGCAGGTAGGAACCCTCATATCCGAAGGAGTCGCGGCATGCAAGCAGTGATGGAGACGTACAAACGCTTAGGTATCGCGCCGACGGGGGGTGAGGGTAGCTGGCTCTTCGACGAAGAAGGCAACCGCTACCTGGACTTCATCGGGGGGATCGCCACGAACTCCCTGGGCCACGGGCACCCCGCGCTAGTCGGGGCGATACAAGAACAAGCGGAGAAGCTCATCCACTGCTCTAACCTCTATGAGATACCGCTCCAGGCCGAGGTGGCACAGATGTTGACCGGCGCCACGGACTTCGACACGGTCTTCTTCTGCAACTCGGGCGCCGAGAGCGTCGAGGCTGCGATCAAGCTGTCTCGCAAGCACGCACACGACACCTACGGTCCAAACAAGCACGAGGTACTGACGTTCTCGAAGTCATTCCACGGCCGCACCTACGGTGGACTCACGGCAACAGCCCAGCCAGCCTTACAGGACGGCTTCGGCCCGATGCTACCGGGGATTGTCCACGCCCCTTTCGGCAACCTCGAAGCCGCGGAGGCTCTTGTCGGTCCACAAACCGCCGCCGTTCTCGTGGAGCCTATCCAGGGCGAGGGCGGCATCAACGTGGCTCCCGAGGGCTTCCTCGAAGGCCTGCGCGGGCTCTGTGACGAGCACGGGGCGCTGCTCGTCTTCGACGAAGTCCAGACCGGCGCGGGGCGCACGGGACATCTTTATGCCTACCAGGGGATGGGCGTTGTGCCGGACGTACTAACTAGCGCCAAGGGCCTCGGCGGCGGCTTCCCCGTTGGGGCGATGATGGTCAAGGAAGAGTACGCGGCGCTAGGACCAGGCAACCATGGCTCCACCTTTGGAGGAAATCCCCTGGCGATGGCCGCCGTCAAGGCCGTGCTCGGCGTGGTCAACGAGCCTGCTTTTCTCGAAGAAGTACGTTTCAAGGGGACCGTTTTGAAGAGCGCCCTGCAAAAGCTGGCCGAAGCGGTACCTGGCGCGGAGGTGCGGGGTCAGGGACTCTTGCTCGGGCTCGACCTCGGTGACGTCGGTCTCGCGCGGGAGGTCTTCGAGCGGTGTCTAGAGCAAGGCGTCCTCGTCAATATCGTAGCTGGCACGACCATCCGCATGGCGCCCCCGCTCACCATCAGCCGAACGGAGGTACGGGCCGCGCTCGATACCTTTCGAGGCGGCGTTTACGAGGCCGTAGAGACAACGGTGCCTGAGGCGGCGGTAGCATGAGCTCCGTCATCGCCGACCTCCCACACGCTCCGCCTCCCCCATCCCCTCTCACAGGGCGCGACTGCCTGACGCTCGCGGAATTCTCTTCTGATGAAATCTCCCTGATACTCGATGAAGCGCTCCGCATCAAAACTCTACAGAAGAGCCACATCCCGTACAGGCCCTTGCGCGGGCGCACGCTAGCTATGGTCTTCCAGAAGCCGTCGAACAGGACCCGGGTCTCCTTCGAGGTCGGCATGTACCAGTTGGGTGGCCACGCGCTCCACCTTAGCCCGGAGGAGATCCAGATCGGCAAGCGCGAGACGCCTTCGGATACGGGCCGCGTCCTCGCCCGCTACATCGATGCGATCATGGTACGCACCTTCGACCACGGAGACCTCGAAGAGCTCGCCGGGGCCGCCGACGTCCCCGTGGTGAACGGTCTCTCGGACGCCCACCACCCGTGCCAGGCCCTCGCCGACCTCATGACCGTGCGCGAGGAACTCGGTACGCTCGAAGGCACGAAGATAGCCTACGTTGGCGACGGCAACAACGTCGCCCATTCGCTCGCTATCGCCTGCGCCCTGACCGGCACGGAGCTCACCATCGCACACCCCGAGGGCCACGGTCCGGACACGGAGATCATGGAGCTAGCCGGGATCCTCGGCGAAGCTCCGCACCTGACGGAAGACCCCGGCGAGGCCGTCCTGGGGGCCGGGGCGGTGTATACCGACGTCTGGGCGAGCATGGGCCAGGAGGCCGAGGCCGAAGGGCGGAAGCAAAAGTTCGCCCCCTACCAGGTAGACGAACGACTGATGAGCCTCGCGGCAGACGACGCCATCTTCTTGCACTGCCTACCGGCGCACAGGGGCGAGGAGGTCACGGCGGAGGTCATAGACGGCCCGAGGAGCCGGGTCTTCGATCAGGCCGAGAACCGCTTGCACGCGCAGAAAGCGTTGCTCTACCTGCTGATGGGATGATCCGACGCGGTCGGGAGATCAGCCCCAGTCTGACAGGGCTTGCGCAACCTCTGCGCTGTTTGTGGTGTGGCCCCGCTCGAAGCTCTTCATCCGTGCCGTGCCCTTTCTGGTATCCCAGGCATCCACGAAGTAGGTCTCCCCGTCGTGGCGCCCGAGCATGGTCCCCCAGACGAGGAATGGCCAAAGCGGGAGCTGGACACCTTCACCAGTTACCAGATGTAGGCCGGTCCCTGAGTCGTCCGATCTGTGTACCGGGTGGTCCGTAAGAGACTCCAGCGCCCCCATACATCGCCTTATCGTTTCTTGCACTTCGTCGGAGGCGGCCATCGTAGCTTCCAGGGTCTTCGGTCCCCGGTCGTGCTTGAAGTCGTTCTTGGCCCGAATCAGCGCGTCCACGTCCTTACCAAAACCCTTGGTATGGGACTGGATCTTGAGCTTCCGAATGGACATCGCCAGCGGATCATCGTACCGAGTAAAGGTCTTGGAGCATAGACGGACGATGTCCCTCCAGTCGCCCGGGGAGATACCGCCGCACCAGTACCCCGCCAGATTCAGGCCCGTCCCTTCCCTGTCCTCCTTCCTAACCAACGCAAGGGAAATGGAGGCGAGAAACGCCAGCAGGTTCTCGGCGAAGCGCAACTGCTCCTGGTAGAGTTCTCTCGGATCATCGGTTCTGGTCAACGATCGAAAACCGGAGGCGAGCGGCTGTGGGTAGGCGTCAAAAACGCGGCGCTCCAGTTCGTCCCGCGGCGCGAGAAGGTCCGGTATCCTCTCTTCGAGGTCGTCCTCGAACAGGACGTGTTTGCGGGCGAACCTGTCGCGGGTCCAGCCTTCTCCCCATTTCTTGCTGAGTTCCTCGTATGGCGTGGCGGAGACAACGTAGGAGTCGAGGTGGAAGTCGGGCCCATCCTCGCGGACGATGCGATCCGAGAGGTCTTCGAGGGCAAGGTAGAGGTTCACCTTATCGTTGTTGGGCGGCGGGTTATCGTTGCGCATGCCGTGCGGCTCGACGAAGGCGACCTTTTGGGAACCGTCGGCATGCTTCACCCAGAGAATGAAGTCAGGGTAGAAACCCGCCGTCTTGAAGAAGCCTATGCCCTTCCCTCGACTGAGGTTGCGCAAGAGAAACAACTTCTTGCCAGAGTGGTCCGCTCCGTTATGGCAATATGCGCGCAGCGTATTCACGAAGTTTCTCTCGCTGTCGTTGAGCCCTACGGGCGTTGTTTTGAGTCTGTCGTCCCCCTCCAAAACCAGGGGCTGGAAGAGGTGGCGATCGAAGATCAGGCGGGGCAGCGGAGCGTCCTGCGCCTCCGTACGGTACACGGCGTCGGCCGTTTGCAGGAGGTCCGTGACCTCTTCGATCACACGCCGGCTAGAACGACGGACCATTACCCTATAATCCGCAAAGTTAGCATGCGATTCGGTCAGGGGCTCGATGGTCATGCGCTCCGAGTCCCAGCGTTGTTGGTGCAGGTGGTAGGACTTCTCGACATACTTCCGCAGCAACGACTGGACGACCTCACGTAGCTTGCCGAGCCCGGCGAAGGTCTCCGGCATGACCGTCTCCTGGTCCGCAATGAGCCGGTAAAAAGTTCTGTGTTCTTCCATCAACGCTCGGGGCATATCTGATGGGATACTCAGGTTCCACAGGCCCTTGACGCTCTTGAACTCCAGCAGGTCCAGATGGATCTCCCGCCAGTCGAGCATCGCGAGGTAGGGGTCATCGACCTTGCGCGGCTCTTGCTCAGATTTCGCAGTTCCGGCCTCCAGGCGTCCTTCTCGCATGCGGCCCGTCTGGAGCCGAGCCGAGAGGTCCAGGCTCACGCTGATGTTCTCCTCGAAAGAGAGCTCGACGTTTTCGGAGTGTACGAACTCTTCTTCGGATGGACGGGGAATCATCAACCCTTCCTGCAGGAACTCCTCGTTCTTCTGAAGCGGCAGGACGGGAAGCTCTTCGTAGCCCTCCGGGTCCACGCCTTCGCGCTCCAGCGTCTCCCTGAACTTGACCATGTAGTTGGCGCGCAACCCGAATACGTCGAGCGTCTCCAGCGGCGCGACCCCGGCGGGGTGGTTTCCGTCGAGGGCGCTGCTCCTCTTGAGCGAGAGCGCCTTTCCCAGCGTCTTCCCCTTCAGGCGGACGCCGCGTCCGAAGAGCTGTACGATCATCGGGCCCTCGCTGCCGCCGACGTTGATCAGGCCCATGTTCGAGACGCGCCAGCTAGACCAACCCTCGACGAACTTGCGCGCCCCGATCAGGACGTTCACCGGGGAATCTGGCACTTCTATTCCGGCGAACAACGCGCCACCGATAACGTCGTCCTCAACCACGATGTCCGGACTACGTTCCTCGATCAGATCCTTCAACTTCTTCGTCTCGCCCACGTAGATGAGACCGAAGTACCCCTCCTCAGCCCCTGAGACTCTGAGCCCCAGCTCTCCGTCCGCGCCCCGGATGTCCCCGACCGCCAGAGCGCCCCCGGCCTCCGCCCGAAACACCTGTCGCAGGATGTCCCGAAATAGGTCTTCGGCCCCCCGACCCTGTTTCTTCAAGTACCTGAAGCTGTGCTCGAAGACGTCGCGTCCATCACCGTCGCGCAGACCGCTCTCGCCTTTTATCAGCCGCTCTATGTTGCCGACCGACCAGCCGTCCTCGTTCTTGAGGAAGCGGTGGAAGAAGCGAGTAACATCGTACACGTCGGAACGCTGGCCCGCGTTGGAGTCCACCTTCGAGCCGACCATGATCCACAACGGCGGCGACAGGTTGTACTCTTCGACCATCTCGCCGAGATCCGCGTAGCAGAGCTTCTGCTGGTAGAAAGAGATCAGATTGCCGAGTAGAAGCAGGTCCTGGTACTCGCCGCCGGAATCCTTGAGGTTCAGGAGGCGGAAGTCCTTGCCGTAGCCATCGCCGTAGAAGTAACGGTAGGAGTAATCGAAGAGGATGGACTTGCCGTAGCCTTCGATCAACTCGGTCTTCTCTTTGTTGCTACCCTTGGCGAGCGACTGTCCGAACGTCGCGCTGTACTCGAAGGTGAAGCCACCGTTTCCCAGACGCCTCCGGATGTTGAGCCACACCTGCTCCTCGCCAGACTTGAGACCCGTCGCTGCCCCCTTATGGCCCTCATCTACGAAGACCAGGTTCCTACCTTCGAAGGACTCCACGTCTACGGAGACACCGGCACCCTTCTTCTCTTCTTTAACCTTCGTGATCTCGGTCGCCCGAACTATATTTCTCTCCCCCAGGTTCAAGACGCTCTGTGTGCCGGAGAAACGTTCGCACGGTATTCCGGAGAGCTTCATATCTTTCAGGTGCTGCTCCGTGAGCCTCGCGTTGGGGGTGATGAGGAGGATATTGTCCAGTGGCTCGCCGCCCTTGCGATTGTAGTGGAGGAACTGGAGGTAGTTGAGGTGCATGAGCAGGGTCTTGCCGCTCCCCGTCGCCATCCAGAAGGCGGCGCGGTCGAGGTCTCCTACCGTGAAACGAATCGGCTCGTCTTCCTGCATCCTGGCGTAGGCATTCAGGTCCCGAACCAGCTCCTCGCGCCGGTTGAAGCGATGGTCCAGGAGTAGTTCCGTGTAGAGTGCGGCGAGGTGCTGGAAGTATTTGAGGACGATAGGCTCGGCGCGGTTGCGGTTGATCGACTCGACGTGGTGCCGGATGTTCTCGTCGTATCGCTCCAGGTCGGCACGCGAGACCTTCAACTGGCTCGGACGGGTCATGATGCGGGCCAGGACGTAGCTCCGGCCTTCGCCGTCGAACCCCTCGTCGGCGTCCTTGAGGTCGGAGAGAAGCTCCCCCGTCGAGCCGTACCCCAGGAGGTCGTTGATCCAATTGTGCAGCACAAGGCGCTGCTCCAACCGGTCGAGGTCCGCGCCGATGGGCTTGCCAGCGGTCATCGCCTTCCCCCTGATGATAGTCGTGCTCCCGGTGTCGTGAGCATCACCGCCTTGCCGACTCGTCCTTTACAGGGACCGCTACTCGTCGTCACCAGGTGGCTCGTAGATAAGTAGCTCATGGCTAGCAGCTCTCTTCAAACGTTCGTCATAGGCGTGGAAGTAAACCTCTTGAACGGCGGTCTCCGAATCCGCACGTTGTCGATCGTCCTCGCGTTTCACCTCCGACGCTACTCTGACCGCGACGGCGGAGCCGAGGTGAACGGCATCGAAACCGCGAAGTCCATGCTTCTGGGCCAGCCGTCCACAGAAGCGGGCAAGGTTGCGTGTCAGGTCCAGCACGCCGAGGGACTCCCAGTCGGCATCGAAGTCTGCTACGGCGGCCCGGTGCTCTTCCGGCGTGATGTGCCCGTCGCGCTCTAATCGGGCTAAGGCCGCCCTCGCCTCCGGGTAGGCAACGGCGGAGGTCGCGATACTGCTCGCGACCCTCACGGCCGCGTCCACGTTATCGGAGCCATCCTCTTCCACGTAGAGTTTGACGAGAGCACTCGTGTCCAGGTAGAGGATCACGGCCGCGACCGAAGCTCCGGAGCCTCGACGGTGACCGAGGCCACGTGGTTCAGCGCCGGTCCTCTATCACGGCGCCAGCCGCGGGCGTTCCCTTCACCTTCGGCCGCCGGTGGCGGGGGGTGCCATGCGGCTTCCCACGCATCGTCACATCCGATAACTCGCGTGCAAGATAGACCCTGGCCGCCTCCACCACATCCCGGTCGGCGCTCGTCTCGATGTCACCCATAATCTCGCTCCCGTTTCTCCGCTCGACCCAGCGGCGTCTCCTGAGCCAAGTATACGATCACACCGGGGTCGTTCCTAGCTCAAGACCGGTTCTGAGAGCATCAGCCTCTTGAAGGTGGCCTCCAGGGGCCGGGCATCCGGGATGAGGTTGTCGCCGTTCACGAACACATCCTGCGCGCCAGCGGCCATCGCCTGTTCCTCGACGAACGCTTTGTCGCGCTCCAGATCTTCCTTGCTCCAGCCTTCGGTGTCGCGCCAGATCACAGCCACGTCCTCCCGCTCCCGCGTCGGTCCCCGGTAGACGAGATAGCGGCGCTCCCCGTCGTGGTACACCTTGCGGCCCTTCACCCGCATCCCCAGCAGGTAGGTGAACGTCTCGGGCAGGTCTACGGGCATCTTCCGCGTCTCGTCGCCGTCGCGCAGGGTGAGCTTGTAGCGGAACGGCGATCTCATCTTCTCCACGTTCAGCAGCGTCTCCGAGTCACGCGTCTCGAAATCCAGCGCGTAGCGCAGCAGGTACTCGTCGCCGTACAGATCCATCGCCGACTGGCCCTCCTTGCGGTTGGTGAAGGCGATGTTGTTCAGAGTGTCCTCGTACTGCTCCAGCGTCACGTACTTGAGCATGTGGCCCACGCCGGTGTCGCGCGAGGTCGGCTTGCCGTCCTTCCAGTCCTTCGAGTAGATCACCTTCAAGATGCGCGGCTTGAGCACCGTGTCGAAGTAGTGGCCCATCTCCACCAGGATGTACTTCCGGTTGCCGCCATCCTCCCGGTTCAGATCGATGGCGGCGTGGCCGGTGGTACCGGAGCCTGCGAAGAAATCAAACACCAATTGTTCATCGTCATTGATCCCGACAGATATGAGATGCCTCAGTAGTTCGACAGGCTTAGGAAAGTCGTATGCTTTGCTTCCAAACATCTCCCTTACAGTTTTTGAGCCATCAGCAGTAGTTCTTACGTCCGTCAACCATGTGCGGTATGGTTTGAGCCGCGGATCTTCAGAACGAACCTTCTCGTACGCTATGTAGGTACCATTGTTCCGTTTGACGAAATCTACATCCCCACACTCAGCTATGTCGAGCATCTTCTTTTTTCCCCAGCGCCAACATCCTTGTGCGCCATCGTTACGTATTGGATAAACTTCCTCACCATTTGGGCCGGGAATCGGAAAGTACATCGTGGGACGGTCTTCACGACGAGAGTTGGCTCCCCACTTATTCAACTCTCGTCCACGACGGTAGAGTCCTTTATCGTCGACCCTATCCAGCGTTTCTGCGTCTACTATCAGTTTCGATAACGCATAAGGAGAGTCAGTCTTGCTGAAGCAAGGCACGTATTCTTGGTCAGCAACAACTGTCCCAATGTCGCTGCCACCGCCCTTTCTAGACTGCCAAACGAAGTCGCCAACGGAGTTTGCTTCTCCGAAGACACTTCCGAACAACATTCTCAAACGATGGAACTCACGTTCATCAATACTCGCAAAGATTACGCCGTCGTCAGATAAAACGTCTCTACTTGTCCTGAGACGATCTTCCATCATGCTCAGCCAGCTCGAATGCTGGTAGCTGTCTTTGTAGAGGAATCCGTCGCCGCCGGTGTTGTACGGCGGGTCTATGTAGATGCACTTGACCTTCTCGCGGTAACGCTCTTGCAGCAGGTTGAGGGCCTGGAAGTTCTCGCTCCGGATCAGGAGCCCGTCGGTCTGACCGTCCAGGTTCTCGATGCCGGATAGCAGCCGGTCCTTGAAGTCCTCGTCGAAGAATTTCGTGTCGAGGACGAGGTGCGGGTTGGCCTTCAGCCACTCGATGCTGCGGGGATCTCCGCCGTTCTCCAGGCTGGACGGGATCCCGCTTATGGCAAACAGCCGTTCCCATTCGTCGTATTGCTCGTCGTTCTCCAGGATCTCCGCGTAAAGCTCATCCCTGGCCTCTTCCGGGATGCGGTCGAGGGTGAGGCAGTAGTCGGTGCGTGCCACGAACTTCTTCTTCTCAAAGAGCCGCTTCTGGAAGTCTTCGATCTGGGCGAGGAAGGCGATGATCCCGCACCCTATCTTCTTCATGGTCCTCATCACCTCGAACCAGCCCTCGGCGTTCTGCTCACCCCAGCTTTCGAGGTCGTCTATGTTCAGGACCTCGTTCTTGAGATAGAAGTCCAGCTCCCCTTCCAGAAAGCCCTTCAGGTCCTTGTGGATAAAGAAGTCCGAGGTGTTCCTCGCAGTGTAGCGGCGCAGGTGGTGCTCCAGGTGGCTCACGGGTTCGCCTTTGGAGTTCTTCCGCTTCTCGGCCTCCAGCACCGCCAGCGCCTCCGGCTCCTTCCCGAAACGGTCCAAAATCTCCTTTACCGACCAACTGTCTACGTCGGCCTGCTTCCTGCCGATGCCGTTCTGATCCTTCGTGGAGAGCGGACGCCACTCGAACGGGACCGTGAGGGTTTTCGTTTCCCCGTCGTACGCCGCGTCTTTCACGCGCGGGACGAAGCGGCGGTTGTCGTCCTTCACGTCGTTGTGCTCTACGTCGGCGGCGACCACCTCGAAGCGTACAGTAATCCCATTTCTGGTGTAGCTGTAGTCGAGGAAGTGCTCGCCCGTCTTGACGTAGTACTGGTCCGCGTTGGCCCAGTGCAATTAGACCTCCTCGCCGTTGTACGGGATGGCGTACTTCTGCCGCCGGGAGTAGCGCCGCCTGGAGAGGAAATCTCCACCTTCGTAGTAGCGGCCGAAGAAAGTGAAGAGGTGGTTGAAGATCGAGGCCTTCAGTTGCCCCTGGCCCGGCGCGTCGCCGACCTCCCGGAGCAGATCCAGATACTGCTTGCCGAGTGGATACTCATCAAGACCCTCTTTCAGGTCCCCATGAGGAGTTATGGCGTACTCCCCGAAGTTCTCTTTCACCTGATCGGCTTTTTGCCGCAGTTCCTCCGCCCGGCCGGCCTGCCGGGAGACGGCGCCGCTCTGCAGTGCCTCGTCCACGATCTCGGGCAGGCGCCGGTCTATGAAGTTCTCGACTTCAAAGCGTTTCTGGCCCATGATCCGGTAGATACCGAAGTCGAGGTCTCCCGCGCCCTCGATCTGAAACAGCTCCCTTAGCAAACCCTGTAACTTTGTAAGGGCGTCGTTCATACCTGTCCTCTTGTCTCGATCCATAAAATCAGCGTCGTTCCCCCAACGCCGTGTAAGTATCTGGCATGGTCGCTCATCGAGCAACCCGCAACTCCATCTACCTACGGATCGATCCAATGCCACGGGGCGTGTGAGGGCGGTCCGAGGCCGCCCGTGCGGTTACAAGACGGTCGTGTACGAGCGTACCTTGCTCTGCGGTTTGAGCTCCACGATCACCCATCCCCTGAGCTGGCCCGTGGAGTAGGAGATCGCGGCGAAGGCCAGGACGGTCTCGTTATCGAGGTGTAACCCGCGGATTACGCCCTCGTCGCCCTTCTTGACCCCGAGCGCGGGCACGTCTTCGGGGATAGAGATACGGTCGTGCTCCTGGTGGTGAAGCCGCACGCCGGAAGTGGCTGGTGTCTGCACTTTAGACCTCCTGTTGAGTGGTAGTCGAACTAGCTCCGAAATATAGCCGTGGTCCCACGGCCAGGTCTTTAGCCCGGTGTAGGAGATTTCAGACGGAAATGCTGCTCTGTTGCGGACATCCGCCTGTCAGCTACGCGTCGGAGCGATGTCTACCGGCCTACTCCTTTACGGAGGCGCCTAGCGGACTGACGGTGGTTCTGGGGATGCGACGACGATGGTCTTCCCAGCCCTCGTCCACCTTGCTTAGGACCTCGGCAAGCCGCAAGGCAACCAGAACCTTTATCACGGGCCAGGCTGGGTCGAACTCGCCGCGGAAGGCGGAAAGTTTGGCGGAGGCGGGGCGGGCGTGGTGGTTGTTATGCAGTCCCTCACCGAAGGTTACGAGCGCCAGTAGTTTGAGGTTGGTCGCGTCGTTCGCGAAGCTCTTGTAGCCAAAGGTGTGGCCCGCGCCGTTGATCGCGGCGTTCAGCAGCAGGTAGACGACGGCGAGTGTGGCGAGCGCGACGAGGCCTGGGCCAAAACCCATAAGGAGGACCAGGATCACACCCGTCAGCGAGAACCCCAGGACTCCGCGCCGCAGGAACATCCTGTCCAGGCGGTCGAAGGGGAGATCGGCGGCGTACTTCTCAAGGGTATTGTCGTTGTTGGCCTCGCGGCGGTAGTAGTAGACGTTGCCGATCATAATTTGCCAGTATCCCTCGATGTGGGGGCTGTGCGGGTCTCCGTCTACATCGCTGAAGTTGTGGTGCTTGCGGTGGACGGCGACCCACTCGCGTGGGGAGATGCTCGTGAGCATCCACGTCCCGATACGCATGAACATCGTCAGGGCGGGATGGAGCCGGATCGCCTTGTGCGATAACACCCGGTGCAGGTATATCGTGGTGATAAGGGTCGCAACCTCGGCGAGCGCCAACCCCACGAGCACAGCTACTAAGTATTGCACGAGACCTCCCTCGAACGGGTCCAGGCCTCGCCCAGCGCGCTCTAGAAATTCTGCTTACACGACAAAAGCCGGGGCACAAGCCCCGGCCTTTGCACTTTCTTGCTTTTCGGGTTCTACGACGGAGTAACGTTCTCCGCCTGCATACCCTTACGCCCCTGAGTCGCCTCGTACGTCACCTTGGCGCCCTCGTCGAGGGTCTTGAAGCCCTCGCCCGAAATGCCCGTGTGGTGCACGAAGAGGTCCTCACCCCCGTCGTCCGGGGAGATGAAGCCGTAGCCCTTCTCGTCACTGAACCACTTAACCGTTCCTTGGGCCATATACTGGAGCCCGCCTTTCGTGTTCTGGGCCCAATAAACAGAAATGCCACCCTCTAACTCTGGGTGGCGCTCCGTCTACTGTAGACCCACCTTACGTTACCGCCGCGTAGTATACCAGAATCTCACCGAGGGTTGTCATGGTCGAGATTTGTCACTCGTGAGATCTCGTCTCACCACCCGTGGGGCAGGATCATCCCTCTTTCACAAACCCCTTTAGTGCTTCGACGAACCTTTCGACCTCTTGCTCTGTGTTGTACGGGGCGAGGCCGGCGCGGACGAACCCACCGTCGTCCTCGATGCCTAGCTTCCCTGCGAGCGTGGAGGCGTAGAAGTCGCCCGCCGCAATAAAGAAGCCGTGCTCCAGCATACGCGCACAGACCTCGTCCGTGGTGCGACCTTCTACCCGAAACGCGATGGTCGGGGTCTTGCGGACGCCTTCCGGGGCGGCGTAGAGCTTGATGCTGGCTAGATCCCGGAGCGCCGCGCGGAAGGTTTCCGCGAGACCGTCTTCGTACTCTTCGATCGCCTGCATGGCGTCCGCGAGCTTCTCCCGCCGTGAGGAGCCTTCACCCAATGAGGCAATAAAGTCGATGGCGCCTTTGACGCCCGCGATTCCTTCGTGATTTTGGGTGCCCGTCTCCAGTTTATCCGGGATGTGGGCTGGCGCTGGGTCGAGCCTATAAACCTCGAGCTTCTCGAATAGATCGCGCCTTATAGCCGTCACCCCAACGTGCGGACCGAAGAACTTGTAGGCGGAGCAGGTGATGACGTCCGCGCCTATCTCGTCGCGGTCTACGGGGATGTGCGGGGCGGCGTGCACGGCGTCGACAGCGACGACGGCGCCCGCGGCGTGGGCCCTCTCGGCGACGGCGGCGACGTCGTTTACCGTGCCGACCGCGTTCGAGGCCAGGCCGACGGCAACTAGCTTAGTCCTCTCGTTGATGTTCCGTTCGAGGTCGCCTTGATCCAGCGTAAGAGTTTCGGGATCCACGCTTATCCAGCGTACTCTCGCCCCCGTCTCTCGGGCAGCGATCAGCCAGGGGTCGACGTTGGCGCGGTGGTCGAGCTCGGTGACGACGATTTCTGAATCCTCGTCCCACTCGTTTGCGAGAGCGCGGGAGACGGCGAAGGTCAGGGTGGTCATGTTGGCCCCGAAGGCGACCTCGTCCGGCGCAGCCCCGAGGAAATCCGCCGACGCCGCGCGAGCACCGGCCAGGATCTCCTCTGTCTCCACGCTCGTCGGGAAGACGCCGTGGAGGTTAGCCCCGCCGCGCTCCATGTAGCCCGAGATGGCGTCGATGGCTTGACGCGCCGCCTGCGAACCGCCAGGCCCATCGAAGTAGACGACGCCGTGGCCGTTGTGCCTCCTGCCGAGCGCCGGGAACTGCTCGCGGACGGCCCTTACGTCGAACGTACGCTGCATAAATCCTCCCACCTCGAAGCCAAATGTCCGGGGAGTTTATCTCAGCGGGTGCGGGAAGACGATGCTAATGTGGTGTCGGGAATGGAAAGGAGCCGGGGAGGTCGTTTTGTCGAGGCGTGTGATCAGGAACTCCAAACTGCCGGCACCGATGCGTGGGGGCGCGTTCTCGGCCGGGGTCGAGGCCCCGGCTGGACGAACGGTCTATGTCTCGGGACAGGTTTCGATGGACGCCGCAGGCAACGTGGTTGGAGAAGGGGATATAAAGCGCCAGACCGAGACGGTGTTGGAGCACGTCAAGACCGTCGTCGAGGAGGCCGGCGGCGGGATGGACGACATAGTCAAGGTGACCGTCTTCATAACGGACATGGGGCTCTACGATGAAATTCATGAGGTCAGAAGAAGGTACTTCGGGGAGCCTTACCCCGCCTCCTCGATGGTCGAGGTCTCGGCTCTAATCGATCCCAGGCTCCTCATCGAGATCGAAGCCGTCGCGGTCGTCAGGTAGATGCAAGGAGGAACCGGCAAGAAATGGCGTCGGGCCGACACTACCTCAGGCGACCCAGGCGCTTCAAAAGCTTTCCCGTCCTACCCGTGAGGAGCTTCTCGACCAGGTAAGCCGAGGCCAGCTCCTGGTTTGCGATCGAGTAGGCCGGGTAGACGTGTACGGTGCTCGCTAGATCGTCGAGCTTGAGCCGGCGCGAGGTCGCGGGCGCCCACTCGCCTATGTCTTCGCCCGCTCAGCCACCACCGTCGCCCCGAACACGACGCCGCCCTTCCCGTGCACGACCTTGACGAAGCCCACGGTATCATCCTCCGGCACGGTCTACCCGGTCCATCGGCCAGAAGCGCACGCCGACGTAATCGCCGCGGCGACCGGCGCGCGCCTCGGCCTCGGTCAGCCCGGCGTGCGCGACCTCTCTAAGTATCCAGTCACGGTTTCCACAACCCCCCTCTCTTCCTTTAAACATACTTGCTTACTACCACTAACCCTATTAGCCTTCTTAATAATTAAACTACGTAACTCTTACCACATCAACTTCAACTTAGATATACTTAACTTTATTACTCAAATAGTTATCTACATTAACACCACACTATATAAAATTAAAACACTTCTTTTTCAAGGTACATATTTCCTACTTTAAAAATACACCCTATCGCTAATAATAGCTTATCGCACTCCATCTCACCCACGATATTACTTATAAACTATACCGACGTCGCTAAACGCGACACTCATCACTCACTAGACAAATTGTAATCCGACACTCTCATTCTTCACAAAAATTACAATATCAATTACAATACTTATTTTTCTTCTTTATATATAAAAAATTACATAATATTTACAAAACTAACACGCGAGAACAGACTACTCTAACTCTTACGTCATCTCGGCGCCAAGACGTCCACCGCCCATTATTAGCAGGCGCTCTATCATGCGTGTCCATTTCGAAGATCTGCTCGTAGGTCAGTTAAGTTACGTTCGAGAGCCCATCTATTCTCCGAACTGCCGGCCTCGCGCCGTTACACAGAATGATCTTCTTGGCGACGATAGTCGTCTCATCATCCGCCGAGATCACGCCCAGCGTGTGCTGTTCCCTGAAGGTAGCCTTGCCCATCCGAACGTCGATGCCCTCCCGGCGCAGTACTTCGGGTTTCGTCCTGGTACACCTGCGAGATGGAGCGTCCCACGCGATCCATGACCTCCTTCACTTCTACCGGACCGACCGTCGTAGCGTTCAGCACGAAATCCACTTCGCGTGTGGCCCTCGCCGCCTTGAGCAGGGCCTTGCTGGGCACGCACCGGTCCAGGTGCAGTCACCCCAATACTCTCACACAACTCACGCCCGAAGCGGCAAAGCGAGCGGCGGTGATACCGCCCGATCCGGCATCGATGATGCCGAGACCGTGCGTGTAGGACAAAGGCATCCTTTCCAGTAGATGGTCGCAGATCGGTCCCTGAGGGGAGGTTCTCACTCGGTAACCATCGCCAGGATACACTTTCACTGGTCCGGGGAAGATGGCCCGGTATCGCGGCCTCCTTTAGAATCCGGGAGAGGAGTCCTAGAAGGTGGGACGGCGCAATAACGGGGCGCCGGGACGTTAGGGGGTTTGCTTTGCCGCTAGATTACACGTATCGCATCAAGGTGCCGCACCGCACGGGGCAGTTGTCCAAGGTCGCGGGGACTATCGCAGAGGGAGACGGCCTGATCGGGGACGTGACCACGATCAACGTCGGCCGCGAGGCATCGGTGCGTGAGATAACTCTGGAGGTCGAGGACCAGGAGCAGGCCGAGCGGATCGTCGACATGCTGCGCGAGCTCGAGGGCGTCGAGGTCCTGTGGGCGCGCGACAGGGCGCTCCTCAAACACGAGGGCGGGAAGCTCGTGATCGAATCCGCACACCCCGTCAGGACGGTGCAGGATATGCGCGACGTCTACACTCCCGGCGTCGCTCGGGCGTGCGAGGCCATATCGGAAGACCCGTCGCTTGCGCGCGAGCTGACCATGATCGGACGTAGCGTCGCCATCTGTACGAACGGAACGCGGGTTCTGGGACTGGGAGATATAGGCCCTGTCGCCTCGATGCCCGTCATGGAGGGCAAGGCGGTCTTCTACCATCAGCTCGCCGGTATCTCCGCGATGCCCATCCTCATCGACACCAAAGACGTGGACGAGTTCGTCGAGACGGTTGTGCGCATCTCTCCAACGTTCGGGGGAATTCATCTCGAGGACATCTCGGCACCCGAGTGCTTCGAGATAGAGGCCCGCCTGATAGAGACGCTCCCACAGCCTGTCATGCACGACGACGTCCACGGCACGGCCGTCGTCACGCTCGCCGCCGCGCTCGTGGCCTGCCGCCACGCGGGGCTCACACTAGAGCAGGAGGTAGTCGGCCAGATCGGGCTCGGCGCGGCTGGCTACGGCATCGCCGCGCTGATGATGGATGCCGGGGCGAAGCGGGTGCTCGGCTCCGACCCGAATTCGCTCTCCCACGAGCGCGCGAGCGCGAAGGGGATCGAGATCACCGACATGCACACCGTCATGGCTGAGGCCGACCTGGTCGTCGCGACGACCGGCGTGACCGGCCTTATCGAGCCCGATATGGTACGCGAAGGGCAGGTGATCCTGGCGCTCACCAACCCCTACCCCGAGATAGAGTCAGACGCCGCCCTCGCGGCGGGGGCCGCCTTCGCCGCAGACGGCCGGAGCGTGAACAACGTCCTCGGATACCCTGGCATCTTTCGCGGCGCACTGCTCTCTGGTGCGTCACGGATCAACGCCGAGATGAAGCTGGCCGCGGCCCAGGTCCTGGCCTCCCTCGCTACAGGCTCGGAGCTCGTTCCCGACGCCTTAGACCCGGAAGTCCACCTCGAAGTAGCCGGCGCCGTGCGCGAGGCGGCCATAGAGAGCGGGGCCGCCCACCTGGACCAGGCACCGACGGGATTGTAGGGGCGCGACGCGTCCACAATAGTTCCCGGATCCTCCCACGCCGGAAGCGCGAAAAATATGGGAGGCCCTGCTGGAGCCTCCCGCGAATGGCGGACGTTTTCTACTCGCAGATCGCGAACACCTTGAACTCACGCAATATTCCGCTCGCGTTTCTTTGCGCCGCGTACCATTGCCTGGCGACGTCCCCGTCTCTGGTCTCCAGGGTTACCCCTGTGCCGTCCAGCGGGCCGCTCGCCCTGGTAAGAAGGCGATCGGGCGATCCACTCTGAACCACACCGCCACCCAGGGCGCGCTTGCTGGTCCCACATCTTGCGAACGCCTCGCCGGTCTGGCCGCTCTCGACCGAGAAGGCGGAGGCTTTGATCCTGGCCGAAGAGTCCCCGGAGCAGATCGCGAATACCCTGAGGGTGCGCTGCTCTCCCGAAAGGTCTTCCACCGCAGCATACCATTGCCTAGCGACGTCGCCCGTGACGGTCTGGGAGGTGAATCCGGTGCCGTCCAGCGGGCCACTCGCCCTGGTAACGAGGTCACTGGCCGATCCGCTCTGGACCACACCGCCACCGAGGACGCGTCTGTTGCCCGGACACACAGCGAATTCCTCGCCGAGAGTTGTCCTGGCTGGATCGTTAGCGTTGTAGCCTCGATAGTGGCCGTGGAATTACTCGAGCAGATCGCGAACACCTTGAAGATGCGTTCCGTCCCGGTGAAGTTGTCTACTGCAGCGTACCACTGCTTTGCTTTGTCACCGTCGTTGGTGTTCAAGGTCACCCCCGTACCGTCGAGCGGGCCACTCGCGATCACGGCAAGGCCGATGGAGGCCTGGCCACTCTGAACCACGCCGCCGCCAACGGCCCGCTTGGTCCCGGGGCACACGGCGAACGCCTCGCCGACCTTGCCGCTCTGGACGGTGAACTGGGTCGCCTCGATGGTGGCGCGGGTGGGTGTGGCCGCCCGTACCACCCCGGCGTCGAGGGCCACGCCCGAGACGGCCACGGCAGCGGCTACAACGCCGACCGCGAGCACCACCCACAACCTGAAGTTGTCGACTCTCGTCATGCCCGCTCCTCTCCTCGAAGGGTCACCGTGTGCAGCCTAACATGCCCTCGTTACGAGAACGCTACGGGGGGCGTTACGAAAACAGCAAAAGAGAATCGAAACCGTCGAGAAATCGGCCGGGCTCGTTCCGCAACCGCTTCCCTTTGAAAGCAGAACCAGGGCCGGAGTGGCAAGGCCGCTGGAGTTTCTAACCGCGTCCGTCAGGGTGCAAACACAGGGCGCGTTCGCGGAAGGAGGTCCGATCCACCTTCATCCCCTCGCTCTCTTCGGGCCATCCGTGAAAGGCAACAGGTATCTTGAAGCGTGGCAAAACCGGTTCGAGTGCACGCGCCAAATGCTCTAACCTCACAGCGTCGGTCTTCGTACGCACGAACGCCACCGGCCTGTGGCCGAACTCGGGGTCAGGCACGGGCACCACCACGGCCGCTTCGACGCCAGGGAGACCAGCAATAGCCTCTTCTATCTCTTCGGGCTGGATGTTCTCCCCGCCCGAGACGAAAAGGTTGTCTTTGCGGCCGAGCACGCGCAGGTAGCCTTCTTCGTCCAACTCGCCAAGGTCCCCGGTATGGAACCAGCCATCCTCGTCGAGTGAACGGTCTAGCGACTCTCCCTCGACGTAGCCGGCGAAGAGCGTATTGCCACGGACCAGGATCTCACCAGTACCGGAGATCGAAACCTCGCGGCCGGGCAAGGCGCGCCCCGACGTGTGCAACTCCTTGGACGATGCTCCTTGTGGTGTAGTCGCGACCTGGGAGGCCATCTCCGTAAGGCCGTAGCTGGTGTGGATCGGTAGCCCGCGGCCCACGGCCTCGTCCACCAGGGAGGCAGACATCGGGCCTCCCCCCATCAGAACCGCCTCGAGTCCGCCTATGTCAACGTCCTCCCGTAGCAGCCTAGGAGTTGGGTGAAGACCAGCGAGACGTGGGTGACGCCGAGGCCGGCGATAGCCTCACCGAGTGAAGTCTCCTTTCGCGGAAACGCGACCGTTGTCCCCGAGAGCAGGCACCGGAACAGGATCGAAAGCCCCCCGACATGATAGAGCGGCAACGAGTGGAGCCACCTGTCGCCTGGCCTGAGCGGGATGTTGGCGTTCGAGCCCAGCGCGTTGTGGTAGTGGTTGCCGAAGGTGTGAAGCGCCGCCTTTGGGACACCCGTGCTACCCGATGTGGAGATGATCGTCGCAGGACGCTCCAGGGGAATTTCTATTGGCTGTGTACGGTCGGAGAGCTCTTCCTCTTCAGCACCATTTTCGGCCGTAACCTCAAGATGTTCTCGTCGACCGTGTGCAGAAGTTCTTCGTTGTCCGAGATCAAGGCCTGGCAGGCGGCCTGTCCGAGGATCTGGGCGACACCCTTGGGTGGCAGTCGGTCGCTGACGGGACATGCTACGTGTCCGGCACGGATCAAGGCGAGCAGCAGAATGACGTAACGCTCGTCTTTCGGCAGAATAGAGCGCCACCCGGCTCCCCGGCTCGATTCCTCCGAGACGGAGCGCCGCATCCGAGACCTGCGCGTCCAGCTCCCGGTAGGAAATGATTCCCCGCCTCCGACGAGGGCCGCCGCACCTGGGGAGGCGAGCGCCGCAGCCCGCAAAGGACAGGGGACAGATAGAGTATCGTCGCTCACGCCTCTACATTAGCCCGAGCGTCAGGGTCTGTGTAGCGAGTTGTTCCACGAAATAGCGGTCGTGGGAGACGAACAGTATTCCTCCGGGGAAGTCTGCAAGCGCCCCTAGCAGTGCGTCCTGGGTCTCTATATCGAGGTAGTTCGTTGGTTCGTCGAGGATGAGGAGGTTGTTGTCTCCAGAGGATGATCCCTGCAAGGAGCACCTTGGCGCGCTCTCCCGAGCTCAGCTTCATCGCCCTCTTGTTTACGGTCTCCCTCTTTACGCCCATCCTACCCATGACGGTCCTGGCCAGGGTCTCGTCGCGCCCGGTCCCGAGGACCGCTTCGACGGCCGTGACGTCGGGAGGCACGCTCCGGTTGTCCTGGTCGAAGTATCCGGTCTTCGCCGAAGGAGCGAGACTAACCTCGCCGTCGAGCGCCGGAATCTCACCCAGCACGGTGCGCAACAGCGCCGTCTTGCCTGAACCGTTCGGTCCGAGGACGGCGATCCTGTCCCCCGCCGATACTTCGAACGAGAGCTCCTCTGGTCAAAGGTCTCCTCAGAGTAACCAACAACGAGGTCCTCGGCGCGCACGAGGCTGCGGCCCTTCGAGGACCCGAACTCTATCTTGACCGCGCTTTTCTCGAAAGGCTTCTCCGTCCTGGCGTTCTCGACGGCCTCCTCCATGCGGCGCCTGGCGGCGAGCGAACGCTTCATGAGCTTCGCGGCCTTGTGGCCCATGAACCCCTTGTCCGCCGCGCCCCGCTTCTTCTTCTCGCCGGCGTCCGACCACTTCTGATAGTCCTGGGCCTGGCGCTGCAGTTTCTTTGCCAGCTTGCGGCTCTTCTCGTACCTGCGCCAACCCTCCTCCTCGGCCTGCTCCAGTTGTTGCCTGAACGCGGTGTAGTCGCCAGAATAGACGGCCAGCGCTCCACGGTCGAGGTGGGCCACTTTGTTGGAGACGGCATCGAGAAAGCGCCGGTCATGGGAGGCGACGACGTAGGCGGCGTCCATCCCGGCGAGGTGCCCTTCGAGCCACTCGCGGGCGGGGATGTCAAGGTGGTTGGTCGGCTCGTCGAAGAGGATGAGGTCGTGATCCTCGAGCAAAAGCCTCGCGAGCGCGAGCCGCACCCTCTGGCCGGCCGAAAGCTCGGACACGCTACGTTCCCAGAGCGGCACTGGAAGCCCAAGTCCTTCGAGCGTGGCCTCGGTTCTCGCCCGTACTCGTAACCACCCGCAGACCTCGAAGCGTTGCTGCGCCTCGCCAAGGTCGGCGAGTAGCCCCGAAGCCCTTTCTTCCCGCCTCGCCGAGCTCGAAGGCGAGGCGTTCGATACATTTTTCTAGTTGGATCAGGCCGCCGAAAGGCTCCAGCGCGGTCTCCATGCAGGTACGCTTCGGGTCCTCGTCCATGCCAGCGAAGTCCTGCTCCAGGTACCCGATACGGACTCCCCTGGCGAACGAGACTTCGCCCGAGTCCGGGACCACATGTCCCTTCAGAATGCGAAAAAGGCTAGTCTTCCCGGCGCCGTTCTCGCCGACGAGGGAGATCCTATCCCCGGGATAGACGGTGAGGGAGGCATCTTCGAGTACCTTCTTGTCTGGGAATGAGAGCGAGACGTTTCTGAGTTGGGCGAGCACGTAAGGGTCCTTTGCACGGGGGGAGAACGGGAGAAGAAGATATCGCAAAGGAAGCTCGCTACATGCCGGAGAGTATACCCCAGCGCACCCGAACCCGCTAGCCCGAATTACTCTTCGGCAGGTTCCCAGCTTCCTCGTGGGTCATGCCGACTGGCTTCGTCGCCACCAGCCCCTCTTCGGGCATGCATAGATATTCGGCGTTGGCGTCAAAGCTAAAGCCGCGATATCCGAAAGCGTGATCCCCCTCTTCGAAGCGTGCCGCGTCTTTGCCTGTTGCTTCGATCTCCCGTGTGACACTCTAACTTTCTCCATTGCCCCCAGCTCTCGCCCTTTACCCTATCTTCGAGACCCCCCTCGACAGACTGTAGACCTTCCATCCCAGGACGAAAATGGAAGACGATGAGTGCGAAAACGCCGGGTATGGCGATTGGAGAAGTGATGTCGACTAGTTGGGGCAGAGGCCGCTACGAGCCCGATCACCCCGAGCACCACGCTCAACCCACCGAAACCCTTGCCAAAGGCCGGGGTCGCGAGCATGGCCATCTCGAGGGCGATGAGACCTATCGGCAGGAGGAGGAGCCCCACGGCGAACAACGCATCGAATATGCCCTGGGTCGCCTGCCACAAGAGGACGAGCGTCGCTTGATCTTCTGGGTAGCCCCAGGGGCATGATAGAGCTCGGAGATCGGAGTGGTAGCGATGATGGAGAGATCTCAGCCGCCAGCAACCGACGAGCACCTAGAATGCCAAGGACGCTTCCGAAAGAGAGCGGACGCGAGGCTACGTTTCCCGTAGAGCACGATACAAGGCGAGAAAGTGGATAACCCACAAGATCGAGGTGCGCTTGCGGCGGCAGATGCTCGATCAGAAAGGCCAATGCATCGTCGACCGGCTTGGAGTCAACGACATGATAGTCATCAAGGACGAGGACGAAATCTTCCGGGGCGGTTGCGATCTCATTGACCAGGGCTGTCAAAAGCGACTCGGAAGGTGGCGGCCGGGCAAGTATCTGGAGCGAACCCATCACCCCTTCCCCGATATTCGCCACAACCGTCCGCAAAGCCGCGACGAGGCAAGCCAGAAAGCGCGTGGGGTCGCCATCCCCCTCGTCCAGCGACAGCCAGGCGGCCGCCGCCCGCATACGGCGACCCATTCGCCGAGCAGCGTCGTCTTGCCGAATCCGGCGGGCGGAAACGAGCGTCAGGCTGCGATGCAAACCCTCGTTCAAACGCTCGGTCAGGCGGGAGCGTGGCACGGCTTCAGGCCGAGGCGGGGGGATATAGAGCTTGGTCGCTAAGATCGGCGCGGACATGTATCAATTCTAGAACGCACGAATACTCGCTACCCTCCCTACCGCCCCCGGAGACCCGACCGCGACACTTGCCTCTATCCGACCGCGATGACCTCCCCACCTGTCATCTTCACGAGTTCGTCCGGCGAGAGCGCGAATACGGCATGAGGGTGTCCGGCGGCGGCCCACACCTCGTCATGGCGGAAGAGGTCTTTGTCCACGAAGGTCGTTATCTTCTCGACGTGGGCGAGCGGCGGGACGCCGCCGATCGAGAACCCCGTTTTTCCTTTCACGAACTTCGCGTCGGCCCGCTCGATAGCCTCTCCACAGGCGGCTTCGATCCTCTCTTCGTCCACGTGGTTATCCCCGCTGGCGGCGACGAGGATGGGATCTCCGCTCTTTGCCCCTTTGAAAACAAGGGATTTCACGATTTGGGAGACCTCGACGCCAAGCGAGTCAGCGGCCTCCTTCGCGCTCCGGGCGGTCGCGTCGAGAGACACGATCTCATTGTCGAAGCCCGACTTTCGGAGGGAGTTTTCGACCCGCACCACGGCCGCCTTCCTCGAAACATCTCCGGCCAAAACGCGCCTCGCTTTCGTCTCTCGAACGTCCGGAGAATATTACCCCGAATTATTGACGAAACGATGAAGTACCGACAGTTGGGAGATCGCTTCGTGAGTGGGCGAAACGTATCCCCGAGGATGATCCATGAGTAATCCAGGCTAAAGTCTCTCCAAGCCGCGAACGTCTACCATGCGTGAGGCGTCCACCGTCTCTCCGACGTCTACGCTCGGGGCCGGAAGGCCGAGCGGCACATCGAGAACGTCTCCCGCCAGCACGCGATACGTATCCAGCCCAACAGGAACGGGACGGTCCCCGATACCAGCGGCCAGCGACACGAGGGCGGCCGTCCCAACACCGCTCTCGTAGGCCGAGCTTATCACTGGCGTCATGCCAAGACGAAGCGAGATCTCTGCCATCCTCAACGTGCGCGAGATGCCGCCGAGCAGAGTCGGCTTGAGCACGACCGCCCGCGCGAAGCGATGCTCCTCCAGGTCTTCCGGCTCCATCCCGACGAGCGATTCGTCGAGCGCAACGGGCACACCGAAATCGTGAACGAGCTCCGGCAACCTCCCCGGATCGGTGAGCGGCTCCTCGATGTACTCGAAGTCGATTTCCGCCACGCCTCGGATAAACTCGGCGGCCGCCTCGTAGCCCCACGCCCGGTTCGCGTCGAGGCGCAGGTAGACGTTGTCACCGACCTCCTCGCCGAGATCGCGTACCAGCCTGACATCCTCATCGACGGTCCGTGCGCCGACCTTGAGCTTGATGCTCCGGTAGCCCGCATCCTTCATGCGCCGGGCCACTCTCAAAGCATTCGCGGGCGGTCCATGGATCAAACCGTTTACAGGCACCTCCGTCCTCGCAGTGGGCGTCAACAGGTCTGGAAGTCCTTTTTCCACATAAGACGCGTACAGGTTCCAGACGGCCAGCTCCAGACCGAACCTGACGGAGGGAGCGGGGTCGATACGGTCCAGTTCTCGACCAATCGCTCCGCCTACCCAATCGCCTGTAACTTCTTGATCTATCAGCGATTCGGCGATGCGGCGCAATTGTTGCGCCGCTTCTTCGAGACCCTCTTTGCTGAAGCCGGGAAGCGGCGCGCTCTCGCCCCAGCCTTCCGAACCGTCGTCTCCGGATAGCCTCAGGAGGAGGCCCTCGCGACGACGGTTTGTCGTGCCCTTCAAGCTCAGCGGCCGGGAGAGGGGCAGGCTATAATGGTAGAGGTCGAAGCGGGCGAGTTTCATCCCGTTGGTGGGTGGCCGACCCTCTTCCGGTGTACCTGGTGAGCCCCACATGCACTCAGGCTGGCGGCTTGCGCAACCACACCGCTGTCATCATCCAGCACTGGGTCCAGTAGTTCGGGTCGTCCAGCAACGCCGAAGCGGCGTCTAGTGTTGCCGCGTCGAGTTGCCCGCTGCCGACCACGCGATCGCGCACCTCAGCGAGAAACAACTGGAAGTACAGCGCCCCGCGATCCCGGCCGCGGATGTTCTGCACGTCGGTCTTGGCCTGTGGTTGCCCGAGACCCAGCTTGCTGACCATGCCCGGCAAGCTCGCGGCCGATTAGCCAGTCGATCCCGTTGGCGTGCCCCCATTCGATCAGGGCTTTCCAGGTCTTTGCCCAGACATCCGGCTGCGTGGTCGTCGCGAGGTGGAAATCTGGCTCTTGCACCAACAGCCATCCACCCGGTTTGAGGGCAGCGGCCATCCGCGCGAGCACCGTTGGAGCGTACTCGGAGATCTGGTGCAACAAGGCGCGGCAGCTTACCAGATCGTAGGCGTTCGCCTGCAACTCCCCGCGTGCGTATATCCATCTGCCGCACGTGAAGTTTTGTGCGGGGATCAAATCGAGGAGCACCGGGTTGATGTCGACGGCTGTCACGGTTCCCGAGGGGCCGACCGTCTCGGATAGCCACTCCGCGATGCTGCCGTTGCCGCTGCCTAGCTCCAGGCACTGCCAGCCCTCACCGACCCCGAGGGCCGTGAGGTACCCACGAGTCCAGGGGTCGAGGATTTTGGACATCAGGTCGAGCCGTTGATACTCCAACGTCGAGGCGTCGTCGAGTACGTACGGTTTCATGGTATTCGTTGCCACCTCTCGAACTGGCCAGGTGTTCCAGGATAGCGTACCCAAGGCCGCGGCACTACCTGACACCGGCGAATTTCGGAGGATCTGCTAAAGCGATAGTTCGCCGGATACTTTGGGTATAGGCAGGTTCCTGCCAGGCTATCTTTGTCGACCTACGCGGGGTTCACCGCGGAGTGGCTATGGGCGTCGTGGAAACCTCGAGAAGTCGGGTTTGCGCTTCTCCTTGTAAGCGTCGCGGCCCTCCCGCGCCTCCTCGCTACCGTAAAAGAGAAGGTTCGTATCGTGGGCTAGTTGCTGGATGCCGGCGAAGCCGTCCTCGTGGGCGTGGAAGCTCGCCTTGAGGAGCCGTAGCGCGAAAGGTGAGCGCTCGAGCATCTCCCGGCACCAGCTGACGGTCTCCTCCTCGAGTCGGGCGAGCGGCACGACCGCGTTGACGAGCCCCATCTCCAGCGCCTCTTCGGCCGAGTAGATCCTGCAGAGGAACCACATCTCCTTCGCCTTCTTCGGCCCGACGAGGCTTGAGAGGACCGAAGCGCCGAAGCCGCCGTCGAAGCTCCCGACCTTCGGGCCCACCTGCCCGAATTTTGCGTTATCCGCGGCGATGGTGAGGTCGCAGACCACGTGTAAGACGTGGCCTCCGCCGACGGCGTATCCGGCCACCATCGCGACCACGGGCTTTGGACAACGTCGGATCTGGACGTGGAGGTCCGTGACGTGGAAACGCCCGACCGACGCGCCACCCGGCGTGCGGCGCGGGTCTTCGGGGTCTTCGAGGTATCCTGCGTCCCCACGCACCTTCTGGTCCCCTCCCGAGCAGAAAGCGTCGGGGCCTTCTCCGGTCAGGATGATGACCCCAGTCTCGTGGTCCTCGCGGGCGTCTTCGAGGGCCCTTTGCATCTCGACCACCGTAAGCGGACGGAACGCGTTACGGACCTCGGGGCGGTTTATGGTGATCTTCGCGATCCCCTCCGCCTTCTCGTACCTGATGTCCTCGAACTCTCCGGCTGATTCCCAAGCTATATTTGTCATGCCAGAGATTATATAGGGACGTGTGGACCAGCTCTTGCCAACCCGGTTGGCGTGTTGCGCGCCTGGCATGCACACCAGATTTCGCGCTTCGGCCGGAACGGCCTCAACGATTAACTCGCCGAGTCCGTCTACTGGTACCCTCGAACCTCAAGCGCGGGCGAGCTCCGCTCGCAGCTTCCTCGCCTTGTTGGCGACGGACTTGCGGCCGTCCTGCGCGAGCCGCAGAAGGTGGGGCTCGAGCCACGACCTCAGCTCTTCGTCCTTATGCGCCCATCCACCCAGGGTCTTCATGGTGGTGTTCAGGACGATCCAATCGCTGCTGGTTCGCAGGTTGCGTTGGAGCACCCGTACCGCTTGGCTTTTCTGCTCCGCCGTCAGCCGATCATGTAGGCTCTCCATGAGCTGTGCCAGCGTCCATTGGGCAGATGGCTGGTCGATCCGCGCCACGTCGCGCAGCAGGCCATCCACGTACGGGAGGAGCCATTCGGGCCGCTCGGCGCAGACGCGCTTTAGTGCGGACGAGGTCCTCAGCCGGACAACCTCGTCCGCACTAAAGTAGCAGCCGTAAAGCTCCGATAGCCTGGACGGCCGCGCGAGGACGGCGTCCACAACCTCGACGGTCCTGCCGAGCGAGTTCGGATGCCCGCCCGTCAGCATCTCCTCAAACGGTTCTTCCAATGCCTTCGGCATACCTTCCGCGCCTCCTTTGCCTGGGGCCTTACGGTTGACCCAGTCGGTCATTCTAGGTGCTTCCCCGCGGCGGGGCCAAGGCGAGCGCTTCATCGATGCAAAAGGGAGGTTACATCTTCGGGTGCGTTTCGCTGGCGGAGACGAAACCGATGACTCCCAGCCTCACGGACCTGGCGGCCGGGTTTCTGCGTGCCGCCGAGTACACCCTTGGCTCGTGTGTCACGTCGTGTACTCTTCATCTATCATGCACCCTCAGACGCACAGGAGCCTCGCCCAGGCCAGGGAGTTCATGCGTCACGCTTACAACACTCCCGTTTCCTTACCCGACGTCGCGGCCCAGGCCAACCTCTCTCCCTACCACTTTCTGCGCGTTTACAAGCGCACCTACAGAGAGACGCCGCACGCGTTCCTGACTCGGCTGCGCATAGAGAGGGCCAAGACTCTGTTGGCCAGGGGTAACCACAACGTCACGGAAGCGTGCTTCGAAGTGGGTTTCTCCAGCCTGGGCAGTTTCAGCAGCCTGTTCGCACAACGCGTCGGTCTCTCACCCTCGGAGTACAGACGCTATGCAAGATCCAGCATCTCCGTCCCGTCTACGGTGAGAAGACTGTTCGTTCCCTCGTGCTTTTTCAAGATGTTGTATGGAACACTGGACGAGCGCAATTTTCGAGAAGCCGGGAGGGCGCCCTGCGGATAGTATTTTCGGGACAGGGCAACGAAGCCGGGAGGTAAGCCGTGATCCAACGCCAGAGCCACTCTACGATCTACGTGATCGACCAGGAAGAAGCCCTCGCGTTCTACCGGGACACCCTGGGCTTCGAGGTCAACACCGACATGCCCATGGGCGACTCCGGCCTCCGCTGGCTGACGCTGAGCCCGAAGGGACAGCCCGACCTCGAGCTGATCCTGGCCCAGGTAACCCCTGGACCGATGTTCGAAGCCGGGATGGCAGAAGAGATGAAGGCGCTCGTCGAGAAGGGCGCCTTCGGTATCGGTGTCTTCGAGACGGACGACATAAAGGCCGACTACGAGCGTCTGAGTAGGCGGGGCGTCGAGTTCGTGTCGCCACCCGAGGAACGGTTCTACGGCACTGAAGCCATCGTGAAAGACAACTCAGGGAACTGGTTCAGCCTCACCCAGAGCAAGCGGTAGCCTATCCAGGAAATCCACGAGCAGGGAGATAAATACTTCCGGGGTCTCGGCGTGCACGGTGTGTCCCGCACCGGGGACCACCGTGGATTTCATTCGTGGGCTGATCTCCGCCATGCGCGATGAGACGAGCGTGTACTGGTGGTCGAGCCCTCCTGCGACGGCGAGCGCTGGTACGCCGAGGTTTTCCAGCTCGGCCCACAACGAGGGCTGGCTGCCCGTCCCCATCCCCCGCAGCGACCGCGCGAGCTCCTCAGGATCGTTGCGCCGCCTCGCCGCGATGGTCCGCCCGAGCAACCCCTCGTCCCTCGCCAGCGACTCGAAGATCGGCTGCCTGTACCAGTCGCTGAGAAACTCTTCGAAGTTACCGGATTCCAAGCGATGCGCCTTATCTTCGTCTGCTGCTCTGCGCGCCGCCCGCTCCTCCATGCTCTCCAAGCCAGGGGATGCCGATTCGAGAAAGAGGCCAGCGCACCGCTCCGGATAACGCAGGGCCAGGTACAGCGCCAGACGTCCGCCCATCGAGTAACCTACGATTACTGGACTCTCGACTTCCAGATCGTCCAGAGTATGGATCACGGCCCGCGCCGACCCTTCGATGGTGTACGACTCAGGCGCCAACCCCTGTAAACCCCCGTGTCCCGGCAGGTCGGGGGTGATGCAGAAGCCCCGGTCCCCAACCGCGTTCGTTACATCTCGCCAGTCGTCCGACGACCCCAAAAAGCCGTGCAGGAAGAGGACCGACCGCGACCGGCGCGGGCCGGAGACCTCGTAGTTCAGGCTATCCGGCGGGTGCATCGTGTGGGATCAGGGGTCATCATGCCTTCTCGACCCGGGCGGCTACCTCTTCGAGTAGCCTGCGGTGCAGGGCCACGTTCTCCTCGCGGTTGGTCCTGATTTCGATCAGGGCCGAGGATCCGCTCGCGCAGGCCTTGCGATACGACTCGATGAACTCCTTCATCGTGTCAGGACCTTCGTAACCGAGCCCGAACATCCGTGCCGCTGACTCGAAACCAACGCCTTGAGGCGTGCCGAAGTAGGGCTCGAAGAATTTCTTCTGGCTGGATACGGGGAGAAAGGAGAAGATACCCCCGCCGTCGTTGTTGAGCACGACGACGACGACACGCACATCGCGCAACATGGCGAGGGAATTCAGGTCGTGCAACAGCGCGAGGTCCCCGATGAGGAGCGTAACGGGTCTTCCGAGACCCCGCGCGTAGCCAGCCGCGGTCGCGACGGTGCCGTCGATGCCGCTCGCGCCCCTGTTGGCGGCTACGGGCACGGCCGCGCCGGCCGCAGCGTAGGTATCCAGGTCCCGCACGGGCATGCTGCTGGCGACGACGAGACCATGATCCCCGGGTATGTTCCGCGACACACCACGCGCCACGAACGGCTCGTTCGGTGCTTCGAGCACCTGCTCGTCCAGGTGGCGGCCCGCTTCCTCCGACGCCCCCCGCCAGCCCGCCGTCCATGCGGTGTCCCCCGTCGGTGGGTCATCCGTAGCGGCCCTTTCGAGCGCGGCGCAGAAATCCACGACGTCTACCTCGATGCTGTGGGTGACGCGGTGGGCGGGGTCGAGCCTGAACGGATTCTCGCGCGCGACGATGTAGGGGTCGGGCCGACTGCGACCCAGGAATCGCTCCAGTCGCTTGGAGAGGGCCCTTCCCCCAACGTGGACCACCGCCTCGGGCACGTGCGCTTCGGCAAAGGGGTCGCTCGCCAGGAGCGCGTCGTAGTAGGCCACGAGGTCCTTCGAGTCCGCGCCGAGACGAACCTGTGAGCCTATGTCTGGGAGGAGCGGCCAGCCTAAAGTGTCGGCGAGCCGCAGCACCGCCTTACCCTGCTCTCGGGAGGCCAGCCGGCCGGCTACGACGAGGCCGCGTTTCACAGGATGGAGCCTCTTCCAGAGGTTTTGGATCTCCGATTCATCGACGGCGGGCTTCGTCGAGGCGTAGCGGGTGTACGGTTCGTCAGCCTCTACCCAAGGGGATGGTCCGGGGAGATCATCTTCCCCATCCGGCAGAAAAGGCTCGCGGAACATCAAGTTCAGGTGGACGGGACCATGAGGACTACGTTGCGCACGGTAGACGGCCTGGTCAACGGTTGTCAGGACCATCGCCGGGTCGATGGATGGGTCGGGGGCGGGAAGATCGAAGCGCCAGCGGACGTAGTCGCCGAAGATGTCGGGCTGGTCTATGGTCTGGTTGGCGCCGGTCTGGCGAAGTTCGGGGGGACGGTCGGCGGTAAGCAGGATCATGGGCACACCGTCTGTCGAGGCCTCGACGACGGCAGGGAGACCGTTGGCGACCGCCGTTCCTGAGGTCGTGATCCAGGCTGCGGGACGCCCCGTGGCGCGCGCGTAGCCTAAAGCCGCGAAGGCCGTTCCGCGCTCATCGAAGTGGACGAGGCTACGGGCCTTCTCGTTCGCGGCTAGCGCGGCGACGAGTGGGGTCGAGCGGGAGCCGGGGGCCACGCAGAAGAAGTCGACGCCACAGCGCACGAGCTCTTCGACGATCAGGTACGCCCAGAGGCGGTTAGCTCGCGGCGTTTCCCTGTTCAAGCCCGAACACCCCGATGAAGTCGCCGATCTTCTGCTCTATCTCGGCCCATTCCTCGTCGGGCATGGAGCCGGCGACAATCCCGGCCCCGGAGAAGAGATCCAGCGTCCGGCCCCGAACCAGGCCTGACCGTATACCGACGGCGAACTCGGAGGCCTCGTCCCCGATCCAACCTACCGGGCCTGCGTAGCAGCCCCTGTCGAAGGGTTCGAGATCCTTTATCTCTTGCAACGCCTCGACCCGCGGATGGCCACCGACGGCCGGCGTCGGGTGCAGCGCGTCGAGCAGCACGGCGTCGGTCACGCCTTCTCTTAGCGTGCCACGGACCCTCGACCTCAGGTGCCTCCCACGCGCCAGCTTCATGTCGGAGACGACTTCCTCGATCTCAAACTCCTCGCAGAGCGGTGCGAGCGTCTCTCCTATGCCGATGCGCACGTAGGAGTGCTCGGCCCTGTCTTTTGCGCTACGCATCAGGTCGTCACGTAGCCCAATATCGTTCTCCAACGACGTCCCGCGCGGCCTCGTTCCCGCCACGGCCTCGCTCACCACCGAGCTTCCGTCGCGGCGGAACAGGCGCTCGGGAGAGGCCCCTAGGAAAGCCACCCCATCCTCCGGCTCGGCGTAGAAATGGAAGCAGCCCGGCGTGGCCGCCTGCAAGCTCCCGAGTAACAGCGTGGGATCCAGGTCCCCATCGAAGCCGAACTCGACCCGGCGGGCGAGCACGATTTTGCCGAGTCGCCCCTCGGAGAACGCGGCGAGTGCCCGCCCGATGTTCTGCCTCCACCCCGGCAGGTCGGGCCTGTCTACGCGAGAAACCGGGGTTGGCAACGTAGCGCGCGGTTCGCCCTCGGGCAACGTGAGGTCTTCTATCTGCTCCAATATCTCAGAAGCGTTACCCACGTCCCTGGGCAACACCAGATTGCAGGTTAGGATCGTCTCTCCGTCCGCCGCGTGCAGCTCGAAGCGCGGCAGGACGAACCGGTAAGCCCCGAACGCCGCCCATTCCTCTTCGGGCCTGCGCAGCGGATCGAAGCGCGCGCCGCCATAGTAGCGCGCCCCGGAACCCGCAGAGTCGGGCAACGACGCGAGCAACTTGGGGAGTGACAGGTCGCCCCCTGAGGCGTCCGCCTCCCGCAGGTCCGCGACTCCTACTGCCGCGACCCGCCACGGTCCTCGCGCCCGGACCAGTAGGTCTTCGGGAACATCCCCTGCTCCCGCAGCCACACGAAAGGATCCACGCGGCCAACGGGCACAGCAAGGCGTACAACCCGCTCGCGCGTACCCACGACGTTCTCTGTTGCCGAGAGAGCGCGTCCGACCCGGTCAGCCAGGAGCCAGCGGGCGCCAGCCGCGGCGTTGTCCGTAAGAGATCCCGCGTATCCTTTGCTCAACAAATTCTACACTGCCCCGTCATTTCGAAACGTAGTGTAGCAAGGAGTATCTAGTAGTATAGAGGCTTCGCTCACAATTGCGGGCGAATCTGCGGCACCGGACCCTGAAGCCTGGGATAGAGTTCCCTGTAACGCTCGTAGGCGGCCTCGTAGTCCCCGCTAGCTTCGCCGGGACGTACGGATCCCTGCGGCTCCGGGGCGAGCCGAAGCGTATCCTCGGCCGCCGAATAGACGCCGGTGGCGAGGCCGGCCAGGAGGGAGGCGCCGCGGGCCGATGCGACGCTGGAGATCCCATTGGGCAGGAGACGCAGGGGGCGGCCGAGCACATCGGCCAGTAACTGCCGCCAGGGGTCTCCCGTCTCCCCGCTGGCACCCCCCCCCGGCGAGGCGGAGCTCGGGGACGAAAATCCCCAGCTCCTCCAGCGCCTCGAGGCCCTCGCGCAGGGCGAACGCAACGCCTTCGAGGGCTGCGCGTAGGAGGTGGCCCCGCGTATGGTCGAGGCCGAGGCCGGTCCAGGCGCCGCGGGCGCCGGGATCGAAGCGCGGGGTCCGCTCCCCGCTCAGGTACGGCAGGAATGCTACGCCTCCTGAGCCCGGCGGCACGGCGAAGGCTTCGTCGTAGACTTCTTTCCAGGAGACGCCGAGCACTTTGCGGACCCACTCGAGGGCGAGGCCCGCGTTCTGGGTCGCCGCCATCGAGTACCGCAGCCCGGGTACGGCACCACGATACAGGTGCGTGCGTAGATGCGGATCAGGTTCGAGGTCTTCCCTCAGCGTAAAGATCTGGCCTCCCGTGCCGACCGTGAGCTGCACGGGACCGGGGCCGCAGTAGCCCAACGCCTAGCATGGCTGCGGCTGTGTCGGCCGCCCCGGCCGCCACCGGTAGTCCCTCTCCTAGCCCGAGATTGCCCGCGGCCTCTGCAGTGAGCGTCCCCGCGATGCCGGCGGACGGTACGAGAGGCGCCAGCAGCTCCGCGCGGAGGCCGAGGTCCTCTACTATGGCGTAGGCCCGGTCATCGGCGACGAGATCGTAGGGCGAGAGGGTGGCCGAGGCATCGGATGGCTTCGCGGCTACGTCGCGAGTCAGGCGCATCCTGAGCCAGTCCTTCGGCTGCAGAGCCCACCTGGCGGACGCATAAGTGTCGGGTTCGTGGTCGCGCAGCCACAGGAGGCTCGGGCCCGCCATGCCCCCACGGCAGGCGGGTTGGCCAGCCGGTGCCACTTTTCTTCATCGAGCCCCAGGTAGGCTACCAGCTCGGCGCCGGATCTGGCATCGGCCCATAGGACGGCGGGACGCAAGGGATGCCCCCCCTCGTCCGTAAGGACGACGCCGTGCATCTGGCCGGAAAGCCCTATCGCCGTCACCTCCGCACTGCGTTGGCCCACGGCAGCTTCCGTGGCCTCCAGAACGGCGCCCCACCGAGTCTTCCGGAGACGACTCGGCCCACCCCTGGTTGGGTGCCCGCACGGGGTAAGGCGAGGATCCCTCGCCGAGTGAGTCGCCATTCTCCTCCATGAGAAGGGCTTTTACGGAGCTGGTCCCTAGGTCGAGGCCGAGGAGCATAAGACGGACTTACGCCGATCTCAGGACCGGTTGGCTATCGGTCATGAGAAAACGCCATGCTCTCTAGCCTTCTCGCGCAGGAAGGCGAGGCCGTCCCTGACGAGGGCATCGGGGTCCCCGACCACATCGCGCCAGAGCGCCGTCGCGCCGATGATCGCCTCGTTCACGGCGGCAAAGGATTCCATCGCGAGGGCACCGCTGTAGCCAACGTCTTTCAACCCGCGGAAAACCTCATCCCAGTGGACGTTCGCCGTCCCCGGCGTCCCGCGGTCGGATTCAGAGAGGTGGACGTAGCCGAGCCTGGAGCCGAGAGAACGATCGGGTCGTAGAAGCCCCTCTCTTCGATGTTCATGTGGTACGTGTCGAGGTGGACGAAGACGTTGGGCTCGTCTATCCGGTCTAACAGTTCGCCGGCCTGTCAGGCGAGGTTGAGGAGGTAGGTCTCGTAGCGGTTGACGACCTCTATACCCAGCTCGATGCCGTCGTCACAGACCGGCGGCCTAGCTCCTTCAGGACACTCGCGACGACTTCCAACTCTGCGGCCTCTGGGGGCTTGCCGGTCAGGGTTCCTAAATGCGTATAGAGGCAGCCTGTGAGCACGGGGGAGCCAAGAGCCGCGGTCACCTCGACGGCCTCTTGAAGGAAACGCGCCGCACCTTCTGGGTTGAAAGGCAGGTGGAACTCCCATGGCAAGCCGAGTGAGCATGAGCAACGGAGATCGTAGTCATCTAGCAGGGATCGCGTATGATCTACATCCATCGAGCCGGGGTCGAGGAGAGGTATCTCGACGAAATCGAGGCCCACCTCCGCGGCACCGGAAATGACACGCTCGGCGCCTTCCCGCGTCCACTCACCGGACCATATAAAGGCATGAGCCCCGAAGGCCGGACCGCCACCCCGCGAGTGCAACGTCATCTCTCCCCCATTCTCTGTTCCCCTGCTCCGAAACGAAATAATTATGATTTTCGCGGCACTCGGGTATCGAGCGCTTCTCCCGTGACCCCCATACAAGTCGCCGTTCCTAATTGTAGGTACATCACCCTCTTTGAATCAACAAGCGCAGATACATCAGCTCTCGCCCGAGAGCAACCCCGGCCCGTTCACCGCGGGTTCCTGTTCCATAGATGCTATTCGACTGGAAAAGCAGAGATCCGGAACTCTGTCCCGGTCCTCTAGCTTCTAACGTCGTCGTTGTCCTACCTGGTACTTACGACTCGTCGCCCTCGATGTTTTTGAGCTCGGCCCGGTAGATGACGCGGAGACAGTAATCCGGAAGGGTGCAGGTCTGGAGGCTGATGATGTTCTTGCCCGTATGCGCTTGTGACGGTGAGGTTCGTGGGCTCCACGATACTTCTCGTAGACCTCGTAAGTATACTTTCTGCCCTCGGCGTCCTCGAGGTAGACTTTGTCACCGCTATTCAGGCCTTCCAGGTCGTAGAAGGCCCTGTCGCTGCTGGTGCCGGGGAACCCGATGCGGTGGCCCGCTATGTAGACGTTTGCCTTCTCTTTCCAGGGGAAGCCCGAGGCCCTGAGGTGGACGGCCGCGAAGTCGCGGAACAGATTCTCTGGTGCCGTGCCGCTTGGTATCGGGTCGTTCTTGATCCGCTTCATCTCCGGTACTGTGAGCTTGAGGGTCTTTTCCTTAGGAGGCTCCACCCTGTTCTTCCCGCCTGGGCCTCCTCCTGCGCCCGTTTTCGGGGCGACCTGCTGTTCCTTGGCCTTCTCGGTCATCTTCTTGGGCGGCTCCGGCTCCTTCGCGCTCCCTTCGGCGGCTTTTTCCTTGGGCGCCTTTTCTTCGCCGCCTCCCCTGATCGCTTGAGCCCTGATCGCCGGAAGATTGGCCCGCAGAAGCGCATGCGGCGAGCGCCGACGACCAACACCAGGGCCGCAAGTACCAGGACCAACTTTCTCGAACGCATCACATCACCTCTCGCTGTCCATCCAAACGCCGTACTCCGAAAGTATACGGAACAAGGATTACAACGCGGTAACGGTTAGACCAAATATTAGTTACAAGCCCCGCCGCGAAACATGGCGCGCCTCACGGTCGTCCAGACCGGATCCTTTTGCAAGACGCCAATCTTAAGATTTACGTTCCCCTCTGTAAAGGCCCAGCTCCTCAGAGTATCACTTCTCGCGTCACCCGAAACTCGACCCGCCCGCCGGATCCCCACCCAGCGACTCCCACACCGAACCGCTTGACACTAATGGATATATGTGTAAACTGCATATAGGTTATAGCAATTGGCAACAGGAGGATCAGTGGAGACCATGGAGCGCACGGGCATGACTGCGGAGCGGCTCGCAAAGTCGAGCGGCGACTCCTACAAGATGGTCGTCGACCACTTCGTGGCACAGCAGGAGCGCAACGTGAAGTTTGCGCAGGAGACGCTCGACGGCGCTGCGCGTGAGGTTCGGCACCAGGCCGAGAGCAAACGGGCGCTCACCCAGGAGCTGGTCGAGCGGGCCGAGGGGCAGCGCGTGCCTACCAGACGCTGGTCGGAGAGGGCGTTGATGCGTACACGGACCTGATGTACGCGCCGTTGGCGTATTACAAGCAGGGTCTGCGGCTCGTCGAGGAAGGAGATCGAGAAGGTCACGTTCCCGATCGCCAGCTCGACGAGATCAACGTCGGCGAGATCGCCAACCACATCGACGGCCTCTCTGCCGCGGAGATCCGTGAGGTCCGCGAGCACGAGACGCGCACAAGGACCGCGAGACCCTCATCGAGCAGTTCGACCGCAGCTCAAGGCCGTCTCCGCGTAAATAGGCATTCAGCCATCAGGTTTGAGGGGGGGGCGGGTCAACCCGCCACGATCAGACTGCTGATAACAGGAAGGGCCGGGGAGATTCCCCGGCCCTTTCGTCTGCCTATGGACTTTATCGCTGAAGCCTGCGGCCTGAACTTACTTGAGCAAGTCCTTGACGTTACCTTCTTCTCCTTGATGTTTCCGCGACGCTGATCGGAGCGGCCCTTGGACTTCGTGTCCTTGTCGCCGGTGATGGCGCCCGCCGCTTCCTTCATGCGGCCCTTTGCTTTGTCCTTCGCCCCTTCGTTCGTTGTCCTGGCCTGTGTTCTTTTTTCTTGCCCCCCCCGGGTTCTCCTCTTCTCGCGTAACGTTTCGCTACTACTATCTTTTACCTTGCGGAGGCGTGAGGGGCTAAACTTTCCAGCCCGGTTGTCCCTAGGGTCGTCGCGCTTCCGGGTCGCGGTTTCGGGCGTCCTGGATCGCCTGCCACACCTTCCACGGCGAGGCCGGCATGTCTATGTGGGTGACGCCGAGGTGCGAGAGCGCATCTATCACGGCGTTTATGACGGCGGGCTGGGCGGCTATCGCGCCTGACTCGCCTATGCCCTTTACGCCCATCGGGTTCGTGGGCGAGGGGGTCTCGGTGCGGTCCAGGATCATGTTCGGTATCTCGGGGGCGCCGGGGATCATGTAGTTCATCATCGTGCCCGTGATGAGGTTGCCCTCGGCGTCGTAGACGGCCTCTTCGTAGAGGGCCTGGGCTATGCCCGGGCGATGCCGCCGTGGAGCTGGCCGTCCACGATGGCGGGGTTGACGACCGGCCGCAGTCGTCGACCGCCACGTACTTCGGTATGGTGACCGTGCCCGTCTCCGTGTCCACCTCGACGACGCAGACGTGGGTCCCGTAGGGCCAGGTGAAGTTCGGTGGGTCGAAGACGTGGTCTCGCTCAGGACCGGCTCCATGCCCTCGGGCAGGTCGCCGCCAGGTAGGCGGCGCCGGCGACCTCCTGGATGTGACGTTCGGCCCGGGGAGCCGGCGACGGAGAAGCGCCGCCCTCGAACTCCATGTCGCCCTCGGCGGCTTCGAGCATGTGCGCCGCTATCTTCTTGGCCTTGTCCACGACCTTCCCGCACGCGAGGCTCAGGGCCACCCCGCCGACCGCGAGGCTCTCGAGCCGTAGGTGTCGCGGCCGTAGGGGGCGACGGCGGTGTCGCCGTGCAGGACCTCCACGTCGTCCACGTCCACCCCGAAGGCGTCCGCGGCGATCTGGGACCAGAGGTCTCGTGGCCCTGGCCGTGGGGCGAGGTGCCCGTGACGACCTCGACCTTGCCGCTGGCAGCATGCGGACGGAGGCTGCCTCCCAGCCGCCGCTCTGCAGGCGGACGCCGGCCGCGACCTTGGAGGGCGAGAGGCCGCCGCTCTCGGTGAAGTTGCCGATGCCGATGCCTATCTGCTTGACGTCCCGGCCTCGCGGCGGCGGCGCTGCTCGGCGCGCAACTCTTCGTAGTCGGCGAGCTCCAGGGCCTTCTCATGCAGGTCTCGTAGTCGCCGGAGTCGTACATCACGCCGGCGGGGGTCGTCGTCGGCTCGTCGAACGGGGGGATCAGGTTCTTTATGCGCAGCTCCGCCGGGTCCATGTCGAGCTCGCGCGCCAGGTCGTCCATGATGCGCTCGTGGGCGTAGGCGGCCTCCGAACGGCCGGCCCCGCGGTAGGCGTCGGTCGGGGTGAGGTTCGTGAAGACGCCGGTGCATTCGAAGGAGTAGGCGTCGAAGGTGTAGAGGCCGGGGTAGGTGAAGGAGCCGAAGATGGCGATGCCCGGCGTCAGGAGCTGCAGGTACGCGCCCATGTCCGCGAGCAGCCTGACCTTCATGCCCAGGATCTTGCCGTCGCTCCTGGCGGCGAGCTCGATGTGCTGGACCTGGCCGCGGCCGTGGGTGTCGCCAGGTGGTTCTCGGAGCGGTCCTCGACCCACTTGACGGGGTCTCGAGCCTGCGGGCGAGCGCCAGCGCCAGCGCCTCCTCGGCGTAGACGTTCAGCTTGCCGCCGAAGCCGCCGCCCACGTCGGGGGCCACGACCCGCAGCTTCGTCTCCGAGACGCCGCAGATGAGGGCGAGGATGTCCTTGACGAAGTGCGGGACCTGGGTCGAGGAGTAGACGGTCAGGTTGCCCGTCGCGGGTTCCGGGTTCCACCACGGCGCGGGGCTCGATGGCGCTCGGGATCAGGCGCTGCTGGATGTACCGGCCCTCACGACCACGTCCGCCTTCTCGAAGGCCTTGTCTATGTCCCCCGTCCCGAGCGGCCACGTGTAGCACTCGTTCGTGCCGAACTCCTCGTGGACGAGCGGGGATCCCTCCTCCAGCGCGGCCTCCACGTCCACCACCGCCGGCAGCACCTCGTAGTCGACCTCTATGAACTCCAGGGCGTCCTGGGCCCTGTAGCGGTCGGTCGCCACGACCACGGCCACGGCCCCGTCGCCCGCGTGGTTGACCTCGCCCGCGGGCCAGGGGCCAGTGGTCCGGGATCTTGATGTCCTCCGTTCGACGCGGCCAGCCCGTCGGGATCCTGCGCCACCGGCCCACTCTTCGGCCAGGTCCTCGCCGGTAAAGACCGCGACGACGCCGGGCCCTCTCTGGCGGCGGAGGCGTCCATGGACGTGATCCTCGCGTGGGCGTGCGGGCTGCGCAGGAGCGCGAAGTGGAGCATCCCCGGCAGGCGGATGTCGTCGGTGAAGTTCGTGTGCCCCGTCAGGAGCGCCGGGTCCTCCTTGCGCGGGACGCTGTTCCCCATGTACCGCCGGACCGTCTCCGTCATGCCGCGCCTCCTCCATCGTCTTATCCTCTTCGTGGTTGCGCGCCTCCGCGGTATCCGCGTCTTTGTCCCCTTACTCCAGCTCCAGGAGATCCTGGCCGGCGTCCACGGCATCTTCGTTCTCGACGAGGAACCGCGAGATCGTGCCGTCCTCCTCGGCCTTGACCTCGTGGAAGGATTTCATCACCTCGATCAGGCCGACGGTGTCGCCGGCGGAGACCTGGTCCCCCTCTTCGACGTAAAAGTCGCTCTCGGGGTCGGGGCGCCGGTAGAAGGTACCTGGCATCTGGGCTTTTACGGTCTTCGCCAACTCGAACTCTCCTCGTGCTAGGGAACTCTCTGCTCCGCCCTTCCGACGGGCCGGATCTCTATGCCGTTCTCCCCGAGCTTGCGGACTATGGTCTCGGCCAGCCTCGCGGCCCCTGGGGTGTCGCTGTGGACGCAGATCGAGTCCGCAGCCACCTCTATGTCGTTGCCGTCTACGGTCCTGACCCTGCCCTCGGTCACGGCCCGGAGGACCCTCTCGGCCATTTCCTCGGGATCCAGCTCCTCGGCGACGCGGCGGGTAAAGACGATCTGGCCCTCGTCGTTGTACTCCCGGTCGGCGAAGAACTCCCTCGCGACCGGCTGGCCCATCTCCAGGGCGACCTCGTGGGTCTTCGAGGATTGCATGCAGTATAGGACGAGGGCCGGGTCTACCTCCTGGATAGCCCCGATGATGGCGCGCGAGAACTCCTCGTCGCGGGCCGCGACCATGTAGAGGGCGCCGTGGGGCTTGACGTGCTGGACCTCCAGGCCGTAGAGGCGGGCGAACTCGCGCAGGGCGCCGAGCTGGTAGATCAACTCGTCGTGGATCTCCTCCGGCGCGGCCTTGATCTCCCTCCTCCCGAAACCCACCAGGTCCCCGTAGCCGTTGTGCACCCCGACCGCGACCCCGTGCTCCTTGGCCAGCGCTACGGTCTCGCGCATGACGTGCGGGTCGCCCGCGTGGAACCCGCCGGCGACGTTGGCCGAGGAGATGTGGCGCATCAACTCCTCGTCGGCGCCGAAACTGTAAGGGCCGAAGCTCTCGCCCATGTCGCAGTTGAAGTCTATGTGCATCGGTGCCTCCCTTCGGTCGGCGGCTACAGGCTCAGGTATCAGGCTTCAGGTCCGCTTTCGCGATTCCCTTCGGCCAGGACAGAAGGTCCCCCTCACCCCGAACAGCGTGTCGTTTGCTCCACAGAGGACTGCACCACACCTCCTGAAGCCTGATACCTGTAGCCTGATGCCTCAAGCAAGCGCTTCCTTGATCTCCGCCATCTGCTTGCGCCTCTGCTCGCGGGCCGCGAGCGCCTCTTCGAGCTCGACGGAGCGGAAACGGGTCTTGTCGTTGGTCTTGGTCTGGGCCAGTTTGTCGCGGTCGGCGCTTATGACGGTGCCGATGGTCGCGTAGCCACCGCCGGTGACGGCGTCGTTCATCAGGACGATGGGCTCGACGCCGCCAGGCACCTGGATGGAGCCTATGGGGTAGCCGAAGTCAACCACGTTGGCCTGGTCTGCCCCTGCCCCTGCGGGCTGCTCCCGCTCGACGAACCCGAGCTCGCCGCCCCTGTAGCGGTAGCCGACCCTGTCCGCGTCAGGGGTAACCGTCCACGTGGTGTTCAGGAACTCCTCCATGCTCTCCTCGGTCAACCGGTAGCTGGCGAGCCCGATAATGACGCGCAGCTCCGTCTCTTTGGAGTAGCGTGGGATCTGCTGCTCCACGACGGCCATCCCGACGCGGTCAGAGCGGTCGCCCGCCTCGCCGAGCGCCAGCTCGTCGCCCTCCTCAAGCGCCCTCCCCTCGTGGCCGCCGAGCCCGATCAGGGTGTACGTCGAACGGCTGTGCATGAAGACAGGCACGTCTATCCCGCCCGCCACGGCCAGGTAAGACCTCGCGCCGTTCTGGAGGTAGTCGAAGGTGAGCACGTCCCCCTCCTCTACCGCGAGCGTCTCCCAGGTCGGGGCCTCATCGCCGTTTATCTTCGGCGGCATCTCGGCCCCGGTAACGGCTACTGACGGCGTCCTCGGTGAACTCCAGCTCGGGGCCGAAGTAGGTTATCTCCAGTCCCGCCGCGCCCTCCTCGTTGCCGACGAGGTAGTTGCCGACCTGGTAGGAGAAGACGTCCATCGCCCCGCTCGGGGGCATCCCGATGGCGTACTCGCCGAAGCGGCCCGTGTCCTGGACGGTGGTGAGGAGGCCAGGGCTCTTGACCCTAATCGCCATAGAGCACCCCCAGGATCTCCTCGTTGTACGCGTGCGGGTCCTCGAGCGCGCGGTCCGGGTGGAAGACGAAGTCCTTCTTTCTGTACTCGAAGGTGCCGTCCTCGACGCGGCCCCGGATCTCGTCGAACTCCTCCCGGTCTATGCCGCGATAGTTGAAGACGTCGCCCGGCTTGGGGAAGACGATCGAGTCCTGAAAGTCCTTCAACTCCTGCTTCACGTCCAGGACGGGTGCAGGGGCGAGGCCGTAGAGCTGGTAGCCGCCGGCCCCCTCGACAGAGTAGACGACGGCGAACCCGCCGCCGAAGCCGAAGGCCCGCTCGGGGGTGTAGGTGCGGGGCCTCACGTACTTGGGCACCTCGACCTGCTCCTCCGGTGGGACGAGCTGGTAGCACCACGGTAGGCCAGGCACGAACCCGATCATGGTCACAAGCCACGGCGAGCCGAGCAAGCGCCGCGATAAAGTCCTCCTTCGAGTCGTAGCCGTTGATGCGGGCCGAGTACTCGAGGTCGGTCGCGTCAGGGTCCTGGTGGCGGTCGCGGAAGCGCATCAGGGTCTCGTGGGTCCAGGGGTCCTCCATCATCACCGGCACGTCCACGACCCGCGTCTGGAGCTCGAAGCCCTGGATGTCTCCGGCTTCGGCGTCTATCTCCTTGAGGCGTGAGATCAGGTCGTCAGGGTGCAGCACGTCGGGGTCTATGCGGACCATGTACGAGGCGTTGGACGGGCAGATGTCCATCACGCCCTCGATGTCCTCCTCCTTGAGCTTGTTCGTGATCGCCATAGCCCTGAAGTTGACCTTCAGGCTCATCGCCTCGGCCAGCTCGACGAAGACGAACTCGTCCCCCCCGTAGCTGTAGCGCGCTTGCGGAAGCTCGGTCTCGACGCCGCGACTCATATCCGGTTGCACCCCGCCTTCCCCTAGACAGTGCCGCAATACTACAGACGCCGGATTTTTCGGTCAATAGATGCTAAAAGGGAGCCAGGATACATTCGAGGGTGAGAGGGAGGCGAGCTTGAACGCAGCGATGATGACCCGCGTGGCGCTCATGGCCGCCGTCACCGCCGTGGCCGCCCAGATAGCCATCCCGCTCCCCTTCTCGCCGGTCCCTTTCACGCTGCAGGTGCTCGGCCGTCGTCCTCTCCGGGCTCCTGCTCGGCCCGCGCTACGGGGCGCTGGCGCATGGCGATCTACCTGCTCGTCGGGGCCGTTGGCGTGCCCGTCTTCGCCGAGTTCACGGGCGGGCTCGGCATAGTCTTCGGCGATACGGGCGGGTACCTCCTCTCCTACCCCCTGGCCGCCGCCGTCGCGGGCCTCGCCGCCTACGCCGCGGCGCCAACGCCCCGCGGAGGCGGGCGCTCATGCTGGCGCTTCCTGTGGGGCGCTGCGGCGCTCGCCGTGATCTACGCTCTCGGGGCCACCTGGCTCTCCGTCGTCGCCGACCTGCCCACCCGCGGTGGCCGTCGCGCAGGGCGTGCTGCCTTTCGTGGTCTTCGACCTGATCAAGGTCGTCCTGGCTGCGCTCGTCGCCGTGGCCGCCGCCCCGGCCATCGCCGCCTCCCGGACCTGAGGGAGCGCGGGGCTCGGAGCGAGGCTAATATGACGCTCCGGTCGTGGCTGGTTCGAAGGAGGTCGAGGGTCATGTTCGAGAAGGTTCTCGTGGCGAATCGGGGGGAGATCGCGCTTCGCGTCGTGCGCGCCTGCCAGGAGCTCGGGGTGGCCGCCGTCGCCGTCTACTCCGACGCCGACGAGAGCGCCCTCCACGTCCGCCACGCCGACGAGGCCGTCCGCATCGGCCCGCCGCCAGCTGGCAAGAGCTACCTCGACGTCGAAGCGCTGATCGACGCGGCGAAAGAGACGGGCGCTGAGGCGGTCCACCCCGGCTACGGGTTTCTGGCCGAGAACGCCGCGTTCGCGGCGGCGTGCCGGGAGGCCGGGCTCGCGTTCGTCGGGCCTTCGGCCGAGGCAATCGAGAAGATGGGGAACAAGTCCGCCGCGCGTCGGCTGGCCCGCGAGGCCGAGGTGCCGGTCGTGCCCGGCTCGGACGATGCCTCTTCCGCTGACGAGGCGGCAGAGACGGCGGGGGGGATCGGATACCCGATCATGGTCAAGGCAGCGGCGGGTGGCGGTGGCCGCGGCATCAGGGTGGCCGAGGACGAGGACGAGCTCAGCAAGGCCGTACAGGTGGCCAGGCGCGAGGCCGAGGCCGCCTTCGGGGACGGGACGCTCTACCTGGAGAAGTTGCTCGTCGCGCCGAGGCACGTCGAGGTGCAGATCATGGGCGACCACGAGGGAAACGTGATCCACCTCTACGAGCGCGAGTGCTCGATGCAGCGCCGGCGACAGAAGGTGCTCGAGGAGGCCCCGTCGCCAGGCATAAGCCCAGAGGTTCGCGAGAAGATGACTGAGGCGGCGGTCCGGTTGGCCAGGGAGGCGGGGTACGCGAACGCGGGTACCGTGGAGTTTCTGGTCGAGGGCGACGAGTTCTACTTTATAGAGATGAACACGCGCATCCAGGTCGAGCACCCCGTGACCGAGATGCTCACCGGCGTGGACCTGGTGAAGGAGCAGATCCGGATAGCCGCGGGAGAACCCCTGAGCCTGAACAGGAAGACGTGCCGATGGTCGGGCACGCGATGGAGTTTCGCATCAACGCCGAGGACCCCGACCAGGACTTCATGCCCTCGCCCGGCGAGATCTCCTCGCTCGAAGTCCCAGGCGGCCCCGGCGTCAGGGTGGACTCGGCGATCTACCAGGGGTACCAGATCCCCCCGTTCTACGACTCGATGGTCGGCAAGCTCGTCGTCTGGGCCCTCACCCGCGATGAGGCCATCAGCCGGGCCCGACGCGCCCTCCGCGAATACCGCCTCGAAGGCATAAAGACGACGATCCCCCTCCACCTCAGGCTCCTGGAAGACGACGCTTTCCGCTCCGGCGAGTACCACACGGGCTACCTGGAGGAGCTGTTGAACGAGGACTGAAAGGCGAAAACCTAAAGGTTTCTTTTCGCGGTCCGAGTATACTTCTCCATGAGACGAGCGAGACCACAGGAGGTCTTTCGCGTGGAGACGAGCATGCAACAGGTTACCCGCCGGCGCTTCACCGTTCACGACTACCACCGCATGGGCGAGGCCGGGATCCTGCACGAGGACGACCGGGTCGAGCTCATCGAGGGCGAGCTAGTCGAGATGGCCGCCATAGGCACCAGGCACTTCTCGTGCGTCAACCGGCTAAACCGGCTGCTGGTGATGAACGTGGGCGATGAAGCCATCGTCAGCGTCCAGAACCCCGTAAGGCTGAACGAGTACACCGAGCCCCAGCCCGACCTCACGGTGATCCGCCCTCGCGATTACAGGGTATCGCTCCCCGAGCCCGAGGACGTGCTGCTCCTGATCGAGGTCTCGGATACCACCCTCGCCTACGACCGCGGGGTAAAGCTGCCGCTCTACGCGCGGGCCGGGATCAGGGAGGTCTGGATCGTGAACCTCCCCGGCGAGACCATCGAGCGATACACCGATCCGTCCGGGACGGCTACCGGCGCGTAGAGCAGATGCGTCGCGGGCAGACGCTGGAGTCCACCGCGCTACCCGACCTGACCCCGAGCGTGGACGAAATCCTCGGCTGATTCCGAAGCCTTACTTAAGCCGCGGAGTCTACGGCGCGGCCGAGAACGGCGAGCCCTTCCTCCAGCTCCTCGTCGGTGATGACGAAGGGCATGAGGGTGCGGATGCAGTTGCCGTACTGGCCCGCGCTGAGGAGCAGGAGCCCTTCCTGCAGGGCGGCCTCGATCACCCTCGCGGTCCGCTCCTTGTCGGGGGTGCTTGCTCTCGGCGTCCTTGACGAACTCCATGGCGGCCATCGGGCCCCTGCCGCGCACGTCGCCGACGAAGTCGGGGTGGCGCTCCTGGATCTCACGCATCGCGCCCATGACGCGCTCGCCCAGGGTGTTGGCGCGCGCGAGGAGGTCTTCCTCTTCGTAGGTCTCGAGCACGGCGAGGGCGGCGGCGCAGGCTATGGGGTTGCCGCCGTAGGTGGTGCCGAGGCCGCCGACGTGGACGGAGTCCATGATCTCCGCCTTCCCCGTAACGCCGGCTATGGGTAGCCCCCCGCCCATGCTCTTGGCCGTGGTCATGATGTCGGGCTCGACCCCTGAGTGCTCGATGGCGAACATCTTGCCCGTCCTGCCGAAACCGGTCTGGACCTCGTCCACGATCAGCACGATGCCGTGCTCGTCACACAGTTCTCTCAGTCGCCTCAGGTAGAAGTCGGGGAACGGTATGAAACCGCCCTCCCCGCTCACCGGCTCGACGATTATCGCCGCGACGCTGCTCGGGTGCACCGTGCTCACGAACGCCCTCTCGATGGTCGCGAAGCAGTCGCCCTGGCAGCCGCCGGAGCAATCGCTGCCCACCGGACAGCGGTACGCGTAGGGCGAAGGCACCCTGTAGACCTCGGGGACGAAGGGCCCGAAGCCCTTCTTGTAGGGGTCGGTCTTGCCCGTAAGGCTCATCGCGAACATCGTGCGGCCGTGGAAGGAGTTCTCGAAGGCAATTACCGCCGGGCGGCCCGTGTAGTAGCGGGCGATCTTGGCCGCGTTCTCGACCGCCTCGGCCCCGGAGTTGACGAAGAAGGAGCGCTTCTCCGTGTCACCAGGCACCAGCGCGTTCAGCTTCTCGGCCAGCTCCAGATAGCCCTCGTACTCGGTGACGTAGAAGCAGGTGTGGGTGAGTTTCTCGGCCTGCTCCTTTACCGCCTCGACCACCCGCGAGTCCGCGTGCCCCACGTTCAAGACGCCGATGCCGCCGCCGAAGTCTATAAACGTGTTGCCGTCGACGTCGGTGAGCAGGGCGCCCTTCGCCTCCTTCGCGAACATCGGCGTCGCGATGCCAACGCCCGACGAAACCGCCTTGTAACGGCGCTCCATCAACTCCCGGCTCTTCGGACCCGGTATCTCGGTCTTTATCCTCGTCGACTCAAGCATCTCGTCACCTCTTCCTGTCGGCCTGATCCATTCCAGTATACCCGCCGTCACCTGCCAGGCGATACCCCCGACGAGGTCGGTTACGCTTCCGACGCCTTTTTGCGAAGTGCGATCAGGCTGAGAAAATCGTGGGCGATGTTGGCCGCCAGGAGCGCCGTGATCTGGGCCGGGTCGTAGGACGGATAGACTTCCACCACGTCGCAGCCGACGATCTCGAGTCCGGCGAGGCCCCTCGCGAACTCCTGCGCTTCGCGGCTGGTAAAGCCCCCTATCTCCGGCGTACCCGTCCCCGGCGCGAACGCGGGGTCGACGAAGTCAACGTCGAAGGAGACGTAGGTTTTCGCATCACCGACCCGCTCGCGGATACGCTCGATTACGTTAGGAATCCCTAGCTCGCGCACCTCGTCTGTTGGGACGAGGTCGAAGCCCATCTCGCGTGCGTCGTCCCAGTCGTTCTTGTCGTAGATCGAACCCCGCATCCCGACCTGGATGGAGCGGGAGGGCTCGAGCAAACCCTCCTCGACGGCGCGCCGGAACGGCGTCCCGTGCGTATGTTTCACGCCGAAGTAAGCGTCCCAGGTGTCCGGGTGGGAGTCGAACTGCACGAGCGCGAGCGGCCCGTGGACCGCGGCGGCGGCCCTCAGCTCCGGCAACGCTATGGAGTGGTCGCCGCCGAGGACTATGGGGGTTACGCCGGCGTCGTGGATGGGCTTCAGGCCCTCCTCTATGCGCCTGTAGCTCTCTTCGATGTAGCCGGGGACGACGGGGACGTCGCCGTAGTCGATGACGGAGAGGTGGTCGAAGATCGCCACGTCCAGGCTCGGGTTGTAGCGCCTGAGGAGGTGGGAAGCGCTGCGTATGCCCTCTGGGCCGAAGCGCGCCCCGGCCCTGAACGTGGCGCCCGTGTCGAAGGGCGCGCCCGACGATCGCGGCGTCCGCGTTCTGCAGGTCCTGCGTGTTCGGCAGGCGCATAAAGGTGCGGACGCCGGAGAAGCGTGGCGTCTCGAACGAGTCGGCCGGTTCGTAGCGGGTCAAGGGTTGCTCACATCTGTCTATAAATCAAGATCCATCCTCCGACTCCCTCCTGGTCTCGGACTCCCTGATCACCTCTGAAGGGTCCCTCTGCGGGGGCCCGAACCGCTTCCGCAAGAAGTAGGCCACCAGCATCACGCCGAGGCTTATGAGGCTCGCTATCAGTAGGGGACGCAGGTCGGAGATGACGGCCATCCCGATAAGCACCGCCACGATGCCGAATATCGCCAGGTACGTGAGCCAGGGATAGAACCACATCTTCAGCTGCAGCCTCTCGGGCGCCTCGCGCTCGAGGCGTCGGCGCATCACGAGCTGCGAGACGGCGATCAGGAGGTAGACGAAGAGCGCGATGGCGCCGGAAGCGTTGATCAGCCACGTGAATACCTCTGCGGGGAAGAAGTAGAAGATCGCGACGGAGACGTACGCGAAGATGGTCCCGGTGAGGATCGCCCAGATGGGCACGCCGCGCGTGGTCGTGTTGGTCATGAAGCTGGGCGCGTCCTTGTGGCGGGTGAGAGCGAAGAGCATCCGGGAAGTCGTGTAGAGGCTGGAGTTTAGAACGGAGAGGACCGCGGTCAGGACCACGAAGTTCATCAGCGTCCCCGAGCCTGGTATCCCCATCCTCTCGAACGCCAGGGTGAACGGGCTCTTGATGATGTCCTCGGTGAACCCGGTGTTCCACGGCACGATCGCCGCGACGAAGAAGACCGAGACCACGTAGAACAGCAGGACCCTGTAGATGACCGCGTTAGTCGCCCTGGCGACGTTCCTGCCAGGCTCGTTGGATTCGGCGGCGGCGATGGTGACGATCTCCGCCCCGACGAAGGCGAAGATCACGGTCGCCACGCCGGAGAACATCGCCAGAGGACCGTTGGGGAAGAACCCGCCTTTGGCGTAGAGGTTAGTGAGACCGGGCGAGTTTCCCGGTAACAACCCGATCAGGAACAATATGGCGAGGCTGATAAAGATGATGATCGCCATGACCTTTATGCCGGCGAACCAGAACTCGAACTCGCCGTAGGAGCCGACGGAGTAGAGGTTCGTCGCCGTGAGCAGCAAGACCAGGGCCAGGGCAATGAGCCAGGGCGCCACGTTCGGTATGTACTCTCCAAGGATCGACGCCGCCACCGTGGCCTCGAACCCGACCACGATTGCCCAGAAATACCAGTACAGCCACCCTATGGAGAACCCGGCCCAGTTGCCAAGGGCCATCCGACCGTAGTCCGAAAAGGAGCCAACCGAAGGCTGGGCCACCGCCATCTCCCCGAGCATCCGCATTATCAGGATGAGGAGGGCTCCGGTCAGCAGGTAGGTCAATATGGTCGCCGGACCGGCCTGATTTAGTATGGGTCCTGTTCCCACGAAGAGGCCGGCGCCGATGATCCCGCCGAGCGAGATCATGGTCATGTGTCGTCTCTTTAGCCCTGGCTGCAGCTTCTGCTGCCCTCCGGTCTTTCCCTGCTGCTCGCCCCCGCCTCGGCCATTCTTCCCCTTCCCCGCTGTTTACCCCTCCACGCGCAGCTTACACGTTACGCGTGCGTTTTTGCAGCGCCCGGGTATTCGCCTGGTTCCCGCATGGAAACGTCGCTAAACCACGATCAACTCCAGAGGCCGCGCGGAGAGAACCTCCCTCCCATCCCCTGTCACCAGGCAGGTCCGGCCGAGGCTCATGGCGACGCCGCGTGCGGAATCGGCGACTATACAGTGCAGGAAGAAGACCATTCCCGGTTCGGCGAGCACGGTGTTCCCTGAAAACAGCATCGGCCAGTCCATCCAGTTGGGGCTGAAGGTGGTGCCAAGGGAGTATCCGCACGCGGCGAAACGATGTTCTTCTAGCCCAGCCGCGTCGAGCACGCGCCGGTGGGCGTCGTCGACCTCACCTACCGGCCGTCCAGGCGCGAGTGCTTCGGTCATCGCCTCTAGCGCCTCCTTGACGGCGGAGAAGAGTTGCCGCTGGTAGTCGGAGGCCCCGCCCACCGCGAGGGTACGCATCATGGCGGCGTGATAGTGGCGGTAGGAGCCGGCCCACTCCAACGACAACTGGTCGACGGCGTCCATGCGGCGCATGCCGGCGGCGGATCGGAACAGGAGGGCGCGGGGCCCGGAGCCGATAATCACCTCGTTCGCCGGAAAGTCCCCGCCACCCTCGAAGATGGCCCCCTGTAACGCCGCAAGAACGTCACCCTCGAAGACGCCCGGGTCCCGCTGTCTCCACGGCCCTGTCGAGGCCGAGGTCCGCCAGCCGCGCGGCCTCCCGAACGTACTCGATCTCCGCCTCCGACTTGACGGCGCGCAAGGCGGTGACGAGATCGGAAGCCTCGACAAGCTCCGAGAAACCGTCGAGCGCCGCCTCGACGCGTTTCAGGTTGAAGCCCGTGAGGCCGTAGGCGTCGGTCTCTATCCCTAGACGCCTTCCCCTGCAGCCATGCTCTTCGAGGATCTCCTTCAGGTCCATGGCCGGGTTCGCGTCTTCCGCGTCGTACCAGACCCTGATGTCGCTTATCACCGAGGTATGTTCGGCCTGGCGCACGTCGGGGGTGCGGGTCAGCAGCGTCAGGGTCTCGCCATCCGCGCCCATGTAGAGGCACTGGAAGAAAACGTAGCCGAACGTGTCGTAGCCGGTCAGGTAGTACATCGACTCCTGGCGGAACACGAGCAGACCGTCGAGGCCGCGCCCGACCAGCTCGTCGGACACGGCCTCGCGGCGGGCGGCCAGCTCTTCGGCGGAGAAATGGATCAAGAGCCGGCCGTGCCGGTAGACGCTCTTTACCCGAGTATCTTGCTCGGGTCGGTGTAGGAGAGGTCGTGGGCCTCGGCGACGGGCTCGGAGACGAGGTCCCCGCGCAGCGTGCTGAGTCCCTTCGCCAGTTCCTCGTCGTCGGCCGCCGCGCCTTCGATGCCCTTGTCGGCTATCTGGATCAAGTAGGGCAACGTCGCGCTGGTCAGGGCGAGCGTCGAGGTCCTGGCCACGGCCCCTGGTATGTTGGCGACGCAGTAGTGGACGACGCCCTCCTCGACGTAGGTGGGATCGGAGTGCGTGGTCGGCCTCGCCGTCTCTATGCACCCGCCCTGGTCGATGGCGACGTCGGCGACGACGCTCCCGGGACGCATGCTCGCGACCATCTCGCGCGAGACGAGCTTGGGCGCCTTGGCCCCGTGCACGAGCACGGCCCCTATGACCACGTCGGCCTGCTTGACGTAGGCGGCGGTCCTGGCGCGGTTGGGTATTACGAGGTCGGCCCTTCCCTCGAAGATGTCGGAGAGGTAGGCGAGCCGCTTGGGGCTGATGTCCAGCACGCTCACCAGCGCCCGCATGCCGAGGGCTATCTTGGCGGCCTCGGTGCCGACGACCCCACCGCCGATGATCGTCACCTTCGCCGCCGGCGTACCGGGCACGCCCCCGAGCAGGAGCCCGGCCCCGCCCTGCGGGCTCTCCAGGTGGTGCGCCGCGGCCTGTACGGACATCCTGCCAGCCACCTCGCTCATGGGCGTTAGCAGCGGCAGAAGACCGTCGGGCGTCTCGACCGTCTCGTAGGCGATGGAGTTGATCCTGCGCTCCATCAAGAACTCCGTGAGGCCCTTGTCCGCCGCGAGGTGCAGGTACGTGAAGAGCTGCTGGCCCTCCCTGAAGCGGTCGTACTCCTCGGGAACAGGCTCCTTGACCTTCACGATCAGGTCCGCCGCCTCGAACACCTCGTCAGGCCCGTCGACGACGCGCGCGCCAGCCTCACCGTACTCCTCGTCGGAGAAGCCCGAGCCCTTACCAGCACCAGCCTGGACTATCACCTCGTGGCCGTGATGCACCAGCTCGGCAACGCCGTCGGGCTGCATGGAGACGCGGCCCTCCATGTCCTTGATCTCCCTGGGTACCCCTATGACCGTAGCCATGCCCCTTCCTTTCCCTCGCTGCACCACACTCTCAGTACCTTATAGCAAGGTTACTATAAACGTGCAAGGATGCTAGCAGGGGCAAGCATTTCAGCCGGTCCGAGCAATTAGCTCGTCAGCTAGTCTCTGGGGGCTCTGTCGGGACGCAACCACAACGATGACGTGCTCGGGCTGCATCGTCTCTTTGACTACCGAGACCAGATCTTCGCTGAGGGTGCCCAGGTCCGTCTCCTCGCGTAAGCGGGCGGAGAAGGCGTCGAGCGTCTTTGCGGCATCGTACTTCTTGCGGTAGAAGCGGCGGTCTATGAACGCCTGGATGCGCCGCCGCAACGGGTCGAACAGGGCGGCTATCGCGAGGGTGGAGACGACGACCGCGAGTTGGGGCTGCTGCTCCTGGCCGGTGAGGGCGCGGAAGAGCGTCTGGGTCGCGGTCACGCCGCCCGAAGTAGACCGCGACGAGCATCACGCGTGAGCGAACCGTAGACGAGGGTGCGGTTGATGACGATGTCTATGTCGTAGAGTCGCGAGCGCAGCATCGCCACGCCTATGGAGAGCGGGATCATCAACCCGGATGCGTCCATTAGCAGCATGCTCAACATCCGCGCCCCTACATCCCGCGGCGGGAGGTCTACCGCGGCCCCTATGGTGAATATGGTCGCCAGGGTGCCAGCCACCGCCACTGCCACCCCGAAGACTACCCACTTGGTCTGCTGGCGCTCGGTCTGGCTGGAGATGCGGGCGTAGCGGTAGATCTGGGCCACCGGGAAGCTTCCCCACACCGCCAGGACGGCCGCGCTGAAGAGGGGTGGCGGCCAGCTTTCCGGGCCGAAGGGCGTAAAGGTCCAGAGACCGAAAAAGAAAACGCCGTAGATCAACGCCAGCCAGCGCGTCCAGCGGGGCACGAAGCGGCCACTCGGGAAGAGGTAGAAAAAGAGCATCCACGTTATGTAGCCGACGTAGGTGAGCACGCTACCCGAAGCCGCATGCACAGGCCGTACGTCCCATCGGTCGCGCTCGGGGTGAGCACGAACAGCCCGTTGAGCGGCCCCACACCACCAGCATCGTCGCGACGAGTAGCGCCACGGGATCGTCGGAGCGGCGCCAGAAGATGACGATGGCGACCGTAGCAAAGACGGAGACGAAGATCGTGTCCAGGGCGACGTTGTAGAGGGCGTACGCCTCGCGGAGAGCCCAAGCTCCGCCAGGGCGTCGCTTACGTTTTCGGAGGGATGAGCGAGTTCCGCATAACGAGCAGGGACGCTACTTGCGAATGCCCCAAGTGTGGCGACGGCAACCGCTACCCAGGCTACCCTGGCGGGGAGGAGCCAACGCCTGCGCGGGATCTCTCCATCCTGTTGCTCTCCATCTTCTCCCCGATGCCTGGAACTCCCTTTCACTCATCATCGTCTAAGCCAACGTGTCCCAAACGTTACGGCGACCGCTACGAAGCGCACTTCGCAGAATCCTTTTGATCTAGAGTTCCATCCTCTCGACCAGCTGTGACCTCCACTCCGGTGCCTCGAAAGGCTCGGCGTAGTAGCGCGTGTCGCGCCACATCTTGCCGTCTTTGAGCTCGACGATGGACACGTAGTGGAACGCCTGCCCACCGTAGTCGGAGACGACCTCCGCCACCCACAGTCCCTCCCTCACTACTACCCGCCGCAGCCGCATGGACGGGGTTGCAGGGTAGGAGCCCTGGAACTCCCTCATCTTCTCGTGGCCCCTGATGCGCTCGCCCGACTGGGGCATCTCCATAACGTAGTCATCGTGACGCGCCTCGTAGCCCGAGTCGGCCCCGAGGTCGGACATCAGCTCCGTAAGGAAGAGATGCACCCGCCGCTCGTCCATCTCCTCCAGGTTGGGCAACCGCTGATCCTCCATATAGCACTCCCTTCTTTGGCCCTCCGATAGGACTGTACACCGGGAGGGCCCTGGAGCACCGTTCAAACTCGAGTATCCGTTGTGCGTGGTTCCGGCAATCTGTAGTGTGGGAGAGCGCAAGCTGAAGAGAGGAGGGCGTATGCAGGAAAACGAGGGCCAGTTGGCGGCCGTGTTCGCGGCCCCGGGCAAGTACATCCAGGGGAGGGGGGCCGTCGGCAGGTTGGACGAGGTTCTGGAGCAGCTTGGCTCCGCCAGGCCCCTGCTGCTGTGCGACCCGATCGTCGATGAGCTCATGGGCGGCACGCTCGAAGGGTTGCCGGGAGCGACGCGGGTCGAGTTCGGAGGGGAATCATCACCAGAGGAGATAGACCGGGTAACGAGGGCTTCTTCCGACGCCGGCGCGGACGCCGTCGTGGGGATCGGGGGCGGGAAGACGCTGGACACGGCTAAATCCGTCGCCCACCCTGCGGGGCTTCCGCTCGTCATAGTGCCGACGATCGCCTCGACCGACGCCCCCACGAGCGCGCTGGCGGTGATCTACACCGAAGAGGGCGAGTTTAAGGAGTACCGCTTCTTCGGGCGCAACCCGGATGCCGTAGTAGTGGACACGGCCATCGTTGCCGGTGCTCCGGTGCGTTTCCTTGTGGCCGGGATTGGGGACGGTCTGAGCACGTACTTCGAGGCGGACGCCTCTTCGCGCACGCGCAAAGAGACGATGGCCGGCGGGGCGCCCACGCAGGCGGCCCTAGCCATCGCCAGGCTGTGCTACGACACCCTGCTGGAGCACGGGCTCACGGCCCGGCTCGCGGTCGAGCAGGGGGCGGTCACCCCGGCAGTCGAGAAGGTGGTTGAGGCGAACACCCTTCTCTCGGGGCTCGGCTTCGAGTCAGGGGGGCTGGGGGCGGCCCACTCAGTCCACAACGGCCTCACCGCCCTGGAAGGTACCCACGATTACTGGCACGGAGAGAAGGTGGCCTTCGGGGTGATAACCATGCTCATGCTCGAGGAGCGACCGGCCAAGGTGGTAGAGGAGGTCGTGGACTTCTGCCTGGAGGTGGGTCTTCCGGTCGCCCTGGAAGACATCGGGCTTGGAGAGGTGGGCCGCGGGGATCTCGAGAAGGTCGCTGAAGCCGCGTGCGCCGAGGGCGAGACCATCCACAACATGCCCTTCGAGGTCCATCCCACAATGCTGGTCGACGCCATGCTCGCCGCCGACGCCTTCGGACGCCAGCGCCGCGCCGTGGTCGAAGGAGAGGCGAGCCTGCCCGCCGTGGCACCCTAATAGTCCTGCAGTCTGATCCTACCCGAAGGCCAGTGGGTAGTCACGGATTCGTCGGGATCTCAAACCCGTGGCGAGGAGACGCGCCGGAATCTGCGACGCGTCTCGACGGGTAAGTGCGGCGACGGCCGTAGCGAAGATCGGTCAACCCGCGGCGAGACGCACTCGTGAGTAACTATCGAGACACCGGAGACTACGCCCACTGTTCGCAGGAAAGGACACGCGATGAGGAGAAGAGAATTCTCGGAGCTGACCCCAGAAGAGCGACTCGAAGTGGTGCGCGAAGAACTGTTCCCCGCGGTCGTGGGCGACGTGATGGACGCGATGGGGCTCAGAAGCCAGTTCCTGCCTGCGCGTATCCGGCCGGTGAGAGGCGACATGATCTTACTCGGACGGGCGATGCCGGTCTTGGAGGCCGATGTGTTTTCCGACGAGGCGGGGGCAGGTAAAGACGACGCCATCGGCAGGCCATTCGGCCTCATGTTCCGGGCGCTCGACGACCTGAGGCCAGGTGAGGTGTACGTTTGCGCCGGGGCGTCGCCCCGTTACGCGCTCTGGGGCGGCCTGATGAGTACGAGGGCCCGCATCCTGGGGGCCGCGGGCGCGGTCCTCGACGGCTTTCATCGGGACACGAACGACATCCTCGGCCTCGGGTTTCCAACCTTCTCTTCTGGCGCTTACGCCCAGGATCAGGGTCCGAGGGGACGGGTTATAGACTTCCGCGTGCCGGTGAGGATAGGAGACGCGAGCATCACGCCGGGAGACATACTCTTCGGGAACGTGGACGGTGTGTGCGTTATTCCGAAAGAAGCCGAAGAAGAAACCTTCGTAAAGGCCATCGAGAAGGTCCGGACGGAGAACCTCGTCGCACGGGCGATAGAGGTTGGTGTTTCCGCGAGGGAGGCCTTCGAGCGCTACGGGGTCATGTAAGGAGAACATGAGCGAAAGTTTCGCGACCGCGCTCGTGGCCGTTGCTAGGGGATCTCCCTGGCTCGTCGCGATATGCGTGATCCTCTGCTAGATCCTCACGGTTGTCAGCGTCGTTTACGCCAAAGGGCTCGACCAATACGAAGACGATCCCCTCGAAGAGCTTGACGATTCCGGCGTGGTGGGACGGTAGTAAGAAGCGGGCACCGTACCAGACCAGGACGCGATCCCGGGTCCTATCGAATTCTTGTTCGGGCATCTCCGGGACTACTTGGACGGTTTCATCGCGACGCCACTTTCGACATCGTCTTTCACTTCTCCGAACGCGCCTACCCGGGTAAGGTCTGGCCCCGCGCGCAAGAGGTCCGTTTTTCATGGCTTTCGCCAAAAAGTGTATCTTGCTTTTGTTGGAAAGACATTACAATAATAGTTCAAGCGCACAGGGATCGGCATTGCGGGCATGACGGGAGATGCATTGACGAAGAAGAGTGGTTCGATGGGGTTCTCCATAGGCGAGGTCTCACAGTCGGTAGGGCTTGCGCCGCAGACTTTGAGGCTGTGGGAGAGGGAGCGCCTGATCAAACCCCGCAGGACGGACCGGGGCTACAGGGTATACACCGAGCCTGATGTCAAACGCCTGCGCGAGATCAAACAGCTCAGAAAGGTCGAGGGTCTGAACTTCGCGGCGATTCGCAAGCAACTTGGTAGCGCCCCCGAATCGGCCAACGGCTCGGCGTCCGGCAAACCGTCCGAGGCCCCTGGGGAGCGTTTGCGGAGGCTCAGGGTCAAGGCGCACAAGACGCTGAAGGAGGTCTCGGCGGCCACCGGGCTCTCCATCTCTTTTATCTCGGCGCTCGAACGCGGGGGCTCGGGGGCTTCGGTAGCCTCCCTGCGCCTGCTGGCCGGAGCCTACGGGGTGAACATGCGCGAGGTCTTCGGCGCCGACCTGGAGCAGAACTTGCCGCTGGTGCGCAGCGCCGAAAGGCCGGTGATGCAGTGGGACAACGGCGTGCGCTTCGAGGAGATGGCTTCGGGTGAGAAGGTCATGGACCCCTCCTACATCAAGGTGCCGCCTGGCGCGGGAAGCGAGGGCTTCTACTCCCACAACGGGGAGGAGTTTATCTACGTAATCTCCGGCCCCCTCTTCGTGGAGCTGAAGGACCAGGGGACGTTCCGGGTGTCGTCCGGCGACACGCTGTATTTCCCCTCTACCACCCCGCACCGCTGGTGGGCCGAAGAGGAACCCGTCGAGGCCGTCTACGTCAACACTCCGCCGACCTTCTAGAACAGACTCCTTGTCCCACGACAGTAGGCTCGACGCCCTTCTCTCCATCCCGGCGCTCTTCGCGCCGCAAGTCTCCCCTGACGGGAAATGGGTGGCGTGGAGCTGGTCACGTCTCGGTCCCGCCGCCGACGTGTTCGCAACGCCCACCGACGGTTCGCGACCCCCACTCCGCCTCACCGAGACCGTAGAAGGAGATACGATGGTCGTCTCCTGGACTCCCGATAGTGCATCAGTGCTCGTAGCGCAGGACAACGACGGTGACGAGCGCGACAGGCTCTTCAGGGTCAGGCTCGCGGAGCCCGGGACCATGGAGCCGCTTACGGCGGCGTCCCCTAACTATTACCTCAGGGGCGGCCAGTTGCACCCGAACGGACGCTGGCTCGTCTACGCCGCCAACGTCGACGCTGTCACAGGGGAGGAGATCGAGACCGACCGACTCTACAGGCACGACCTAGGGACGGGAAAAATGATGGTGCTCGCTGCCCCCGCGAAGGGCAACATCTCCCTGCCCGAGTTGAACCAGCAGGGCACCCACATACTTTACTCGCGCAACGAATTACACCCTGGTGGGCGGCAGATCTGGCTGGTGGACATAGAGGGCAACGAAGAGCGTGAGATCCTGAACTTCGGCCCCCTGGTCAAGGTCTATGCGTCCTGGCCTAACGACGGGCGCAGGGTCCTGTTCGTGGTCGAGGCGCAATCCTACCGCAAGCTGGGCCTGTGGAGCCCAGATGACGAAAGCGTGCGCTGGCTCGTTGACGACCCCACCCGCAACATCGAAGACGCCTTCGTGCCGCCGAACGGCGGGCCGGTAGTCGTGGTCGGGGTCGAGCAGGCCAGGGTAAAGGCCTCGCTGCTCGACGTGGAGAACGGCACCGAGACACCCCTGGCACGCTCCAGCGTCAACCTCATGCCGCTGGCCCCGATGGGCGACGGTCAATGGGTCTGCACCTACTACGACGCCCGTCACCCCGTCGACGTCGTGCGCAGCAACGAAGATGGCGCCGAACCAGTGAGCCTCACGGATCTGGCGGAGAGGACGCACCCGAGCGCGGAGTGGCTCGTCGCTGCCGAAGCTTTCCGCTGGCGCTCCGTCGACGGATTGGAGGTGCGGGGTTGGCTATACAGGGCTGCAGGCCAGAGTTTTGGAACTGTAGTCTTGATCCACGGCGGCCCGACCAGCCACGCCGAAGACCGGTTCAACGCCGAGATCCAATACCTCCTCTCGCGCGGCTTCGACGTGCTGGCGCCGAACTACAGGGGCAGCACCGGCTTCGGGCTACCGTTCCAGGAGTCCATCAAGGAAGACGGCTGGGGCGGCAGGGAGCAGGAAGATATAAGGTGCGGCATCGAGGCCCTGATAGAGGCCGGAATCGCGAAACCAGGCCGCGTCGGCGTCACGGGCACTTCATACGGCGGGTACTCGGCGTGGTGGGCGATCACACACTTCGCCCCCGAGATAGTCGCGGCCTCCGCCCCTATCTGCGGCATGACCGACCTCGTGGTCGACTACCAGGCCACCCGCCCAGACCTCAGGCCCTACAGCGAAGAGATGATGGGTGGCTCCCCCGAAGAGGTACCGCACCGATACCACGAGCGGTCCCCGATCCAGGCCGTACCCAACATCAAAGGCAAACTCCTTATCGTCCAGGGCATGATGGACCCTAACGTCACCCCCGACAACGTCCGCGTCGTTACAAAAGCCCTGCAACGCGAGAACATCCCCTACGAACTACTAACCTTCGATGACGAGGGTCACGGCATCGCCCGCCCGAAGAACCTCAAGATCCTCTACCCGCGCCTCGCCAACTTCTTCCAGGAGGCATTCGACGGATCCTCCCAATAGAGCGGTTTTCGGCAGGACCGTACCCTCGTAGAACGAGGGCTTCAGGTAACAGGTTTCAGGAAAAGACCGGGTACGCCCGTTGCTACTGGAGATGATGCCCCAAAACCTCACGGCTCACTCGGTGTGCGACCCGGCTTTAAAGCCTAAACAAACGCCTCTCGCCCCTACTCTCGTCGTTCCCGCGCATACGGAACCGCCGACGCGAACCCTGATGCCTGTAGCCTGACTCCCGGATGTTTAGATCCTATATGTGCTGGGTACACATACGTGCAGTAGGGTAGAGAAAGCTTGGATATGGAGGAACTGCTGTGACGCACGATACTAGAACTTTCGACAAGATGGGCGAGACCGCGCAGACCGTGGCCAGGACTTCCCAGGACTCGGCCAGGATTTTCACGGACTACACCGTAAAGGCGCAGGAGCTAAACACGCAGGTCGCGCGCCGTGCCGTCGAGACCTGGATAGATGGCCTGCGCAAGCAGACCGAGCTAACCCAAGAGATGACGCAGCAGCTTTTCGGCAAAGCTGAGGAGCAGGCAGACGTTTACCGGTCGTTCTTCGGGCAGTGGGGCAACGTTCCCATGGGGCGCTTCCCGTTCGCGGGTATGGCGAACGACATGATGCTCCCCTTCCAGAGGCAGGGCATGCGCCTCGTCGAGCGGAGCGTCAGGAACGTGGAGGCCACCGTTGCGACAGCGACGTTTCCTATCGCCAGTTACGACGAGAAGAACGTCGATGAGATCTCCGGGCGGGTCGACGGCCTGAGCGCCGAGCAGATCCGGCACCTCAGGAGCTACGAGAAGGCCCACAAGAATCGCCAGAGCCTGATCGAGCGTTTCGACAGCAAGCTCAGGGCTTCGTAACAGAAACTCATCGAGCGTGAGAAAGAGGGCCGGGGTCCAGGACCCCGGCCCTCTTTCGTGCGATCGGCGTTACGCTTTGCGCGTCCACGCGCCCACAAGCTCGGGGGTCTTGACTATGCCGCCCGAGGCCACGGTCTCGGCGCGAAGCCTCTGGGCCAGGGTGTCAATCTCGACCTCCTCTTCTGTGGCGATGCCAAGCTTCAGAATGAGGGGCAGCATGCTCCTTAGGGACTCGGCGCCGTAGTCGTAGCCGAGAAAATCTGGACCCCCGCCAACGGGGGAACAGACGTTCATCTCCGGCTCGGGCAGTCCCGCGTCCAGGAAGGTCTTTCGAAGGTTATAGCCTGTCGCGGGATCGAGTCCCGCGCCACGCACCACGCCCTGCATCCAGCCCCACATTTGCTTGTGCGATGGTGCAGGAGGATGGGAGACGGAGGAGTCGGGGAGGAAGTTAAACTCCCCAAAAGCTACGATTCCACCGAGCTCGAGATGCTCGACGAGGCCTCGCAACGCGGCGGCTGGATCTGGGACGTAGAGCATGACGAGCCTGCCTACCACGGCGTCGAAACCATCGCCGGGGATGCCCTCGCGGAAGTCACCGGCATAGAAGGAGACGTTGGTGAGGCTTGACGCTTCGGCGCGGGCGGAGGCGGTCTTGAGGATCTCGGGGTCCTGATCCACCCCTACCACGCTCCCCGTCGGACCGACGAGACCGGCGGTGAGTAGGGCCACGTCTCCGGCCCCGCTTCCCACATCGAGGACCTTCATACCTTCTTCGATGCCGGCATCCTCGAGCAAGTGTCGGGTAAAGGGCCCGTAGAGCCGGCTCTGCGATAGCAGGCGCCGGGTTTCGGCCTCGCTGCGTCCCATCAGGTAGGCAGGGGGCTGCGCCCCGGGTGGTTCGTTATTCATCGCTTCTTCTCCTCTCCCTGTTTTCGTCGTCTCGTACCGACAACAACTCCTTTAGCCTACCCGCTGCGGCCAGCGAGTGCTTCGTCGGATCGCTCGGCACGCCGCCCCTTGACGCGTCTCTTAGCGTGGCGCGCGTTGACCAAGAGGGCGTGCGTGATTGCCCTGGGAGCGAGGAACTCTCGCACCCCTACGCGGCGGGAACCAAAAGCGTGGAAGTGTTTCGCGGTCCTCTCGTCTCTCGCCGCCGCCGAGAACATCAGCCGCTCGATGGGATTGTACGAGGCAGCGGCGGAGAAGTCCGAGATGATCTTGTGATGGCCCGATAGTCTCTTGCGGTGCTTCTCGCGATAGCGCGCGAGCGCCAGGTCGAGGTCGCGCGTGATGCCGTTGGCCAGCGCTGGGGCCATCTCATCGGCTAGCCATTCTGCGGACTGGAATGCCCAGCCGCAGCCGATGCCCCACAGGGGATCCGACCAGAGGGCGGCGTCGCCGACGAGGGCAAGGCCGTCTACCGACGCCGGGCGCGAGCGGTTTTGGAGGTTGGTGGCGCCCATGATCTTGGAGACGCGCTCCGCTCCCGCGAGATCCGGCCCTTCCGGCAGGTCGTCGAAGAAGCCAACGAAGCTGCCTTCGAGGTCTTCTTTGAAGGCGGGCAGCTTCTCCCTGGCCGGCATGCAGGTCAGGATGGTTATGCCGTCGTCGTTGGGGAAGGTGTAGGCGACGTCGGGCTCCAGCAGCCACAATTGGCTCTTCTTGCTGGAGGCAAGGCGCAGGTTGCGGTAGTGGGCGAAGTAGAACAGGCGGTTGTTGGGTTTGGTCTCGGGCTCTGCGCCGGCGAGGCCCGCCATCTTCGAGTCGCGGCCGTCGGCCGCCACGACGAGTCGGGCGGAGATTTCTTGCTCTCGTCCGGCCCGGTCCCTGACGGCGACGCCCGAGGTCAGCCCCGCACCATCCCTCAGCAGCCGCTTGGCGCTCTGGCCGGGCATGAAGTCCACGCCGGGAGTTTGTATGGCGAGGCGACGGAGCATCGGGTCGAGGACCTCGCGGCGTATGTTGTAGCCGTGGGCTATACCCTCGGGGTTGCGGATCCAACCCCACCGCGTCCATATGTCTATCTCGTTGGGCACGGCCCCGGCCTCCTCGACGAGGGGTTTGAGGCCGAGCCTCTCCATGGTCGGCACGGCACTCGGCTGGATGAAGTGGGTGCAGAGCGCCTTGTAGGCGTTGGGGTCGGAGTGGCGTTCGATCAGGGCGACGCTCGCCCCCTCCCGCGCGAGCAACGTCGCCGCCGTGCAGCCGGCGATGCTCGCCCCTACCACAGCCACATCGTAGGTATTCTCGATGCGTGTCATGTGCTACCTCCTTTTCGGGCTATTCGATCGCGTAGACGACGTTATCCCGATCGGAGGCAGGAAGCATCGGCAGAATTACCCGTGCCCAAAGAGACGTGCAAAGCACGCAAAATTGCGCGGTAGGGATCGTTTGCTGCCAGAAGGGGTAGCTGGAAGGGCTAGATCAGATCGAGTTCGCCGGCGCGCTTGATGGCCGCCGTCCTATTCTTGACCCCGAGCTTGCGGTAAGCGCCCCTCAAGTGTCCGCCGACGGTGCGGGGGCTCACGTAGAGTTTCTCGGCCACCTGAGCGTCGGAGAGGCCCTCGGCGACGAGCGAAATTACCTCGGCCTCGCGGGCTGTAAGGATTCCCCCGACCGACAGTTTTGGTCTCGACGCGGGCTTTTCGAGGGCGAGCGCGATGGCCTCCTCGAGCGTCATTGCCGCGCCGGCCATGAAGACCTTGTTGCCCGCTTCCTCACCCAGGGCGCTCCGCGCGGGCGCCAGTGCACGCGCGAAACCGGCTTGCCGTAGGGGCCCGATGGACACCCCGAAGGTACGACGCAGCGCTTCCGTCGCGCCCGCCAGCCTGAGGGCGAGATCCGGCCTCTCCTCCGCGGCGGCCAGCCTGGCGAATCCTTCGAGCGTGTAGGTGGCGCCCCAGGGGAACTGCAGGAGGGGCAGCACCTCGTCCATCTCTGAGAAGCGCGAACGGGCGGCTTCGTGGTGCCCCTCCTCGCATTCGACGTACCCCAGGTGGACCAGGCAGGCGTCTATCCAGAACTTGTCGTCCAACCGCCGGAAGGTGGCCAGGCTCTCCCCAAAACGGGCTCGTGCCGGCGCAAAGTCGTCCTTAACGAGATGCAGTAGCCCCAAATAGAAGCGGGAGAGGGCGACGCCGGCCTCGTCTTCCGATCGGCGTCCTATTTGCAGGCTTTCATTCAGTAAGGAGCGCGCCTCCTCCCACCCGCCGGACTCGGTGTTGACCTTCCCGAGGTCCTGGAGGACGGCGACCGTGCGCCTTTCGTCCCCGAGGTTACGGAAGATCTTTAGGCTCTCCTCCAGCAGGGAACGCGCCACCTCCCAGTCGCCCTCGGCGTAGTCGGCTTGGCGGTAGATCAGGACCGCCAGGGCGTAGAGCGCTTTGGCGCGAACCGCATCCCCGACCCTTGCGCGCGATTCGAGCAGCCTCTCCAGGTGAGCCCTTCCCTCGATCAGATGTCCCCTGAACCACCAGAAACGCAATAATGCCGCCGCGAGATTCAGGCCCCGCTCCGCTTCGCCCTCCCTCTCCAGCCAGCCCAGGGCAGACCTGAGGTTGTCGTGCTCTACTTCCAGCACCTCGAGCCAGGCCGCCTGGTCCGGGCCCGCCATCGCCGGCTCCGCCCGCTCGGCAAGAGAGCAGAAGTAGTCCGCGTGACGACCACCTACGCTTCTGGCCTCCCCGGAACTCTGCAGCCTCTCCGAAGCGTACTGCCGGACCGTCTCTAGCATCCGGTACCGAGCCCCATCGTCCGGAGCCGTGCCATGCGACACCGTAACCAGGGATTTATCCACCAGGTGCGAGAGCAACTCCAGGACCTCGTCCCGCTCGATCCCGTCCCCGGAGCAGATCTCTTCGGCCGCCGGAAGGGACCATCCGCCCGAGAAGACCGAGAGCCTGCGGAATAAGGCCCTCTCTTCTTCGGAGAGGAGATCATGGCTCCAGTCGATGGTAGTCCCTAGCGTTTTGTGGCGCGGAGGGATCATCCTGCCACCCCTCAAAATCCTGAAGCGGTCGTCGAGCCTCCCGAGGATCTGGCCCGGCGAGAGCGTCCTCGTCCTCGCGGCGGCGAGTTCTATGGCCAACGGCATTCCGTCGAGCCCCGTGCACAGCCGCGTCACTGCCACCATGTTCTCTTCCGTCAAGTCGAATCCCGGAGCGGCGGCTTGAGCTCGCTCGACGAAGAGACGCGTCGCCCCAAAGCGGAGCAGGTCGTCCGCGTCCCACTCCCTCTCCGTGTCGGGCAGGGATAGCGGAGGCACCGGCCACGAGACTTCTCCCGTGACGCCAAGAGGTTCTCGGCTCGTCGCTAGTATCTTGAGCCCGGGACAGCCCTTGAGCAGGACGTCGACCAGTTCGGCGCAAGCCCAGACGAGGTGCTCGCAGTTGTCCAGGATCAGCAGTGCCCTCGTTGATCGGAGATGGTCGGAGAGCGCCTCGGTTGGCGTACGATCCGGCGTCTCGCGCACACCTAGAGCGGAGGCAACCGTCCCAGGGACAAGGTCAGGGTCGGAGAGCGACGACAGACCCACCCACCACGCTCCGTCTTCCAGGTTGGCCGGTTCCCCCGAGCTCGTGGCCACGCTTAGCGCCAACCGCGTCTTTCCACTCCCGCCCGGCCCCGTGAGGGTTACCAGCCTGGCCTCCGCCAAGGCCGCTTCGACCTCGGAGGTCTCGTGCTCCCTCCCCACGAAGCTCGTGAGCATAAGCGGCAGCCTGCCCCTGGACGCGTCCTCCGATCCCAGCGCAGCCGCCGAGTCGTCCCCAAACCGGCGGGCGACTCTACCCGGGGTGTTCGCAACCTTTGTGTGCGCTTTAGTCATAGGCGTTGCCAGATCGACTAGGATGAGGGTAGCATCAGACGGCTTGCGCCGCATGGTACAAATGAATGATCTTCGCGTTCGCTGCAGACTGGCCGTCCAGACCCCAGCGCTCTTGAATACATTACAGTAACTGTGTAGTATTCGTGCAAAGTGAGGGGCTTTGGGCTCCGCGGTGAGGAGGTTTTACATGGACGTGATGAGAGGTCTTGGTGAGCATGGGAACAGCAAGCCGCTCGCTGGCGTAGAGAACCTGATGCTCCACTTCACGCCGTACGCCGAGGATTGGTCGAAGCTGCCGGTCATCGTCTCTGGCGAGGGAAGCTATGTCACCGACGACAAAGGCAACACCTATATAGATGGGCTCGCGGGGCTCTTTACGACACAGGTCGGGCACGGCAGGGTGGAGCTTGCTGACGCGGCCCACAAGCAGATGAAGGAGCTTGGCTTCTTCCCCAACTGGAGCTTTCAGCACCCGAGGAGTTTGGAGCTTGCGGCCAAGATCGCCGAGATCGCACCGGGGGATTTGAACAGCACCTTCTTCGTCTCCTCGGGCTCGGAGGCTGTAGAGACCGTCATCAAGCTCGCCAGGCAGTACCACAAGACCAATGGCGAGCCGGGGCGGTACAAGATCATCTCCAGGGACGTGGCCTACCACGGAACCACGATGGGCGCCCTTTCTGTAACGGGCCTGCCTGGTTTCAAGGCACCTTTCGAGCCGCTGCCATCGGGCTTCTTCCACGTCAAGAACACCCAGCAGGACCCTGAAGGTGCGGCGGATGCGATAGAGCAGATGATCGAGGCCGAGGGCCCAGACCTCGTCGCCGCGGTCATCCTTGAACCCGTTCAGAACGCCGGAGGCTGCCTCGTTCCCCCTCCCGACTACTGGAGACGGGTGCGAGAGATCTGCGACAAACACGGCGTGCTCCTCGTCTCAGACGCTGTAATCTGCGCCTTCGGCCGTCTCGGTGAATGGTTCGGTATCGAGCGCTTCGACGTCCTCCCCGACATGACTAGCTTCGCCAAGGGCGTAACCAGCGGCTACCTCCCGATGGGAGGCGTCGTCGTCAACGACACGATAGCCAACACCCTCAAGGAGAAGGCGTCCATGTTCATGCACGGCTCCACGTTTGGGGGGCACCCGGTCTCGAGTGCTGTTGCTTTGGAGAACATCTCGATCATCGAGCGAGAGAACCTGCTAGGCAACGTGCACGAGCTGGAGGGGCACTTTGGGGATGAGCTAAGGAGGATGGCATCTGAGCATCCCATCGTCAAGGAAGTACGGGGGATGGGTTTTTTCTGGGCCGTGGAAGTCAACCCGGAGAGGGCCGATGGTACGCCGCTCTCTGACGACGAGTACCAGAAGTACTTCAAGGGCGTGGTTTCCAGGAAGCTCCTCGAAGGTGGTCTCATCTGCCGCTTCGACGACAAGGACGACCCGGTGATCCAGTTCTCTCCCGCGCTAGTCTCGGACAGGGAAGTTCTGAGCCGCATAGCGGAGATCACCGACGGCGCCCTCACAGAACTCGAGAAACAGCTCGGCTACAAGGACTAGAGGGAGAGACTTTGACCAGCTCCCTGGGCGCCTCCACGGGCGCCCGCCCCGAGGACAAAGACTACCGTTCCTACAGCTTCTGGCTGGAGACGGCGGGGGAAGACCTGACGCCGCGGCCGTCATTGCCCGGTCCAACCGAGGCGGACGTGGCCATACTGGGCGCGGGCTTCACGGGTCTGTGGACGGCCTACTACCTGCTGCGGCGGGAACCTTCTCTACGGGTTGTGGTCCTCGAATCGGAGGTCGCCGGCTTCGGGGCTTCGGGCCGCAACGGCGCATGGTGCAACTCCGCGTTTCCCGTAAGCCCGGCCGAGCTTGCGCGGCGCTTCGGCAAGGAGTCCACGAGGGATCTTCTGCTGGAGATGCGGGGCGCGGTCGACGAGATAGGCAAGGTCGCCGAGGCCGAGGGTATAGACGCCCAGTATTTCCGTGGCGGGCAACTCAGGGTCGCCCGCGGGTCGGCCCAGGTACCTATCAACGAGGAGGCCTACCGGTCCGCTCAGGCGCTAGGGCTCGAGGAAGACCTCCGGTTGCTCGACGCGGATGAGACCGCCGAACGCGTCAGGATCACCGGCGCGGAAGGGGCACTGTACAATCCGCACTGTGCGACCATCCACCCCGCCCGGCTCGCGCGCGGGCTCGCCCGGGCCGTCGAGCGTCTGGGCGGTGAGATCTTCGAACGGACAACCGTCACCGACTTCGAGACCGGCGCCAACCCGCGACTCGTGACGGAATCGGGCGAAGTAAGCGCGCGTGCGATCGTGCTCGCCGGAGAGGCTTACCTGGCACGGCTGCCCAAGCTGCGCCGGGAGGTGCTGCCCGTCTACTCGCTTATTGTTCTGACCGAGCCACTCTCTGAAGAGCAGTGGGCCCATATCGGCTGGGACGGCCGCGAGTGCGTGGCGTCGAACCGCTACACCGTAGACTACCTCTCCCGCACCGCCGACGGGCGCATACTCTTCGGTGGCCGCGGGGCACCCTACCACTACGGGTCGAGCATAAAGGACGAGTACGACCGCCACGATGCCACGCACGAGGTGCTGCGCACCACGGCGAGGGAGTGGTTCCCTGTCCTCGAGAACGCACGTTTCACCCACGCCTGGGGGGGGCCGCTGGCCATGCCCCGAAATTGGATGCCGACGATGTCCTACGACCCGGCGGAAGGGGTCGCGACCGCGCGCGGCTACACGGGGCAGGGAGTTGCGACCGCGAACCTCTCTGGCCAGACGCTGGCGGACTTGATCCTCGGCCGGGACACCGCCGTGACCCACCTGCCGACCGTCAACCACGGGACGCGTTCCTGGGAACCGGAGCCACTACGATGGCTGGGCGCCAGGTATGTGCAGCGAGGCCTGATGAAGGTCGACGACCACGCCGAACAAACCGGGGAGCCGCCGACCGGCAAGACCCTGGCCGAGCGCCTCGGAAGTCACTGAAGGGATGAAGGGCGGCCCGGCGCCAGGAGATACCGCGGTCGACGCGGTGGTCGTAGGCGCTGGACTGGCCGGCCTCACGGCAGCCAGAAAGCTCCACGCCGCCGGTGTTTCGGTCATGGTGATCGAAGCCCAGAGTAGGGTCGGTGGCCGGACGATGTCAGGGAACGCTGGCGGGGTTCCCGTCGAGCTTGGCGGGCAGTGGATCGGACCGGCCCAGCAACGCATACTAGATCTCGCCCACGACGTCGGTGTCGAGACTTTCTCGACGCACGTTCCCGGACGCACCGTGTTCTGCGAAGGCGAACGCCGCTCGGAATACGAGGAGGACGGTGAGATCCCCTTCGCTGACGCCGCTTCGCTCCAGGAGGTAGAGGACGCTTTTGGTGCCCTGGGTGAGCTCGCGCGGGATGTACCCGCCGAGGCGCCCTGGACGGCACAGAGGGCCGCGGAGTGGGACGGACAGACGCTCGAGTCGTGGAAGCTCGGGCAAGCGCGGGGCGAGGGCGCGAGGTTCTACTTCGATCTCGCGGTGGAGTCCCTGTACGCCTGCGAGCCGCGTGACGTCTCGCTTCTCGGCGTGCTAGCGGACATCGCCTCCTCCGGAAGCTACGGGGGGCTGTTCGAGATAGAAGCCTCAGCGGAGGAGTACAGGTTCGTCGGCGGCGCACACGAGGTCTCGGTCCGCCTGGCCGGGGAGCTGGAGGACCGCGTGGTTCTCGACTCCCCGGTACGGCGCATCGTCCAGGAGGGAGGCTCGGTTACCGTGGAGTCGGCCCGCGCCTCCGTTCGCGCGGGGGCCGTGGTCGTCACGGTGCCGCCGGCTTTGCGCGGGCGAATAGAGTATTTCCCCGCGTTGCCGCCGATGCATGACGGGCTTTCACAACGGATGCCGATGGGGGCCGTGATCAAGTGCCACGCCGTCTACGACGCACCGTTCTGGCGCGAGGCCGGACTGAACGGCCGGGCCGAGAGCGACGCGGGACCGTGCAAGATCACCTGCGACAACTCGTCCCCCGACAACGACGCTGGCGTCCTGACCGGCTTTATCCTTGGCTCCGACGCCCGCGAGTGGGGACGTCAAAACGGCTGCAGAGCGCGAAAAGGCCGTACTGGAATGCTTCTCCCGCTACTTCGGGGAGCGGGCACTCGCCCCCGTTGGCTACGCGGAGACCGACTGGGGGGCTGAGGTCTACTCGCGCGGGGGCTACGCAGGACTGCCCGCGCCCGGGATGCTCCTGGACCACGGTCCCGCGCTGCAGGAACCGGTAGGATGCATCCACTGGGCCGGGGCGGAGACCTCCTCCGAATGGAGCGGGTACATGGACGGGGCCGTTGAGGCCGGCGAGCGGGCGGCGCGGGAAGTGCTCTCGCGACTCTCCGGAGCGGAAGAGCCCACTCAGGGAATGCTTACACGAGGCCACACGCACAGGAGGTAAGGGGTTGCAGGACAAAACGACGGAGCACCCGCAGGAGGCGCGGGATGCGGGCCCGGGCGTAGCCGTGGAGTTGGCCGGGGTCACCAAGCGCTTTGGAGAGTTCGTCGCGGTCGATGACCTCTCGCTCGACATCTACGAGGGCGAGTTCTTCTCGCTCCTGGGCCCGAGCGGCTGCGGCAAGACCACGACGCTGCGTATGATCGCCGGCTTCGAAGAGCCTACCGAGGGCGGCATCTCCGTCGCAGGAGAACCGGTGCGGGGTGTCCCGCCTTACCGGCGTCCCGTCAACACCGTGTTCCAGTCGTACGCGATCTTCCCCCACTTGAACGTCTTCGACAACGTGGCCTTCGGCCTGAGGCGAGCCGGGGTCCAGAAGGACGAGATCCGCCAGCGGGTCACCGAAGCCTGCGAGATGGTGCAGCTCTCCGGCTTCGAGAAACGTCAGCCCAACATGCTCAGCGGCGGGCAGCAGCAGAGAGTCGCGCTCGCGAGGGCGCTCGTCAACCGCCCGAAGGTGTTGCTCCTGGACGAGCCGTTGGGGGCCCTGGACCTCAAGCTCAGGAAAGAGTTGCAGCTCGAGCTCAGGACCTTGCAGCACGAGGTTGGGATCACCTTCGTCTACGTCACGCACGATCAGGAAGAGGCGCTCACGATGAGCGACCGGATCGCGGTGATGAACGGCGGCGTGGTGCGACAGGTCGCCGACCCTACCACCCTGTACGAGTTCCCGCACGACCGCTTCGTCGCCAGCTTTATCGGCCAGACCAACATGTTCTCGGGCAGGGTCGAGTCGGTGGAAGGGGACAGGGTGACGCTTCGGACCTCGGACGGGGCGAAGATCGAGGCCAAGGGGCAGGAAGCCGTCGAGGTGAACTCCGAGGTATACGTCACCGTCAGGCCCGAGAAGGTCCGGTTCGGGAACTCCGGCGACAACGTGTGCGGCGTCGAGGTGCAGCAGATCGTCTACCTCGGGATCAGCACGCAGTACATAACCGCGTTGCCAGGCGGCGAGAAGCTGGTGGTCTACCAGCAGAACACCCACGACACTGCAGGTCCTACTGTGGGTGACGAGGTGCAAGTGACATGGGACGCGAACAACTGTCTGGTACTGGGAGGTTAGAGGTGCAGAGAAGAGACGCGAGGATCAGTCGGGGCAGGTTCCTGAAGACCCTGGGCGCCGCCGGTGTTGCCGGCTCGACGCTCTCTATCCTTTCCTGCCAGCCGAACACGAGCGCGACGGGCGGCGGCGGTGGAAGCGGAGGCGGGCCGGAGGAAAAAGAGCTGGCCCTCTACAACTGGTCGGATTACGTCGCCAAGAGCACCATCCCGAACTTCGAGAAAGAGACCGGCATACAGGTAACCCAGGACTTCTACGGCTCCAACGAGGACCTTCTCGGCAAGCTCCAGGCCGGCGCCACCGGCTACGACGTGATCGTGCCCAGCGACTACATGGTCACGGTCATGATCAAATCCGACGTCATCCAGAAGCTGGATATGTCCAAGATCCCGAACACCAAGAACGTGGGCGAGGACTTTATGGGCCTTTCCTACGACCCGAACAACGAGTACAGCCTCCCCTACCAGTGGGGCACGACCGGCATCCTGTACAACAAGAAGGAGACCGGAAAACTGGACGACACCTGGGACCCGATGTGGGACCCGCAATTCGAGGGCAAGATCGCCATGCTCGCCGACAGCAGGGAGACCCTCGGGGCCGCGCTGTACAAGCTGGGCTACTCGGTAAACACCAAGGACGACGCCCAGCTCGCCGAGGCCGAGTCGGATCTGAAGAAGCAGCAGCCACTCCTGCTCGGGTACTTCATCTCCACCGAGAGTCCGGCCGCTGGTGCTAGAACGGCGACATCCTGCTGGGCCACGTCTACTCCGGCGACGCCTTCCTCGCCCTCGCCGGAAACGAGGACCTCGACTACATCATCCCCCGGCCGCAGGCGACACGCTGGACGGACAACATGTGCATCCCGAACGGCGCGCCGCACCCTGACAACGCCCACAAGTTCATAGACTACATCCTGAGCGTGGACGCCGGGGCCGCCCTCTCCAACTACACCTACTACAACACGCCCAACCAGGCCGCGCTGCCCAAGATAGACCCGGCGCTCAAGAACCTTCCTGGCTACATCCTGACGCCGGAGATCTTCGAGAGGCTCGAGGTCATTGAGGACGTCGGGGCGAAGACCCGCGAGTACGAGCGCATCTTCACCGAGATAAGGAGCGCCTAGCGTGGGAGGAAAAGGTCGCGGCTGGAACCTCAGGCTGGCGGGGTTGCTCACCCCGGTCACCATCTGGCTCGGTCTCTTCTTCCTGATCCCGCTGCTCCTGATCCTGACGTACTCGTTCGGCGACAGCGGTATCTACGGCGGCATAACGCTCGGCTTCAACCCGGGAAACTACCTCAAGGTCTTCGACCCGCTGTACCTGGAGATCATCGTCCGCACCTTCGTTATAGCGGCGATCACCACCGTGCTCTGCTTCGCGCTCGGGTATCCGCTGGCGTACTTCATCGTATTCAAGGGGCGCAGGTGGCGCAACGTGCTCATCCTGCTGGTCATGGTCCCGTTCTGGACGAGCCTCCTGATCCGGGCTTACTCCTGGGTCGTGATCCTGAGCGGCAACGGAATAGCCAACAAGACCCTGCAGTTCCTCGGGATCATCGACGAGCCCGCCACGCTGATCTTCACGTCGCAGGCGGTCCTGATGGGGATGGTCTACTCGTACCTGCCGTTCATGATCCTGCCCCTCTACGCCTCGCTGGAGAAGTTCGACACCCGCCTGAAAGAGGCGGCAAAGGACCTCGGGGCGAGCCGGTGGCACACCTTCTGGCGGGTCACGTTCCCGCTTAGCATGCCTGGCGTGATCGCTGGCTCCATCCTGGTCTTCATACCTTCGGCCGGGGAGTTCGTCATCCCGCAGTTGCTCGGCGGGTCGAGGACGGTGATGACGGGCAGCCTGATACAGAGCCAGTTCGGCTCGGCCCGCGACTGGGCCTTCGGGAGCGCGCTCTCCGTGATGCTCGCCGTGTTGCTGCTCGCGGCGATCCTGTTCTACGTGCGGCGCGTGGGCACGGACAAGCTGGAGGGGGTGTGAGCGCGCAGGGCCCCGTCTACAAGGGCATGAGCAAGCTCCCTGACCGGGCGCTGTTCCTGTTCTCCGTCCTGATCTACGCTTTTCTGTACGCCCCGATCCTGGTCCTGATGTTGTTCTCGTTCAACTCCACCAAGAGCACGCAGACCTGGACCGGCTTCTCGACCGAATGGTACGTCTGCGCTGCTGCGGGACGAGTCCATCCACCTGGCTTTCTTCAACTCCATGAAGGTCGGGGTTACGGCGACGCTTATCGCCACCGTAATCGGGACTCTTACGGCGCTGGCGCTCACCCGGCACGACTTCAGGGGCAAGCTGGCGGCCGACACCACGATCTACGCGGCCACGGTGATGCCTGAGATCGTGGTCGGGGTCAGCCTCCTCGTCTTCTTCGTCGCCACCCTGATCCCGCTCGGCATCGAGCTCGGTATCGCGACCATCGTTATCGCGCACGTGGCGTTTACCATCTCGTTCGTTACGATAGTGGTGCGGGCGCGCCTCGCGGGGATGGACGAATCCCTGGAGGAAGCCGCCCAGGACCTCGGGGCCAACCCGGTGAATACTTTTATGCGGGTAACGTTGCCGCTGATCCTGCCCGGCGTCATGGCGGGAGCCCTCCTGGCGTTCACGCTCTCCTTCGACGACTTCGTGATAACGTTCTTCGTCTCGGGCGTGGGTCGAGCACGCTGCCGCTGAAGATCTACTCCATGATCAAGTTCGGCGTCAGCCCGGTCATCAACGCGCTCTCGACGGTGGTTCTGCGTGGCGACGATATCCTGATCTTCGGCGGGCAGCCGCATTCTGATGAGGAGGGAGAACTCCTAGCGACTATGGCCGAGACCGTCACACCCGAAAGCGACCCGCCGCGCGAACGTATCCTCGCGCTGGCCGAACGCGAACAAGAGACGTTCGCCCGCTCACACCAAGGTCCCGCGAGCTCTACGAGCGGGCCGGCAACTCCCTGTTCGGCGGCGTGCCGATGAGCTGGATGATGAAGTGGGCCGGCGGGTTTCCGGTGTTCGCCGAACAGGCGGCGGGCTCGACGGTCGTGGACGTGGACGGCAACGAGTACGCCGACTTCTGCCTCGGCGACACCGGCGCCATGACGGGCCACGCGCCGCCTGCCGTGGCCGAGGCGGCGGCGGAGCAAGCGGCCCGCGCCATCACGACCATGATGCCGTCGCCCGACGCCCCCGACGTGGGCGAAGCCCTGGCGGAACGTTTCGGGCTGCCGCTGTGGCAGGTAACCCTGAGCGCCACCGACGCGAACCGGTTCGCCATCCGGATGGCGCGCCAGATCACCGGTCGTCCCCGCATCTTGATCTTCAACTGGTGCTACCACGGCACCGTGGACGAGACCTTCGCCGTCCTGCGCGAAGGCCGCGTCGTCTCCCGCCCCGGCAACGTCGGCCCGCCCGTGGAGCTCGAACGCACGACGCGGGTCGTCGAGTTCAACGACGTCGCGGCGCTAGAGGAAGCCCTCGGCCACGAGGACGTGGCGTGCGTGCTGGCCGAGCCGGCCATGACCAACATCGGTATCGTACTACCCGAACCGGGCCTGCACGACGCGCTGAGGGATCTCACGCGTCGCCACGGTACCCTCCTGATCATCGACGAGACCCACACCATCTCCACCGGCTATGGTGGCTACACGCGCGAGCACGGGCTCGACCCGGACATCCTAACCGTCGGCAAGACCATCGGCGGGGGCGTGCCGGCCGGGGCCTTTGGCGTCACCCACGAGGTCGCGGAGAGGGCCCTCGCGCAGGAGGACGCGGATTACGTTGACGTCGGCGGCGTCGGCGGGACGCTCGCCGGCAACGCGCTCTCCGTGGCGGCGATGCGCACGGCCCTGACCGAGGTGCTGACAGAAGAAGCGTACCGGCATACGGTACCGATGGCTGAGCGCTTCGAGCGGGGTGTGCGAGATGCCATAGAGGAGGTGCGGGCACCCTGGAACGTGGTCCGCCTGGGCTGCCGCGTCGAATACGGTTTCTCTCCCCGCCCACCGCGAAACGGCGCGGAGGCGGCCGCCTCGCACGACGACGAGCTGGAGACGCTGCTTCACCTGTACGCGCTCAATCGCGGGGTGCTCATAACGCCTTTCCACAACATGGCCCTCATGGCCCCAACGACCACAGAGGCGCAGGTGGACAGCCACACTGCCGTATTCGAGGAGGCACAAGGCGAGCTTTTTGAATAGACTCACGTCCGTGGGGGATTGGGAGACGAAGCCTTTTTAGGGGCGACACGCCTGGGGATCGGAGCCCCGGGGGGAAAGGAGTAGGGGTGCAAGGCACAGGCGAAAACAGGGATGCCAGATCTCCGGAGGTCTCGGAGCACGGCCTAAAGGAAAATGCCATAGGGTTCAGGGACGCCCTGATCATAGGGATAGCCTCGACGGCGCCGGCATACTCACTGGCCGCCGTCATAGGACTCGTCGTGGTGACGGTCGGAGTGCAGGCGCCGGCCGTCTTGCTGGCCTCGTTTGTGCCGATGTTCTTCGTGGCCACCGCGTTCTACTACATGAACCGCGCCGACCAGGACTGCGGCACGACGTTCTCGTGGGTAACGCGGGCGATGGGTCCGTACCTGGGCTGGATCGGGGGCTGGGCGATCTGCGTGACCGGCATCCTGGTCGTTGGCTCTCTGGCCGACGTGGCAGCCCGCTACACCTACCTGTTCTTCGGTCTCGACGGTCTCGCTAGTTCGAAGGTGGCGATCACGCTGTTCGCCGTCGTCCTCATCGTCGCTATGACGGCCCTCTGCGTTATAGGCACCGAGATCTCCGCCCGCGTCCAGGACGTCATGATTATCGCCCAGGTCGGGGCACTACTGCTCTTCGCAGTAGTGGCCCTGGCGAGGGTTTATGGAGGTTCGGCCCCGGAAAGCTCGATCGTCCCGAAGCTTTCGTGGTTCTCGCCCTTCGCGGTCGATAGCTCCAGCGCCCTTATTGGGGGGCTCCTGATCGGTGTGTTCATCTACTGGGGCTGGGAGAGCTCGGTCAACCTTACGGAGGAGACGGAGAACAGCGAGAGCGCCCCAGGCCTCGCCGCCGTCGCGAGCACGGTCGTCCTTCTCGTGACCTACCTGGCTTCCGCGACCGCCGTGGTTGCGTTCGGCGGCGTAGGGACGGCGGAGAAGTTCGCCGACGACGACGCCATCCTGAGCACCCTTGCGACCGGCGTCCTCGGCACGCCCTGGGACAAGCTGGTCGTCCTGGCCGTCCTGACCTCGGCCCTGGCCTCGACCCAGACCACCATCCTGCCGGCCTCCCGCACCGTGCTCTCGATGGCGCGGGCCGGTGCGATGCCCGCCTACCTCGGCGAGACGCACCCGCGCTTCTTGACGCCGCACGTCTCCACCATCGTCGTCGGGGCCCTGGCCGCCATCTGGTACGTGCCGCTCAACTTCCTCTCGGAGAACTTCCTCTTCGACACGCTCTCCGCCCTGTCGCTCATGATCGCCTTCTACTACGCCCTCACCGGGTTCGCCTGCGCCATCTACTACAGGCACGAGCTGTTCAAGAGCGTGAAGAACTTCGTGTTTATCGGCCTGGCGCCGGTGCTCGGCGCCCTGCTGCTCGCCTACCTCTTCTTCAGGTCCGTGGTCGACCTCGCCGATCCCGGCGCTTCGTACTCCGGCGGCTCCTTCCTCGGCCTCGGGGTGCCGCTCGTCATCGGAGTTGGTTTCCTACTGCTCGGGGTAATACTGGAGATCGCCTGGCGCCTGGGCGGCCACGGCAGCTTCTTCGGGCGCACCCCTGAGACGGTCCCGCCGGAGATCGCAGAGGGAAGGGCACGCGTGCAGGAAACGGCGGGCGCCCCGCCGGAGGAGGATTAGCTCATGCCTGGCGACATTATTCTCGGCTACGACGATTCGCCCTCGGCCCGGGCGGCGCTGGACGTGGCCATCGAGCAGGCCAGGCGGTTCGATGAGCGGTTGGTGATCCTCTTCGCCTACGCCCCACCCGGCCGATCCACGGGTGATGAGTTCGGGGCGCACCGCCGGGTGCTGGAGGAGTTCGGGGAGAGGGTGACCAGCAAGGCGGCCGAGAGGGCGCTGGCCGAAGGCGTTGAGGTCGAGATCGTCCTCGTCTCCGAAAGGCCTTCTGTAGCCCTGGAGGGCGTCGCCCGCGAACGCGGGGCGCGCCTGATAGTCGTGGGGACCTACGGAGAGAGCCCCCTGAGGAGCGCTATTCTCGGCGCCACCCCCCACAAACTCCTGGGGTTCTCGGGGACGCCGGTGCTGTGCGTGCCGGCCACTCCATAGGAGATCGCTTGGGGCGCCTTGCAGGGGGCGGTCCCCATGCAAAGCCTGGCTTCAGGCTTCGGAGAAATCGAGCGTGGCGACAGGCCCCAGAAGGCTCGGTTGTGGGCGGCCTTATTGCCGGTCGCCCGACCTGGCGGCGCCGATCGCGACGGTGTGGGCCCCCTCCTCGAAATCTTCGAAGGACTGCTCCAGGGTAAAGTCGGGCCAGCGATACTCGACCCGGCCCTCCGCCGGGAAGTACGCAGCCGTGTATAGGGTGGCGAAGCCCCCGGAGTTATCGCCCTTGTACAGTGGCGGCTCCAGAAACGCCTCGACGAATCCTTCGGGCGTGGTCCTCGCGTCGTCCAGCAGCCCGAGGACGCAGCTCTCCCGCTCGAAGCTGCGCACCGCGCGGGCATAATCGGGCCATTCGTCCTGGTCCTGGTGGTTGGTCGCGGCGGGCCTGTCAATGAATAGCGGCTCCCGGTCCGGCCCAAGATACGCGGTGACGAAAGCGCCGGAACTATCGAGGAGGGTGAGGTTCTGGGCAGCGTGGATGGGGATCGTTGCCAGCTTCTCACGAGCCTCGTCCACTGTGTCGCAGACCTCCAGCAGATAGCGGACCACGAGCGGGACGCTGAAACCATCGCCGAGCGCGCGACGGCCCCCGAATGTGAGTGAAATGGCAAGACCGGCGTCGTTTATCCCGTCGAGCAGACCCCACAGACAGTCCCTCATACCGATGACGCGCCGCTTGCCCCACTGCGTACGGTAGACGACGCCCTCGATGCGCGAGGCGGGGTAGTCGTAGTTGCGGGCGAGCACAGGCCCCCCGTCGGTTCCGCCGCGTGTCCACGCGCCCTGCGAGCAACCGACCAAAATGTGGGGCGGGCGGTACAGAGAGAGACAGCGGGCGGCCAGCTCGTCGCCCCCCGCAAGTTCGACGAGCCGCTCGTAGGTCGGGAAAAGTTCCGGCATGTAGCGGTGCAGCATCTGCCGGCACGTCTCGAGGTCGGGACGGGCGGCGTCGCCCTCGCCCAAGTACCACTCGCGGTAGGCGGGCCACATCAACTCGAAGGATGCCTGCCACTTCGCCTCAGGCTCTGGCTCATCGATCGCCTCGAACAGGATCTCCTGTCCCGCCGCCCCTGGAGCGGACACCGCGGCGCGCTCGGGATGGACGGGTAGCAAGGGCAGGTCGTCCTTCAGCCTGTCCCACTCCGGCTTCCAGTAGCGGTCGATCGCCCAGGCGGCCTCGTCCGGCAGCCCCAGCGACTTGACCCAGTCCGGGAGATCCCGCAACTCGAAACCGGACCCTGTGCCCTGATCTCTTTCCACGTCTTCCTCCTGTACTCGATCCGTAGGAGGGAAGACCACGGTCCCGCCCCCGACTCACCCTCTTATGCCAAAGCGTTGCACCCCGCGAGATCAACCCTCCTTAGTAGACGCGCGGAGAGCAAACCACGCAGGCGTGTCGCCGATTCTAGATGCACATGGCGACAATACCCGCTTTCCACTATTTCTATACGATTACTGTACACGTGTGAGAGAGAAGTTGCTTGATAGACGGCTGGGGCCTTGCGCCCGGCGCTGTTGCGCGCTCCTCACGGTTTTGTTACATTAATCTTATATCTATCCTGTAATCGTGGGGAAACGGTTGGGAGGGTTTAAGGCCATGGGCTGAGCAATTCTGGGGCTAACGGTCCGGGAAGAGGTCAGGGGGTTAGGGTGCGACCGAGATTCCGGACTCCTTCTGGGGTGGGTTGGCGGAGGGGCACGACCTTACGCTGGTTGGTCGGAGAGTGTCGCTGGCAGGGTTGACCGGCGCTCGCGAACGCACCTACACTTAGCGAGAAGGAAAGGGTGTAAGGACGGATGGCAGATACGACCGGTTCCAGCGATGCTGTGGCGAAAGTGCGATCCGAAGACCTGGAGGACAAGGGGCTCAAGCACGGTTCGGTGGGCGCCCTCGCCAGCGTCGTTCTGGGCGTTGCGTCTGTGGCTCCTGCTTACGCGCTCACCGCGACGCTAGGACCGACGGTGAGCGAGGTCGGGTTGCAGATGCCGGCGATCTTCCTGGCAGGGTTCATCCCGATGTTGCTCGTGGCCTACAGTTACAGGGAGTTCAACAAGGTAGCCCCGGATGCTGGCACGTCGTTCACCTGGACGACTAAGGCGTTTGGACCGCACATCGGGTGGATGGGCGGTTGGGGGGCGGTGATGGCCATGATCATTGTCCTGTCCAATCTGGCCGGGGTCGCCGTCTCGTTTTTGTACCTGATGCTCGGGGAGATATTTGGCAGCCAGAACATAGCGACGCTCGGCGACAACGTGGTGGTAAACATCCTCACCTGCCTCGCGTTTATCGTGATAGCCATGGCGGTCTCCTACCGCGGCATAACGACGACCGAGACGGTGCAGTACGCGCTAGTCGGGTTTCAGATGGTCGTCCTGGCTCTGTTCGTCGTATTGGCCTTCGTCAAGGCCATCAACGGCGCTTCAGAAGTCGCGATCGGCTTCTCTCTGTCGTGGCTCAACCCCTTCGCCGCTGGCTCCTTCGCCGCCTTCACCGCTGGGCTCTCGCTTTCGATCTTCATCTACTGGGGCTGGGACGTTTGCCTCACGGTCAACGAGGAGACCACAGACAGCGACAAGACGCCGGGAAGGGCCGCGCTGCTTACCGTCCTCACGATCGTCAGCACGTATTTGCTGGTTGCGATCTCCTCCCAGATGTTCGCCGGCATCGGTAAGCAGGGCGTCGGCCTTGGAAACCCCGCCACCGCCGACAACGTTTTCGCCGCGCTCGCCGGGCCCGTGCTTGGCAGCCTCGCCATCCTGCTCTTCGTCGCCGTCCTGATAAGTTCGGCGGCCAGTTTGCAGGCCACGTTCGTCGCGGTGACGCGTACCATGCTCGCGATGGGCTTCTACAAGGCGGCGCCGGAGCGGCTGGCCCGCGTACACCCGCGCCACCAGGTACCCTCGTTCTCGACGCTGTTCGCCGGCATAGGGACAGCCATCTTCTACACCATAATGAGGATCGTGAGCGAGGACGCGCTCATTGATACCATCTACGCGCTCGGGTTGATGATCTGCTTCTACTACGGGCTCACCGCGTTCGCTTGCGTGTGGTACTTCCGCAACGAGTTGTTCACGAACGTCAGAAACTTCGTGTTCAAGGGCCTCTTCCCCGGGCTCGGCGGCATCATGCTGGCCCTCGTGTTCCTCAAGACGTGCGTCGATACCTGGGACCCGGCCTACGGGGCGGGCGGGGCCATCTTCGGCATAGGCACCGTCTTCGTCATAGGCGTGGGCATCCTGCTGTTGGGCGTCGTCCTTATGTTCGTGTGGCAGGTTCGAGAGCCGGCGTTTTTCCGCGGGGAGACCTTGAGGCACGACACGGCCGTGCTCGCGAGCGAGGAGGATCTGTTGGAGAGCCGAGACTCGGAGGAGAACTGAGATGGGACAATCCACGAGCCGTACAGAGGATCAGGCGACGGTCCAGCACCCGCTCGATCCGCTGAGCGCGGACGAGCTCCGGCGGGCGGCGGCCATCCTGCGCGAGGACAAGGGGTTCGATGACCGGTGGCGCTTCGCCGCCATCGAGCTCAAAGAGCCACCCAAAGCTGTGCTCGCGTCGGGGCGTGGGGTACCGCGGGAGGCCCTGCTCATCTGTTGGAATCGGGACGACGGCCAGGCCTACAAGGCGGTCGTCTCGCTCGACGAGGACCGCGTCGTCTCGTGGGAGCACCGCCCCGGCGAGCAGCCAAACGTGACCGTCGATGAGTACCATGAGTGCGACGCCGCCTTGCGGCGGGACCCGAAGGTCGTCGAGGCGCTCGCCTCTCGCGGCGTCACCGAGATGGACAAGGTCCTATTCGACGTCTGGGCCTACGGGGGGTCCCTGATCGCCGACAAGTACAGGGGCCGTCGCATCGGCTGGACCGACATCTGGTACCGGGACCACGAGGACTCCAACCCATACGCCAACCCCGTCAACGGCCTCAAGCTCATAGTCGACCTCAACAGCGCGGACCTACTCGAGATCGAGGACACCTTCTCGGTCGAGAAGCCGAGTATCATGGGCGAGTACGTCCCGATAGCACGTCCCCGGCCTCAGGGAGCGCGGCGACCTGAAACCGCTCGAGATCGCGCAGCCCGATGGGAGCTTCCTTCGTCCTTAGCGGCAACGAGCTTAAGTGGCAGAAGTGGTCCATGCGCGTCGGTTTCAACTACCGCGAGGGGCTCGTGCTCCACACCGTCGGCTACCAAGACGGCGGTCGAGTACGGCCTGTGGCGCACCGGATGTCGTTCTCGGAGATGGTCGTCCCATACCGGGATCCGAGCCCCGAGCACTTCCGGCGCACGGCCTTCGACGTCGGCGAGTGGGGCCTCGGGTTCATGACGACCTCGCTGGAGCTGGGCTGCGACTGCCTGGGCGAGATCTCCTACCTCGACGCCGTCCTCCACGACTCTAAGGGCGAGCCCTACACTATAAAGAACGCAATCTGCATCCACGAGGAGGATGACGCCGTCCTCTGGAAACACGTGGATGAAGTTGCGGGGGCCGAGGTCAGGAGGAGCCGGCGCCTCGTGGTCTCCTTCCACGCGACCGTGGCCAACTACGAGTACCTCGTCTACTGGCGCTTCTACCAGGACGGCAACATCGAGTGCGAGGTGCGGGCCACCGGTATCATGGTGACCTCCCACTTCCCAGAAGGCGAGCAGCCTCCCTATGGGGCCCTGGTGGACGAACGCACCTACGCCCCGTACCATCAGCACTTCATCGTCGCCCGGCTCGACCTCGACGTGGACGGCGAGGCGAACACCGTCGTCATGTCCGAGACGGAGGCGTCGCCCATCGGGCCAGATAACCCCTACGGCCTCGCGCTCGTGCAGCGCAACCAACCCCTTCGCACGGAGGAGGAGGGCAAGCAGGACTACGACTGGAACACCCAGCGCTCCTGGAAGGTCGTCAACGACAGCGCCAGGAACGGGCTCGGCACCCCCACCGCCTACAAGCTCGTGCCCACCGGATGCCTTCCCGCGATGTTCGACCCTGACTCACCGGTCCTCGAGCGGGCCGGGGTCATCGGGCACACCCTGTGGGTCACCCCTTACCACGAAGACGAGCGCTGGCCCTGCGGGGAGTTCGTCAACCAGAGCGAGGTCGACACCGGGCTTCCGGTGTGGACCCAGCAGAACCGGCCCATCGAGGACACCGACGTCGTGCTCTGGTACGTGTTCGGCATCCACCACATCACGCGCCCCGAGGAGTGGCCCGTGATGGCCGTTGACACCGTCTCGTTCTGGCTCAAGCCGGCCGGCTTCTTCGATCGCAACCCGGCGCTCGACGTGCCTTCCGAGAGCAACGGACACTGCCACAATCCGGACGGTACGCTGTGATAGATCCCCAGGAGCGCTGGTCGGAAATTGGGGAGAAGCCGGACTACGCGGGTCTGCTCACCTACGGCGGCGCGCCATACACGCAAGATGCGTCCGATTTGGAGGGCGCTGATGTGGCGATAGTGGGCGCCCCGATGGACGAGCTCGTCTCCGACCGGCCCGGGACGCGCTTCGCGCCGCGCGCCATCAGGTCGGCGAGCTGCCCGCCGGGACCAAACCTGGAGAGCGCGGTCGACGCGTTCGCCGAGCTGCGGGTGGTCGATTACGGCGACGCACCGATTTTGCCTGCAGACCCCACACGCTCCCACGCCGCCATTCATGAGACGGTCGGGCAGGTGCTCGCCGCGGGCGCGCTACCCATTATCCTGGGTGGAGACCATTCGATCACCGAGCCCAACCTGCGCGCCTGCGCCGCCGCGCGCGGGGGGGCCGTTGGCCTCGTGCACTTCGACACGCACACCGACACCGGCACGGAGACCTTCGGCGTCGAGCTCTCACACGGCACGATCATGCGTCGGCTAGTCGAGGAGGGCAGCATCGATCCGCGACGCTACGTCCAGATCGGGCTGCGCGGCTACTGGCCCGGAGAGAAGGAGTTCGCCTGGCAGAGAGAGCAAGGTATTACGAGCCTTTTCATGCACGAGGTCAGAGATCTGGGCATAAAGGAGGTCACGGGGCGGGCTGTTGAAGCGGTTGGCGATGGTCCGATTTTCCTCACAGTGGATATCGATGTGCTTGACCCGGCCTTCGCGCCCAGGCACCGGCACCCCTGAGCCAGGCGGGTTGACCACGGCCGAGCTGCTCTGGGCGGTGCGCGAGGTGGCCCGGCGCACGGAGGTGATCGGGGCCGACATGGTCGAGGTGATCCCGACCGGCGTGGGCTCTGCGGACGTCACGGCGCTCGCGGCGGACCGGATCGTGCGCGAGATCCTCGGCGGTATCGCCTTGCGCCGCAAAGATATGCCCGTAAGCTAGAAGACCCGAGGACAGAAGGAGGAGAGATGACGGACACACGAACGCTCAAGAACTTTGTGGGTGGAGAGTACACCGATTCCGCGGAGGGCAGGACCTACGATCTGGTCAACCCGTCCACGGGCGAGGTGTTCGCCCAGGCGCCGCTCTCCAGCGGGGAGGACGTCGACCGGGCATTCGAGGCGGCCGCGAGGGCTTTCGAGTCCTGGCGCGACACGACGCCTTCGGAGAGGCAGCTCGCCATGTTCAGGATCGCCGACGCCATCGAGGAGCGGGCGGAGGAGCTGGTGCGGGCTGAGTCGGAGAACACCGGGAAGCCGTTCGGGCTGACCATGGAGGAGGAGATCCCCGCCGGGGTAGACCAGATTCGCTTTTTCGCCGGCGCCGCCCGCGTTCTCGAAGGCAAGTCCGCCGGGGAGTACCTGCCCGGCCTGACCTCCTACGTGAGGCGCGAGCCTGTTGGGGTCTGCGCGCAGGTCACACCGTGGAACTACCCTATGATGATGGCGATCTGGAAGTTCGCGCCCGCAATCGCGGCCGGCAACACCATCGTGATCAAACCCTCAGACACCACCCCGGTCTCGACGATCATGATGGCCGAGATAGCAGCCGAATTCCTGCCCGAGGGTGTCTTCAACGTCGTATCTGGCGACAGGGACACCGGACGCGCCCTCGTCGAGCACGACACGCCCCAGATGGTCTCGATCACGGGCTCCGTGCGGGCCGGGATGGAGGTGGCGAAGGCGGCCTCCAATGATCTCAAGCGGGTACACCTGGAGCTCGGCGGCAAGGCGCCGGTTATCGTCTTCGACGACGCGGACATCGAGGAGGCGGTGGAGGCGATCTCGGTCGCTGGCTACTTCAACGCCGGGCAGGACTGCACAGCCGCCACGAGGGTACTTGCCGCGCCTGGGGCCTACGACGACTTCGTGGACGCGCTCACCGAGGCCGCGAACGGTACCAAGACGGGCGACCCGGACGACGAGGATGTCCTCTACGGTCCCCTGAACAACGCGAACCAGCTCCAGCACGTCACGGGCATGGTCGACCGGCTCCCCGACCACGCCGAGGTCAACGCCGGCGGGCATCGGTTCGGGGAGAGGGGCTACTTCTACGAGCCAACCGTGGTCAGCGGCCTCGAGCAGGACGACGAGGTGTCGCAGAACGAGATCTTCGGCCCCGTTATTTCCGTCCAGCACTTCTCCGACGAGGACGAGGCGGTCCGCTGGGCGAACGGCGTCAAGTACGGCCTGGCCTCCAGCGTATTCACCAAGGACCACGGTCGGGCGATGCGGGTCAGCCGCAGGCTGGACTTCGGGTGCGTGTGGATCAACACCCACATCCCGATCGCGGCTGAGATGCCCCACGGCGGCTTCAAGCACTCAGGCTACGGTAAGGACCTCTCCATGTACGGCCTGGAGGATTACACACGCATCAAGCACGTTATGAGCAACCTCGAGGCCTGAGCGTGCCTGACGGTGGCGGGACTGGCCCGTCACCGTCCGAAGCGGCCGGGGACCTCCATCCGCTGGGATAGCCGTCAAAAACGCGAGGTAGAGAACTCGGCGTGGGCGAGGGTCGGATAAAGATGAGCGGGGCAGCGGCGGTCACCCTACGCTGATCCAGCAGGCTCTGAAGATAAGGACGAGCAAAATGACGACTTGCGGAGAGATGTTAGTCGGTCTGCTGGAAGCCTACGGCATCGACACCGTGTTCGGCATCCCCGGCGTGCACACCGTGGAGCTCTACCGCGGCCTGCCCGATACTCGCATACGCCACATCACACCGCGCCACGAGCAGGGCGCGGGCTTTATGGCCGACGGTTACGCCAGGGCCTGCGGGAGGCCGGCGGCCTGCTTCATCATCACGGGGCCGGGTTTGACCAATATCGCTACCGCCCTGGGTCAGGCTTACGCCGACTCGGTGCCGTTACTGGTGATCTCCAGCGTAAACAACACCCACGAACTGGGGCTCGGGGAGGGTCGTCTGCACGAGTTGCCCTCGCAGCGCAACCTGATGGCTGGCCTGACCGCGTTCAGCCATACTCTGCTGCGTCCAGACGAATTGCCGGAGGTGTTGGCGCGGGCCTTTGCGGTGTTCCACAGCGTCCGACCGCGGCCGGTGCACATCGAACTACCGCTGGATGTCATCACCACGCCCGCCGATCACGTGCGGAGGCAGATAGTGGCGCCCGTTGCCAGGCCGGCGCCCGCTCCTGACGTCGTTGCCGCGGCCGCCGAGCTGCTGCGCGGAGCCCGCCGTCCTCTCGTGCTGCTGGGAGGTGGGGCGCGGGACGCGGCTCCCCAGGCGCGCGCCCTGGTCGAGCGACTCGGGGCGTTGACGGTAACCACCATCAACGGCAAGGGCATCCTGCCGCCCGAGCATCCGCTGTGTATGGGCAGCGCCCTGTCGCAGCCTCCGGTACTGGAAGAACTGGCTGCCGCCGACGTCGTGCTTGCCGTCGGCACCGAGCTTGGCGAGACAGACACGCTGCTGTTCGACGGACGGCTCACGCTTGGCGGGCGGTTGATCCGCATCGATGTCGACCCCGGCCAGCTCACCCGCAACGCGCTGCCCGAAGTCGCCATCCTGGGCGACGCCGGCCTGGCTCTGCAGGCGCTAGACCTCAAGTTAGAAGACCACGAAGTCGATACGGTTCCGGTGGCGGCACGAGCGCAAGTCCTGCGCGAGCAATCGCAAAGCCTACTGGATGGGCGACAACGTCTGCATCAACGCTTCATGGCGGCGGTGCAGCAGGCACTGCCGGGTGTGATCATGGTGGGCGATTCCACCCAACCGGTCTACAGCGCCAACCTGTTCTACCGGCCCGAGCAGCCACGCTCGTACTTCAATTCCAGCACCGGCTACGGCACCCTGGGCTACGCGCTGCCGGCCGCGCTGGGCGCCAAGCTGGCCAGTCCCGAGCGGCCGGTGGTGGCCCTGATCGGGGACGGCGGGCTGCAGTTCACGGTGGGCGAACTCGCGACCGCTGTGGAGCTGGCGGTGCCGCTCCCGGTCCTGCTGTGGAACAATCGCGGCTACGGCGAGATCAAACGCTACATGGCGGAGCGCGGTATCCCGCAGATCGGGGTGGATATCTACACGCCCGATTTCCTGACCATCGCCCGCGGTTTCGGCTGCCGCGCCGATCGGGTCGAGAGCCTGGAGCATTTACGGTGGCTGCTGCACCAGGCCCGGCAGGCGGCGGGGCCAACCCTGATCGAGATCGATGAGGAGGTTGCGCTCGCGTGGTAGCGAACGGGGCGAAGGCGCCAGTGAGCCCGAGGCCTAGCGCGGATGCGAAGCCGTGACGCTTCTCGAACGAGTTGCGAACGCAGTTAGAGGGGGCAAGAGATGAACCTGCTCGACTACTTGATCATCCTGATCTACTTCGCGGTGATGATTGGTGCCGGCTACTGGGGCCTGAGGAGGGCCCGCAGCGCCGACGATTATCTCGTCGCGGGCCGGCGGCTCGGTCCGTTCATGTACATCGGCTGCCTGAGCGCGGTGGTGCTAGGCGGAGCCTCGACCATTGGCGGCGTGGCCCTCGGCTACGAAAACGGAATCTCCGGGATGTGGCTGGTCTTCTGGATCGGCATGGGCGTCATAGCCCTCGGAATCCTGATGTCCACCCGGCTCTCGCGCCTCGGCGTCTACACCGTCGCCGAGATGCTCGAGAATCGCTACGGGGCTCCCTCGCGCCTGATCAGCGCGATCATCATCGCCGCCTACGCCCTGATGATCGCCGTGACTTCTACGATCGCCATCGGCAGCGTCTTCAAGGTCGTCCTCGGCCTCTCGCCCACCGTCGCGATACTCGTCGCCGGGGGCATAGTCGTCGCCTACTCGGTCGCTGGCGGGATGTGGTCCATAACGCTCACGGACATCATCCAGTTCTGCATAATGACGGTCGGCATCTTCTTCCTCCTGCTGCCCATCGTGGTCGTCAGGGCTGGCGGTTTCTCCGGGATGCGGGAGTCCCTACCGCCCTCCTACTTCGACCTCACGGCCATAGGGTGGCAGACGATCTTCACCTATTTCTTGCTGTTCTTCTTCGGGCTGATGATCGGGCAGGACATCTGGCAGCGGGTGTTCACCGCGCGCAGCCCGGAGATCGCGCGCTGGGGCAGCGTGGTGGCCGGTGTGTACTGCCTGCTCTACGCGCTCACAGGCGCCCTGGTCGGGACCGCTGCGCGGGTCATCCTGCCCGACCTCACCACCCCGGACAACGCCTTCGCCAGGATAGCCACCGAGGCCTTGCCCATCGGGATCACCGGCCTGGTCCTCGCGGCGGCGCTCGCCGCCGTGATGTCCACCGCCAGCGCCGGGCTCCTCGCCTCCTCCACCATCCTCGCCAACGACGTCTACGCCGGCTTCGTCGTGAGGGGAGAGCACAACAAGGTGCTTGTCAGCCGCGTGGCCACCCTGCTCGTGGGCGTCGGAGTGCTCGTTACCTCGATCGTGGTGAACGACGTGGTCGGCGCCCTGACGGTGGCCTACGATCTCCTGAGCGGTGCCCTGTTCGTGCCCATAGTGGGGGCGCTTTTCTGGGGCCGCGCGACCGCGGCAGGGGCACTGTCCTCCATGGCCGCCGGCAGCGCCGCCGTTGTGCTCTTCATGATCCGGGACGGCCTGTTCGCGAACTCGCCCATAATCTGGGGGTTGCTGGTAAGCCTCGTCGTGTTCGTGGTGGTGAGCCTACTAACGCCCAAACCCTCCCAGGAGCGCATGGCGGCCTGGGAGCGCCGGCTGACCGAGGGTGGGACGGCGCGAGCCTCGGAAGAAGTGTGAGTGAGAGGCGGTCTGTTGTTCACTAGCCCAATCGGTGCCAGGCAAGGGCGGTCGCCAGGGAGCGTGGCAAGCCGCGCTCCGGAGAGGAGACGTAGTGAAGAAAACCGCGACGCGATTCGCCATCGCGGGGATACAGATGCGGGTCTCGGCCACGGAGGACAACGTGGCAACGATGCGCCGCCGGCTGGCCACCCTCATGGCCATCTACCCCTGGGTGCGGATGGTCGTCTTCAGCGAACTGGCGGTCAGCGGACCCTTACCGCAGGCCGCCCAAACCATCCCTGGACCCGCGGAAGACGCGCTCCGCAGGTTGGCCGCGGAGCATAGCCTCTGGCTGGTTTCGGGGTCGATGTACGAGAGCTCCGGCGACCACGTCTACAACACTGCCTCGGTCATCGATCCTGAGGGGGAGGTGGTCGGGCGCTACAGGAAGATGTTCCCCTTCGAGCCCTACGAGCTGGGCATCTCTGCGGGCGACGAGTTCCTCGTGTTCGACGTGCCCGACGTCGGCCGGTTCGGGCTCTACATCTGCTACGACATGTGGATCCCCGAGACCTCGCGCACGCTGGCCGTGATGGGGGCTGAGGTGATACTCCGGCCCACCCTGACCGGGACGATAGATCGGGACGTCGAGCTCTCCATCGCGCGCGCCACGGCGGTCGCCAACCAGTGCTTCGTCTTCGATATCAACGGCGTCGGCGACGGCGGCAACGGGCGCTCGATCGTGTGCGGTCCGGAGGGAACGGTACTCTACGAGGCAGGAAGCGGCGAGGAGACGATACCGCTTGAGATAAACCTGGATGACGTCCGCCACAGCCGCGAGCATGGCGTCCTGCGCCTGGGACAACCGCTCAAGAGCTTCAGGGACCGCACCGTAGACTTCTCTATCTACCGGCCCGAGGCGCGTCTCCCCTACCTGGACTCACTGGGTCCGCTGGAGAAACCTACGCGCACGGGTCTAAACGGTGTCGAACAGCCAGCAAAAGGAGAAAAGCCGGCATGAAGTCGCAGAGCGAGAAGAGTCAGAACAAACCGTTGCGGGACGTATCCGACATCAGGAGGTTCTTTCATAGGAACGAGACGCCGGTCTACTTTATCAGCGCCACCAACTTCAATTTGCTTGGCGCCGACGAATGGGTCAAGACCTTTAATTTCATCAACTACATCGACTGCTTTGATGGCCAACACCCCAACGTGTTTGTACCTGGCGAGCTGCCGCACGATGTCTTCGAGAGCATCGAGGACATAAACAACTACCTGCTCGAGCACAAGGAGGTGGCCGACTTCATCGCCAGGCGGGGACCAGGTGGCAAAGCCATGTTCCTGATGTTCGACGAGAAGACCGAGGAGCTGGCCGAGGAGCTCGGGTTGGAGATCTGCTTCCCGCCAGCGAGGTTGCGTCAGCACCTGGACAACAAGATCGTCACGACCCGCATCGCCGATGAAGCCGGTGTGGAGTGCGTGCCGAACGTCCTGGCCAGGGTAGACAGCTACGAAACCCTGCGGCGGATATCTGGAGACCTGGGGCCAGACCTGGTGATCCAGACTCCGTTCGGGGATTCGGGCCACACCACGTTCTTCGTCTCCAGCGAGGACGATTGGAGTCGCTACGCCGAGGAGATCGTCGAAGAACCCGAAGTAAAGGTCATGAAGCGCATCCGCCCGCGCGGGACGGCCGTCGAGGCCTGCGTCACGAGGCACGGCACCATCGTCGCGCCGCTTATGACGGAGCTGGTCGCCTTCGACGAGCTCACGCCTTACAAGGGAGGCTGGTGCGGAAACGAGATCTTCGCCGACGTCTTCGACGAGACAGTTCGCGAACAGGCCCGCAGGGCGACGTACGCTATCGGTGAGCGCCTCAAAGTAGAGGGCTACCGCGGCTACTTCGAGCTTGACTTCCTCATCGACGAAGACACGAACAAACTCTATCTGGGCGAGATGAACCCCCGGATCACGGGCGCCAGTTCCATCACCAACCACACGGTCTTCGCGCTCGCCGACGCACCGCTCTTCCTTTTCCACCTGCTTGAGTGGATGGACGTGGGCTACGAGCTGGACGTTAAGCAGCTGAACCAGCGCTGGGCCAGGCCCGAGAACATAGACACCTGGAGCCAGCTGGTGATCAAACACACCTCAGACACCGTGGAGGTCCTGACCAAGGCCCCACCCACCGGCATCTGGCGAATGGACGACGAGGGGGAGGTGCGCTTCTCCCGCTTCGATACCCACCGCCGCGCCGTCGAAAGCGAAGCCGAGGCCTTTTTCGTACGCATCAGCAACCGGGGAGACTACCAATACGAAGGCGCCGACCTCGGCATCCTCGTCACCCGGGGCCGTCTGATGACACCGGATTTCCGGCTGAACGATCGCGCGAAGGCCTGGATCCGTGGCATCAAATCTCGCTTCGAGACCGAGACGAGCTCCCGATCCGAAGCCGAGAGTCGGGCACGGGTCGCCCCCACCGCGTTCAAAATACTGTGACCTTCGGGTAAGAATAGGCCCATGACGAAAAGATCCACGCCACGTACGACGAACAGCGAGCCTCGCGGTGATGCGGAAGGTCCATGCGGATCAGCCTGAGCTCCATCCGCGAAGACAAGCCCGGTCCCAAGTGGCAGGCCCGATTCGAAACCCTCTGGCCCGAGTACAAAGTGTGGTTTCTCTCCGAAGGTTATCTGGCTAGGCCAGGCTACGTGCCCTCGGCAAAGATGCTCCGCCGGTACATGCCGGAGTTGATGACGGTCTACGAAGAGCTGGTCGAGCTGGCCGGGGGCGGAGACCTGCCCGCCCGCTTCCTGAGCCTGTATCGTCCGCCGCCCTACGCGCTGGGCTGCTCGCAGGCCGCGTGGCCAGGACGGGACCCGGCCCTGGTGCGCAACTACGACTACAGCCCTGCCCTGTTCGAAGGGACGCTCCTCTACACCTCCTGGTGCCGGCCGGTGCTCGCGATGGGCGACTGTCTGTGGGGCGTGCTCGACGGCATCAACGACGCCGGCCTGGCCGTTTCGTTGGCGTTTGGCGGCAGCAGGGTCGTCGGCGACGGCTTCGGCATCCCCCTGATCCTGCGTTACATCCTGGAGTTCTGCGAGGACGTAAAGGAGGCCTCGGAGATACTGCGCCGGGTCCCCGTCCACATGCCGTACAACGTGACGCTGGTGGACCGCGAGGGCGCTTTTTCGACCGTCTACGTACGCCCGGATCGTGCCGCCGTCGTCACGAACTCTCCTGTCAGCACGAACCACCAGCAACAGGTCGAGTCCGAAGGCTACGCCAGGATGACCTCGACGGTCGAGCGAGAGAGGTACATGGCCGCCAGGCTGGCGGATGCGAACGAGACGAGATCGGGGTTCATCGGCCGTTTCCTGCGTCCTCCCCTCCACAACACCCGCTACGAACAGGCATTCGGCACGCTCTACACGGCAGCGTATTATCCCAGAGATCTCGCGGCAGAGTACTACTGGCCCCGCCAGGCTACCCTGCGCCAGTCGTTCTCGAACTTCGAGGAGAAGGAGACGGTGATCCACTTGAAGCCATTGCGCGCGTCATTCAAGACACGGACGGTATCATGATGGGTAACATCGACCAAGAATATCCGAGCCAACGGAAGGGAGATCCGGATGACCATCGCAACGTCTGAGCAAAGCGTGGTAGATAGCGTAAACAAGCAACTCTTTATCGGGGGCGAGTGGCGTGAGGCTTCCGAGGGCGGGACGCTCGCCGTCGAAGACCCCTCTACCGGCGAACCGCTCTGCGAGGTCGCCGACGGCACCCCAGAGGACGCCATGTCCGCCCTGGATGCGGCCAGCGGGATGCAGGAAGAGTGGGGCAAGACGGCGCCGCGCGAACGCGGTGAGATCCTCCGCCGCGCCTTCGAGAAGTTGGTCGAGCGTACCGACGAGCTAGCCGTCCTGATGACGCTTGAGATGGGCAAGGCGCTCGCTGAGTCGAAGGCGGAGATCACCTACGCCGCCGAGTTCTTCCGGTGGTTCTCGGAAGAGGCCGTCCGCATCGAAGGCCGCTACGCGATTCCCCCCGCGGGCACAGGACGCATGCTAACCATGAAGCAACCCGTTGGACCCTGCCTCTTTATCACGCCGTGGAACTTCCCGATGGCGATGGGCACCCGCAAGATAGGTCCGGCCATCGCCGCCGGTTGCACGATGGTGATGAAGCCGGCCCAGCAGACGCCCCTGTCTATGCTCGCGCTCGCCGCTATATTGGAGGAATCTGGCCTACCCGGCGGCGTTCTGAATGTTGTTACGAGTTCCTCCTCAGGCGGCACGATGGGACCGCTCATCGCCGACCCGCGGGCACGCAAGCTCTCGTTCACGGGCTCGACGGAGGTCGGGCGCAAGCTGATCGAACAGTCAGCCGAGCAGATACTGCGCGTCTCCATGGAACTCGGCGGCAACGCCCCCTTCCTCGTCTTCGACGACGCTGATGTAGATGCCGCCGTCGAGGGCGCCATCGTCGCCAAGATGCGGAACGTCGGCGAGGCCTGCACCGCGGCCAACCGCTTCCACGTGGCGGACGGCGTCGCCGGCGAGTTCGCCGAGAAGCTCGCGGCCAGGATGGACGCTATGAAGGTCGGGCGCGGGACCGAGGAAGGCGTCGAGGTCGGGCCCCTGATCGACGACGACCAGCGCACCAAGGTGGCCGAGTTGGTCGACGATGCGCTCGGCAAGGGGGCGAGAGCCCTGGTCGGGGCAGAGAAGGTGGAGGGCTCGGGATACTTCTACCGTCCCACCGTGCTCGACGAGGTTCCGCAGGACGCGACGCTCCTGAAGGAGGAGATCTTCGGTCCCGTCGCCCCCGTCGCCTCCTTCGACTCGGAAGAGGCCGCTATCGCCGCCGCAAACAACACGGAGTTCGGCCTCGTAGCCTACGTCTTCACCAGCGACCTGAAGCGGGCCCTACGCGTTTGCGAGGGCCTGCAGACCGGCATGGTCGGCCTCAATCAGGGGTTGGTCTCCAACGCGTCGGCTCCCTTCGGGGGCATCAAGCACTCGGGCTTCGGTCGTGAAGGCGGCATCGAGGGCATCGAGGAATACCTCGAGACCAAGTACATCGCGATCAATTTGTAGGGAACGCTCACCGGGTATGCAGGGGACGTTCGCGAACGTCCCCTGCATACCGGCGTCGAAAGGAGATCACGTTGGACACGGCGATGCGGGTAATCCACCCGGCCACCGAAGCGGCCTGTGGGGGGACAGGCGCAGCCTCCCACGAGCACAGACCAATCTCGCACGCGCCGGCACGGAGGAGGGCATTTTGACGACAGTCCGCCCCATCCGGGAAGAGGATCGTGACGCCTGGCTATCCCTCTGGCACGGCTACAACGATTTCTACCGTAACGACCCTACGGAGGAGATCACAAGGGAGACTTTCCGGCGCGTGCGAGACGGGTCGGACGGGCTCTTCGGTCTGGCCGCGGAGGACGATGAAGGCCGGCTCGTCGGTCTGGCGCACCTCGTTTTCCACCCCTCCACGTGGACGACGGCGACCTACTGTTACATGGAAGACCTGTTCGTGTCGCGAGAAGGGCGCGGCTCAGGTGCCGGGCGCTCCCTGATCGAGTGTGTTTACGCCGAGGCCGACCGGCGTGGCGCAGATCGCGTCTACTGGCACACCCAGCAGTACAACGCCCCAGCCCGGTCGCTATACGATGTGGTCGGCACTGCCACGTCGTTCGTGGTCTACGAGAGATGAACGGAGGAGAGATGACCGAAAACGGACACCTGAGCGTCGTCAACCCGGCCACGGGTGAGAGCATAGGGGAGATAGGCACGACCTCCCGCAAAGACCTCGACCGAGTGGTGGATAGCGCACGTCGTAGCCTCTTGGAGTGGCGGGGCTTCGCCGGCCTCGACCGCGCGGAGCTATTCCACGATCTGGCGCGCAAGCTGCGGGACAACGCAGACGAGCTGGCGGAGATCATGACCCGTGAGGGCGGCAAGCCCTACATCGAGAACCACGACGAGGTCGGTTGGACGGCCGCATGCTTCGACTACTACGGCGAGATCGCCCGCGACTCCGTCGGCTACCTGCCAGCCCCCATCGAACCCCAGCAACTCGCCCTGGTCGTAAAGGAACCCGTTGGCGTCGTCGCCTGCATCGTCCCCTGGAACTTCCCGCTACTCTTGGCCGCCTGGAAGGTCGCCCCGGCGCTGGCCGCCGGCAACTCCGTCCTACTGAAGCCCTCCGAGGAGACGCCGCTTGCGACGAGGCGGATGATCGAGCTTATGGACGATCTGCCGGAGGGCGTACTGCAAGGGGTATACGGGGCGGGGAGCGTGGGCGACGCCCTGGTGAGGCATCCCGGCGTAGACATGGTGGCCTTCACAGGGAGCCAGGCGACGGGGCAGAAGGTTGCTCACGTCGCGGCGGACCGCTTGATCAGGGCCAACCTCGAACTCGGTGGCAAGGACCCGTTCATAATCTGCGACGACGTAGACATCGAGGTCGCCGCGCAGGGTGCCGTGTGGGCCGCCTGCCTGAACGCGGGCCAGGTCTGTACCTCCTCCGAGCGCTTCTACGTGATGAGCAAGGTGGCCAACGATTTCGTCGAGGCGTCGAAGAGCTTCGTGGAGAGCCTGAATATCGGCGACCCTATGGACCGCTCGACGGACATAGGGCCCATGATCAACGCCCCAGGACGCGAGAAGGTCGAGAGCCACGTCGGGGAAGCGCTGGACAATGGAGCGAAGCTCATCACCGGCGGCGAACGGTTCGGAGACCGGGGCTTCTACTACAAACCCACCGTCCTCACCGGGGTAACGCCTTCCATGACGGTGATGCGCGACGAGACCTTCGGGCCCGTCGTCCCGATCGTCGAGGTCGGGAGCCTGGACGAGGCGATAGAGCAGGCCAACTCCGTGCCCTTCGGGCTGGGGGCGAACGTTTACACGCAGGACTTCGAGAAGATGCTCAAGTGCATGCGGGAGCTCCGGGCCGGAACCGTCTGGATCAACGACCCCCTCACCGACAACGACGCCGCGCCCTTCGGCGGCCAGAAGGGTAGCGGTCTCGGCCGTGAGCTGGGCCGGGAGGGCCTTGAAGCTTTCCAGGAGTCCAAGCACGTCCACATCGACCCCAAGGTGGAGAAGAAAGAGTGGTGGTATCCATATGGGTAGGTTTCAGGCTACAGGCTTCGGGCATCAGTTGTTGTCGATTGCGCGGGTCCCGTCTGCATGAGCGCCCGACCGGAGAAGGTCGCTGCCGGTGTCTACAGGGTGGACGCCGTTGGCTTCCCGAACATCATCAACGTCTTACTCCTCGAAAACGACGACGGCTGGACGCTCGTTGATACGGGCGTCGAGAACACACCCAACCGCATCCGCGAGGCGCTCCTTACGCTCGGCTCTAGGCCGGAGGACCTGAGGCGCATCTTTCTGACCCACCATCACCCCGACCATACCGGGGGGCTTGAGGGCATCAGGGAGTGGGCTCCAGAGGCCGAGATCGGGGCCACCGAGTACGAGGCGATGGTCATCTCGGGCAAGCTGCAAGCGCCGCAGCCGAGCAACCCAATCCTGCGCCGCATAGTAGGCCGGCAGAGCATGCCGACGACCCCGGTAGGGAAGATTCTGCGCGAGGGTGACCTGGTCTCGGGCTTCCGCATCGTCTCCACGCCGGGCCACAGCCTCGGGCACGCCTCGTTGCTCAGGGACACGGACGGGCTCCTTCTCACCGCCGACGCCTTCGGGTGCCTGCCGCGGAAGATCCGGGTCGGCGTCCGTAAGGCCCTCTGCACGGACCCCCCGATGGCGAAGCGCTCGGCCCAGAAGTTGCTCGGGGAAAGGTTCGCCACGGTCGTGATGGCCCACGGTCCCGTCCTACGCTCAGACGCCAGGGCGAAGCTGCGAAGGACGGTCGAGCGCTGCCGATACTAGACGCCTTTCACATCCCTCGGGTCGACCGGACGCCGTGCAGACTGCATCTCCCCGCTTGACTGAGGCTCGCCCGGAGCATACCCTGCTAATGGAAAGTTTGGTGCAAACTGCATGGTGGGGAGGTGCACCTTGGGAGGACAGCACAGGCGGCCGATGATCGTCGATAAGAGGACGGGTGCTGGGTTCGCAAGCCCGGTCTGGAGGTGGTGGTCGTGAGCGCAGGACCTTCTGGTGGGCGGAGTCTGTTCAGGAAGAAACCCGTCGAGGCTTTCGTCACCGAGACGAGTCCAGACGCCGAGGGCGGTGAGCTCGAGCGGTCTATAGGCCTGTTCCAGCTAACGCTTTTCGGGGTCGGGGCCACCATAGGCACCGGCATCTTTATCGTGCTGACCGAGGCGGTACCGGAGGCGGGACCCGCAGTCCTCCTCTCCTTCGCGCTGGCCGGCATCACGGCCGCCCTCACGGCCGTCTGCTACGCGGAGCTTGCTTCGACCATCCCCGTCTCCGGATCATCCTACTCCTACACCTACGCCACGCTGGGCGAGATCACGGCGTTCGGCGTGGCGGCTTGCTTGTTGCTGGAGTACGGGGTTTCGTCGGCGGCCGTCTCCGTCGGGTGGGCGCAGTACCTCAACGAGCTGTTCTCCGACTTGCTCGGCTTCCGGTTGCCGGAAACCATCATTGCGGCGCCTGGGGAGGGCGGTATCTTCAACCTCCCCGCTATCGTGCTAGTGGCGCTGTGCTGCCTGTTGCTGATGCGTGGGGCGCGGGAGTCCGCGTTGGCGAACACCGTCATGGTGCTCATCAAGATAGGGGTCCTGATCCTCTTCATCATCATCGCGTTCACGGCGTTTGACGGGGACAACTTCACGCCGTTCGCGCCCTTCGGGATCGCCGGTGTCACCGTTGCCGCGTCGTCGATCTTCTTCACCTTCATCGGCCTGGACGCCGTCTCGACGGCCGGCGAGGAGGTGCACAACCCCCGCAGGACGCTCCCCCTGGCCATCCTGCTCGCGACCGCCATAGTGACCACCGTCTACATCCTCGTGGCGATCGCCGCGATCGGTGCGCAGCGCTACCAGGACTTCGAGGGCCAGGCGGCTGGCCTCGCGGTGATCCTGCGCAACATCACCGGATCCACCTGGGCGCCCGTCTTGCTCTCCGCAGGGGCGGTAATCTCGATCTTCAGCGTGACGCTCGTGACGCTCTACGGCCAGACGCGCATCCTGTTCGCAATGGGGCGCGACGGGATGCTTCCCGAGGTGTTCCACCGAATCAACCCGACCACCCTCGCCCCGGTGCGCAACACCATAATCGTAGGATTTTTCGTGGGGATACTCGCGGGATTCGTGCCGCTAGGTGTCCTCATAGACCTGACCAGCATGGGTACGCTCGTCGCCTTCACCGTGGTGTCCATAGGCGTGATAATCCTAAGGCGCACACAGCCCGACCTGCCCCGCGGCTTCAAGGTGCCCTTCTACCCGGTCACGCCCGTGCTAAGCGCGGCGTCCGCGCTGTACATACTCTCCCGACTGCCATACACGACCTTTGCGCTGTTCGCGGTCTGGCTCGGGGTGGCGGCGATCATCTACTTCACTTACAGCAGGGGACACTCGCGGCTGGCCGATACCGGGGGAACAGAATGAAGTACGTCGTCGGCCTCTCCGCCGACCGGGGCGGCCAGGACGCCCTCTCCCTGGGCCGTATGCTAGCCCGTACCGGAGACGTCACCCTGACCGTGTGCATGGTCCTCCCCGAGGTGTGGGGGCACCCTTCACTGGCCCGCGTGGACACCGAGTACGCAGAGTTCTTGAGGCAATACGCCGAGGAGACAATCTCAGACGCCCGCGAGGTACTCGGGGAGTCCGTGCGGGCTGAGTACGTGACGAGGCCAGCGCACTCGGCAACCGAGGGGCTTATCGCAACCGCCACCGAGATGGATGCGGCGCTCGTCGTCCTGGGCTCGGCACGCCACGGGCCGCTCGGCCGGTTCACCCTCGGCAGCGTCACCAACGAGGTGCTGCACTCGGCGCCAATTCCCGTCGTGCTCACCCCGCGGGGGCACCGCCCGTCTTCCGAAGCGCGACTGCACCGCGTCACCTGCGCCTTCGCCGGGTCCACGCGTTCCAGAACCGCCTTCGACGCCGCCGCGCAGCTCGCGAGGCGTCATGACGTGCCCCTGCGGCTCGTCACCCTGGTCGTTCGCGACCGCCAGATGTACCCGTCCCAGGTCGGCTACGACGCCGAACGCCTCGTCGCCGAGCAGTGGCGTGCGCAGGCGCTGGAATCCCAGGAGAAAGCGCTGGCCGAATTGCCGGTCGACGTGGAGGTGGAGGCCAGCGTCGTCGCAGGACGGGACTGGGAGGACGCGCTAGACTCGTTACCGTGGGAGGAAGGCGAGGTGCTTGTGGTGGGATCCAGCCGCCTTGGGCCCGTGGCGAGGATATTTCTCGGCTCGAACTCGACCAAGATCGTTCGCAGCTCGCCCGTGCCCGTGCTCGTCATACCCCGCGGCGCCGACGTACACCTCGAAGACACCGCTGCACCCGTCGTCTAGACGCATCCCCGATATCCACCCGACTGGCGTCTCTGGCATTTTGCCAGGACGACCTGAATGTTGACCAGGAATCATGGCGGTATTAAAGTGCGTCTGTTGCGCAAGCGGTTCGTTGGGGAGACGCTATGGAGAGGCTTGGCGGCGAGGGCGTTGGTGAGCGTGCGTCCATCAGGCAGGTGGCGTTCGCCAGCTTTATAGGGACGGCGGTCGAGTGGTACGACTTCTTCCTCTACGGGACGGCGGCGGCGCTCGTGTTCAACCAGCTGTTTTTCCCGACCTTCGCGCCGCTCACGGGAACGCTGGCCTCGTTCGCGACGTTCGGGGTGGGATTCTTTGCGCGTCCGTTGGGCGGGATGGTCTTCGGGCACTTCGGGGACCGTGTCGGGCGGAAGTCGATGCTGGTGATAACGCTCCTGATGATGGGCGGGGCCACTTTCTTTATCGGACTCTTGCCGACCTTCGACTCGGTTGGTTTGCTGGCCCCGGTTCTGCTCGTGGTCCTTCGGTTCGTTCAGGGCTTCGCGGTAGGCGGCGAGTGGGGTGGCGCTACCCTGATGGCGGTCGAGCACGCCCCGGAAGAGAGCCGCAACTTCTACGCGAGCTGGCCCCAGATGGGGGCCCCAGCCGGGCTCGTGCTCTCGACGGCGGTGTTCACCGCTTTCTCCTCCCTACCCGACGCGGCCTTCTTCTCCTGGGGCTGGCGGGTGCCCTTCTTGCTCAGCATCATCCTCATTGCCGTCGGGCTCTTTATCCGGCTCCGGGTGCTCGAGTCGCCGGCGTTCGAGCGGGTCAAGGAGGTCGGGGCCGAGTCAAGGGCGCCCCTGATCGAGGTCCTCAAACAGTACCCGTTGGCTACGCTCATCTCCGTTGGGGTCGTGCTCGTCAACATAGGTGGCTACTACATAGTCATTACCTTCACGCTGGCCTATGCTACCGAGCAGCTCGGGGTGGCACGTAACGTCACCCTGATCGGTCTACTACTAGCCGGTATCGCCGAGATAGTGGGCATTCTACTCTTCGCCTACATGGCCGACCGAATCGGCAGGCGTCCAGTGGCGCTCTGGAGCGCGGCCGCTGTCGCGTTGCTCGCCTACCCTTACTTTTTCCTCGTGGACACGACGGTGCCGGTTCTGATCTGGCTCGCAATGTGTGTCTGGACCTTCGCAGCAGGCGCGCTCTACGGCATCACTGGCGTTCTGATCGCCCACCTCTTCGAGGCCAGGGTGCGCTACTCTGGCATCTCTCTGGGTTACCAGGGAGCGGGTGTGGTCGGCGGAGCCCTCGCTCCCCTTATCGCCACGGTTCTTGTCTCCCTCGCGGGCGGTAGCTCGTGGCTTGTGGCGACCTATCTCTTGGCCGTCTCTCTCGTTAGCCTACTTTCTGTATACCTGGCCTCGGAGAAGTACCAGGTGGAGATCTACGACCGGAGGCCTGGCGATACGCGTGCGGTTGTCGGCGAGGGTGGATAGAGAACAGCCACCTACACCTCTTGCCTCCTGAGTCCGGCCTGGCGCGGTCTGCGACCCGCAGCCCGGTGAAGATGTTCTTCTTGTCCGCCGATACGCCCACGAGGGTCTCCCGCTATCCGTCCATCATGTACGCTTGTGCGCCGCGCTTGAGCAGGCCGCGGGCGACGATCGTGCGCTGTATCTCGCTCGTGCCCTCCCAGATGCGGTCGACCCTGAGCTCACGGTAGTACCGCTCGGCCGGGTTCTCGGTCATGTACCCGCGCCCCCCGAAGACCTGTACGGCCCGGTCGGCCACGCGGCCTGCCATCTCGGAGGCGAACAGCTTCGCCATCGCCGTCTTCCCGTGCAGGATCTTGGGGTCTTCAAACTCCCACGCCTCGGCGACGTGGTACGTCATGAGCCTGGCTGCATTAAGCTCGGTCAGGGAATCGGCCAGCATGAACTGGATGGCCTGGTATTCGGCGAGCTTCCGGCCAGAAGCCGAACGCCCCAGCGACCAGGAGCGCGAGAGTTCGATCAGGCGCTCTGCTGCCCCGCAACAACGGGCCGCGATCATCAACCTCTCCAACGAAAACCAGCGCTTGGTCCCCTCGGCCCCCCCACTCCCGAGGCGCGCGCCGTCGGACACCCTGCAATCCTTCAGCCTCAGCTCGACGTGCTTGGAGGCGTACGGATCGTGCATGAACGTCGGGATGCGTACGATCTCCAGCCCAGGCGCGTCCCTGTCGACCAGGAAGGATGCCTGTTCTTCCCCGGCCCAGGCCAGCACGATAAAGAAGCCGGCCCTCTCCCCACCGGTCACGAACCACTTCTCACCGTTCAGGACCCACCCGTCCCCGTTCCTCTCGGCGGTGGTCTTTATGTCCTTTATGTCCGAGCCAGCCTCGGGCTCTGTGATCGCCCACGCCTCCCGCGTCTCGCCCCGGATGACGGGCTTGACGTAACGCTCTATCTGCTCGGGGCTGGCGAGCTCGAGCAACTCCCGCGGGCCGCGATCCGCTACCATGTACCCGAGGCCATTGGTAGTCTTGCCTGACTCCTCCTCCAGCGCGACGAGCGAGGCCATCGACAGGTCCATGCCCCCATACTCTTTGGGCATGTTGAGGTTGCTGAAACCGGCCTCCCGCGCCTTGTCGCGCAAGGCTCGTAGCTTCTCTTCGTTTATCTCTCCGCACTCCACTATATCCGCCTCGAAGGGATGGAGTTCCTCCCTCACGAACGCGGCGATGCGCGCCTTCAACTCCCTGACCTCTTCGGGGATCTCGGGCGAGATCCGTTGCTCCGGCGCCGTAGCCATGGTTGTATCTCCTCGTCTACTTCTTCGGGAAGGGAAGCGCGATCGCATCCTCTAACTTGCCTGGGTCTTTCTCGCGCGAGAACCGCGCCAACTCTACGTCCTCTTTCGGCAGGTCGTCCAGGGTCCCCTCGGAGATAAGGGCGGCCATCTTTTCCCCAAGGGCAGGACCCCACATCATCCCGTGCCCCCCTGCCGCCAACACGTAGAATCCCTCCACGGGCTCGTCGATGATCGGCAGGTGGTCCGGCGTGTAGTCTATGGACGCCGCCCAGGCCCTGGATACGGGTAGTCCAGCGAGCGCCGGGTGGGCAGACTCCCAGTCCCCTCTCAACCCCTCGAAGTAATCCCAATCGAAGCTGATCTGATACCGCCCCGAAGTGTCCGCCTTATCGACCGGGTTGCTCATACCAAGCAGGGCCCCCTGCTCTTCGGGCCGCCAGTAGTATCCCTTGCCGACGTTGAAGACCAACGGGAATGGGTGCGTTGCCCCCTCAGCCAGAACGGGGAAGGTGACGATCTGGTGCCGAACGGCCATCACGGGCACCTCCACATCGACCATACCGCCCACCTCGTGCGCCCCCCGCGGGCCGCCCGCATCGACCACCTTCTCCGCCTCGAAAATGCCCCGCAAGGTCTCGACAGCGTAACGACCGCCACGTCCCTCGATACCAAAGACCTCACACCCCTCGTAAAGGTCCACCGCATCCTCAGCGAGCACCGCGCAGGTTGCGTTGCGGGCGGCCACCGGCGGGTGAACGTAACCGTCGTCCGCGGTGTAAGTAGCCCCAACGAACCGGTCCCAGGCGAGGTCAGGGAACCGTCTCCTTCCTTCGTCAGGCTCGACCCACTCGTTCTCGACGCCAGCCTCCCGCCGCACCTCGATCAGCCGCAGGAAGCCTTCCTTTTCTTCCTCAGTCTCGGCGACGATGTAGTATCCGGTCTCGCGAAAGCCGGAGTCGAGACCTAGCTCCTCCCCCAGCCGCAGGTACAACTCCCTGGAGAGCTTGCCCAGTTTGGCCGCCGTCTCGGAGCCCCCCTGCTGGCGAACCACTCCGGCCGAACGGCTGGTAGCCCCACCCCCGGCCCAACCGCGCTCGAGAACCGCCACACGGCCGAACCCACGCTTCGCGAGACGGTAGGCCGTCCACAGTCCCAGGTTGCCTCCACCCACCACCACCACGTCGTAGACCGGCATTTGTGGCTCCTCCTTGTCGGTTAGTGCTCGCGTTTCCGGTGCCGCGCTCCTCCGGGTAGTCCTCGCTACCCGATCACCACATCTTTAAGACATCTTGAATCACAGTTCAGTACAACGCTGGAAGAGATCCTCCCCCAACAAAGCCGGTTAGCCGACGCGGCAAAGACTCCCCTCCAGGAACGACCGTCGAGGGCGAACCAATCCCCAAGATGTTCTTGAACCGTCATTCAAAACGAATTATACTGAATCTGGTAAGTTGCAGCAAATCGATGTGCTGGCTGGCTAGCGCGCCGGGTATAGAGGATTGGCTCGAAAGGAGAGCGCCCATGACGCCTTTGGATCGCGAACTGTTGGTCTCGTCGGCCGTCCCTGACGGGCAGATGAGCCTGCCGGCGGCGGCTTACACGGACGAGGCGGTACTCGGGTGGGAGATGGATCATTTCTTCGACGAGAGCTGGGTCTGCGTGGGCCGCTCGGAGGACCTACGCGACCCGGGTGACCGTCGGGCGGTCGCCCTCGGGCACGAGCGCGCCTTGCTCGTCCGGGGCGAGGATGGGGAGTTGCGCGCCTTCTACAACGTGTGCCGCCACCGCGGCCACGACCTTCTGGAGGTCGGCGAGTGCGCCAGCGGAAAGTTCATCCGCTGCCCCTACCACGCGTGGGCTTACGGGCTCGATGGAAGCCTTCAGGGGACGCCGGGTTTCGGCGGCGTCGCCGGGTTCGATAAGGCCGACTATTCGCTCCTGCCGGTCCGTCTCGCCGAGTGGCACGGGTGGGTTTTCCTGAATGCCAGCGGGGATGCCCCGCCGTTCGAGGAGCACGTGGGAGATTTCGGGGAGAAGCTAGCCAACCACAACCCCGGCGAGCTCGTGACCGCCGCCGGGCAGTCTTACGAGGTCGCGGCCAACTGGAAGGTCCTGGCCGAGAACTACCACGAGTGCTACCACTGCTCCTCCATCCACCCTGAGCTGTGCAAGGTCAGCCCACCCAAGAGCGGGGAGGACTACGAGGCGAGCGGCGCGTGGGTCGGGGGACCCATGGACCTCGAAGACTTTGCCGAGACGATGTCTCTCGACGGCAAGAGCCACGCCCCGAGGCTACGGGACCTGGCGGCGGGGCAGGAGAGGGAGATCTACTACTTCCAGCTCTTCCCGAACCTGCTCATAAGCCTCCACCCAGACTACATAATGACCCACAGGCTGAGGCCGCTGTCCCCCGGCAGGACCGCTGTGGAATGCGAGTGGCTCTTCAGTCGCGAGGCCGTCGAGATTGAGGGCTTCGACCCCTCCTACGCGGTCGACTTCTGGCACATCACCAACGGCCAGGATTGGGCCGCGTGCGAGGGCGTCCAGCGGGGAGCCTTCTCGCGCGGATACCGCCAGGGTCCCCTCTCCCCCGACGAATGCACGGTGGGCACGTTCGTGGGCATGGTCGCCCGCGGATACCTGGAGGGTGGGGTCGTGCAGATACCCGACTGGACCGCGCCAGAGCGTACCCCCAAACAGTTCCGGTAGACGCCCGGGAAACGGCTCCTGACGATCAGGCGTAGGCGGTCAGCTCTTCGTTGGCTGACGGCTCGATTAGGGCATCGACCGCCTTGCACCCGTTCGAGCCGACGATGAGCGGGTTCACATCGAGGGCGTCGATGAGGTCGCCGAGATCCCGCGCGAGGACGGAGAGGCGTGAGAGGGCGTGGGAGAGCGAGGGCGCGTCCGCCGCCGTCGCGCCCCTGACGCCGTTCAGCAACGGGCGGGCCTCGAGCCGGTCGATGAGGCGCATCGCGTGCGCCTCGCTCAGGGGAGGCAGGGCGAGACGGCGGTCGCCAAGCGTCTCGATCAGGACGCCTCCCGCGGCGACCATCACCAGCGGACCGAACTGGGGATCCCGGACTATCCCGAGCGCCATCTCGAGGCCGGGTCCTACCATTTCCTGCACCACCACGGCGGGGCCGAGGCGCGACGACACATCGGCGTATGCGGTGACCAGCGCGTCTCGGTCCCCGATCCCCATCCTTACCCCGTCGACATCCGTCTTGTGGGACGCCGCGGCGGTTTTCAGGACGACGGGGTAATCTAGCGTCACCGCCGCAGCGAGGGCTCGATCCAGGCTGGCCGCCGCGACGCTTCGGGCCGCCGGAATCCCGTAATCGGAGAGCATTCTCAGGGCGTCGGCTTCCCCGAGACGCCTACCCGAGGCCAGGGCCTCGCGCCAGCGGTATCTGACGTGGTCCGGCACCGGATCCGGGAGCGTCGTGGAAGCAAGCGCGCGTGAATCGCGCCGGTCGAATAGGTGGCGGAAGGCGCGCAGGCCAGAGGCGACGTCCTCGAGCACCGGTATCCCGGCGGAGCGCAAGCGGGTCGCGGCGCTCTCATCGATCGCGCTCGTCACGCCGCACACTACGGCGACCGGCTTGTCCGTCGCAGTCCAGACCCGCTCCACCACCCAGCCGTGGCCCCGCTCGGCTCGCTCTCTGGTCAGGTCGACGACGTAGGCGAACGCCGCGGTGTCAGGGTCCTCGGCCAGGTACCTCGAACAATCCAGGAAGATGTTGTAGGGATCTTTGTCAGTGCCCCAGGCGTCGAGCGGGTTGACAGCGGGCAGGCCGGGCTCCAGCCGAGCGGCGACGCTCTGTAGAGTCTCTTCCGAAGGTCGGGCCAGGGGAACGTCCAGGCCGGCCGCTGCGTCTACCAGGTGCGCCCGCTCGCCGCCGGAGTCGAGGATGGCGGCGAGGCCGCCGGGGGCCGCGCGCCGCCCCGCCGCCAAGAGCTCGACGAGGTCGGCCATCTCGTTGAGGGAATCGACACGGGCCACGCCGTAGGCGTCGAACAGCGCCTCGTAGGCAGCGTCGTCCCCGGCCAGGGCGCCCGAGTGGGCGGCGACGAGCCGGCGCGCGGCGGTCGCGCGGCCCACCTTCAGCGCGACGACCGGCACGTCGCGCTCGGCGGCGACCTGGAGCGCCAGCTTGAAGTTGTCCGGGTCTCGAACCGTTTCGAGGAACAGCGAGATCACGCGCGTCGATTCGCGCTCGAGGGCGTAGAGCATGTAGTCGGCCATGGTGGTCGTCAGCTCCTGCCCGGTGGAGACGGCGAGGTTGAAGTGGATGCCCCTCTCGGCGTGCAAGAGCGCCGAGAAGGCCGACCCGGAATGGGAGATCCAGGTGACGTTCCCCGGTTCTAGATCCGGACGCTCCTCGAAGGCCAACGCCCTGAGGCCCCGCTCGACGTTCGCGAACCCCATGCAGTTGGCGCCGCAAATGGCCATGCCAGCCTCGCCCGCGATGCGCCTCAGCAGCTCGGTGAGCGGGGGGTCGCGCGGTGGGTCCTCGAGCGCGCTCGCGAACACCACGACGCCCCTGGCACCACACCCCGCGGCCGCCTCCATTTGCTCCTCCAGCCGATGGTTGCCCACCCCGAGCAAGACCAGGTCGGGAACGAAAGGGACTTCTTCGAGCGAAGGGAAGCAGGCGAGGCCCTCCACCTCGTCGTATCTGGGGTTGACCGCCGCCGCCTCGCCGCTGAAGCCGCCGACGATGAGCTGCTTCACCATGTAGTTGCCCGGCGAGTCGAACTTCGGGCTCGCCCCGACCACCGCGACGGAGCGCGCGCCCAGTACGGCCCGCAGCGCGTCGTCCAGCGCCACGCTCGAGTCCTTTCTAGCCTCGGTTGCGCAGGGTCAGGCGTTCCTTCAGGTCCTGCCTGCGGCGGTCGCGACGGATCTCACGCACGCAGTTGTGCGCCGGGATCGCACACACCCCGCCGCCGGCGTGGGTCGCCGAGGACGCCTGGTACAGGCCGTGGATAGGCGTACGATAATCAGCATAGCCGGGGGCCGGTCGCATGTGGAAGAGCTGCTCCGCCGTCAGCTCGCCGTGGAAGATGTTGCCGCCCATGAGGCCGATGTCCTGCTCCATGTCGTAAGGACCGAGCACCTGCCGATGCATGATGGCGTCCTTGAGGTTCGGCGCGAGCTCGGCGTAGCCGTCGATCACGCGGTCGGCATAGGCTTCCAACTCTTCCCGATGGGGCTCCTTGGACCACTCGTGCGGCACCCACTGGGTGAACAGCGACATGATGTGGTGGCCCTCGGGGCACAGCGTACGGTCGAACACCGTCGGTATGACCCCGTCGGAGAACGGCCGACGTGCCGGCACCCCACGCCGCGCGTCCTGGAAAGCCTCCTCGATGTACTCGATAGAGTGGGCCAGCTCTATGGCCCCCCCGAGGTGCTCACCAGGCCCCGGATCCGCGGTGAAGTCCGGCAGCTCAGAGAGCGCGAGGTTGACCTTGACGACCCCGCTGCGCGAGTTCCAACGCTCGATGCTGCGGACGAAATCCTCGGGCAGCTCTTCCCGCCCGAGCTGCTCCAGAAAGGAGATCCTGGGGTGCGTCGTGGTGACCACTACGTCGGCCCGAAGCTCCTCACCGCTCTCCAGAACGACGCCGCTGACACGCCCGTCCCGCTGCAGGATGCGGGAGACCGGCGAGTTGGTGCGCACCTCCGCGCCGAACTCCTCAGCGGAGGCCCGCAGGGCGTCCGACACGGCGCCCATCCCCCCGCGCGGGTAGCCCCACGAGCTCAGCCCGAGGCCAGCGTCCCCGATCTCGTGATGCATTAACACGTAGGCCGTCCCCGGGGACGCGGGCCCCGCCCACGTCCCGATGATCCCGTCAACCGCCATGGCGCCCTTGATCTGGGGCGACTCGAACCAGTCGTCCAAGAGATCCCAGGCGCTCATGGTCATGAGCCGTGTGAGCTCGCCGACCCGCGGCACGTCTAGGCCGCGCATCCGCCACGCTAGCTTTAACTGCTCGAAGAGGTCCAGCGGATGCCGGGACCCCATCTTCGGGGGCGTCACGAGCAACAAGGGCTCCAAGATCGCCGCCATCTCGCCCAGCCACCGCCGCCACTCCGGGTAGGCCTCGGCGTCTTTGCGCGAGAACTTCGCCATCGCCTCGAAGTCGCGCCGGTCGTCCTCACCCGTCATGGTCAGCGAACTCCCATCCGGGAAAGCGTAGAAAGACGGCCCCATCGGGTAGACTTTGTAGCCGTGCCGCTCCAGCCTCAGCTCGTCGATGATGCGCCTGGGCATGAGGCTCACCACGTACGAGTACGTCGTGACCCTGAACTCGGGAGCCTCCGGCCACGGCGCGTCCGTCCGCGCCGCCCCCCCAACCCCATCCCTGGCCTCGAGCACCACCGTGCGCAATCCGTCGCGGGCAAGGTACGCCCCCGTGGCCAGCCCATTGTGCCCCCCGCCGATGACTATGGCGTCAAAACCGCCGCTCATCACCCTCTCCCTTCAAGAGCTCAGTGTTTTTCTGAATCGCTGTTCAATGTAGCATCTCCTGTTTGCGGCGGCAAGACGTTTCTTGTGCTCCAAGTGTTTCCTGTTCTGATAGACCGCGAGAGTAGCTTATGCTATCGTTGTCTGTTAAATGGTCGTTCACAAACTTTGGCAAAGACTGTGGGAGAAGAATGAGCGCACGGCCCAAGCTGACGCAGAAGCGCCGCACGCAGATGCTGGAGGCTGCTGCGGAGGTTGTAGGGGAGCGGGGTCTTTGCGACACGCGCATCGCCGACGTGGCGGAGAGGGCTAGCCTGAGCCCGGCGCTTATCGTGTACTACTTCGGATCCAAGGAGAAGCTTCTGACGGAGGCGCTCGCGTACGCCGAGGACCTTTTCTACATAGAGGCTTTCAGGGAACTCACGGGTGTCGAGGGTGCGCCCGAACGGCTTGTACGGCTTATAGAGCTGGCCTGTCCGCCCGTGGTGCGACGCGAGACCGACGAGTACTGGACGTTGTGGGTCGAGTTGTGGTCGCGGTCTTTGCGCAACGATGAGGCTGCCCGCAAACGCGAGGCGCTGGACCGGCGGTGGCGCAATACCATTGCGGAGGTGGTAAGGGAGGGTCAGCGATCCGGCGAGTTCGGGACCTACGATCCCGACCGCTTCGCGACTTACCTCTCCGCGCTAATGGACGGCCTGGCGCTCCAGATGCTGCTTCACGACTCCGCGGTTGACGCCGAGCTGGTCAACGGGATGTGCCTGAACGCGGCGGCCCGGGAGTTGGGCTTCGACCCAGAGGCACTAGGGCTTGGGAGCATGGGGAAGAGCGCCGCGCGGCAGGAGGAGCTCGCGGCCGAGGGGTAGGGACGAGGGCTGTCCGAGCCGGACACCTTCAGGGTAACCCACGAGGAGGTTTGGTAGAGATGGTATTCCACCCGAGGGAGAGATCGCCCTGGCGGCGACCGATGTCGCGCCGGGAGGTGCTCGGCTTGATGGCGGGGACGGCCGTTGCGGGAGGATTGCTCGCCGGTTGTGGAAGCGGTGCCTCGTCGGCCTCGAAACTTGCGATTGGGACCAGGGAGAACCCGGTCGAGCAGCCGCTGTTCGACGATAACCCGGCGGTAAAGTCTGGGCTCGAGCCGGAGGACGGGCCGCTACGCGTCTACAACTGGGCCGACTACATTAACCCCGCCGTCCTGAAGGGTTTCACCAAAGAGTTCGGGAACGAAGTAGAAGTTACCACCTTCTACAACTCGCAGGAAGCCCTGCAGAAGCTCAGGACGGGCAAGATCAGCTTCGACATTTTCTTCCCCACGCAGGACGACCTGCCGAAGTACGTGGCTGGCAAGCTGCTGCAGCCGCTCAACCACGACTACCTTCCCAACCTGAAGGAAAACATCTGGCCCACGCTCGTGAACCCCTTCTACGACAGGCACTCACGCTACACCACTCCCTACGTGACTTACAGTACTGGCATCGGATGGCGGACGGACATGGTCTCGACTGACGTGGCGAGCCTGGAGAACCCGTGGGAAGTGTTCTGGGATCCCGAGTACAAGGGTATTACGGGCCTCTACGACGAGTACAGGGATGCTTTGAGCGTCGGGATGTACAGGAGCGGCCTAAAGAGCGTCAACGACGCTACGCCTGATGACCTCGCTAAAGCCAGGGACAACCTCCTGGAGTTGCCCGACCTCATGGAGATACGGTACACCATCGACGGGGCCTACTCCAGGCTGCCCGAGGGTAACCTCGGTCTGGTTCAGGCCTGGTCGGGTGACACGCTCCTGGCGCTCCAGTACGTGCCCGAGGGCGGGGATCCGTCCGTGCTGCGCTACGCGTGGCCGCCGAAAGAGACGCAGGACAAGGCGGGGGGCGCGATCTCCAACGACTGTATGGCCGTGCTCGCGAACGCGGAGCGTCCCGTGCTCGCCCACGCGTTCATCAACTACTTCCTGGAGACCGAAATCGGGCTCGAGAACATGAGCTGGCTCGGCTACCAGCCGCCCCAGAAATCTCTCGACCCGACTAGCATGGTCGACAAGGGGCTGGTACCCGAGACCCTCACAAGCGCGGTCGTCGCGCAAGAAGACTTCGATATAGGCCAGATCACCACGCAGCTCACGACCGAGGAAGATAGTCGTTGGATCGAGACTTGGTCAAGGGTCCAGCAGGGAGGTTAGCGAGGTGAGCGGGCCCGCCGACGAACGGCGCGCGGTCGGTGAGAGACGCTGGCTGTGGCCTTCGCTGGCGCTGCCCGGCGTGCTCTGGTTGGTGCTCCTCTTCCTTACGCCGCTCTACGCCGTATTCGCGGTGGCCATGGGATCTCCAGACCCCATCTTCGGCGGCGCCCTTCCGGCGTGGAACCCACTGGCATGGAACCCGGGCGAGTTCCGGACGATCCTCGGCGAGCTATTCACCGGTCAACTGGGGATTGTCTTCCTGCGCACGCTGGTCTACGTCGCGGTTGCCACCTTTCTGAGCCTCCTGATCGGGTACCCCGTCGCCTACTACGTCGCCAGGCACGCTGGCCGCTGGCGCGTGCTTGTTCTGATGCTGATCATCGCCCCTTTCTGGATCAACTACCTCATGCGGATGCTGGCCTGGGTTAACCTGCTCTCCACCGACGGCTACGTCAACCAAGCTCTCATGTTCGTCGGCCTCCTGGACGAGCCGCGGGAGTGGCTTGTCGGCAAGCACTCGACCGTCATTCTTGGGCTCGTCTACGGGTACGTGCCGTTCCTGATCCTGCCGCTCTTCGCGGCGCTAGATCGGATCGACCCTCGCGTGATAGAAGCCGCCCGCGACCTCGGTGCCAGCCCGGCGCGGGCTTTCTTTGCCGTTACCCTTCCTTTGTCTTCCCAAGGCATCTTGGCCGGATGCGTGATCGTCATGCTGCCGATGTTCGGCGACTACTACACGGCCACGCTTCTCTCCGGCTCTCCCAGGACGAACATGGTCGGGAAGCTGATCGAGCAGGACATCCTCAGCGGTGCTGGCAGCGGAAGGGGCGCCGCCCTGACCGTCGTGCTGATGGTGTTCGTGGGCATCTTGATGACCTACTACCTCTACAGCGTGGCCCGGGCCTCCAGGGAAGCCAGGACATGACGGGCGAAGGCGGAGAGGCACGACCGTACTCGCCGCCCGCGGCGCGCTTCAAGTCGTGGTGGTCGAACCCCTGGGGCAAACCGCGTTTTTTGGTGCTGTTCACGTGGGCTTACATCCTCTGGTCGCTCGTTCCCGTGGCGATAGCAGTGCAGTTCGGCTTCAACGCGGGCCGCTCGCGCAGTACCTGGCAGGGCTTCTCTCTACGGTGGTATTTCCAGGACCCTAACCTCTCCGTCCTGCACGACCCGTCGCTGCGGGCCGCGCTGGTGCAGAGCCTCCAGTTGGCGGCGCTGACGATGCTTATCGCCACACCGCTCGGGGTCGCGCTGGCCATCGGCCTCGCGCGCTGGACCGGGTGGGGGTCGAGACCAGCCAACTTCCTGATGCTCTTCCCGCTCGTCACGCCCGAGATAGTGATGGGCGTCGCGCTCTTTCTGGTCTTCGTGCACCTCTTCGGCTTCGTGCGACTCGGGACGATGGCGCAGGTGCTCGGGCACGTGACCTTCACCGTCTCCTACGTCGTCATCGTCGTGCGCGGACGCCTGTTCTCCGTCGGGAAAGATTACGAGGAGGCGGCCATGGACCTCGGCGCGTCGCGGTGGCAGGCGCTCAGGACCGTGCTGCTGCCTATGCTCGCCCCCGCCATCTGGTCGAGCCTCATGGTCGCCTTCGCCATCTCCATAGACGACTTCGTGATCAGCGCTTTCCTGATGGGGGACGCGTCTTCGTCCACCATACCGGTCAAGCTCTACAGCGCGGCGCGCCTGGCGCCGAGCCCTGCTATAAACGCCCTCGCCAGCATCCTCCTGTTCGCCTCCATGATCGCCATCACCGCCGCCATCCTCGTGATGCGCCGCTCCCGCAAGAAAGAGGGTACGGAAGGCTCGGCGGTCGAGGACTTCGCGAGGCTGGATCTGTGAAAAGGCTCAGGGTTCGGGTCTTGCCGGACGAATGCGCCTTCGTGAACGTCTTCCGGAGCCGACTACTTCATCGTTGCCCGGGTAGGAGCCGCGGAGGACTCCTCGTCACTTACTTCGCGCGTCCTGGTAGCGTCAGTGCGTAGCACACGCAGGGCCTCGCAAGGCAGGTGCACCGAGACCGGCCCCCCTCGGTCGAAGTCCGAGTCCGCCCCGTCGTTGGCCAGCATGCACTGGAGAGGTGCCCCGCGATCAAGGGTAACGACGAGTTGGGAGATGGCGCCGGCATAGACGACGCGTTCGATCTTCCCTGGCAGACGGTTCTCACCGGTCTTCCGGGGAGCCTCAACGCGCACCCGCTCGGGGCGCACAACCACCTTGACGGAACCTCTGGCCGAGGTGTGGCCTCTGGAGGCGAGCAGCTCGAAGTCCCCGACCCTGATCCGGCACCGTCCATCGGACGCCGTACCGACGGCCTCGGCGTCGAGCAAGTTCGAGACCCCGAGAAAGTCCGCGACGTAGGCCGAAGCCGGCTCCTCGTAGACCTCCCTTGGTGACCCGACCTGCTCGATTCGCCCCTCGTTCATCACGGCGAGACGGTCGGCCATAGTGAGGGCCTCTTCCTGGTCGTGCGTGACGTACACGAAAGTTATGCCGACCTGCTCCTGCAAAGCCTTCAACTCGATCTGGAGGGTCTTCCTGAGCTTGGCGTCGAGCGCGCCGAGCGGCTCGTCCAGCAGAAGAACCGAAGGGTTGAGGATCAAAGCCCGCGCCAGGGCCACCCGCTGCTGCTGGCCACCCGAGAGCTGGTGCGGTTTGCGGTCGCTGAACTCCTGCATCTGCACGAGCGAGAGCGCCTTACCGACCCTTGTACGGGTCTCCTCCCTGGATGCCTTCGTAAAGCGCAGCCCGAAGGCGACGTTCTCGGCTACCGTCAGGTGGGAGAAGAGGGCGTAGCTCTGGAAAACCGTGTTGACGTTGCGCCGGTTGGGCGGGGTGTCCGAGACGTCTCTGCCGTCGAGCAGGATCCGGCCTCCACTAGGACGCTCGAAGCCGGCGATCATGCGCAGCGTCGTCGTCTTGCCGCAACCGCTCGGACCCAGCAACGAGAAGAACTCCCCCGGAGGTATGTTCAGGTCTATGCCGCGCACCGCCTCATGGTCACCGAAGCGCTTGGTGAGGTCGTCGAGCTGGACCCGTCCTCCCCCTTGCCCCTCATTCATCGTCGTAGCGCCCGCGCAAAGGCTTCGAAGTTGTCGACGAAGCGCCCGGCGTTGTCCTCGGAGTGCTGCACCGAGAGCGTCCACTGCTCGGCCTTGCCCCACGGTGGTAAGAAAACGCCTCCATTGTGCTGGAACAGCCAGTGTGCCTGGCTGAAACGGTCATCCAGCCCCAGGAAACCGCGGTAGTCGCGCACCCGGCTTCCCGAGAACGTGATAGAGCCTTTGGCCCCGAACGACAACGGATAGGCCGCGAGGTCGTACTCCTCGATTACGGCCTCTGATCCCTCGACCATGATCCCGGCCAGCTTACCAAAGTGGTCGTACGCCTCGGGGGTGAGGATCTCCGTCAGAGTTGCACGGGCGGCCGCCATCGTCAGCGGGTTGCCGTTAAAGGTGCCGACCTGCTCGTAGGTGCCGTCGGCGATGCGGCCCATAACCTCCTCTGTCCCGCCGATTGCCCCGCACGGTACCCCACCCCCCATCGCTTTGGCGAGGCATACCATGTCGGGACTAACGCCCAGGTACCCGGTCGCGCCCCCGTATGCCGTGGTGACCCCGCACTTGACCTCGTCGAAGGCGAGCAGGGCTTCGTGCGCGTGGACGATGTCGCGCACGCCCTCCAGGTAGCCCTGCTCCGGGGGAATGACGCCGGCGTTCATCATTATGGGCTCGAGGATCATGCCGGCAATCCGCCCGCGATGCTCCGAGAAGAGCCGCTCTAGGGCGTCGAGGTCGTTGTAAGGCGCGATCAGGGTGAGGTCGGTGATGGCCCGCGGGATGCCCGTCCCAGAGGGCGCGCTGTGCGGCCTCCCGGAAGGCCCGATCTCATCCTCCTCGTTTGACACTGAGACCATGAGCGAGTCGTGGTGCCCATGATAGCAACCCTCTACTTTTACGATGAGGTCCCGGCCCGTGATCGCCCGCATGAGGTGCACGGCGTCCATCGTCGCCTCGGTGCCGGAGTTGGAGAAACGCCACAACGGAAGGCCGAAACGCCGCGCGAGCTCGCCGGCGACGACGATAGCGTCCTCCGTCGGCTGGGCGAAATGGGTGCCCCGCGGCGCCCTTCCCGCAAGAGCTTCAACCATCTTCGGGTGCCCGTGTCCAACGGCACCCACGCCGTAGCCGCCGTGAAGGTCCACGTACTCCCCGCCGTCGACATCGTAGATCTTGGACCCCTCGCCGTGGCTGACCCAGATCATCTGCGGACGCGCGATCTGCCAGCTCGAGGTCGCCCCGCCCGCAAGAACCCCACGCGCCTCCCCGATCAGAGCCCCAGACTGCGGCTGGCGTTCCTTGAACCGGTGTTCACCGTCGGCGATGATCTCGTCGAGCTTCCGAAGGTCCCGATCGGTCCAACTCCGTACGGTCTCCATGCGCTCCTCCTTTGAACAGTGGTTTAATAATAGGCACAGAGCATCTTTGTGTCAACGATCGAGACCCAGGGTTCCGGTCAGCCGGCCCTCCTCACAGGCAGTGGACCGCGCGACTCTTTCAAGTAATCTGGTTTGAGATGTTTGGGCTTCTCCTCGCTGCTGGCGGAGGGATCAAGGTAGAGTTCGACCACGTCTTCCGTGACGCCGGCTGCGGCCAGGCGCTCCCCGTCTGCGGAGACGGCGGTGGTGCCACCCGCGAAGGTGAACGCCTCTCCCTTGCCGATCTGGTTGACGTAGAGGTGAGGAAGTCCGTTCTCCAGGGCGCGGGCCGTGGTGAAGACCGCGTGGTCCCGTCCGAAGGGGTTCATGTTGGCCGAGATGGTGACGAGGAGGTCGGCACCGGCGGTCGCGAGCGACCGGGCGACCTCGGGGAACTCTACGTCGAAACAGATCATGACACCCGTTTCGATTCCGTCGAGCGTGAAGATCGCGAATTCGTCACCAGCGACGAAAGCCTCGCGCTCGTCGCCGAAGAGGTGCGTCTTCCGGTACGAGCCAGATAGGTTCCCGCGACGGTCCAGGCAAACGGCTGAGTTGGCGACGCCGCTCCGGATGCGCTCGTGCAGGCCGAAGATCGCGGCGGTACCGTTCTCCCGCGCGAGGCGCGACATCCGTGCCACCTCGGGACCTTCGAGGTCGAGCGCGAGGTCGTCCACGCCTCTGGTCGTGTAGCCGCCGAGGAAGAGCTCGGGGAAGACCGCAAGATCCAGGTCCGTACCACGAGTCAGGATCTGCTCCACCGTTTCGAGGTTCCCTCCAACGTCGCGCAGCTTCGGGTTGAGTTGCGCAAGGGCAACGGTCAGGCCCTTCATGTGCCACTCCCATGTTCGATGACCGTACGCAGGCCAGCGGCGCGGCGCAGATCGTCGAGTGCCCCATCTGTGGCGTCGAGCGTGGTTGTACGCCCGATGAGTCGGTCGAGGGGCAGGAGACCCGACTGGTAGAGGCGTGAGATCTTCGGGAAGTCGACCGAAGGCACGCTGCTGCCGTAGTTGCATCCGAGGATGCGCTTCCCGGCGTCAGCGAGGTCGAACGGGTCGAACGAGACGGTGACGCCCTCCGCGGGCATGCCAACGATCACCGCCTGCCCGCCGCGGCAGACGAGACCGGGCAGGACTTCGATGGTCGACGGGTTGCCGATGGCCTCGAACGCGTGGTCGGCCCCCCCGCCGGTGATTGACAGGACGTGACCCCCAAGGTCGGGGTCGTCCCCGCGAAGCGCGTGGGTGGCACCGAGCTCGCGGGCGAGCGCGAGACGTTCGTCCGAGAGGTCCACGGCGATCACCGGCTGTGCGCCGACCAGACTCAGGCCGAGCAGCGCGGCAAGCCCGACACCCCCGCAGCCGAGCACGACGGCAGACTCCCCCGGACGAACGCGGGCCGTGTTGACGACCGCGCCAACCCCCGTCGTCACGGCGCACCCGATTAGCGCGGCGACCGGGAAGGGGACGCCTTGCGGTATCACCAGGGCCGCCGACTCCGGGACGATCGTCTCTTCGGCGAAGGTGCCGAGGCCCAGGAAGGCCGGCACGGACTCCCCGTCAAGCGACAGGAAGGCCGTCGTGCCGTCTGGGAGGGTGTGTTCAAGGGACGTCGTGTTCTGGCAGAGCCAGGCGCGTCCCCGCGCGCAGTTCGCGCACCTGCGGCAGGGCGCGAACCATGAGAGAACGACCCGGTCGCCGGGGTCAACATCCTTTACGCCTGGTCCCACCTCCTCGACGACGCCCGCTCCCTCATGGCCGAGAACTAGCGGCTGCGAGGCCGTCCAGTCGCCGTCCACGACGTGGAGGTCGGAGCCGCACACCCCGCTCGCGCGCAGCCGCACCCTTACGAGATCTTCCCGCAATTCTGCGAGCCGCAGCTCCTCTTCTACAAGCGGCCGGCCAGAACCCGTGAACACCATCGCCCTGACTGTTGCGCCCGTCAAACCGAGGGAGAGCCTGTAGGATCGCCTTCAAGTTCCTCTTCGCTGGCGCGTACCTCGTCCATCTCGGCGTCGACGTTCAGGGAGCGGCTCAAGAGGTAATAGGTCGTGCCCGAGACGAGGAGGCCCACGAGCCAGGCTATGTCTATACCCTGCAGGACGTTGCCAAGGGGTGCCGTCCAGATACCAGGGAGGACCCAGAAGGGGATGCTAGCCGCGAAGCCGAGGAGGAAGGCGGTGATGCCGCGCCACGCCCAGGTCCCGTAGAGGCCGTCTGCGACGAAAAGTTCTGTGATGGCGTAGTGACCGTGCCTGACGAAAAAGTAGTCTATGAGGTTTATCGCCGTCCACGGCGCGAGCAGGTAGAGCATCATGATCAGGGCCGCGAACAGCACGTCGACGGCCCCCGCCGAGATGCTCAAGGAGACCACGACCCATAGCACGGCGAGCGAGAGGATGGTCACCACCCGCAGCCGACGCGTGGGGGCAACCTTCCTAAAGGCATCCATGGCGGTGACTGTCGTGAGCATCGCGCCGTAGGCGTTTATGCCCATCGTCGCCACGAGCGCGGCCACCGATGAGAGCGCGAGCACGACCCCGAGTCCCCCGAAGACCGTGTCCCCTGCGTCACGCAACGAGACCAGCGCGTCGGTGGCCTCTAGCCTGGTCGCCAGCCAGGCTCCGAGTGCGATGAGCCAGACCGCCGACCCCGAAGCCCCGAAAAACACGGCGGCTATGATGTAGCGAGGCCTCGTGTAGCGCGGCAGGTAGCGCGAGTAGTCCGATACGTAGGGCGCGTACGTGATGTTGTATGAGGCGCTCGCCGTGAACTGCGCCATAAACGCTACCAGCACGAACCCGCCGGGGCTGGACTCGTTACCCCCCGCGCCACCCGCGAAGATGGCCAGCGTGAGGATCACATACAGCGGCAGCGAGATGTAGAAGAGGATCCTGAACAGCGTGTGCAGGTAGTCGTGGCCGTAGATGGCGAACAGCGCCGCGATCACTGCAATGACCACGATAACGATCGTCCCGTTCCATCCGAAGAGGCCGTTCAGGCCGGCCGAGATGAGCACGGAGTCGACCACGTTGAACGCTACGAAAGTAAAGAACGTCGCCACCAGCGGGAGCAGCACCCCCCTGTAGCCGAACTGCGCCCGTGACTGCACCATCTGCGGCAGCCCAAGCTGGGCGCCCTGGATCGCATGAAACGCCATGAACAGCGTGCCGAACAGGATGCCAAGCGTCCCTGCCAGGATGGACCATCCTAGGGAGAGCCCGAGGCCAGGCCCGATAAACCCTATCGTAATGGTAAAGAACTGAAAGTTGCCCAGAAACCAGAACGGCCCCTGATGCCACACCTTCCCGTGCCGCTCGTCCTCGGGCACGTAGTCTATGGAGCGGCGTTCGATCTGCCGTCCGAGTCCCTCATTCTCACTCGTGCTAGCAGCCACCGCTTCCTCCCCTGAGCCGACGTTCCAGCCACCCTACATCGTTCCAGTCTAAAGTGGTACGAATCGCCGGTCAACGTGAGGGATCAGCCGCCTCCTCATACGCGTGACCAAAGCGGTAGAGCGTGGCCTCGTCGAAGGGGAGGCCGATGAGTTGCAATCCAATGGGTAGCCCCGAACTAGTAGTGCCGCAGGGCACCGAGAGGCTGGGGAGGCCGTTCAGGTTGGTCGGGCCCGTGAGGCGGGTAAGGGCCGAGTAGACGGCTTCCTCACGACCGTTTATGTTCGTCTCGCGCTGTCCGATCTCCGTGGCAGGTATCGGGACCGTCGGGGCGAGGAGAATATCTACCGAGCGCAAGACTTCTTCGTATTCCCTCCGAGATCGGAGCCTTCTCTGTTGGGCGTTCGCGTACTTGAAAGCCCTCAGCCTCTCGCCGTCCAGCAGGCGTTCGAGCCCTTGATCGTCGAACCGATCGGGCTCTGCCCCAAGACGCTCCTCATGGACGGCGTAGGCTTCCGCGGCGAGGATGAGCCGCTGCGCGTAGAGCGTCTCCCACAGGTTGGGGATCTCGACCTCCCGCATCCCGGCGCCGAGGGAGACGAAGACCTCGGCGGCCTCCCTGACGCGCGCCTCCACCTCTGTGTCTACGTGCTCGAAGTAGAAGCTCGAAGGAAGGCCGATGGTGGCTCCGCTGACGCCGCGGCGCAGGTGGCGCGTAAAATCTTCCGCGGCCGGATCCACGGAGTAGAGGTCTTCAGGGTCGTGGCCAGCCAGGGCGTTCAGCATAAGGGCGTTGTCCTCGACGGTGCGGGTGATGGGCCCGACGTGGTCGAGGCTCCAGGCCAGGGGGAAGACGCCCGACTTGCTCACGCGCCCGAACGTTGGCTTCATCCCGACGGTTCCGCACAGGGCCGCGGGGATGCGGATGGAGCCGCCGGTGTCCGAGCCCAAAGCGCCGTAGCAAAGGTTCGCGGCGACCGCAGCGCCTGACCCGCCGCTGGAACCGCCGGTGATCCTGCGCTCGTCGTAAGGATTCCTGGTCGGCCCGAAGTGAGAACGGTCTCCCGTGGGGCCGTAGGCGAACTCGTGGGTGTTGGTCTTGCCGATAAGAACAGAACCAGCCCCTTCCAGCTTTCGCGAGACCGTTGCACTGTGATCAGGAACATGGTCGGCGAAGAATGCCGAGCCCATCGTCGTGCGGACGCCCCCGGCATCGATGAGGTCCTTTAGGGCCACGGGAACGCCGTGCAGAGGTCCCCCGCGGCGCCCGGCCATGATCTCCGCTTCAGCCCTCGAGGCGTCTTCGAGGGCGCGCTCCGCCGTCACCGTGATAAAGGCGTTCGTCTCATCCGCCTCGATGCGCCCGAGCAGGGTACTTACGACCTCGACCGGCGAGAGGCGTCGCGCCCGGAACTCCCGGGAGAGAGCCGCGAGCGACCGCGGCAGATCTGTGTCGTGGGTCAAACCTCTGTTCCTTCCCTGGTTGGCGTGTGCATTGGGAGACTACAAGTTCTCGGGCGAGGCTGAGCAGACCTTCGAGGTCGGGTACGCGAAAGACGCTAGGAGGGCAGCAGGTTCGCCCGGGTGAGGATCACCACCAGCACCAGTGCGCTGCACGCCACGCCGAGCAAGGCGAGTGACCTTTTGCGGCGGCGTTGGAGCGTCCCGGCCACCCCGAGTCCCAACGCCACGATTCCGACCGCTACGATGAGAAAACCCAACATGAGGAGCCCGAAACCGTACGCCACTTCGTCTCCAGGAGGATCCCAACCTCTGAAAGACCAGGCGAACAGGTAGCGGCCAGCGAGCAGGAGGCCCGAAAAGGAGGCCAGCGTGAACGAGGCGATCCCTATCAGAGAATGTGATGCCCTACCTCCGGCCATAGTAAATCAAGATATCAGATCTCATAGCGTCATTGTGCGTTTTCGGTATCATCGGCGGGTGATCTCTCGCGCGAAAAAGTCGCTCTACCGGTTCGACCGTAGAGTCTGGCTCTTGCTCTTTGCGATGCTCGCATTCCGGTTCGGGCACGGCCTGTATTTCCCTTTCAGTTCGATCTACTTCCACAACGTCCTCGGCATCCCGCTCTCGCTGGTCGGGGTCGGCCTCGCCGTGTTCGCGGCGGCGAGCGTTCTCTCCGGCCTCGTTGCCGGCCCGCTCACCGACCACTACGGACGCAAGCCCTTGATGCTAGCCGCCCTCGCCGGCAGCTCGGCCAGTTTTCTCGGGTTCTCCCTTGTCGGCGGCATCGCCGGGTATCTGGCCGTCTCGGCCGCCCACGGCTTCGTCGGCTGGTCGATGTTCGAGGCGTCCCGCAACGCTATGGTCGCTGACGTTACGCTGCCTGGGATGCGCTCGCGCGCTTTCGGGCTCGTCCGGGTCGGGGGCAACGTGGGCTGGGCCCTCGGGCCGATGGTGGCGGGTTTGGCTTCCGCGGCGGCCGGAGGCTCTGGGGCCGTCTATCCCAGGCTCTTCGTCGGAACCTCCGTCCTGACGGCGCTCGTGGCGCTGGCGCTGGCCATTAGCATCAGGGAGTCGCGGCCAGTGCTCGAGGAGTCCAAAGCAAGCGGCGAATCTTCCGGTAGATTACGCACTGCACTCTCGGATGGACCATTCCTGGTCTTGCTCGGGATAGGGGTCTTGCTCTACTATATCTTCACCCAGGATTGGCAAGCCCTGCCGATCTACGCGAAGAACTTCGTCGGGGTGGCCGACGGGTGGATAGGCTTCTTATTGGGGGCAAACGGGCTCATGGTCATTCTCTTCCAGCTCCCTGTGTCGTACCTGATCGACCGTGGTTCCAGGGTCGTTGCGCTGCTCGCTGGAGCGCTCCTCTTCGCCGCCTCCTCGGCAACGTTACTCTTGACCGAATCCTTCCTCGGCATCTTCGTCGCCTTCGTCCTCTTCTTCACGCTGGCCGAGATGGTCCTCGAGGTCGCCGGCGCTTCGCTCGCCACCGAGCTCGCGCCCGTGCGACTCAGGGGCACGTACCTGGCCCTCTTCGGGGCCTGTTTCGGCGTCGCCTGCGGCTTCAGCCCCATCGTCGGCGGCGCGTTGCTTCAGGCACGTCTGCCCGATGTGATCTGGACCATCCAGCTCGCAGCCGCGCTAGTCGCCGTGGTGGGGCTATGCACGCTGGCCGCGCTTCGCAGGCGCCGTTCAGGTTCTGGCGCGTAGGACTAGAACGGCCACGTCGTCACGCGGGTATCCCTCCTGGAAGTCCAGGACGACGTTCTTGATCCTCCCCGCGAGGGTTGCAGCGTCGCATCCAGAGCAGGAGCTGAGGAGGTGGCGCAACCGATCTTCGCCAAAGAAGTCGCCGTCGGGGGAGCGCGCCTCGGTGACGCCGTCCGTGTAGAGCACGAGCGCCTCGCCGGGCATGAGGCGCAGCGAGGTATCACTTAGCTCTGCATCGATGAACACGCCTAGCACCCTGCCCGAACATCCCACCTCTTCCACGGAGCCGCCAGGGCGGACCAGGAGCGGCGGCGGATGGCCGGCGCGCGAGACGTCAACCCTGATCCCCGCGGAGCCATCCTCTGGATCGAGCCGGATGCAGGCGGCGGTGCAGAAGCGATCCTCGGGAAGTTGCCGCAGCATCGCCTCGTTGAGCGCGGTTAGAACTTCAGAAGGCCTGTCGTCTTTCATGGTGACGGCCCGGATCGTGTAGCGGGCCAGGGCCGTTACGGAGGCCGCCTCGACCCCCTTTCCACGCACGTCCCCGATGGCGCAGAGCCATCCGTTATCTACGGTGTTTATGAGGTCGTAGAAGTCCCCGCCCACGTAATTGGCCTCGCCAACGGGCAGGTACTCGGCGCCAACCTCGACGCCGGGTATCTCGGGCAGGTGCGGCGGAAGCAGGCTCTTCTGCAGAACGCGCGCGATCTCGCTGCGATCACTGTAAAGACGGGCGTTGTCCGCGGCCACAGCACAACGATAGGCGAGGTCCTCCGCTAGCAGGAGGTCCTCATCGTCGTAGCGGCGTTCCAGGCCAGACGAGACGAGCGTAATGGCACCCCTGGTCTTTCCCCTCGCCAGGAGCGGGACACACATCAAGGAACGAGGCTGCAGCCGGGTCAAGATCTCCAGATGCTCGCCCTTCAGCTCGCGCTCGTAGAAGGTGGCGTTGGGCAGATCTGGGATCAGCACAGACCGACCCGTCCTGAGCACCTCGGCCGTGCTCCCAGGGTCCCCCTCTGCAAACCGTCTGTGCTCGCTGAGCCTCGTCAGGAGATCTTCTTTCTCTGGATCGGCGTGCGCTGCGGCGAGTTGCTTGACACTTCCGTCGTCGCCCACGATGTCGAGCAGGCACCAGTCCGCGATCTCTGGCACCAGGAGATTCGTGATGCTCACCAGGGTCTCCTCGTATTCGAGAGATGATGAGAGGGCCGGACCCGCGGCGGCGAGCAGGGCCAGACGCCGCCTCGTCTCTACCGCCTCGGCCCGCGCGAGCTGCTCTCTTACTAGCAGTAGGTCGCGCTCCTCCTCTGCCTTCTTGCGCTCGCTGATGTCCTCGACCACCGCGATAAAGTAGGTGGGCTCCCCGGACGAATCCCGCACCAACGACACGGTCAGGTTCACCCAGACGTTAGACCCGTCTCTCCTGACGTACCGTTTCTCTATGGTGTAAGTCTGAACTTCGTCCTCGAGCAGACGCCTCATCAACTCGAGGTCACCTTCGAGATCGTCAGGGTGAGTTATGTCCTGGAATGAGATCTCCAGCAACTCCTCGGGCTCGTAGTCGACGATCTCACCCAGGCGCCTGTTGATGCGCAGCCAGCGGCCGTCTACCCCTACCTGTGCGGCCCCGATGGCGGCGTGCTCGAAGGTTGCCCTGAAACGCTCCTCGCTCTCGCGCAGGACCTCCTCGATCCTGCGCCGCTCCGTGATGTCATTCTGGACGCCGACGAAGTTGGTCAGCCTGCCCTCCTCGTCGTGGACGGGAGAGACGTAGAGCTCGTTCCAGAACGGCGTCCCGTCTTTGCGGTAGTTCTTCAGGATCACCTTGGACTCCCGCTCTTCCTTCAGGGACGCACGCAACTCACCCAGCGCAGGCTGGTCGCGGTCTTCGCCCTGCAAGAAACGGCAGTTGTGCCCCAATACCTCGTCCACCGGATAGCCGGAGATCTTCTCGAAGGCCGGGTTGACGTAGACGATGGGGTCGTCGGGCAGCTTTGGGTCCGTGATGACGATCCCGTTGGAGCTGGCCGCCACGGCCCGGTCCAGCAGACGCCGCATCTCCTCCGAAGCAGGCTGCTCCGGATCTCTACCATGTGGGGAACGTGAAGCAGAGATATCCAAGAACTCTATTCTACAAGCACCACCGGCTTCCTACCCGCCAGCCGCGAAGGTGCGGTGTGCTGGCGCACGAAACGTTAAAGGTTCGCTGTTTCAGGGTATGTACAGCCAGGAACGCAAAGGTAGACTACGAGAGGAGAACACAGAGAAAATGGCTTACGAGCTGCCACAACTGCCCTACGGCTACGATGCACTCGAACCAACCATCGACGAACAGACCATGCACCTTCACCACGAAAAACACCACAATACCTACGTAACCAACCTCAACTCAGCCCTCGATAAGCACCCAGAGGCAGACCCCGGCAACCTCGAAGAGCTCCTCGCCTCCATAGACTCCCTCCCAGAAGATATCCAGACTGCCGTACGCAACAACGGTGGTGGCCACTCAAACCACTCCATGTTCTGGCAGATCATGGGTCCTTCCGGCCAGGGTGGAGGTGAGCCACAAGGAGAGCTAGCACAAGCTATAGACTCAGAATTCGGCTCTTTCGATGAGTTTAAAGAGCAGTGGGCTTCTGTGGGTGCTCCTGGCAGCGTGTTTGGGAGTGGATGGGTGTGGCTAATATCCTCACCTGAGGGCTCGCTCTCTATAGAGAAGAGTGCCAACCAGGACTCTCCGCTGATGGAGGGCAAGACGCCTGTAATAGGATTGGATGTGTGGGAGCACGCCTACTACCTGAAGTACCAGAACCGCCGACCTGAGTACATTGGGGCGTGGTGGGATGTGGTCAACTGGGACGAGGCCGAGAGGCGCTACCAGGCCGCCAAGAACGCCTAGCGAAAACCACACAGATAGATTCCGAAGATCCCCCGGTCCAGACGCCGGGGGATCTTCTACGTTTGAGGACAGCGCGCAAAACGCCGTGATCGCAGTTTCCTTCTGGTTCGTGCCGAACCTGTAGACTTATCCGGCAGGAGAGAGCGAGAGTGGAAGGATTCTTGATTGTGCGGCTTGTGATCGTTGGTGGAGTGGCGGCGGGGACGAAGGCGGCTTCGAGGGCGCGCAGGCTCGACCCGGAGATGGAAGTCACGGTCTACCAGGAGGAGCCGGACCCTTCGATCAGCGAGTGCGGACTGCCCTATTTCCTCTCCGGCGTCGTTAGGGAGCGCGAAGACCTTATCGCCCGCACCCCCGAGCAGTTCGCGGAGAAAGACATCGAGGTCCTGGTCCGCCACAGGGTAGAGAGGATAGACGCTTCCTCCAGGAAGCTCTCCGTGCGCGACCTTAACACGGGCGATACATTCGAGGACACGTACGACCGGATCGTCATAACTACCGGCGCGCGAGCCGTCCTACCCCCCATCCCGGGCGCCGAGCTCGAAGGCGTCTTCAAGCTCCGCTTTCTCACCGACTCGGAGCGGGTAAGGTCGTATGTGAATGAGTACTCCCCGAAGAAGGCAACCATCGTCGGTGGAGGCTACATCGGCCTCGAAGTCGCGGAGAACCTGTGCCAACTCGGGATGGAGGTATCCCTGATCGAAGGCCAGGACAGGGTCGCCCTCGCCTACGGCCCCGAGGTCTCAGAGAAGGTGGAGGCCGAGCTAGACGCCCACGGCGTCGGCGTCTACACGGGCGAGCAGGTCGATGAATTTACCGGCGAAGGGCACGTGCAGGGCCTGAAGTTCGGGGGGACAGAACTGGCTACGGACCTCGTGATCGTCGGCGTCGGCATAAAGCCCAACGTCGAGCTAGCCGCCGAAGCAGGCGTAGACGTAGGGAGCACCGGGGCCATCCTGGTCGACCGTCACATGAAGACAAACGTCCGCGACATCTGGGCAGCCGGAGACTGCGTACAGACGACGAACCTCGTGAGCGGTAGCCCGGCCTGGGTCCCACTCGGAGATACCGCGAACCAGATGGGCCGCGTCGCCGGCACCAACGCGGCTACCGGAGGAGATACCCTGGAATTCCCCGGCACCCTTGGAACGGGCATCTTCAAGGTCTTCGACCTCGGCGTGGGCAAGACGGGCCTCTCCGAGGAGGAGGCCGCTGTGGCAGGCTTCGAGGTCGTGAGCGCGAGCCTGTCGGCCCGCGACCGCGCTGCCTACTACCCAGGCGCGGGCAGAGTATTCCTCAAGCTCATCGCCAACCGGGCGACGGGACGGCTGCTCGGCGCGGAAGCCGCAGGTTCGGGCGCCGACAAGCTCATCGACATCTGCGCCACGGCCCTGTGGGGAAGGCTCTCCTACCCCGACCTGGTCAATATAGACCTCGCCTACTCCCCGCCATACGGACCCACCCTGAGCCCCGTCATACAGGCTGCCACCATCCTTTCGGGCAAGTTCGACCGTGCCAAAGAAGGCGTCAGGGCCTCCGAGTAGCGTCGTGCCTTGAGGTACGGCGAGCCATCAGCTCTTAGCTTTTTGCCGACTGCTGACCGCTTCTAGAACCTCTCGACCACCGTCCTGGCGAGCATGTGCAGCGGCAGGTAGTCGGGGCCGCCGGCCTTGGAGTCGGTACCGCTCATGCCGAAGCCTCCGAAGGGCTGGACGCCGACGAGGGCACCGGTGATGCTGCGGTTGAAGTAGACGTTTCCGGCTTGGAACTCCTGACGGGCACGCTCCAGGTTGTCGCGGTTCTTGGAGTAGACGCCGCCGGTGAGCCCGTAGGGGCTGTCGTTGGCGACGTTGAGGGCATCGTCGAAGTTTCGGGCTCTTATGACGGAGAGGACGGGGCCGAAGATCTCTTCCCGCGCAACCGTGGCGTCCCGTTCGACCTCGAAGATGGTCGGGCTGACGAAGTAGCCGTCTTCCGGGTCCCCGGGGTCGACGCCGAGAACGCGATCTCCCTCCCGCTTGCCCGCGTCGACGTAACCCGAAACTTTCTCGAACTGCGGCTCACTTATAACGGGCCCGACGTTGATTTCGGCACTCTCGGGGCCGCCGATCTTGAGCGCCTTCGCCTTCTCGACGACCTTGCTCAAAACCTCGTCGTAGACATCGGCGTGCAGGATGGCGCGGCTCGCCGCCGAGCACTTCTGGCCAGAGTAGCCGTAGGCGCTCTTGACGATATCGGCCGCCGCCGAGTCGAGGTCGGCCGAGTCATCTATAACCATCGCGTCCTTGCCGCCCATCTCGGCGATTACCCGCTTGACCCAGCGCTGGTTCTGTATCTGCTTCGCCGCAAGCTCGTTTATCCTGAGTCCCGTCCTCATAGAACCCGTAAAGGAGATGAAGCGCGTCCTCGCGTCCTCCACCAGATAGTCCCCGATCTCGGAACCGTAGCCTGGCAGGTAGTTGAGGACGCCTTCTGGAAGGCCTGCTTCCTCGAAGATCTCCGCGACCACGGCTCCAATGACCGGCGTGAACTCGGATGGTTTCATAACGACGGTGTTGCCCCCGACGATGGCCGCGCTCGACATGCCGGTTAGGATGGCGGTGGGGAAGTTCCAGGGCGCGATGATGACCCCGACGCCCATCGCCTGGTAGGAGTAGCGGCTCTCCTCGCCGGAGATGGCGTAGATCTCCACCCCGTCCTTGAGACGAAGCATCTCACGGGCATAGTACTCGAGGAAATCTATCCCCTCGGCCACCTGCGCGTCGGCCTCGGCCCACGGCTTGCCGCCCTCGAAGGCCTCGAAGGCCAGAAGCTCGAACCTCCTGCGCTTCATGATCGCCGAAGCCCTGAGCAGTATGCGCGCCCGCGCCTCAGCCGACGTGCGGCTCCACGTCTCGAAGGCGGAGGTTGCCGTCTCTAGCGCCATATCAGCCTCGCGCTCCGTGGCGCTGGCCGTACGGCCTACTACCTGTGAGGGATTGGCCGGGTTCACGGACACTATCTCGCCGTCCGTCTCGACGCGCTTGCCGCCGATGATCGCCGGGTAGCTCCGGCCCAGGCGGGAGCCCACGCTTTCGAGGGCCGCTTGCATGGCCTCGACGTTCCTCTCGTCCGACCAGTCCAGGTACTCTTCGTTCTTGTACGGTATCAGTCCCACGTGGTGCTCCTATCTCTTCACCCTATTGGTTATGCTTCCGACTACATCTTTAGCGACGTAGCCGGCGATCTTGGGGTTCTCCTTGAGACGTCTGGTCGAGTACTCGTACCAGTCCTCCCCGAAGGGCACGTAGACCCTGAGCTTGTGTCCGGCCTCGACGAGGATGCTCCTCAGCTGCTCGTCGACGCCGAGGAGCATCTGGAACTCGTAGCGGTCTTCGGGGATCTCGAGCTGGTGGATCAACCTCAAAGCGTGCCAGATCAGGTACTCGTCGTGCGTCGCTATGCCGACGTAGACGCCACCTTTGAGCAGCTCATCGAGCAAGAATATGTAGTTCTGGCGGACGGTATCGAAGTCCTTGTAGGCTATAGACCTCGGCTCGTCGTAGATGCCCTTGCAAAGACGCACGGAGAAACCGGATTCGATGATATTCTGCACGTCCTCCAGGCTGCGGCGCATGTAGGCCTGCAACACGGCGCCCGTGTTCTGGTGCCGTTTGTACATATCGCGAACCATGTTCAAGTTGGCTTCCGTATACGGCGAGTCCTCCATGTCCACCCGCACGAAACGGTTCCGCTCTGAGGCGTACTCGATCACCTCCTCGAGGTTCGCCCGGCACAGCTCCTCGTTCAAAGTCAACCCGAGCCCGGTCAGCTTGACGGAGATGCCGCTATTCAGGTCGTGCTCGTCGAGGGCGTCGACGACCTTCTCGTAGTCCCTTAGCTTGGCCGCAGCGTCGGCTGTGCTCTCGGTGCTCTCCCCGAGGAGGTCGATGGTGGCGACGCATCCCTCCATGTTGAGGTCTCTGATCGTGGAGACGGCCTCCTCCAGCGTGTCGCCGGCGATGTAGCGGCTGGAGATTTTCTTCACGATGGGTCGCGGAATGACGAGCACCGAGTTGGCTATGACCTTGTCTAGAACGCTCATGGGTTAAGGCTCCCTCCGGTCTGTTGTGTCCTCCTCCCCGGATTCTACGTCAGAGGCAGCGGGTCCTGATGTGTCAGCTCCGACGCCGCCCTCCCCACGGCCATAGGCTGTGATGCCGACCGTAGAGGAAGTAGACGCGAGGCCCAGACCGAGCCACCCGACGAACCGGATCCAGGTATCTGGCCCGAGGCTTACTATGAGTACGAACGAACCTATGATGCCGATAACAGGAAGCACGGGCACCAGCGGCGCTCGGTAGCCGCGCTCCATCTCGGGGCTGCGATAGCGGAGGATGATGGAGGCGTCAGACCAGGATAAAAGCAGCCAGGACGCCGGCATTGACGAGCTCGGCTAGCGTCCCGATCGGGATGAAGCCGGCGAAGATGGCGGTGACCACGCCGATGATCGCGGTTGTCCTGTAGGGCGTACGGTATCCTGGGTGGAGCTCGGAGAACCATCTCGGAAGCAACCCGTCTCTACCGAGGGCGAACCAGATGCGCGAGGCGCCAAGCATGAAGGCGAAGAGCACGCTGATGATGCCGGCGATGGCGGCGACCGCGATGAGGCTGCTCACGATGGGCAAGCCGACCTCCCTGAAAGCGAAGGAGACTGGCGCGGGGGTGTTGAGGTCCGTGTAGGGGACCATCCCGGTGACTACCAGGCTTAACAGGATGTAAGCCACCAGCGAGATCGCAAGCGAGATGATCACCGCACGCGGCATGTCCCGCTGAGGGTTCACGGACTCTTCGGCGGCCGTGGTGAGCGTGTCGTAGCCGAAGACGGCGAAGAAGACAACCCCTGCCCCCGTGACGACCCCCAGAGCCCCGAAAGGCAAAAACGGCGTCAGGTTGCCAGGGTTGACGAAGAAGACGCCCAACACGATGACGAACGCTATGACGGCCAGCTTGATGATGACCGCCGCCGCGTTGAGCCGGACGCTCTCTTTGGTGCCCCAGATCTGTAGCCCAGCGATGCCGAGGCAGAGCAGCACGGCGAAGAGGTTCACGACGCCGCCCTCGAAGGGCCCGCTGGCCGCCCACCCCGGCAACCCGAGCCCGAAGGCGATTAGCAACTCGTTCAGGTAGCCCGCTATGCCGATGGCCACCACCGGCACGACCAGGCTGTACTCGAGCAGCAAATCCCAGCCGATGGCCCAGGCGAAGATCTCACCGAGCACCGCGTAAGAATAAGTGTAGGCGCTGCCGGTTACCGGGATCATGCTGGCGAACTCCGCGTAGCACAGCGCGGCCGAGGCGCTTATGAGCCCCGCCAGGACAAACGAGAGCGCCACCCCCGGCCCGGCATGATCGGCCGCGACGACCCCCGTAAGCACGAAGGCCCCGACCCCGACGATGGCCCCGATCCCGATCGCCGTCAGGTTCCACAACCCAAGGGTGCGCTCCATCCCCGTATCCCCCGCCGCCTCCCTCTGCAACGTCGGGATGTCTTTTCTCCGAAACAACGGGTTTCCACTGCGCCGTGCCTGGCTCACTTCCCCCACCCTTCCGTTCGGCCTAACGCGGCCTCGTCCCGCTCTCTTCCTACACCTGGTATCTGCATCATGCGCTCGTGAGCGCTGCTGAGATGTTGCTCGATCAGATCCACTGCCCGATCCTTGTCGCGGTCTTCCAACGCGTCCCTGATCTATGCGTGCTCAGGGACGCAAGGAACCATGTAGCCGGGGTCCACGGGGCTGCAAGAGAGCACGAACGCGTGGATCTGGGACCGCAGGAGGTTGGACCAGCAACTGTAGAGCCTGTTGTGCCGCGCGTTCCGAAAGATCGAGTCGTGGAACTCCATGTCGAGATCCACGGCCTCCTGCACAGCGTCGCCCTCCGCCAGCGTGGACTCGCCCAGATTATGTCCGGGCCTCAGACGCCCCCGCACGATGGCCTGCCTGAGCCGGTCGAGTACCTCGTCCGAAAGACTCTTCCTCTGCGCGGGCGATGGATCCCGTATAGCCATCTTTGGAGATCGATCCTCGCTCATAAGATTCGTTCTTGCTCCCCCTATGGTAACAATAGCATCGCTGTCCCCGATCTATCAAGGCCGGGCTGGCGAAGGCGACTGCGGGCCGTCTTGTGCGGAGGAGGTTGGCGGGGGTCGGTGTGGAGTCCGCGACGGTTCACCAGCTGGCCCATCCGTCCCTGGTATTTGGTGTAGGATGGATTTTGAGAAGATAGGCGCATGAAGGGTTTCCTTCCAGGAGGTTTGCACATGAGGACGACCGACACCCGGCACGGGTTTGACTCAACCATCCGCAACGTCGCCCCCATCGTTGGGGGGCGGACGCTCGACGACGCGCCTGGCGGGCGCATGACCTCGACCAACCCGGCGCGCAGTGGCGAAGCGGTGGCTGAGGTTTTGCTCGGGGACGCCGGGACTTTCGTCGAGGCATGCAGGGCGGCGCGCGAGGCGCAGAGGGAGTGGGCCGCGGTTCCGTCCCCCGTCCGGTCGCAGGTCATAAAGAAGATCGGGCGCATCATCGAGAACAATAAGGAGGCGCTCGCGCGGCTAGTGACCCGGGAGATCGGCAAGCCGTACGCCGAGGCTCTGGGCGAGGTGCAGGAGATCATAGACACCTGCGACTTCTTTACCGGTGAAGGACGCCGCCTATACGGCCAGACCGTCCCTTCAGAGATGCCGGACAAGCAGCTCTTCACCTTCCGCGTCCCCGTTGGCGTCGCCGCCATCATCACGGCCGGCAACTTTCCTGTGGCGGTACCTTCGTGGTACATGATCCCCGCCCTAACCTGCGGCAACACCGTGGTGTGGAAGCCGGCCGAGTACTCACCCGCTATCGGCGACGCCCTGGCCAAACTGTTTATAGCCGGCGGCCTCCCTGACGGCGTCCTGAACGTCGTGCAGGCGGAGGGGCCTGCGGTCTTCGAAGGGCTGGAGAGGGCCCTGGATGAAGGCCTCGTAGACAAGGTCGGCTTTACGGGCTCTTCCGAGGTTGGCAAGAAGATAGGCGAGCTCTGCGGAAGGCACATGCAGTCCCCCTGCCTGGAGCTCGGGGGCAAGAACCCCCTCGTCGTCATGCCCGACGCGGACTTGGATCTCGCGGTCGAGGGGGCGCTGTTCTCGGGGTTCGGGACGGCGGGCCAGCGCTGCACCTCGCTCGGAACCGTGATCGTGCACGAGTCCATTCACGACGAGTTCCTCGAGAGATTCTCTCAAGCCGTCTCCGAGGCGAAGATCGGGGACCCTGCAGAGGACGTACTGTACGGGCCGATGCTGAGCCAGCGCTTCCACGACCGCTTTATCGGTTTCCTCGAGATGATAGAGGGTCACCACTCCCTCCACGGCTCCACGGGGATGGGGACGATTACCGAGGACAACCCGAGGGAAGGCTTCGTGGGTAACCCCGATACCGGTGTCTACTGCCACCCGACGATCGTGGACGGCGTGACGATGGAGGACGAGCTCTACCGCACCGAGACCTTCGGACCCCTGGTCGGCGTCGCCACCTTCTCGACTTTTGAGGAGGCCGTGGCCCTCTCCAACGGCCATGGCTACGGGCTCTCTGCCGCCATCTACACCACCGACGCAACGAACGCGCTGCGCTTCAGGGAGCGGAACGGGGCGGGGATGCTCTCCGTGAACAACTCGACCAGCGGCGCGGAGGCGCATTTGCCCTTCGGGGGCAACGGCAAGAGCGGCAACGGGAGTCGTCTCTCCGGTATGTGGGTCCTGGACCAGTTCACACGCTGGCAATCGATGAACTGGGACTTCGCCGGTAAGCTCCAGAAGGCCCAGATGGACATAGCCGACCTGCCCGCCGATCTCGACTTTACGCTGCCGGAGACGGAAAAAGGCCTCTGATGTACGATGTCATCGTCGCCGGCCTCGGGGGGATGGGAAGCTCGGCGGCCTACCACCTCGCCGGGCGCGGAGAGCGGGTTCTCGGGCTTGAGCGTCACACCCCGGCGCACGACAAAGGATCGAGCCACGGGCAGTCCAGGATCATCCGCCAGGCCTACTTCGAGGACCCGGCCTACGTCCCGCTCCTCTTGCGGGCCTACGAGCTGTGGGAGCAATTGGAACGAGAGACGGGCGAGGACCTGATGTCGCTTTCGGGGGGGCTTATGATCGGTCCCCCCGAAAGCGAGACCTTCAAGGGAAGCAAAGCCAGCGCCGACGAGCACGGCCTCCCGTACGAGGTCTTCGATGCTACTGAAATAAAGCGCCGCTACCCCGTTTTCGAGCCGCCCGAGGGCACAGTCGCCCTCTTCGAGGAGAAAGCCGGCTTCGTCCGTCCTGAGGCGGCGGTGAAAGCTCACCTGGGAAGGGCGGCCGCACTGGGCGCGGACCTCAGGTTCGGGGAGGAAATTCTATCCTGGGAGCCGACGGCTTCGGGGGTGCGGGTCGAGACGGCGTCGGGCGTCTACGAGGCGGAGAGGCTGGTCGTCACCGCGGGCGCGTGGGCGCCGAAGCTGCTTGCCGACCTCGGTCTCCCGCTGGAGGTTACGCGCCAGATCCTGTTCTGGTTCGACCCTGTTGGGGGCATCGAACCGTTCCTCTCTGACCGCTTTCCCATCTTTATCTGGGAGCCTGAGGACGGGAACTCGTTCTACTCCATCCCCGCCCATGACGGCCCCAGGGGCGGGGTCAAGGTCGCGTTCTTCAGGGCCGACGGCACGCCCGCCGACCCGGAGACGATAGACCGCGAGGTGCACGACCATGAGGTCGAGTTCATGAGGAGCTACCTCGCGAGGTACGTCCCCGCCCTAGACGGCGAGTTCCATTACGCCAAGACCTGCATGTACACGAACACCCCTGACGAGCACTTCGTGATCTCGACCCACCCAGAGTACCCTCAGGTCGCCATCGCTGCGGGCTTCTCGGGGCACGGCTTCAAGTTCTGCGGCGTGGTCGGTGAGATCCTGGCCGACCTCGTCACGCAGGGTGAGACCACCCACCCCATAGACCTCTTCTCTCCCTCCCGCCTGGCGGGCAGAACGGGCGGTTAGCCGTGGAGATCCTGGACGCGAACGCGACCGCAGGCCGGCTGCCGTACACGGATCTGGCAGACTCCATCTGCGAGGTCGCGCTCGCGATGAGCTCAGGAGGAGTTGAGGCCCCACCCCGGCTCACCGTCCCCCTTCAGGAGGGCGGCATCCTGCTGGTCATGCCGGCCGCGGACGGGGACATCTCCATCACCAAACTGGTCACGGTCCACCCCGAGAACCCCGGACGCGGCCTGCCCACGATACAGGGCGAGGTCGTCGTGATGGACGCGTCGACGGGCGAACGCCTCGGTCTCCTCGAAGGCGGCGTCGTCACCGCCAGGCGCACCGCGGCCCTCTCGATGCTCGCCGCCCGGGAACTCGCCCCACGTCCCGAAGGGCCACTCCTCATCGTTGGCGCGGGAACGCAGGGACGCGCGCACCTCGACGCCTTCCGCGCCGGCCTCGGTGTCTCCAGGGCGTTTATCTCCTCCCTGAGCGCGAAGAGTGCCATTTCCCTGGCGGGGCACGCCAGAAGCCTCGGCATGGAAGCAGAAGAGGTAGAGGGTCCCGAAGAGGTGCTGGACGAGGTGAACCTCATCGTGACGGCAACAACGAGCAAGGAGCCGGTGATACCAGAAGATATCCATGAAGGCGTTTTCGTGGCGGCGGTGGGATCTTTCGAGCCGGAAGCAGCGGAGATACCGTCGGCTTTGATCTCGAACTCACGGGTTTTCGTGGACACGATAGACGGGGCGAAGGAGGAGGCGGGGGACTTGATCCAGGCCGAGAGAGAAGGCGCTTTCGTTTGGGAAACAGCGACGGCGCTCGAGGAGGCACTCCGTTCGTCCGACCGTCCCAGCGGCACGGTCGTGTTCAAGAGCGTAGGCCACGCCCTGTGGGACCTCGCCGCCGCGAGGACGGCTTTCGTAGACCAGGCCGGAAGCGATCGCCCGTAGAAGAGACTGGAGAACCGCTATCGCGGGAAACCTTTTGGTTCCGCTACCGTAGCATTGTACGGGTCGACACGAAAGAGCAGATGATAGGGTCGAGGTTCATCGCACTGTGGCTGATCTCGCTGGCCGTTCTGGCCTGTGCTGCCTCCATCGCCCTGGCCCAGGACACCGATACCGTCTACGACCAAGCTGATGTGCTCACGAGTTCTCAGGAGCAGCGAGTACAGCAGGCCTTCGACTCGGCCGAACAGGAATCGGGTCAGCCCCTCTACGCTTTCCTGGTGCCTAACACGGGGGTAGACGCCCCGCAAGATCGGCGAGACCTCCTGACACGAGAGGCAAGCGATGCCAGCGTACCGCAAGACGCTGGAGTAGTGGTGGTTGCCACGAACGATGGATGGGGCACGACGCACGACTTCCCGCAAGACGCATACGACGCTATGGTTCCGGACTTCCGTGAAGGGGACTTCGCATCGGGTCTCATCGCCGGCGCCGATGAGATAAGGGGCCAGCCCGTGGCAGCACAAGACAACCCCGGTGACGGCGCGGGTGTCCTGCCGCTGGGCGGCCTGATCCTTCTCCTCCTCGTGGGCGGGGCCGGGACGGTAGCACTCCTCAGGAACCGCCGGATCAAGAAGAGGCGTGTCGAGGAACAACGCCGGATCGCCGAGGAAGAGTTTGCCGGCCTCACCACCAGCCTGGACGAGTTCGACGAGAAAGAGCGGCTCGTCTCTGGTTATCTTGAGGCCCAGCGTCCGCTGTTGGACCAACGAACGGAGGAGTGGGTCGAGACGAGGATCTCTGACGCCAAAACCGCCGGTTTCGCCCAGGAGTTCAACGCGGCGGCCTCCGGTCTGGTCTCGGATCCTTTCCAGGCGCGCGAGCGGATGGAGCGCGGACGCGGTTTTCTCGAAGAGGCCATGCGGAACCTCGACGAGGCCGAGAGGACAATGGACGATTACAGGTCCGCCGAGGAAGCCCTGGACGGCAGGCTGCGTGAGGCGCTAAGGGAGATCCTGGCGTCAGAAGTTGCAGAGAAGACCGCGCGGGCCGAGGGCGTCGCCGTCGATCATCAGGAACTGCGTCCCGAGTACGAGCGTCTGGCGCTGGAGGCAGCGCACCGCGCCTCACACCGGGGCGAATTCGATCCCAGGGAGAGCCTCGGTGCGGTCGAGGCTCTCGCGCAACAGGCCAGCGAGCACGAGCAGGCGGTGCGGGATGGTATCTCCGCCCGCGACGCTCTGCCCGACGAACGCCACGCCGCGGAGGGTGCACTCGCCCGGGCCAGAACGTCCCTCGGGGAGTATCGCTGGTCGTACGAGAAGGCGCTCGGCGAGTTCGGACAGGCCGCGCTCGGGGAGGTACCCAACACCGGGGAGCTCTCATCTGGCCTGCTCGAGGCCGAGGGGCACGTGGAACGCGCGGATCGCGCAGCGTCAGCCAGGCACTTCGCCGAAGCGCGCACCCTGCTGCGGAGGGCCACCGCCATCGCCAGGGAGGCTATGCAGGCCCCGAGCCAGCTCAAGGCGGCTGTCGCGGAGGCCGATCGCAAGAAGCGCGAGGGAGAGGAGAAGCTCGAGGAGCTCGAAGCCCGCTTGGCCGAGGCGAAGGCGAACGAGCACTTCATGGGGCCCTCCCAGCGGCAGCGGCTCAGGGAGTACGAGTACCAGCTTCAGAACGCCCGATACGGTTTCTTCGGCGGGGACTGGCTCACCGCGATCCTGATCTTCGAGGCCCTCGATAACGACTACATGTCCATGGGAGACCCCACGTCCTTCGACGCCGGAGATTGGGGCGGCGGCGATTGGGGCGGTGGGGGTTTCGGTGGAGGAGACTTCGGCGGGGGAGATTTCTAACCCCTCACGCTCTGGCGACGCCACAAGCCATTGGCTCCCGGTCAGGTCCGTTGTGCTGTCCGCAACCTGGTAGAGAAGGGCCCACGAACCAGCCGGTTGTAATAGGGTACACACTTTGGAACAAGCAGTGTATAGTAGGAACGAACGCGGAAGGAGCGCAAGGTGCAAAAGGATCTGGTCAGGTCAGAACGTTTATCCGATATCGAGGTTGGCCGCGAGAGCGAGCAGATGTGCACGCTCGCCAAACTATTCAACGGTTTCGCCAACTCGACGAGGCTCTCGATCCTGCTGCTTCTCGTGCAGCGGGGCGAGATGAAGGTCGGGGAGCTAGTGGACGAGCTCGGCGCGCCCCAGCCAAGGGTCTCAGACCACTTGCGTTGCCTTGCGTGGTGCGGTTACGTGCTCGTGCGGCGGGAGGGCCGGAACGCCTACTACTCCGTGACCGACGAACGGGTCATGCAGATGCTCGAACTCGGTGAAGAACTCCTCCAGGATAACCTTGAACACCTCGAAGCCTGCGACGACATAGATAAGGGCTGCTAAGCCAACTCAGGCTGTCTCTACCAAAGGATTAACGACCGGCGTCCGCCAATGTAACCACACCATTACGTGACCCTGAGGGCGGAGTCTCTAGTAGAGCCGTTCTTTATCGGGTACAAGCATGAGGTGTTTCAGGCATGGCCCGGGATCTCAGGCAGGCAATAACCTCCCTAGCAGGCCGGGGCCGGTCTTTTCGGCTTACTTGAGCGTCAACGCCAACCATCCGGAGAACCTATCTGGTCCGCCTGCACGATGCCATAAACGACGAAGGCGTACTGAAGGCCTGGAACAGCGGATCAGGGACTACCTCGACCAGGAGATGCATCCCGCGGCAAGGACGCTGGCGATCTACGCCGCCGAGGATGATCTCTTCGAGGTCTATCGTTTGCAGGTCGAGGTCCCCGAGTCGTTTCGCTGGGGAGACCCTTACGTGGCGCAGCTGACGCTCGTCCTCGATCAGCACGAGCCGTACGGGGCAGCGGTTCTCGACGCCGAGAGGTTCAGGTACCTCGTGGTCTCGCCCCTGAGTAGCGCCCACGGAGAAGAGGAAGCAAAGGCCAACGGCTTCAGGGAGGTCGACGTAGATCCGAGCGAACCTTACCCCAGGGGCGGTACGGACTTCGAGCCGGCCAGCCGCAGGACCGAGGCCCACATCCACCAGTTCTACAAGGAACTTGACCAGTGCACGGTACTCTGACAGGCGGGCAGTGGCAACTCTCTGCTAGAGTTCGCGGATGGAGGAGTACGACTCTATATGGGAACGCTTCGTCCGTGGGCGCCATCTGGAGTTCGGAGGGCACATGGACCCCGCCTGGCAGGATGGACACACGCTCTCGGCATCGTTAATGGTTCCGGGAGAAGCGTCGCGATTCCACGAGCGCCTCCAGCCGCTCAGGGAGGCGCTGCGTCCTTTCCCGTTCGTCTCGCTCCACCCGGAACGCTTCATGCACATTACCCTGATCCTCCTGGGCTTCCTCGTGGACGAGCCAGAAGAAGAGGAGGAAATCTCCCACGACAGGCTGCGAGAGATCGAGGAGCGCGCCACCATCGCCCTCTCAGACTTCCCAGCCTTTGATGTCAGGCTCGCAAACCTCAACGCCTTCCCCGGCGCGGCGTTCATCGAGGCTCACGACGGAGGGATGCTCGACAGGCTGCGGGATGCCCTATGCCTGGTCTGCGACCTGAAGAAGCCCGACGGCCCGCCGCACCTGACCCTCGCCTACTTTCAGGCCCCGAACGGCACGGAGGCACCGGAGGAGCTCGTCGCCACCATAGCGCGCTACAGGGACTGGCCCGTCGGGGAGATCAGGGTAGACAACGTAGAGATGACCCTTCTCGACCTACGCTCGGAGTACCCCGAGGCGAAGACGTTTGCCCGAGTACCGCTGGGAAGAGCTAACAGCGGTCAGCCGTCAGAAGCCAACCGCCGGGGGCTAACTGCTGACGGCTAGGGACCTGAGAACCTTCGGCGTGAACAGCCAGCGCAGCATGCCCGCTCCAGCCTCCGGGGCGTCGTCGAACTCGATACACACGACGCCGCCCTTTTTTATCTTCATGTCCGCGCCCGCGGCATCGCCGGTTAGCAGGTACACTGCCAGCTCGTGCAGGCAGGGTCTGTGCCCGGCGAGGGCAATGGACTGCTCTCCCGCACACGTTTCGAGCGCGAGGACGACTTTTTCGGGCGGGACGTCGGGCTCCAGGGCTGGAAAATTCTGCGGTGCGGGCCATCCGGCCTGTTCGGCCAGTATCTCTGCCGTCCGCCACGCCCGTTCGTAAGGGCTGCTCAGGAGCACATCTACCTCGGGGACGACGAGAGCCAACCCGCGGGCCGCCCCCCGAAACTCATCCTCGCCCTCGGGCGTGAGCGGCCGGTCGCCGTCATCGGGCCAGCGTTCGGGGTCGCGTTTGTGGGCGACGGCGTGGCGAACGAGGTAGAGGTACACGCCGTCCTACCGAACGCTCTCGCTCGGCATGCCGGACGCTTTCTGGTACTCCTGGTGATCCGTTGCGGACAGGTCTCTCGTCCCTGACGGCTTGCTATCCTGCTTCGTTGTCATTGATACTCCGTTGTTCCGTTCTGGATTCCCCAAAGAACCAGATGCGCAATCTAGCACGGACGCGCATCGACGGCAACGAGGGCACATACACCCGATCCCATTCGTGACTAAAAGCCCTCCCCGAGCAGTATCGCCTGGCTGTCTACCTGTTCTTCTCCATCTTTCGGGTGCCGGCGTTCGAAGGTGCCGTCGGGGCCGAGTTCCCAGCCGTTCGCATTGTCGGCGAGTTGGAGGTCTAGCAGGCGGCGCACCTTCTCGCGGTGGTGTTTCTCGCGCAGAGGGAAGGCCGTCTCGACGCGTCGGTCGAGGTTGCGCTGCATCAGGTCGGCGCTTCCGAGGTAGATCGTATCGTCGTCGCCTTCGGAAAACGCGAAGATGCGGGCGTGCTCCAGGAATCGTCCTACGAGCGAGACGACGCGGATGTTCTCGCTTACGCCTTCCACGCCCGGCCTCAGGCAGCAGATGCTGCGCACGATCAGGTCTACCTTCACCCCGGCCTGGGAGGCCTCGTAGAAGAGCTCTATGATCTGGGGGTCGGTGAGCGAATTGGTCTTGCACGTGATGGTGGCAGGCTCGCCGCCCCTCGCCTTCTCTATCTGCTCCTCGATCAGGCGCACCACGCTGTCACGCAGGGTGAGCGGGGCGACGAGGAGCTCCTGGTACTCCTCCTGCTCGGAGTATCCGGTCAGGTAGTTGAAGAGGTCCGAGCCGTCCTCGGCGAGCTTGAGGTCGTCGGTGAAGTACGAGAAGTCCGTGTAGACGCGGGCGGTGCTGGGATTGTAGTTGCCCGTGCCGAGGTGTACGTAGCGCCTCAGTCCAGAGCCCTCACGCCTGACGACGAGGCTGATCTTGGCGTGTGTCTTGAGGCCGACTATGCCGTAGGCGACGTGGACACCCCGCGCCTCGAGCTGGCGCGCCCAGGTGATGTTCGGCTCCTCGTCGAAGCGCGCCTTGAGCTCGACCATAACGGCGACCTGCGTCTGCTCGTCGCGTGCCTCGGAGAGCTTCTCGACTATCGGGGAGTTTGAGCCGACCCGGTAGAGCGTCTGCTTTATGGCCAGCACCTCTGGGTCGTTTGCCGCCGCCCTTACGAAGTCGACGACTGGGGCGAACGAGTCGTAGGGGTGGTAGAGCAGCAGGTCTCCGTTCCGGATGGCCTGGGTGATAGAGCGCGCGCTCCGGATCTCCGAAGGCATCCGCGGCGTGATCGGGGGGTAGAGCAGATCCGGACGGTCCAGGTGCGTAAGCTCCTCGAAGTCAGCGAGCCCTATAGGGTGGGGCGCCTCGAACACGGAGTTCTCGTCGAGCTTGAGGTTAACGGCGAGCCATTCACGAAGATCGTCCGGCATCTCGTCCGAGACAACCAGCCTCACGCTCTGGCCGAACCAGCGGCTCTCTAGCTCGTCTTCTATCGCCTGCAGGAGGTCTGATGCCTCGTCTTCCTCGATCACAAAGTCCGCGTTGCGGGTGACCTGGAAGACGTAACTGGCGATGACCTCCTTGCCGGGGAAGAGCTCGTCCAGATTCGCCGAGATGACCTCCTCGACCCGCACGAAACGCATCTCGGGCCTCTCACCTGGACCGCGGTCCTCGTCGGAAAGCCGCATAAAGCGGTCTATAGTGGTCGGCACCTTTATGCGGGCCATCACCCGCCTGCCCCCGTCCTGGATCACGACGAGCACGTTGAGCGAGAGATTGGAGATGTGCGGGAAGGGATGGGCCGGATCTATCGCTAGAGGCGTTAATATCGGCAGTATGTCCCTGACGAACTTCTCCCTGAGCTCCCGCCGCTCGGCGGCGCGGACCTTGCCGTGGGACACCATGCGTATGCCTACCTCTTCCAGGGCTGGCATGAGCGCCCTGTTCAGTATTCTGCGCCGCTCCTCGAAGAACTCTTCGGTGTGGTCGTGGATGCGCAAGAGCTGTTCCTCGGGCGTCATCCCGTCAGGGACGGGGTTGGGTAGCTCCGAGGCAACCTGCTGCTGCAGCCCCGCGACCCGAATCATGAAGAACTCGTCGAGGTTGGTCTCGGAGATGGCGATAAAGCGCACCCTCTCCAAGAGCGGGTGCCGCCCATCGCGCGCCTGCTCCAAGACCCTATCGTTGAAGCCTAGCCACGAGATCTCACGATTAATGTACAACGATGGATCTGAGAGGCTCGGCCTGCGTGCTACGTCCGTCATACTTCTTCCCCCTCCGCGAGCATCAACAGCGTACCCTCCCTGATCCCTCCAAGAGCCACCGTCAAATCCTCCTTGTCAAAGTGCTCTACTATCGTCGCGAGCGTCGTAACCGCCGCTGGCAACACCCTGGCCCTCTCGGGAGCGAGCCCGTGCTCCCGCGCGAGGACACCTGAGGGATGCTCCCTGATCTCCTCCAGCAGCCGCCACAAGCGCCCTGGGGTGAGCCTGTCGCGTGTGATCCTCAGCATCGCCCGCGCAGAGCCGCCGACCGCGACGACATGCGCCCCGCCGATGTCCCAATCGGGCAAGAGCCGCCGCGCATGCTCTCCTAACGCCCCAAGCTCCGCCGCCGAGGGCGGGTCCTGCCCCACAAAGCGCTCAGTGGTGCGGTTGGTGCCTAGCGGCAGCGAGATTCTCTCCTCGGGCCCCGACCGGGCGTCGCCGAGGATGAGCTGCGCCGAGCCGCCCCCGAGGTCGACAACGAGCACCTTTCCGTGGTGCCGCGTGGCCGAGAGAGCGCCCCTGAATCCGAGCGCGGCCTCTTTCTCGCCCGAGATAAGGCGCATCTTCAGACCCGTCGCCTCTCGCACGCGGCCGACGAGTTCCTCGCCGTTCTTCGCTTCGCGGACCGCGCTCGTGGCGAGGATCTCCGGCGACGGCGCCCCGTTCATGGCCGCTATGCTCGCGAAAAGTGTTATCGCCTCGGTCGCGAGAGTGAGGCGCCCCTCGTCGAGGCGGCCTGTCTTCTCGACGCCGGCCCCGAGCCTGGCCGAAACCTTCTCGCCCGTGATGGGCAAGACAGCCCCCCCGTCCACTTCGCCGACCAGTAGGTGGATGGTGTTCGAACCAACGTCAACGACCGAGTACCTGCTCACACACAGACCCGTTCGACGTCGTGAAACCTCATACCACCCATGATACCGTCCCACCGTCCCGGGTGATATATTCGTACTTGCTCAAGTGGGTTTTTGATCTGCAGAATACATCCGCACGGCGCGCGCCGGCATCAGAACCGGAGGAAGATATTTCGAAGCGTGGAAAGAAGTCGAAGAAGCGGGCAGAGAAGAAAGGCACCCTGGCAACGCTGACGAAGCCTGACGCGAAGGTCCGTGACTACGACGCGCACGTGCTCGTCTGCAAGGGCGGCGACTGCAAGAAGCGGGGTTCCAAACCCGTCCACAAGGCGCTCAAGGACGAGTTGCGCGCTGAGGGTCTGAACAGGGACGTCCGTGTTGACTCCGTAGACTGCCTGGGCCTCTGCAAACACGGCCCGAACCTTATCGTCTACCCTGGCGGCACCTGGTACCTTGGCGTTGCGGAAGAAGACATGCCCGACGTCGTACAGCAACACCTCAGGGACGGCGAACCCGTCGAGCATCTCGTCGCCGAATTCAGGCCCCGCAAGAGAGTAGCACGCTAAGCTTGAAGGGCTCAACGTGTCAGCACGCTTTTGCCTGAGGCTTCCACTTTCAGCCCGTTTCGGCCTCGCCCAGCCGCGCATGAGGAACCGCCAACAGCGGCGACCAGATTCTACGGTCGTGGCGAAGACACGGGACGACTTGCTGACATCTGAAGGCTAAGAAGCTGCCGAAGGCAAAAACGTGCTAGCTCACGGACGTGAGCTGAGCCTGGACGATCAGGCGCTGGTTGTAGTCGGGCAGGGTGCAGGTCTGGAGGGTGACGACGCTCTTGCCTGGAACAGGCTTCGTGACCTGGAGGGCGTCAGGGTTGACGACGAAGCTTTCGAATACGCTGTAGGTGTATTTGGTGCCGTTGGAGTCGGTCAGGATCACCTTGTCGCCGTTCGCGAGCGTGTTGAGGTCGAAGAACACGAGGTAGCTCTTGGTGCCTGGGAAGCCCATGCGGTGGCCAGCGATGTAGACGTTGGCCCCATCTTGCCAGGGGAACCCCGTACCCCTGACGTGTAGTGCCCCGTCGTGGAGGGCGTCCTTGTCGTCCGCTGCGCCCGTGTACACGGGTACGTGGTCGACCCGGTTCATCTCCGGGACCGTCAGGGTCATCCCCGCGTTGCCCGGAGCCTTGTGCGGGACGACGGCCGCGCTTGCGAAAGGGTCGCCGATAAGGAAGGAGTAACCCACGAGCGCCAGCCCCGACAGGAGGAGCACGCTGGCGACGAGGTAGCCTAGCGTCCCGCCACTCCTCCTCGTTCTATAAGTCTTCATATCCCTATGCCTCCGCTCCACAGGTGGGGTCTGCTTTGGTTCTAGAGGTATACCTTGCGGTAGTAACAATCCGGTTACAGAATGGGTCCCCGCCGGCAACGGTGGGAACCCATATTCGTCCTGGCGGAGTCTCTAGCTCCTGCCCTCCAGCTCGCCCTGCACTATCAGGCGGTGCGAGTAGTCGGGGAGCGTGCAGGTCTGCAGGCTGACGATGTTCTTCCCCGGTGTGGGATGCAGGATGCCGACTTCGTCGGGGGAGATCACACGCTTCGAATAGATCCTGTAGGTGTACTGCGTTCCGTCTGAGTCGGTGAGGAAGATCTCATCCCCTTTCTCGAGCCCGTTGAGGTCCCAGAACACCAGGTTGCTCTTGGTCCCTGGATAACCGACCCTGTGGCCCGCGATGTAGACGTTCGCGCTCTTCTGCCACGGGAACCCCGTGCCCCTCACGTGGACCACGCCGTCGTGGAGGGCCCTGTCGTACCCGCTCTCGGGGGCGTCGTAGACGGGCACCTCGTCGACCCGCTCCATTCCGGGGACGGTGAGCCGAAGCTCCTTGCTCTCGGGAGTTTGCACCCGGGGACCCCTTACCGTCTCGACGATCCTCTCGGGGATGCTCCTGTGGAACTTCGCTTCCAGTTCCTTGGAGATCCTACCGTGAACCCCTTGCGGACTATCGGCTGACGCCGGAGATCCCCCGCCGAGTAGCGAATATCCTAGAAGGCCGAGACCGGCGAACACGAACACGGTCGCCGCGAGCGCGGCCAGCGTCCTGCGCGTGTTGCCCGACACCATCTTCTTCATCGTCATCGACCCCCTCTCTCGGGTAGCTTCTATGGTCGATAGTAGAACTTTGCGCCTCATAGGTGACATTTCGATTACAAAACGGGATGTTGTTGATAACGGTTTGTCCTCGGGAGCGCAGACCCGATTCCAACGCCATAATCTGGCGCGTGAAAGTAGGGATACTGCGGGAGATAACGAATCGTCGGGTCGGTCTACTAACCTTCGGCGGTGTAAGGAGGCAGGGCGAAGCCGGCGATGTACTCCAAGTGATCTTCGCAGCGGTAGCGGGGATGGCAACCGTCTCGATCCTGCATCGGGAGAGTGGCGTTACGCTCGGTGGGAGGACTGGGCTGCGTTAGGGCGAGCAGTGCGAGGGCCGTGCTTATCGTACGGTCTCGATCCTCGTACATGGAGACGGCGCGGACGGCGCCGTGGAGCCAGACGAGCTGCCCACGTCGTTCCCCGAGCATTAGCCTGGCAAGCACTCCCCCGGGAAACCGCTCTCGCGGTATGGTCAAGGCGGAATAGAATGGAATGCTCGCGGCCCAGCGGCCATCCGGCATCATGAGATCCGTTAGGCGCAAGCGCGCCCGGCGTACAGTCTCGCCCGCGGTGCCGAGCGACGCCAGCGCCAGTATCGCCAGGGCGGTGGACATCGGTATGTCGTAGCGGCCGAACGAGTCGTCCTCGTTCACGCTGGCGAGGATCTCGGTCGCCAATCGCTCTCGCAGCGCGGTTGCGGAAGAGACCCCCTGCAGCGCCCACGCCAACGCCCAGTCCATCATATAGGGGTTGGCGAAGTACAGTCCGCTCCTACTCTCGAAGCCCCCTTCCAGGGATCCGATGCTTGTTTTGCACTCCAGCCCCGCCTCCGCTCTAAGAGCGGTTACCAGGCAAGTGGTACCGTAATCCGGCTGGCACCAGTGACGATTTTGCGGGGTAACGGTCATCGTATCGCGGTGCGGTCCTTCAGAGCAGAGCTGTGGAAAGTACCCACCCCGGCTGTCGGCGAAGGTTTCCAGGGCCTCCACCCCGGACGGATCGCTGAACCCTTGCAAGACTAGCGCCGAGTCGATGCAGGTGACGAGGGTACCGGTATGGTAAGGCCACAATAGCCCCTGTCGCCTGCCGCGCAGCAGGTCTTCCAGGTCCTTACCGACAGGCGGGGCGTCGTAATCGCTGGCGTTGGCGGCCCTGAGTAGGAACCCGAGCGGGACCAGGTCCCCGTAAGCGAAAGGTTTCATCGGCGGCGGGGGACGGCAGATCATGGGCATAGAGGTAAGGCAGGCTTCTCTCGCCAGCGATGCGACCGCCGCATGACCTCGCTCCCTCGCCAGGGCCAACTGTCGCTCTTCGGCCGACACGTCTTGGCGCCCCTTTCTCCCGTCAGACCAACCTAGCGCCGGAGCGCGGTGTGTGCCAGTGGTGGTTGGCTGCCAGGTATGCTTTGGCCACCGGCTTCTCGCCCGGCCGGTGGGAGATCTTGACGTGGTGGAGCGAACGAACGAAGGTGCTCAGCGATCGCCCGCCGAGCAGCCGTGAGGCCCGCTGCGGCCCTTCGGGCCAGGGCACGGTTGTCCTTTCTTCGTCGGAGTAGCCGGGATAGGTTAGCAGGGCCTCGCGCTTCTCGGGGATGCAAAGGCCATTCGCCACCAGGTAGTCTAGCAATGCCCCCCAACGCGGCTCGGTCCTGGGTTGCCTGTTGTCATCGAAGTAGCACTCTAGCCCGACCTTCGGATGGACCGTCTCGTCGGCGTCGATGTCCAGGCTCACGCGGTCCACGATCCGGGCCACCGGTCCGAGAACGCCCAGGAGGTCGGTCAAGCTTCCCGGCCACCCCACCTCGGCCAGGTATTCGACCGCACGCTCCAGGGAACTCATTTGGATGCAGAGGCGCACGGCCCCCGCGCCGCGGGACATCATGAGGCCGACCTGGAAGATGTGCCCGGGCGGCGAGAGGTCGCGAAAGCAGCCAGTCAAAGTCTCGAGGACACGGGGCGAGAGTTCGGCGCCCGAGAGAAGCCTCAACGCTTTCACGGTCGTCTCCCTAGTGCCCTCCAGAGCCTGTTCGAAGTCATCCCCTTCCAGGCCGTTCGCCGGTAAGCCGAAGAAAACGCTCGGCAAGGGGATGTCGCCGGCCGGACCGTCGACGTCGAACTCCAGCCAGACGTTATCCAGGGTGCCGTACAGAGGAGAGGCTGGGTCGGCCCAGTTCGCGCCGAAAGCTTGCACGCGTTGCCAGACCGGATCTTCCATCAGGTGCCCTGGTAGAGAGCCTGTCGGGTTCAGACCGGCCAGGCTGTCGCGTCCCCAGGATGCCCTGGCGTGCACCAGGAAATCCGCCCGTGGGTTCTCCTCTCCCAGGCGGCACTCGAAGCCGAACGTGTTATAGGCCAGGGTCTCTGGCAACACGCTTGCGACGGAGCTTATGTCGGAGAAGGAGGAGGCCGAGATCAAAGCCGGAGGGACGCTCGCCGCGACGGGACCCAGATAATCGTCGAAGGTGCCGATCGTCGAACCCCCTCTGACTCTACGCGATCTGGCGCGCGGCCAGGTCTCGGAAAGGTCCCTCTTGCTCCATCAGCTCCGCGTACGTTCCGCTCTGAACGATACGACCATCCTTTAGCACGTAGATCCTGTCAGCGTTGATTATGGTGCTGAGCCTGTGGGCGATCGCTATGCGGGTGGCCTTCAGATTATCCAGGCTGGCGCTCACGATCGCCTGGGTCCTATTGTCCAGGGCGCTGGTCGCCTCGTCGAAGAGCAGTATGCGCGGTCTGGAGGCGATCGCCCGCGCTATCATCAACCTCTGGCGCTGGCCGCCGGAGATGGTGGTAGCGCCCTCGCCCATAAAGGTAAACATCCCCATTGGCATCATCTCGATGTCCCTATCGAGCCCGGCCATGCGCGCCGCCTCCCACGCCTCATCCATCGTCAGCTGGGAGACGCCCGCGATATTCTGGTAGACGGTGCCAGACATCATCCTTCCGTTCTGGAGCACCACCCCCATCTGGTGGCGCACCGCCTGGACGTTGATCTCGGCGAGGTCGTGATCGTCGAAGTAGACGGAGCCGGCCTCGGGCTCTTCGAAGCCGAGCAAGTGCCTGAAGAGCGAAGACTTGCCCGAGCCGGACGGGCCCACGATCGCGACGAACTCGCCAGGTTCGGCCCGCAAGGACACGTCGTCGAGCACTAGCGGACCGTCGGGATCGTAGCGGAAGTAGACGTGGTTGACCTCCACCCGGCCCCTCAGCTCGCCGGGGTCTGGCAGCGTAGTGTCCACCTCGGGCAGGGTGCGCAGGATCGGCTTCGCCCTCTCGTAGTAGGGGGCTGCCTGCAGGATGGTCACGACCGCGGTCGTGATGCCCGCCGAGGCGAACAGAAACTGGGCGAAGGCGGTGTTGAACGCGACGAAGTCGCCCGTGCTGACGCTACCGCCCATAAAGTAGGCTACGGAGGCGAAGATCACCAGGGAGGTCAGCACACCTGAGGCGGAGTTGAACACGGCGATGGCGTTCGCGGCCGACTGGGCCTTGACCGCGTTTGACTTCTGGTTCGAGTATTGTTCGGCCCAGACGGCGAAGGCCCGAATCTCCGCCCCCGCCACCCGCAGCTTGGCGATTCCGGTCAGCATCTGCAACACGAGGCTCGACACCTTGCCTAGCAACTCAGTCTCCCTGCGCTGATAGCGAAGCTGGAAGTAGCCGCCGGCGAGGGTTACCCCGATGATGATCGCCGCCATCAGCGTGGCCAGAAGCCCCAGTTGCGGACTGTAGTAGAAGATCACGGCGAAGCTGAAGATGGAGAACACGCCCGTAAGCAACGAAGACAAGGTGGCGCCTGCGACCATCTGGCGGATGGTATTGATGCCCATAGCACGCACGGCCAGGTCCCCGGCCGAGTAGTCGCGGAAGAAGGGAGCGGGCAGGCTCAGGAGACGGTCCCAGACGGCGGCCTGAATCCCGGCGTCGAGCTTGGTCTCGATCCGCAACACCGCGAACTGGCGGACCACCTCGAAAAGCGTGGCCGAGATGGCCGCGACCACGAGGCCAAGGGCGAGTGACACCGCGAGGTTACTCGCCGCCTGGGGGATGGCAACGTCGACGATCTGCTTGGTGGCGATGGGCACGAGCGCCCCGAGGATCCCGCTGGCCGCGCCCATGACCAGGACCCGCAACAGGTCCCCGCGCAGGCCCCGCAGGCTGTACTTCAACAGGTCCCAGGCCCCGAGCGGCCGATCCGGGAAAGGGGCGTAGAAGGTATAGCCGAAAGCCGCCAGCCCCGAGGCCGTCTCCCTGGTCACCGGCTGCCGGGTCCCCTCGACGGGGTCAACGAGCGTGTAGGCTGCTGTGCCCTTTTGCAGCAGCGCCACAGGACGCTCGTCGGCGTCCCTGAACGCCAGCATCGGACCGCCGTCCTGACGCCACCATTCCCCACTCAGGGCCACGCGCCGCATCCGAACCCTGGATACACGCGAGATCTCGTCGATCGGATCGCTGTCCGGGCCACCAGACTGCTCGGGGCGGCGAAGCTCGACGCCTATGGCCCCGCCAACTACCTGGCAGGCCGCGAGTAGTGGATCCCCCGTCGCGACCTCCAGGCCCGCACTTTCCCTTGACGTCTCAAGCACGGCGCCCAGATGCTCCACGGCGCTTTCGGCGAACCGTTCGTCGGCCTCGGTTTTCTCGTGCCGCTGCTCCTGCCGTTCCGTGTACACCCGGTGTGAATCCTCGGAGATGGCCGACAGGACCGTAGCGTGTAACGTGTCAAGGCCTGACCACGAGTCGTCCCCGGCCATGTAGGTCCGCGTATCCCAGCCGATCATGGTGGTATTCTCGTTCGGCTCCAACCACGCCGGGTCAGACAGCGGGAAAAAGCCGGCCCCGGCGACCGGCGGAAGGCTCGGATCTCCGAGAAAGCGCGAGCTTCCCTCCAGATGCCGAACCCAGACTGCTTCCTTCTGCGCGTGGACCGTCTCGTTGCCGCCGAGCGTGATCTCCTGGCCGGGCGACAGCGTCTCGGATTCTTGCGGGGACAGGTGTTGCCCTGCCGCCGCCACAGACACGTTCTCCACCCAGCCTTCCAGCAGGCTACACACCCGGTCGGCGTAGGCGGGATCCTTCGCCAGCTCCATGAGCCTCGGGCGCCTCAGCTGCAGCAGGACGGTGTCGGCCACGCCGACGGCCAGCATTCGGAACCCTTCCGTAGCATGACTCAGGTCCATCCCGAACAGGGCCTGTCCGGCCTCGATCCGGCAGAGGTGGCGGCGCGGTCCCATGGTCTGGCCCACGTCGGCTTGCGTCGAGAACACGTCCACTTTGCCTGAGAAGATCACGAAGACCGTATCAGGGTCGTCGAGCAGGATCGGCCTATCCCCGCCGACCTCGATCGGCCGTCCCTCGACGTTGCGAAGATGGAGCAACCATTGTTGCTCCTGGGGCGCCGTCCCGTCGGGCGGCATCATCCGGCGTCTCCGTCGCCGCGCTTCCTGGCGCGTCTGGGCTTCGATCAGGCGGGCGTAGGGACCTTCGACGTTACGCATCTGCTCGTGCGTCCCGCGCTGGACGACCTTCCCCCTGTCGAGCACGATGATCTCGTCGCAGTCGCGGATCGTGCTGAGCCGGTGCGCGACTATGAGGCAGGTGCAGCCGCGACGCCTGAGGTTATCGTCTATGATGCTCTCCGTCGTCGGGTCAAGGGCGCTGGTGGCCTCGTCGAAGATCAGCAGCGTCGGGGCGCCGACGAGCGCCCTGGCTATCTCCAGTCGCTGGCGCTGGCCGCCGCTGAAGTTGCCGCCAGCCTCATCCACCTTGCTCTCGTAGCCGCCGGGCCGCGACGCTATATCGTCGTGGATCCCGGCGTCCCTTGCGGCCTGCACCAGCCTGGTATTTGGCACGGTCTTGTCCCAGAGCGTGAGGTTCTCTGTGACCGTGCCCTCGATCAGATTGACGTCCTGGTCGACCATCGCCAGCGAGGAGGTGAGCAGACCGTGGGGCATCTGCGCGCGCGGCCACCCGTCGAAGAGTATCTCGCCTTCCCAGGGGGGATACAGGCCTGTCACGAGCCTGGCCACGGTTGACTTGCCGCTACCGCTCGCGCCTATCAGGGCAACGCGGCTTCCTGGCTCGAGGGTGAGGCTGAAGTCCTCGATCAGGGGCGGCTCCAGGCGGCTGTAGCCGAAGGTGAGGTTCTTGAGCTGGAGATGCCCGGAGAGCTCGCTCGGCATGCCCTGGGGTATGGTTTCGTCGCCGGAGATTTTCGCCGGCACCTGCGGGTCCGTCTCGTAGCGAAGCACGTCGTCCACGCGGTTGAGATCGCCCTGACTCTCCTGCAGGGTGGTCCCCAGGGTGACCATCTGGCCGATGGGGGTCATGAAGCTGACCATCAGGGATTGAAAGGCGACCAGCATGCCTATGGTGAGGTCGCCCGACATGACCCGCAGGGCCCCGACGCCGAGGACGGCGGCGGTGGCCAGGGCCGTCAGCATAGTCGGGATGCCCGAGACGACCTGGGTGCTGGTGCCGAGCTGCTGCTGGGCCTCGACAAGCTTGGCCTGCAGGCCGGCCCAGTGGACGAAGAAGTCGGACTCGCTGCCCGTCGCCTTGAGCGACTCTATGGACTGCAGGCCGCCCATGGACACGCCCGTCAGCTTGCCGCGCTCCATAAGTAACCTCTGGTTCGTATCTATCCTCTGCCTGGAGACGAAGCGCAAGGCCGCGAAGTTGAGCGTGGCGAAGACGATGCCGATCAAGGTAAGAATTACATCGTACTGGAGCATGACGACGACGTAGAAAAGGACGGTGAGAACGTTCAGGGCCGTGGTCGCCACCTGACCCGAAAGCAGCTGGGCGATCCTGTCGTTCACCGTCACCCTCGAGCCAACCTCGCCAGCATAGCGCTGGCTGTAGAACTCGAGGGGCAGGCGCAGAGTGTGCCAGAAAAGCGTGCTCGACATGCCAACCGCGAGCTTGGTCTGCAACCTCAGCAGGTAGTACTGCTGCAGCCAAGTCAACGCGGCCCGCAGTAAAGCCGTAAAGAGCATGCCGATAAGTAGCGGACGGATGATGCTCTCAGAGCCCTGCACGAGGTACTGGTCGATAAAGACCTGGGAGAAGATGGGGATGACGATCCCTGGCACGACCAGAGCCAGGCTCGCCAGCACGACGAAGGCGAGCGCCCACTCGGAGCCCCGAAGCCGCTTGCGCATGGCGGCTATGAGGCTCGGCCTGGCCCCACCTTTGCTGAAGTCCGGTCCAGGTTCGAAGGTCAGCACCACGCCGGTGTAGGCCTGGTCGAACTCCTCGTAGGTGGCGAGGCGACGGCCGCTTGCCGGATCGCTGACGTAGACTCCGCGTCTGCCGAAACCTTCGATCACGAGGAAGTGGCCGAAGTTCCAGAACACGATGAACGGCGGCTTGAGCGACCGGAGCTCGTCAGGCTCTTTCTTGAAGCCCCTGGCGATCATGCCGTAGTTGCGCGCGGCCTTGACGATGTTGATGGCTTTGGAACCGTCCCGAGAGACGCCGCAGGAGACACGCAGCTCCTCTAGCGGCACGATCCTGCCGTAGTAACCGAGGACGATCCCGAGCGCCGCAGCCCCGCACTCGACTGCCTCCATCTGAAGTACGGTCGGCGTCTTTACGTGGCCCCGGCGCTCGGACGGCTCGTGTTCGGGCCCGGACCGGACGCCCCCGGCAGGTCGTTGTCGCGTGGAGTCGCTCAAGTTATCCCGCGGACGAGGGCAACACCAGCTTCGCCGGACGCTCCTCGCCGGCCACGAAGACGTACGCCGTGAGCGGCTCGTCTCCCTCCTTGACCAGGACCGAGTCGACCCGTCCGTCGAACAGGCTGACCACGTCGGTTTCGGCGCCCCCGCCCTGGCGTACCCTAGCGATGACCTGTCCCTTCTCTACATTGTCCATCGCCTCTTGGCGAAACAGGGATTTTTGCATGGCCCTCGGTTCCTTTTCGGTGCCCCACGTAACCGCCGTCCATTGTACATTACGGGAAGTATCCTCTGCACACGGGTTTTGCCCGATGCCTTGCTGCCCACCGGCTCCCCCTCCAGGATCGGCACGCGGAAAGCGCCACGTCAGGCGTTCGCCGAGCTGTGGCACGCCGCTTGCCCGCACGAGGGCGGCGTGAGATATTGGTGACGCGCCTTACGGGGCAAGATCCGCGTGGGGCGGTTCGGGCGGAAACGAATGGGGAGAGGACGTTACTTTTGTTGCGCGAGAGCTTCGACTGTGGGATAGTCCCCCTCGCAAGAATCGTGGGTTCTCCCAGGCCAAGTGGCCTGGGCTGAGGAAAGGAAGGGAAGATGACGGACGCTACGGGCGGCGGAGACCGTGCGGCGATGGAGCAAAGGATCGTCCAGAGGAGCCTTGAGGACGACGCCTTCAGGCAGCAGTTGCTCGCCGACCCCAGAGCGGCGATGGAGCAAGAGCTCGGCACCCAGCTTCCCTCGGGGATCCGGGTTCAGGTGGTCGAGGAGACGGCCGACACCGTGTTCCTGGTGATCCCGCTTTCCTCACAAGCCGGGGGGGACGAAGGGGAGCTCTCGGACAGCGAGCTCGAGTCGGTGGCAGGAGGCTGGGAGATGCCCGGTGGGTCGCCCGTCAACACCCAACCGAGCCTTTGCGGTATACGCTGATAGCTAGATCCCCAGGCTGGTTCCAAGGTCTCGTAGCACCCTCTCGCGCAGCAAGCCGATTCGTTTAGGGGGACTTTTTCGGGCCCAGTGTACCCGGGAGTGCACCGATCGGACTTGGGCTAGTGAGCGAGAACGTGCTCACCGCTCGACGGGTGCCGTTATCCTTGGATCTGCGAGGCGACCGCTCGTTGGTGTCCCGAAAAGACGCATAAAAGTCCCGGCCGCACGATGCGGCCGACACCACAGAGGATATTCTTTCAAGACAGAGCGTTGTGCCAGAGAACGTTCGATGTTAGGGCGCAGGAGCGCCAGTACCATCGTCTTTCCCTCGGTGACCGGCCTGGCATGACGCTACTTCGGCAACACGCGGACCTGCTCGGCTCCTACGGCGCAACGGCCTCGGAGGTCGAGGAGCTACTGGCCTACAACGATAACGTTTTCGACCGATCGTTCGCCCGGGCACCCACCCTGCCGCTTCCAGCCGAGCCCCACGTAGCGGCGTGGGAACGTTACGCCCGAGAGGTGACCGAGATCGGCGCGTTCAAGGCTCTGCAGCGCCGACTGGTGCAGCTGCGGTTCCCGATCCGGGAAGGCATCAGCAAGACGGACGCTTACAGGGCAGCCACCCTCAGAGGAACGCCGACCGAAGAGATGATCGAAGCTTCCGGTCTGAACCTCGCGAATCCCGACGATCTGCGGCTCAGCGTCCACCCGAGCCCCGCCGGCCCGATACCTGTCCTCGTTCCCGGCGACCGGGCTGACTTCGTGAACCTGGTGCGCGCCCTTACGAGGAAAAACGAACCCGCACCCGTGCCCGAGTCCATGGGGGCTTGCATGGTCGCGGGCTTCAATAACTGGGACCGCATCAGGGAGTACCGGCGGAGATGGGAGGCTGGGGGTGGCGACCGCTCCCAAGCCGCCTGGCAAGAAGAGTTTCGGCGCCTCGTGCCACAAAAAGAACTGTATCAGGACAGGTTTCTGATTCTCGGCTCCGGTCCCTACAGCAACGTTGCGGCCGGTGAGATCGGGCTCTCAGATCCGGCATGGCGCAGAACTTCCACGACGATCCGGCTAGAGCACGAGTGTACCCACTACTTCACGCTGCGGGTCTTCGGTTCGATGCGCAACAACCTGCTCGACGAGCTCATAGCCGATTACATGGGCATCACGGCCGCCGCCGGTCGGTACCGGTCCGACTGGTTTTTGCGTTTTATGGGTCTGGAGTCGTTTCCCGCCTACCGGGAGGGCGGCAGGCTACAAAACTACCGCGGCGAGCCACCACTCTCGGAGGACGCTTTCGGGGTCTTGCGGGCGTTGGTCAGGAACATGGCCGAGAACCTCCGGCGTGTGAGCGACGGCCTCGGGTTCTTGCCGGGAAACCCGGAGGAGCGGGCCGGGATGCTGCTCGCCTTGTGCGGCTTCAGGCTGGAGGATCTTGCGGCCCCCGACGCTCCCGCCATTGTCTCCGAAGCCGTCAGGCGCGAGGCCGGGAGGCGCGAGGCCGGGAGGTTTCGCGACAAGACGGATCATACACCCAGAGCGGAAGACCCTTCTTCAAGCTTAGCCTGAGGGACGAGCGGCATTCCGGTAGCAATACAGGCTATGGCGGCAACGGTCGGGTCCGTAAGCATTGCGTCGCTTCCGACACGAAGAGGCCGGGGCCAGCGTCGTGGAAAGTCCGGAAGATGTCTACGGTGAGGCCGACATCGTGGTCAAGGTGCAGAGCCCGACGGAGGAGGAGATCGGGCACCTGCGCGAGGACCAGGTCCATCCCGCGTGGCAAGAAGTACATTGCCCTGACGGTCTCGACTTTAGCCAGCCGGCGCAGGGTAGACAGATCGAAAAGCGCCATCCAGTCCAGCGACTCGGGCAAACTACGGTTTATCTGGGAGGCCAACACGGTCGAGCATCCCTGTTCCGTTTCTCCCCGGTGGGGCATGCCCCAACGAGGTCTGCCGACCAACCTCGACCCCACCGCGAACGCTGCGTTCCGAACCCGGGATCACAAACCGTTCTTCGGCTTCTGCAAGCCCCAGCTCATGCGCCAAAGTCGTCAGGATAGCAAAGGGGATCGCCGCCAGCTGCGGGCTCGCTCGTCCTCGAAGCGGTGCCACCCCGGCGATCGGCCGGCCTCCGTGCAGTCCGGTGGGAGCGCTCCCGGCTCGTTGTTGTTGCGTGGAGTCGCTCAAGGGGTACTTATCCCGCGGACTATGGCAACACCATGGTCAACGGACGCTCCTCGCCAAGCACGAAGGTCGCCGAGCAGAGCGTCCCGCGGGTGATCGCAAAGGGCGGCCCCTGCGACGAGGACCACTCGAGCCCGCTGGGCGTCGACGGGTCTCGGTGCAGCTTGACGTCCACCCTGAGCTGGGCATCCCCCGTGCGAAGCGTGTCGACCAGGCTCTGGTTCTCAAGGAGCAGGAACATCTCGCCCTCGGTCACCGGGAACTGCGACACGGAGGTGACCTCCCCCTGTATGTACCCGGACTCTTCGGCCTTCACGGTCGAAGGCAGCACCTGAACCTTCATGCCTTTCTTGAGCTGCTTGCCCTGCTCGCCTGGCACGAAGACAAACGCCTGAAGCGGATCGTTCCCCTCCTTGACCACGGCGATGTTCTGACCACGCTCCAGAAGCATGCCTTCCTCGACCACGATTGAGTCAATCCGTCCGCCGAACAGGCTGACCACGTCGGTTGAGGCGCCCCCGTCGGGGCTTACCCTTGCGATGACCTGACCCTTCTTTACGCTGTCTCCGGTCTCCACAAGAACATCGGTTACTAGCCCCGATGTCTGGGACACCACCTGGAGGCGGGAGTCACCGCCGAGCAAGACGCCCTCGTCAGCGCCCACCACGACCGGTATGGTGCCGAAGACGCCCCAGACGACGGCCGCCGCGACGAGGGCGAGCAGCCCGATAAGGGCCAGCCACCCCTTGGGGCTGGTAACGCGCATCAGCCGGTCGAGTTCGTCCGGCGAAAATGTCCTGTCCATTGCCTCTTGGCGAAACAGGGATTTTTGCATCACACCTCTATCGTCGTCCGATGCCCGTTTCGGCGCCGGATACCCTACGCAACCGCCGATCATTGTACTTTACGGGAAGGATCGTCTGCACGACGATTTTGTCAGGCGCGCAGTAGATGCTAAAGAGCGATGCAAAACGTATGCCGAAGTTCGGCGCGCTGCTTGCCAGCAAGAAGGCGGTGTGAGATATTGGCCCGGCACCTTGCGAGACACGACTTGGTAGGGCGGGTCAGGCGGTAACGAAGGAGGAAAGGGCTATGACCGAAGCAGGAGCCGGTAGCGGGCGCGCCGAGATAGAGCGGAGGCTGATCGAGAGGAGCCTTCAGGACGAGTCGTTCCGCCAGGAGCTGCTCGCCGATCCGAAGGCCGCCCTGGAGCAGGAGCTCGGGATCAGGCTTCCCGACGAGGTGCGGGTACGGACCGTGGAGGAGACCGCTGACACCATCTACCTCGTGCTCCCCAGCGCGTCGCGGGCCGGTGAAGGCGGCGAGCTCTCGGACAGGGAGCTTGAGGCGGTGGCCGGCGGCTGGAGTACTCCCCCGACGGGGTTTCCTACCGACGCGTACGTACACCCGGAGTGCTGCTAAAGGCGCCCACCTCATAAGGCTTTCGACGAGCCGCGGGCATGTTCTTGCCCAACTGAGAACAGTGTGAGACATTAGTATCGTGCCTTTCGAGGCAGGACCACGTGTAGCGATTCGGGCGAAAAGAAGGGGGAAAGGACCATGACCGAAGCAGGAGCCGGTGGCGGGCGCACAGAGATAGAGCGGAGGTTGATCGAGAAAAGCCTTCAGGATGATTCCCTGCGCCAGACGTTGCTCGCCGACCCGATGGGTACCGTGGAGGAGGAACTCGGGACCCGTCTGCCGGCAGACGGGGAGGTAAGGATGGTGGAGGAGACCGCCGACACCATCTACCTGGTGCTCCCCCGAGAGCCTTGACCGAGCAGTCCGGCGGCGAGTTCTCAGACGAGGAGTTAGAGGCGGTGGCCGGCGGATGGGAAGACCCCTCCGGTACCCACACCAACTGCACGGCAGACGCAACCGCCGATAGCGGCCGTCAGGAGATAGAGCGGAGGCTGATCCAGCGAAGCCTCGAAGACGGCGCCTTCAGGCAACGACTGCTCGACGACCCCAGGGCGGCCGTGAAGCGGGAGCCCGGGGCGACCGCTGCCCGAAGAGGTGCGCATAGTGGCCGTGGAGAAGACGCCGGATACCGTCTACCTCGTGCTTCCCAGCACGGCGGAGGAGGCGGGGTAGAGTGAAGGTGATCGGTGCGGGCTTCGGGAGGACGGGTACGTTGTCGATCAAGGCGGCCCTCGAAGAGCTCGGCTTCGGCCCTTGCTACCACATGAGCGAGATGATCAAGAACCCGGATCACCAGAAGGCGTGGGGCGCCGCCGCACGGGGAGAGCCCGTGGACTGGAGGGAGGTGCTGAAGGGTTACGAGGCCACCATGGACTGGCCGTGGTGCACGTACTACAAGGAACTCATGCGGGCGTTCCCCGACGCGAAGGTGCTGCTAAGCGTCCGCGACCCAGAGGAATGGTACGAGAGCACCATCACCACCATCTACAGCATGTACAAGATCAACCGTTACCGCACCCACGGCCCCGCCTCGGTCCCAATGGGCGGGGGTAGGGGCATTTGGGACAGCACGTTCTCCGGCCACTTCGAGGACCGCGAGTACGCAATCGCGGTCTTCGAGCGGCACAATGAGGAGGTAGTGAGGCACGTCCCTCCCGAGCGGCTGTTGGTGTACGAGGCGAAGGAGGGGTGGGGACCGCTGTGCGAGTTCCTGGGTGTGGGAGTGCCCGAGGCGTTGCCGTTCCCACGCCTGAACGGGTACACCACGATCTGGAACCTCCCCGACAAGAAGGAGCAGGCGCGCGAGACGCAACAGGGACGACGCGACAGCGCGAGGGGCCGAGAACTCCAGGACGGCCAATCGGTCCCCGTCGACGCTCCGTTGAAGACAGATCTTACACCGCCCCAGAACCTTCCCACGTCGGCCTGAGACATGTAGAACGGCAAGTAGTACGAAGAAGGTGCGAAAAGCGACGCAAGAAATCTCCAGAGCGTACCGTGTCTGCTTGCCTGTACGAGGGCGATATGAGATATTGAGTTGCGGCCCAACGAGGCACAACTTCATGGGGCAGTTCGAGCATAAACGAAAGGGGAAAGGGTATGGCCGAGGAAGTCGGTGGTATGCGCCACGAGATAGAGCGGAAGCTGATCGAGAGGAGCCTTCAGGACGAGGCGTTCCGTCAGAGGCTGCTCGCCGATCCGCAGGCTGCCCTCGAGGAGGAGCTCGGGGCCCGGCTTCCCAAGGAAGTGGAGGTTCGGGCGGTCGAGGAGACTGCGGACACCATCTACCTGGTGCTACCAAATGCCTCGCCTGTGGGCGAGGGTGGCGAGCTCTCCGACCAGGAACTAGAGGCCGTGGCCGGAGGCTGGGACACACATACCGCGTGCTACAACACCGAAGGCACCTCGGGCTGCTAGAGGTACCTGAGACGTAAGATTTATCGACGAGACCGGGGCGCGCCCTTGCTCTGTTCCGTCAACCAATCCCCCGTCAAGCATCAATAAGGCCGTCGGCCGCAGCCGTGACCCGCGGTGACACCAGGGAGAGATCCGATGGATGAAGCCGAGATCGCCTCGCTGCGGTCGCTGCGCGAGGGCGTCAACCGCGGACGTTGGTGGGGAGAGCGGGGAGTACCCGCCTCCCTGCCCCCCCGGCGATTCCACCTCATCGGGGTCGGCCTGCCGAAGACCGGGACGACCTCGCTGGCTTCCCTCTTCCAGCCCTTCCGCTGGGGCGACGAGTTTCTCTTCCCCGAGTCCGTCGAGCGTATCATAGCCTGGAGGACCAGCGGGCTCGACCGCGACGAAATGCGCCGCTGGCTGGCCTTACGGGCCGAAGCCGGCGCGCTGGAGCTGGACTCCGCCAGCTTCAACCACTATTTCCTGGACATCCTGGTCGAACTGCACCCCGCAGCCCGCTTCGTTTACACCCGCCGTGAAGCCGTCTCCTGGGCCGACTCCTTCCTGAACATGGTGTTGCGGCATGGCACGTATCTCAGGGGCCATCTCTGGCCAGAATGGCAACTCGCGCTCGGCAGGCTCATGGCTCCCAGCTTCGATCCCGGCCAGTTCACCTCCCCCGCTCATCTCCGCCTCGCGCTTCGCACGCTTGCGGAGGAACTGCTTGGATTCTATGCGCGCGAGACAGCCCGTATCGAGGCCGCGCTTCCACCCGAACGGTCGCTGGTGATCCCCACCGATGGACTTTCTACGAGCCTCAATACGCTCGCGGCGTTCGCCGGGGTCCCGAGGTCGGCCTTGAACGAGGCGGGATCACACGCCAACCGCGGCCGGGGCAAGGTCCCGCTCGTGGCCGCGCTGCCGGACCTGCCTGATCTCCTGGAGCAAAACGGGTTGGGGGCGACTTGAGGCTAGAGATCTGCTCCGTTGTACGGGCCCGGGTAGGGTGAGATACTGGCCCTCGCAACCTACGGGGGTGAACAAGTGGGCTGCTTTGGACTAAAATCGAGAGAGGAGCGTGCATGAGCGAAGGGGCAGGTCGGGCGGAGATGGAACGGAGGCTGATCGAGAAGAGCCTACAGGACGACGCCTTCCGCCAGAGGCTGATCGAGGACCCCAAGGCGGCCGTAGAAGAGGAGCTAGGAACGCAGCTTCCCGAGGATGTGCAGGTACAGGCGGTAGAGGAGACCGCTGACACCTTCTACCTCGTGCTCCCCAGCGCCTCGCCGGCCGGCGAAGGTGGCGAGCTCTCGGACCGGGAGCTGGAGGCCGTGGCCGGCGCCGGCTGGGGCTCCGTCGAAACCGAATGGTGCACCGGCCCCGATTGTTAGCGCCACCACCACCACGGCCCGGTGACGGGGGCGTCGACGGGATGAGCAACCTTCGCCCGGGCACTGCTTCAGGTTTTCACAAGAGTTGATTACCCTGGCGCTGACCGGCGACGTCATGCTCGGGCGCGGCGTTTCCGAGGCCGTCAACCGTCGCTTGGTGCGTCCCGAGGAGCTCTGGGGCGACGTGATGCCGCTGCTGGACTCCGCCGACCTGCGCATCATCAACCTGGAGTGCCCCCTCACCGACTACGAGCAGCGGTGGATCCGCACACCCAAGCGCCCCCATTTCAGGGCCCCACCCTCCGCCATCGAAACCTTGCTGGCTGCCCGCATCGACGCCTGTTCGCTGGCCAACAACCACACCGTGGACTTCGAGGAACGGGGCTTGCTCGACACCATCGAACACCTGGACGCCGCCGGCATCCGGCATGCCGGGGCCGGCCGTGATCGCGAAGAAGCCTCCGCACCTGGCGTCCTTTCCGTGCCGGGGGAGCGTAGGCAGCGGGTTGGGCTTCTGGCCTTCACGGACAATATGCCGCCTTTCGCGGCGGGAGACGACCGGCCCGGCACGAACTACCTGCCCGTCTCCTCCGAACCGGCGGTACTTCGGCAGGTGGAGGGGGCCGTTTCGAGCCTTCGCGTGATGGGAGCGAACACGATCATATTCTCGAACCACTGGGGTCCGAACTGGGTGCTGCGGCCAAAGTGGATCTTCCGCCGGTTCGCCCGCGCCGTCATAGACAGGGGTGTAGACGTCTATTACGGGCACAGCGCGCACGTCTTCCAGGGGGTGGAGGTGTACCGCGGCAAGCCCATCCTCTACGACACGGGCGATTTTATCGACGATTACGCGATACACCCCGAACTGCGCAATGACTGGTCTTTTCTCTTCCGGGTTTCCGTGGAAGGAGGCAGCTTCGTGCGGCTGGAGCTTACCCCGGTAAAGCTCCGTTACGCGCGGGTCGGGCTCGCCACGGGTGAGGAGCGAGAAACAATCCTGGAGCGGATGGAGGGTTTGTCGGCAGAGATGGGCACCTCCTTCGCCCGTCGCGAAGGCTCCCTGGTGATCGAACGCGTCTAGTATCCCGCTCCTCCCGCGGCCCGTGGTGTTCCGAGTGCCATCGCCATCAGTGGAAAATAGCTGCGCGAAGCGCCCGGCGAACTGCGGTGAACCCTTTGTCCGGACGCGGGTAGCATGAGATACTTGCCCTCGCGCCCTGCGAGGGCGAACGTGCAAGCCGGTGGGGCGAGAGTACGAGAGGGGAGCGTGCATGAGTGAAGCGGCGGGTCACGCGGAGATGAAGCGGAGGCTGATCGAGAGGAGCCTACAGGACGACGTCTTCAGGCAACAACTGCTCGCTGACCCCAGGGCAATCATAGAGCGAGAGATCGGGACACAGCTGCCCGAAGATCTGCGGGTGGTGGCCGTGGAGGAGACGGCTGATACCATCTACCTGGTGCTTCCGAGTACCTCGCCGGTCGGCGAAGGCGGAGAGCTCGCGGACCAGGCACTCGAAGCGGTAGCGGGAGGCGACGCTGGATCGACGAGCACCGCCTCCCTGTGCAATTTATCCTGCGACCCAAATTGCATGTATTGATCGTGCATAGCGAGCGGAGCACTACCCGCTCGGAGGAGGCACACCCTAACGACGGTTGGGCGAGGGAGTGCTGAGGGCCGATTCCCATAGGAGCACGGAAGGTAGCAGATCGGGTCGGGCCATGCGTAGCAACTCGTAGCCGATGCCGGCCTTGCCCTGGAAGAAGCCGGGGTTGTCCACCTCCCCGGGCAGCATGTGATGCAAGACGAACCCGCCCGTTCGCTCCGCCCTGGAGACTACCCGCCAGGCATTCGCCCTCGCCGCCGCCTCCAGATCGGGACGCGCGAGACGCCTCCCCGCGGATAACAGCAACTCAGCCCGGCCCAGGTTGCCGCAGCAGGGATGATCCACGCCCCGCACCCCGAACTCTACGGTGGTTTGCACGGCAATCTCGATGTCCTCACGCACCTGCACGGTATCCAGGACATCGAGGCCGCCCAGCCGCGCCAGCCCGATGCCAGGCGCGCCGTGGCACCACTGCCACTGGTAGGTCGGCTCGTCAGGCTCCCTGAATTCGACCCAGTTGCGGTTCTCCGGCGAGTACTGGGTGTCCTCGTACGCAACGGCCTCTTCCGCCGCCTCGAAGAACCGCGCGTCGCGCGTGTGCTCGTACAGCCGCAGCAGGGCGAGGGCGATACCCGCGGTGCCGTGAGAGAAACCCGTGGTCCGCCGCCCATCGTCCGTCGCCCACGCGCGTAGACCCGCTTCGGTTGGCGTCCGAGCCTCTATCAGACGTTCGCCGCAAGCAATGGCCAGCTCCAGAATCCGCCGATCCGGCCGCGCCTCGTACAACGCCAGCAGGCTGAGGAGTGCGCCGGCGGCCCCGCCTATAACGTCCAGAACCCGGTCGGAGGCGATGAGATCTTCTGTGATGAGGTCGGCGACCCGGCGCGCGTCCTCGAGCAGCGCCGGGTCGTCGAGGAGGCGGCTAACGTGGAGCAGGGAGTACGCGACCGAGCCGAGGCCAGCCGCTCCACCTATACCCATCACCCCGGCGAGACGATCCGGACGGCGGTCTAGCATGTTTTGCAGCGGGCGGAGTGCTGCCAGCGCCAGCTCGCCGTACCGGGACCCGGGGGCGAACCGCTCGGCGGCCGCGAGAAACAGCGCGACGCCGCACGCCCCGCCGTAGAGGTTGTTGTCGATGGGCTGCAGTTGGAAGCGCTCCGCCTGGGGCAGGAACTGCGGCGCGATCCAGGCCGCGCTACCGTCCTCGGTACGGATCGCGCGCGACCGGATCGATTCCGCCAGCTCGAGCGCCGGGGCGACGAACGCTTCTTCTGACGGCGGTCCGGCCGAATGATCCTCTTCCAGCTCTTCCGGACCGGGGCGTGAGGCCGTACTCTCACGGGCCAGGTGGGCGTACATAGAGCCCTCGATCATCGCCACCTGTTGCTCGAGGTCTTCGTCGTCGAGGTCCCCGAGCACGCGCAGGACCAGGTCGAAGCTAGGCTCCTGGAAACACGCATCGATCTCCCGTCCTGGGGGGACGATCAGGGCGTCGCTGCTCGCCCTCGCGGTGAAGTACGGGATGTCGCCTTCTTTCATTGCCAGGCGCTCGGCCCCGAACACGGGCCAGAAGAGCGGCTTCTCGTCAGGCTCATCCACCGCCTCACGGGGCGGCACCTGGGCCCGCCCGAGCTGCTCCAACCCTATGCTCCAGTCCGCCCCGTCGCGCAGGTAGCGCCGGTGCCGCAAGCTATGCAGGATGAGCCAGTAGACGTGCGTCGCGCGAAACACGAACCGGACCTGCTCCCTGGCCAACTCGCGCAGCGGATCGGCGCCCAGCAGCGCGTCGCGCTGGTCGAGCAGGAACCGGTACATGCGCCTGAAGCCCACCACCACCTGCGGGCTATGTTCCTGCAAGCTCAGCGGGGCGCCGTAGAGCCTGGGTACATTCTCCCTTGCTCGAAGCGTCGCGCTAGCGAGCTCCAGGGCCATCCGGTCGGTGTTTACCCGTACCCACCGCGGCGAGCGAACCGGCAACTCCTGCTCTTCCGCTTCGCCCAGCCCGCTTATGTGGAATGCCGTGTGCCCGTCGGCGCTCACCTCCCAGCGGGGCAACAGCCCGGTGCGCAACACGGAGCGGCCCAGCCGGTCGAAAGCCTCCGTCTGCGCGTTTTCGTTCTCGGGGACCGCTACACGGGCGCGGTGGTGCATCAGCGTCTCCGTGTCGATGAGCACAGGGTACTCTCCGCTCGCGATGATGTTCTCGTAATGACAGTCCGTGACCTCGAGCACGTAGAACAGGCAGAGCAGCATGCCAGCCCGCTCGTAGTAGCGCCCGGCCTCGTCCCCATCCTGGCACGGCAGATGCTCCGCGAACTCGACCCAGCCGTGCGTGGAGCGGCCGAGTACGCGAAGCACCTTGAAAGGCAGCGGCGCACCCCGCTCGTTCAGCCAGGCCAGCAGCCGGTGGTAGGCGGCCTCCGTGCCCATGTCCTTCGGCTTGTACACCAGCTTGCGGCCCGAGGCGAACGTCAGCGCCAGGACGCTGCGCCTGCCGCTGTGCGGATCAGATAAAAACGGTTCGACCTCGACTACGTCGCCGAGCCGCTCATCGCCGAACAGGATCTCTAGCTCTGGTATGTCGGCTTCCAGTCGTCCGAGGAACTCGGCGGTTGCATCGACCCAGAGCTGCGAGATGGTGCCAAGTTGGCGCGCCAGCACCGGGTATCGCCGCAACAGCCGGGCCATCCCTCCCTCACCCGATCGACGGACGAACCGCCGGTACAGGGAGCGCCCCTCGGGATCCTGGGCCAACGCGAACAACCGATCCCAGGACGACTGTTCCGTGGCGCGCATGGCCTCGAACTCGGCGAGGAGTAGCTCGCCTGAGGCGATTGACAGGCTCCTGAGCAGGGAGCGTTCTATGGCAGCCCGCGCCTCCGCAGAAAGCAGCTCCCCGAAGGACGACGTGCGCCCCGCGAGCCTCTCGCGCGCCACGAGCACGAACGGGGCCAGGATCTCCTCGAAGGGCAGGGCATCCTCAGCCTCCAGGAAGCCCATGTCGGCGGGCCACGCCTCGTCCGTCTCGTCCTTTAGCTCGGGCGGGGCCAGGCCGAGTGCCTCAGCGAGCAGCCCCGACCACCCCGGTAGCCTGGCGCCCTCGCGCAGACGCACGGGACCGAGAGCTGGACGAACCGTCTCCGGGTCCAGGCCGTCCCAGGCCAACCGCCGCCTGAGTCGATCCCGATCCCCCCTACCCAGAGCCTGGGACCAGGCCTCGAGCCGCTCGTCCAACAGGGCCGCGTCCCCACCCTCGGCGGGAACGAAATCGTCGCCCAGGCGCTCGTCTAGAGTGCTGGCCCGCTCGACGATCTCTACAAGATTCCGCTCCGAGATGGATTCGATCTGCTTCAATGACTCCGCCTTTCTAAACTGCCGGATTGCGGGCGGGAGCCCGCGGAAACCTACGCCTGATATCGTGACTACCGGTCGTGGGCGTACGACGGGATGGCGAACCTCCGCACGTACTCCACGTGATCCCGACACCCGTACCGGGGGTGAGCTTCCCCCCTCTGCCGACCGTTCGGTTCTAATTCTTCGGCGGGCGATCCTTTCGTCAGCAGGGCCAGCGCGGCCGCTGAGGTCGAGATAGCACTGCGGCCGTCGAAGAAGAACGAGACCTCGTGCGGCCCGCCATCTTCCCCCATCCGCGCGGAGTAGAAGGGCGTCCCCGGAGGGAAGGTGCCGTCTGGCTCCATGAAATCCATCAACCGCAGTTGGGCGAGGAGGAGGGTTCGGTCCAGGCGACCCAGCGCGGCGAGGCTGAGGATCGCAAAGGCGCTGGACGTGGGAACGTCGAATAGTCCGAAAGTATGATCGTCGTTCATGCTGCCGAGTATTTCGTCTGCCAGCTGGTCCCGCAGCTCCTGCGCCGATTCGTCGCCCTCCAGCGCCCTGGCCAGCGCCCAATCGACCAGATACGGGTTGGCGAAGTATTGCCCGCTTCTGCTCCGAAAACCCGATTCCAGGTATTCGACGCTGGTCTTGGAGTCCAGTCCCGCATCGCGCCTCAGGGCCCGTACCAGGCACGTGGTCGCATAGTCGGTCTGCCCCCGATGTTCGTCGGTCTCGGGGTAGTACCCTCCCCGCCCGTCGGCGAACGTCTCCAGCTCCTCGACGCCTTCAGGGTCATACAACCCGTGGAGCACGAGCGCCGTGGCTGTCGCGGAGACCGGACCGCCCGTATGGTGCGGCCAGAGCGCCCCCTGCCGTTTGCGCCGCAGGATGGACATAAGCTTCTGGCGAACCTCGAAGTTGCTGAAGATAGAGGCTGCCGAGGTATGGCGATTCAGAACGCTCAGCACAAAGCCAGGAGGGACCACGTCTCCATGGGCGAACGGCGCGGCGGAAGGCGGCTGGCAGGTCAGCGTCAGTTCCTCTACGCTTTCCGCCTCGTTGGCCAGCTCCAGCACGGCACTTCGGGCCTGTTCGGCGGCACGGCTCACCCTGCCGGTGGACGCCTCTACCAGGCCACTTTCCAATGGTTCATCTATCGAACCGTGACGAAGGAAGAACAGGTTGCAATGGCTCGTGCGGCTGAACCGGGCCAACACTCCGGCGTGTATGTGGGTGGGCAGATGATTTCGGAAACGGGCGACGAAGTACGGTCCTTCCCGGCTTCCTCCCAGGTACTCTACTCCTATGGCCTTGAGTAGTTCGTAGTGTTGCCCTGAGGGTTCTTCGGCGAAGAGGGCATTCGCTTCGCCGTAGCCGTTTTCGGCTCTCAGGTGGAGCAAGACCGGCGGGAAGGGCGGCGTCTCCCCAAAGCCGAGACAATCGACGTCATCACCGGGGAACCGGTCGAACCTGTCGGAGAACCGCTTGTACAGCGATGCCTCCCTCTGGCCCGCCGCGTAGACCATTTCGTCGGTAGGATCTAGCAACTTCGGTTCGTCCCGAAGCGCCACCAGCGTCCCCCGGCTCGTCAGCACGACGTGGCTGTATGGGTCGAGATCCATCCCCCGTGGCAGGGAGTACATGGCCCTGACGGTCTCATCGACAGCCAGCCGGCGCAGCGTAGACAGATCGAAAAGCACCATCCAGTCCAGCGAGCCGGGCAAACTACGTATTATTTCAGACGCTAGCAGGGCCGAGCACTCCTGTTCCCTTTCTTTCCACAGGCCACGATCGCACGCCACAGGGCTTTCAGGGTAGCAAAGGGAGTCGCCACAAGCTATGGGCTCATCTGCCTGCGAGCGGAAGGCGTGTCGCAGCAACGTAAAGCGTTCGCCAAGCCGCCGACCCGTCTCTTGCCCGGGGGAGGGGACCGTGTGATACTGGCCCTGGCGCCTTTCGGGGCGCGAACACGTCGTAGGCTAGATAGGGGGAAAGGGACTATTAGCGGAGCGGAAACTGGTGGTGGGCGCACCGAGGCGGAGAGCAGGATCATTCAGAGAAGCATCGAGGACGACGCCTTCAGGCAGAGGTTGCTAGAGGACCCGAAGGGGGCCGTGGAGCAGGAGTTGGGGACGCGCCTACCCGAAGAGGTGCGGGTGGTGACCGTGGAGGAGACTGCGGAGACCATCTACCTGGTGCTTCCCGGCACCCCGGTGGCGGGCAGTGGGGGCGAAGAGCTTTCAGATCAAGAGCTCGAGTCGGTGGCCGGCGGCGGCAGCTGGGGAGCTGACACCTGCCAAAACACTTGTGGGGCCGGTTGCACTCCAAACTGTACTGGAGACTTCATCTGCACAAGTGGGTGATAAAGCCACGGCGCATCCCGCTTCGAGGCTTCCTCTGTTGCGCGCGAGAGGACCGGTATGAGATATTCTGTTCTGTAAGCATGGCGAGCCTCCGCGGCCCGGGCGGAAGAAAGGGGAAGGCACGATGACGGACGCCACGGCTGGCGGTAGACGGACCGAGATGGAGCAGAGGATCATCCAGCGGAGTCTTGAGGATGACGCCTTCAGGCAAAGGCTCCTGGAAGACCCCAAAGCGGCTATAGAGCAGGAGCTGGGCACACGGCTGCCCGCGGGAGTCGAGATTCGAGCCGTGGAAGAGACCCCGGACACCGTCCATCTCGTATTGCCCGGCCGCCCGACGGACGTCGAGCCCGGCGAGCTCTCAGACCGGGAGCTCGAGAGCGTAGCCGGGGGCGAGGGCTTTGGGGGCGAAGATACCGGATGGGGCGGCTGCTAGACAACTGTATGCGTCCCCCAACTAGAAAGACGCAACGCGCCTCCTCTGCGAACCGCGAGGCGGGCCAAAGCCGCGCAAAAAGCTCCCTGGACTGCAACTCGCCCGTTGCCCGTGATGAGCAAAAGATCGATGGCCAGCTGGCATTCCGAAATGGAGCGAACAGATCTTCGCCGTAGCCCGATGGAACGTTCTGTGCCTGGCCCCGGGATCGCGATAACCATCACCTTCCTTTCAATAGTTGGTCATGCATGATGCTTCCTCGGCAGCGCGCGGACCTACTCGGCTCCTACGGCGCCGCGGCCTCGGAGATCGAGGAGTTGCTCTCTTACAACCGTAACGTCTTCGACAGATCCTTCGACCGGCCCCCGACCCTGCCGCTCCCAGCCGAGCCTCACGTAGCGGCGTGGGAGCGTTATGCTCGGGAGGCTGCCGAGGTCGGCGTGTTCGCAGCGTTGCGCCGCAGGCTTGTGCAGCTACGGTTCCCGATCCGGGAAGGCATCAGCAAGACGGACGCTTACAGGGCGGTCACCCTCAGAGGAACGCCGACCGAAGAGATGATCGAGGCTTCCGGTCTGAACCTCGCGAATCCCGACGATCTGCGGCTCAGCGTCCACCCGAGCCCCGCTGGCCCGATACCTGTCCTCGTTCCCGGCGACCGGGCTGACTTCGTGAACCTGGTGCGCGCCCTTACGAGGAAAAACGAACCCGCACCCGTGCCCGAGTCCATGGGAGCATGCATGGTCGCGGGCTTCAATAACTGGGACCGCATTCGGGAGTACCGGCGGCGGTGGGAAGAGGCAGGCGGCGACCGCTCCCAAGCCGCCTGGCAAGAAGAGTTTCGGCGCCTCGTGCCACAAAAAGAACTGTATCAGGACAGGTTTCTGATCCTCGGCTCCGGTCCCTACAGCAACGTTGCGGCCGGTGAGATCGGGCTCTCCAGATCCGGCATTGGCGCAGAACTTCCACGACGATCCGGCTGGAGCACGAGTGTACCCACTACTTCACGCTCCGCGTCTTCGGTTCGATGCGCAACAACCTGCTCGACGAGCTCATAGCCGATTACATGGGCATCACGGCCGCCGCCGGTCGGTACCGGTCCGACTGGTTTTTGCGTTTTATGGGTCTGGAGTCGTTTCCAGCCTACCGGGAGGGCGGTAGGCTACAAAACTACCGCGGCCGGCCGCCACTCTCGGAGGGCGCTTTCGCCGTTTTGCGGGTCCTGGTCAGGGACATAGCCGAGAACCTCCGGCGTGTGAGCGACGGCCTCGGGTTCTTGCCGGGAAACCCGGAGGAGCGGGCCGGGATGCTGCTCGCCCTGTGCGGCTTTAGGCTGGAGGACCTGGCAGCCCCCGACGCTCCCGCCACAATCTCCGCAGCCGTCTGGCGCGAGATAGAGAGGCTGCGTGTTGCAACGGAGCACTCGTCCAACCCGGAAGACCCTCCCTCCGGCCGCGCCTGAGGGCACCTATCGCAGGCAGTATCACGGTTACAGAACGGGGTCTTGTCGGTAACTATTGGCGTCGTGAGCGCAACCGGCCGTCCGACGCTATAATCTGGCGCGTGAAGGTAGGGATTGTTCGGGAGGTGGCCGAAGGCGAGCGTCGGGTCGGGCTCGTGCCCGAGACCGTGGGCAAGCTCGTAAAAGATGGCTTCGAGGTCGTTGTCGAGTCCGGTGCAGGACGCGACTACAACCTGGATGCAAACTACGAGGAAGCTGGGGCCAGCGTCGTGGACGGCGTGGAGGATGTCTACGGCGAGGCCGACATCGTGGCCAAGGTGCAGAGCCCGACGGAGGACGAGATCGGGCAGATGCGCGAAGAGCAGGTCCTGATCTGCTTTCTCAACGGGCCGCAGGAGCCTGAGCTGGTCGAGAAACTGGCCGACGCTGGCGTGACGGTCTTCTCCAACGAAGCGGTCCCGCGTACCAGCGCCGCCCAGGCCATGGATGCCCTCTCCTCGATGGGCTCTATCGCGGGCTACAAGTGCGCGCTCATCGCGGCCGATACCATCGGCAAGTACGTCCCGATGCTCTCGACCGCCGCAGGCACGACGAAGGCGGCCAACGTAATGGTGTTCGGGGTGGCGGTCGCGGGCTTGCAGGCCATGGCGATCATGAACCGCCTCGGTGGCGAGGTGTTCGCATACGACATCCGTCCCGAGACCAAAGAGCAGGCCCAATCGCTGGGCGCCACGTTTATAGACTCAGATGACGAGAAGGAAGACGAAGGGGAGGAAGACGGGTACGAAGATTACCAGCCCACTGGGTTGCGCAAGCTCATGACCTCTTTAGGCTTCTACTCGTACGCCGAACCACCGCGGGACCGGTACATCGTCGAAGGCGAAGAGGAGGAAGAGGACGAATCCGAAGAGGAAGACGAAGGGTGGTCCCAGGAAAAACTAGATGAGGACCAGAAGCTCATCAGGGAGCGCATGCGGGAGATGGACGTAGTCATCACGACGGCGCTCGTTCCCGGCATGAAGGCTCCGCAGCTCGTCGACAAGGACATGGTCGAGAGCATGAAGCCGGGAAGTGTAATCGTGGACCTCGCCGCCGAGAGCGGCGGCAACTGCGAGCTCACCGAGGCCGGAGAGACCGTCGAGCACGAGGGGGTCAGGATCGTCGGTCCCGTAAACCTGCCCAGCACCATGCCCATACACGCCAGCCAGCTCTACTCGCGTAACATGTACAACCTCATCGAGCACATCACAGAAGACCGCGCCGAGGACAAAGGCGACAAAGACCTGCACCTAAACCTGGACTTCGAGGATGAGATTATCAGCGAGACCTGCATCGCGCACGGGGGCGAGATCCGCCACGAGCCGACCAGGGAAGCGCTACAGGAGGCCGGATGACCTCACAACTTCTCGCCGAGTTGGCGATCTTCATAATCTCGGCATTCCTCGGGTTCGAGCTGATCTCACGCGTCCCAAACTTGCTCCATACACCGCTCATGAGCGCGACCAACGCAATTCATGGGATCGTGCTGGTAGGCGCGATCATCGCGCTCGCCTCCGCCGCTGACGGCTTCACAACGACCGTCGGCATGATAGCCGTCATCTTCGGGGCGATGAACGTTGTCGGCGGCTTCTGGGTCACCAACAGGATGCTCGGCATGTTCGGCCCGCCAAAGAAGCGGGTCAAGAAGAGAGAGGAATAGCCCTTGCAGGTCGCAACGTTCATCGCCTACCTCGTGGCGGCCGCGCTGTTCATCTACGGCATCAGGCGCCTCAGGACGCCCGAAACCGCGCGTTCGGGGAACACGCTCGCCGCGATCGGCATGGTCGTAGCCCTCATCGCCACCGTCTTCGTCGCCGACATAGACAGCGTGTTGAGCGTTGGTGAGATAAGTGTTGGGGTGCTCATCGGGTCGGTGATCGGGGCGGTCGCGGCCCAGCGGGTGCAGATGACGGCGATGCCCCAGATGGTCGCGGCGTTCAACGGCGTCGGGGGAGGGGCGGCGGCGCTTATCGCCGTCTCGGAGTTCTACAGGGTGGAGGCGCTGGGCCTGGGCCAGGAGACAATCGTCGCCGCCATCGCGGTGCTCCTCAGCGTCGTTATCGGGACGGTGAGCTTCGCGGGTAGCATCATTGCGTTCACCAAGCTGCAGGAGCTAGCCCTGACCGGCTCCGTGACGTTCCCTTTGCAGCAAGTCGTCAACGCCGCCATCTTTCTTGCCATTTTGCTTCTCTCGGTGAACATACTCGCAGGCGGCATCGTGCTCTCGCCGCTCGTCTCGTTGTACCTGATCCTTGCCGCTTCCTTGCTGCTCGGCGTGTTGTTCGTGATCCCCATCGGCGGGGCTGACATGCCCATCGTCATCTCGCTGCTAAACGCGTTCACCGGGCTCGCGGCGGCGGCCTCGGGCTTCGTGCTCCACAACTACGCCCTAATCATCAGCGGTACCCTGGTCGGCGCCTCGGGAACTATCCTCACGCGCCTGATGTCCAGCGCGCTGGGGCGTCCTCTGGGTAAGATCATCTTCGCCGGCATCGCCGCCTCGGGAAGCAGTCAGAGCGAGCAGCGAGAGGACCGGGAGGTCAACGACACGAGCGCCTCTGAGGTAGGCGAGTACCTCGCTGACGAAGTTGAGAAGGTCGTGATCGTACCTGGTTACGGCCTCGCCGTAGCCCAGGCCCAGCAGGCTATGCGAGATCTCGTCGAGACGCTGGAGTCCGAGGGCAAGGAGGTCCTCTTCGGCATCCACCCCGTGGCCGGTCGCATGCCAGGCCACATGAACGTGCTCTTGACCGAGGTGGGCATTCCTTACGACAAGCTCTATGATCTAGAAGACATAAACCCCGAGTTTGAGGACGCGGACGTCGCGATCATCGTCGGCGCCAACGACGTGGTCAACCCCTCAGCCAACGACCCCGAGGTGGAGAGCCCCATAAGCGGCATGCCCGTGCTCGCTGTCGAGAACGCCGAGCACGTCATCTTCATCAAACGCTCCCTGAGCCCGGGCTTCGCCGGTGTCGACAACCCGCTGTTTTACGACACAGAGAAGACCATGATGCTCTTCTCTGACGCCAAGCAGGGCTTGCAGGACGTGAACGAGGCCGTCAAGAACGCCTAGCGCATAGCGTACACGTCTCCTCGGAGATAGGCGGCACCTTCGGACGGATCGAGAACCCGGCGAGTAGCGTGGAGGATCCGGCACAGGTTGTTAGGGTCTACGCTCTTGCCGAGACGCGGCAAGAGCCTGTCCATGACCTGTTCGCGGTGGAGGCGGTGGTTCCGCGCGAGCGCAAGCAGCTTGACCAAAGCCGCCGCGTTCTTGAGCCGCCACTCGTTCTGGCCAATGGTCCGGGACCCTACCAGTACCGAGAAGCCGCCGAGAATCCTTACCCGACAGCCTCTAGTTTGTTCTCTATCATCGCCGTCTCCCCTTTGCAGCAATGACAACAATACAGTCGGAACAACCCTAGATGGCAAGCCGTCCCTACTCGACGATGGGCTGGGCCAGGATCCAGAGGCTCGTAATCGTATAGAGGACCATCAAGACGAGCATCGGGATCTGGCTCCTCAAGGCGCGCCTTGGGTCGCGCAGGAGGCGCAGCGAGATCTCGTGCGCGAGATAGACGGCGATGACATGCCCAACCACGATGAGCCCGACCTGTGAGTACCAGACAAACCCCGCCCCGACGAGGCCATAGCGGGGATCGAAACCCGCGGTGCCGAAGAGATCCCAGCCCCACCCGAAAGGGTCTGAGACGAGGGAGATGATCATCTGCCCCTGGATGAGCAAATACGTGTAGTAGTGGGCTACCTGGTAGGCAATAGCGATCGGCACGAGTGAGAATGCGTACGCGGCCGCAAATCGCAGGAACCCCTCCCCTCCTCCCCCGCCGAGAGCCCGGCTGAGACCCACAAAGCCGAGGTAGATGCCGAAGAAAAGCAGGGGCAAGAGTACCACCCCCAGCGTCTGTGTAACGGGGGTGAGGCGTAAGACCTCGAGCCAAAGCGGGGTCTCGAGCAAACCGTCGAACGTAACGCCTGCCAGAACCACGATGACGAACGCCGCCCCTCCCGGCAACGCTTTCTCCTGCAGCCCGAGGCCGACCGCGGGTGGCCGCAGGTTCAACTCGCGCTCCTCAGGCGCCGCGCGACGGAAGCACTCGTAGCAGTTCACGCACCCTCCAGGCTCACAACCTTCACAGCCCGCACAGACACTCGGGTCTTCGACCCTTACCTCCGTTGGCGCGAACCTGCCTAGCAGGCCGAAGTACACGGAGAATGCCTCTCCCCGGCGCAGCCAGGTCTCCTTGCCGAAGTAGGCCATGCCGTAGAGCGTGATCAGGGAGTAAGCTAGGACGAAGAACGCAATGTACCGCGGCACGTAAGAACCGGAAAAGACGTTCTCGACCCAGACGAACGCGAGATACAGCCCCACGGCGGGCCAGATCCCAAGCCCCCGAGGATAGGCCTCGCCGAGCTCTAGCCCGTCCCTGAAACCAAGCCGGCGGGCCAGCGCTTCGGCCCACTCGAAGATCACAGCCCAGGGATTGACGATCGGCCACAGATTGCCTACGAATGCAGTAAGGAGGCTGAAACCCACCCACCAAATCACCCATACGAAGGTCGGGGCGATGTTGAAGCCGGTCTGCAAACCAACGAGTCCAGCGACCACCACGAGCACGAAGAGCCCCACAGATAACAGCCGCAGGGGCCCCGTAAGGAAGCGCGACGTCAGGAGCGTCCTCAGAAGCCGAACGCGCAACAGGTCGAAGCGGGGATACCGGTAGGCAGCGCCCCGCTCCTTGCGGGAGAACAGTGCCAGCGGCAAGAAGGCGAGTACGACCGCGGCGGCGGCACCGTAGAGGTATAGCCAGAGCGGGATCGGGATGTCGTAGGTCGGCCCGAAGCCGTGCGCCAACGCCGGACTGGTATATACCAGCGGAAGGTTGAGTAAGAGCGCTACGGCTGCTACGCGGCGCATCGTGATCTCTTTACCTGGGGCGAACCTGGAGCACGCCGAGCTCCGCTTCGGATTCATGGTCTTCTATCTCGAAGCGTCCCGTGATTTCTGCCGTAAATTGGACGTCGGCCTTCTCTCCAGGTTCGACCTCTTGCTCCACATCGTATCCGTGCAGGTGGAGTTCCATCGGCGTGTCGGAGCTGACGCGCAGCGTCACCCTATCGCCTTCGTCGACGGAGATTTCGGCCGGGTTCATCTCGCCGTTCTCGACGGAGACGTCGTAAGTCCGGTCGCGCGGTCCGCCGGCCTGGGTGTCGGGCCGCAACGCGAAGAACAGGCCGCCAAGGATGAGCGCTACGGCCAGGATCACGATCACTGCTCTCGCCAAGTTCGTTCGCCTCCTTGTCGCCAGGTTCTTGTTTTCGTCACCGTTCCGGACAGACTCTAGTGCGAGCGCCAGGCGCTAGCTCTTATCGCGCCTTCTGGTCACATACCGCATAAGGCCGTCGGTGAGCATAGGATAGCTTCCGGCGAGGTCGTAATGTTCGGACTGCTTGGTGTCGGCGCCCTCCGCGAGCATCTCAGCGTCTCCCTTGGCTTTGAGTCCGTCGGAGATCTCCTCCTGCTGTGCCCCATCGTCTATCTGGCCTTCGACGAACAGGAGCCAGTCCTGGAGGCGTTGTTCGAGTTCACCGAGATGCCGCTCCACGTCCTCGTAGGTTCCGAAGTGCGTAAGCCAGAGGCTGGCGGGATCCATCTGCCTTATGTTGTTGATGCTCTTTACCCACGCCTCGATGTCTATCTCCGGCGGCGGCGTCGGCGGGCGGACGTAGGACTGGCCCGGCAACCTGATGCCGGCCACATCGCCGGTGATGAGTGCCCCCGATTCCGGTTCCAGGTAGGCTAGGTGATGGTAGGCGTGACCCGGCGTGTCGTGGGCGACGAGGGCACCTCCTGCGGTCTGCGTTTCCTCGCCGTCTTTAAGGATCACGACCCGCTCCTCGGGTACGGGACGCGCCTCGCCCCAGAGCTCGTCCATCTTCTCGCCGTAGATGCGGGCGGCGCTCTTTACGAGCTTGGAGGGGTCCACGACGTGCGGGTAACCGACCTCGTGCACGTAGAAGGTCGCGTTGGGAAGTATGTCCGAAAGGTGTCCCGAGGCGCCGGCGTGGTCGAGGTGCACGTGCGTGAGGAAGACCTGACGCACGTCTTCGTCGGAGACGCCGTGCTCGGAAAGGCCCGCACTCAAGCGGTCTAGGCAGGTCGTCGGGCCGGTCTCGACGAGGGCCGCGCCGTCGTCGCCCAGCAGAAGGAACGAGGCAATAACCTGCTCCGTCTCCATGAAATCCAGGTCTATAATCTCTATCTTCATCTACGGCCCTCCGGGTGGTTGCTCCAGGCGGAGATTATACAGACCCGCTTTGTTAGACTTCCGGCGCGCCCAAAAAGAAAGGACCCTGCTTTGGATCTCAACCTCATGCGCGAGCTATCCGTGAAGACGGACTCGAAGATAGTCCTGCTCATCCTCGACGGCCTGGGAGGGCTGCCGATGGAAGGGGGCGGGCCTACGGAGCTGGAGGCCGCGGACACCCTGAACCTCGACGCCCTCGCCGCCCGCTCCGACCTCGGTCTATCGCGTCCTGTGGCCGCGGGGGTGAGCCCGGGAAGCGGCCCAGGCCACCTGGGTCTCTTTGGCTACGATCCCTTGCAATTCCAGGTTGGACGCGGCGTTCTGAGTGCTTTGGGCGTAGGCTTCGATCTCGGCGAGAGCGACCTGGCGGCCCGCGTCAACTTCGCGACCAAGGATGAGGAGGGTAAGATCTCGGACCGCAGGGCCGGCCGTATTCCCTCCGAGAAAGGCGAGGAGCTGGTAAAGCTTCTCAACGAGAAACTGGACCTCGACGGCGTCGAGGTTTTCGTGATGCACGAGAAGGAGTACAGGGCCGTCGCCGTCTTCAGGGGCGAGGGGCTCTCCGACGCCCTCGCCGACTCGGACCCCCAGCGCACGGGCCTCGAACCGCTCTCCGTCGAGCCGACTGACGGGTCGTCTGAGGCCAGGGAAGGCGCGAAGGTTGCGAACCAATTCGTCGAGCAGGCGAACGGGATCCTGGCCGACCAGCATCCGGCCAACACCATCCTAGTGCGCGGCTTCGGGATGCACCCTGCCCTACCCTCGTTCGACGAGGCCTACGACCTCGACGCCGCGGCCATAGCAAGCTACCCGATGTACAAGGGCCTCGCCCGGCTTGCGGGGATGCAACTCCTGAAGGAAGGCGAAGGCATCGCCGGAGAGTTCGACACACTTAAGGCCAACTGGGACGACCACGACTTCTTCTTTGTGCACATCAAGCCGACCGATGCAGCCGGGGAGGACGGGGACTTCGACAGGAAGGCCTCCGTCATCGAGGAAGTAGACGCCCTGATACCGGGGCTGCTTGACCTCGGCCCCGACGCCCTTGCCATCACAGGCGACCACGCGACGCCGGCCAAGATGAAGAGCCACTCATGGCACGGCGTACCGTTCCTACTCGCCTCGCCTTATACGCTCCCGACCGCAGGCAGCTTCGGTGAGCGCACGTGTGCGGGCGGCTCTCTCGGTCTGTTCCAGGCCGAGGAAATAATGGGCTACCTGATGGGCCACGCCCTAAAGCTCAATCGCTTTGGCGCATGAAGACCGGCTCGCCGTTCTAGAGCGAGACATCGTCTCCTGCCGGCGTTGCCCGCGTCTCGTGGCCTGGCGCGAAGAGGTAGCAAGCGAGAAGAGGGCTGCTTTCAAGGATGAGGACTACTGGGGGCGTCCCGTTCCAGGGTTTGGCGATCCCGAGGCAGATGTCGTCGTCTTCGGCCTCGCCCCCGCCGCCCACGGGGCGAACAGGACCGGGCGCTACTTTACCGGCGACAGGTCGGGCGACTTCCTTTTTTCGGCCCTCTACCGAACCGGATTTGCCAGCAGCCCCATCTCGCGCAGGCCCGACGACGGTATGCGACTATATGGGCTCTGGATCTCCGCCGCCGTCCGCTGCGCCCCGCCGCAGAACAAGCCGACTCCTGGGGAGCGAGATGCCTGCCTCCCCTACGCCGCCCGCGAGTTCGGGTTGCTCGACGCGAAGATCGTCGTTTGCCTCGGCGCCTTTGCCTGGGATGCCGCCCTGCGCCTGATGAAGGCGAGGCCTAAGCCCAAGTTCGGCCACGGCGCCGAGTATAGGGCAGGCTACCTGACCCTCCTTGGTTGCTATCATCCCTCGCAGCAGAATACCTTCACCGGCGTTCTCAAGCCCGAGATGCTCGACGCCGTACTATCGAGAGCGCGGGAGCTGTCCAGGGAGGGTATAGAAGAAGACAATGGTCTCCTCAGCTAGAATAGACGCCCGTGGATTTCATTGCGTCTGAAAAGATCCGTAAAGTCTTGCCGGTAGTGTTGCTCCTCGCCGCAGTGCTCTTCGCGGGCGCCTGCTCCGACGACGATAAAGACCGCCAGGAGGACAACCCGCAGGGAGGGAAGACTAAGGTCAAGGAGGAGACGACGTCCCGGTCGACCACGGGGAACTCGCGACCTCCCGAGGTCACGCTCGGCGACGACACCGGCGGCGAGACGGGGGTCGTGATCCGACTGGAAGGAGACCCCGAGACCACGTTCTCAGGCCTCTGCTCCGTTGGGGAAGATCAGAAGGTGCTGAGCGGCCAGGTACCAAAGCGTTTCGAGTTCGACCCCAACGGACAGCAACTCTCATGCCGTATCGAGAAACAGGACGATAAAAAGGGCGACCTAAAAGTTGTCCTGGTAGCCGGCGAAACCACCAGATCCGTCCAACAAACCAACGCTCCCGGTGGCGTCATCAAAGTCTCGTATAAAGGTGAGTAGGCATCCTCAGTAGGCATCAGGAAAGTTCCTGTGGCTCCATGTTTCGAAGCAGACGGTACGCAAGCGGGACAGACCTTCGGACACAGCCGAACGTCCCGCCTACCGAAAACCTGTAACCTGTAGCCTGAACCTGTGAACCGGAGGGAGACAATTGAGCCGGGAAGAAGCCTGGGACCTGATGTGCGAGTGGACCGAAAACGATTCCTTACGCAAGCACATGCTCGCCGTCGAGGCTGCTATGCGGGCTTACGCTCAGCGCTTCGGCGAAGATGAGGAGAAGTGGGGCGTAACCGGCCTCCTACACGACATGGATTACGAGAAGCATCCGACGCCGGATGAGCACCCGATGGTAGGCGTGGCCGAGCTGGAGAGACGGGGCTACCCCGACGACGTCTTGCACGCCATAAAGGGGCACGCCGACTACCTCGAGGTGCCCCGCGACACCCTGATGTCCAAGGCGCTCTACGCCGTAGACGAGCTCTCTGGTTTCATCGTCGCCTGCGCCCTGGTGCGTCCTGAGGGTCTCGAAAACATGAAGGCCAAAAGCGTCCGCAAGAAGATGAAGCAGAAGTCCTTCGCGGCGGCCGTGAACCGGGAGGATATCGTTAGGGGCGCCGAGGAGCTCGGTGTCGACCTCAACGAGCATATAGAGTTCGTGGCCGGTGCGTTGAGAGAGCGCTCGGGCGAGCTCAGTTTCGCGCCGCGCGAGGCTTAGAAACTAGCCTCGCGCCTTTGCTACGATGGGCGGGCTACAGAGTAGAGGAGCGACGTTTTGGTCAGGGTGATGGTGGTCTTCGGCGGCCGCAGCGGGGAGCACGAGGTATCCCTGGCCTCCGCGCGCGCTATAACGCGGGCCCTCGAAGACAGCGGCCTTCACGAGGTCGTGCCCGTCGGCATAAGTAGAGAGGGGCGTTGGATCTCCTCCGGCGAGCCTATGCGCGAGCTGGAGTCGAGGGCCGGATATCTATCCGATGGCTCTGATGCCGACGTCTCTGGTCCGCCGGCCCAGGCGGCGGAGAAGCTTCCCGCGGGACTTGGTTCGGTTGACGTGGTCTTCCCCGTTTTGCACGGTCCGTACGGAGAGGACGGCACCATACAGGGTATGCTCGAGCTCGCCGGCGTTCCCTACGTGGGTAGCGGGGTGCTCGGAAGTGCCGCCGGCATGGACAAGCCGACCATGAAGAAGATCTTCGCCCACCACGGCCTCCCGCAGGTGGCGTGGGTCGCCCTTACCCGTAAGCAGTGGGAAGAAAGTAAAGATGGTTGGACAAAGGAGATAGAGGACTCTCTCGGGTACCCGTGCTTCGTAAAGCCGGCGAACCTCGGGTCGAGCGTCGGCATCGGCAGGGCAGAGAACTCGGAGGAGCTTGGCAACGCCATCGACGAGGCGGCGCTCCTCGACCGGCGCATCATCGTCGAAGAGGGCATCGACGCCAGGGAGATCGAGGTTTCAGTCCTCGGCAACGAAGCCCCCGAGGTCTCCGTTCCTGGTGAGATCGTCATCAAGAAAGAGGGCTTCTACGACTACGAGGCGAAGTACGTCGAGGGCGGGATGGAACTCATCGCCCCAGCCCCCATACCGGACGAAACGAGAGAGGAGATCCAGACCATAGCCAGCTCGGCGTTCGAGGCCATAGACGCAGCGGGCATGGCGCGGGTGGACTTCTTCCTCGAACGCGGCACGGACCGATTGTTCCTGAACGAGATCAACACCATCCCAGGCTTCACCCCGACGAGCGTCTACGCAGAACTCTGGGCCACCAGCGGCCTCCCCTACGAAGAACTCCTCGACCGCCTAGTACAGTTGGCCCTCGAACGCCACGATTAGAGGGGCATCAGGCTTCAGCATGGTGGGTGGTGTAGCTCCTAGCGAAAACGTACCATGTACCCGAGCTTCCTTCTGCCTTGCGCTTCATACCAATAGAGCGGTAGCGTACACCCGAATTCCTGAAGCCTGAGGCCTGAAACCTGCCATCAGGCTTGCAGCCTGAAGCGGAGAATACTTTAATGGCCGCATGATCTTCGCCCTGCTCCAGGAAGAGACGACCGGGCTCGCGGATGCCGCAGGCGACGTGGTAGAACAACCCACCGCCATCTTCACGGGGCTGAGGGAGTTCCTGAGCGACGCCTACAAATACGTCCTCGGCCCTGATTTCATAGGCAACGTCCTAGCCTCGGTGCTCGTCATTCTTCTTGGCCTCGTAGTCTTCCGCGTACTGACCCACGGCCTGCCACGGATCATGCGGTGGCGGAGGAGGAACAGGCAGTCGCTCCTCAACGAGGAGGCCGTGGCCCGCATCAAGCGTCAGGATACGGCGGTAACGCTCTTGCGAAACGCGCTGCGTTACGTCGTCTTCATCATCGTTGTGCTCTTTATCCTGAGCATCTTCTTCCGCAACCCGCTGCCCGCGGCGGCGGGGACTACCATCATCGCCGCCGTTATCGGCTTCGGGGCGCAGAGCTTTTTGCGCGACGTGATCGCCGGTTTCTCCATCGTGTTCGAGGGACAGTACAGCGTCGGGGACTTCGTCCTCATAAAGCCGCAGGACGTCTCCGGGGTGGTCGAGGAGCTGGGCCTCAGGATGACCAAGATAAGGTCCCTCTCCGGCGAGGTGAGCTACATCCCCAACGGCACGATGCAGGGCGTAGTCAACTACATCTCGGGTCAGCAAAGGTTCAACGTGGAGGTGCAGGTCTCCGACGCCGAAGCGGCGTCGCGGGTGGAGAACTCGCTGGGCGAGTCTTCAGAACTGTACCTGAGCCCGCCGCGACTAGTCGAGCGTAGCGAGGCCGATGGGCGCGTAAAGATGCGCATCGTGGCCGGCGTCTTGCCCTCGATGGCGTGGCTCGTCGAAGAGAACCTGATCGAGCACATAAAGGCCGCGGCCGGTGAGGAAGCCCTGGCGGCCGAACCCCTAACCTACAATGTAGACCAGGCGAACCTAAGGAGGATCAGATCCCTCCTACCCCAGGAAGCCGAGCGAAACCTGCCACCCCAGGCGGACAAGAAGCTTTAGAAGGCCACAGGCATCAGGTAGGCTGCGACTGGCGTGGAGGTCTGCGCTTGTTGGAAAAGGTCTCGCACACTTACTAAGGTCTCGTCCGCCGGATCTGAAGCCTGAAACCTGTGGCCTGCAGCCTATGTACCCGGTTGCCAGTCTCCTCGCAGGTGTCCGTTTGTCTGGGCTTTCTCACGGGTCTGTCGCTCGCGCTCTAGCCTCTCAGCGGCCGCGGTCAAGAGCTCCTTAACCTTCTGAAGGCGTTCCTGCTCTGAGGTGAGCTCCAGGATCTGCTGCCGCACCTCGGGCTCGAACTCGACCCGGCCAGCGATCGCGAAGGAGAGGTTCCTGTAAGGCGGCTCTATCTCAATTCCGACGGAACCCTCGGTCGCGGCTTCGACGACCCGCTCCAGCAAGCCTATACACTCCTTGGCCAGCGGACCGACGTCTTCTTCGGGCTCGTCCTGGAAGTATTCGATCTCACCTACGTAGTAGGGTTTGCCCGTGAGTACGTTATTCAGCTTGAAGCGGCGCGAGCCCTCGACCAGGATCAACATCCGCCCGTCCTCGTAGCGCTCGACGAGCTGCACGATCTTGGCCGTGCAGCCTACCTCCCGCGTCCCCGCCTCGTCGGCGAACACCATGCCGAACTCGTCCTCCTGCTCCAGGCACTCGTTCACCATCTGCTTGTATCGCTCTTCGAAGATGTGCAGCGGCAACGGCGCGCCAGGCATCAGCACCACGTTCAGCGGAAAAAGAGGTATGTCGGACAAGCGTTTACTCCTTTTGCTCTTTGACGGGATTCTATCTCACCTTGGGCCGGACTCGCTCGGTACCTGCCGCTGGTCGGTGGTTGGGGTAAGCTGGTAACGGAGGACACCGAGTTCGGGAGCGACCGATGGAACTAGCGGCGGCCAGAACGTGCGTCTTTGCCGAAGGTCGGGTATGACGGAACGCGGAACACACTCGGGCCGCGTGGCGCTCGTAACCGGAGCGGGGCGCGGCATCGGGGCGGCGACGGCCCATCTCCTCGCCGGTGAGGGCGCGTCGGTCGCCCTCGCCGCCCGCACGCACGAGGAGATAGATTCCGTTGCACGCGAGATTCGGGCCCTCGGCGGCACCGCCCTGCCCGTTGGCCTTGACGTGGCCGACGAGAGCTCAGTCTCATCCTGTTTCGATACGGTACGCGCCGAGCTGGGCGACGTCACCATCCTGATAAACAACGCCGGCACGCCAGGCGTCCCGCTCCCCGTGGCGGCCATGCAGCCGGATGCCTGGCGACACGCCTTCGACGTCAACGTTACAGGGGCCTTCCTCTGCGCCAGGGAGGCGTTGCCAGGCATGGCCTCAGCGAACTGGGGGCGCATCGTGAACATCTCAAGTGCCGCCGCCAGGCATCCGCTGGCGGGAATGGCCGCCTACGGTGCCTCCAAGGCGGCCCTGGATCAGCTGACCCGAGTCATGGCCCTGGAAGGCGAGCCCTATGGGATCACCGTTACTGGCGTCTACCCCGGTGTCGTTGACACCAGGATGCAGGAGGAGTCGCGAAGCTTCGGGCAGGACCAGATAGGCAAACAACTCCACCGCATGTTTCACGGCTACAAGGATTTCGGGATGCTCCGCCCTCCCGAAGAGCCGGCGGAGCTCATAAGCTTCCTCTGCACACCCGCCGCCCAGCGCCTTAGCGGCCACATCATCCGCCTCGAACAGCTCGAAGCGCTCAAGGCAGAGAAGTAGGCTACAGGCATCAGGTCTTGAGGCGCCGCCTCTGTTCGCGTACGGCCCCCAAAGAGACTCGCAATAACGAGGACTGCGGCGGATGCCGCAGTCCTGCATGAAACCTGAGGCCTCTTTCTACTCGTCCTTACTGATCCAGTACGTAAAACCCAGAAAGGATAGGTAGAGCGTGATGATAATAAAGAAGGCGGCGAAGAACCTGAAAACGCCGATGGCGGTCGGGTCACCGGTTGTCCCCGTCTGCAGCAAAAGCGCCAGTTCCATCCCTACTTCGCCTCCTCAGCGAGTGGGTGAGTCGGGCAGTCCTTGGCCACGATCTTCTGTTCGAGCGTAACGCACTCGTAGATGAGGAAGCCGGGGTTGTTGTCGACCCGACGCGCCGTCTCTCGCGTGTAGCCCATCGTCACCATGGTCAGCACCACGAAGAAGGCGCACGACATCAGCGCAACCTGGCTCCACCGGCTCGCCCTACCCCAGTGGAAGCCCGAGGCGGAAGCCTTCAAATACAGGGCGACCACGAAGAAGCCGACGAGCATTAGCCCGATCAGGCCGATGTACTTCCAGGGGTACATGCTGCCAAGGGGTATCGTCGTATCCTCACCCTGCCCGAAGACCAGCCCGATCTGGGGTATCAGGCTCGCATTGGTCGGGATTATGTTGAGCACCGTGAATAGCGCGGTGAAGCCGAGGGCGCCGACGGCGAGCTTGCGCAAGGTCTCCGAGGGTTTTACGGCGAAGCGCAGCTTGTGAACGAAGTATGCCGTCGAGGCGATGCTAAGGACGGCTATCCAGATCACGAGCAGGTTGAAGACCCAGGCCTTGTCGCCGAGCATGATGGTGTTGAATGAGGAGGGTGCGCTCTCGCGGATGCCTTTTAGATAACCGTAGCCGATTACCGGCTGCATGATCAGGAACCCGAAGCCCCAGAGGAGGCCGAAGTGCCCCATCCAGTCGTAGTACTCCCTGTCGTCCTCCCGCGTCGTCCTGAGGTAGCGCCACCCGGCCCAACCGGCGATCAGGAACCCGGCGTAGGAGAAGTTTCCTATAAAGCGGTGCATGTTGAGCGGCACCATCGTCTGGTTGAGGAAACTGCGGGCCACGAGGTCGGCCTGGGTCTCGACTTCGGCGGGTGTGAGCATGAAGGAGGCGACCGCATCGATCATGGTCATCGCCATCAGCCCGAAAAAGCCCGCGATAAAGCCGAAGACGACGTGCAAGCTCTTGCGGTAGGCGAGCTTGTCCCACACGTTGTACCAGGCGTAGACGATGATGATCTGGCCAAGGAACATGAAGGCCTCGACCAAAAACACCCAGAAGAAGATGTTCTGCAGGATGGAGAAGAAGACTGGGAACAGCGTGACCAGGGCGAGCACGAACGTGATCGCCAGGGCCGCCCCCGAAGCGAAAAGCAAGACAACGAAGCGCGCCAGGTTCCTCGCGAAGCGCTCGTAGTTGTTCTGCTTGGTCACCATCCCCAGGTACTCGCTGGTGGCCGCTATAAGGACGGCCCCGATAATGAAGGCCGCAAAGAGGATGTGCGACTGGACCAGAACGGCTATAACGACGTTCTTGCCGATTATCGGTACGTCAAGGTTACCTATAGGCACCGCTCGGTCCTCTCTAACCCGTTGGGAAGTTCATGATCCGGCTTACGGCCAAAAGCATGTTTAGCACCACGACCACGACCACAAGGATGCCTATTACCGAGGCGAAGGGCCTGCTGATGGCGTTGTAGTGATGCGGGCTCCGGTCGAGCCACGGGACGGCGAAGAGCAGCCCGATGAAGACGGTCGGCACCACCACGGCCCCGAAGGAGATCAGCGCGTAGCCCGGGAAGAACATAAGCATCTGCTCGTAGAAGAAGAAGAACCACTCGGGCCTCGGCACATACTCGACCGTCGCCGTGTTGGCTGGCTCGGTGAGCGGCGCGGGGGCCGCGTATGAGAGCACGACGCACGCGATGAGGATGAAGGTGCTGACGTAGCCGTCTTTTAGCACCTGCCCCGGGAAGAACCCTATGGTCTCGTCTGGTCGCTCGAATACGTTCTCTTCGGTGATTACTTCTTCTTCAACCGGTTTAGCCTTGCCAGTTGCCGGAGCGTACACGTTCTTCACCTCTCTCTGTTATATCCCGTGCCCCAATCGTACCAGTGGTACGCCCGTCCTCTCGGTAAAAGCTGTTACTCCTCGTCCCTTTCCCTGTCTGCGCGGTCGCGGCGTCCCACGTAGGGCTCGCCTTCGTCCTCGGTCGTCTCCAGACGGGCGTACTCTTCGAGGCGTTGCCGCTCGTGCAGCTTGGCCAGCCTGTCAGTGTACTCGAACTCGCTGCCGAACACGCCGTGGCGCCTTAGCAGGTAGAGATGCGCCCCGATGAGCGGCGCTATCGCGGCCGGGAGCAGCCAGACGTGAAGGGCGAAGAAGCGGGAGAGCGTGGCGGGTCCAACCGCGTCACCCCCGAGGAGGAAGTTGATCACGTACCCACCAACGAACGGCGAGTAAGAGCCTATCTTCATCCCGACCACGGAGGCCCAGAAACCGTCCTGGTCCCACCTCAGGAGATACCCGGTAAAGGCGAGGCCGATCACCATCAGGAGCAGGACCACGCCGACGATCCAGTTCAGCTCCCGCGGCGCCTTGTAGCCGCCGGAGAAGAAAACCTGGCCCATGTGCAACCCTATAAACGCCATGAGGAAGTTCGCCGACCAGTAGTGGATGCCGCGGATGACCTGCCCGAAGTAGGCGTCGTTCATGATGTAGCTGACCGAGTTCCAGGCATCATCGGTGGTAGGCACGTAGTAGAAGAGGAGCAGTATCCCAGTGAGGAACTGCAACGTTATCGTGAAGAGCACGGCGCTGCCCAACGTGTAGAGCCAGGCGCCACGTTTGGGAACGGGCTCGTAGAGGAAGTGCTCCGTCAACGTTACTATCCCTGTTCGGTGCTCCATCCAATCCACGATGAACTGGCTAGCCTCCGTTGTCTGAGTTCTTATCCTGCCGATCATGCTCGAGGCTCCCTCTCTAGACCACGTAGGGCTCTTGCGCATCCAGACCTGGTTCGATGTCGTACTCGTGCCTGACGTAGAGCTTGCCGTTCTCCCTGACCTCGGCTTCTATGTAGCGGTACATCCCGCGCGGCGGCGGTCCCCCTACCCAACCTCCGTTGATGTCGTAGAGCCCACCGTGGCAGGGGCAGAGGTAGAGTTGCTGGTCGGACATCCACCGCACGGGGCAGCCGAGGTGCGCGCAGGAGTTACTGAGGACGTTGAGCTGGCTCATGATCTCCTTGCGCTCAGATTCAGTAAAGCCCTCGCTCTTCTGGTCCAGGATAGCGGGACGTTCCGGCGTCCCGAGTATGTCACCGTTCGACCCCTGCCGGCCCTGCTCCTTTACCGGCGCCTTCCACGAGAGCCAGACAGCGTTTGCCAACGTATACTTCATGTTCGACTTCTGGGAGTTGGGGAACTCCTTCTGTATGTCCCTCTCCCCGTAGGTCTGTTGCAGCAGGAACTCTATCTTGAAGTGCGAGGGCTCTTCCGCGGAAACCTCCGAGACGGGGGCGACCTCCACCCAACCGGACCCCACGTCGGATTCGCCCAGCACGTCCGTCTTGATGAGCGGGCTGAGCACGAACGCGACCGGCGGTATCGTAAGGATGGCCCCTACTATAGTCCCCATCAGGCCGAAGCCGATGAAGTCACTCCGGGTAATGGGATCTTTCTGTAGCTCAGCCACGCTCTGCCCCTTCTAGAGTCCCCGAGACTCGATGCTCATCTGCCGAACCCTGTCGGCGCGGGACCCGGTTCTACCGTGTATCCGGGCTGATTATATACCGTGAATGGCACCCTCGAGTTGGATTTCATGAAGCCCATGTTGAGCGCGATCACGGCCGCCACCACCCCTGTCGCTATCAACACGACCCGGTAACTCCTGCCGGGACTACCGTACCTGAAACGCAGCCTGCCCCGCAGGTAGGTAACGAACGCCCCCAGCGTTGCGAGGACCATAATAAGCATCGCTATGTAGCGCATGTACAGGAACGGAAACTCCGCGAGCGGCGAAATCGAGTACAGGCCAGCCACCGCCGCCACGAGGCCAAAAAACCTGATAGGCACCCGGCCTGCCTGGTCGGGATGCCTCTCGGCCCCGAAATACATGGCCGCGTTGGAGAGCACGATCAGGACCACGACCAGGATGAGGTTTATCAACAGCAAGTTCGAGGTGTCCCCCGAGGTGAGGCGCGCGTAAGCGCCTCCGGCGTCCGCGCTGGATACGGGGTTAGCCGGCTGGGAAAGCTTGAGCGCGTAGACTATCGTGAAGCCAATGAGCGGCTGCAGCAGCAAGAACCCGACGCCCCAGGTGAGGCCGACCGAGCTACTCCAGTCGTAGAAAGACTTGTCCTCCTGCGTCTTCGAGCGAATGTACATAAAGGAAGCCCAGCCGGCGAGGGCGAAGGCGGGCCAGGAGAGGTTGGCGAAGGTTCTGTGCAGGACCATCTCCGTGAACATCGGGTTGAAGACACCCTGCACCGCCGTGCTGAAGCTCTCTACGGTCGAGGCAGAAAGCGGCTTGGTCCCCGGTCCGCCCGTCACCATGTACGTGTCGATGCCGGTCATGATGACCATCCAAACCCAGATAAACAGGCCCATCGTGAACCCGAGCGCGATGTGCCGCTTCTTGTTGAGCACGCTGTAGCGGTCCCACTTGTAGTAGTACGAGTACATCCCCCAGAGCGCGAGGCCCATGGAGAGCATGGCTATGGCTATGGCGTAGAAGAAGTGGGTGAAAAGCGAAGTGGTCACCCGTGGGTAGAGGCCGATGAGCAGCACTATGAACAGGACCGCGAACGTAGCCCCTGTCGAGAAGGTGAGGACGTTGAAGCGGGCCATGGCGTGGGCGAGGCGGTCCATCCGCGGGCTGCCGGTACGCGCCCCCCAGGCCTGCAACACCGGCGCGGCGAGGGCAAAGCCGACGAAGATCTCGGCCCAGAACATGTGCACCAGCATCGCACCGCCCGTGATAAAGCGTGCGCCGCCAAAGCCCGAGAACGCATCCGTAAGGTTTAACTGGGCCAGGAAATGCAGGCTCCAAGTGGTTGCTACGCCCACGCTCACAACTCCTATCTAGGCATCCCCGGATCTCTCGAAAACCGACTCCCCGACCTGGCGTCCTGCGACCCTGTGTAGGGTGGCCTGGTGGACAGCCCGAGGCTCCAGCCTCCGGTCCACTATATAGTACGTCGCACCGCCTCGTTGCAAAGCCTCCCGCACCGGACGAAGTAGCCGGCGCTCGCGCGTCGAGGCGAAGACGAGCACCTTGCCGAACTCGAACCCGTCGTTCCACGCGTCGGCCTCATCCTGGGGCGCCTCCATCTCCATTAGTATCGGGGTGACCCCGACCCTCGTCAGCGAGGCTGCAAAGAGTATGATCCCCAACGAGGCGAAGACCATAAGGGTGGGTACCCCTATAGACGGCGTCGTAAGGGCGAAGAAGATCCCGAAGACAAAGAAGGCGATGGCGAAGCCCAAAGGCACCTCCAGCCCGCGCCTGTCGGCGGGAATCACGATGTAGCGCGTGCCCTCTGGAAATGGCTCGGGCTCGCTCGAGTCGACGCGCTTGAGGACTACCGTAAGGTCGTCCCGGTCGACGCCGAGCTCCCTGATCTCTGTGACGGCCTGGTTGAGACCGGACCCGTCATCTATTACCCCTACCACGGTGTACCAGGAGCCCTGCTCCAGTACCTCCCGCCCTTCGACCAAAACGCCAACCTCCAATAGACAGAGCTAGCCTGCCATAAACCCCGCTCTCAGCCGCCCAACAGCATACATTGTCGAGCCCCTGCATACTAGACCGCTCTGTAGGTCCCGCGGGAATCTCTTTCACAATCCGCCGGATGTGAAGCCGTCCTCAACCCTACACACGTACTCAGGTAAACTGTTTTTGTGGATACTAGGGAGAAGACACCACTCTCAGGCGAACGGGATGATCACTATGAGGAGCGAGGGCTCGGGCCGTGGATCAGTCGTAACCCGTGGTTGCTCACGCGCCTCTTCATGGTCATCGTTTTTACTTTCGCGGCCTCGACGGTGGCGTCCAACTTCTCCTACGGCCTCGAGGGCAAAACTACGGTCATCAGCGTCGCCCAACTAAACTCGGGCAGGCTGCCTGCGGGCACGGAACTCGGAGACTACGTCGAGGTGAGCGGCTCGCCCAACGTGGGCGAAGTGAGGCCCGACACGGTCGGAACCTCCGAATCGGGCATAGCGATAGTCTCCCGCTACGAAACCGCCTACCTTTACTTCCACCTCAACGAGACCGGAGACAACCTGCTGATCCAATCCACACAGGTTCTCCCCAGAAACCTCCAGAGCCCTGAGGAGCGAGTCTGGAGGGGCAAGCTCCAGACCGTGGGGACCGTAATCTTCCACAGCACCACCCAGGAGGGTCTGCAGCGCGCCGGTCTCGCCCGTAACGAGAGCACACCTGTCATCAACACGGGCGAGACGCCCGAGTACCTGCGCCAGATCTTCCCCGCCTACTCGGCCATCCTCGGGCTCTGGCTCCTCTCGATAGCCTGGCTGGCCTGGAGGAGAAACAAACCGCTAATGGGTTTGTAAGTTTCAGGCTGAACCGCCGGCGACGCTACCCGGTCCCGTACTGCCTAGCCCTCCATCTCACCGCCAGCCACTAAATCCGGCCAGAAGCGAACGAACGCGATTCGAGAATTACGCCCCGATTTGCAAGACAAAGACCTGCTGCCTGAAACCTTTTGTTGCTATATTGCTCCTGCGCGTAGGCCAGTGGGGGGGATACAGATACTTTGGGCGCCTTCTTCAAGTTCTCAGAGCGGGGGACGGACTTCAGGACCGAGGTGGTGGCCGGGCTGACCACCTTCATGACGATGGCTTACATTATCTTCGTCAACCCGGCGATACTTGGCACCGAGGGCACCGGCCTCTCCGTGCCTGGGGTCTTCTTCGCGACGTGCGTGGCGGCAGCGGTGGCCTGCATCGCGATGGGCCTGGTTGCTAATTTTCCGCTGGCCCTCGCCTCGGGGCTCGGCCTGAACGCCATAGTCGCCTTTACCCTCATCCTTGGCCAGGGCCTTAGCTGGCAGCAGGCGATGGCCGTGGTAGTGGTCGAGGGCGTGCTCGTCACCGTACTCGTTGTAACCAACCTGCGGGAGGCGGTACTCAACGCGATTCCACTCTCGCTCAAGTTCGCCGTAGCCGTCGGCATAGGATTGTTCATCGCGTTCATCGGGCTCAAGAACGCCGGGCTCGTGGTGCCCAATAACGAGACCTACCTGGCCCTCGGCGACCTCACGCAGGGCCCCGTGTTGCTCGCGGCCTTCGGGCTCATAGTCACGCTCGCGCTCGTGGCGCGGGGCCTCGGGGGCGGGATCATAATCGGGATCCTCGTCACTGGCGCCGTTGGCTTGGGTTTCGGGATCGTACCGCTGCCTACAGGGCTTGTAGATTTCAAGTTCGATACCTCGACCATCGGGGGCGGGGTGCTCGCGGTGCCGGAGGTGCTCAAGTTGTCCCTATTGCCCGTGATCTTCGCGCTGTTCATGACCGATTTTTTCGACACCATGGGAAGCATGTTCGCCGTAGCCCAGGAGGGAGACCTCATACAAGAGGACGGCAGGTTGCCTGAGGCCAAGCGCATCCTGCTTGTCGATTCGCTGGCCGCGATCTTCGGCGGCGCCATGGGCGCGAGCTCGGTCACCAGCTACGTAGAGAGCGGTTCCGGGGTCGCGGAGGGAGGACGGACCGGCATGACCAGCGTGGTCGTCGGGGTACTCTTCCTGCTAGCGCTCCCCTTCTCACCCTTGATCTCGGTCTTCGGGGGCTCGCTCCCGATACCGAATCCGGCGGGAGGTAGCGATCCTCTGTTCGTCTCGCCCGTGACGGCTCCCGCCCTCATAGTCGTCGGTTTCTTGATGATGACGACCGTCAGGCTCATCCCGTGGGACAGCTTCGACGAGGCCATCCCCGCTTTTCTGACGATATTGACGCTGCCATTGACCTTCAATATCTCCTACGGTATAGGCTTCGGTTTCATCTCCTACGTCCTGATCAAACTCTCCCGCGGCAGGGTCAGGGAGGTCCATCCGCTGATGTATTTCTCCGCCCTGCTGTTTGCCCTGGCCTTCGTGTGGCCGGCGCTACAGGGCTTGCTCTCCTAAGGGAACATCCGGCCGTGCCATTGTTTATGGGCGAAAGGCGGAGGGTAAAATGGGCAATAGTAGCCTGAAGTACGGCATCTGTTATATTGCGCTTGCGGGTGCCGTTCGGTGGGAGTAGGAAGTGTATTTTCGGGGAGGTGAAAGCGCATAGGCATCGTAGCGTTGATAGTGATTGGGCTCATAGCCGGCGTGCTGGCCAAGTGGGTCATGCCGGGTCCTGACCCAGGAGGAATCATAGTCACTATCTTGATCGGCATAGCGGGAGCGTTCGTCGGCGGTTTCGTAGTCCAGAGCCTCTTCGGCGGCCCCGGTATTACGGGAATAAGCCTCGGGTCCATCCTCGTTGCGACCCTCGGCGCGATAATCCTGCTCGCGATTTACCGCCTGATCACACGCCGGGCAGCATAGCGGACAATAGAGGACCAGGAAAAGCGGAGAAAGGAGAAACATGAGCGAAGAGACTTCTAGCCCACTCCAGACCGAGCGCGGCTCCACCAGCATCTCGGACAGCGTAGTATCGAAGATCGCCGGTATCGCGTCCCAGGAGGTCGACGGCATCAGGATGGGCAGCGGCGGCTCCCAGGCCATGAGCGGCATCATCGGGAGCATCACGGGCGGCAGCAGTGGGAGCCAGACCCAGGGGGTTGCGGTTGAGGTCGGCCAGGAGGAGGCCGCGCTCGACCTTACGCTGACGGCCGAGTACGGTAAGTCGATACCGCAGCTCGCCGAAGCCGTCAGGCGCAACGTGGCCAACAGGGTGGAGAGCCTGGTCGGCCTTCGCGTAACCGAGGTCAACATAACGGTCACTAACATCTTTTTCCCGCAGCAGGAGCAGGAGCAGGAGCGGCAACAGGAGATCGAGCAGGAGCGCCGCGAGCAGGAGTCCCAGGAACAGCAGCGGGTCCAGTAGCGGGCGGGCCACCGGAGGGCTAGGCTTATTTTGGCAGACGCAATCCAACTCGCGAGGGCCGCTACAGAGGCGGCCCTCGCTACCGAAGGGGTCTATTCCATGGGACGCGGGCGCTACGTCGAGGCCGCGACCTACGAGGGCAGCGAGAAGGTCTCGGGGGTGGTGGTCGGCCCCGAGGATTTGGAGATCCACATCGTTGCCCGATACCCCCTGCCCAGGCCGATACCGGAGATCGCCGAGAACATAAGGGAGCGCGTCGCACCCGAGGCCGGAGGGCGCATGACTACGGTGGTAGTAGAGGATCTCGAGGTGGCCGAAGATGAGAATCTTTAACAGGATAGCGATGACACTGCTACTCGCTGGCCTCTTCGTGCTCGGCGTGTACATGGTGGTCTACGCCTTCGAACTGTTCGACTATAGCCTGAGCTCGCTGCCAATCTCCGACTTCTCTAAGGCTCTCCAGGACTTCGTCACTGGGGTGGAGAACGGCAACCTCTCGGTTGTGACGGTAACCATTCTGGTTCTCCTGGCGGTCCTCGGTTTGCTCTGGTTTATCGCTGAGCTGAAGCCCTCAGCCCCACGGCGCGTGCGCATGGGCAACGGCACCTACGTCACGCGCAGCGTAGTTGAGGAGGAGGTCTCGACCATCGCCGAGCAGGTTTCCGACGTCCTCGGCTCCTCGGTCGGCGTGAAGGCCAGGCGGAGCCCGGGGGCCCAGGTAGAACTTGAGGCCAGGGTGAGGCGTGGCGAAGACCTCGGGACTATCAAATCCGGCCTGAACAGCAAGGTACGAGAATACCTCTCCGAGAGGGGGCTGCCGGTGAGCAAGCTCAACGTCAAGCTCGTCGAGGCGGACCCGAGACAGACGAAGTCGAGGGTACAGTGAACGCGTTCAACAGGTTCATCTTTCTAGTATTGGCCTTGCTGCTGATTGCGGTCCCCGTGTTTCTGCTGCTCGTATTCTTCGGGGTCATCCCCGCGGACGTTGTAAACCAATACACAGGGTACAAGGGTGCACTCCAGGTTCTCAGCGGGGTGTCGGCCGATGATCTCACCACGGGAGGGCGAGTCGTCGTCGCGGTCGTCGGCGCGCTCATCGCGCTGATAGCACTCCTGTTGCTCCTAAGGGAGCTCACCTTCGGGCGCAGGGTGTCGAGGAGCACCGTGATGGACGCCACGCCGGGCAGGGAGACCGTCATAACGGCCAACGCCGTAAAGACCCTCGCCGAGAGCGCGGCCAGGGAGGTGGGCGCAGAGTCTCCTTCAGCCTCTCTCGCCTCCGAAAAAGACTCCTACGTCGTGTTCACGGGGATACAGGTCCCCGCCTCCGACAACTACACCGAGCTCGCGGCGCGCGCCAGGGAAAACATCAGGAGGGTGCTCGGGGACCAGGGCGTGCCCTTGAAGGACGTCGAAGTCACGGTAAGAGGAACCGCTTCTTAGCGAAAGGAAGGTAGGAGATGGCCACCTGGACCAACAAACAGTGGGGCGCGGTGATCGGGGCGCTGGTCCTGTTTTCCATGTACCTGATCGGCTTTACGCAGACCCTCGTAGTCGTACTCTTCGGCGTCATCGGCTATTTCATCGGCAAGTACCTGGACGGGGAGATCGACGCCGAAGACATCCGCGCCCGCGCCCAGGGCCGCCAGAACAGTATGTGAACTCACGTCGCCGCGTGCCAGCCCGCCCGTAGAGTTCGACAAGACATCTACGGAAAGTGAGGGTGATGGTGCAGACTCTCTGGCTAGCTCTAGGTACCCTGGGTTTTCTCGCGGCGACGGTGTACTTCCTGTTCCTGATGACCCGGGCGCCGGAAGGTAGCAGGCACTTCTTTATCATCACGGCCGCGATCACTGGTGTGGCCGCCTTCTTCTATCTGACGATGTCGACGGGTGCCACGGTGAGCGTGATAGAAGGACGGATCTTCTACTGGGGCCGCTACCTGGACTGGGTGATCACCACCCCCTTGCTGCTGCTGGACCTGGTGCTGCTCGCGCTCGCGGGCTGGCGCCGCAACGTGGGCCTCATAGCCGGCCTGATAATCCTCGACGTGTTCATGATCCTCACCGGCCTGCGGGCCGGCGCTAGCCTTACCGCCTTCGGCAGAGGGTTCTGGTTCGTCGTGAGCACCATCGCGATGATCGTGTTGCTCTACCTGGTCTATACGCGCCTGTTCGCGGAGGCAGCCGGGCAGGGTGGGGCCGTCAACAGCACGTTCCGCACCCTTGCGCTGCTGACCATCGTGCTGTGGTCCTGTTACCCAATCGTATGGCTGCTTGGTAGCGAGGGCTTCGGTACCGTGAGCCCAACCTTCGAGGTCTTACTGTTCCTGATCCTCGACTTCCTCGCCAAGATCGGCTTCGGGTTCTTGCTGCTGACAAACCGCCAGGCGCTCAGCGACGCCGGCAGCGGAAGGCAGATCCAGGCAAGCAGGGTAAGGTAGCTCCGCCTACGGCCCGTACGGCGATTTGCGTATGGGGCGCCTCCGAATGTATCCTGGTGAGGTCGTGACTGAAGGTAGAGAAACTTGGGAGCGTCTGAGGTTCTGGGGCGAGGAGCCTGGCAAGGTTGCCGTGCTCACGGACATAGACGGGACGCTCGCCCCCATCGTGCCGACGCCTGACATGTCTGAAATCTCCGAGGAGCTCAAGGGCCTGCTCCGGCGGTTGAGCGAACGGTTTCTGCTTGTGGCCGGTATAAGCGGACGCAAGGCGGAGGACGCCTTCGAACTCGTCGGGCTCGAAGATGTCGTGTACTTCGGCAACCACGGTTTCGAGATCCTGCGCGACGGCGAGGTCGAGGTTATCCCCGAGGCTCTTCCTTACCTGGAGAAGGTTCAGGAACTTGAGCGACTGGCGAGAGAGGAGCTAGCCCCCCAGGGCGCGTTCGTCGAGGAGAAGGGCATTACGGCCTCGGTTCACTACCGCAACGCGCCGCGTGAGGTCGGCGAGAAGTGTGTGGAGTTCGTCAAGCGCGAAGGGGAGCGCCTAGGATTGAGGATCACGGTCGGCCGCGGCGTGGTCGAGGCGCGCCCGCCCATCCGGGCGGATAAAGGCACCGCCGTCCGTACCCTCGTCGAGGAATACGGGGCCGACAGGGCCATGTTCATCGGCGACGACACAACGGACCTCGACGCCTTCCGCGAGCTCGAACAGCTTCGCTCGGAGGGAGGTCTCAAGGAGATCCTGCGCGTCGGCGTGGCTAGCGACGAAGGCCCACCAGAGATAGAAACCGAGGCCGATATCGTCGTAGACGGCGTCGATGGCGTCGGCGACGTGCTGAGGGCGCTCCTAAAGGATTACTGAAGCACTTCAGTATTTCAGCTTGTGTGTGCGTTAATGCTGGCTGACCGGCGCGGGGCGGAAGTCTAGATCTCTGTGCCCTGCTTCTTGAACAACCCCAATAGCCAGGCCAGGGGAGACGCGAGCACCACACCTTCTATGGCCCCGAGCATCGCTCCCGGAACGGTGACCATTGCGAGCATGTAGAAGACCTCGGAGATCCGCTGTGGCACCATCGCGTTGTCGTCGAAGAGATACGTGATGGTTGTCAGGTAGACGGCCAGCACCGCTCCCCCGATACAGACCGCTACCACCATCAGGCCGTAGCGCGCGAAGTAGCTATCGTACAGAACGTCCTCGGCGAGCTTGATGAGGCCAGCCGAGACCAGGAGCCCCACGAAGACGCCACAGAAAGCGTACAGCATGTACAGGAACCACGGGTCGCGTTGCCACTCGAAGAGGTTGTCGAAGGTGTTGTTGCCGATCAAGCTGTACAGGGTCGCGTTCGCGAGCCCGACGAGCACGGCGGCGGCCATCAAGAAGACACGCATTACGTCTTACCCATGCTGCTCCCGATACGCCGCTATGTCCCTCATCTGCGCCTCTGCCCAGTCATCTATGGTGTTTGACCTGACTTCTTCGCGCAGGGCCCGAGACCGGTGCTCGCGCTCTTCTTGCGGCATGGTGAGCGCGGCGTGGATGGCGTCGGCCTGACCGTCCACGTCGTAAGGGTTGACGGTTAGGGCGTGCTCTCCCAGTTCTTCATGGGCGCCGGCGTTCTCGGAGAGCACTAGTACGCCGCCTTTCTCATTTATAACGGCAGACTCTTTGGCGACGAGGTTCATGCCATCGCGGACCGCGTTGACGAGCAGGACGTCGAAGTTCTTGTAGGCGGCGACGGAGCGGGGGAAGTTGTCCTCCATGAACAATTCTATGGGCCTCCACGAGGCCGTTCCATGCTTCTCGTTGACCTCCTCAGCCGTCCTCCCCACCGCCTCCATGTAGGCGGCGTACTCGGGTACGTCGGTTCGGGAGGGCTGGAGCTGGGCGAGGAAGGTGACGTCGCCCTTCATCTCGGGGTAACGCTCTAGCATACGGCCGTAGGCCACGAAGCCGCGGACGATGTTCTTGGAAAGGTCCGTGCGATCGACGCGCAGGAGTAGCCTGCCAGGAAGACCTTTGACGTACCCCTCCTGCTCCAGCACATCCTCGCTCCGCGCGAGTTCCTCGAACTCCTTGGGGTCTATGGAGATGGGGTACGCCCGCACCCACACCTCTCGTCCTTTGTACCTGACCACGCCGTTCTCGGCCTCGGCGCCGAGCGTGTCGGCGGCGGTCTCGATAAAGGCGCGGGCGTAACGACGGGTGTGGAAGGCCAAGATGTCGGCCGACAGTAGACTCTCCAGCACCCCAACCCTGACGTAGCCGGGCAGGACGCGCCAGAGGTCTGGCTCGGGCCAGGGGATGTGAACAAACAGGGAGATGAGGGCGCTGTCACCGAGACGCTCACGGACGAAGAGCGGGGTCATGTAGAGCTGGTAATCGTGGAGGAGGATGGTGGGAGAGTCGTCGCCCGCGGCGGTTTCGACTACGGCGTCCGCGAAATTGCGGTTGATGGGGACGTAGCCCTCCTCCCAGGCACGCCTCGTCTCGTCCCCGAGGTTCGGCGAGTAGGGGAGGTCGTAGAGCCCGTGTTGGACGAACCACAGGAGCGGGTTGGCGAGCTCGTTGTACATCAGGTCGTAGGATTCGGGGTCGTGCTCCACGAGCCTGATACGCAGGTCTTCGACCTCGTAGGGCGCCGGTTCTTTGGCGACGGCCAAGTCCTCCTCGCTCTGGGCCGAGGCGATCCAGACGGCGTTCTCGGCGCGGCGGACGACCACGTTCAGGGCGGTCACAAGTCCCCCCGCCCCCCTAGAGTGCTCGCGTTCGCCAGACTCGTCGCGGGAGAAGGTCAAAGGACCCCTGTTCGAGACCACGATGGTACTTTCGCTTTGCGCCAAGGTGCCCCCTCGTCCGCGGCCTGCTCCGCTATACCCCTAGTAGTTTAGCGAATACCGGAAGTCTCTGACCTGATACCCCGTACATATAAGAAATTCCTACCCCATGACTTCTCTTTGCCGACACTTCCGACGTCATTTGGACCCCGAAACGGAGCCCAGGAACCCGTCGAGGCGGCTGACCGCCTCCCTCGCCCGCTCCTCCTCAAAGTGCGTGTAGATCTTCAGCGTCGTCCTCGCGTCGGCATGGCCCATGAGCCCCTGGGTGGTCTTGAGGTCCGTCCCGCTGCGGCCCAAAAGCATCGAGGCGGTGTGCCTCAGGGCGTAGAGGTGTACTCGCTCGAGGCCGGCCCTATCTTGCAGGACGTACCAGCGGTACAGGAGCGCGTGACGCCCGTAGGGACGCCCCGGGTCGTCGGGGCGTGGGAAGACGAGCGAGCGGTCGAAGCCGGCCCGGCCACCGGCCGTCCCCGACGCGACGCGCTCCTCGAGAACGGCTTGCGGCGCTCCGAGAGCGCCTGGTGGGTCTCCGCGGCGAGCGGCAGGATCCTCAAGCCCATCTCGGACTTCGGCTCGTTCCAGCCGACCTCGCCGTTACCCAGGTGCGAGACCGACTCGTCTATCCTTAAGGTACCCGCCGTCTCGTCGAAGTCCTCCCACCTGAGCGCGAGGAGCTCCGCGGGCCGGGGACCGCCCAGGATCGCCACGACGAAGAGCGCCTCGAAGGGGTCGCCGCGCACGGCATCGAGGTAGCGGGAGACCTCCTCGGCACAGACGTACGGCGTCTCCTTCGGCTTGTACTGCGGGGCCTTCAGGTGGGCCGCGGGGTTCTTCGGGATCATCTCCCATGCGAGCGCCTGCTCCAGGGCCCTCTTGAGAAGCCTTATGGCCTTGCCCTGCGCTGAGGCGCTCACCCCCTCCATGGCGAGCCTCGCCCGCCAGGCCTGGCAGTTGGCGACGGTGACGGAGGCGATCTTGAGCGCCCCGAACGGCGGAGGCTCGATCCTCAGGCGGTACGTCTTCTCGTAGTTGGCGAAGGTCACGGCCCTTACCGTGGGCTCGATCTCGTCCGCGAGCCACCGGCCGACGAACTCCGCGACCGTGAGGCCCTGCGAGTCGTAGGCGGAGCCGTTGAAGGCGCCCTGGCCGGCCAGGTAGCGCGCCTCGAGTAGCCACGCCTCGGCCGCCGCCTTGTCCGGCTTCGTCGTCCTCATCCTGTAGGGGCCCGTCGGGGTGTCGATCGTCAGGTACGCGTCCTCCCGCCCGTCGGCCCGGGTGGATGTGCCACCCATGCGGTTGGCGTTGCGCGTCTCTTTCTGCCGACCCTTCTTCGTCGCCATGATGCGCATAGTAGCGCAGGAGCGGGGCGGACGCCGCACCGGTCGAATTCCTCGGCGCCCGGTCCTCGCTTTAGACCGGTCCGTGTATGTCTCGGGCCCCCTGAACGCATTGAATCTGTGGACCCGGTTGCTCTTCCTTCTTCCCCGCGCCGGGTCTGACAACAAGGGCCGGGCTCCCACCACACATCACTCCATTACGGCTTTCTTTCCTTCGGGCCCGGCCCCTAGCGAGCGTTCGTCAGCCTCTTACGCGCGGCCTACGCCGCTTTACGTATTTTCCGGCCCGCCGGAGCGCATTAGTTAGTGAGAAGGGGGCACCTGGCGGCCACTCCAGAACGCTTGCACAACAACTCGCGTCACAGCCGCCAGGTGTGTCATCGTTGGGCCGGACCCGCTTCTTCCCTTTTCCCACCGCGACCGGCCCTTTCGCTTGGCCCGTAGCGACGAAACGGGGTCGGCCGCCTCCCCCTCCAGATGCGGCGGCTGACCCGAAGCCGGGCATGATAGCAGAGGCACGAGTCCCCCACCTCGTGAAAAAGCACCCATCTGGAGTGCGTCCTCGGCAACCTCGGCCACGCGCGCGGTGGTCGATCTGGCGTGCTAGCGCGGGTACGTTTAGCCTAACGAAAAGAGGGCGACCTTCACGCCAGGCGGGACGGAGGGGGGTAAAAGTCCCTGCATCGCGTGAAGAACGTCCTCAGGCTCCATTTTAGCCTTGTGGCGCCGAAGGCCGCCATAGACCGCGGTATGGTTTTCGGGACGCTTGTGTATAGCACCAGGTACTTAGCCCTCCGTCTGTCCTAGAGCGCCCTATCGAAGTGGCAGGTGCGGTCCGCAGAGCTCCGGAAGGCCGCGGTCGGTCGCCGCCCATGGCCCCTTGCGTTCATTCGCGCACACGATGCTGTATTCTGGCGCGTCCGACAGACTGGGGATAGGCATGGTGAAACCCGTAACGGCACTGGACGCTTACAGGGCCGGCACGCTCCTGCTTCCGCCAGGCTACATGCTGGAGCACGGCGCCGACGTGTTGCTAGTGCGTCGAGAGGGAGGCTCGGTGGTGGCCGCCTTCAGCGCCAGGGGGGCGACGTCCAAAGAGGTGAAACGAACCGCCTGGGACGACCACAAGCGGAGCAGCAACACGGCCTGAGCCCACCCGCCTTCGATACCAGCGTGAACTTCTCCCTGAAACTGTCTGAAAAGGTGTTCGAGCGGATCTTCGAGCGTGGATTTGACCGGTGTTCCGGGGTCAAAACAGGCCGAACGGTGCCCTGTGGGTACTTTCTAAGGTCACGTTTTTTGCATCTCCGGGACTTTTCAGACAGTTTCTTGACGGCGTTATAAGGAGTTCGCTTCCGGAAGGGGGCACCTGGCATACAAATCTAGCCCAATTGGGGGATGTGCCGAACCTCACTTGGCGTGTAGACTGTCTTTATTATTCGTAACGGGGCGGTGGCCCTTCCCTACCTCCGTCCCTCTACAGAAAAGGTGGTAGGGCATGATGAGGAGCATGGCAAAGAGTAAAGGTATGTGGGTGGCGATGCTTGCCGCCTTGGGTTTGGTGCTCGTGGTGGTACTGACCAGCCCGGGTTCGCATCCCAAGCCAGCCCAAGCGCAGCCGACGCCGGACCCTCTCACGGTGGCCAGGGCGTCGTTGATCATGGATGATATCGAAATCGCTTCGTTCAGCAAGGTCGATGAGCTAACGAGTTCCATGACAGTTCCCAAACTACCCTCTGGTACGGGCGAGCAGCTCCCTGCGGAGCCGAAGCGCAAGCCTATGCGCATCGTACTAGAGAGGTCCGTCACCGGGGGAATGGAAATGGCCGCCTGGTACGAAAGTACGGCCGAGGGGCAAACGGACGCTTTTAGGAAGAACGCCACACTCGTCTTTTACGACGGTAGCGGCACTCCTGTGCTGAAGTTCTATCTCCAGAACGCCTGGCCTGCGGAGTATCATATCGAGCAGCAGGGCACCCAGGTTGTAGAGCGTGTAAGGCTGACCGCCGAGTCCTTCCACAGGATGCCCCCATCTTAAAGGATCGGTAGGGAAGCGTAGTTCTCTACGCGAAGGAGGGGAGAGGTCTAGCAATAGGCTTCCCCCCTTCTTCTAGCCTTTATTCAGCGGAGTGCGTGCAAGAGGGACGGCTGAACCCGCATACGGGATACCGTGCGGGATGTCGGGTTGCCCCTGACCAGCTCGATCTGGCTTTGCACCTAAATTCGTTCCTGCACCAAAATTACGAAGTCTGCACCTAATTTAGGTGCGGGCTTGGGGCGCTCATTCTTGCAACATTCGTAGCTTTTTGTGGTATGGTGGGATTGTAGGCGATGGTCTTAGGTCGGTTGGGGAGGACTTCCTCCCCTCATCCAGGAGCGTGTGCTCTATCCTGCCCATCGCCTGCCGTTTACGGGCCGGGGGCTCTAGGGCATCTCACCCGGCCCGCGTTGTGCTACGAAGATTCCTCTTCCTGCTGCCGCTTCTTCTCCCACCGCGCCTTAGCGGCCTTACGCGCCAACTCGGACCTCTCCTCGGGGGTCATCTTCGCGGCGCGGGAATGGGCGCCCTTCAAGCCACCATACCTTGCTAACTCTACCGCCACGGGCGACGTGCGCCCTCGCGAGCCGCTCCCGTAGCGGAGTGAGGCTACCCCTCGTCGGCCGCGACTATGCCCCGGTCGGTAAGCCGGTAGAGCCCGTGCGCGGTGAGGCTTGGGCTGGGGTAGCTTCGGATGTGTCCGCCCCGCAGCAGCTCGTCGACCAGGCTATCGCATTCGCTCCCGCCGGGTTTCACGCCTATGCTGATCGCCGCCCCACGCACCTCCACGTATGGGGCGGGGTGCCTCAAGATTTGCCTTCGCATGTGCTTCAACATCCCCAGGGCCTTCTCACTCATCTTCCGAACATCCTACGCTACTAGAGCCGTCCCGGCACCGCCTGGCGGCAGGACGCCTCGCATTGGACCCGAAGACGCAGGTTCGATTCCTGCTCCCGGAACTAGTCCGATGGTAAAGCGAGAGCGGGACGGGCGCCAGCTACCGCCGCCGGCGGAGCCTCCTCCCGGCGCGGTAGTAGAAGTAGAGTCGATCCTGCTCCAGTTTCTCGCGCGGCGCCCTGGCGGCCGCGACCGTCGACAACCCGGCCGCCAGCACCGCCAAGCCCCCCAGGGCCCACTGCCCCGTCACAAACGCGCCGATGCTCGACGGAGCCGCCAGCAAGGTCGGCCCGTCCCGGAGGCTCAACGCCCTGAGGTCGCGGTCGCGTTCGACCCTCTCCTCGATCCGCCCCACGGCCGGCTCCACGCTCTCGCGGAAGACGAGGTCCGCCTCTTCGGCGAAGTCCTCCACGGACCTGGGGGCCGCCTCGATCGTCGCCGCCGAGGACGCGACCGCCTCCCTGAAGGCCCCGAGGTACTCTGACAGCTCATCCCGGATCTCGAGCACCTCGGTAACGCCGGCCCTCTCGAACATCGGCAGCCTTCGCAGGATGTCCCCGGAGAAGCCAGCGAGCCTCCCGCGCCGCCTCGCCCCCGCCGTGGGCCGTATCAGCCCCTTGTCGACCGCCTGACCAACTATGTCGCCGGTCAGGTCGTCGAAGAGCGGGTAAGTGGCCTTGTCGCCCACCGCCCCGAGGACCGTCCGCTGGTACTCTTCCCAGGCCTGATCGGCTAAAGGCTCCGTGGACGAGGCGCCCATCCCGAGTTTCACGATGTCCTCGGGGGCCATGTTCGAGAACGGGCTGAGCTCCAGTCTTCCGGAGCGCAGTGCCACCATGAAGTCCTCCGCCCCCCACTTCTGCATCGTGCCATCGACGATTTGTTCGACCTCGCCCCATTTTTCCTTCAGGTACGTGACGAGTATCGTTTCCTTCTTAGTGAGGCGACGGCGCCTTCGCTGTTTTTCGATCAAGGCATCCATTTGCGCGAAGAACCTCTCGGTTTGCGCGGGAGATCCCCCGAGATCCATGTGCGGCATGAAACGCCGGAGGAGGGCGAGCTTCTGGGGCGCCACCAAACCGGCCAGCTCATCCATGCCCGCCGCAAACGAGGCTCCCACACTTATCAGCGTCACCCCATCGGCGTACAGGAGGGCGGCCTTCACCAGCCCGAGCTCGCCCTCGAAGTCCACTCCCCCCGCCCGGCGGCGCGAGTGCCTGAGCGAGCCGACCGTGAAATGGACTTTGCCGGCGTGGCCGGTCCCAAGGTTGCTCATATCGGCGTCAGCCTATCACGGTCATGAGTGCTGAGGGCGCGAAGTAGGGGATCGTCAAACGCGCTGATAAGATTCCCGGTACGCAAGCGAAATGGAGCGCAGGAGGATCGGAGTGCATCGACTCAGAGGCCAAGGACCGAACCAGGTGGAGCAACTTGCACGCGAGAAAGGACTCGTTTGCGAGCGATGCGGCAGCAGAAACCTGCGGAGCGCCCGGGAAGCCACCGTGGCGATAGGTGCGGTCACCGTCAAATTGTCGTGTCCGGAGTGCGGAAGGGGCAACTGCGTCGAGCTTTCAACCCAAGAGGCCAGGGCGGTGGGTATCGACATGAGCAGCCGAAGGTTGAACGACACGCTCTAGCCCGCGAAAACCCCTCTGCGGGGTTGTATTGTAATGCGTTTTGCGGTACAATAGGGGTATGAAGATGACGGCCTACTTCGAGGACTTCGTGCTCAAGGTGAAGCGCCCCTACCTTCGCGCCGAGTGGTGCGAGAGGGTGCGTCTCGATCACGAGCACCGCTTCGTGCAAGGGAACGGCCGCATAAGCTTCTTCGGTTACGTGCGGGAGCTGAAAGAGGCCGTCGGGACCGACAGCTACTTGCGGGTCGTGACCCTCGAAGACGGCGAGACGATACACAACGCCTACCCCGACAGGGATTACACGCCAAAGGAGAGGAGACAGGGATGAGGCTGAGCTACTATCCCGAGACCGATTCGCTCTACATCTCGCTGAGCGACCGGCCGGGGACGGACGTGGTGCCGATTTCGGATGAGGTCGTGGTTGACGTCGACGAGAACGGCCGGCCGGTCGGCATCGACATAAGCGCGGGCGCCAGCGAAGTCGCCGATCTCGGAGAGCTGATGCTGGAGCGGACCGAGGACGGAGAACGGGCGGCCCTGAGATTCGCGACGTCGTTTTTCGTCGAGTCCGTCGAGATCACGAAAGCGAAGAGCGTTGGCTAAGAGGGGGACGAGCTTCCGGCTCTCCGAGGAGGGCATCGAGGCCATAAACGACATGAGCTCCATGCTAGGGATATCGCAGGCCGACGTCGTCGAGATGTCGGTGAGGATTGCCAGGCGCGCCATAGAGCGAGAGACCGGCGAGGGCGACGCAGGCGAGGCTGGCGCCGCGCCCGCGCCCACGGCAGCGTTGCGGGAATGGGGCGAGAAAGGAGCACGGGATTGGGACGTCGTACCGAACGAGCGGCTGGAGCAAGATGGATGACGACAGGATTGAGAGGTCGAAGAAGCTGTGGGGCGACGCCCCGGTTGGCGAGACTACCAGCAGCGGAAAGATAGAGGTCGGGAAAATCGGCCCCGAGTACAAGGAAAAGGTGGGGCGCACAGTCGAGATGCGCGAGCGGATGCACGTGGACGGGCGCATACAGCTTTTGGCGTACATCTTTCGTGGCGAGGAGATACCGCCTGGGCCATGGGCTCGTAGACGGAAGAGCGAGGATGGGTGAGCGAGGCAACGGATAGGCTCCGAGTAGCCCGAGAACAAGCAACCTGCACTTAGCGCTTGGCGTCGATCCTATACTCGCTCTCTCCCTCGTCGATCCCCTTTCGGGCCTTCTTGAATGCGCTTGCCGGAATTAGCGGACTCGAAGCGTTGAGTTCGTCGCGTTCGCGGATCATTGCCGCGAGTTGCTCAGAGAGATCGTCGTCAGTGATCGTCTTGTGAATATCGATTTCGCGGAAGCGGCGGGCCCGTCCCTTCAGGGCGTTGTAACGGTCTCCAGCGGCATGGTGCTCGGTGCTCCTCTTCTCGGGACCGAGGAAAGTCATGATCGCCGTAGAAGCGGCGCCGGAAACAGCAACGAGGCCAAAAACCGCGTCCAATGGGATACCCAAAGCCTCCGTCGGCCCCACGACGATAACGAGCCCAGCGATGGCGGTTAGGGCCGCTGTCGGGATGCCGACGGACAGATGGACGTTGCGCCACTGCTCGGAGGCGGCATAGTGACCTTTCGAAGTGTACAAGGTGTCTTCCTCCAGGCGGGCGGCTTCCCGCACCAGATTATCTTTGAGAGTACTGGCCATCACACCCCCGACTAATAGGAATATGAAGGGAACTTGCCATTGAAGACTCGGTCCCACCAATCGAAGGCTTCAGCTGTCTTTCCATCGTCCTCGTACTGCTTTGCCAACGTGGCGCGCGTCGCGGCTCGCTCTACCTTGCCGAGCGCCTCGTCTTTCTGCGTCGTAGTGTGGCACGCGGAAACCCCGCCCGACGTTCCCGCCGGATCGTCTATCTCGGCCAATCTCGACTCTCGCAGCTTCTTGAACGTGTCCCTCAGGTCCCACGAGTAGATTATGGGCCCGGCCGACGCTGCATGCTTGGCGGTCACCAGTTCCAGGTAGAACGAGGAGATGGGAACGTTGTTGTAGTATTTCCAGGCTTTCAGAAATCGAATGAGAGGCTTGGTTTTCCCGCCGGTACGCTCGTCGATGTCGCGCACGTAATCATTCTGGATGTGAGGGCTAGACTCCATCCACCCACCCCGTTTGCGATACGGTACACACGGGGCTCGCCACTATTCACCAGCCGGGCGGGAATCACTTCATGAGCCTCTGAGGCATCGGTCCCGAAAGGCACGACAACGGCGGGGGAGTCTACTCGTATTCCGTAGGTTGTGGCGAACCGCGCCCGCAACGCCGATGCGACGTCGCTTAGGGTCGCACTCGAACTCACCTTTGTCCTGTCGGCGGGAAGCGAAGCGAAGTAGTCGATGTCGCTATAGTTTCTTACGTTGGTCCCGTTGCCGAACGAGCCAGACCGAAAGAAGCGCAACAAACCAAAGCTGTTACGAAGGCAGGCTTCGATCGAAGCGCGGTGGTTCTTCGCAGCCTCCGTCTCGGCGGTGGACGTCACGATCCGCCTGCGAAACTCCTCAAACCCTTCATAGACACTTCTGGTAGGCATTCTGCACAGCTCCTTCGCCAAACATCCCCCGCGCTGAGTGTGCCATGCTACCTCATCAGCCATAGCGAGACCACTAGTACCCGGTCCGAATGGCGCAGCGCGAGCCTCGAATCGAAGATAAACTCAACGCCATGAGGCAACTTCCTGAGCAGTGCGTCCCTTGCGAGAGGCAGATAGCCACCCTGGAGAGGTGCGTGTTGCCGGATGGCACGCATAAGCGGGGCGCCGAGGTCACGTTCCGGGAGAGCGCCGAGGGCTTTCAAGCGGATCGCCCCGCACCTTCCCAGGCGCTACGTTTCCAACCAGGTGATTCTCTACCCGAAAAGCCTCGTAGACCAGGCTCTCTACGCAGCCGAATCCCCGGGGGACGCGATTGTCGTCGAATGTCGTCATGACGACAAAAGCCGTGCTCCGAACGCGCCCGGAGGCGATGCCGGGGCGGCCGAGTCTATTCGGAAAGCGATGAATAAAGGCTAGTTAGGACCGGTTGCGACCGGTTGCGTTAGCAGCCAAGTAGTTTAGCGAAAAGGAGGAGGTTGTCGCGCAGTTGGCGCGGGCTCAGGTAGTGCTCGCGGACGTGTTCCTTGCCTAGACGGCCGATCTGGCGGGCGAATTCAGGGTCCTTGAGGATCTTAACGCACGCGTCCGCGACCTCGGGGATGGTGTCGATCAGGATACCGCCCCCACCGTCGACCTGCATCGGGATACCACCGACCCTGGCCGCGACCAGCGGCCTCGCCTTCCACAGCGCCTCGCTCACGACGAGCCCGAAGCCCTCGCGGATGGACTTCTGGATCACCACGTCGGCTATGGACTGGAAGGCGTTGACCTCGATGGCACCCACGTTGGTGAGGTTGGAGAACAGGAAAATGTCGCGGTCGCCGTCGGCGTAGTTGACCGTCTTGTACCAGTAGTCCCAACCCTCGGGATCGTCGTGGGCCATAGAGCCGATGAGGACCAACTGGACCTCGGGAACCTTCTCTTTGACCATCCTGTAGGCGTCTATGACGCCGAGGGGGTCCTTCCAGGGGTCGAAACGCGAGACCTGCACCAAGAAGGGTCTGTCCGCATCCACGCCGAACTGGCTCACGATATACCGGGCGTCGTCCGCGCTCAGGGCCATGTTCTTGGGCGAGAGCGGGTCTATAGCCGGCGGTATCAGTTCGAGCCCGGGCAGATGCACGTCGGGCGGGGTGTACTCCTGCATGGTGTAGATCTGCGCGTCGTAATCCGCTATGTGCGGCACCAGATAGTCGAGCACCTCCCGGTTCGGGGTCGAGAGGTCGGGGTGGCAACGCCAGATCCACTTCGTCTCCGGTGACAGACCACCCGAGAAGGACTTGAGCAGGGCTGGCTGCGGATCGTGGACGAGCACGACGTCCCACTCCTCACCCGCCTTCTGGAGGGCCTCGGCCGAAATGCGATTGTACTCTTCAAAGATCGCCCGGTCTTCTACGCTAAGCTCGTACTCGGCGCCTTGCAGGGCGTTGTGGAAGCTCTTGGTGACGTTAAAGAAGGGCTCCGACCCGAACATGATGTCCCACTCTGCCTCGAGACCCACATCCCGCATGAGCGGCACGAGCGTGTACAGGATCTCCGCGACCCCTCCGCCGAAGCTCGTCGCGCTGACATGCAGAACCCGCCGCCCCCTCAGGCGCTCCCCGAGGGCCACTATCTCGTCGTAGAGTTCCCGGCGCACGATGCTGCGATAGTCGGCGAGCGACTTGTTGCCGGGGTTTACACGCTGCTGCACTCGTTACCTTCTATTTCCAATTGAGCCTCTACTGCGAACACACTGACTACCTGTTAACTGTATATTAACGCTCGCCAAGAATGCAACCAACATTCACACAAACCTCGTGAGGAAGATGCAATTTCTACTCCACAGGCCCATCGGTCGTCGGGCCGGAGTGCCGGATCATCTTCAGCCGCGTTCCACCGCCCTTGGTCGAGTCGAGTACCAGCTCGTCCACCAGGTTACGGATCACAGCGAGGCCGAATCCTCCGTACTCGCCCGGCTCGCCTGTGAGGTCGGCCACGGTGAAACCGCCACCGGCGTCCATGACGCTCACCTCGACGCCCGACGATAGGATTCTGTACTGGATCTCGTAGCTTTCCACGGAGGCGTGGCGGATCACGTTGGTCACCGCCTCGGTAACGGCGAGCTTGAGATCGTAGACCTCCTCCGGCTCGAGACCCGCCAGTCGCCCAGCCTGGCCCATCACCAGCCGCGCGAGCAACACATACTCCGGGCTGCTCGGCAAGGTTAGTGAGATCGGGTCACGAAACCCGCTCCCCTCCTCCGCTGCCTTGGCTGTCTCACGCTCCATCGGACCTCTCGGTCATCCGGCTCCCCCCGCAAACTGCTGAGATAACTTGACGGAAGCCCAACTTTGCATCGTCGCGGGATTACTTACCCAGATGTATACGACGCTAACCCGCCGCCAGGAGCCGCTGGCCTAATTTCTAGTAGGTCAGCGGCATCGCCGGCGGCAGGACCGTGCCAGGGTCCGGCAAGATTCCACTTCAGCTCGGGAGGGGATTCTCGCTAGTTACGGCTCTCTGGCCGCGCCTCGCCGGGGATCTGGCCCCCGTCAGGCGCTTCTGGGCCGGCCACCGCCTCGGTTGAGACGTCTCCGACGGCCTCCTCGTAGAGGCGTTCGGCTTCTTTTTCCTCCTCGCGCCGCGCGCTCTCTTCCTCCTCGCGCCGCGCAGCCCTGACCCCCTCGCCGTAGTCTCCGTTCTGGGACTCCAGGAAGGGCCGGAAGAGGTCCAGGGGGATAGGAAGAATAATAGTGGAGTTCTGGTTGACGGCGATCTCACCCATCGTCTGGAAGAGCCTCAGCTGCAAGGCCGTCGGGCTCTCCAGCCTGTCGGCGGCCTGCCTGAGACGCTGGGATGCCTGGTACTCGCCCTCGGCGGCTATGATCTTCGCCCGGCGCTCGCGCTCGCTCTCGGCCTGCCTGGCCATCGCCCGCTGCATCTGCTGCGGGATCTCGACGTCCTTCACTTCAACGACGCTGACCTTGATGCCCCACGGGTCGGTCTGCTCGTCGATTATGGACTGCAACTCTTCGTTGATCTGCTCCCGGTTGGTCAGGAGGTCGTCCAGGTCCTTCTGACCGAGCACGCTGCGCAGGGTGGTCTGGGAGATCTGACTCGTGGCCAGAACGTGGTTCTCGACCTCGATAACGCTCCTGTTCGGGTCCACGACCCGGAAGTAGACAACTGCGTTCACCCTGGCAGGCACGTTGTCTCGGGTAATAACGTCCTGCGGCGGCACGTCCATGGTCACGGTCCTTAGATCTATCTTGACCATGTTATCTACTAGCGGGAAGAGCAGAAATAGTCCAGGACCCTTCGGTCCCCCCTGGACCCGGCCGAGACGGAAGATCACACCCCGCTCGTACTCCTTGACGATCTTGACGGCGCTATACAACACCGAGGCCACTACGATGACGACCACCACAAGCGCGATGAACGTGAAGCCTACACCGAACGCCTGCAAGAGCGCGAACCCCATAAGATCATGCTCCTCTCCGGTTGCCTCGGTACTACCTACGATTCTATCATCGCCTGAAGAGCAAGAGACACGTGAGGGGGAGGCCCGTTTCGGGCCTCCCCCTCACCTCCCCGCTGGTGGGTCTCCGCTAGAGCAACCTCCTCGCCCCCACGTAACCGTTGATATAGCCGATGTCGGTGATGGTCACCTCTCCAGCCCCATATAGGTCAGTAGAGGCGTGGATGGTCGTCCCGTCGCCCATGGCTATGCCTACGTGGGTGATTGTTCCGCTGCCGTCCTCACTCCAGAAGAGCAGGTCTCCGGCCTGGGGAGCGCCGCCTACCGGGGTCCCGTAGCCCATCTGGGCCGCCGGAGAATCGGGCAGGGCGACACCAAATTCCTGGAAAACCAGCATCGTGAAGCAGGAGCAGTCCTCGGCCTCGAACGCCGCGCAAGGCCCGGGAGGAGAGAGCACGTAGGGGGTTCCCAGGTGCTCCTGCGCCACGGCGAGCACGTCGCCGCCCAGAGCACTCGCCCCTCCACCACCGCCGGTGGCCGAACTAGATGCCGATGCGCCCGCGGAGGAGCTTGCAGAAGCGCTCGCCGAAGCGTCTCTACCGCTTTGCCCGGAGTCTCGCGAACCTGGAGCGGCAGCGCTGGCGGATGCACTAGCGGAGGCGCTGGCCTCTGCGGCCTGCTCCTCGGCCCGTTGCTCTGCGCGCCGGTCCGCAGCCTCTTCTTCTGCGGCGGCAGCGCTTGCGGAGGCCGCTGCGGAAGCGCTCGCCTCGTCGCGTGCCTCTTGTCTATCTTCAGCGCGTTCGGCAGCCTTCTCTTCGGCAGCGGCACTTGCGGAAGCGCTAGCATCTGCGGCCTGTTCTGCGGCCTTGGCTTCGGCACGTTGCTCGGCACGTTGCTCGGCAGCGCGTTCGGCGGCGGCGCGCTCTGCGGCGGCCTGTTCTGCGGCGGCCTGCTCGATAGCAGCACGGTCGGCGGCGAGTTCAGCCTGGCGTTCGGCTTCCTCCCTCGCATCCTGCCTGGCGGCGGCGCGCTCGGCGGCGAGTTCGGCCTGCCTCTGGACCTCCGCGCTTGCTTCCTGCCTGGCATCCTGCTGAGCGGCCGCTAGCCTGGCAACGCGTTCGGCGGCGGCATGTTCTGCGGCGGCCTTCTCCGCCGCTTCCCTGGCAGCCTCACGCTCGGCGGCACGCTCTTCGGCGAGGCGCTCGGCCTCCGCCGCGGCGGCCCTCGCAGCGGCCTCGCGGTCGGCTGCGGCCCGCTCTGACGACAGGTCGGGCTTAGGCACGGGAACCTGCTTGACCTGCGAAGCTTCTATCTCCGGTATGGGCTCCGGCGCCGGCTCGGAGACCGGCACAGGCTTGGGAGCGGGTGTGCTCTCTGGAGCCGGCCTGGGCTCCGGGACAACCTTACCTTTAGGAGCCGGCTTGGACTCGGGTGCTGGGGCCGTCTCGACCATCGCCGCCGCAGCGGCTTGGGCCTGCTCGGCACTGCGGTCCTGCGCGGCCTTGATCGCCGCCCTGAGATCGGCGTTGAGGGAGGCCAGGTAGGCCTCAGCCTGCGCCTCGGCCTTCTCGGCGCGCTCTTTCTGGGCCATGGCCGTCTCGACCGCCCCGACCCTCTGCTCGCGCTCCGCCTCGAGCCTATCCTTGCGCTCCAGCAGCTCGTTCTTCGCTTCGCGGACCTCCACGAAGTCGGCCCTCTCCTTGGCGAGCAGCCTGATCCAGAGGTCCAATCTCGAGGCGAACTCGGAGAAGTTATCCACCCCGACGAGGACGTTTATAAAGGCCACGTTACCGCTCTTGTATACCAGCGCGGCCCGCTCTTCGAGGCTCTTCTTGGCAGCCTTGAAACGCTTCCTGGCGGCGTCGAGATCGTCTTTCGCCCGTTCGATCTGCCCGTTCAACTGGTTCATCTCGTAGAGCGCATTGTTGTAGGACGCCTCGGCCGAGCTCGCCTCCATGCGGATCTCCATCAAACGGTCCTGCGCGGCGGCGACGTCGGTCTTTTTGGCCTTGATGCTGCCGTCACCCGACTCGGCCCCGGCAGAGATCCCCGTCACGAACACGAGCGCAACAGCGAAACCAAAAAACACGAACAAACTCGCCCGTCTAGGCATGCGCCCAGGCTCCTTCCGGTAGATTATGTGAACTTTTTAGGGGATCTGCTAGAGAGAATCCCCCCTCCTAGGCGGGGCACTTTAGAAGAAGGCTACCCACTGCGCAAGATATCCTGCTCTTGCTAATGGTCCTTCCTATTTATGAAAGTGGCTTAAGTATGGCGCATTCGTGTTTCCCGTACGAAATAAAATCTTAACAAAACTTAATGCTCGTAACGTCTCAGTAAGGCTAAACCTATCAAACACGTTACGAGCGCAAGTTGAGGGGGGGGGCGGAATCACACGCTTTGCGTGATGTCTTTGAGGGTGAGGAAGGCCCGCCAGAAGCGTCGTTTGGCTGCCTCGTCGTCCAGGGCGGGGGCGAGAGCCAGCAGCACAAGGCCTGCCGTGCCCTTCGTCCAAGGGAACCAAATGCCGGGTTGTGCGCCGGAGAACGTTTGCCTGGCCAGTGGGTAGTCCAGGGCGTCAATGTCGCGGGCGGCGCCGGCGCCTATTGCCACGAGGACCTGGGGTTCTGTGGCCTGTAGTTCTTGTGCGAGCAGGCCGGTCGTTTCGTAGGTCACGTAGGCTTCAGGCAGGCCGACGGCCTGCAGGCTACGTTCCAGGGCTTGTAGGATGCGGGGGCCGACTGGCTGCTCGACCACGAGCATAACTCCTGAGGTGGGATCCCCCAGTGGAGCGGGATGCCCGGTGGTCTCTTGCATGCGCTTGGAGAGGAGGGAGACCTCGTACGCTGTCTTCTCGTTGTATTCGCCGGCCGCGGCGCGGGGCCGCACTCTAGCGGCGGGTCGCACGACGGACGTGAAGGACGCGCTGGGCAGTGGTGATCATGGCCCCCGCCGCGACCAGGCCGAGGCCTACGGTCAGCAGCCCGACGATCGAGAAAACCGAGAGGATCACGATCCTCCCCGCTCGCTCCAGCAGGCCGACCTCGCAGCTTATGTTGAGGCCTTCGGCGCGGGCGCGGGCGTACGAGGTGAGGAGCGAGAACGTCATGGCGATAGCGGCGAGGAGGGCTTCGTAGGGGCGGTTGGCGTTGGCGTAGAAAAAGAGTAGGCCGACGAACACCGCCGACTCCGAGAGCCGGTCCAGGGTCGAGTCGAGAAAGGCCCCGAAAGAGCTCATCCGGTTCGACTCGCGGGCGACGGCGCCGTCGAGGGCGTCGAAGAGCCCTCCCAAGAGCATTACCGCACCGGCGATCCTGGCGTATCCCAGTCCGAACAGTAGGGCGGCGCCGAGCGCCATGGTCCAGCCGACGACCGTGAGCGTATCGGGACGAACCCGCATAACGGAGAGCCACCTGACGAGCGGACGCAAGACGACGAGGAGCACATCCTTCGAAGCCTCTCTAAAGGAGGACGCCTTGCGTGGCTCGCGGTGGGGGACGGTCACAGATTTTCCTTCCCGTCCTCGCCGGTGCTGCCTGCCTCGGGGGATATGGAGCTTTCACCTTCCTCGTCAACCGGCTGCACAAGGGGGGTTCTCCAGCGTTCGAAGATCAGCGTGCCGCCCAGGTAGCGTATCGTCGCGGCCACGATAGCGACGATAGGGACGGCGAAGATCGCGCCGATCAGGCCGTAGAGCGCGGTCCCGGCCAACGTGGCGAAGAGGACCACGAGCGGGTGTACCCCCACCGAGCCTCCCTGTATCCTCGGCACCAACAAGTTGCCCTCTATCTGCTGGGCAACGAGGAAGAGCACTGCGACGAGCAGGCCGTCCAAAAAACCCCCACCGGGAATGAACAGCGCGATCGCGACTGCCGGAATGGCCCCGAGGAAAGCCCCGAGGACGGGGATAATCTCCGTTGCAGCCACCCAGGCCCCGATCGGGAGGGCGTACTCCCCCACGGCAAAATACATAATCGCCGCTCCCAGAACGCCCATTATCGCGCACAGGAGGATTTGCCCCTTCAGGTATTTGATCAGGGAGCGCTCTACCGCGTAGAAAAGCTCCAGGCTCTGATCTCGTACGGTCTCGGGGATCATGCCGATAAGGGCGCGGGTGATTCTCTCCCTCTCCAACAGCAGGTAGATTGAGATGAGCACCATCAGAAACAGGTTGAACACGGTCCCAAACACCCCGAAGACCCCACCGATAACGCCCGTCGCAACGTTCGCGACCTGCTCCGCTGAAGGCGCGTTTTGCTTCAGGAGCTGCAGGATCCTATCCTGGTCCAGATCTGCCACATACCGCCCGACATATGGGATGTTCTGGACTCGATTGACCAGCGCGATGAGCTGATCGACGAGGTCTTGCGGGTTACGGACCACGATCTGTACCTGCCCGATCGACGGTACGATGATCAAGAGCAGCGTCACCACGACGACCAGGATCAAGACAAAGAACACCCCGAGCACGGCCAGGACCCTCGGCACTCGCAAGTCTTCGAGGCGTCGCACGGCGGGGTTCAGGACGTAGGCGAGGACACCAGCGGCCAAAAAAGTCAGCAGCACGCCGCTGACCTGCCGTACAAAGGCCACCAGTAACACCACTCCCACGGCCAGCACGATGTACTGGAAGTATCTCGAGACGACCAGTTTTCTGGCTGACACCCGGGCTCCGATCCGATCTCTACCACACGAAATATACCAGTCCCCGACGACGCAACGCGCGAGTTTACACTTCCCCTACCCCACTGTATAATCCCCGCCCAGTATGAGTGGGGGAAATGTACTGAGGACCCAACATGTTGGGGATCGGCCGGAAGCGTGGCGGGTCCCGGCAAGGGCTATGCAACCCGGCAGTCATGGCCGTCGCTCCGGAGGCCCGGCGGGCAACTTCGTCAAGCTAGGCGAAGCCAGAAAGGCGAAGCATGGCGAGGTCTACAGGAGACGCCGCCTGATGGCCGTCATACTTTTGGTGCTCGGCGCGATCGCGCTAATCTTCGCGGTAGTCGTCCAGACCAAGTCCTCGGACACGGCTGAAAGGGCAGTCCCCATCGACCCGAACAACGCTGGCCCCGACACGGTCTTGGCGGAGGCCGCACAGGTCGGTATCTCAACCCCAATCCGCCCGGCCAGCCTGACCGGACTCGGCTACCATCCTGAGGGTGAGAGCCTCGCCGAGATGGAACCACGGGGCAAGAACCTCTCGACAAACGCGTTGCTCGGCCTCCTCTCCAGGGGAGAGACGCCGGAAGAGATCCACTACTACGTTATGGACGCCGCGGGGCGGGAAGGCCCCAAGACCGGCGCACTCGACGTCGGCGCCCTGACGGGCACCACCGTCTATACCCCCGTGACCGGCACGGTTACGGCTATACGTCCCGACCCCATGGTCCAGGACGCCAATGTCGTCGAGATAAAACCGGATGCGGACCCGAACGTCCGCGTCAACGTATCCCTGGTGCGTAGCGATGGCGACGCCGGCGTCAACGATTCCGTTGCGGCCGGCATAACCGAGCTGGGCACCGTGGCCGACTCGGCGGAGGTCCTCGACCCTCAGCTTTCCTCCTACACCACCGACGCCGGCAACCACGTTACGGTCTCCGTCTCGAAGTCGGGCTAGAGCGACGAGCAGAAGCGCCTTCTGTTTGCCGCGTTGTGAGGTATCAGCCGTCAGCTCTTTGGTGTTATTGAGTTGCTGATGTGCGAAGCTCCTAGGACGCAGCGTACGGTCGAGCGTGTATCATACGAGCGTCTATGTTCCTGAGCCTTTTCGAATCGAACCCGTCCGTCGCCGTGGCCTTCCTCCTTGGGCTGGTCATCGGCATAACGGTGCACGAGGCGTCCCACGCGGCCTCAGCCTACCTACTCGGCGACGATACGGCCTATCGTGACGGGAGGGTGACCCTCAACCCGATCTCGCACCTCGACGTGCTCGGCAGCCTGATGCTCCTTATGGCGGGCTTCGGGTGGGGCAAGCCGACGCCTGTTGTGCCATCCAAGCTCAGGGGCGGGGTACTCGGACCCGTGGCCGTCGCGCTAGCCGGACCCGTCTCAAACCTCCTGATCGTTGCCGTCTGCGCAATCCTGTACCTGCTGCCACCCTTCAGAGATCAGGGCGGCTACCTGTTCATCCTCGTGGCCATGGTCGCGTTCACCAACGCGCTCCTCTTCGTCTTCAACCTGATCCCGATCCCCCCGCTCGACGGCTCGAAGGTGATCTTCCCCTTCCTGCCCCGCGCCCTCGACGGCTTCGTGATGTTCATGAACCAGTACGGACCCATTATTCTGCTCGGCCTGATAGTGATCTCTTTCGTGACCAACCTCCCCGTCTTCGGCATCCTGCTCGCCCCGGTGCGGCCGCTCCTTACCTTCTTCGGACTGCCAACGTTTTTCTGAGGCTTCAGGATTTGCAACGATTCGTTCCCCGGCCCGGGAGAGCTACTCCACCACAACGTGACTTGCCCTTCGCGAAGTACGATGCGGCAAGGTACAGCAATGCTCGATACACCTCGACGAGAACTCCGGGTGCCACCAGCAAGACCTGAAGCCTAGTCCTTGTAACCTTCAAAAGTAATGGGGCAACGCAGCCCGTAGGGAGGGGGGAGAATCTACGGATACCACGTTGCCCCGCGTATATTCTACTCTCAAAGTCGCTAAAGCGTAAGCTAAACCTCAGGTAGAGACTTGAGCATGCCTGGGCGACGGTTCCCGTTGGCGAATGGAGAGCCGGAAGTTAGAGGAAGCAGAACGGAGAAGGTACTTCCGGCGTTCGGTCTGCTGAGGACTTCGATCTCACCCCCGAGGTGGTCGGTGATCTCGTGCGCCAGGGCGAGCCCGAGGCCCGTGCCGTCGGCGCGCGAGGAGCCCTGGGCCCGGTAGAAGCGGTCGAAGATGTAGGGTATCTCGGACTCCGGGATGCCGCAACCGCGGTCGGTCACGCTGATGGCGACAGATCTGTTTTCGCGGGAGAGCCTGAGGTCGATGGGGGAGCCATCGTCTGAGTACTTCAGGGCGTTATCGACGAGGATGGCGAGCGCCCTGTGGAGCTGGTTCGGGTCGGTCTGTACGGGCGGCACGTCCTCGTCGGCCGTGATATTCAGTGGGCGGCCGGTGTAGCCGAAGTCTCTGCGTACCCCGTGGAGCAGGTCTTCCAGGTCGACCTCCTCAGTCCTGAATGTGACGGCGTTGGCGTCGAGACGCGAGAGGTCGAGCAGGGTGCGCGCCAGACTCTGCAGGCGCTTGGTCTGGACGCGCATGTCGTTCAGGAACTCAGCCCTGACCCGTTCGTCCTCCTCGTCTTCGAGCATCTCCAGGTAGCCGGAGAGGGCCGTCAGGGGCGTCTTCAGCTCGTGGGAGGCGTTGGCTATAAACTCGGCCTTCACGCGCTGCATGTGGCGCTCCTCCGTAACGTCGCGCAGGATGGCTAGCGCCCCGTCTTCGAGGGGGGCGGCCCTGATCTCGATCAGGCGGTCCCCAGCCTGGGCAGCAGGCTCGGTCACGGGCCCGCTGTAGCGGGTCTTGGCGAGCACCTCCTGCAGACGGTTGCGGAAGGCGTGGTCCGAGGACTCGAGGAGTTTCCTCGCGCGGGGGTTCTGGAATACCAGCTCCAACTCGCCGTCTACACCGACGACCGCGTCGGTCATGCCGTCGAGTATCGCGCTACCACGCTCCTTTTCCTGCTTTATCTGGTCGAAGGCTCCTTTTAAAGAGATGGCCATCGCGTTGAACGTCGTGCCCAGGGAGCCGACCTCGTCCTCTACCCGGGTCGTTATCCTCTCGTCGAAGTGGCCCGCGGCCAGGTTCTCCGCGGCCAGCCCAAGGCGGCTGATGCGTCGTGAGATCAAGACCGCCGCGAAGTACCCTGCGAACCCCGCGATAAGCAGCGCCAGCGCGCCAGCGAGCAGGGCCAGCCGCTCTATGGTGTTCAGCGCCTCTCGCACGTTCTCGATGTCGCTCTGCGTGTAGTACTTGACGAAGACTATTGCCCTAGGTTGAAGCTCGTCCTGGCCATTGACGTTGACGTCTATAGGATACGCGTAGGTGGCCTGCAACTGTCCCTTATGGACACCCGTCTGGATCTGGTCCATGGCGTCGCTCGGCCTTCTCGGATCCTCCAGCGCACGCTGTACCGGCCCGGGCGACCAGTCATCCAGATTCCCCTGGGTCTGGCTGCCTCCCTTGCCCTCGGCCTGGACAAAGCCCCACTGCAACCCGTGGGAGCGGGCGAACGCGTTGATGCGCTGCTCGGTCGGGGCTTCGCCGCGTTCCCTCAACCTCTGTATCTGTTCTTCGAATTGGTCCCCGACCTGCTTGAAGGCGGCCGAGCTCGACCGGTTGAGCGTTTGCTTGAGGATAGGGTGCACGATCTCGTAGGCGGTTATCGCGGCGAAGGCGGTCACGAGCACGAAGAGCGCCGTAAGCCAGATGCGCATGCTCACGCGGGGCCTGAACTCGCCGTCCTCCTTGGGAGCGAGCATCTTCTTGACCTTCTGCCAGGGGTTTAGATGCGGGCCTTTGCCCGAAGGTTTCCTTCTAGCGGAAAACATATCCGACACCCCGCGCGGTGTGGATGAACTCGGGGTTTCTGGGGTCGCGTTCTATCTTCTCGCGGAGGTGACGGATGTGGACGTCCACCGTGCGTTCGTCGCGGAACTCGTCCCCCCACACCCTGCGCAGGAGCGCGCTGCGAGAGAACACCCTACCCGGGCTGGAGGCGAGCGTCACGAGGAGCTCGAACTCCGTATAGGTCAGGTCCACTTCCTCGCCGTCGGCCGACACCCTGCGGCTGGGAAGGTTGATCCTTAGCCTGTCGTAGGTCAACTCGTCGGGGCGCTGGCCAGCAGGTACCGCGGCCCTGCGCATGATCGCCCTTACCCGCGCCACCAGTTCTCTGACGGCAAAAGGCTTTGTGACGTAATCGTCGGCCCCTAGCTCGAGACCTACGACCCTGTCTATCTCGTCGTCTCGGGCGGTCAGCATGATGACCGGCACGTCGCTCTGCGCCCTTATTCTCCTTATGACCTCCGTGCCGTCGAGCTTGGGGAGCATGATGTCTAGCACGATCAGGTGCGGCTCGTAAGACTTGAACGCCTCGAGGGCAGCCTCACCGTCACCCGCAACCTGAACGTTGAACCCTTCACGCTCCAGGGCATGCGTGAGCATCTTCTGGAGTGAAGGCTCATCATCGACCAGAAGGATCTTGCGCGTTACACCCTGTAGATCCTGCACCATCCCCGACTAATCCCTCTTCTTGCAAACAGGAACCGACAACCTTTTCGCCTTTATTCTAGCATGATGGAGTACGGAACCCCCATTCCTGCGGGCTCTCACGCCAGTGCGCCCGCGCCTTCCCCGGCGGCCTCGGCGACCCGCTGGGCGACCTTCAGTAGATCCCGCGCCTCCTTCAGGCGCACGGCCTCGACGACAGTCGAGCGGCGCCTGAGGTAAGCGGCGACGATCCTTGCCTCGTTGGAGCCTTCTTTGTTGGAGGCGGATCCGTTCTGCGCCGGGTTCGCGAGCACCCCACCGGCGAAGCGGGAGAGACCGTTAGCGTCACCCTGCTCGAAGCCGCGATGGGCGATCAGACGCCCCTCGCGCAGGATGAAGACCTCGATGACACCGGGCTCCGTGGACGGCGCGACGACGGCCTGCACACCCTCGGCGCTCACCACGGCCCTCGACAAACGCACCCGCTCTATGCCGGAGATGAGGTCGCGCAGCCTGGCCGCAGCCTCGAACTCGAGCCCGACCGCCAGCCGTTCTCTCTCTTTGACGAGCGCCACGAGATGCTCCTCGCCGCCCTCGCCGCGCAACAGCGCGACAACCTCGTCCACGACCTTCTTACGATACTCCTGCTCGTCCATGCCCATGCACGGCGCGCAGCGGCCCATCTGGCCGTAGAAGCAGGTCTCGCCGTCGCCAGCGCACCTCTTGAGCGGGAAGATCCTACCAAGGGCCTCGATGCATGTATCGAGAACCCCGGCACTCCTGAAGGGACCGAGGTGGATGAGGCCGTCGTCCGGGGAGTTCTCCGAGACCCGCTCCGGGACCGGGTATGACTCCCCGGTATCCAACCTGATAAACCAGCTCGCCTTGTCGTCCCTGCCGACGGAGTTGTAGCGCGGGAGCAGGCGTTTTATCTCCCTGGCCTCGAGTATGAGCGCGTGAAGCTCGCTCTCGGTCTCCTTGATGCGCACCTCGGCGACCTCCTCGACGAGACGCCCGACCTTGCGACGTCCGTCCCCGCCATTGAAGTAGGTTCTGACGCGGGCTTTAAGATCCTTCGCCTTGCCAACGTAGAGCGTGGTGCCGTGCTTGTCGACGAAGTAGTAGACGCCGGGCGTGTTCGGCAACCCGCTCGCGAGGTGCTGCTTCTGGGGTTTGATGCGGCCCCTTCCCCCGCGGATTGCGGCAGCCTCCCCAACGCTGTTCGTGCCAGCGGAGCGGAGGAGCTTGAGCAGCTTCTTGAACACCTCCGTCGTCGCCGCGGCGTCTGCCAGCGCCCTGTGGTTCGGTGCCTGGCGCACGCCAAAGTGGCTGACCAACGCGCTGAGCCGGTAACGCCTGAGCCCAGGCACCAGGCAGCGGGCTAGCTTGAGCGTGTCTAGTACCTCGTTCGGGAGCTTGACTCCGTCCCTTGCGGCCGTGACGAACGAGCAGTCGAACTGGACGTTGTGCCCGACCAGGACGCATCCTTCGACGAACTCTTCGAAGCGCGGCATTACCTCGGAGATGGAAGGAGCTTCAGAGACCATGCGGTCCGTAATGCCCGTAAGTCGCACCACGAAGGGATCTATAGGCCGTTCCGGGTTGACGAGCGTCGAAAACTCGTCTCTCACCTCCCCGCGCACGAGCTTGAGGGCGCCGAACTCCGTGATGGCACCGCCCTTTCCGGCCGCGGAGCCCGTGGTCTCGACGTCGAAGACCACGTAGGGGGCTTCGTCGAGCGCAAGTGAGCCAGCATGCGTGGTCTTCAGGTCATCACCCTCCCAGAAGAATCTGGAATCGTCCTCGACCAGCTTCTCGACGAGAGCCCGAGCATCACCGTTCGGGCTCGTCAGGGAGAGGAAATTTGTGGAGATCTTCTCCGGGCTCACCGGCTCGTTCTCCCTTACGAACCCGTAGAGGCTAGGAGACACGAACCTCCGTCCGCACCGGCCCGAGCGAAGCTGGGGTGGGCCGCTTCCTGGCGGCCTCTGCGATGGTCCTCGCCTGCGCCTGCGTGACACCAGGGACGGCGGCCAGGCTCTCGTAGGTGTACTCGTCGTCGAGGAGCCCGCTCGCGAGGACCCTCGCCCGCGTCTTCATCCCGACACCGGCCATCTTGGTCGTGTGGAAGAGCTTGCCGCGCTGGATACGCAGGGCGTCAACGCCCGAGAGCCTCTCCCCGTCCTCGAGGACGCGCATCAGCGTATCTGCGAAGAGCCCGATCTGCTCCGGGTAGAAGATGCCCCGGCCCATGAGGGACGGCGTCATCGGGAGCGGGTGCATGAGGTTCGCGTTGCGCACGGTCGTGTGGCCGGGAGGTTCCTCGGGCCCGAGCGGGTCCGGGTCGCCGAGCCGCCGCGCCTTGACAGCGTGCTCCCACACCTGCTCTTCCAGATCTCCCCCGAGGGCGAGCTCCGTGATCACAGGCTTTCCCCGGAAACGGTCGTTGCGGTTGGCAGCATACAAAAAGCGCCTGTCGCCCCCCTCGTTCTCGTAGAACTCGACGACGGCGCGGGCCCGCTTCTCGCCCATGCCAGGTAGCCGCGCCAGCGTCTTGAAGTCACCCCTGGCCAGTATTTCTTGCAGTTCCTCGAAATCTAGGACCTCTGCCGTCTTCGCGGCGGCTCGCTTGTCCACGCCGCGCACCCGCTCCAGGATGCCCTGCACGCTTTCCGGGCAGACGCCGCGCCTGAGGTGGTCAATCTTGCGCACCGCCGTGAAGGCGTTGTGCTCCTCCCAGTGCCAGACGTACTCGCGCACCCGCTCGACGGCGGCAGCGTCGTCGGGAACAAACTCGATGGTGACCGCATCCCCGATGTAGCGGCCGTTGGCCCCAGGGAGATTCTCCGCGGGGTTCATCACCTGTACCTTGACCGAGGGCGAATAGAAGGAGAGGTGCACCGGAACCCCAGGTGCAACCTCCTTCATCAGCCGTCTGCGGAAGACGTTATCTTCGAGGTCTGTCTCGAACATCGGAACCGAATTCTACCACCACAAGCTCCCTAGCCTGTAAAAAATAGGCTTCAGTCATCAGGAAAAACTGAAGCCCGCTGCTTGAAGCCTCAGACCAGCTTTTCGTCACGCAACACTATGGCCTCGATGGGCTCTCCGGCGGGGATACCTTCTGAGGCCGGCCCGATCAGGGCGAGGGCGTCGGCCCTGGACAGCGAGCTGACGAGCCCCGAGCCCTGGGCCCCGACGGACTCGGCGAGCCAGCCCTTCTCCGTACGCGTCAGGCTCACCCTCATGGCATGCAGCCTGCCGAACTTGTTGACGACATCCTTCTCGAAATAGACCGGGATGCGCGGCCTTCTCCTGTCTGTCCGGCCGGTCATGCACATGAGGGCGGGGCGGACGAAGAGGTCGAAGCAGACCATCGCCGAGACGGGGTTGCCTGGCAGGCCAAAGAGACGGGTCTCTTCGCGCGTGCCGTAGAACAGGGGCTTGCCAGGCTTGAACTTGACGCCCCAGAAGACCTGGGTCACGCCGAGCTCGAGCATCGTGCTCTTGACCAGGTCCTTTTCACCCACCGAGACCCCGCCGCTCGTCACGACCACATCGGCAGTTTCGAGCGCCTCTTCTATGGCGGCGCGCAGTGTGCCGGCGTCGTCGGAGGCCGCGTAGAGGCGGCGGGCCTCGGCCCCGGCCTCGCGGGCCGCCGCGACGATAGCGTAGGAGTTGGAGTCGAAGATCTCACCCGGCTCGAGGTCACGCGTCCCAGGCTCGACGAGCTCGGTCCCCGTCGAGAGGACGACCACCTTCGGCCTGCGGTAGACTGGGAGCGCTCCGTAGCCCTGCGTCGCGGCGAGGGCTATCTCTGGTGCGCCGACCTCGATATCCGCCTTCAAGATAACGTCTCCACGGCGCGTGTCTTCACCCGCGGCGCGGACGTTGTCTCCTGGGGCGGGGACCTTCTTCAACTCGAATCTCTCGCCCCAGCCCGAGGTATTCTCGACCATAACAATGGCGTCTGACCCGCCAGGAATCACGCCGCCGGTGAAGATCTTGATCGCCTCGCCATCACCGACGCTCTTCTTTGCCGGGCGTCCCGCAGGCGCCTCGTCGACCACCTCGAAGATACGTCCGACCTCAGCGTCGCGGCTGCGGACCGCGTACCCGTCTACCGCGGAGTTGTCGAATGGCGGTGAGTCGGTCGTGGCCGTGAGGTTCCGCGCGAGCGCGAGCCCAAGGGCCTCCCCGAGCAGCGTCTCCTCCACTGGCAATAGGAACGTGTTCTCGAGCACCAGCCTTTCGGCTTCAGGGTATTCGATCAGCTTCTCGAAGAGTTGCACCTTTTCACCTCGACTAGAGTGTTTAGTTGCTGTGGACAAGCTACCACACGAGAGAAAGTACGTGCGGTTCCGCTCTACCGCTATCGGCCAAGACAAAAAGCTATCTGTTGATCGCCGCCCGTTGACAGTACGTCACCCGGTTACTGCGAACGCCTCTATCTCAACCAACTGCCCCTCGTAGCCGAGCAGGGAGACGCCGAGGAGCGTGCTCGCCGCAGCCGCCACCTCCGACTCCTGGACGACCCGCCACACCTCGGATAGGTCCGCCCTGTTCTCGGAGACCACGTACACCGTTGTTTTGAGAACGTCACCGCCCCGGGCACCCGCGGCCTCCAATGCCAGCCCGAGGTTTTCCAGTACCTGCTTCGTCTGCGCAGCGAAGTCCCCGGGGCCAACCAGGTCGCCATTGGGATCCAGGGGAACAGCCCCGGCAGTCAGAACGAGCCGTTATCCTGTAGCGACGGCCGCGTGCGAGTAGCCGGGCGGTTCGCTCAGCCCGGAGGCGTTGATGTGTTCGATCATTCATGTCTCCCTTCCGGATAGATGACGGCGACCGCGAAACTGCCACCAACGGACGGAATTACCATACTCACTACTCGGGCAGGAATGCCATCGCCCGTCCTGGTCCGCCGGAAGAACCGGAGATCTTGACCGGCATAAAGATGAAGTAGGCGCCACGTACCGGCAACTCGCCAAGGTTGGTCAGGATCTCAACGTAGCGCATCCCACGGCCCAGACCTTCCTGGTGGACGGGGACGCCGTCGTGGGCGCTGCCAATGCTCGGGGCGTCGATGCCAAGGGTCTTCACACCCCGCTCGTGTAGGTAGATAGCAGTCTCCGGAGCGGGGGCGGGCCAACCAGGATACTCGCCGGTAACGAGCGAGGCGCGCGTGTACCTCTCACCCTCCCTGCCCTCGACGTAGTAGCGGTCCCATCCTGTCCTGAAGAGCACTACCTCGCCGGCCGTGAGCGCGCCATGCTCCTCCTCGAACTCGCGAACGTGGTCGGCAGTAATGAAGGGACTCACGCCAGGGTTGCCCTCATCCGCGAGGAAACGTACGTCGATCACGACCGCGGACCCCATCAAGTCTTCTAGCGGTACTTTGTCCCCCGTTTGATCTCCCAGAGGGCCCGCAAGTTCGAGCCCCGAGTCTGGTGGCGGGACGAAGTGGGTCGGGGCGTCGAAGTGGGTGCCGCAGTGCTCGTCTATGACTATGAAGTTGGTCTGGTAAGGAGCTGTACTCCTGGTCTTACCCGTTGGGCCCTCGACCTCGGCGAACCAGTTCCAGTTGTGGTGGGCGTAGGTCATGTGCCCCGGCCACGTGCCCGGTAGCCGCTCCGACACGGTCAGCGAGAGATCCACGACCCTGGCCCCCAAGAGCGATGCAAAGTCCAAGGCTCCTCCTTTTCCAGTTCCCCTATTTCCCCGCTGCCTGACACCACTCATCGCCGCCGGCCACGCCCGATGTTCCGGGTTGAAGGCTAAGGACGTGTCACCGTATCGTATGCGCGCCCCGTACCAGCCGCAATGTGCGTACCACCCCGGGCAATAACGATCGTTGGTCGCGCAGACGATTTGACGGATTATGTAGGGGCAGGTTTTTGAAACCTGCCCCTACAGAGGGTCCGTCTACCTCAAAACCCTTCGAAGTATCCTTCGTGGTCGAAGCGCAGCTCTGCGGGGTCGCCAACTACTTCGGCTTCGGCGTTCTCGAGGACTTCATCGACCATGTTTTCGGAGACGTAGAGGTACTCGAGATGCAGGGTGTTGGGGATACGGAGAAATCGTGTCTCTTCAGGTGGAACGCCCCAGTTGCAGCGGACAGCCGTCTCGATAGCTTCTTCGTCGTTCGCCATTATCATCGGTACCTTGGCCCGCTCGACGAACGTGCTCGTGAAGACGTTCGCGTTCATCGCTTTGTGTTCGATCCTTTCCGCGAGGCGTCGCGTCGTCAGGTCGGCGAGGCCGACCCCGAGGGCGTTGCCATGCGACTCCTTGCTCACGTCGCCGACGACGACGTATTTCACGGCTGGCGTCTCAGGCTCATCGACACCGAGGATGCGGAAGCGTCCGATCACGTTGGTGTCCATCCCCGTCCCCGAGTAGTTCTTGCCCAGAGAGTCGACGTAGAGGATATCTATATCAGCGACTGGGAGGTTCGGCATCATCTCCATGTACTCGGCGAGTAGTTCCGCCTCGCGCTCGTGGATCTTTTCGGAGGGTATCGCCTCTATAATTGCCGGCTCGTCGTAGGCGTTTTCGACGGTCGCCACACCGAAGAGGATATGTCCTGACTCGAGTACCTTGTCCCCAACCTCGACCATGAAGTCCTTTATGCCCTCGACGCCGTAGCCGTGCAACGCGAGGGCCTGCTCGTGCTTGCCGAGCCCTATGGAGGCCATCTTCATCAGGCCGCTCTCTATATCGGAGCGGAAGTCCGTGTGGGCCTTCACCCTGTTGACGAGCACCACGCCGTCGGCCTCAGAGGCTATCCTGTCCATGTACACTGGCACGCCACGCTCCGTCTCACCGAGCTTCACTACCTCCATCGAAGATCGTATCGGGGCGCCGCAATACTCCTCCGTTACGCCTAGAGACTTCAGGATCTCGACCTGTCCCTCGGCCGTGGCCCCGCCGTGGCTCCCCATCGCTGGCACGATAAACGGCTCGGCCCCCATCTCCTTCATGACGGATACAAGGGAGCGCAGGATTCCATCTATCTGTGCGATGCCGCGGCTGCCTGCGGTTAGCGCGACGCTCATACCTGGCCTGATCGTGGAGGAGATCTCTTCTCGCCCCAACTGTTCCCGCAGTGCCTCTTCGACGTTACCTACGCGTGGCCTGGGGAACTTCTGCCTGACCTTGACCACCTTCGGGAACTCCACCTCTAACTCCTCTCTTCGGGTCCGGCCAGAGTGCGGGCAAGGTCCAGGGCGGCGCGGAGACTCGACGGGTCGGCCTCTCCTGTACCAGCTATATCGAAGGCGGTGCCATGATCCACGCTCGTCCTGAAGAACGGCAACCCGACAGTGACGTTGACGCCGGTATCGAAGCCCATCAGCTTTATCGGGATGTGTCCCTGGTCGTGGTACTGCACGACGACGATGTCGAATGCGCCCGTTCTGGCCCGCATCATCACGGTATCGGGCGGGTGCGGACCCGTGGCATCGATGCCCTCCTCTACGGCGGCGGCGACGGCAGGTGCTATCCGCTCGGCGTCCTCGGTGCCGAAGAGCCCGTTCTCCCCAGCGTGCGGGTTCAGGCCGGCGACGGCGACCCTGGGGTTCTCGACGCCTAGCTTCCTCAGCGATTCGTGGGCGAGACGGATAACCGCGAGCTCGCGCTCGGGACTGGCGCGCTCTATGGCTTCCCCAAGCGAGACGTGGGTAGAGATGTGGATCACCTTCAGCTCGTCCGTGACGAGCATCATCGCGTAGTCTTTAGTATCCGTGAGCTCCGCCAGGATCTCGGTGTGCCCAGGATACTTGTGGCCGGCGAGGTGCATGGCCTCTTTGTTGAGCGGCGCGGTCGCTATCGCCGCGACGCGCTCTTCCGCCGCCAGACGCGTCGCCCGCTCGACGTAGCGGAAGGCCGCGTCGCCCGCCCTGGCGTCGAGCCCGCCGAAAGGCAGATCCTCGGGCAACTCGGTCTCGGGGATTATATCGACGGTACCGGGCTCGAACCTCGCGTCCTCGGGTTCTCTGACGAGGTTCGCGTGCAGCGGAAGGTCGAGGAGGCGGGCAGCGCGCTCCAGCCTCTTCGCGTCGCCAACAACAACGACCCGGTTCTTCTCGCGAAAGTCCTCCCCAGCGAAGGTCTTGGCCACGATCTCCGGACCTATCCCCGCCGGGTCCCCCATCGTCACGGCTATAAGCGGTGGTGTCATGGTCCGTTCTCCTCCCCGCCCTGCTCCAGCGCCTCAACTGCCCCTATCAGTGTATCCGGTCCGCCGAAGCCCCCGGCCTTCGTGACCACGGGGAAGGGACGAGGTCCGATCAGGGTCCCGATCGGAACGCCAGTCTCCACCTCTCCATGTAGTTGGATCCCGGACGCCCCAAGCCGCCGCGCCACCCCGACCGCAGTCGCGCCCCCGGTTAGAACCAGCCCCTCGAAGAGGCGGTCGTCCGCGAGATGCTCGACGACCTCGGCCAGCGACCCGACGAACGAGCCGCCGAATGCATCCCTCGTCTCGGGCGAGTGCACGACCGCGCAACCTCGCCCCACAAGCATCTCCCGTGTCGCGGCGACGGCATTCTCTGGTTCTCCTACCTCGACAGGGAAAGCTACCCTCCCGTATTCCACAATCAGCCGCCGCACCTGCTCGCGTGCGACGCCGCTCAGGCTACCGACCACTACGAGCACGGGACGAACCGAGGCACGTTGCCTCTCCGTGTCTCCCTTGTGAGGCCCTGGGTAGACGCTGCCGAGCGCCAGCGCGAGGCCCGCCGAGCCGGCCCAGAGCACTCCTGCCGGGTCAGGCACCGACCGCACGAGGGCCTCGAGGTCAGGATCACACCCCGCGTCGGCGACGACGCATTCGTTCTCTTCTAGAACCTGGCGGACCCGGACGGGGTCGGCTAGGTCTTCGACGCCCAGGGTACCGACGGACGAGAACGCGTCGGCGAGCAGGGTCGGGACGTGGGCCTCCCGAACGGGGGTACCCGGATCGTTGCGCATCTCAGTCTCGTCGACGGGCACGCCGTGGACGAGTTGGGTCCCATAGGCGGTAGTGCGCCCGGCGGCCGGAAACGCGGGCGCGACGATCGTAAGGTCGCGCTTCGTGGTCCTTGCTACGGTCGCAAGCTCGGCGGCGACGTTACCCCGAAGGGTCGAGTCCAGTTTCTTGTAAACGATGCGTGCCCCACGGGCAGTTCGGGCCGCCTCCAGGACGCGCTTCGCGGCGAAGCCAGCAGGCATAGTGCGGGAGTCGGTATCGAAGCATACGGCGTCGAAGTCGACGGAAGGAACCTCCTCTCCGTGGAAGATCACGGCGGTCCTGTAACCGGCCCGAACGAGCTGGACACCCGAATCCGCGGCACCGGTCAAGTCATCTGCGATGATAGCGACCGTAGGCATCAGGTTTCAGCCGTCAGGCAGAAGACGTTAGCAGCCGTTGGAGGGTAACGGTGATTATCGTGACGCCGTTTCATGCTTGGACGGGACCGTGGCCCATCGATGGAAAGCTGACCGCGGAGGGCTGACTGCTCATTTAGCTAGGTACCCTCCGTCCACCGGCAGGATCGCGCCTGTGACGAACGAGGCCTCGTCCGAGGCGAGAAAGAGGATGGCGTTGGCCACCTCTGACGGGTCGCCGAGCCTGCCTACGGGATGCGCCTCCCTCATCGGGGCCACGTATTCCTCTGGCAGTTCGACGACCGCCTCGGTCGCTATCGTGCCTGGCGCCACGGCGTTGACGCGGATGCCCCTTGCGGCCCACTCGACCGCGAGGTGCTTTGTGATGCCGGAAGCGACGAACTTGGCGGGCCCGTACGTGGCCTGCTGCGCCTGACCGGCAAGGCCCGAGATAGAAGAGAGACAAACGATGGAACCACCCGGAGGTTCTTGCTCCAGCATGGCCTCGACGGCGAACTTGCAGGTGAGGAACATGCCCCGTCCGTCCACGGCCATCACGTGGTCCCAGTCCTCGACCGTGGCTTCGACTACGTTGCCCAGCGGGATGATGCCGGCGTTGGCCACGAGCACGTCTATACGCCCGAAGCTCTCCACGGCCTTACGTATCATGCGCCGCGCATCCTCTACCACCGAGACGTCGCCCACGACCGCCTCGAACCCTGCCAATCGTTCCTTCAGCTGCGAGAGACCGCCCTCGTCGACGTCGGTTGCGACTAGCCGGGCCCCCTCCCGCACGAACAGCTCTGCGGTTGCCCGACCGATGCCACTCGCCGCACCGGTCACCACCGCGGATTTCCCCGATAGACGTCCGAGCCCAGCCGAACTCTCCACTATGCTACTCCCTTTCCCGTGTGTATGCGCTCTATCCTACTCATCTGAGCAAGTGGACCCCTGAGGTTTTGCTATTGACTCTCTACTCCTCCCGATGCTTGTTCTTGCTTTCCGGGTCCGAGCTTACAGCAAACGTTCTCGGCTGGGCAAATCACGCCGGAGGTTCGCTGGTGGCGAGGTGCGAATCCCATCAGTTTGACACTTCAGAGCGAATTCAATAATGTGAAACGGTACTTGGGAGAGGCGTAAGAATTCAGGAGGGTGGAGTATGGCCGACGTAACGGACAGGTCGGGGTCGGGCCAGGTAGCGTCGGAGCTTCCGACCAAGTATCTGCCCGGGGTGCCATACCGGGACTTGCCAGATCCCGTACCCTTTCGCCAGGTTATTGGCGCGAGCGTCATTATTCTGGCCACGGCTCTAGGTTCCGGAGAGTTGATCCTCTGGCCGTACATCATCACGCAGGTTGGCATAGGAGTTCTGTGGCTCGCGATTGTCGGGTTCACAATGCAGTTCTTCCTGAACATGGAGATAGAACGCTACACCCTGGCCACCGGCGAAACGGCCGTTACAGGCTTTACCCGATTCTGGAAACCTTGGGGCATCTTCTTCTGCCTAGGGGCGATACTCCCGAACCTCTCCCCGGGCATAGCGATCAGCTGTGCCACGCTGTTCACCTACCTTTTCGGTTTCAGCGACTCGATCGCACCGTACATCTGCGTCGGCATACTGGTGATCATCGGCTTGCTGCTGACCCTCTCGCCGGTGGTCTTTCAGGCCGTGGAGAGGGTTGAGACGGTCCTGGTAAGCATCATACTCCTCTTCCTGTTGGTGGCCCTGGTAGTCGCCACGAAAGCATCGTCGTGGCTGGGTGTGATCACCGATGCCCCCGAGGGCATTGCGAACTTCCCGCAGTACGCCGGTGAACTCGGCGCCGCGGCACTGCTCGGTGCCATAGCCTTCGCTGGCGCGGGCGGTGCCAACAACCTGGTGCAGAGCAACTATGTTCGCGTCAAGGGCCTGGGTATGGGACGGTTCATCCCCCGAATCGTCTCTCCGGTGACCGGCGAGGAAGAGGCCGCCCCATCCCTCGGATACATGATGAAGACGGACGAGGAAAATATGAGGCGCTGGCGCGGCTGGTGGAAGGTTGCCAACTTGGAGCAGGGCCTGCTCTTCTGGGGCGTTGGCCTTCTGTCGCTGATCGCCCTGTCGGTCCTCGCCAACTCGACACTTGGCATCCAGGAGAACGTCGGAACGGACCTGACGTTCATTCAGGATGAGGTCGGCGTGCTGACGAACGAGGTCGCGCCCTGGTTCGCCATCTTCTTCCTTGCAGCAGCCACCATCAAGCTCTTCGCTACCAGCCTCGGCATCCTGGACTACGTCAGCCGACTCACCGCCGACTCGCTCAAGGTCACCTTCCTCAAGGACAGCTCGTTCTTCTCGGAGAGCAAGATCTACGGCACGATCGTGTGGTTCATGATCATCGTCGGGTCCGGCATCGTGCTCACCGGCGCAGAGCCGATAGTGCTGCTGGTCATCACCTCCGCAGGCGGCGGGGTAGTCATGGCGTTCTACTCCGTGCTCTTGGTCCTGCTGAACCGCCGCGCCCTGCCGGAGCAGATCCGTCTGGGCGGGTTCCGGCTCGGGGCGATTATCTTCTCGTCTGTGGTGTTCATCTCATTCACGCTCTTCCTGCTCTACCAGGCGCTCACGCAGGGCTTCGCGTCCCTAGCGTAGTGGCAGGAACGATGCATTGCAGGGTGGTTGGCAAGTCAGTCCCTCCAACCAACGACCCTGCCGCACCTAGCGCCCCTCACACCTCGATCGCACCTGTTGACGCAAAGTAGCGGATTCAATAACATGCAACGATAGTTGTGGGAAGCCAAGGGGAAAACGGGGAGGCTCAAGCATGACGGAGACTGTAAGCCGCGGTGCATCTTCAGCCGAGGGCTGGAACGAACCGACCAAGAATTTGCCTCCGCTCGAAGTCCGGGAGTTGCCGGAGCCTGTGCCGCTACGCAAGATCATAGGGGCGAGCGTCATTCTACTGGCCACGGCGCTCGGTTCCGGCGAGCTGCTGATCTGGCCCTACATCACCACGCAGGCTGGGGTGGGACTGCTGTGGCTGGCGGCCCTTGGCTTCCTGTCTCAGTACTTCCTGAACATGGAGATAGAACGCTACACCCTGGCCACCGGCGAGACCGCGGTGACCGGCTTCTCCCGCTTCTGGAAACCCTGGGGGATAGTATTCGCGCTCGGCGCGATCTTGCCCAACGCATTTCCTGGCTGGGCGGCGAGCGCGGCCACGTCGCTGACGTTCTTATTCGGCTTCGGTGATAGCACCATCCCCTGGATCGTCACGGTGATGCTCCTCTCTATCGCCCTCGCGATCACCGTCTCCCCTGTCGTCTACAACACCATCGAGAGGGTCGAGATGGTGCTCGTCGTCACCATCGTAGCCTTCCTGGTGGTGGCGATAATCATAGCCACCGACATTTCGGCCTGGACTGGCATCGTCACCGAGGCCCCTGAGGGTGTCGCCAACTTCCCCAGGTACGTGAACGAGATCGGGATCGCCACGATCCTGGGGGCGATAGCCTTCGCCGGGGCCGGCGGGGCCAACAACCTCTGCCAGAGCAACTACGTCAGGGATAAGGGGATGGGCATGGGAGTCCATATCCCCCGCATCGTCTCACCCATCACGGGAGAAGAGGAAGCCAGGCCGTCTACCGGTTACTCGTTCGAGGTGAACGAGGAGAACATGCGCCGCTGGAACGGCTGGTGGAAGGTCGCCAACCGCGAGCAGCTCCTGACCTTCGTCACCATAGGGTTGCTGACGCTCATCGGCCTCTCCGTTCTGGTCGCCTCGGTTCTGGGCGAAGGAACCTACGGAGATCCAGGAAGCATCGACTTCCTGAAGGAAGAAGCTATAGTGCTCGGTGAAGAAATAGGGCTCTGGTTCGAGTACTTCTTCTACATAGCCTGCTTCGCGGTATTGTTCTCGACCAACATCGGCATCGTGGACTACGTCTCCAGGCTCACCGCAGACTCGCTCAAGACCGGCTACCTGGCCAGGAGCGAGTTCTGGAGCGAGAGCAAACTATACTTTGTGGCCGCGTGGACCATCTGCATCGGCGGCTCGGCGATCATATGGTCTGGCATCGAGCCGCTCTGGCTGCTGGTCATCGCTTCCTCGGGTGGCGGGGTCGTGATGTTTCTGTACTCGGGGATGCTCATCTGGCTCAACCGCCGCATCCTGCCCGAACCAATCAAGATCAAAGGCGCCCGCCTGATAGTGGTCTCCATAACGTTCGCGGTCTTCGCGGTGCTTTCGATGTACCTGGTCTACTTCTACGTCAACGCCGCCCTGACGGGACAACTGTAGAGCGTCGTCGAGTAAGGGGGCGCAGCCGGAGTGTTCAAGCGGCTCAGGATAACCATCCTACTTGCCATGCTGATCTTCTGCGTCCTGATCACGATCGTCTACCTTCTGGGGCTGCTCGGCTAGCGCAGCCCCAGAAGGTAGACCGGCTACTCTATTGCGTCGGGGCGACGAGCGTGTTGTGGAAGCCCGCGATCCGCCATTCTCCTCCGTCACGCACCAGCACCAGGGTCGAGACCGAGCTGTGCTCCCCGGCGAGCGGGCCGGATGGAGCGCTCAGATCACCCCTCGTCTGGGCAATTATGACGTCGTCCGATAGTGCTCGTGCCTGGAGCAGTTCGTAAGCAACCCGACTGCCTTTGTAGATGCTGTTGAAGATGGCATGATGCCCCCGCGCTATGGCCTCCCGCCCCTGATGGTAATCCCCGCGAATAGCGACGAAATCCGCATCCTCTGTGAAGGCCTCCCCAAAAGCCTCACCATCCGCCGCATTCCAACTGTCTTCTAACTGGTTGATGAGGCCGCACGCAATCTTCTCTGGTTGGTCGTCCATTCCTACCTCCCGTTCCTACGGCCTGGGGTCGTCTAGCCACTATATCCGAATGATCAATCGGCTGCTCTCACCAGGCTCTACGGGGGTTTTCCAGAAGCGCAGAGTCCGCCCTGGAGACTTCAGCCGACCAGGACTACGTGAACATCCCCTGGCCCGTGCATCCCGACGAAGAGCGACATCTCGATGTCCCCCGATCGGCTCGGCCCCGTGTGGAAACACACGTTGGCCGGCAGGCCGCCTGTGGCCCCAGCGTACTTCTCGATGGCCTCAGGCACCGTCCGCAACATCCTCTCTAAAGGAACAATGGCCACGTAGGTTGGCGGCAGCAACGTGACGGTGCGGCCCATCCCAGTACCGCCTTCGAGAACCAATGTTCCAGTCTCCGCTATCGCCCACGCCGCCGTGGAGAGCCCGATGTCGGCCTTGCCCGCAACCTCTTTGAAGTCCGCAAGGTCCCTCCACACGGCTACTTCGACGCCGGCCTCTCCCAACGGGCCGTCCACCCCGAGTGCTTCGAGCTCGTCGACGTCCCACCTGACGAGGAGCTTCGCTTCCCTCTCTCGGGCCAGCTCGAGCACGTATTCCCGCGCCTCCTCCAGGCTCGCGACCCTCGTGCCGTGGCCACCCAGGGCTTCAAGCTCCTCGATAAAGCGTGCTGGCGGGTCTTCTATCGTTTCGCTCTCAAGAGGCTCGTCTTTCGGCGTCCAGGCAACGTCGGGGGCGTTTGTAGGCTTGTAGCGTCCCGCCTGCGTACGGTGGCGGATCGACTCGAGGAACTCGGCCCTGTCCGGCACCCTAGATGCCCTCCTTCCACAATTCCCGAAAGGATTTCTCGGCCAGCTTCGGCATCTCACGCGAGCCCGTCCAGGCGTTGAAGGGTCCCGGAAGAGGCCGAACGGAATCGTTCTTCTTCAGAGGTTTCTGGGCCAGGCGGCCGGCCCTGGAGGAGATGTTGTAGAGGGTCTGCCTCTTCATCGTGCTCTCGAAACCTTTGAAAGCTATCTCCTGCGCCTTGCCCGCAAGCCCTTCCTCGACCTGCTGGTTGCGCAGCTTCAACAGCAGGTCGTGCAGCGGGATGCCGACGGGACAAGCCTCCCAGCAAGCGCCGCACAGCGAGGAAGCGTGGGGTAGATCCTTCGCCTCGTCGTGGCCCTTGAGCAGTGGTGTAATGACGGCTCCTATAGGTCCTGAGTAGGTAGACCCGTACGCATGACCACCCGTCTGCCTGTAGACCGGGCATACGTTCAGGCAGGCGCCGCAGCGGATGCAGTACAGTGCCTCCTCGAACTCCGTGCCGAGCAGCTTCGAGCGGCCGTTGTCCATGAGGATGAGGTGGAGCTCCTCGGCCCCGTCGAGCTCGCCAGGTTGCCGCGGCCCCGTAATGAAGTTGGTATATACCGTGAGCTTCTGTCCCGTGCCGCTGCGCGCTAGCAGCCTAACGAACACGGAGAGGTCCGTGAAGTGTGGGATCAACTTCTCTATTCCCATCACGATGACGTGGACCGGGGGGACGCTGGTGACGAGCCTGGCGTTGCCCTCGTTGGTGACGGTCGCGACGGTCCCTGTCTCGGCTACCCCGAAGTTGGCTCCCGTGATGCCGATGTCAGCGGCCACGAACTTCTCGCGCAAGCGTTTGCGGGCGAAGGAGCCTAAAGCCTCGACGTCGGGCGGCAACTCCTCGCCCGCGGTCTCGGAAAGCACTCTAGTAATTCGTTCGCGGTTCATGTGCAAGATGGGGCCGACGATGTGCGAGGGTGTGTCACCGGCGAGTTGGGCGATCCACTCACCAAGGTCCGTCTCGACGATCTCGAGGTCCAGGTCGGCGTAGTCTTCTTCGAGGTGCCTGTTTAGCTCGATCTCCTCGGTCGCCATGCTCTTTGACTTGGTGATAATCTTCGCGCCCTTGCGCCGCGCGAGGTCTCCTATGTAGCGGACGACGTCTTCTCCATCAGTGGCAAAGAAGACGTTGCCGCCGCGCGCCTCAACGGAGTCAGCCATCTGCTCCAGGTAGCGGTCGAGGTTGGCCATCGTCTCCTGCTTGATGCGGTACGCCCGCTCCCTGAGCTCCGGCGCCTCAGGCAAGGCGTCCAGCACGGCGTTGCGCCCTGCCACGGACTTGTGGGTAAAGAGCTCGATGGAATCATGAAGCTGCTCGTCCGCTACTGCCCGGCGTGCCCTGTCGTTGAAGCCCTCGACCCTACTGGAGATGCCCTCGTGACGGTGGTCCTCCGTCTCGCGCTTGCGGGCCGGCTTCTGGGTCGTCACGTTTTCAACCAGCCTTTCCATCGTCGGCGTCGAGCACCTGCGCGAGGTGTAGGACGCGGGTGTCGTGCCCGGTGCGTCTCAGGCGTCCTTCGAGGTGCATCAAGCAACTGGAGTCGCCCGAGATCAGGGTGTCAGCCCCGCTCCTCTCAAGCGCCTTGATCTTCTCGTCAGCCATCGCCGTCGACACGTCGGGCATCTTTACCGCGAAGGTCCCCCCGAACCCACAGCACAGCTCCTCGTTCTCCCAGTCCACGAGGTCGAGTCCATCGACGTTCCCAAGTAGATTACGCGGTTCGTCGAGAACCCCGAGCTCGCGGCGCTGGTGGCAGCCGCAGTGGAAGACGGCCTTAGCTTCGAGCCGCGCCCCCAGGTCTTCTACGCCCATCACGTTGACCAGGAAGTCCGAGAACTCCCTGACGCGCCCAGCAAGGGCCTCCGAGCGCTCGCGCTCCTCCGGCAGGTCCTTGAAGATGAAGGGGTAGTAGTGGGAGACCATCGTGGTGCATGAGCCAGACGGACACACCACGTAGTCGAAGCGTTCTTTCTCGAAAACGTCGAGTAAGTGGCGCCCCACGGAGCGGGCCTCGTCGAAAAAGCCCGAGTTGAAGGCGGGTTGGCCGCAGCAGGTCTGGCCTTCCGGGTAGATCACGTCGACGCCAAGCCTGCGCAAGACACGCACCACGCTTACGCCTACCTCGGGGTTGATCAAATCCACGTAGCACGGTACGAACAAAGCCACCCTCAAGGCTCCACAACCTTTCTACCTCGGAACTTCCCACGTAGAGTATAGCAACGCCCACAGGCCCGGCCCCGTGATGCGCTGCTAGAATGGTCGCTGGTACCCGGAAGGGGAGATGTGATGGCCGGTGGTCCCCACGAAGGCAGGTGTTTCTGCGGCAGGGTCAGGTACAGGGTCTCGGGCGACCCTTTGAGGTCCGCGATCTGCCACTGCGCCTCGTGCCGAAGGACCTCGGGCGCCCAGTCGGTCGCCTGGGTTTCTTTTCCCTACGGGAAGTTCTCTTTCATCGAGGGTGAGCCAGCCGACTTCCGTTCCTCTGACGAGGTGAGCAGAACCTTCTGCCAGAGTTGCGGCACGACGCTCACCTACAGGCAAGACGAAGAGCCCGACACGATAGACGTGACCACAGCGAGCCTTGACAGCCCCGATGAATTCCCCCCAACTCGCCACATCTGGCTGGAAGACAAGATCGCCTGGGAGAGCACCGATGACGGGCTGCCTCGGTTCGAACAAGGTAATTAGCCGGCTAATTATTTTCGCCGTGGCAACGACGACCACTACGGAGGTGAGGCGGTGCGGACAGAGAATCCCGTCTACGAGGAGATACAGGAGATCCTGCGTGAGATCGAATTACCAAGCGTAGCGCTCGTCGGGCAGCGGATAGATACCCCGCCGGCCCTCACGAACATCAGGAAAAGCGTGCGTGAGGCGCTTGACGATGTGGAGCTTCCCACGGGTGCTGTGGCCATAGGAGTGGGGAGCCGGGGCGTCGCCGGGATCGCGGAAGTAGTTACCGCGCTGGCCGAGGCTTTGAAGGAAGCTGGGGCCGAGCCTTTCGTGGTTCCCGCGATGGGAAGCCACGGCGCATCGACCGCCGAGGGACAGGCGGAGGTCCTCGCGCACCTCGGGATGGACGAGAGGAGCGTTGGGTGTCCGGTGCGGGCGACGATGGAGACCGCCCGGATCGGGGAGACGCCCTCGGGCGTGTCGGTATACATGGACCGCAACGCACACGAGGCCGACTCGGTCATCGTCGTCAACAGGGTCAAGCCCCACACAGCGTTCAGGGGAACGGTCGAGAGCGGGCCGACGAAGATGCTCGCCATCGGGCTCGGCAAGCAGCGGGGGGCGCACTCAATACACTCGGCGGGCTGGGAGAACATCCACAAAACTATTCCCGAGGCGGCCCGCGTCGCCGTCGAGAGCGGCAAGGTCGCCTTCGGCCTCGCCACCGTCGAGAACGCCAACGAGGAGCCGTGCAAGGTAGTCGCGATCCCCGCCGAGGAACTTGAGGAAGCCGAAGCGCCACTACTCGAAGAGGCCAAGAGGAACCTGGCGAGGCTCCCGTTCGACGACATCGACTTATTGATCGTCGACGAGATCGGGAAGAACATCTCGGGCGACGGCGCCGACCCGAACGTCACGGGCCGCTACCCGACGACAGCCGCATCGGGCGGCCCTTCGGTCGAGCGCATGGTCTACCTCGGCCTGACCGAGGAGACCGGCGGCAACGCCAACGGCCTCGGCATGGCTGACGTCGTATCCGAGCGCCTCGCCGGCTCAGTTGACCGTCCCGCCACCTACATGAACGCCCTCACCTCGACTACACCGGCCCCGGTAAAGACCCCTATGGTCATGCCGACGGATGAGTTGGCGGTCGCCGCAGCCCTGACCATGTGCGCCGGCGTAGAACCGCAGAACGCCCGCCTCGTGCGTATAGAGAACACCCTCAAGCTCGGGAGGATCTGGGTTTCGGAGTCGCTGCTTCAGGAAGTAGAGAACAACGAGCGGCTGGAATTACTGGAGGATCCGCAGCCTATGCGCTTCGAAGACGGAAGGGTAGTCCCCGACAACGCGTAGCATTCCGGGAAGGCGTGGCGGGTCGCGCAGTCTACTTCCGAAACCTACCCAACGGCTCACGCTATCCCATGGTTGCGGTCCTACTCTCTTCGGACGCTAGAGCTTCTCTCGAAGTGGGTGAACCCTTCCGAGAAGAGCGCCCTCAGAGGAAAGCTCCCTATTCTTGCTGAACGCTGATCGCCAACCGCTCTAGGTCTTTTTAGTGTTCAATCTCCTAGCGGAGTCTCCGTCGCGCTACCGTCAGCCGGCTCAACGCTGGAAGCCCAGGCAACGGGATATCTCGGTGGCTGCACGCTTAGATATCTCGCCGGTCTCGTGCAAAGTATCCGGCGGCAGACGGAAGGCCGGGCCCGACACGCTCACCGCGCCAACGACCGCACCATCGGCGCAGCGGATCGGTGCCCCCACCGCATTCAGCCCCGTCTCCAGTTCCTCGACGGTGTAACCATATCCTGCGTCCCGAATCTCACCTACGTGGTCTTTCAGGCTCGCCGGGTCCACGATGGTCTGCTCGGTAAAGCGCTCTAGCGATCCTTTCAGTACGCGCAGAAGTTGATCTTCCGGCATGTCCAGCAGGAATATCTTGCCTGCGGCCGTGGCGTGCAGCGGCGTGTGACGTCCCGTCCAGTCGACGTTGAGGGCGGACGCCCGGGAGATGCTCTGGTGGATAATAACCGCATCATCACCCTCGAGGACCGCTATTGTGACCGTTTCCTTGGTACGCTCGCTCAAACGCTCGCAGACCGGCCTGGCGCAGCGAAGGATGTCGAGGTCGGCGCTCACTGTCCTCGCGAGCAGTACCAGCCCAAAGCCCAGCCTGTACTTCTCGGTCCCCGCGTCCTGCTCGACCAGCCCACGGTCTCTCAGCGTCGAGAGCAGCCGGTACGCGGTGGACTTGTGGATGTCCATCTCCCTGGAGACATCCGTTACGCCCGACCACCCGCGGCGGGACAGAAACTCCAGCACGGAGACGGCCCGGTCGACCGACTGTAGCGAAGAGTTCCTGCGGACTACGGCGCACATGGTTATAGATCCTACACTACCCGCCGTATCCCATTTCGGCCCGCCGGTCGTCGGAATCGTCCGACGCCACGACCTCAGGCAAGAGCGTACCGTCAAGAACGCTGCGGAACCACCCCGAGGCGATCCGGGGAGCCTCCCCGTCCGTGTTGGGGGCACCGACGTTCAGCGCCACATCCCTGGCATCTGCCGTACGGACTTCGACCGAGAAGCGGGCCAGGCCCGTCTCATTAGGGACAGCCGCGTGCAGGTGCGCCCCTGAGAAACACAACAGGTCGCCAGGTAAGATCACGGGCCGCAGTTCGGAGGCGGTATCCACACGTTCGTCTGGCTCCGGTACCAACGCGACCGGCTCACCGGCGCGGCGCCGGACGCGCACCTCGTCCAGATCCCACGCGCCGCTGGTGTTCTTTAACGGCCTCGACCAGTAGTCCGGATAGAAAGCGAGCGTGCGGCCGGCGGTGATCGGGTAGATGGGAGCCCACCAGTTTGTCTGCGAATACACGTTGGACGACCACGTGTCGCGATGGAACCCGAGCTTCGCGGCGCGGCCGCTTGCGTACTCCTCGCCGGAAGGTAAGACGCGAAGGTAAAGTCGGTCCCAGAAGGTGCGGCCGAGGTCCACGCCAGCATCTTCCAGGGCCGCCAGGAACAGCCTCTTCGCCTCCTCGTGCTCCCGGAACCGCTTCTGTAGCGTTTCAACCCGGATGAGGTAATCGTCCCTGTCCATCTCGTACTGGGCCATGACCGGATCTCTTGTGTCCAGCAACTCCCGTATCAGGGCATCGGCGAAGGCGCAGAACTCCTTCATGGGCGAGACAGCCTTGAAGACGAGCAGGCCGCCATCATAGACTATCCGTCGCCTCTCCTCGTCCGGCAGCGAACCCGAGATCTCCAGCACCGCTACCGCCATCCCGCACCTCCAAGGTCTCTAGGGGTTACATCTACCCAATTCTTGAGGACGTTTGTTCCTCTCGCACTTGCCGGACGAAATCGGCCATGTTGGCAGCGTGGAAGGTCGGCCCCACGACCGGTTCGGGTCTCGGGGTAGCTCCGAAGTCACCTAAACCGTGGCGTCTCTCGATCCTCTACCAGAACGTCCTCACGTCCTCGGCTCGGGGGAAAGCGTTGGGGCGGTTGTTTCGCCGCTGCGCTGATTGACCATCACGACCGGGATGCGCACCCTCGCGATCAGCCCGCCTCGCCTCCCCTGTCAGCCTCCCCAACCGGAAGAGGTCGATATCGTGGCGGGTAAATCCCTTCTCGGCCAGGTCGGCCATGATCTCACCCACCACGCTGGCGAACTTGAAGCCGTGTCCGGAGCACGGCGAGGCGATGGACACCTGCGGATAGTCGGGGTGCAGGTCTAGAACAAAGTGATGGTCGGAGGTATTTGTGAACATGCAGGTCTGGAGGTCCATCGTGGGCCCGCAACCATCAGGAAAATATCGTTCGGCGAAGCTCCGAAGGAGCCGCTCGTCGTAGTCGTGGGGCTGGCGGTCGATCTCGTCGGCGTTGCCGGTCTCGTTCAGGTGGAAGTATTTGCCGAACTTGAAGCCGGGCACGCCGAAGACCGGGAAGCCGTAGAAACGGCCCTCGTCCACGAGCAGGTTGAAGACGGGGAAGTTCTCGGGCAGGAAGTGATCGTGCCTGGTCGGCTGCAGCCAGGCCAGGACCTGCCTCTCGGGCACGGCGAGCCCTTCGAGGATATCGAGGAGAGCCCCGTTCCAGGCGCCGGCGGTCATCACGAGTCTGTCGGCCTCGTATGTGCCGCGGTCAGTGCGTACGCGCACCCCACCCTCCAGCGGATCCCACTCAAGGACCCGCTCGTGGCCGTGGATCTCGGCCCCCAGGGACTGCGCCGCCATGACGTAGGAGACGATGCACCGCTCCGGCGCAAGGAAACCTCCCTCGGGCTGGACGAGCGCGAGGTGTTCCGGGGGAAGGTGGTAGCCGGGGTAGCGCCGCCCAAGCTCCGAGCCGGTCAGCACCTCGTGGGGTAGGTCGTGGAGCTTACAGGACTCCCAAGAGCCCTTGAAGACCCAGGACTCCTCGGGTCCGGCGTCTATGGAGCCCGTGATGTGCAGGAGCTTCTCGCCGGCCTTGCCCTGGATCTCGCGCCACAGCTCGTAAGCGCGCCTGAGGAGGAGCACGTAGGAGGGGTCTTCGTAGTAGGCAAGGCGGATGATACGCGTTTGTCCGTGCGATGAGCCCATCGCGTGTGGGATGCCGAAACGTTCCAGTCCCAACACCCGCTTGCCCCTACGGGCGAGGTAGTAGGCGGTGGCGCTGCCCATCCCTCCTACGCCGACGATGATTGCATCATAGCGACCGGAGTACGGGGCGTTCACGAACCGGATCCCCCGTTCGACGACCGCCCGGCCGGTACGTTCGAACGGGAGTTGGTCATGGCCACCGGACGGGGCTCCGAGCGCCGCTCATCATCAGGGGGCTCGGACCGGATGCGGGCGTTCTCAGGGTCGAAGAAGGGCGTCGGTGAAACCTTGGCTGGAATGGGGCGGCCGTTTACCTCGGCGATAAGGTTGTTGCCTGGCCAGGAGTGGGCCGTGTCCACGTAGGCCATGGCGAGCATCCGGCCGAAGCTGTGGCCCATGGCGCTGGAGGTCACGCGCCCGACCTGCCGGTCGCCGGGCATGACCGAGTCCTCGTATTCGCCGGCCTCGGCCCCGGTCTCTATCATCTCGCGAAACGTCGCCACGTCGCCGACACTATAGACCTTCGCGCCCGCGGCGGCCGGAACCTCGCTCTCCAGGGTCAACCCCACCCAGCGCCTCTCCAATCCCCTTTCTTGGAGACGCAGCAGCGCCTCACGACCGACGAAGTCGCGCTTGCCGAAGCGGATCCAGCGCGAGAGCCCCACGTGAAACGGGGTGTCGTCTTCGCCTATGTCGGGGCCGTAGAGTGGCAGGCTCTTCTCGATGCGCAGCGACTGCATCGCCTCTACGCCGTAGGGCCTGACATCGAACGCGCGTCCCTTTTCCAGTAGAAACTCCCAGAGGGTCCCGGCCTGATCAGCCGGGGTGTAGAGCTCGTAGCCGAGCTCCCCGGTGTACCCGGAGCGGGAGATCAGGAGCTCGACCTCCCCGATGCGGCACGGGGCGAAGCGGAAGAACCGTAGCTCGTCCAAGTCCACTCCCTCGGCTACGGTCTTGAGGAAGCTCCGGGAGCGCGGGCCCTGCACGACAGGGAGGGCGACGGCAGCCGTCACGTCGGTGACGTAGGCGCTCGCGCCCTCGGCGTGCTCGGAGATCCAACGGTACGTCTTCAGTCGCGGGCCGGAGCTGGCGACGACCATGAAGTGCTCGTCGTCGAACTTGTAGACGGTCAAGTCGTCCACGATGCCGCCCCGCTCGTTGCACATCGTCGAGTAGCGCAACTGTCCCGGCTCCATGTCCTGAACCTCGTTGACGAGGAGGCGCCTGACGAGCCTCTCGGCCCCCGGTCCCTTTATGTCCACCTCGCCCATCGTGGAGAGGTCCTGCATCCCGACGTTGCGGCGCACGTTCAGGTGCTCCTCGACGGGCGAGGTGTACGAGGTCGGAAACATAAAGTCTCCGCCCCCCTTGACGACGTTCCTCGCCGAACGGAAGTGGAAGTCGTACAGCGGCGTTCTTCTCTCGGTCATCGGACGATCCTTTCCCTCCCGACACATGCATTGACAGATATTGTATCGTTTTTCACAATACCATCCGCTTCGCCGTCTCCAACCACGTGGGCGGCCATCTCCTAAGCCCCACCCCGCGCCACGGCACCTTCGACGACACCCCACGCGGCGACCGCCCTGGCGCGAAGCTCCGCCGCGTGGGACAGCCTCTCGTCGTCTCCCGCCGAGACGTTGATCTCGACGAGCGTCGTCGCGGCGCTCACCCCTGCTCCGGCCAGAGCGGCGGCGGCAACGGCGTCGCCCAGCAGGTTCGGGTTGCCGTCTTCGGCAAGCCGGGCAGAAATGCCGACGACCTCCGTTCCGATCTCGGCGATGGAGAGCGGCACGTCCGCGGCCTCCGACAATGCTTCCCGGATCATGCGGCGTCGCGCCTCTTCGTCGTCGCGCGGGGCCCGGTAAGCGTCGAGCACACGCCTGTAGGCTGCCGCGTCGGCCCGCGCAAGGGGGGCTACCTCGCCCCTCAGTCCGTCGGCCCTACCGGCGAGCCCGTCGGCGTCGGCGAGGTGCTCCGTCGAGAAGCGGGCGGCCATGCCGGAGAGGGCGGCGGCGAGGGCCACGACCACGGCAGCCGACGCGCCCCCGCCGGGAGCCGGCTCGCAGGAGGCCACCATGTCAAGGAACTCACCCAACGGCGCCTCCATGTAGTCTGGCGCGGCATCTTCGAGGGAGGTACCCATTACGGCGTCCTGTTGGCCGAAACGAATTCCAGCAGGGCGCTTGCGACGGCCGTAGGCGCATCCTCCATTGCGAGGTGTGCGGCCCTGGGGAAAGTGTGAAGCCTGGAGCCCGAAGACTCGTAACTCCCGTTCAGCCGCCAGCCGCGGTCTTCGGCGGCGGCGATCACGAGAGGCCCACGATCTCGCCGTTCTCGTCTATGTCAATGCGCGTGGTGGCCGGAGAGGCGCTCAAGCCCGGCATCGTCCGCATCTCTCCGCACAGTGGGTAGATGAAGCCGGCGCCCACGGAGGCGCGCACCTCCCGCACCGGGAGCGTCCAACCCTTGGGCGCCCCCAGAAGCGTTGGATCCGAAGAGATGGAGAGGTGGGTCTTCGCCATGCACACCGGCAGGTTCCCGAAGCCGTTCTTTTCGTAGGAGTCGAGCTGCCCAGCGGCCTTCATATCGTAGGCCACGCCGTCGGCCCCGTATATCTTCGTGGCTATGGTCTCTATTTTCTCCCTGAGGTTCGCCTCTTCCGGGTAGAGGAAACCGAACTCGGTCTCCTCTTCGGCGGCTTCGGCGACAGCCTCGGCCAGCTCGGTTGCGCCCACCCCGCCCTCGGAGAAATGGTTGGCGACGGCCACGCGCACCCCCATCTCCTCGGCGATCTCGCGTATGGCGGCGTGCTCGGAGTCGTGGTCGGTAGGGAAGGCGTTTATCGCCACCACGGGCGAGACGCCGTGCAACCTTATGTTCTCGATCTGCTTTCTCAGGTTGTCTGCCCCCGCGAGTACGTCGTCCGGGTTTTCCTCAAGGAGCTCCGGTGGAAGTGGGTGTCCGGCGACTATCTCGAACCTGCCCGAGTGAGCCTTGAGGGCCCGCACGGTCGCGACCAGCACCGCCGCGTCGGCCTTGAGCCCCGAGTATCGGCACTTGATATTGAAGAAGCGTTCGGCGCCCATGTCCGCCCCGAATCCCGCCTCGGTTATGAGGAAGTCGCCGCCCCGGATCCCGATCCTGTCCGCCACGATGGAGGAATTGCCGGTGGCGATGTTGCCGAAGGGTCCGGCGTGGACCAGCACCGGCGTGTTCTCCAGCGTCTGCATCAGGTTCGGCTTTATCGCCTCCTTCAGCATCACCGCCATGGCGCCGGCGGTCTTCAGGTCCTCGGCGGTTATCGGCTCGCCGTCTACGGTGCTGCCGATCACGATCCTCCCCAGTCGCTCGCGCAAATCCTTGAGCGAGGTAGAGAGCGCGAGGATCGCCATGACCTCCGAGGCCGCGGTGATATCGAAGCCAGTCTCACGCGGCACACCGTCTGCGCGTGGCCCGAGGCCGACGATGATGTTGCGTAGGGCGCGGTCGTTGACATCCAGGACCCGCCGCCAGGTGATGCTATGCCGATCTACGTGGAAGAAGTCGTCGTTCTGGTGGACATGGTTGTCGATCATGGCCGAGAGCAGGTTGTGGGCTGACGTAACCGCGTGAGTGTCGCCGGTCAGGTGGAGGTTGAGCATCTCCATCGGCACGACCTGGCTGTAGCCGCCACCAGCCGCGCCGCCCTTTATGCCGAAAGTCGGACCCATCGCCGGCTGGCGTATCGCGACCGTCGCCGTCTTCCCGAGGTGGGAGAATGCCTGCCCCAGACCTACCGTCGTTGTGGTCTTCCCCTCGCCCAGCGGCGTCGGCGTGATGGCGGAGACCACCACGTACTTCGCCCTGGGCCGGTCTGAGAGCTCCTCGATGGCTTCGAGCTTTATCTTCGCGACGGCGTCGCCGTAGGGCTCCAGGAGGTGCGGACCTATGCCAATGTCCCCTGCGATCTCCGGCAGCGGCCTCAGCTTCGCCCGGCGGGCGATCTCGAGGTCGTTCGGGAATTTCTCCGTCGGGAATGTCATGCGGTGGGCTCCTTGTGTCTCTCCTCACGGGGCGTCGTTCCAAGTCGTTCTAGTGTTTCCTGCCGCCATGCCTCGGTCTTCCCCACCTCGTTGAAGGTGTAGACGTGGAAACCCAGCACCTTGCGTTCCGGGTCTCCCAGAGAGGCCGATAAGCCTTCGATCAGGGCGTCCGGGCTGTAGCCGCCGGGCATGAACATCCGCCAGAACCAGTTGCCGTATTTTTTCAGGAAGCGCGCCGACTCACCAAGACCTATATTCGACGAGATCCGCATTAGCTTCATCATGGTCACGGCGCCGGGCATCCCGACGTAGATCGGCAGCCGCACGCCCCGCCGGCGCACCCGAAGGACCCAGTCGTTGATGATCTCGGTGTCAAAGCAGATCTGGCTGGTAATGTAGGTCGAGTAGGGCTCCTTCTGATGCATCGCCTGTATGGTGACCTCGTCGCTTATGAGCGGATGACTCTCGGGGTAGCCGGTGATGCCGATCTCGTCCAGACCGTGCCCGCCCATCGCCTCGAGCAGCGCGCCGGAGCCCTCGAACTCGCCGGCGGGCTCCGGCGCGTCACCAGCCACCACGAAGACGTCCCTGACGTCCGCCTCGCGCAGCCGCGCGAGGATCTCGTCGAGCTGCACCCTGTCCCGGATGAGCCGCGCCGAGAGGTGAGGCGCGACCACAAAACCCTCCGCCGAGAGCCGCTCGGCCAGCTCGAGTGTGGGCTGGATGCCCTTGAGGGGCGAGGCCGTCACCGTGAGCTTGGTGTGCTTCGGAACGTGCTCGATGACCTGATCCTCGATGCCGGGGAGCGGGATCACCTCGTACCTGGGCTTCCGCAACGCCTCGACCAGCGCGCTCCTCATGTTCTGCATTGCATGATCCTCTACTTATCGTTTGGGCGGCCCCCGCTAACGCTTCTTGCTGCTATCCGACTATGCTCCCCTGCTGGAGCTGGTGGCGCCCAGCTCCTGCTCGGCCTTCTCCGGTCTGAAGAAGACACGGTCGGCCACGGTGGCGGAGACCGTCTCCTCCGGCCGATCGACCTCGAGATCGATCCCTATTTCGCCATACTCGACGGGCACCATGGCGAACCCGATGTTCTTGTCCAGGCGCGGCGAGTAGCAGGCCGAGGTGACCTTGCCGATCCTCTCGCCGTTTTTGTGTACTGGGAAGTAGTCGATCATGGAGCCGTCATTATACGATCCGAGGTTCCCGCCCCCTATCTCGACGCCGACCAGCTTGCGGCTGACGCCCTCCTCGCTGACCCTCTGCAGCGCCTCTCTTCCTACGAAGTCCTGCTCCTGCTCCAGCTCGACCATCCACTTGTAGCCGTAGCCCACCTCGTAGGGGTTGGTGTCATACCACATGTCGCAGCCAAGGGCCAGGATGCCACCCTCGATCCTCCGGATGTGGCATGGTCCTATGGGGGAGATCCCGTGTGGCTCGCCGGCCTCGAGCATGGTGTCCCAGAGCTTGAGCCCGTCGCGGCTCGCGTTCTTCAGGTAGATTTCGTATCCTAGTTCCCCGGAGTACCCTGTACGGGAGATCACGAGCTCCATCCCGTCGAGTTCCCTGTGCACCATATAGTAGTAGGGTACATCGAGTATCTCTTCGCCGAAGAGGTCAGTCATCACCTCCCTGGACCGCGGCCCCTGTACCTGCATCGGACCGACGTCGGGCTCCCTGATCTCGACGTTCAGCCCCATGTTGTAGGCGAGCCCCTGCGCCCAGAGCAGCACGTCGCTGTCGGCGAGGGAGAGCCAGAAGTGGTTTTCTTCGAGGCGCAAGAGCACGGGGTCGTTGATGATGCCGCCCTCGGCGTTGGTGATGAAGGCGTATTTGCACTGTCCCACGGCGCACTTGTGGAGGTTGCGCGGGGTAAGCATGTTCGTGAACTCGAAGGCGTCGGGGCCGGTGATCTCGACCTGACGCTCGGCCCCCCCTACGTCCCAGAGGGTGACGCCTTCGAGGAGCTGCCAGTACTCCTCGACCGGGTCCCTGTAGTAGCGCGGGTGGTAGTGGTGGTTGTAGACGCTATATTTCTGGACCCCGTGCCGGCGCGAGCCGTAGAAGTACGGAGACTTGAATAACCTCGTGTACTGCAGGATACCCGGGTCGGGATTGGTGTGGTCGGCCATCGAATTCTTCTCCTCTCTCGGTGTCGTGAGATCTCTGTTCAGGCGGCATCTCTCTTGGGAACGACTCGGGTCATCCCCCGCTTCGTACTTCGCATCATCTACGCTCGCATCCTTTTCATCGCGGGATCGAAGAGCGGCTCCTCGGCGACGGTGGCAGGATAACGCTCGCCGAAGTACTCGATCTCCAACCTGTCCCCCACCCCGGCGTGCTCGGGCGATACCCAGGCGTAGGCGATGCTCTGCCCGATGGAGTACCCGAAGTCGGCGCTGGTCACGTATCCGACCGCCGTGCCGGCCAAGACAGGCTCGCTGCCCATGACCACGACGTTCGGGTCGTCGAGCAACAGGCACACCAGCTTCCGGCGCGGCCCGGCTTCTTTGCGTTCGAGGAGCGCCTGACGGCCGACGAAATCGCCTTTGTCCGGCTTGACGGCGAAACCGAGTCCAGCCTCGTAAGGGTCGTGCTCGGTGGTCATGTCGGTTCCCCAGGCGCGGTAGCCTTTCTCCACGCGCAGCGCGTTGAAGGAGCCCCGTCCACCCGCGAGCACGCCATAGGGCCTTCCCGCCTGCCACAGTAGGTCCCACAGCCTCAGCCCCAGGTCCGCGGAAGTGTAGATCTCCCACCCCAACTCCCCGACGTAGGAGAGCCTGAGTGCCGTTACAGGCACCTCGCGCAGGTACGCCCGCCTGGCGTTGAAGAACCCGAAGGCCTCATTTGAGAAGTCGTCATCGGAGAGGCTCTGCACCACGTCGCGGGCGGCGGGACCCCACACTCCAATACAACAGGTGCCAGGGGTGATGTCCCGCACCACAACGGAGCCGTCGGTAGGCAGGTGGCGTTCCATCCACTCGATGTCGCGCGGGCCGTTTAGACCCAGCTGGAAATGCTCCTCGCCGAGGCGCGCCACGGTCACGTCGCTCCGGATTCCCGCCGCATCGTCCAGCATGAGCGTGTACGTTACTTTGCCCGCGGGCCTGTCTAGCTGTCCCGTGGTGAGCCCCTGCAAGAAACCCAAGGAGCCGGGCCCTGCCACCTCGGCCTTCTTGAGGGCGGTCATGTCGTAGAGGGCCACGCGCTCGCGGGTAGCCAGGGCTTCGGCGGCGACGACCTTCGACCAGTACCGCCCGGCCCACTCCCCGCGTTCCGACACGTTCCGCCCGTCGAGCAGCGACTCGTTGGCCTCGAACCATTGCGGTCGCTCCCAGCCGGAGGCCTCCAGGAAGTAGGCACCCAGCTCCTTCTGGCGGGAATAAAAAGGACTGGCGCGCAGTGGGCGCGGCTCCTCCATCGGTTGCTGGGGGTGGATGATGTCGTAGACCTCTCGGAACGACTGCGCGCTCCGGTCCAAGATGTAGGAAGGGCTCAGGGCGTAGGGCTCGAAGCGGTGGACGTCGGCGCCGGCGAGGTCGATGCTTGGGACGCCGTCGGTGATCCACTCGGCCATCACCTTCCCCACGCCGATGGCGTGGGTGATCCAAACCGCCTCGGCGATCCAGAACCCCTCGACTTCCCTCGACTGTCCGAGCAAAGGTCCACCATCAGGCGTGAAGGAGAACAACCCGTTCATCGGCCTGTCTATCTCCGCCCTCTCCAGGGCGGGGAGCATCTTGCGCGCCTCCTGCCAGGTGGGCTCGAAGTCCTCTGGCGTGAACTCCAGGACCGAGGGAAATTCCCCTTCACCCCTGTAGTTCCTCTTGATGTCGTCGACGGAGACGGGCATGGGACGGTGCCTGTAGGCCCCGATGCCGTAGTGGTCCCCCCTCTGGCGGAAGTACATCGAGAAGTCCTGGTGACGCACGATAGGATGTACGACCTCGCGCGTCTCCCCGGAGAGCTCCGCGAGCGGCGTGGTCCACGCGTACTGATGCTGCATCGGCACGAGCGGAACGTCCATACCGACCATATTTCCGATCCTGGGCCCCCACATCCCCGCGCAAGATATGACGAGATCCGTCTCGATGCGACCCCTGTCCGTTTCGACGGATCTCACGCGGCCATCTTTGACCTCGATGCCCGTGACTTCGGTCTCACCGTAGAACTTCGCGCCGCGCTCTTCGGCTAGCCTGGCCATCGCCTCGCACGCCCATACGGCTTTGGCTATGCCGTCGGTGGGGACGTAGAAGCCGCCACGAATCTTGCTCTTGTCCAGGAGCGGCACTTTCTCCGCACACTCCTCGGGCGATATTAGTTCCGATTCGAGTCCCCACGAGGTCGCGAGCCCGTGCTTGCGCTTGAGGTCCTCCCACCGCTCGGAGGTCTCGGCGACCTCTATGCCACCAACCTGGTAGCCACAGGACCGTCCGTCCAGCTCGAGCTCCATGTAACGCCCGACGCTGTATTTGGCAAGGTCGGTCATCGTCTTGGACGGGTTGGTCTGGAACATGAGCCCGGGGGCGTGGGAGGTAGACCCGCCAGCCTCGAAGAGCGGTCCCTGGTCCAGAACCACCACATCACGCCACCCAAGCCGGCTCAGATGCTCGGCGACGCTGCAGCCGACGATGCCGGCCCCGACGATCACGGCCCCAGTGCTACTCTCCATACACTACCCCCAGCCACCCCAAGCGGCCAGGAAACAATAGACCCTAGCCTCCATCGTAGTGCGGAACCCGAGAGGATGTGTTCGAGGTTTGTTGCGCATGGCGAATTCCTTTCCTATATGCGGCACAACTAACACAGGGCAGCATGGGAGTCAAGGAGTTACGCGGGTCTTGAGTCGCCGACGGTATCTCGACCGCAGTTACGGCTTCGAGGAAGTCAGCCTACTGGAAGTAAGCGCCGGGCGAATATGAGGCTCATCGCCTCCTTCTGGCGGGTTCGTCCCTGGCGTAGGTGCCCTTACGGCAGTGGTGACAGAGGGCGTAACCCTCCACCAGTCGGGCCAGCTTGGATGATCCTACGACCTTCCCTTACTGTATGTAGCCTATGTTGGCCTTGCCAACCACAGGCAGGAGATGATGTTCACAGAGAGAAGACAAGGGTATGGGTTTGTAAGTCTGAACGGCATCTACTGTGTGTAGCGTCTTCGAGGCAGGACGGGCGAGCGTTATCTGGAGGTCTCGGACGTGCCCCCCGATATGTGGCCGGCTCTCGGGAGGAGTCTCGAACCGCCATCGGCTTTGCAGAAATCGAGCCCTGCAGGGGCAAGCATTAGAGATTTTCCGGAACGGCTGTCCAGCAGCGCTTAGCCGACCCGGCTCGAGATTCGTATGCGCTCGGGCTCGGGATAATCGGCCCCACCGCTCACGGTGACCTCCAGCAACCCGTTCTCGAAATCGGCGCTGATCCTGCTCCCGTCTATGCCCTCGGGCAGGTCCATGGTCCGCCTGAAGCGACCGTAATAGCGCTCCCTGGCATAGTAACTCACGTCCTCCGGTTCGCCCCTGCGTTCCCCGTCGATGGTCAGGACGCCGCCGGAAAGGGAGACCTCCACGTCCTCCCGGTCGACACCGGCGAGCTCGCAACGTATCACGAGATCATTGCCCTTGGCGAAAATATCGGCGGTCGGGACCCAGGCGGTTGCGTGGGTTCTGCGCTGGTCTTCTGTTACCCCGCCCTCTGCATACTCCCGCATCCTGGTCATCTCGCTCATGTGGTCCATGAGCCCCCGAAATGGGTTGCGTGTCCTGCCCATCTTCCCTCCTTGTGTGGTCGAACTCCAGGAACCGTTGCAGGCAAACGTTCGAATAATCCGGGCGGATGGCCAAAGCCACCCGCCCAGGTCGTCTTCTCGGCGCGTTTCAGATCTTCATGTGGCTTTTCTAGCCACGATACCCGCGCTGCTCTTCAGGGTCCTCCGCCGACATCTGCTGCGGTGCCGCGGTGCCTGACGGGCGAGACGCCGCCCTGCCAGGATCGGGCGCCTCACGTCCTGGGGACGCGGTGGGCAACTGCTCCGCGCGCAGCGCTTTCATTATGGAGAAGCACAGCCCTATAAGGATCAGCACGAAAGGCGCAGCCGAAGCGATGGCCACGGATTGCAGGGCCAGGAGAGCCGCGTCCACCGAGCCCTGGATCGCCCCTGCCAGCAGGCAGACCGCCGCCGCAGACCCGGTAAAGACGCCCCACACGATGATGTTCCAGGCTTTGGGGTGCAGGTCACCCCTGGAGGAAAGCATACCCATCACGACCGAGGCCGCGTCGGCCCCGCTAATAAAGAACAGCGCGACCAGGGTGATCGCGATCAGCGCCGTCAGCCAGAATAGCGGGAACTGTTGCAGGGTGGAGAACAACGCCGCCGGCTGGTTGGCAGCGGCAAGCTGCGAGATGTTCGCCGCCCCCGTGAGCTGCAGGTTTATGGCCGATCCGCCGAGTACGGAGAACCACACGAAGCTGACGACGCTTGGGGCCAGGACAACACCGAAGACGAACTCACGAATGGTACGGCCGCGGGAGATCCGGGCTATGAAGACCCCTACGAACGGCGCCCAGCTTATCCACCACGCCCAGTAGAAGATGGTCCAACCGGAGACGAAGGCCGAGTCGCCGTAGGAGGCGGTCCTGAAGCTCATCGGAATGATGTTGGCCAGGTAACCGCCGATCGACTGGGTAAAGGTGTTGAGGATGAACACCGTCGGTCCCACAACGAACACGAAAAGGAGCAAGAGTACGGCAAGCACCATGTTGGTGTTCGAGAGCCACTGGATGCCGCGATGCACCCCACTGATCGCCGAGAGGATGAAGCACAGCGTAAGGACGGCGATGACCACGATAGCCAGCCCGACCGCATCCCGCCCGCCGATCCCGAACACGGCGTTGAGCCCCTGGTTGATCTGCAGGGCGCCTAGCCCCAGCGAGGTGGCCGAGCCGAACAGGGTGGCGAAGACCGCCAGAATGTCGATTGTCTTGCCTATTGGCCCGTAGACCCTGTCGCCCAGCAGCGGGTAGAACGCCGTGCTGACTAGGTTAGGCATGCCCTTGCGGAAAGTGAAGTAGGCGAGCGCCAGCCCCATGATCGCGTAGATCGCCCACGGGTGGAAAGCCCAGTGGAAGTAGGAGTACTCCATCGCGACCTGGGCAGCTCCCTTCGTGTTTGGCTCAGCCAGCCCGAACGGGGGGGAACCCATATGGGAGAGGGGCTCGGCCACGCCGAAGAACATCAGGCCTATGCCCATCCCAGCGCTGAACATCATCGCAACCCACGAGACCGTGCTGAACTCCGGCCGCTCGTCCTGGGCGCCGAGCCGGATCTTCCCGTACTTGCTGAAGGCCAGATAGACAGCGAAGGACAGGAAGCCGAAGGACGATAATATGAACACCCAGCCGAAGTTAGGCACCAGGAAGCTCCACAAGACCGCGTCGAAAACGGCGGCTAGACTCTCCGTGAAGAGAATTCCCCACGCCACGAACACCGCCGAAAGGATTGCCGCAATCCAAAATACGACGGGATCAATCCTTGAACTTTCAGACCTTTGCTCCACAGATCTCCTTCCCTTGCTCCCCTTCGAATTGCCGATTTCCAAGCATACACTAACCTAACACCCTCTTGGGGAGATGCAAACAATGTACTGAATAGTGCAACACGTTTCAAGCTCGCTCCGGCCTCGGTGCATGGTCACATCTGTCTGCGGTTGACCCGGCCCGTGGATCGCGCCAACAATAGTCTCGATCTTCAGAGCGAGAGGGGTATTTGTGAGAACGATTCTGTGTTACGGGGACTCCAACACCTGGGGTTCGGACCCCGAGACCGGGGAGCGGTTCCCTGAAGACGTGCGCTGGCCGGGGGTGCTACGACAGGTGCTGGGCGATGAATACAGGGTGATCGAAGAGGGCTTGTCCGGCAGGACGACGGTGAGGGATGATCCCATCGAAGGAGATCACAAGAACGGCAGGACTTATCTGATAGCGTGTCTCGAGTCACACAAGCCCGTTGACCTCGTGACGCTCATGTTGGGGACCAACGACCTCAAGGAGCGCTTCGGCGCCTCCGCCTCCGACATCGCGCAGGGTGCCGCAAGCCTGGCCGACATGATCCTCAGGAGCGGGTGTGGGCCGGGTGGCGGCGTCCCTAGAGTGGTCTTGATCTCACCGCCCGCGCTAGGAACGCTCACGGATATGGCGCAGATGTTCGAGGGGGCCAGGGAGAAGTCACGGGAGTTCCCCGAACATTACGGGCGCTTCGCCGAGCAGTACGGGTGCGAGTTCTTCGACGCCTCAGAGGTCATCGTCTCCAGCGACACAGACGGTATCCACCTCGACACCGGCGAACACCGCAAGCTCGGCGAGGCCGTCGCCGCCTTCGTAGGAGAGATCCTCGGAGGAACATAACCTCGAAGGCTCTGCTGGTCAGCGCCGGTGCAGCTTATGCTTCCGGCGGCCCCTCGGAGCAGCCAACCGAACTCAACATACCCAGCCCCTTCTCTTGCCCGCTATTCACCCGAGCGTATTGACACATGCCTTCGCGGACGATCTCGTGTGCCGCATGCCCGGAGGTTCTTCCCACGAGCATGACCTGACAGCGTAGATTTAGGCCAGAGAATTCTCACAGACCCTTGACAGCGTTGCTACTACTGTGAGATATTAAATGAATAGTTTGTTCATTTAATAAAGAGGTGGCTATTGAGTCCTCGCAAGTACGAGATGGGCAAGCGGAGGGCCAGTGTGGAAGAGACTCGGCAGCGCATCCTGGAGGCCACCCTCGCGCTACACGCCGAGAAGGGCATTTTCGGCACCTCCTGGCAGGACATCGCCCGTCACGCGGACGTTTCGGTTGGAACGGTGTACAAGCACTTCCCTTCGCTAGACGAGTTGGTACCGGCCTGTGGGGAGTTGATGTACGCGATCACCAGGCCCCCTTCTGTGGAGGATGCGCCCCGAATCTTCGCCGGGGTTGTCTCGCTCGAGGAGCGACTTGGGCGTTTGATCTCCGAGCTCTTTGACTTCTATGAGCGGGGGGCTCCTTACATCGAGACTGACTTCCAAGAGCGCCGACTTCCCGCGGTTGTGGAGTGGGAGGCATACATGCGTGCCACCATCGCGGAGCTTGTACGCGAGGCGCTCGCTCCCGCCGGGCCGGACGAGATCACAGTGCAGGTGGTGAGCGCAATCCTCGACTTCTCCACGTTCAAATCCTTCGTGGATCGGGACATCCAGAAGGAGCAGGCAACGAAGTCCGTGGGTGAAGTCCTGCTGTGTTGGATCGAGGGGTTGCCGCGTGACCGGTAGGGCGCAATATCGGTCACTTTGTCATGAGCCCGAGCGGGAATAAGCCCGATCGGGTAGAGCGAAAGGAGGAGTCGATGAAAACAGATCCCACCGAGATCTTCGGGCTCGGGGAAGGTGAAGGAGACGCGAGGTGGTGGGGCAATGGTCTGGCCACCATAAAGGTCACGGGCCAGGAAACAGATGGCGTCTACTCGATCATCGAGGTCCTCGAGCCCCATGGAGCGCAAGCGCCGCTACACTTGCACCACAAAGAGGATGAGGCCTTCTACGTCCTCGAAGGCGAGATGATATTCCAGGTCGGCGAGGAGACGATAACGGCGCGTCCTGGCTCGTTCGTCTTCGCCCCGAAGGACGTCCCCCACACGTACACCGTGGAGTCGGGGCCTGCGAGGTTGCTATTCTTGCTCTCACCCGCGGGTTTTGAGGGCTTCGTCGAGGCCATCAGCAAGCCGGCCAAAGCACGCACGTTGCCGCCGGCCAGAACAGGGGCCACTCCCGGCGAAGGCGAGACGGAGAGCTTTGCGGTCCTCGAGACCCGGTACGGGTGCGAGATCCTCGATTCGCGCTCGATGCACCGACCTGGCCGGGAACAGCAAACGGAGGAGTCGATGAACGAAGACTATGGCGTCGCCAGGACTTTCGGACTTGCGGAAGGCGAAGGAGACGCGAGGTGGTGGCTCGGCGTCACCCTGGCAACCATCAAGGCCACGGGTAAGGATACCGGCGGGCAATACGCGCTCGTCGAGGTAATCGAGCCGGAGGGCGCTGAGGCACCGCTCCACGTGCACCACAACGAGGACGAAGCGTTCTGGATCCTCGAAGGAGAGCTGACGTTCGAGGTCGGCGAGCAGACGATAAAGGCCACTCCCGGATTCTTCCTCTTCGGCCCCAGGGACGTTCCCCACCGATACACTGTCGAGTCGGGGCCCGCCAGGATGTTGTTTCTCTTGTCACCCGCGGGCTTCGAGGAGTTCATCTACGCCAGCAGTGAACCGGCGCCGGAGCGTACCCTGCCGCACCCGCCTGAGGGCCCGCCTAGCGAGGCGGAGATGGAGCAACTAGGCGCGCTTGTCCACCAGTACGGAGGCGAGATCCTCGGCTAGCAGACCGCTACCTGACGCAGGGGAGTGGATCTCCTCTCCCCTGCTAGTCCATGAGCTGGCCGCCGTTGACCTCGACGATCTCACCGACCAGGTAGTCGGCGGCCGGAGAAGCGAGGAACGCGACGACCCCGGCGGTCTCCTCCGGTTTCCCTTCGCGCCCCATCGGTATAGCGTTCTTGAGGTTCTCGCGTACGTCGGGTGGCGTAAAGCGGTCGTGGAAGGGGGTTGTTATGACGCCGGGGGCAACCCCGTTTACGAGGATGTTCTCGGAGACCAGCTCCTTGGCCATGGCGCGGGTGAGCGTGCTGACGCCGCCCTTGGCCGTGGCGTAGGCGACCGAGCCGGGCCCCCCACCATTGCGGGCCGCGACCGAGGTCATGTTGATGATCCTGCCTCTTCCCTGACGTTTCATCAGCGGCAGCACCGCATGCGAGACCAGGTAGACGCTCTTCAGGTTCACGTCCATGACACGGTCCCAGAGGTCGTCGGTCATCTCGGCGAGCGTGCGGCGTTCTATCAGAGACCCGGCATTGTTGACCAGAACGTCGAGCCGGCCGTACCGGTCCTCTATCTCTCGGGCCATCCGTCCGACTTCGCCCGCGTCGGAGACGTCGCCCCCGACGAGCGTAGCCTCGCCGCCCGAGCTTTCGATCTCCCCGACCACCTCGCTAGCCTCGTCCTCGCTAGCGTTGAAATGGACCACTACCCGTCGTCCCTGTTTGGCGAGAGTTATGGCGACGGCGCGTCCGATCCCCGTGCTGCTCCCCGTCACCCAAGCGACCTCTTCAGAAAGACTCATGCGACCGCTACCTCCAGTAACCTTCCTCCCCTACAATTGTTGCTCCGGTAACATAATGGTTCCGTGCGGGAAAGACAACACGTGAGACGAGCCGTGGACCACACGGACGCGGGGGGCGCCACGTGGACGTGGTGCTGGGGCGCTTCGCGAAGCGTCCATGCTACTGTCCTAATCAATCAACCTTCTTAGGGAAGAGATTATCTCGGGTAGGGGCGTCTCCTTGGGCAAGGCGACGTCGGCTCCGGCCTGTGAGGCGACCTCATCGATATCGTCCCTGGCGCTCAGGATGGCGACCCGCGTCCGGGGGTGACACTGCCTGATGTCGGGCAAAAGATCCGCCCCTTCCCCGTCCGGGAGCGTAAGGTCTAGCACAACCACGTCGAAAGGTTCGCCGACCCGGATCAGGGTTCTCCCTTCTTCCAGCGTTCGGGCGAGGACGACCTCGGTCTCCTGTCCCAGAACAAGCTCGAGGGCCTGCGCGAACGCCGAGTGGTCTTCTACGATCATCATGCGTTCCATCGCGACACCTCCGCGCCGGTCCCCTGCCAGACGAACACACAGAGCATCACCCTAAAGGAGATATCAGGAGCATACATCATGCAAATGAACTAGATTCAAAAAAGTGCAGACTCTCGTGCCGCGAGGATCCCACGTTCCTGGCTTTCGATGATCCATCCATCAGTGATTGTGGCGTGGCGTCTTGGAGGCGATGCCCCTGTACTTGAGAGCCGCCTCGAGCACCCCGCCGCCGTCGAGCTGACTCACCGATGCGCGGTAGATCTCTTGCCAGGGCGTCTGGCTCTCGGGGAAATCGGGGATGCCTTCTTCCCGCTTGCGCCGCTCTATCTCCTCGTCGGGGACGAGCATGTCGCAGCGACCCGCATCGAGGTCGATACGTATGGTGTCCCCCGTCCGCAGCCACGCCAGCCCTCCGCCCACGGCGCTCTCGGGGGCCGCGTTCAGGATCGAGGGGTTGGCCGAGGTGCCCGACTGCCTGCCGTCTCCGATAGTTGGCAGCGTCTCTATCCCGCGTTTTATGAGCGCCTTGGGAGGCTGCATGTTGACGACCTCCGCGGAGCCAGGCCAACCTATCGGTCCTGCGCCCCGGATCACGAGGATAGAATTCTTGTTGATGCTCAAATCCGGGTCGTCGATACGCTCGTGGTAGTCGTCCGAGCCTTCGAAGACGACCGCTCGTCCTTCGAAGGCATTCTCGTCGCTCAGAAAACGCTCGCGGAAATCGTCGGAGATCACGCTCGTCTTGATGATCGCGAAGTCGAAGAGGTTACCGGACAGAACCTTGAAACCCGCCTTCTCCTGCAGCGGCTCGTCGTAAGCAGCGATCATCTCCCGGTCCAGGCTCTCGCGTCCGGCAACATTTTCGGCCAATGACTGTCCCGTGACGGTCATCGTCCCACCGTCCAACTTGCCTGCGTTCAGAAGCTCGTTGACTACGGCGGGCGCGCCGCCCGCGCGGTGGAACCGCTCGCCCAGGAACTTGCCTGCGGGCTGCATGTTCACGAGCATAGGCACGTCGTAGCCGTGTTCCCAGTCGGAGGGCTCTATCTCCACGCCGGCGTGGCGCGCCATGGCCATGATGTGAGGCTGGGCGTTGGTCGAGCCACCGAGGGCGGTGGTCGCGACGATCGCGTTCAGGAACGACTCGCGGGTTAAGATCTTCGAAGGGCGCAGGTCCTCATAGGCCATCTCGGCCGCGCGTTTGCCCGTGTCGTATGCTATCTGGCCGCGCTCGCGGTACGGAGCAGGGATCGCAGCGCAGCCTGGTAGCGAAAGCCCCAACACCTCTGCCAGAGCGTTCATGGTAGAAGCCGTGCCCATGGTGTTGCAGTGGCCCGCCGAAGGTGCCGAGGCGAGGGCCGTCTCGAAGAACTCTTCCTCATCGATCCGGCCCGCGGCGAGACGGCGGCGGCTCTCCCAGATCGCCGTTCCGGAACCAACCAGCTCTCCCTCGAAGTACCCGTCGAGCATAGGACCGCCGGAGAGCACGATGGCGGGGATGTCCACGGTCGAAGCGGCCATTATGGCCGCCGGCGTCGTCTTGTCGCAGCCAGTCGTGAGAACGACGGCGTCGATAAAGTAACCGTAGAGGATCTCGACCAGCCCGAGATAGGAGAGGTTGCGGTCAAGTGCGGCGGTCGGGCGGCGACAGTTCTCGTTTATGGGATGTACAGGGAACTCCATCGGGATGCCGCCGCCGTCCCGGATGCCGTCGCGCACTCGGCCGGCCAGCTCAAGGTGGTGCCTGTTGCAGGGCGAGAGGTCGCTGCCGCTCTGGGCTATTCCAACTATCGGCCTGCCGGAGCGCAACTCGTCGGGTGTGATCCCATAGTTCATAAAGCGCTCGAGATACAGTGCGCTCTGGTCCCTGCGGTGCGGGTCGTCAAACCAGTCTCGCGAACGGAACCTGCGCGACGGCCGGCCGTTATCCGAAGTCATAGTAGATCTCCTTGTCGGCACTTCTAATCATCGTCCTGCGAGACGGGAGGTGTGGCCGTCGAGGTCTTACCGAGGGCCTGAATCGCCGTCGGGACCATCGTCAGCTCAGGGACGTAGGCGTGTGGCGGTAGCGTGGCCAGAAAGAGGCAAGCCTGCGCCACGTCTTCGGGCTTGAGTGCAGCGTCCCTGACCTCCTTCGGGGGCGGCTCGGGGCGGTTGTCCAGGATGGGGGTGTCCACGATGCCGGGCAGCACAGAGGTAACGCGAACGCCGTTTACGTGCTCCTCGAAGCCGGCGGCGTGCCCGAGCTCGATCATCCCTGCCTTCGAGGCCTGGTAGGCCGGGCCAGAGGCGTCGGGCCACCTTCCGGAGACACTGCTTATCAGGACGACCAGACCTCGCGAAGCCCGCAGATATGGCAACGCAGCCCGTATCGCGTAGAAAGCGCCGCTGAGGTTCACCGAGATCATGGCGTCCCACCCGTCGGCCGTTAGCTGCTCCAGCCGCCGCTCGGGAAAGTTCATCCCCGCCGCGACGACAAGGATATCTATGCCGTCTGAATCTCCTACCTCCTCGACCAACCGCCAGACGGAATTTTTCTCCGAGATGTCCAGCACGTGCGCCGTGACGTTGCGTCCCTCCACACCCTCCTCGATAGCCTCGCGGCGCCTCGCAGCGGCGTGGACCTTCGCGCCCGCGTCGGCGAAGAGGTTCGCGGTGGTGAGCCCAATGCCGCTGCTCGCCCCGATTACGAGCGCTGATTTCCCGATGAGCGCCGCACCATCCACTACTCGGCCCCCGCGAGGAAGATCTTGATGCGCGCCGACGGACCACGTACCAACTCGTCGAAAGCCTCCGGTCCCTCCTCGAGGGGCAACACGGGCGGTAGCTCCCCGATGCCGGCCCTGCCGTCGACGAGCCACTCGAGCGCCTGCTCGAAGTCTTCGGCCGTGTACGCGTACGAGCCCTGCAGGTCGAGCTGGCCCCGCACCACCTCGTGGAACCCGAGCATCGTGTCGTCGTCGTGCAATCCGATGTACACGACCCTTCCGCCGGGGCGTAGGAGATCCAGGGCCATCCCTCGCGTTGCTTCGGCCCCGACAGCGTCTATGACAAGGTCCGCACCAAGTCCTTCGGTCGGCCCTTCCAGGGCCTCGCGAGCCTCCTCGCGGGTCTCATGGGCGGCGCCTGCGCCGAGGGAGAGCGCCTGCTCGCGGCGCGCCGCCACGGGTTCCACGACGTGAAGTTCGGGGACGCCTTCGAGGAGTGCGGCCTGCAGGCACATAAGGCCGATGGTGCCGGCCCCGACCACAACGGCGTGCTCCGCTGATGCGCCGGCGAGCCCGAGCCTCGCGGCGTGCACACCGTTGGCCAGGGGCTCGGCGAGGGCGCCCGTGCGGGCCTCGACGCCCTCTGGAAGCGGATAGACGTTCTCCGCGGGCGCGAGCGTGTACTCTGCGAAACCACCGGGAGAGTGGATGCCGACCAGCTTGCGGTTCGGACACAGGTTCGTCAGGCCGGCCAGACACAAACGGCAAGTACCATCGGAGGAGAGCGGGTTCACTGCCACGAGGCGACCCAGGAGGGCTTCGTCGACGCCCTCGCCTATCTCCGTGACGGTGCCCGCGAACTCATGGCCCATCACGAGCGGCGGGGTGCGGTTGCCCATCCTGCCGAGGTAGCCTTCTATCTCCGAGCCGCAGATACCCACAGCCGTCGGGCGAACTACGACGGTCCCTGGTTCGACCGACGGCTCCGGCAACTCATCTACGGACATCTGCTCGGGCCCGTGCCATACGATCCCTTTCATGTTTCCACCTCTCCTTAGCGTCCCGGCCCTATTGTACGTCCGACGCCACGGTCAGCGCGGCACGAGCGCGACGGCCCTGACCGGCGAGCCCGAACCACCCTTTATCTTCAACGGTAGCGCGAGGAAGGTGCAGAACGGCGGTAACCTTTCCAGATTGTTCAGGTTCTCGACAATGTACACCTCGTTGCCCAGCAGCGCGTAGTGGGCCGGGTTCTCCGTGGAGACCGTGGCATCTACCGCGAGCGTGTCGCACCCGACGAGCGAGACGCCTTTGTTCACCAGGTACTCTGCGGCCTCGCCTGAGAGGCCGGGCCAGTCTTCGAGGAAGCGGCGTCCCTCCGGGCCGGTCGTCCACCTGCGGTCCCATCCGTAGCGGATCAGGACCCTATCCCCCGCCTCGATGGGGCCGTGCTCCTCTTGCCAAGCTTCTATGCGTCCCGCGTCCAACAAGTCTCCAGCTCCCAGATCGGTGGCTTCGATGGTGGCGGCGCGTCCTATCAAGCGGTCGAGTGGGATCTCATCGGTGCCGTAATGGGCCGGTCCTTCGGGGATGAAGTGGAGGGGCGCGTCCATGTGGGTTCCGGTGTGTTCGCCCAGGGTGAGGCCATAGTGGAGGGCGTCGTCGCCGTATTCATAGGACTCGTAGAGGATCTTGCCGAAGCGGGAGTGGGTCGGGTAGGCGGGGATGTTCTCCTCCAGCGTGTGGGAGAGGTCGATCCACTCGTAGCCGCCGAACAACCCTTCCACTAGGCCTCCTGGCCCGCCGATGTCTCCCGTACCATCGAGATGGGCACGAGATCCCCGATCCTTAGCCGCCCCTGACCTGCGCAATATACCCCGGCTGGCAGGTCAGCGGCAACAACTCGCGCAGCCGACGTATCCTATCCAGAAGACGATACCTCGGCGTCGAGAAACTCATTGAGCAGAGCCGGCACGGGTTCGGCGTATTCTTCCCCACTTGTGCCCTCCAGCCTCTACACGAGGCGGTGCCAGGTATGCGTCGCGCAGGGGATGGAAGTTCTCTTCGAGACCGAGGCTTATCTCCGCGCTCACCAGCACCGTGCGCAGGGAGTAGAAAGGATGCGAGATGCAGCCGTCTCCCCAGTCGATGAAAACGGGGCTCATTCCACCGACAAACACGTTGCCGTCGTTGAGGTCGCCGTGTATGAGCGTCTCGGGGATACGGTAATCGGCCAGCCGCTCGCTAAGCTCGGCAACCCGCGGGCTCAGGCCGAGCAGACGCTCGATAGGACCGCTAACGGCGATGCCCCGGCGCTCTAACTCGGCGTAGACCCAGACGCTGGCGCGTTCGAACCAGCCTGGCCGTGTCCACGGGATCAGCGGTTCCCGATCCATCACCGCCCCAGTCGGGCGTTACTCCTTCGGGCTATAGCGGTCGGGGTCTTCGAAGACGTCTATGACACAGGTCCCTGCTTCGAGGACGGCCGAGTGCTCGGCCCCGGCGGGTATGTCGTAGGTCTCGCCAGGCTCGAAGTCTGCCGGCTCACCATCTATGGTCAGGTGGAGCAGGCCGGCCACTACCACGCCCCACTGCGCGCCGTGGGCGTGGGGAGGGACATCGACCCTCTCAACGGCCCGAAAGAAGACCGCCTGGCCGTCGGGGCCCGAGATCATACGCCCGTCCATCCCTTCGAATGGGGTATCCACCTGCGGTAGTTCCTGTATCCAGAGCGCGTAAGGGTTCAAAGTGGGTCCTTTCCCTGCGGGCGGCGCGTTTGCGCCGCCGGTCCTGGCGTCATTATACTGATCACTCCTAAGTATCCGGGGGTGAGATGGAACGCCTTGGAGGCAAGAGGGCCATAGTCACCGGCGCGGGCTCCGGCATCGGCCGCGCAATCGCCCTGAGGCTCGCCGTGGAGGGGGCAAACGTGCTCGTCTCGGACGTGGACGAAGTGGCGGCGAAAGCGGTCGCCAGGGAGATAGGAGGCGAAACCATCGTCCGAGAGACGGACGTCACAAACCCCGACGAGGTCGAAGCTCTGGTGGGTAATGCGGTCGATGAGTGGGACGGCCTCGACGTGATGGTCAATAACGCCGGGATAGGCGTACCCGGTACCGTCGCCGATACCTCGGAAGATGATTACGAGAGGGTCATGGACGTGTGCCTCAGGGGCACGTTTTTCGGGATGAAGTACGCCATCCCGGCAATAGCAGATTCGGGGGGAGGGTCTGTCGTCAACCTGTCGTCGGTCGCGGCGCTCGTTGGGATCCCGGACAGGGCCATCTACAGCGCGGCCAAGGGCGCCATACTCGCCATCACCCGCGCTGCCGCCATAGATCACGTGGAAGAGGGCGTGAGGGTCAACTGCATCGCACCAGGCACCGTCGATACGCCCTGGATCTCCCGCATCACCTCAGGCTACGACGACCCCGACGAAGCCCGCACTAAGATGCAGGCCCGGCAGCCGCACGGTCGGTTCGTCATGCCCGAGGAGATCGCCGCGATGGCCGCCTACCTCGCCTCCGATGAGTCGGCGTCTGTGATCGGGGCGTGCATGGTCGTGGACGGGGGCGTGACGGCCCGGTGAGCGAGGACCACCGGCGCACCGTCGAGTCTGGATACGACCTGATGGCCGAACACTACCTCGCCACCAAGAACCCCGAAGATCCACTCGCGCGCTCGGCCCTCGAGGACCTGGCTTCCCTCCTACCACCGGAGGCCGCCGTGCTCGACCTTGGCTGCGGAGCCGGTCTCCCCGTTACCCGGTGGCTCGACGCCAAGGGGTTCGCGGTCACAGGCGTTGATGTCTCGGCGAAGCAGCTGGATCTCGCCCGGAAGAACGTCCCAGGAGCCACCTTCCTCAAGGCGGACATGGCCAAGGTCACCTTCGCGCCCGCAACCTTCGACGCCGTGGTCGCCTTCCACTCCATAATCCACGTCCCGCGCACGGATCACCCAGATCTCCTGCGCAACATCTACCGTTGGATCGGGCCAAAAGGGGCGTTTCTGGCGACCATGGCCGTCGCGGCCAACGAGGGCAGGGACGAAGACTGGGAAGGCTGGGGGGCGCCGATGGTGTGGAGCCACTACGGCACGGACGCCAACGTGGCGATGCTTCGCGAGGCCGGCTTCGAGGTTCGTTACGTCGATCTCCGCACCGGCGACGACGAGGAGACCTGGCTCTGGGTCCTGGCGCGCAAGGTTACGCCTGCGTGAAGATGCGCGACGCTGTCGTCGGGGACCTCCCCGCCATCGTGGGTATCTATAACTCCACTATCCCAAGCAGGGTAGTCTCCGCCGACACGGAGCCAATATCCGTCGAGGAGCGCTCGGATTGGTTTCGGGAGCACGAGCCCTCGCGGCGTCCGATCTGGGTGATGGAGGACGGAGGAGAAGTGGCCGGCTGGTTGAGCCTGAGCGACTTCTACGATGCGCGCCCCGCCTACCATACCACCGCAGAGATCGGAGTCTACGTCAGGGAAGACTACCGCGGCAAAGGCGTTGGCCGCCACCTGCTCAACGAGGCTATCCGCCGCGCCCCCGCTCTCGGCCTGAAGACCCTAACCGCCGGCGCCTTCGCCCACAACGAGGCCAGCGTCAGGCTCTTCGAGAGCATGGGTTTCAGACCGTGGGCCCTCTTCCCGAGGGTGGCAGAGCTCGATGGTGTCGAGAGAGATCTGGTCGTCATGGGCCTCAGGCTGGACGAGCAGGTGGACGGAAAGGAGAGCTAGAGATACCTCCGACCATCACGAAAGTATTGGTCCGCGACATCCGTTTTCCCACCTCAGATAACCTCGACGGCTCCGACGCGAAGAACGCTACAGTATCGGGATGAAATGGGGAGCTCTCGACGCTTACGAGTTCCCTAACGGTAGTGCGTGGACACAACGAACAAGGAGCAATGTATGAGCGACAAGGTTGCGGTGGTTCTAGGGGTAGGGCCGGGGCTCGGCGCGGCTGTCGCCAGGCGCTTCGCCGGAGAGGATTTCGACGTGGTTCTCATGGCGCGCCGGGAAGAAAGCCTCACGGAGACCCGGCGGGAGATAGAGGACGAGGGTGGCAAGGCGCTAACGCTATCCGCCGATGCGACGGACGCGGACTCGGTCGCTGCGGCCTTCGGACGGGTGCGGGACGAGCTAGGAGATCCAGGAGTCCTCGTCTACAACGCGGGCGCTTTCCAGATGGGCGGGGTCCTGGATCTCTCACCGAAGCAGTTCGATGAGTGCTTCAAGGCCAACTGCGCTGGAGCCTTCTACGCCGCCCAGCAGGTACTTCCGGCGATGGTCGAGGGAGGACGGGGTACGATTCTGCTTACTGGCGCCTCGGCGGCGCTGCGCGGGAAGGCGAACTTCTCGGCGCTCGCCGTAGGCAAGTTTGGATTGCGTGCGCTGGCGCAGTCCATGGCGCGGGAGTTCGGGCCGCAGGGCGTTCACGTGGCTCACGTCATCATAGACGGCCAGATCAACACTCCCAGCATGCGTGAGATGATGCCAGACCGCGAGGAGCACACGCTGCTCTCCCCCGACGCCATCGCCGAGACGTACTGGCAGCTACATTCCCAGGACCAGACGGCCTGGACGCTAGAACTTGACCTGCGTCCGGCGGTGGAGAGTTTCTGACCAACCCAAGGCTAGTTTCATCCCCGATTCATCGTCGTGCTTCTAAATGTCGGATTGTAGCGGCCCACTGTGGGTTGCCGAAGACAGGAGGAAGGACGTGAAGCGTCTCGTTCTGTTGTTCGTGGTGAGCATGGTTGTGGCGGCGATGCTTGTGTTCGCGAGTCCCGCATCTGCCCAGGGAGGCTGTAAGGCTTTCGGCCAGAACATAGCCGGTCTGGCCAAGGCTCTCGGCCCAATTTTCGGGCAGACGGCGTCAGAGAGCGCCCCGTTGAACGACACGGTCGAGCAAGAGCAGCAGGCTCTCTGCGGGGTGTGATCCAGGCGATCAACAAGGGTTCGGCGTTCTGGCCGATTCGATTGTCCAAGACCCTTGAGAGACGGCAAAAGGCCCTGAAGCGGTTACTACTCTACAACCATTTACGCATCTGATCAGCGGTCAGGTTGCCGCCGCAGATGATGGTTCCGATCAGCCCGACGCGGAACAGGTCGGGATGCTCCATGATCGCGGCGACGCCTGCGGCGCCGGATGGTTCGGCTACCACGCCAGCGTGGCGGTGCAACAGTTTCATCGCCCCGAAGATAGATTCCTCGCTTACGAGCACCGCATCGTCCACCAGCCCGTCCATGTCCTCCAAGGCCTGGGGGACCGGCACGCGCACGCCTATGCCGTCGGCGACGGTCTCTATTCGGTCGTGGGTGATGAGGCGTCCAGTTCTCCAGGACTCGACCATGGCCGGCGCCCCGGCGGCCTGAACGACGATCATCCTCGTCCCGGGGCTACGGTCTTTCACGATCCCGGCGACGCCGTTGAACATGGCCCCATTCCCAAGCGGCACGACCAGCGCGTCGAGCTTTTCGGGGAACCGCAGCCACTCCAGGCCCATCGTCGCCGCGCCCTCGACGGTCTCCATATCCAGGCTATCCTCGACGAACCGGGCACCAGCTGCGCTGGCGGCGCGGCGGGCCTCAATCTTGGCCTCGTCGAAGTCGGTCCCGTGAAGTACCACGCCCGCTCCTAGCGCCCGCATACGCCCGACTTTGAGCTCGTTGGCGTTGGTGCCGGCGTAGACCGTCAGGTCCAGGCCCTGCTTGCGGCAGGAGTACGCCATCGCCTGTCCGAAATTTCCGGCGCTCGCGCATACCAGGGGAACGCCATTCTCGGCCTCCGACACCAGGAAGTCCGTCCCGCGGCCCTTGAACGACCGGATCGGGTTCAGGGTCTCGACCTTGATCGCCAACCGCACACCGAGCTCGTCCCCGAGCGGCTCACACACAAACTGAGGCGAATCGAGGAACACGGGGTCTATGACCCGGACCGCCTCCTCGACTCGCCCGGGCGACAAACGACGCGCGCCTCCCATGCCCACCTATCTACCGGAGATACGAACCGCGACCGACGAGAAAGCGCCGCGCTCCATCGCATCGTCGAGGGGCTCGAGCTCGAAGCTTTCGTCTTCGCGTCGCAGGGCGCTAAGAATTAGCTGGTCCGTGAGCCAGGGGTTCTTGGGGAGCAAGGAGCCATGCAGATAGGTGCCGTAGGCGTTCAACCGCCGCGCGCCCTCGGTGCCGTCCTTACCGTTGTTGCCGTATCCCACAACGACCTCGCCCAGCGGTTCTACGCCTTCGCCCAGGTAGGTCCTTCCGCCGTGGTTTTCGAAGCCGACTATCTCGTGCGCCTCGTCTGTCTCGGGGGCCCGGACGCGGACGAGAACGTTCCCGATCAAGCGCTCCTCGTCAGGTTTCCTCGGCTCCGTGTGAAGATCGAAGATACCAACGCCAGGAAGCTTCTCTCCTTCGGGCGTCTCGTAAGAATGGCCCATGAGCTGGTACCCGCCGCACACCCCGAGGACCACGCCGCCATCGTCCACGACGGCCCTCAGGTCCGCGCCCTTCGAGCCCGAGAGGTCCTCGGCGAGTAGTGCCTGCTCCCTGTCCTGGCCGCCGCCAAACAGGAAGAGGTCACAGCCGGTCGGCCTTATCCTCTCCCCGAGACCCACGTCGACGACCTCTACGGAAATGCCGCGCCACTCGCAGCGCTTCTTGATGGAGATGACGTTCCCCCTGTCGCCGTAGAGGTTCATCATATCCGCGTAAAGGTGGTGGATAGTTAGCATCAACGCTCCTCCCTTCGGTCGGCGCCAGGCATCAGGCTGCAGGGGTAGGGCTTCAGGTATTTTGGCGAAGCGTTCCGTATCGTCATCACGGACACGATAGGTGCCGACGTAAGTCGACACACGCGGTTCAAAAATCTCCCAATCTCTGCGCACGCCACCGTTCTTACCTGAGGCCTGTAGCCTGATGACTGAAACCTCATTTGTCCTCCCAAAACGGATGCGTGTAGCCCATCTCGCTCAAGGTCTTCCTGATCTCCAGCATCGCCGTGTACGTCGGGAGCACATAGAGCGTCTCGGCCGGAGGGGTAGCGGCGAGCGCCGCCTTTATGGCCTCCTCACGGTTGGGGATGACGGGGCCGACGGGAAGCTCTGCGTACTTGAGGCGCACTGCCATGTCTTCGGCCCTGATGCCGCTGACGGTGAAGGGGGAGGCGTCGGTCTTTCCCTCGCTCCTCGCGTCAGCGAGCATCTCGAAGTCAACGTCCCACAGCCAGGAGACGTCGCGGCCGTCGGCGTCGTTGTCGTTGATAGCGATGAGGACATTCCTGGCTTCAGCGCCCGTGACGAACGTGCGCAGGATCTCGTTGAAACCCACGGGGTTTTTGATAAGGAGCAGGAAAGCCTCCCTGTCCCCCGCCTTTACCCGCTCGACTCTCCCGAAGGCTCCCCCAAACTCTCCGAGGCCGCGAGAGATCTCCGTTAGCCCGACCCCCGCCTCGCCCGCCACCGCTGCGGCGGCAAGAGCGTTGTAGGCGTTGTAGAGGCCTGGGAGCCCGATCCTGACGGTCGTCCTGCCCTTCGGGGTCGAGAGCAGAAACTCAGATCCCTTGGCACCTTTGAGCCGTACTTTGCTCGCATGGTAGGACGGCTCGGGACGCGAGAAGTCGCAGTGCGGGCAGTCGTAAACGCCGACGTGTCCCATGTACACCGTCTCGTACACGAGGGCCGTCCCGCACACGGGGCAGTCTTTGGAGTCGGCGACGTGCTGCAGACGACCGGTGTCGAGGGAAGGCTCGTCCACACCGTAGAACACAGGCCTCTTGGCAGACCGTCCGAGGCTCGCGACGAGGGGGTCGTCTGCATTGAGAACCACCGCGCCGTTCTGCGGCAGGTCTCCGAAGGCCGAGGCTATGACCTTGCCCGTATAGGCAAGCTCACCGTAGCGGTCAAGCTGGTCCCTGAAGAGGTTGAGGACAGCGAGGATCCCGAGCCCCGCCTCGGCAGCCACCCTCGGCACGCTCGCCTCGTCCACTTCGAATAGCCCCATCTCCGAGGAGGACCTTCCAAGAAAGCTCGAGTCCGAGACGAGCGCCGCGGTCACGCCGGTGACGAGGTTCGCCCCCGTCGAATTGTTCACGGCTTGTATACCAGCCGCTTGCAGGATCTTCGACACCATCCTGGTCGTGGTCGTCTTGCCGTTGGTGCCTGTGATCGCCGCCGAGCCGAGCCGTAGCCGGCGCGAGAGCTTCGTCAAGACCTTCGGGTCCACCCTTCGCGCCACGACCCCGGGCACGGTCGAGCCTCCGCCGGTCTTCAGCGTCCTGCTCGCGAGCTGGGCCGACCTGGCGGCCAGTATCGCCGCTGAGAGTCGCAGGTTAGAAAAGGTGCTCACGGCAAGGATTATATGTACCCGGGCGGGAACTTGCGTGCACCCCCTTCAACCGGCTACCCGATCCGGGTACAGGTTGCTAACCATTTCACCCTTTGTTGCGCGGTGCGGATGGCCAGAGTCGAGCTTCGGGAGGTTGTGCGAAGTTCGCATGAGAGCACTCTAATGATGATTTAACCCGGATTTAATGCTTTATCGTCAAGCTTTCGGTCTATGGACGAAGAGCAGCACATTCCCAATACCCGCAGGGAGCGAGTAAGGCAAAGAAGGCGCAGGTTGGAGTGGCGCCTGGCTGAAGCCGCGCTCGAACACTATGGCTTGCGGGTTACCGATCTTGAGTTGCTGAGCCGGCGCTTCGTGCAGGTCTTTCGGGTCACGTCTCGCCGAGATAAGTTCACTTTGAGGCTCTACGATCTCCCTCAGTCCAACGAGAAAACGGCGGGCTCAGAAGCCGAGTTTCGTACAGGCGCCGGGCTCCGCTCCACGGGGGTGCTTGCCTCGCAGCTGCTGTGGCTCTCGGATCTGGGACGTCAGACAAATCTCCTGATGCCCGAACCGGTACTCCTTCCCGACGGGTCCCCCCTGGGGCGCATCTCTACGCACGATCTGAGCCCGCGGGGCTCGTTGCTGCGGCGGGCGTCGAGGCGGCGCGACGCCGAAGGGCTACAGAGTGACCTCGGGGACGCACCCGGAATGCACCGTAACTTCGCGCTGCTACGCTGGGTGCCAGGCGAACACAAGGAAGTTCTCAAACCCGAAGACCTCTATCTGGCTGGTTCCTATGTCGCCCAATTGCATCGGCACGCCGAGGGCTACGGGAATCCTGAAGGCGCTGTGTTTCCCCGTTGGGATTGGGAGTGGCCCTTCGGCGAGTCGGCGAACCTGTGGAGCGATGGCGCGGCCTTCTACTCTGATAGCGACATGGACGCTTTCCGGGAAGCGTCGCAACACGTACGCGAGGAACTCCAGCGGCTAGGGGAAGGACTCGAGGTCTTCGGCGTCATACACCGCGATCTCAAGCTAGAGAACCTGCTGTTTGGCGACACAAGGGTGGGCGCGGTGGATTTCGACCTGACCGGCCTAGGATACTACCTCTTCGACCTGTACACGATGCGTGACTCTTTGAGGACGCACCACGCGGATCGCATCGAGCCATTGTGGGCCGCCTTCCTGGCGGGCTACGAGCGCGAGCGTGCCCTACCCGAAGACCTCGGGCGGCACCTGACGACGTTCGATGTGATGCAGAAGGTGGCGTCGGTAAACAGGCAGATCAGGCTTCGTAGCCAGGAGACCGGCTCCGCAGGGCTGCGCTCTCCGAACCTTCTGACGAACGTGGCGAGCTGGCTCAAAGATCTGTCGCGGGAGTGGTAAAGTGACCCTCGATAGGCTTCTCAGAGAGGCTGGGCGAGCCGTAGTACTTCGGGGTCGAGCTCGCTACGGTACTATGAAGCAGAGTGGAGCTAAGGAGGGGTCTCCATGTCGCGAACTTCATCGGCAAAGGAGCACGACTTGCATTCGGGCAAGCGCTCCAAAGGGGTACGTCGCTCTCTGGCTTGATCGCGCCGAACGGCTCGTCGAGGGCCACCCGAGAACGCGCCCATCCCCTACACGGTCTGCGGGTTGGGGGAGACGCCCGGGGAGCGAAGGATAGTATGGGCGTCGCACGGAGGTTAGCGCGGAAGCTGGGACGGTCGCGGCAGGCCGGGGAGACGGAGGTGGGGGGTGGGGTGTGGTTGGCCGAGAGGAACGTCGTCATCACCGGCCCCGGGCGCAGCGGCACCACCCTCGCCTGCCACTTGCTCAACAAGCTGCCCGAAGCGGTAGCCGTCAACGAGTCCATACCGCCTGGCAAGTTCGCCGACCGACTTCCGGACACCGCGGCCGTCGCGGACGGCATCCAGGACTTCTACCGCGAGCAACGCCAAGCCGCCCTCGAGCGGGGCGTGGTCCTGACCAAGCACCTGGGTGGTGTCGTCCCTGACAATAGCAAGGGAATGGTGGACGGTGTCCGCAGGATCGTGGTGGAGAAGGGCAAGATCCCGGTCGGTAAGCACCTTTCCCCCGACTTCTACTTCGCCGTCAAGCAAACCGGGCTCTTCACGGCCATGCTGCCGAACCTCGCCGGGCGGTTCGCCTGCTTCGCGATCGTGCGCAATCCCCTCGCCATCAAGGCCTCCTCCCTGAGCCTCGAACCACGCGCGAAGCGCCGTGCCAGGGAGCACCGCGAAGGAGACGAGCGCCCGAGGAATCCCAACGCCCGGATCAGGTACGACCCGGGCCTCGACAGCCGCATGCAGAAGAGGAAGGGCGAGGGGGCGGACGCCGTGGACATGTGGCTCCTCAGGATGCACGCCAACTTCGAGCGCTACCTGGAGGTCCTGCCCCCCGGGCACATCGTCCGCTACGAGGACATCTGCGAGTCCAAAGGCAAGGCACTCTCCGTCATCGTGCCCGCCGCCCGTGGGCTCGACGAGCGGCTGGAGAACAAGAACCTCAACCCCCTCTACGCAGGCGAGCGCGAGCGGGTACTCCACTATGGGGAGAGGCTGCTTGCGAGCGAGGGTGCCTACTGGGAATTCTACACCAGGGAAAGCGTCGAGGAGATCATGGACGGCCTCGGCTAGCGGTGCGCAACTCTGAACCAAGGTTGGAAGTAACACTAAGCGGGCTTTCCCCAGACCATGGGCGAGCTGTCTCGCCTCAGGGTCAAGCTCGCTGCTGTTGTGTTTCGTAGAGGGTAGTCAAAGGGGGTCTTTGTGTACCCGAACTTCATCGGTATAGGGGCGCAAAAGGCTGGCACGACCTGGCTTTACCGCAACCTGCAGGGCCACCCTGAGATTCACATGCCGCGCAAGGAGGTTCACTACTTCGACCGGAGAATCTACGACCGCTCCAACGCCTTGACGAGGCTCTTCGGCAAACGCGACGCCGACGCCCAGTGGCGGCGGCAGGTCAAGCGGGTCACCACGCAGATGGTCAAGAACCGTTCGCTCGAGGATCTGGCCCGGAACTACAGATACTACATGACACCATACAACGACAGATGGTACGCCTCCGTCTTCGAGCCGGAGACGGGATTGGTAATGGGTGAGATCACACCCGCCTACTCTGCACTCGACCGCGACAAGATCGCCCACGTTTTCGAGCTGATGCCAGAGGCCAAGATCATCTTCTTTGTGCGCAATCCTATAGAGCGCGTCTGGTCGCATACCGTGATGAGCTTCGACAAAGTGCAGAAGGCATCGGTCGGGTTCGTTCCCGAGGAGGAATTATTCCGGAAACTCGAACGCAAGAGCACGAGAAAGCTCACGGACTATCTGGGAACGCTAGAGAGTTGGAGCGCCTTTTACCCCGAAGATCGCATCTTCGTCGGGTTCCTCGAGGATGTACGCTTCCATCCCGGGGAGCTGCTAAGAACCCTCTACGCCTACCTGGGTGTAGACTCATCTTTCGAGCCCCCGCGCCCGAGCAAGAAGGTCCACACCAGGGCCAAGGACGAGATGCCGACGGAGGTCGCCGTGCACCTGGCGCGCACGTACCGGGATGAGATCACGCAGCTTCATGAACGTTTCGGCGGTTACGCTTCGTTTTGGCTGTACTGCGCGGAGCGCCTGATCGATGCCCCCCCACATAACGACTCTGTCCCTTACCCTCTGTGGGAGTCGACAGCGTGGCAAGACTGGACAATAGAGTCCGAGCGTGCTCCGGACCGGCGCCCGATCCAGAGTGGCCCGCTCTCGTCGCTAGACGCCCTGTAGCGACGTACACGAGATAGCTTACTCGCCAGGGTGAGTGGCACCCGACTCCAGCCAGTTCTGATCCTGAGGGTAGGTTCGCCGCCAGTCACTCAGGTGCGGTCGGGGCGGTCTCTAGGGGCCGGTCGGGGCCGCTGGCCGGCTCGCCGAGTTTCCCGAGGTCTACCGAGTAGAGGCTGTATTTCTCTCTAGGGGCGTCGCGTACTGGAGAGAAGCCTGGCAGGGTCTCCAGGCGCTCGTCGAGCGGGCTGTCCGCGTAGACCATCAGGTAATCTGCGTGGTAGCGGCGCAGAATGTCGTAGGCTTCCGCGTCCAGGGTAGGCCCGAAGAAGAAGCTGTGTACGTCCAGGTAACGTTGGGGGATGCTTATTTCAGACCCTGCGAGCTTCTGTAGCTCTTCGCGGTCCCGGATCATGCCCTCGCCCCGCTGGCTCACGACGTTCAGCGCGGTCGAGTAAGCGGGGATGGCGTTGTTCGCGCTGTCGCGCGCGATCAGAACGCCCGGTCTCTTTATAGTGTTCCCTATCCAGGGGTAGATCGGATCGGGGTCGTAGTTGGTGGTCCTCGCGACCTCGAACCTTTGGTACAGTCCTACGGCTTTTTCCACGGAGGACGGCGCGGCTGAGGCGGTGAGAAGGACGATGAGCGCCAGCGGCAGGACCCTGACGACGCTTTGCCTGATCCCCCATCCCTTCAGGCGCGCCTCGGCGTAACCCAACGCCCCACACACCATCCAGCCCGTGGAGATCAGGGCCAAGAGCGGTATGGGCCAGGCGAGTCGCCAGAGGAGCCCAGGGACGATGAGATGATCCCCTACGAAGGTCGCGACGTGCGGAGCGTAGACGGCCAAGGTCACGACGACCAGACCTCCGAGGAGTAGCTGCGCGGCCACGCTCGTCCTCACCCGCCACAGCAGGAATGGCACTCCGAACACGTAAGCGCCGAGTATCACGGGGTTGAGAAGCAGCCAGGGGTGCATGATGTAGAGGCCATCGTTTAGCTCGTAGATGTGCCTCCAGCTCTCCGTTATGAAGACGGTATATTCGAGCACCTTCGGGGGTGTCGCGTTGATATCCGCCGAGAACAACCCGGCGGCCGGGCCCCCGCCCGCGAACAGCAACAGCGCGGGCCCGAGGACGACGCTCCACATCCCGAGCGCGAGGGCAATCATCCCGGTCCAGGCAGCCCGCAGTCGCGGGTTTGCCGCCACGTGCGCCGCGCCGAAGCCGAGCATACACAGGCCAATAGCAGGCAGTACCGAAGGATGCACGGCCACCGCGGTCCAGCAAAAGAACGTGAACAGGCCGAGGTATCTCCATCTCCTCTTCTCTATATAGAGCACGGCAAAGAGCAACGCAACGGGTAGGATCAGGAACCTCGCGGCGTATTTGTCCTCCGAAATACGGGCCGCAAGCTCCACCCCGACGTTATGTACCGAGGGCTGGATAAAGGCGACGTGAAACAGGGCGTAGACGGAGGCGGTGATGACCGCGGCCCTCTCGTTCTTTAACAGGGTGCGGGCAAGGGCGTAGATCATGAGAAGGGCAACGACAACCAGGGTCGGCGTCAGGTATCTGAGCACGAGTTCGATGGTGTCTAAGCCGGAGACGCGGGAGAGGGCGGCCTGCTCCAGCAACCACCCGTTGACCTTAGCGCGGGAGAACTCCGCGATCTTCTCGCCGAAGTAAGGGTCCCGCAACGCGAGCCTATCCGAGCCCGAGAAATCCTTTACCCATGACAGGTAGACCCACGCGTCGTCGTAGCTGCTGGGCACCCTCCTGATGCCAACAATTGCCAGGACCCCACACAGCAACGCGAACGGCGCCCACAACCAGCCCGCAGAAGGACCGTAAGGGTCGCGCCCCCGGTTTGACTCGAAGACACGTTCCTTCCCGCTCAAGGTTTTCCACATAGCTACCGCGAGAAAGCCGCAGAGCGCGACACCTGATATCAGGAGGTAGGCCTCGGTGCTGAGGTGGAGAACCAGGGCTGGTACCCCCAGCAGCCCGAAGACGCCGGTGCTGATCACAAACCCCACGGGTACAAGGGCCGGCCCGGACGAGTCGTCCCTGATTAGCCAGTGCGAAACGAGCAACCCCGGTGCCGCGAAGAGGACGAGCGCGGCCGCGAAGGCGAAGGGAGGGAAAGCTAGACTCCTCAGAGGCAATAGCACGACCACGGCCACCACGCAGGAGAGTAAGACGAACGCTTCCAAAGACCTGGGACGAGGCAGGCCGCCGATGCGAACACCCGCCGGGGAGCGTGTTTTCACCGGGCTATGGCGCGGGCTGTAACGGTTTCATCGGCGAAAGCTAGCACACTCTCTCCATCCTGACCCGGACGATACGTTACCTGGTCGTTCTTCCGGGTGGCGCGCCAAGGGTGGTGCGGTACAAATAGCGAATGGAGATCTTCGAGAACCTCTCGGCGAGTTCGCGTCTCGGGAGCCAGGAGCTAGATGCCTACTCGCGGGCGGTGAGGGACGTAACCGAGAAGTTGGAGCCGGCCGTGGTCTCGGTCGGGCTACCCGATGGGCGCGGCGGGGGAAGCGGCGTCATAGTCGGCGTCGAAGGCGGTTCCGCCACTGCTATCACCAACAGCCACGTGGTGCGCGGCCTGCGCGGCCGCAGGGACGGGAACCCAGGCGGGGACATCCAGGTCACGCTCTCGGACGGGTCATCGGCGCCGGCCGAAGTGCTCGGGGACGACCCGCCGAGCGACCTCGCCGTCGTTCGCTTCGACGCCGAGGAAGAGCCGACGGTCGCCACGCTGGGCGAAGCCGGGAACCTCGTGGTCGGCCAGCTCGTCGTCGCGATCGGAAACCCTCTTGGCTTCCAGCGGAGCGTCACCACCGGGGTGGTCAGCGCCCTCGGGCGTTCCATCCGGGGCGAGAGCGGCCGGCTTATAGAGAACGTGATCCAGACCGACGCCGCGATCAACCCGGGCAACTCGGGCGGCCCCCTGGCCGACGCCTCGGCACGCGTTGTCGGCATCAACACGGCCATCATCGGCGGAGCGCAGGGAATTGGCTTCGCCGTCCCCGTCTCAGGCACGTTCCGCCGCGTGGTCTTCACCCTGGTAACGGAAGGGCGGGTGCGCCGCGCCTACCTCGGGGTGGTGGTGGAGAGTCGCCAGGCGCGCGGCGAGTTCGAGGGCGGTGCCGGTGTGAGGAACATCGCCCCGAACAGCCCGGCCGAGAGGTCCGGCGTGAAACCCGGCGACATTATCGTCGGCCTGAAGGGTGAGACCGTACACTCCAACGATGAGCTCCTGAACCTGCTCGACGCCTCTTCTATCGGCCAGGACGTCACGCTGCGCGTGCTAAGGGGAAATAGAGAACTCTCGCTCACGGTCCGGCCCCGCGAACAGCCTGCGGAATAGCTATCAGCGTTCAGCCATCAGCGGTTGGCAAGTGATCGATCTGGCGCACAGCGAAGATGACAACCGGGCGTCGATAGACCACACTTAGATGTCGGATAGAGCGACGCCACCGCGCAGCGGTCTCGTCGACATAAAGCTGACTGCTGATAGCTGAGCGACCGAAGGGAGCGGCAATGCCCGACGTGACTTTCGTGGTGAGCGACCTCGCGGATGTTGAGGAGGCCGAGAAATTGGAGCGGGCCCTTACGCGCCTGGAGTTCGTGGACCTCGTGAACGTGGACTCAGAGAGAGGATTAGTAGCCGTCTCCTACGAGGGCGGAGAGGCGGAACTAAGCGGGATAGGGGACACGATAAAGGAGGCCGGCCACGTGCCCGAACCTTCTCCCGGAGCCGACCCCGACGTGGGTTGATCCATGCCAGCACGCACCGTCTCTGTGGCCGAAGCGGCCCGCTTTCTCGACATCCCTGAGGAGGAGGCTCGAGAACTGGCCGACGCCGCTGGCAATGTTCCCCTGGAGGTCGTCAGGAGCCGGGCCGGTGCGGCCGCCATCGCCGGAGAGTTGGCCCGCTCCCGCGAGGAGGCCGGGCGTTTGTCCGGCCAGCTGAAGGAGATCCGCGCCTCCAACGTCAGGCTCCAGAAGGAACTGAGAGACTCGGTCGAGGAGCGCAGGCGCCTGGTGGAGGAGGTGCTCGAGCTTCGGGCCGCCGCTGAGGAGAGGCTCATGCTGATGGAGCGCATCGAGCACATAGCCCACGTTGAGCGAGAACTAGAAGAGAGCTCCTCAGAGCTGGCGCGTCTCAGGAACAGGAGTCTCCTGGCCAGGCTCTTGAACCGCGGGTGAATACCCTTGGTCTGCGTTGGATCACCCGTCCGCCTTCCGATCCCCGACGAGCTTGCCCGTCTTCCGCGTCCCACAGTACGGCCCTGCGGCGGTTCTTGCCCTCTAAATTGTGGACGGCCATCGCGATGACCACCGCGTTGTCACCGGAGAGGATTAGGTTCACCACCAACACCTCGAGGAGGTGGCCCAGTGCTCCACCGCTGAACAGATCCATCTACACCCGCGTTCTGATAGCCCCTATCTTCACAGAACTTACAAGCTTGCCGGAGAATTACACGGGCAGATGGGCCCGGGGCGGCTAAGCGTTGATAACGGCTACAGTTGCGGCGATCAGGAAGACGACGTACAGCGAGCCCGCGCCGAGCATCACGAACCCCCGCAAGGGCCGCTTGCGTAGCAGGAAGCCGATAAAGACCGCGCCGGAGCCGAGGGCCAGAACGGCGGAGAAGGCGCTCAGGAACCCCAACTCCCACGGCGTGAAGAGTATACCTATGGAGACGGGGATGGTGCTCTGAAATACCATCGCGCCCGTTATGTTACCGAGGGCAAGCGTGTCCTTGTTGCTCCTGATCCAGATGATCGAGTTGAACTTCTCGGGCAGCTCCGTGGCCAGCGGCGCGAGGACGAGCGCTATGAGCCCCGCCGGTATGCCGATTGCCAACGACATGTGCTCGACGGCATCGACGAAGAAGTGGGCGCCGAAGCCCATCACGACGACCGTCCCGATGAGCTGGGTCGCCACGGCCCACGTCGGCGCGGTTGAGCTAAAGGGCCACAGCGTGAGTTTGTCGGGGGCTTCTCCCTCCTCCGAGCCCCCGCCCCTCCTTATGGTCCGGATCACATAGTAAACGTAGGCCAGGAGCAGAAGGATGGCCAGGATGATTTTCAGGAACAGGGGCAACCGCACGACGCCGGCCCCGACGGCCAGCGTGTAGCAGACCAAAAAGAACGCGAGGTCGGGTATCGTGACCTCGCGGTTCGCGATGATCTCATCCCCAGTCTCTCTACGGTTCTTGTAGATGATGGTCGACAGTCCCACCAGGAAAAAGGCGAGGGTGGCCAACAAGAACGGGGCGCCAAGTATCGCGCCGACACCTATCTCGGCGGCGGCGGCGCTGCCTGTGCCCACTATAACCGCGCCGAGTATGGCCACGACGGGTATCATCGTCTCCGGCAACGCTGTTCCCACCGCCGCCAGGATGCTCCCCACCGCCCCGTGGCCCAGGTTCAGGCGCTCTCCCATGATCTCGACGGCGTTCGTGAAGAGTATCGCCGCGCCGAGTATCGCGGCGAGGGCCAGTAGGAGCTCGATTACCGACATGGAACCCACTTCCAATCTTCGGGGCAAGGACATGTTAGATTCATGGTTTGTACTATACCCAGATTCGGAGGAAATGGATCACACGCAGAGGATTTTGACCGCCGTCGCTGGCGGCGAACTCTCGGTCGACGCGGCCGCCAAGCGGTTGAAGGGCGGCGCGGTCCGCTACCTGGACGAGTTCGCCGCCCTTGACCTTGGCCGCTCCACGCGCAAGGGCGTCCCCGAGGTCGTCTACGCCCGCGGCAAGAGCGCAGAGCAGGTCGCCGAGATCTGCTCTGCCCTCCTCGAATCAAGGGAACGGGTGATCGTGAGCTCCCCGAACACCGAGCACGAGGCGAAGGTCCGCAAGCTTCTCCCAGAGGTTCCGCTTCGGTGGGCTGGCCGCTCCGTGGTGTTGGGATCGGGCGAGGCCGTACCCAGCGGAGGCCGCATCGGCGCCCTGAGTGCGGGCACCTCCGACCTGCCCGTTCTCGAAGAGGCGCTCGCCGTTGCTGGCGAGATGGGCGCCTCCGTAATGAGCTTCCACGACGTCGGGGTGGCCGGCATCCACCGTCTCGCCGCCCCGCTTGAGGAGCTAAGAGGGTTCGACCCCGACTGCCTGATCGTCGCCGCCGGGATGGAGGGTGCGCTGCCGAGCGTGGTTTCCGGCCTCGTCGCCGTACCGGTAGTAGGTCTCCCGACCTCCACAGGGTACGGCCTCGGGGGCGACGGGACCGCCGCCATACTCGGCATGCTCCAGACCTGCTCCCCCGGCCTCTCGGTCGTCAACGTGGATAACGGCGTCGGAGCGGGGGCCACCGCTGCCCTGATCGCCAACCGCGCCGCCACCTATCGTACGGCCCGTGAGAACGGCCGAAAGTCCGGCCCCGCCTAGGACCGCGGTGCGAACCTTCGTTGCCGTCTTCCCACCGCCCGAAGTGAGGGAAGCTCTGCTCCGCGCGGCGCGCGACCTACCGTCGAGTAGCGAATTTCGGCTCGTCGGCAAAGAGAAGATACACCTGACTTTGAAGTTCCTCGGCGACGTTGCAGAGGACGATTTGGACCGGGTGATTCAGGCACTCGAGCCGGTGCGGGAGCGACACGAACCGTTCGAGATCTCTACTTCGGGCTTCGGGGCCTTCCCTTCGAAGCGGAAGGCTCGCATACTCTGGGCCGACGTCGAGGAAGGAGCGGTTTCGCTACGCGCCGTGGCTGAGGATGTGGAGGATCTCCTCGAACCCGCCGGCTTCGAGCGGGAGGCTCGCCTCTACGTACCCCACCTGACCCTGGGCAGGGCGCTGGGCCACCCTGCTAAGCTCGTCGACGACGCTGAAAACTCTCCGCCCGCGCTCCGCTTCAAGGTGTCAGGTGTGGAGTTGGTGAAGAGCGCTCCAGGCAAGGAAGGCGTCACATATACGGTACTGGCAACCTATCCTTTTCGCGATGCCTGAGGCGATTCGCTGAAGGTACCATCCCACCGTGGACCGTGCATCCGGCTACGAGCGGCAGGTGAAGAGGCTACAAAATAAGCCGAAGCGCTGACTTGCTATGTGCTGAAGGCTTCAAAACGCCGAGATCAAGGGCCCTATAGACATGAGGACGAAGAGCAGGATCAGGATCATGACGACCAAGGCTATGAAGGTGCTACCGCTCATTTGACCGCGCTTCTAGAGTGAGTATCCATCTGGCGGTCAATTCTAGCGGTTGACCGACGTTGCCGCCAGCACCCGAGAGATTTCACAGCTCGTTCGCGTAGAATACCCTGCGCTCCGGCGCCGGTGCCCCGTCTCCCGAGAGCCTCGAGCGGAAGGCGTGAAACTCCTCCACCTTCTCGGAGATGAGTCTCACGACCGGGTCGGGGTCCGAGCGCAGCTCAAGGATACTTTCCACCACCGCCAGGACGCTCGCCTGCTCCACAACTCCAGCCGGCCGCGGTTCCTTGTAGAAGACCCGGCACTCGTAAGCCTCGTTCTCCGCATCGTGGATAACCAGGATCATCTCAGGCCTCGCCGTTACCACCCGGGGCACGTTCTCTAGCTCGTACATTATCCTCCGTCGCCGGTAGACTTCCCGTTGTAACTCTTCACGTGCTATCTCTCCGAACCCATCACCTTCAACAATAGAGTAAGCCTCATCGCGGCTCATCTCGGCATCCCGAACCCACCTAGCGACACCTTCCAGATCCAGGCTCTCCCCACATACAGAACAGCGGTACTCGGATCCGACGGTGACCTTCAGGCCCTCAAGGTGCAGGCAATTTTCGACTAAGTCATCCATGTGGACCAGTATTGTACTCTTTTCCCATCCCTTCGCGACTCTCACAAAGAGCATAAGGATCGTCTTTACGCTCTACTTTAACTCCATGTTAAATGGACGTTCGTAGTAACAGGGACGTCAGATTTTCGCTGGTTGTCGACGCGCCTGCGTTTTACCCGCGAAAGCGTATATATCCCACCCATCCTCGTCCGACCGTGCAAAGCATGGCGGAGGGACCGCTTCGGTCATGGGTCCTCCCCACCCCTGCACACCGGGGTCATCTCGGCGAAAACTATACGTCAAGTACAGCTTGAGTTTTCGTGGGAACGGGTTTCTGGACGACGGTTCTGGTATTTTCTGGCTATGGTTTTTGGTGCGGGAGACGTGCATTTGATCCTCAACCCGTCGGCCGGCAAGGGGCGGGCTGGCGGGCTACGCTCGCTCGTATCGAGGTTTCTGGAGGAGCGCGGGTTGCGTCCTGTATGGCATGTCACGGAGGGGCCAGGGCACGCTGGCGGCCTTGTGCGCGGGTTACCGGGAGAGATGCCTGCGGTAGCGGTAGGCGGTGACGGGACCGTGCATGAGGTGGCGGCGGCGTGCGCTGGGACCGGCCGTATCATGGGTGTGTTGCCCGCCGGTAGCGGCAATGATTACGTTAAGGCTCTCGGGGTGGGCACGAGGCTTCGGCCAGCGTTGGAGGTGCTCGTCGGGAGTAAGGTCCGGGCGGTCGACACGGCGGAGGTAAACGGGGTCCCGTTCAACAATGGACTAGGCATCGGCTTCGACGCCGAGGTCGCGGCCGGCGTCGCCATGGCGCCGGCATATCTGGGTGGAACGGGACGTTATCTTTGGTCGGTCGGACGGTTGCTCAAGAATTTTCGATGTCATGATGCCAGGCTCACGCTCGATGGACGGGTCGTCGAGGCCAAGACAATACTCGTCGCGGTCGCGATCGGCACTACCTACGGTTCCATGTTCAGGCTCGCCCCCGAAGCCGTACTAGACGACGGTCTCTTCGATGTGATCTGGTCCGAAGAGGTAAACCGGGCCGAGGTCCTGCGGCTCATACCGGCGGCATTCAGGGGTACGCTAGCCAGGAGCGAGAAAGTGCACACGTCCCGCACGCGTAAGGTCAGGGTAGAACTCTTCGATGAAGTCCCCGCACACGTAGACGGCGAGATGCTCCCTGGCACGCGCCATTTCCAGGCGCGGGTGCTGCCGGAGAACCTACGAATACTGGCACCGTAGGCGATAAAGAAACCAGCAAGACGAGATGACTTTCTTCGTCCAAGTAGAATACTACTCGTGACGGGCGCGATGCACAGCGACTTCCGGTGACCGAGAATCTGCTGTCGCGGCCTGCGCTGGAGCTCTCAGACTTGCTCCGCTCGGGCCAGATACACGCTCTGGAACTCGTCGAGGGTGCTCTCGGACGGCTTGAAGTGCTCGAGCCGCGCATCAATGCCTTCTGTTTCGTTGATGCTGAGAGGGTGCTCGACGAGGCCGGGGCGGTCTCCCCTCGCGACCCTCGTCCCTTTGCTGGCGTTCCGATCGCCATCAAGGACGGAACTCCCCAGAAAGATAATCCCATGCGCATCGGATCTGCGATGTTCGAAGGCCACGTCGCGGACCACGACGCCGCCTGCGTAAGGCGACTCAAGGAAGCCGGTTTCGTCCCCATAGGAAGAACCACGATGCCCGAGTTTGGCATCCTGCCCACGACGGAACCGCGCCTCACCGGGCCAACCCGCAACCCGTGGGACACGACCAGAACACCGGGAGGATCTTCGGGCGGGTCAGCCGCTGCGGTCGCCGCAGGCATCATCCCGCTCGCCCATGGCGGCGACGGGGGCGGTTCACTGCGTATACCGGCCGCCTGCTGCGGCCTCGTCGGGCTCAAGGCTTCGCGCGGCCGCATCTCGTTCGCCCCCGATCGTGGCGACGACCCGCTGGTGACCGAGGGCGTCCTGACGCGCACCGTTGCGGACACCGCCGCCCTCCTGGACATCATCTCCGGCTACGAACCGGGTGACGCAACCTGGGCATCCCCGCCTGTGGCGTCGTTCGGCGAAGCCATCCGGACTTCGCCGGCGGGCCTGCGAGTCGGGCTGCTGCTAAGGCCCCCGATTTCCGCCGATCTGGACCCCGTCCTGCGCCCGTGCCACAGAGGGCGCCGCAAGGTCTCCTGGAGGACCTCGGCCATCACGTGGAGGACATTCGAGCTCGGGCCGCTCACCGAAGCGGAGTGGGAGGCTTTCGACGACGTGTGGGCAGTGCTCGCGGCTGACGGTGTCGCGGCGGGCGAGGTCATCCTCGGACGTCTTCCGAAGGCGGATGATGTGGAGCCGCTGACCTGGGCACTCTACGAGAAGGGATGCGCCTTGGACGCCCTTTCGTACCGTAGGTCGCTCGCCAGGCTCCAGCGGGTCGCACGCAGGATCGTCGTGGCCACGCTTGCCTACGACGTGCTGCTCACCCCCGCGCTGGCGCAGCGGCCGGTACCGATAGGCGAGATCACGGGTATGGAGCAGCCCAACCCGCTGAACGCCCTCTCCCGCAGCGACAGCTTCACTCCCTTTACCGCTTTATGGAACATGACCGGCCAGCCCGCAATCTCGTTGCCGCTATTTCAAGGCGACGATGGTCTACCGCTCGGTGTGCAGCTCGTGGGTCGACCGGCCGGCGAGGCGCTCTTGCTCTCCCTCGCAGAGCAACTAGAGCAGGCGACACCGTGGAGGCAGAGGCTCTCTCCCATGGCGATGGGCGTTTAGTGCAGTTTGTAGACTACTCGGTCTGCAGATCGCGGCAACAGGCATCAGGGGAAATCTCGAGAAATTCCCTGCTACGCGAGAAGAGGCCTCGACTCCTCGAAGCTCACTCGACATGAAAATCGCTCCAAGGATGATCGAAAGTCAAGGCAAGATAAACAGCGTAGGCTGAGTGGGGATTCGCGAGATGGGTGACTGGCGACCGCGTCGCTGCTAAAGCACTATTAAAGGGTCGTCTGTTATGGTAAAACGCTTTCTGCACCCTTAGGTGCAAGGACGTATTTCCTAGTAGTAGAAGGTTCGGCGAGAAGATGAGAGCGTTTGTATTTCCTGGGCAGGGCGGTGGGGTAACCGAGCCTGCGCCCGAGATGGCGCCGCAGATCCGGCGCGTCGTCGGGGAGCTTATCCCCGACCAGGTCAAGATCTTCGCCCGCGCGGCCCGAGACGCCGACGAGAGCCGCCTCCTCGAGGTGCGCCCCGACGTGGTGGCGGGACACTCGCTCGGCGAGTACGGCGCGGCCTACGCGGCCGGCTGCTTCGACTTCGAAACCGGCCTGTGGCTCGTGGCGCAGCGCGACCGCTTTCTCGCCGAGGCCGCAAGGGAGTGCCCTGGTGGGATGGTCGCCATCCTAAGGACGGACCCGGCCGAAGTAGAGAAGGCGCTCGGCGGTCCCGGGGGTCCCGTCGTAGCCAACTACAACTCACCGCGCCAGACGGTAGTTTCTGGCTTACGCGACGCCCTCGGGGACGCAGTGTCCAAGATTCGGGGACGCAAGATCCCACTCAACGTGTCCTTTGCCGCCCACTCTCCGTACGTCGCGGCGGCCGGCGAGAAGATGCGGGAGGTCCTCGATTCGGTGGAGTTCCACGTACCGCAGGTTCCCGTGGTCAGCGCAATGGACGGCGCGGTGCACACGAGGGCCGAAACCGTAAAGGGCGCGCTAAAGGAACAGATGGTCGCCCCCGTGCGCTGGGTCAGGGTCGTCGAGACGCTGGCGAAGATGAGGGTTGAAGAGTGGGTCGAGCTCGGTGGCGGCGGCGTCCTGACCAGGATGCTCAAAGACTTCGAACTGCCCTCCCTAAGCGGCATCACGTTCGAGGACCTGCGCGCCCGCCTCTACGGTCAGGCCCAGAACCTCCTGCCACGCAAAGAAGGCGATCAGGAATAAGGCTTCAGGGGCTTCAAGCGGCATGCTGTCGCGTAAGCATTGCGTTCAGGTAAGCCCTTACCTGATGCCTGTAGCCTCAAGATGAACGTTTTCTTCGACATCCAGGGCACCCTGGTCTCTGGCGGACGGCCCCGGCCTCACGCCCGCGAGGTGTTCTTGCGGCTCTCGGAGATGGGCCATCGCGTCTACCTGTGGTCGAGTGGAGGCGGTGCCTACGCGGCGAGCGCGGCGAGGCTCCTCGGTGTAGATGATCTAGTGTTCGGCTGCTTTGGTAAATCCGTCCCTCCGCCGGTAAGCGTGGATTTCGTGGTGGACGATCAGCCGGGCATGGTACGGCGCTACGGAGGGTATACCGTTTCCCTCTTCGAGGGGGACCCCGAAGACCGGGAGCTCTTGAGCGTGCCGGAAGCAATCGAGGCGCCGGGGAGGTCCGCATGGCCGAACTGACGATCCCTCTATGGGAAGTCGCGCTACGTCTCCTTCTAGCATCCGTGTTGTGTGGAGCGATAGGTTTCGAGCGGGAGGTCCGGGATCAGCCGGCCGGGTTCAGGACGCACATTCTGCTCGGCCTCGGCGCGGCCCTCTTTACCCTCGTCTCGGCCTACGGCTTCGAGCCGTTCACGCGGGCGACGCTCGGAGGCGGTGGCCTACAGTTCGACCCGACCAGGATCGCGGCCCAGATCGTCGCCGGCGTCGGCTTTCTGGGTGCTGGTGCCATCATTAGACAGGGCAGGGACGTGAGGGGCCTGACCACCGCGGCGAGCCTCTGGGCCGCAAGCGCCATAGGCATGGCAGTCGGCGCCGGTTACCTCTTCGGCGCGGCGGCGGCCACCACACTCGCCATGGCCACACTGTACGCCTTGCGCCGCTTCAGATCTTCTATCATCTCCCCCTTGCGCCTCGACGAAAGCTATCTAGTCGCTTCGGCCTCCGTCTCGGCCTCGGCCTCTTCTAGGGGCATTGCGCCGCCGGAGATCTGGACGACGTCCTCCTCGATGGCGGTGATGGCTCCGTCCATACCCGACCACACGCCGATGGAGAAGCCCTCGTCGACGGGCTCGCCGATCTTCTGCCCGAAGGAAACCTCGTCCCCCTCGGAGACGAGCGCGGTCGCTGGATTGAGGAACCGGCCACCGAGTGGGATGCTTACGCCGCTCACCTTGCCGACCAGCGAGATGACGCCATCGGGACGACTGGTCTTGATGGCCGCATATTCCTTGGAAGCCACTCCCTTGGGGATGACGAGGAAGCCGTTGGTGGTGCGCCGCACGTAGGCGTCCCCATCGCCGAGCGATTCTATTCCCATCTCGTTCAAGTAAGGGCCACCATCGATCACCGAGAGGTTACCCGCCTCGGCCTCGACGTCCAGGCCGGCAAGCTTTATCAGTTCCGTGGCCGAAGACCCGAGCGGCGCCTCGAAGAGCTTGAGCTCGAGGTCGGGGCCGAAGACCTGCAGGTACTTGGTCGTCACCGGCTTGCCGAGGAAGAACGCATTGTAGATGTTGAGGAGCGTCTCGGTGTTGTTGACGATGTGACCGGAGTCGAGCGGCAGGCCGGGGCGCTTGCCCCCGTCTGGTAACTCGACCCGACGCGGCACCCACTTCTCCTTGTTCTCTTTGAATATGTTCTTGATGAGCGTCTTCTCCTCGCCCATCGAGTACTTGTCCGGCACATGGACGACCTCGTAAAGACCGTTCGCGCCCTCGTCGTAGCGGGAGAACCACTCCTCGTCCTTGAAGTGCACGCCCATTATGACGTTCTCGATCCCGAAAATGGTCTTCATCGCGTCGAAGAGCGTCAGGAACTCGTCGAAGTACTCCCTGTGGAGCATCTTGTCGGCCCAGTACCCGGGTTCGGACTCGGTGCAGTTCACGATCAGGTTCGGCTGCGGGTTCTTCCACTTGAAGTAGCACGGGAAACCGCCGCCACCAGCCCCGACGATGCCGGCCTGGCGCATGATCTCGACCGCCTCGTCCCTGCTGAGAGCCCTTACCTCGTCGAGATTGCGCTGCTTTAATTCAGCCAAGATCCTTCCCTCCGAACACTCTATACACCAGATATTTACTGTTACAAACTTCGTCCAACTATTACAGCTAGTATAACCTTTGCCCCTTTATGTTGCTAGTTCGAGGAGGGCCCTTCTGCTACACTCAGGCACAAGGTGAAACTTAGTAGGCTCAACGCGACCTTCCTTCTTGTGATCGGCATCTACATGCTTCTCACCTGGGGAACCAGGTTGTTCACCTTCTTCAGCCAGCTCCGCGAGGGAACGCTAGTTGCGCCAGCCATCCACTTCTCCCTCGTCGTGATCGGCCTCTCCATAGGCGTCTATCTGGCGTATCTAGGTATCAGAGGGCGCAGGGCGACACGCCGATAGGCTTCAGGTTTGTTGTGCTCATCTCGCATCTACCGCTGGTTGCACGGAACGCCTTCCGGCGCCGTAGCGTAATCTCTGTTGAGTATCGCTTCCCTAGGCTTTCCTGAAGCCTGAAACCTACAAAGGGTAATCGAGCCTGCTCTCGCTGACATCCGGCAGGTCTCCGGCCGAGTAATTTGGGACGGCTTTGCGCAAGTATCCGAGGGATCTTCCGGCCTCCTGGCCGCGGGCGTGGAGCACCATGGCATCGACCAGTTCGGCGAGGTTTGAGTCGCCCGGCGGGGTCATGTTCTCCGAGGAGAGCTTGAAGACCATCTGGTGGCCGGTCGACGCGCGCTCCTCCCCCTCCTCGAAGAGTTCCTCCCTGAGTTTCTCGCCGGGACGCAGGCCGACGAATTTGACCTTCACGTTAGGAGCGCCCATTATCTCGATCATCTTCTTCGCCAGATCGGTGATCGCGACGGGACGACCCATCTCCAGGACGTAGGTTCCATATCCTTCGGCCATCGCCCCAGCCTGCAGGATCAAGGACACCGCCTCTGGGATGGTCATGAAGTACCGGATCATATCGGGGTGCGTGACCGTCACGGGGCCGCCAGCCTCAATCTGCTGGCGGAAGGTCGGGACTACGGAGCCACGGCTGCCGAGCACGTTCCCGAAGCGGACCGAGGCGTAGACGGTCTCGGGGTACTCTGTCGAGAGGTTCTTGACGACCATCTCGGCCAGGCGCTTGGTCGCGCCCATCACGTTTACGGGGTTCACGGCCTTGTCGGTCGAGACGTTAATGAACTTGCTCGTCCCGTAGGCACCGGCGGCGCGGGCGACGTTGAGGGTGCCCAGGACATTGTTGACGACGGCCTCGGTCGCCTGCAACTCCATCATGGGGACATGCTTGTATGCGGCAGCGTGGAAGACGAGCTGTGGCTTGAAGGTCTCGAAGGCGAAGCTGACGCGCTCTACCTGGGTAACGTCGCCAACCAACGCCTCGGCGTCGTGGAAGTCCTCGCGCCTCAGCTCTGTGTTCAGGTAGTAGAGGCCGCTCTCATCGTGGTCGAGCAGGATCAGCTTTGCCGGCCCGAGGCGTGAGATCTGGCGGGAGAGCTCACTGCCGATAGAACCCCCGGCACCGGTAACGAGGACCCGCTTGCCGTTGATGTAGCCGGAGAGCGCATCGAGGTCTATGTCCACGGGCTCGCGCCCGAGGAGGTCTTCGATCTGGAGCTCGCGCAGCTTGATGGCGCCTTCTGCCAGGAACTCCCCGAGGTCCGGCATCACCTTCACCTCGGCCGAAGCCCGGATGGAGGTGCGCCAGATCCAATCCATCTCTTCCCTGCTGGCCTGCGGCTTGGCGATGATGACCTGGTCTACACCGTGCTGGACGATGAGGTCGTTTAGGTCCTCAACGACCCCGAGAACCGGTGCGCTCTCGATGCGCCTGCCGACCTCCGCACGCGAGTCGCTGACGAAGCCGACGACCTGCGTCTCGGAAGCCGCCGTACGCCAGATTTGCCCGGCGAGCGCCACGCCCGCCTCCCCCATTCCCACGATGACTACGCGGGTTCTGCGTCCAACCTCCCTCAAAGAAAGCTCGTAGAAAACGCGCGGGTAGAGCCGTACGGCGACGAGCTGAACGTAGGCGAGAACCGAGCCGAGCAGCGGCACGGAGAGCGGAGCTGGGTTTCCATCCGTGATCCCGAACCCGTAGGGGCCCACGCAGAACACCGCCAGGAAGAGTCCGCCGGCCGCTATGGCCGTCGCGCTCAACACCTGTACGCCCTGATAGATGCCCGTATACCTGAGAATACTCCTGTAGACGCCGCTCTCGTTCAGGAGCAGCACGAACGCGATCGCCGAGAATATCGCGAACGGCCAGAAGTAAGGCCAGCTCTGGTTCGCGCCCTCGATGTTCCCAGCCATCCGAACTACGAGTACCACCGCGAACGACTCGATAACGATGAGGGCGTCGACGAGCATTGCCGCCCCGCGCCTGAACGCCGGCGGCGAACGATGGAAGGCCCTCTGCAGCCGGTCTACAAGGCCAAGGAGCGTCTCCCCCATCCTCTGAAAGATCCACATAAGCCTATATATTAACTTTTGTTGGGGGAATAGACCAGTTTTTGGCACGCTCGGCCCTGGCGGGCTCCGCAGTTTGCCACCAGCTTTTGGTTCCGGCCTCGATCTGCGTCGCACGAGGTACCGTTGCCGGCGGCGGTCTGGTTCTATGCTCATGGCGGCGCATCAGGACGACTGGCTGAAGGCTGACAAGCCGCCGAGCGGAGGCGTTGGCCGAAGCGTGCTGGTTAGCTAACAAGCTTTGGTAATGCGGCGAGAAGGGCGCAGCACGCCAGCGCGAGTACGATGCCGGCAACGGACGCTGCGCCTCCCCTAGCGACCAGCAGCGCGGCGAAACCCGCAATGACGCTCATCCCATAGTAGAGGTTGCTCGTGCGCCTGTGCATGCCCGTGGTGGGTGTTATGCGCTGGTAGATATGCTCCCTATGGGCCAGGAAGATGTTCTTTCCGGCCCCGCCTCTCAGGCGCCGGACCAGGGTGTATCCGGTGTCGAAAAGGTATGGCGTAAAGACCACGACGCAGGCCAGAAAACCGAGTGGTGTCCACTGCTGGCCTGAGAGCGCGGGCGTGTAGAGCGACACCGCGGCCAGGGTGAAGCCGAGGAAGTAGGCTCCAGAGTCCCCGACGAAGATAGACGCGGGGCTTATGTTCCAGATCAAGAACCCTGCGCTGGCCCCGATCAGGGCCGGCAGGAAACCCCCAGCGGCCCCGACGAGCGCCACGAGAAAGAGCGCGTTTACGAGCGCGACGCCTCCGGTGAAACCGTCTATGCCGTCCATGAAGTTGAAGGCGTTGCTGAGGGATACGATCCAGAAGACCGCGACGACGAAGACCACGATCCCGAGTACCCCGGGGGCTGCCGAGAGGACCGTCGGCGGATAGTAGAGCAGAAGGCCGGCGGCAGCCAGCGCCTGGAAAACGGCCTTGACGCCGAAGTGGAGGTTGGAGAGGTCGTCCGCGAGACCGACGGCCCAGACGATAGCCGCCGCCGAGAGCAGAGGTAACATACCCTCCGAGCGAAGGAGCACTGCGCCAGCGAGCGTCCCCAGGAAAATCGCCACCCCACCAAGCCTCGGGGTGGGGACCTCGTGCGAGCTGCGGAGGTTGGGTACGTCGAGCAGGTTCCGTCCGACGGCGAACCTCACGAGCAAGGGCACGAGTGCACCCGCGACCAGGAACGCTACGCCACCTGCGACGATGACGCTCACAAGAGCCCCGGCACTTTACAGGAACGGGTTCTCAACCCGCATGCCTTCGATAACCTGGCCGTGCTGCAAACCTTCGGTAAACAAACGGTCGGCGCCGGCCTTAAGCGCGGCCTCGACGATCAAGGCGTCCCAGGAGGAGATAGAAATCTCTCTGGTCCGGTCGACGGCCCGGAGCACCATTCGCGCGTCCTCGGCGAGTGGCGGTAACCTGGCAAAATCTCTAACCGCTTCGCTTACCCTCTCCTCGGACAACGGATGGCGCAACTTCCTTGCTGCGGAGTAGAACTCCCTGAGTACCTGGACCGAGATCATACCTTTGCCTTCAATCAAGTATTCTTGTACCAGGCCGCGAGCAACCTCCTGCTTCTTAGGCTCGTCTTCGTCGACAAGATAGACGAGGATGTTGGTGTCGAAAAACGGAGGCACGGCGCCGCCTAGAGCGGCCCTTCCGGCCGGTTCCTCATGATGAGCCTGTCGTATAACTCTTCCCTCTTGGGGAGTCCCCTACCGCCACTGCCTGCTTTCGAGTTTCTGGACAACTCCAGTAGCCTACGTCCCGCCTCCCGTCGCTCCCGCCTTACGCCAGAGTAATCCTCCAAATAATCACGCAACACGGCGTTCACCGAGGTACCCTCCTCGAGCGCCAGCATCCTCGCCCGCTTTACCGTCTCCCCGTCTACCGTGATCGTCAGGTTGGCCATGCCTGCTCCTCTCGTGCTACACATTTTCAGGGTAGCACTTTATAAACTAAGCATCCCGACCTTACGCAGGCGGGCCACCTCCATTAGCACGCCCTCGCGAAAAGGGCGGGGCGCGTAGCCGAGGTCGCGTCTAGCTTTCTCGTACGGGTAGGCTTTATCTTCGCGCAGCCTCGCAACCTGGCCGGAGTCGATCGGCAGGGGTAGGCGCAGCCTCTCTGTTGCGACGAGGGCCCGGCGAACGGGTTCTATGGGTAGTCTGACAACGCGGGGCTCCCTGCCCAGAGCCGTGGCTGCTGTCTTCACCAGATCCAGGTACGAGAGGGGTTCCGCGCCTGGCAGGTCGTAGCTGTGGCGTATGGCGTCGGGGCGCTTCAGGGCTTCCAGCACACCCCTCGCGCAGTCTTCGTGGTAGACGGGCTGCCAGAGGTTGGTGCCCGGGCCGAACATCGGGAACACGGGCCAGCGGTCGAGGAAGCGAAGTAGGCGGTGCACGTTCCTGTCGCGCTCGGAGCCGTAGATCATAGTCGGGCGCACTATCGTCCAAGGGAGCCCGCACGAGCGCACCACATCTTCCATTTGTAGCTTTGGACCTGAGCGGAAGGCGTAGGCCGAGTGGACACTCGTGCTGCCAACTACCACGAGCCGCCCGAGGCCGGCCCGGCGGGAGGCCCGCACGACGGCGGGAGAGTGTTCGATCCCAGCGACGTGCAGGAGGGCGTCCGTACCACCCAACGCCCCGACAAGGTCCTCCTCGTCTCCCGCGTCGCCTCGGAATACCTCGACCCTCTCCCCGTCGAGCCGGGCGGCGTTCGGGCTGTTGTGGCGAAGGAGGCAGCGGACTTCGTGGTTTTCGGCAAGCAGCAGCCGTAGTAGCTCACCGCCGAGCAGCCCGGTGGAGCCCGTCAGAAGCACCTTCATTTCGGCACCGGGGGCGGGTGGGACATCTACGCGTGCCTGAAGTTTGTCCCTAGCCGGACTTCTCGCCTCCCTCGGAGGGCTGCTCTCTCGTCTCGTCTTCGCCGGAGGGTTGCTCGTTCGGCTCGAACAGATGCACGATGATAGCCCGGTTCACCTCGTTCTTGACGACGTAGGTGACCTGCGCCTGCTGGCCTTCCTTTATATCTCCTGGCTCAGCCTTCTCCCCGCCGAGCGTGATCTGGGCGTTCTTCCTGACCTTGAAACCGAGCGGTTTCTTGCTCTGGGCGTTCGCCGCGGGGCGCAGGGAGAGCCTGCTCTTGTCGTCTTTGAAGGCCCTTACCGTTCCTATGGCCACCTTCCTCTGAAGCGGCTCCTTCTTGGCGGCCTCCCCTGCTGCCTTTTCTGCGGCCTTCCCTCCCTGTTCTTGCTCCTGGCCGCCGCCCGATTGGTCGCTACCGCCGCCGCAGCCGACGAGCAGCAAGGAGAGCAAAATCGGGAGCACCAGGGCAAGGGCCGAGGTTTCCTTAAGACGCACGCGAAGACCTCCTTAGCCTATAGATCGAGGGGACCACCCTGGTCAAACTACCAGAATATTCGACGGGTTATCAACTGGCGGGGCTCCACATCAGGGCCCTTCGGCTGCCCTGCACGCCGAACCCCGGCAGTTGCTGAGCAACTGTAGGCGTGTCTTCAATCGCGCGACCTCTAACGGGCTTGCAGTCTTGTTGATGCTCTCGAGCTCGTAGGGGTCTACTTGCAGGTCGTAGAGTTCCCGCTCTCCGGTCTTCCACCGCACGTATAGATGAGTCCTGGTCCGGACGGACTCGTAGTCGGGGATGTGGAAACGTTTCCTCTGGTCCTGCTCGTTGAGGATAGCCCTTCGCCAACCGGAGCCGGTCGGCGGGTCCCGCCCCAGGAGCGGCGCGAAGCTCCGGCCGTCGACGAAGCCTGGGGTGCCCGTGTCGGCCCAATCGGCAAAGGTGGGCGCGAAATCGTTGTTGATCACCAGCTGATCCCGCACCACCCCGGCGGGCACGCCGGGTCCCCTGATGACTAGCGGCACCCCGGCCGCCTCCTCGTAGGGCGTGGCCTTCTTGAGCAGCCGGTGCTGTCCTGTTTGCAGCCCGTTGTCCGTCGTGAACACCACGTACGTATTGCCCAGTTCGCCCCGCTTCTCGAGCAGGCTCAGGATGTCGTCCACCATCTCGTCCACTTCCCTGAGCGACCGCAACCGATCCCGGTGCTGCTCCTCCAGGGTCTCGACCTCGCGCGGCGTCAGCCTGGCTGCTTTGCGGATCCACTCTGGCTTGTCCGAGACGTCCTTCTCGTTGAAGGACGGTGGTTTGGGGAGCGGCGTGTCCGTGTACAGATCGGCGTCGCGGTCGGCGTATTTGGCCGGCAGGTGAGGCGCGTAGGTACCCGCCCAGAGCATGAACGGAGGATCGGAGGCTTCGTCGGTCGCCCGCCGCAGGAAATCCAGGCTCTCGTCTTTGTACACTTTGGTCATGAGCGTCGTACGGGGGTAGTTACGAATGTCTCCGTCGTGGTTGATGTCGCGGTCCTTGGCCGAGCCTGCCATGCCGTCCCACTCGTCCCAGCCCGGAGGTACGTAGTCACCATTTGTGTTGTTGAGGTACTTGCCGACCAGACCGGTATAGTACCCGGAGTCTTGCAACCACGTGGCGAAAGTCGACTCGTCGAGCCCGCGCCTGCGGAAGAGCATCTCGCCGCCTTCGGGAAGGTCGTTCGTCATTATGGAGTGGTTGTGGGAATACTGGCCCCGCAGGGCCGCCGCCCGCGAAGGACAACACAGAGACTGCGTAACGAAGGCGTTGCCGAAGGTGATGCCTTCGTCCATCAAGCGCGAACGGACGGTGGGCATCCGCGACAGCATCTTCTCGTCCATGTCGTCGGTCATCACGAACACGATGTTCGGCCTGCCGTCTGAGGACCGCGCCCGGGTCGCCTCGGCGGAGCGCGCGGAGGAGTTGGCGCCAGTGGGGCCCGTATTTCTGTCGGCGTCGCCAGCGTCACAGCCTAAGGCGAGAAACAGCATCAAAGCCAGAGGCACGACAACCCCCTGCAACGCTCTCAATCCTGACCCCCGGGCATAACATCACATCTTAAACGTTTGCCGCCCACCCTTCAGCGCGGCGACCAACGACGGGCGCGCGTGAAACCCTTGAGAACCCCTCGAAGCCAGGCAAGGATTCCATACCCTGACGTCACAATAGTCCGGGACGCGACGGGCCGGCGAGCGTGGAGGCTGACTTGCTTTCGGCGCACCGACGAATTACTCTTGTCCCGTTTTGCTTTAGTCCTACATGGTGCCGTGTGGTCAACCAGATAGAAAGCTCGATGAACCGGGAAGACAAGACCTGAGCGTGAGGCACACACGAAGGACCTTCCTCAAGGCTGCGGGCGCCGGAGCCGTGGGGGCGGTCCTGCTAAACGCGCTGGGATGCAAACCGGCCGATTGGATCTCGACGATCGCCTCCTCTGGGCAAGCGGGGACAACACAGAGCTTCCGCTCGCGCCCGGATCTCACACCGCCCTCCGTCGAGGTGAACGTGCGGGCGCAAGATACGGCCCCCGGCTACATCTTCGTCGCCGTGAAGAAGGGCGAGGGACAGGACGGGCTCATGATCGTGGACAACCAGGGGCACCTCGTCTGGTTTAGCAAGGACAGGTACGCGACGGACTTCAAGGTCCAGGCCTACAAGGGCGAGCCGGTGCTCACCTGGTGGGAGGGCGGCATCGTGGCCGGGCACGGCGTCGGCGAGTACGTGATCTTCGACAACTCTTACAGGGAGATTGCGCGGATCGAGGCGGGCAACGGTTACAGGGGCGACCTGCACGAGTTCTCGATCACGCCGCAGGACACCGCGCTTCTGACAATCTACGCCGAGACCCGGACGGACCTCTCCCCCATCGGCGGACCGAAAGACGGGCCGGTTTGGGACGGGGTAGCCCAGGAGTTGGATATCGAGACCGGGGAGGTCCTCTTCGAGTGGCATAGCCTCGATCACGTCGGCGTCGACGAATCTTACCGTGGGGTACCGGAAGATCCCGAGGAGCCCCTGGACTACTTCCACATCAACTCCATAGACGTCGACTATGACGGCAATTTTCTTATCGACGCCAAGGGAACCTGGGCAGTCTACAAGGTGAACCGGGAGACGGGTGAGGTCCTGTGGCGCCTCGGGGGCAAACAGAGCGACTTCGAAATGGGGGCTGGCACCAGGGCCGCCTACCAGCACGACGCCCGCCGCCAGAGCGACGGCACCATCACCATCTTCGACAACGGGGCCTCGCCCCAGGTGCATGAGCAGTCGCGCGGGATCGCGGTAGACCTCGACACGGATGAGATGAAGGCCACGCTGGTGCGGGAGTACACCCACCCGGAAGAGCTGCTCTCCACCTCCCAGGGCAACATGCAGGTGCTACCCAACGGCAACGTGCTCATCGGCTGGGGCACCGAACCGTTCGTCTCAGAATACAGCAAAGACGGCAAGCTCCTCTTCGACTTGCAGTTCTCGGGTGAGACCCAGTCCTACCGGGCCTTCCGCCTCCCGTGGAGCGGACGCCCGGGCGAGGATCCCGCCATCGCAGCCGAGAAGGGTGCCGAGGACGAGGTGAAGATCTACGCTAGTTGGAACGGGGCCACGGAGGTGGACACCTGGCGGGTTCTCGCAGGTTCCGGTCCGGACCGGCTCGAGCCTGTCGGATCCGTCCCGTGGGAGGGCTTCGAGACGGCGATCGCGGTCCGCACAGATGAACCGTACGTGGCTGTGCGGGCTGAGGACGACGCTGGTCGGGTGCTCGCTGCCAGCGAAGCGATCAAACCCAAGGGCTGAGCGGCCCAGCCAGTGACCTGAGCCTGCTACAGTCCGTTTTCGGCCGCGCGGCAGGTATCTCCGGCACAACCCGCTAGCGCTCGCAGACGGGAAGCCAGATCAGACGGCGGCGCGTCGGGATCGTAGTCGTTGGTGAGCTCGTAGGGATCACTCCGAACGTCGTAGAGCTCCTTCTCGTCCGTGGCGTACTCAACGTAGCGCTCGCCGCTCGCGGTGAAGAGGGCTTCGTAGTTGGGTGCGGGTGAGTCGTCGGGCTCTATGAGGTGACGGTCGTTTAGCAGACCCGTTCTCCAGGCGGATGGTGCTGTCGCAGAGAGAAGTGGATCCAGGGACCTGCCGTCGCCACCCTCCGGAGGCGCAGCGCCGGCCCAGGACGCGAAGGTGGCCGAGAAGTCATTGTTGGCGACGAGCTGGGGCCTCACCACGCCGCGGGGCACGCCGGGGCCGCGGATAATGAGCGGCGTCGAGGCGGCCTCCTCATACGGGGTGGACTTCGATCCCCTTGGTATTAGGTAGCGATGTTGACCCATGTGTACCCCGTTATCGGTGGCGAACACTATGTACGTGTTCGCCAACTCACCCCGACTCCTGAGCATGCCGAGCATGTTTTTCAAGGTATCGTCGACGTGTGCCAGGGTTTTGAGTTGGGTCTTGTGGCCGGTTTCCAGCCGATCTATCCGGTCTCTACTGAGGGTTGGCAGGTTCTGTATGTAAGCGGGCTTGTCCGAGACGTCGACCTCGTTGAACGAGGGGGCACGCGGAAGACTGGCGTTCTCGAACAGGTCGCGATAGCCACGGGGTATATTCGTGGGCAGGTGTGGCTGGGTGGTCCAGTAGAAGAGCATGAAGGGCGGATCTTGTGCCTGATCCGTCGCACGATCCAGGAAGGCGTGGGCCCTGTCCGCGATGTTCGCCGGAAACGGTCCCGAAAAGTCCGCTACAACACCGTTATAGTTAACGCTACTCTTACCCACCTGGGCATACCAGTAGGACCATCCGGGTGGAACGTACTCCCCCGTGTAGCCGTTCATGTACTTGCCGACGAGGGCGGTACGGTAGCCCGCAGCGCGCACCCTGGTGGCGACGGTGTCTTCATCCTGCCCGGTGCTTCTGAACTCCGCTTCGCCGCCACTCGGCGCCTGGTTGCCGGTTATGCCGTGATTGTGCGGGTACTTGCCGGTAAGAACCGTGGCCCTCGAAGGACAACACAGGCTCTGGGTAACGTAGGTGTTCGTGAACCTCGCTCCCTCCGCTCCCACATGACTCCTGAGCGTGGGCATGGTCGTCCATCGCCGCTTGGGCATGTCGTCGGTCATTACGAAGATTATGTTGGGTTCGGTCGAAGCGGGCTTGACTCGCGTCCTGTTAGTGTCATAGAGGGACACAACATAGTAACCAAGAAATATCAGCGCCACGGCTAACGCCCCCGAGGCCAGCACTGAAATGGTCCTCCTCATCCCCTATCGTCCATTTCTGATAGGTTAACGAAAGTCGGCAACCCCTGCCCTCTCTTGTGAGACCGGCGGATCATACCGCGGTAAAGGGTGAAACGCGTATACCGGGCGGACACGTCTGAAAGCGTCGATATCTTGTGCCTGCTTCTCGGCGTCGCCCATGACACAGCCCCAGGCGACGCATCTGAGGTCGATAGAAACCCGGAATACCGACCCCTATACTGTGCAACGTTCGATTATCGTCCGACCAAGAGAGGAGCAGTGGCGCGAAAAACCGTCGCAACATCGTACTGACCGGTCCAGCCCGTAGCGGCACCACCCTGTCGGTCTACCTTCTAAGCAAGGCACGAAATACAATTGCCCTGGACGAGCCCATGACGCCAGGCAACCTCTACAGGTTCATGCCGGACAAAGACGCCGTCTGCGACCACATCGAGAAATTCTACCGCCGGACGCGAAGGAAGGTGCGTACCGACAGAAAGGCCGTCTCCAAACATATCGGCGGCAAGATCACCGACTCCACCTACGGCGAGCCCAATGCGATGGGCGAGAGGGAGTCACTGCTGGAGAAGGGCGAGGTCTCGATATACAAAGAGGTCACGGCGGGCTTCGATCTGGTAATGAAGCATCCCGGTATGTTCACCGCCCTGCTGCCCCAACTCAAGCATCGCTTCCGGTGCTACGCCATAGTACGCAATCCTCTCTCGGTCATAGCTTCGCGTTCGAGCATCGGGAAGCGGCCGGAAGAGCCGGCAGACGGCGAGACGCAACCGCCCCGTATCCCATCTTCGCGGAGGGGCAACTCTGCGAGCATGTTCGACGAGGAACTCAAGGGCCGGATGGCATCCGTGGCCGCTGGCACGTTCGAATGGAAGCTCGAGATGCTCGATTGGGCCTGCGAGATCTACCGTCGAGAGCTGCCCGAAGCGAATATCATCCGCTACGAGGACATTATTGATTCAAGAGGCAGGGCGCTCCAAGCTATCGTCCCCGCCGCGGAAGAGTTGGACGAGCCTCTTGAGAGCAAGAACCTGAACCCCCTCTACAACCGGGAGATGGTACTGGAGGTCGGGGAAAGTTTGCTTCAGAGAGAGGGCGCCTACTGGCACTTCTATACCAGAGAGAGCGTAGAGGATCTGCTGACGGAGATCTCCTAGCACGGAGATCCGGCGGTCGGACACCGGCAGGAAACCAGGATGGCTCAACCTTTGATGTGCTCCGCTATGAGACGAGAAAGGAAAGAGTGATACCGAATCCGGGTGAATGATCGCTGCGTCCGCTCGCCTAGGGAATCGGGCAAAATATGACTCTTGCTAGCACCTCCTCTAGGGTCGATCCTATCGAGCGTTTCGTTTTTCGTGGTCCGCGCATCCAAGCGAAAGCCCTACAGTAGCCACCAAGCACGATGTCCGCCTGGTGAATGCCAGCAGGCTTCGCCCACCGACAAGGTGATATCTGTAAGATCCGCTCCCCGAGACGGCTTCGATACAACGATCGTGGTGCGCACCACCAAACCATACGTAGCTGTGCAGGCCAAGAATCACTCGAGTCGGTTGCTCGGCACCGGCGAGGCCGTCAAACCCGCAAGCTGAGCGGCGACGCTGGGCACGTTTCGCCTCGTACCCTCGGAGAAGCAAAGGTTGTTGCGTACCACGCTCGCGATTCTCCTTACGCCATCTCTTCGATTAGCCTCTCCACGCTCTCGCGAGTATAGAAGCGCCAGTAGGCGCCATCCGTGTCCAGCAGCCGGGTTCCGAGCTCACGCATCTGCGCGCGGCCGTAGGCGGCATTGAGGTTTTGGCTGGAGAGCGCCTCGTGCAGCGCCTTCGCAGCCGGTGTTATGGCGGAGAGCGCCCTGCCACTGGAATCTACGATATTCTCGTAGCGCAGAATGGAGCTAGCAGGCAACTCCCGGTGGAACCGTCCGTACCACCACGAAAGTAGATGCAGCTGTCTTTCCGTACTGTCTGTCATCGACGCCAGCACCCCCCGCAACCTCTCGTCGTACCGCTCTGCGGCCGGAGCATGCCCGCCCCGTAGATTATGATCTATGCTATTCCACGAAGCCAGAATCGAAAGGGGGTTGCGAATGATCGCGTAAGCAGGAAATCGCTTCACCAGGGTGGGGAGCAATGCGCTGAACATTGCGGGAGACTTGATGATCAGCAGAAAGTCCTCTCCGAGATCCTTCCGTACGACGATTTTGCCTTTCTTCTTCCCCTTTTCGGCTTTCGGGGAACGCAGGCCGTTCTTAGACTTTACCTGCCTGTACGAGTTGGCAGGAACTTCCCCGTCTACATGTTTCGAGATGACCTTACCCTGCTCTAACGCCATCCGCCGCATCCTCGTGAAGAACCGTTCGGCTTCATCGAGTATGGCATCCTCACCCTCGAGGCCGGCGAATTTGCCCGGCGCGATGGGCTCGTGTAGCGCCACCGTATTCGGTAGTTTATTCAGCAAGTTGCAAGTTAGGGTGGTACCAGACCTTGGCAAGCCAGTCAGGACTATGTTGGTTCGATTCGATCTGCTCATATGCTAGCCGGCATCCTCCACGAAACGACGTTGGCCAACCATTGTAAGTCAATTTGAGAAGAGCAACCCTAATCTACTGTACACTGCTCGCGTGGGGAAATTAACTGATATCGATGTCCGCTACTAGATGAAGGGGTCGGAGTACTGAGTTGCATTCGCCAAGGGTGCAAGCTCTCGGGTATTTTGTGTCCAGGGTTGCATATTACCCTTCCGGTTCGAAGGGTCTCGCAAGTATTCTCCTCATTCTGACCTTCTCGATACCACCGCTCATCTGGTTCGGACGCCATTGGACGATTTTCATAGATAGCGCAGAGTACTTGATGCTGGCTTCGAACCTCATCTCGGGTCAGGGCTACACACACTGGAATGGCGATCCGCAGTTAGGGCGCGGCCCCGTATTCCCCGCCTTGATCGGCACCTTGATGGTTTTTTTCGGTCGTGACCCGGAGAGCCTGGCGTTGGGCGTAAGGTTACTTGCGCTGGCGAACCCATTACTGGCATATCTACTGATGAAGAGGATTTCCGGACCCGGTACAGGGCTACTCGCTGCAGCGTTGGTCACGCTGTTTAGCTACACGGCCACGACGATAGAAGCATTTAACATCGATGCCGCGTTGCTTACGTTCTATTTGCTCGCGTTGCTGACGTTGCTTTTATCCGTACAAACGGGCAACGCTTTCATCGCGTTACTCTCGGGCCTGCTTCTGGGCGCCGCGATACTGACGAAGGAAACAGCGTTTACGAACCTCCCCATCGCCGTGCTCGCAGCGTTGTTCCTTGGGTGGAGTCTGCGCGGGATCTTCTGGCACTATCTTGGCGTAACGCTGGTATGCTTGCCCTGGTGGGCCTGGGTCTGGTTTATGGGCGGTGAGGTGTATCTAGTAGGTAGCCTGCCCGCCGGGTTTCGGATCCCAGCGCTGGCGACCGTTTTGATGATCTTCGGCCTCACAGTTGGGTTGTACTTCTCTGGCTTGCCCGCTCGATTCCTGGCAAGCGCATCCCGGCGCCGGTGGACCGGTTGGTCGCTGACTATCGTGTGGACTATCGTTTTGTCTGGACTACTACTTACCACCAGCGCTGCGTTGAAGGATTCTTCTCTCGACGTCGTGGGTCGCTACATCGTAGATAATCTGGCAGGCTACACGCCTCTGTGGCCTCTTCTTGTGATCGCTGTTGGTTACACAGCGTGGAAGGCGATACGAGGTAACGCAATATGGCAATTCTACGCGGTCGCCCTCGTCGTTCAGGTCCCAGTATGTTTGCTGGTAACCGTAGAAGGCTTCAGCCTGCGCCAGTTTCTTACCGTCCAGACGCTCTTGCTCTGCGCGCTCGGCGCGTTCGCTGTGGAAGTTTGCGCCATAGCTGCGCGGAGCCGGGAACTCCCACGATGGTTGACGGGCGCGGTGGCTGTCTCGCTCGGTGTCTTCCTGCTCCTGTCAGCTATAGGACAGGTTCGTCTTCTTCTCGGGGAACCCAATAGCTGGACCTTGTTGGACAGGACAAGCAGGGTCAATGCGGAGAACGTGAGAGCGCTGCGAGGAATACGCAAGATGGATCGGTGGACGGCCAGAAACGTTCCCGCAGGGGAGAACATTCTGCTCCTAGAAGTGTATTCGAACTACCAGGTTTTCCTGGACGGGGGCAAGCACGGATGGGTGCCCTTAGAGCTCGATTGCGGTGTAGGGTTGCGTAACCCCACCACCGAAGGCTGCGTACCTAGCGAAGCTGTCGCCGCCTCGCCAACCAAACCCACGATTTGGTTCTCGCTCGAAGAGGACTGCAAGGCCATCGCCTTATCCATGCCAGGGGTGCAAGAGCAGTTAGATCGGAGCGAATCGAATTACCTGATGGTGAGCCACAGCTTCAAGTATCCGGGTGTTCTGGGTTCGGCATCGTACCTTACGGAAAGCGGCGCGTTCGAGGTTGCCCACAGGGAGCACTTGGGTAAAGAGAAGCGCACCGGGACCAGCCAGGCGATCGTTCTCTTGAAGAGAACCGACCAGAAGCCAGACACTCCCCCAACCCGGATGAACGCAGAAACCGTAAACCAACTCGTGGAGTGCGAGGGGGCAAGCGGTTCCGAGGGCGCGCAGGAAATCCAGTCCAAGTTTCCGAACGGCATCGTTCTGGTGCCGGATTCGGGCCGCGGTCAGATCTCGGGCGAAGAGGCGAATACCCACGCGAGAGCAAGCGAGGCGATCGGGGAGATTTACCCAGACCTATAGTTGTCCAGGCGAGCGGAGCTCCACCGAATAATCGTCGGCTTTTCTCAAGGGCGCCGCGTTACTCGCTCCTGGACATGCTTACAGCGGTGAGCAAAAGCCTTGACCCGCATGGGATCATAAGAAAGCATGAAAGCGTACTCGGAAGACCTCAGACGGAAGATAGTCGACGCCGTGAGACGGGGCGCCTCCAAGCACGAGACCGCCAGCCTGTTCGGGGTAAGCCTCTCCTCGGTCAAACGCCTTACCAGGATGGAGCGGGAGGGAGACTCGCTGGCACCGAAGAAGCCTCCGGGCAGACCTCCTAAGAGCACCGACGCCACGAGGAGGCTGCTTGAGGCGGACCTCGCCGAGCGTCCAGCGGCGAGCGCCCCGGAAAGGCGGCGCTACCTGGAGCGCATGACGAGCGAGTCCATGAGCGACTCGACGGTGAGGCGGCTCGTGAAGAGGCTGGGTCATAGCCGAAAAAAAGATCACCTCTCGCCTCCGAGCGCGACGAATTCCTGAGGGCAGCGTGGCGGTTAATGGTCTCTGAGGAGCTTTGCGCCAAAAGGCTCGTGTTCGTGGACGAGATGGGATCGAACACTTCGCTTCACGGAACACTTCGCTTCACGAGCTTTACGCCTATTCTCCGAGGGGCGAGAGGGCGTATTGCTCGGTGGCGCGAAACCGAGGTAAGAACATGACCCTGCTCTCTAGCATGACCTTCTCCGGGATGGGGCCTTCGATGGTGGTCGAGGGCGGAACCAACGGCGCTGTGTTCGAAGGCTATCTGCGGGAGCTGCTCGTGCCCGCCCTCCGAGAGGGGGAGGTGGTAGTGATGGACAACCTCTCCGTCCACAAGAGCGAGAGGGTGAGGGAGATGATCGAGGGAGCGGGCGCACAGGTCCTCTACCTGCCGCCCTACTCGCCGGACTTCAATCCGATCGAGGAGGCGTTTTCGAAGATCAAGAACCTCCTTCGCAAGGCCGGGGCGGCGTCCACGAAGCTCTCGTCGTGGCGCTCGGAGAGGCGATCTCCGAGGTCAGCGAGGAGGATGCGAAGGCATTCTTCGAGCATTGCGGCTACCGTGAGGCGGTTCAACTATTATGACCGCCGCTGTAGTACCGACGATAGCGTGCCGCTCTGCGGCCTGGCTTCCCTCGAACCGGGGGCTGCTCCCTCACCAAGCGTCGCCTTCCATTCCTCCCACAACGGCGACTCCCACAAGGGATAGGCAATCCTCTCCCCCTCAGGAGGGGCCTCTACAAGCCTCTGCGCCGCGTAGCTCCAGAACGAGACGTATCCCCCGAAACGCTCCTCCAGACGTGAGAGATCCTCAAGGTAGTGCCGCGACAGGTAGACCGCTGACTCGGCCAACATATATCCGGCCGACCTGGCGTGGATCCTCTCGCCAACCCCCTGCGGCCTAAAGGCGGATTCGACACCTAGAAACTCGTACGCCATGCTCAGGAGCTCGCCAGGGAAGAAGTGGATGTCTTCGAGGAAGCCTACGAAGATTTGCTCAGCCGGGTAGAAGTCGCTCCAGGTCTCCAGCGTCCGCAAATAGTCTGTCCTCGACCTCGACCTTTCGCGTTCGGCGTTCCGGCGCAGCTCCTTATGCGTTACGGTCTCTACGTCCCGCTTCTTGCTCCTCCCGAAGCGCATCGCGATTTGCGACCAGGTACGCTCTACAGGGTTGCGCATGAGGAAGAGGATCTTCGCGTGCGGCATCATCTCATGGACACGTGCCACCACCTGCGGTTCCAGCGTCGAGTAGGCCGGGGTGATCTCGCCTACAACCTTCCCCCTGCCGGGCCCGAAGAGCGACGCGTACCACCTGTCCCCCGGCGTACCGGCGTAGTAGTTCACATCCCAGAGGAGTTCCTCTCCAGAGAAACTATTCCAGTGGTCGCGAAGGCGCCTCTTGACCTGCCGGCGCCATCGCCGGTTTGTGTTGCCTTCGCCCGTTATCTTGCCGTGGAGCCGCGAGACCGGGTTTTTCGAGTCGCTTTTGCGGTCGTTGAAGTAGTGAAGTTCTTTGATCTTGGGCATCCAGATCTGGGGGTGAAGCTGAAGATTGTGCCCCAGCCAGGTTGTACCCGCCTTCTGGGCCCCTATGCCGACGAAATCCGGGTACCTCCCCCCAGATGACACCAGGCGCTTCTTGATGCCTGATGGCAGCTTTCTCACAACTCCCCTCAACGCACCAACCGCACCGAGGGCAAGGGTCCGCTCTGGGGCTTGGCCTCTCTCGAGCCGGGGGCAGGTCCCTCGCCCAGCGTCGCCTTCCAGTCCTCCCACAGAGGCGACTCCCACAAAGGATAGGCGATCCTCTCCCCCTCTGGTGGGTCCTCCACCAGCCTCTGTGCCGCGTAGCGCCAGAACGAGGCGTACCCACCAAAGCGCTCCTCTAGCCGCTTCGTATCTTGCAGGTATGCCTCTGCCAGGCGCACCGCAAGGCGCGTTGGCATCGTCTCGACATCTCTTGAGTGGATCTTGCGCCTTATCACCTTGTAGTCGGTTGAGGGGTCGACCCCGAGGAACCTATAGACGTTCCTGAGGAGGCGGTTTGGGTAGAAGTGGATGTCTTCGAGGAACCCGACAAAGATCTGGTTCTGATCGAAGAGCGAGCCCCAGTTCTCAAGCGTCCTCAAGTAGTCGGTGTGCAGCGAGGACTGGCTGGCGGTAAACGCGAGAAACTCCTCTTCCCGCACCTCCTCCACCCGCCGCCCTTCCCTCTTATCGAAGTACATCACGGATTGGGACCACGCGCGCTCCACGGGGTTACGCATAAGAAAGACTATCCTGGCCTTGGGCATGATCTCGTGCACGTGGGCGATCTGGTCCCGGTCAAGCACCGAGTAGTTCGGTGTGATCTCACCCGTTACCTTCCCCTCTCCCGCCCCGAACAACGCGGCGTACCACCCGTCGTCTGGCGGCCTCATGTAGTACTTGTAGACCCACACGAGGCCTGGAAAGGAGAACTTCTTCAGGTGCACCCCGGTCCAGTACCTGACCTGCTGCCGCCAGGCTTGATCCTCGGGCTGCCCGCCGAGAAGTTTGGCCCTAAGCTTGAACGAGGTGTCGTTGATCTTCTGGTCGAAGTAGTGAACTTCCTTCTTTGGCATCCAAATCTCTGGGTGGTCCCGAAGGTTCCGGTACAACCACGTCGTTCCCGACTTCTGTGCCCCTATGCCGACGAAATCGGGATATCTCCCCCTCGATGGCGCGAGACGCCGCTTGATGCCTGAAGTCAGCCTGCCAGCGACTCCCCTCAACGCGCCAACCGCACCGAGGGCAAGGGTCCGCTCTGGGGCTTGGCCTCTCTCGAGCCGGGGGCAGGTCCCTCGCCCAGCGTCGCCTTCCAGTCCTCCCACAGAGGCGACTCCCACAAAGGATAGGCGATCCTCTCCCCCTCTGGTGGGTCCTCCACCAGCCTCTGTGCCGCGTAGCGCCAGAACGAGGCGTACCCACCAAAGCGCTCCTCTAGCCGCTTCGTATCTTGCAGGTATGCCTCTGCCAGGCGCACCGCAAGGCGCGTTGGCATCGTCTCGACATCTCTTGAGTGGATCTTGCGCCTTATCACCTTGTAGTCGGTTGAGGGGTCGACCCCGAGGAACCTATAGACGTTCCTGAGGAGGCGGTTTGGGTAGAAGTGGATGTCTTCGAGGAACCCGACAAAGATCTGGTTCTGATCGAAGAGCGAGCCCCAGTTCTCAAGCGTCCTCAGGTAGTCGGTGAAGAGCCGCGACCGTTTGCCCTCGAAGTGCCTGTAAAACTCCTCGTCGGTTACGTCTTCGAGGTTCCGTTCTCGCACGTCCATAAGGCTCTGGGACCAGGCACGCTCCACAGGATTACGCATGAGGAAGATGATCTTCGCTTCGGGCATGATCTCGCGCACGTGGGCGATCTGCTTCCGACCCAGCACCGAGTAATCCGGCGTCGTCTCGCCGACGGTCTTGCCGTGTCCCTGGTTGAAGAGGGAGGCGTACCAGGCGTCGTTCCAGGAGCCGAGGAAGTATCTCATGTCCCAGGCGATGTCATGCGCGGAGAACTTGGAGTACCTGCCGATCTGGCGCCGGACCTGCCTGCGCCAACGCTCGTCCATGGCCCGGGTTCCCCACAGCTTGGACCTTAGCGAGGTCTTTGCCCCGAGTTTTTCGTCGAAGTAGTGGAGTTCCTTCTCCTTGGGCATCCACACCCGGGGATGGGCCTGAAGGTTGCGGTGCAGCCAGGTCGTGCCAGCCTTCTGGGCTCCTATGATCAGGAAGTCGGGGAACTTCTTCTTGCGCGCCAGCGGCCTGAGATAAGCCTTGACGCCCTCTGGCATTCTCTGTGCGACGCCCTTCACCGCACGGCCTGCAAAGAGGACAGGGGTCCGCTCTGAAGCCCGAGTTCTCCTGTCGAACCTTGCTCTGAGGTCCTCCACTCGTCCCACAGCGTCGAGTCCCAGAGCGGATAGGGGATCTTCTCCTCTTCGACGGTTTCCTCCGCCAGCCTGGTTCCGCAGTAGCGCCAGAAGGAAGTGTATCCACCGAAACGCTCCTCCAGTTGCGCGAGCTCTTCTTGATAAGTGCTCGCCAGATAGGCGGCCAGGCGTGTTGGCATGGTGTTTGCCGACCTGGAGTGGACCTTCTTCTCCGGGGCCCGGGGACGGAAGGAGGTGTCCACCCCAAGAAAGTCGTACACGCTCTCCAGCAACCCTTCGGGGTTGAAGTGGACATCCTCCGTGAAACCGACGAAGATCTGCTCCTCAGGGTAGAAGCGCCGCCAGGTCTCCAACGTCCTGAGGTAGTCCGTCAACGACCGCGGGCCCTTTCGCTTGAACTCCTTGAGCAACTGCTCCTCGGACACGGACTCCGCGGAGCCCTTCTCGGCTTTGTCGAAGCTCATAACGGTCTGCGACCAGTCGCGCTCTATAGGGTTGCGCATAAGGAAGATGATCTTCGCCTCGGGCATCACCTCGTGGACGTGGGCGACCATATCCTGCCCGAGGGCGGAGTAGGCGGGTGTGATCTCCCCCGCCACCTTTCCTTTTTTCTGGTCGAAGATGGAGCCGTACCACCTGTCGTTGTACGGCCTCATGTAGAACTTGTAGACGAACCGAAGGCCTTCGAGGTCTAAGGCCTTCAGGTGGGCCGCGGTCCAGCGCCTGACCTGTTTGCGCCAGCGTTGGTCATCGGGGCTCTTGCCCAGGAGCCTGCTTACGGCGTTTGAGCGGTCGTTGATCTTCCTGTCGAAGTAGTGGATCTCTTTTCTGGGTATCCAGATCCGGGGATGGTCGACTATGTTGCGGTGCAGCCAGGTCGTGCCAGCCTTCTGCGCTCCTATGCCAATGAAATCTGGGTACATTGCTATCCTCCCGCTGCCGATCTTGTGTGTGGCCCGCTACCCGGTCTACACGAAACCGGATTCGAATCCGCCAAGTTTACCGCTCGGGCGACGCCCCGCCAGCTAGGATCAGGAAAGGCCACTGGATTCTATCCTGGGACCGAGCCGGCGGAGGTGTTCGGTCAACCGTTCCAGGAACTCCCCGAAACGCTCCCGCTCGTGCTCCAACGTGTGCCGCCCGACCGTCTCGTAACCGTTGCGCCGCAGCCTTTCTATCTCCCCCGTGTCCGCCACGCGCAGGGCCTCGAGGGCGCGCACGTAGTCGGGAGCGTCGTCCATGCCGACCTCGATGCAGTTCTCGCCGAAGTTGCAATACGCGCGGTTTCCCCCGGCGTCCGAGGAGATCACGACCGCCCCGGCGGCCATCGCCTCGAGGCCAGGCATGTAGAAACCCTCCTCGACAAGCGGCGTGGCGAGGAACACGTCGGCCCAGTGGTAGAGCTTTCGCAACTCGGCCCAGCTGACAGGGTTCCGGATCGCCCGAAACTCGAACCCCGACGGGCCCCCGAGCTCGGCCGCGACCTCATCACCGACGTCGGACTTCCACGTCGTGTATCCGACCCTGACCGGGGAACTCAGACCCCCCGATCTCGACTTGGCGAAGAAGTCCGAGTCGTTGCCCAGATCTATAACCTCTGTAATCGAGGAGGGGTTCAGGTAAGCCTTTACCGACTCGAGGACCACATCGTTGGTCATGATCCGGGCCATCGGGCGTGAAAGCAGGCGTACAGCGTAGCCGTTGGTGAAGGTGGGGTTGGCCCAGCGCACGTTCTGCACGATGAAGATGACCTGCTCGTGGCGGGTCCACCGGCTCAGGCGTGGCTCTATTGTCTCGTAGTGCGTGGGCCAGGAAAGAAAAGCGAGCTCGTGCGGGGCGACGGAGACCTTCTCAAGGTCGGTGAACTTGACCCCGTGCTCGGGCGAGATGTCGGAGAAGCGTGGTATCTCGAACACGGGCAGCCCGGGCTTGTATTGCTCGGGGCAGGCGATCACCGGCGTGTAGCCAAAGGATCTGGCGTGGTTGACGTAGTCCAGGATCTTCACGACCCCCCCTACGGGTCGGAAAGTCGGCGTCATGAAGTACATCCGCCTTGCGCCGTCCACCTACCAGCCCTCCATCATCCGCACCAGTGGCTTGACCGCCACCTCTGGTTCTATGACGGCGGCGGCGAGCTTCCTCGCGTTCTCTTTCTTGCGGCGCAAGCCGTCGGGGTCTTCGACGATGCCCCCGATCACGGCCTCAAGAGCCTCGGTATCTTCGGGGTCGACGAGCCACCCCGCGTCGTACTCGGCGATCATGGGCGACACCTCCGTAAAGGGCGGGTGTAGCACGGGAACCCCGCAAGCCAGGGCGATGATCGAACGCGTGACCATCGCGTACTCTCTCTCTAGGTTGTGCTGGAAGAGGTCTATGGCGACGTCGATGCCAGAGAGGAACCGCTGAAAGTTGGAGAAGGTCATGGGACCGTGCGTCGTCACCGACCCGTATCCGGCGAGCCGGTCCAGGTCGCTCCTCGACTTGTGCTCGTACTCGCTGACGCTCCAGTGCCACGGCACCATCAGGTCCAGGCTCACGTCCGACCGGTCCAGATGATGCTCCATCACCTTCACCCAACTCCCAAGCGTACTCCACGAGTGAAGGTAGCCGGCGACGGCGAACCTCACGGGACCGCCGGAGTCGGGACCAGTCCTCGAGGATCCGGACCAAACCAGCGGGGCGCACATGTTGACGACCTCGAAGGGCAGCTCTCGTATGTCCCTGTCGGCCTGGAGCATCCACCCGAGAAAGTACGGAACCTTCTTAGCCCCGTTCACGATAAAGCCGTCGGCCAACTTTATGGCCCTGACCTTGCGCTGCCTGAGCTCGCTGATCTCCTTCTCCGGGTACTCGCCGCTGTGGTGGTAGAGCATCTCGAGCATCTTCGGCGCGAAGAAGTCGAGCACGTACTTGATGCCGGCTATAGGGCCGAGGTTGTCCACCTGATTGCTGTTGATGAGGATCACCGTGGCCGGAGCGTGGGTCTTCAGGTAGCGCGGCAGCCTGTAGCCCCCCACGACCTCGATGTCAGGACCCATCGGATGAGGCACCGATTTTCCGAACCGCATCCACTGACGGTCGACGAACCCCTTGACTACAAGGGTTTTTACCTCGGCGCCGTTGGCACGCAAACCCTCGGCGAGGCCGAACGCCCTGAGGCCGGGGGCCGCGACGGGCATCCCCAGACTCGGGACGATATCGTTGGAGATTATGAACACCCTTTCGTCCGGGCTCACCAAGTCTTCGCCACCCCCAACTTCGAGACGCTTAGCAGGCCGCCCCTGGTGAAGCTGTCGTGCGGGTAACGGACGGACTCGACGTGCTCGAGCACCACCTGACCGGCCGTCGCCTCGACCAACAGCTCGACGAACCTGAGCACCGACATCGGGTACACCGTCGACATCGTCGACCACCCGCCGCTGACGAAGTCCTCGAGGAACATCAACCGTCCGCCCGGTCTCGTCACCCGCCACATCTCGGAGATCAGGGCGCGCTTGGTCGGCGTCGGATTGTGGTGCATAACCGTAACGCTAAACGCCAGGTCGAAACTCTCGTCGCCGTAGGGAAGGATCGACTCCGCCCCGAGCCGGTTGAAGCGGCATTCGGGGAAGTTCGCGCGGGCGGCCTTGACCATGCCAGCGCTGATATCCACCCCGGTAAAGCGCGTGCTTGCCGGGTCGAAGCCCGCTGCCCAGCGTCCGATCCCGGCGCCCACCTCGAGCACGTCGAACGGGACATCCTCGGGCTGGGTCCCGCGCGCCGCCGCGAACTGGGGACGGAGCACCGCCGCCTGGATCCGGTGTATGGCCTTATTGAACCTCAGGCTATGGTTGACGCTGCAGATCGCCCGGTCCGGTGCGTCGCCGGCCAGGGCATCGCCTCGCTCGGACCAGTACCTGTTCGCCTCGTAGTCACCCTCTCCGAAGCTGGCGAGGAGCGCTGACTCAGCTTCCAGCGCGGCGGATATTTCGGCCGCCGCGTTTTCGGGACGGTCGTCTTCGATCTCGATGCGCTGCCGCTCCGTCCAGCCGTACCTGCGGCGAAGTTTGCCCCATAGGCCCGCGTCCGCGGCAGCGACCCGGTCGAAGAAGCCAAGCCTCGCCAAGGCAGCCCGGCCAAACACCGTCGTGAGAAAGCCGGCGTCGAAGCCCGCCGGGAGCGACAGGACCAAGGGCACGTCCCGCAGATCCCCTGTCAGAGACTCGAACGGGAACGAGAACAAGTCGAGGACGACGAGGACGCTCGCCCGCTCCAGCGCTGCCGAAAGCTGCGATGGGAGCACGTCCCAGTCGCTTAGCACGGTGTGATCCCCTAGTAGGCCGGCGTCCGCCACTTCGTCGAAGAACCTGCCGGCGTAGAAGACAGGATGTTGATCCGCGTCCGTAGGTACCCTACCCATCCCTGTCTAGAGGTAGCGCTCTTGCAGGGTACGGAAGCTCTTCCTGCGCCGGAACATGACCCCAAGTGGGCCGCGGCCCAGGCGTCCCAGCAACAACACGAGGTCCCTCTCCGCTCCTTCGAGGTAAGCAACACGTTGAGGCGGAGACATGGACATAGCCTCTTCAGACCGCTTCAAGTAACGGTCGTTCAGCGTCCTGAAGTTTCTGTTGGTCCCGGCGACAGGACCGAGTGGACTGCTCTTTATCCGCCTCAGGAGCAGTTTCAGATCCGTCTCCGCCTCCTCCAGGTGTGTCATCCGGCTCAACGAGATAGGTGAACCAGCTATCTCCGATGGGCCACCGGACCGGGCCTTGAGGAAACGCACCTCGAAGGCCAGCAACTCGTTCTCCATCCTCAGCAGATCCATGTCGCTCGGCGTGTAGAAGTCGTTCTCAGGCAACCGGGGTTTCCTTTCGTAGCGCCATCTCGGTTTCGCCGGCCAGCTCCTCGAGCCTCCGCCAGGTCCCCTGGACTTTCCCGATCAGCCGGCGGTCGGAGACCGGTTGCCGACGGACGCGACGCACGCTTATGCTCTGGTCGAACGCCTCCGCAACCGGCACGTCTTCCAGATCCAGGCCCCACCTCCGGTTCAGGGCCCAGACGAGCGGGAACCCGTCCCTGATCATATCAAGCGAGACGGTCATGGTATCTTCCGGGAAGGTGCGGGCGAACGCGAGCAGCGCGTTGTTGTGCACGAGCCACATCCGAAGCGCGAAGTCCGGCTCCTCCCAGAACCGCTGGTGTACCTGCGCGGACCCCCTCCTGAGGAACATATCGCTTGAGTGCCGCTGCCCCAGCGAGTACGTCGAGCCCGAGAAGTGCCGGTAGACGATGAGAACTTTTGCGTTCGGAAGCAGGTGCTTCCAGAGCATCATGAATAGGCAAGTCCTGGGGTCCTTGAACCCCCAGATACGATGCTCGGAGTTGCGACGATCTATGATCCGCTGCATGAGCTGCCAGCGCTGCTGCCCGACGACAGGCAGGAGCGGCTCGCCGACGGCCCAGGTCTGTTCGTTGTCGGAGAGGATGCGGGTGTGAAGGTTTACGATCTCCCTGTCCTCGAAGTGGCCGTAAGGGTTGGACGGCAGCGCCTCGAGCAGCTCGTAGCCGAGGAACAGCCCGCCGCGATGCAACAGCCTGGCGGTCGCCGAAGTGCCGCTCCGGTGAAAGCCCGCGATGATCAACTGGTCGCTCAAGTCACGTGCCCCTCTTCGAAAATCTTCCGCCGCGCACTATACAAATTTATCCCGACTACCGCTAGTTGCAGACCGGGCCGAAAACCCGCCGATCGCGAGTATAGCCGCAGGCGTCTGCTTTGCCGATCCTTAACCGGCGAGGCGAGCGCAAGAAGTAGCGGGTTCAGATCCTGCCCAGGTAGGCAGTATAGGTAGTCGAAACGCCCGGCGTCTTGATGGTATGGGCTTTCGCGCGCCCGTCGGACCAGCGATCAAACACCCACAATCGGCCGCTGGCGTCGCGCTGCCGCTTCACGTCGACGTTCAGGGCGTAGCCCTCCCAAGAGGCTAAAGCCTTCGGTGCCCCGAACGTCAAACCGTTGACCTGCACGTCCAGGCCGAGGGGCCCGGTCTGGAACCTTAGGTCGACCGTCTTCGGCTCGAGCCTCCTCGTGACCGTCTTGGAGAGGCCGAGCGAGTCCGTGGCCGTGAGCCGCATCTGCAGGTAGTTCTCGCTGGGGTCCGTAGCTTCCAGGTCCTCGGGCGGAGGCCCTTCGAACGCCACGTCTCCGTCGGTATCCGAGGCCCACGGATGGTAGTGGCTGTTGTCGTGGTAGCGCCGGACCTCCCAATACAGGGTTGGTGCGGTCACCGCATCCTCGTCCGCGTCATCCTCGGCGTCCGTGACCGAGCCCGTGGCCGTGAACGGCTGTCCCACGCGGAAGGTCTCTCCCACCGACGGCGACTCTATCATCGGCGTGGGCGGGGTGTTGCCCGGAAAGACCTCGATGGTGTCCGGCGCGGACTGCTTGCCCAAGTTATCTTCGACCGTCAACGTAACGTCGAACTTCCCGGTCTCCCCATAGGTATGGCTGATGGTGGGGTCTGCCGTCTCCAGCGGCTCGCTGCCGTCGCCGAAGAACCAGTTGTAGGTCAAGGGCGTGTCGCCGTCTGGATCCCGGCTCCCGGACGCGTCGAAGTCCATCGTTAGCGAGGCATCGTAGTTCTCTCCGGCGGTATCGGCAGTCGCGACCGGGGCCCGGTTGGCCGCGCTGTAGGCGATGCGGCGCACCTGCCCGCTACTAAGGTTGGTGTAGTAGAGGGCTCGTCCCGCCGCTCCGTAGGGACCAAACTCCGTGGAGATGGGGCCGCCATCTCCCAACCCACCGGCAAACAGCGTTTTCGAGAAACCGCCGCCGGAGCGGGGCGTCAGCTTGAAGATCTTGTTGCAGACATAGTCTCCGTAGAGGTAGGCCTTGTCGTAAGATGTGGGCCAGAAGCCGTCAGGCACGAAAGCGCCCCCCGTTATGGAGGTGCACCCCGAGTTGTGGTTGTACTCGTGGATGGGCCCCGTGTAGGTGTTCGGGCACTTCTTTTCGATGTCGGGATCGTAAGGGTTCTCGTAACTGCCCTCGCAGATGTTCCAGCCGTAGTCGGCGCCGGCCCTTGCGCGGTCTACCTCTTCCCAATCGTTCTGGCCGACGTCGTTGACGCGCAAGGTCGTGCCTGCGGCGTCGGGATCGACGGCCATCCGGAAGGGGTTCCTGAAACCTCGGGAGAAGGTCTCCCTGCAATTGTTCCCGCCCGCGGTGCGACCGGTCTGATTGCATCGGCCGCTGCCCTCTCCCGTGTAGGGGTTGGAAGACGGGATCCCGCCGTCACGCCTGATGCGCAATACCTTGCCGAGCACGACGTTCCGGTCGCGGGAGGCGTCGTTGTCGCCCGCGCACTCTGTCTCCTCCCCCGCCGCGTAGTCGCAGCCGCCGTCGCCGACGCTCACGTACAGGAGATCGCCCTTGCCGAACTTCAGGTCACCGCCATTGTGGTTGCCGTTGGGCGATGGGATGTTGTCCAGGAGGACCCGCTCGCTCGCGGGATCGACCGTGTTCCCAGACATGGTAAACCTCGAGACCCGGTTTACCGGCTCCAAGTCACTGTTGGTCGGGCAGTCGTCGAACTTCTCGTAGGTGTAGTAGAGGTAGACGTGGTTGCGCCCGGCCTCCCCGAAGTCGGGGTCAACGGCCACGCCCAGCAGCCCGCGCTCCGAGCCGGAGCATACTTCGGCGGCGAGATTCAAGGCCACAGACTCTTGCCCGTTGTCCACAACGTAGAGCTGGCCCGGCTTGCTCGTTACCAGCATGCGACCGTCCGGCGTGAAGTCGAGCGCGACCGGCGCCGGTACGTCGGCTACTTTCGCTTCGGCGAACCCGTCAGGCAACGCCACCGCGGGCCCGGCAAAAAAGAAACCCCCGAGAAGTCCTGCCAGCAGAATAAATGCCAGGTGTACCGATACGCGTACAGACATGCAAACCCCCTGTTTTCGGACTCGGCCGGTGAAGACCTGCTATTGCGAGAATCAATCCTATCCTATACTAAGGGCTAACGCCATTTAGTACTAGAGCTTAGTACTAAGGTATGTGTATCGTCAACCCGCGGAACCTTACGAGTCACACGGAGGACGGTAGATCTGTCGTTGTTGGAGGCGCGAACTGCCTGCCGCGATGGATTCCAGCTTGCGCGGAAGTCACGGAGGAGATGCGGTATCGACGGGGCAGGGATCGTGCGCGCGGCTCCTACATGTCACGCGACCTTTCTGCATCTAGTCCTGTACGGGACCTCGTGGCGCGCTCCAGGCCAACGAGTTACACCTCAGTTCCTGATGCCTGTAACCAAAGTTTGCTTCGCAAACCGCCCTAGTCCTGCGTCAACGCTGATATGCGCTATTCTGGGTCGAACCGACCTGGAGGCGATCGTCATGAAGAAGAGATACGTGGTCGAGCTCACCGAGGGCGAACGGGCGAGCCTCAAGAGGCTCATCTCGTGCGGCTCGGCCCCGGCCAGGAAGCTCAACAGGGCCCGTATCCTTTTGAAGGCCGACCAAGGCGAGCACGCCGAAGAAGGCGTGGTGCTCTCCGACGTGGCCATAGCCGGGATGTTGGAGACCTCGTCTGCCACCGTGGGAAGGGTGCGCGAGCGGTTCTTCTTGCAGGGGCTGGACGCCGCCCTCGAACGCTCCATGCCCGATCGAGTCTACGAGAGATCCTTCGACGGGAGGGCCGAGGCGCACCTGATCGCTTTGGCCTGCTCACAGGCTCCGGAAGGGAGGGAGCGCTGGAGCCTCAGACTGTTGGCACAGAAGGCGGTGGAGATGGGCATCGTGGATGAGGTCTCCCACGAGACGGTCCGTAAGACGCTCAAAAAAACGAACTGCGGCCCCACCTGGTCAAGGGCTGGGTGATCCCGTCCAAACACAGCGGCCGCTTCGTCTGGAGGATGGAGGAGGTATTGGACCTCTACGAGGAACCCTACGACCCGAAGCGCCCGGTGGTCTGCTTCGACGAGCGCCCCTGCCAGCTCCTCGCCGAGGTTCGCGAGGCGTTGTCCGTCGGAGCGGGGGTCCCTGAGCGCCGCGACCACGAGTACAAGAGGCGGGGCATGGCCCACCTGTTCGTGGCCTTCGAACCCCTCACGGGCTGGCGAGGTGTGGAGGTGCGCGAGCGTCGGCGCGGACGCGAGTTCGCCGAGTTCGTGCGCCACCTGGCCGAGGATCTCTACCCGCGCGCCGAGAAGATACGCTTGGTGGTGGACAACCTAAACATCCACAGCGCGGCCTCCTTCTACGAGGTCTTCGATGCCGAGCGCGCGCGCCGACTCAGCAGGAGGATAGAGTTCCGCTACACGCCGGTGCACGGTTCGTGGTTGAACATGGCCGAGATAGAGATCTCAGTGTTGGTGAGGCAGTGTCTGGGCAAGCGACGTGTGCCGGACGCGCAGACGTTGAGAAGGGAGGCGCGAGCCTGGTGTGAGGCGCGCAACCGGAAGGCGGCGAGCGTCAATTGGCGCTTTACCACAGCAGATGCCCGAAAGAAGCTACGCAGGCTCTACCCATCCATTGAGCGTTGACGGAGGACTAGCCTGTTTCGTAGCCGAGCCTGGAGAGCAGTTCGCCCGCCTCCTCGTCGAAGACCTCACTGTCTTGCTGGGTGAAGACATTCTTCCAGTCGCCCGCCACGCCCTTCCTGAAGAACGAGGACTGGTCTTCTTCGCCCCTCTGTCTACCCTTCGAGAGCCTCTCGAAGCTGGCGGCGTCAACACACCGCCTCGCGGCCTCTTCGCCAGGGTCAACCCCGATGAACCGTGTAAGCCGCTGGACCTCTTTCTCGGGGCTTTGCAGCAGGTCCTCGTAGCGAACCTCGGTGTAGTTCTCTCCGAGCAGCTCGGGGCCGTCCGCTACGGTCTTGCCCACCCTTGAGGCCCATTCCGCCGCGAGTTTTTCGAGTTGTTCCTCCAGGAACATGCCTCCATTTGCCTCGCTTCTCTTGTTGGACCTGCCGAAGTTGCGGGTGTGGTACGCCGCTGAGACGGCCACGTCTCTGCCGTCCCTGAGTATGTGGATCACCTTCGCCTCGGGGTAGATGGTGGAGATCTCGTGTATCGTTTCGGGGGTGAGTAGTGGCGACTTGTCCCCTACGGCCCGCTTCCCGCTCTTCAGGAGTTCACCTTCTAGGAAGTAGTCGATAGCCATGCGGGTGAGGTTGTCGAGGTGCTCGGCCGCGCTGTCGTTCCTGCTCCAGACGGACCGCTCTACCCAGAGCTTCAGGTACTCGGCGTCCAGGACGGCGTTGTACAGCGAGCTTGGCGGCCTCCGCGTGTCTTTCTGGATCAGGCTCTTCTGCCTCCAGCTCGCCCCGAAGAAGCGTCCTTCGCCCCTGCAGAGTATCTCGGGGTGCGCGTCGAGCATCCGCATTAGCCACGTGGTGCCAGATTTCTGGTTTCCGACGACGAAGAACACGGGCACGCGTCCCGTGTCCGTGCCATGCCCCTCCGGGCGCAAACGCGCCAGCTCCCTCCTGAGCGCGGAGATCTCCGCGTCCTTGAGAGCGAGCTGCCTGCGGGCCTGCTTGCTGGCCTTCGACCTGAGGGCGCCGGTCGCGTCGTCCAGGGTTGCCTTTGCCCTTCGGAGCATCTCGATGGGCCTGCGGCCGGGCGGTGTCAGGGCCTCACCCGCGCGTCATCGTGGGACTCCTGGGCGAGGTAGTCGGCGAGCGCTTCGCTCCAATGACGGAGCTCTGGGCTTCCGAGAGACGACAGAACCCCGTTGGCCGGGCGCTGTGCCGGCAGGGGGTACTCCGACCCGGGGATAGGGATGACCTCGGTCTCGACACCGGCGAGGCGGAAGATCTCACGGGTGAACTCGTACCAGGAGCAGGACCCGGCGTTGGTCAGATGGTAGAGACCATAGCGACCACCCTCGATCGTCCCGGCGATGCCTTCGGCCAGGTCACGGGCGTAGGTCGGCGAAATGAACTCGTCGTCCTTGACCTTGAGCGAGTCGCGCTTTGCTGCCACGCGCAGCATGGTGCGCACGAAGTTGTGTCCCCCTCCGTAGACGCCGGCCGAGCGCACCACGTACCAGCGGTTCATGAGCCGCATCACGTACTCCTCCCCGGCGAGCTTGGTGCGACCGTAGGCGCTGATCGGGGTTGGGGGGTCGAAGGGCTCGTAGGGTCTTTCGCCCTCACCGTCGAAGACGTAGTTGGTGCTCACGTGCAGGAGCTCGCAATCATGCCGCCCACAGGCCTGGGCCAAATTGCGCGGCCCGAGGGCGTTTACGGCGTACGCTAGGTCCGTCTCCTCCTCGCAACCATCGACGTTGGTGTAGGCGGCGGCGTTTACGACGATCCGGGGCTCGTGCTCACCAAGTGCACGCTCCACGGCCCCGGCGTCGGCTATGTCGAGCCCGCCCCGGTCGAGGGCGACGACCTCGTGGCCCCGCCCGGGGAGCATCGCGGCTAGCTCTAGGCCAAGCTGTCCTCCCGCGCCGGTCAGCAAGACCCTCACGATAGCCTCCCGCAGGGGTGAAGGCCTGAGTTCTTTCGGTTATCAAGTTGCACGCAAAACCTCATCCACGGCCTGTCCATCGATCCCTCTTGCCTTCCAGGAGCGTACCATAGAGGTCTATCAGCTCGCCCGCGTACTCTCCTGTGGTCTTGACCGGTTCAATGCCCGCGCGCAGGCGCTCGAGTAGACGCTCCTCGCCGGCCAGTCGGCCCAGCTTTCCGGCGAGGTCCTCCGCGTCGTCGAGGGTGAAGAGCAGGCCGTTCTTTCCCGGCCTCACGAACTCGGACATGCCCCCGAGGTCGGTGGCGATCACCGGCATCCCGGCGGCGAAGGCCTCGAAGATCACACCAGGGGCGTTCTCGTACCAGCGTGAAGGGACCACGAGGACGTCGAGATCCGCCATGACACCCCCGATCTCGTCCCGCGAGAAAGGCCCGCGGAAGGAGATCCTCGTGTCCTCCTCTGCGAGGGTGCGCAGACCGGCGGCGTAGGACTCATAACTCCTCTCGCTCCCGTAGACTGCGAGCGTCGCCTCTACTTCAGGCGGGAGCATCATGAAGGCCCGGACGAGCACGTCGGGGCCCTTGTGGGGCGCCAGGGTACCCACGAACCCGAACCGGAGTGTCAGGGACGGGCGCCGTTCCGAGCTGGCTTCGGCGACGCGGGAGGCGTCTATGCCGTAGGGGGAGACCTGTATCTTTCCTCCTCCTATACCGTTGGCGACGAGAAGGTCCCGCGTGAGGTGCGTGTAGGCGAGGATGCGGTCCACGCTCTGCATACGGTCCCGTATGTAGCCGGGACGCTCCCCCACGGCCTCCACCTGGCGCAGCGGGAAGGAGAGGCGCGAGAGGGCAGTGCGGGAGACCAGACCGGCAGCCCCGGCGACGGTGCCTGGCACGAGACGGGACGCCTTTACGACGCGGGGGTCGGCGCTCCTGCTTGCGATGCACCTGACGCAGTGGGCGACATCTGGTCCCCGGCACATAGCGCCGTCGTGCCTTCTCAGGTCCACGACCGGGCATACCGGCCAGAAGTCGGCGGCCGTGAAGACCACGGGCAGCCCGAACTCCTCGAAGACCGGCAGTACGCTCGCCGAGAGTCCCTGGAGGTGCATGGCGTGGACGACGTCGGGAGCCGCCTCCCGCACGTACTCCCTGACCTTTTTGGCCATATCCTCGTTGCGGTAGTTGAGATCGTAGGGTCGGGATAGGCCCTCCTCCGGGCGTCCGATCCTGCGGACAGGGATGCCGTCGAACTCGTAATCCTCTGTCCCCCCAGGCCTGAGGTCGCTGTGGGGAACCGACCGCTTGGCGGCCAGGACGAAAGGCTGGTGGCCACGGGCCTTAAGCTCTTGCGCCAGCCCGAGCGTAACGACCTCTACGCCCGCACGGCTCTCGGGGAAGAACTGGTGGGTGGTAAAGAGAACCCTCACCGGCGAGTTTCAAGGGACTTAGCGTAGCGTCCTGCGTGCATGAAGAAGGATTATACGGAATCTCTAGATGCCCTTGAGGAGGAACCTGTGCGCCCTGACGGAGAACGGGGAGTCCGGCTTCCTGTCTCTACGGGCCGCGAGGTAGGTGCCCGCCTGTGAGAAGAGGGCGTATCTCATGGCACGCGGAAGGAAACGGGGAGCCAGGATCGTCACGCCGTCCCTGCTGAGATAGAGGTGCGCTGAGGTCACAATCACGTTCAGAAGCAGCCGCGCCAGGTTCGGCGTCGGGACGAGCCCGAAGAGTTCCTGGAGAACGAGCCCGTCCGCGTAGTGGCGCCTGAGGTCGTAGAGGGCGCCGCGTTCGTGCGAGTGGAGTACGGTCGAGTGCGGCTCGTACGTGAGAGCGTAGCCCGCCTCGACGACGGCGTTGCCCCACCTGATGTCTTCCCCGAAGGCCGTCTTTTCGAAGGGGATGTGCTCCCACACCGAGCGGCGCACACAGGAGCTCACGTTGTCGAAGATAGAAAGAGAATGTCGCGTGGCCGGGGACAGCGCACCGTAAGCATCTGGCCCACCGGCGAATTGTTCCCGGCGTTCCTGGCCGGAGGTGGGCCAGTCCCGCATCAGGGCGCGGGTCAGCGGGCTGCTCTCGGGGCGTGGGATCTGCCGCCCGTACACCCCGGCGACCGTCGCGCCGGAGTCGAGGTTATCCACCATCGCCGCGAGCCAGCCATCGTCTACCGGGAGGGCGTCCTGCACGAGAAAAGCGATGTAGCGTCCGCGTGAGAGCGAGGCGCCCAGGTTGCGCGTCGCGCCGTGGTCGAACGTGTCTGGGTCTATCCGGTGCACAGAGGCGCCGTAGATCTCTGCGAGCCTGACGGTGCCGTCCGTCGAGCCGGAGTCGATCACGAGCACCTCATAGTCGAAGTGGGTGCTCTGAGAGAAAACCCTCCTTAGCAGTTCTTCGAAGCCAGGACCGGCCTCGAAGGTAAGGATCACGACCGATGCCTTGGGCGTGTTCAAGGTTCGGGGTAGAACCTCTCCAGCAGGGAGGCGGTCGTCCTTTCTACCACCTCGACCTGCTTCTGGGTCAGGTCCTCCCTCCAGCCGCCAGACGTCCCCCTGCGGTAGAATTTGCCCTTGCCTTTCTCGGCCTCGGGCACGTTCTTCCAGGAGTGCTTCTCGACCGCCCGCCCAAGCTCTTCCTCCCCTACGGGAACGCCAAGGACCGCGTAGATGCGCTTCATCTCGCCCAACGTATCGGACCTGAGATCCTCGTAGCGGACCAGGACCTTCGGTCCGTTGTGGGCATCGTAGGCCCGCCAGGCGCTCTCGACGCCCCGCCGGTACACCCTCGCCCGCTCTCTCACGAAAGCGTTCGGCCTCCTGTCCAGCTTGCTGCGTCTCGCGCCGGTCTTCCCCTCCCTGCTCTCGTACAGCCAGCCCCCCTCTCTCGCGGCGTCCAGGACGGAGGCGACCACATCCCTGGGGTCGCGGACAAGCAGGATCATACAGCTCTCGGGTAAAGCCTCCATCAGAAGTGGGGCTCCGACGGAGCCGTTGGGCTCTTTGATCACCAGGTACTCCCCAGCGCTGATACGGGGGTTGGAGTACCTGGCCCCGTCCAGGACGAAGTTTCTTATAGAGTGGATCCAACCCCTCCTGATCGGATTTCCCATCACGAAGTCGGCGGAGCGCAAGTTGTCCTTGGGCGACCTTGCGTAGAACTCACCGAAGAGCCTCCCGACCATCGGTTCTTCCCACACCCTAGCGCCGCTTAGCTCTCCCATCATGCTACGCAACCACGTGCTTCCGCTCCGTCCGGAACCGAAGATCCAGACCATCCTCCCCGGATCGACCGAGCTTGAGCCCTGTCCGGCTACTCTGGTTCTCAAACGGCCCAACTCAAGGTAGGCCCGCTCGCGTTCACCGATGAGCCTGCTGTAGATTCGGGTGAGCGTCGAGCTTCTCTTGCCTGCGCTCCGCGCGGCCCGTCCGAGCCTGGTAAAGTGCGCCTTCAGGCCCTCAAGCATTGTACGCACCAAGGGGCCAGGGTAGGGCGTTGGATCTCCGGCCAAAAGCCATTCTCGAACCTCCGTCACGAAAACTTGCGAAAAGTGTGTCACAGAACCCTTAATTTTTCTCGAGCTTTGTCACATAATGATTATCGTCTCGATACGATGTCGTCCCTGGAGGGGGGACCTTGCGTCACGGAGCGCTGGCCTCGCTGTCTGTCCTGTCGGGCCTGGACGCGGGCGATCCTTACCGGGTGCAGGTCTCTGGCAAGAGCCCCCATTCAGGCGGCATGGTCACCGACACGGTAAAGATCGTAAGGAAGTGAAAACACAAGGGGGCAACATTGAGTTCTGAGAGTGGACTCGGGGCGATAGACCGCCGGGACTTCCTGAGGATCGGCGGCACGGGCCTGGCGGGCGCGGTGTTGCTCGGGGGGACAGCCGGAGGAGTCCTCGCCCAGACTGGTTCCTTGAGAAAAGAGTTCCTGGAAGCCGCGCGGGGGTATCAGGTTCCCGTAGAGTTGCTCCTGGCGATAGGCTACGTCAACACGCTCTGGGAGATGCCCCCGCCGTCGGCAAGCGACTACGAGCCGGGAAACCTCAGCGGGCGCGGAGCCTACGGCATCATGCAACTCGTGCAAAACCCCTGGACGGACACCCTCGGCCGGGCCGCCTCCCTGACCGGGCTCTCGGAGCAACTGCTCAAGACGTCGAGGCCGGCGAATATCCGCGGCGGAACGGCACTGCTGGCGGGCATTCAGGGGGCGGACAAGCCCAAGAACCTGGACGGCTGGCAGAAGGCGGTGGCAGAGTACGGGGGCGACATACTCTACGCTGTGCAGGTCTACGAAACGTTGAAGAGCGGGGCCTCGTTGACCATCTCGACCGGAGAGCGGTTAGAGCTCGCGCCGTGGGAGGATGTCGAGATGCCACAAGTTTATACAGCCGCGTCTACCCCAGACTACAAGAAGGCCAAGTGGAGACCGGCCTTCTGGGGCAACTTCACCAACGCCAACCGCGAAAGATCTCAAAACATAAACAGGATCGTCGTTCACATAGCGCAGGGCTCCTACCCCGGCACCATAAGCTGGTTCAAGAACCGCCACGCGAACGTCTCGGCCCACTACGTCCTGAGCAGGGGCGGCAAGGTGGCCCAGTGCGTGCGCGACGCGGACATCGCCTGGCACGCCGGCAACTGGAAGTGGAACAAGCACAGCATCGGCATAGAGCACGAGGGCTACGCGAGCCGCCGCGGGGCGTGGTCCGACGCCATGTACCACGCCTCGGCGCGGCTCGCGGCCCATCTGAGCAGGCGGCATGGTATACCTGTGGACCGCCATCACATCACCGGCCACACTCGGGTGCCGGGATCGACCCACAGTTGTCCCGGCCCGCACTTCAACTACGAGAGGTACCGGCGCCTGGTCCGCCGCTACAGAAGGAGGTAGCCCGAGTTGGGTCACTTAAGAGGTTCACGCCACGATGGTCGCCAGGTCTCCGTCCTCGTCGCGGCGTTGCTCTTCACGACCCTTCTTCTGGCGCTCGCGCCGGGAGCACGGGGAGAGACACCGGAACGGCCGAACTCGGATGCGGACCCCGAGGGCACCACTTACGTCGCAGGAGAACTCCTGGTCGTCTACGAGCCGGGAACGTCAGAGGATACCCGGCAGTCCGTCGTCCGCGAGTCGGGGGGGCAAACTGTGAAGGATCTTCCGGGAGAGGTGCGTCTCATCTCGTTCCCTAGCGTAATGAGCGAGCAGTCGGGGGAAACCAGAGAACAGGAACTGCAGTCCGAGCTCGGGGACCTTCGGGAAGATCCCCGCGTCGAGGCCGCCGACTACAACTACATCCGCGAGGCTACGTTCCTACCGGACGACCGTAAGTTCGGCGACCCTGGCCAGTGGGGTCTAAGGAAAGCCGGGTTCCCGAACGCCTGGAACGACGCCAGGGGCACCGGGGCGAAGATCGCCATCATCGATTCTGGGATAAACCAGGATCATTCCGACATAGGCAAGATCTCGGCTCAGAAAGACTTCGTCAACGGCCGTGCCGTGGCCAACGACGGCTACGGCCACGGCACCCACGTGGCCGGCATAGCAGGCGCACTCACGGACAACGGCAGGGGCGTGGCGGGGGGATGCCCGGCCTGCAAGCTGCTCGTGGCCAAGGTCATGAACTCAAGAGGAGAAGCTACGGACTCGGACTTGATCTCCGGCATCAACTGGAGCGTAAATCAGGGGGCCGACGTATTGAACCTCTCGCTCGAAGGGCCGTATAGCGGCGCCCTCGAGGCGAAGATCAACGACGCTTCCGCAAAAGGCGTCGTGATCGTCGCCTCGGCCGGCAACGAGGGGACGACGGCGCGGCGGTATCCCGCGGCCTATCCTGCGGTCATCGCCGTCAGCGCCACCAACGAGAATGACAGGCTCACCGGCTTCTCCAGCCGCGGTAGTTGGGTGGACCTGGCGGCGCCGGGAACGGATATACTGTCCACAGGCGCGGGTGGGGGCTACCCTGAGGAGACCGGTACCAGCCAGTCTGCCCCCTTCGTGTCAGCCCTCGCCGGGCTGCTCGCCTCCGAGGGCGAGACGGCGGATCAAATCCGCCAACGCATACAGTCCACGGCCACGGATCTCGGGCCAGACGGCGACGACCCACGCTACGGGCACGGCAGGATCAACGCCGCCAGGGCCGTGCCGTAGAGGCGCTTCGCGAAGCGCCCTTACCAGCGAACGGCCCCCTACACGTCTACCCGTCTAGATTTTTGGGTCTCAGGGTTTACACTACCCTTCGGCATCGGCTAGACGAGGAACGTTTTTGGCAACATACACTTCCAGCGAAAAGAGGAGCCTCGGGGGCGCATTCTTCGACGCCCTGGGCACCTTCTACCACCGGCGGTGGCTGCTCGGGTACTTCATACACCGGCAGGTAACCCGAGCTTACAGAAGGTCTTATCTGGGTTTCGCGTGGGCGATATTAGGGCCACTGATCTGGGTGTTCTTCCTCTCGCTCATCTTCTCCAACGCGTTCGGGATAAAGAACCGTGGGGTAGAGGGCGACCCGACGCTCAACTTCGGGCTCTTCCTGTATTGCGGGTTGCTCCCCTTCCTTACCTTTTCCGAGGCACTCAACAAGGGCCTCAACAGCATCAGGAGCAACTCGGGTCTCGTACAGAAGATAGTGTTCCCGCTGGAGATTCTGCCTTTCACGAACGCCATAGCCTCGATGGTAGACAAAATCTTCGGCTTCGGGGCGCTCCTGATCATGCTTCTCCTGTTCGGCAGGACGTTGCACCCGACGCTACTCGTGCTGCCAGCCATCGTGGTGCTGCAGCTTATCTTCATCCTCGGGCTCACATACATCATGGCGGTGCTTGGCACCTTCCTGCCCGACGTTGGGGAGGTCATGCGACCAGTCATAAGGGGGATGTTCTTCGTCACCCCGATCCTCTGGCCGCCCGACCGGTTGCCCGAGTCGCTGCGTTGGATCGAGGACTACAACCCGCTTGCGTACCTGGTCGAGGCGTACAGGCGCCTGATCCTCTACGGCACCATGCCGGGCGGGCTTGCGACCCTCTACTTTACGCTCTTCTCCGTGGCCCTCTTCATCGTCGGCTTTGCGATGTTCGTCAGGCTCAAGCCCAAGTTCGCGGATCACCTGTGATGAACGCTATATCGCTCAAAGGGATAGGGAAGAAGTACAGGATCTCCTCCAGCAAGTCGTTGCGCCTGAGGGAGGTCCTGAGCTTCGGCAAGAAGCAGCACAGCGAGGATTTCTGGGCCCTCCAGGACATAGACCTCGAGGTCGAGCCGGGCACCACTTTAGGCATCCTCGGCCGCAACGGGGCGGGGAAGAGCACGCTGCTGCAGATCATCTCGGGCGTCTTGCAGCCTACGACGGGCACGGTCGAGACTAACGGCCGGCTGACAGCCATCTTCGGGCTGGGGTCGGGCTTCAACCCCGAGTTCACGGGCCGCGAGAACGCCATGATGAACGGCCTGATCCTGGGCATAGACCGCCACGAGATACTCGATCGGTTTGAAGAGATAGAGGCGTTCGCGGACATCGGGGACTTTATGGATCGGCCCGTGAGGACCTACTCGAGCGGGATGAAGTCGCGCCTGGGCTTCGCCGTCGCGGTCAACGTCGACCCGGATATCCTGGTGATCGACGAGGCTCTCTCGGCCGGAGACGCGGCCTTCAAGAAGAAGGCCCTGCAGAGGATGTACGAGCTGCGGGACTCGGGGACCACGGTCCTGTTCGTCTCGCACAGCATGGGTATGGTCAACAGGTTCTGCACGGACGCCGTGCTGCTGAACAGGGGACACATGATCCTCAGGGGCACCCCGGACGAGGTGGTCGGCGAGTACCGCGACATGCTGGAGAAAGCCCAGAACAAAAAGGCCACCAAGAACGCCGAGCGGGACCAGCAACTGGACGACACGATAGCCCACGAGGACGAGGAAGATATGCCAGACCCCCCAAACGGCGAGGCGAGGCGTCAGCGGGCCACGGGGGAGGCCGGAGTCCTGGACGTAGAACTACTCGACGAGACCAACGAGCCCACCGATCGATTGCCGTCAGGGGGCAACCTGACCGTCCGCGTGCACGCGCGCTACGCGCAGGCCGTGGATGAGAGCGCGTTCAACGTTCTCCTACGCGACAGGTCGGGGACGCTCCTGTTCGAGACCTCGACCGAGGCGGAGAACGCTCCGCTCGGAGCGAGGGAGGAGGGCGAGGTCGTAGCGGTGGACTTCAGCTTCGGTCTACCGCTCCATTCCGGCCAATATAGCGTCGAGGCCACCATCTCGGGCGAAGGTGACACCCTCCTGGGACGCAATGAAAATCCGGTGGCCTTCGAGATCTTCGCGGAAGGACGTCCGGTGCGCGGCATGGTCCAACTGCCAACGACGGTCCAGGTCCACGACCGGCTTCGCGAAGAATCGGGCCCGGCTACCTGAAACCCGTGCCCGCCCGCGTCACGGTCGTCATCCCCAACTGGAACGGCGAACGCTTTCTCGATCTCTGCCTGGGCTCCCTGGGAAATCAATCGTTTAGAGACTTCGAGACAGTTCTGGTGGATAACGGTTCCGAGGACGGCTCGCTAGATTTCGTTGCCGAGAATTTTCCAGGAACAAAGACCGTTGCCCTGGGAGAGAACAGGGGCTTCGCAGCGGCCGTGAACGCCGGCATCGAAGCGTCCGAGGCAGAGTACGTAGTCCTCCTCAACAACGACACCGAGCAGGACCGAGGTTGGCTCGAGGCGCTGGTACGCGCGGCAGAAGATCACCCCGAGTCCGGCTTCTTCGCGAGCAAGCTGGTCGACTTCCACGACCGCGGGGTGCTAGATGGGGCGGGAGACGCCATGCGCCTGAGCGGCCTCCCTTACCGCCTCGGACACGGCGAGCGCGACAGGGGCCAGTTCGACGCGTCTGGCTACGTCTTCGGGGCCTGCGCCGCCGCGGCGCTTTACCGGAAAGCACTCTTCGACGAGGTCGGGCTCTTCGACGAGGACTTCGTCTCTTATTGCGAGGACGGGGACCTGAGCTTCCGCGCCCAGCTCGCCGGCTATCGCTGCTTCTACGTTCCGGACGCCGTCGTCTACCACATGGGAAGCGCCTCGACCGGAGGCAAGCGAAGCGAGACCGCGACCCGGCTGGGTACACGCAACTCCCTCAGCATGCTGGTCAAGGACCTGCCCCTCTCCGCGGTGCCCCACATACTGCCGTTCTTCCTCCTCGGTCAACTCGCCCGTCTCGCAACCGCGGCGGCGACAGGCACTTTTCGGGCGCACCTGGAGGGGCTCGCGGGGGCGTGGCGTCACCTGCCGCTGATGCTGGATAAGCGGGGAGGCATCCAGAAGCAGAAGCGAGTATCGGACGCCGAGGTGCGTAGGCTGCTACGGCAATCCTCGCTCGCGGCGGCGGCGAGCATCGCGCGCCGGCTCAGGGACGGGGGCGTGGCACGATGAAGTTCTCCGTCCTTATCGTCAATTATGCCTCCTGGCCCCTGACCTTGCGTTGCATCGAGTCGCTATATGCGACCGGCTACGAGGACTTCGAGGCCATTGTCGTGGACAACGACAGCGTCGAGCCGCCCGAGCTTCCGTCGTCCGTGCGTCTGATCCGGAACAAACAAAACCTCGGTTTCGCCTGCGCCCACAACAGGGGCATCGCCGCATCGACCGGAGGTCTGGTCGTTCTCTTGAATCCAGACACGGTCGTCGAAGGGCATTTCTTTGAGCGCCTAGAGGAATTCTTCGAGAAGAGCCAGAAGGCAGGCATCGGGGGACCAAAGATCCTGGACTCGGACGGGCATCTCCAGCTCTCGGCGCGGCGGGAGATCAGTGCCCTCTCGGGGTTCCTCGGGCGTACCTCCCTCCTCACGCGCCTCTTTCCCAAGAGCTCGCTCGTAAAGAGTCAGTTTCCCGCCGTCACCGACCAGTCCCATCCTTCCCCGGTCGACTGGGTCTCCGGTGCCTGCATGGTCATCCGCAGGGAGACGTTGCGAGACGTTGGACCTCTCGACGAGCGCTTCTTCATGTATTTCGAGGATGCCGACCTTTGCCGCCGCGCCCGCACTGCTGGATGGCTCGTCTACTACCTGCCCCACATCGAGATAATTCACCAGACCGGTGCGAGCAGCCGAAGCAAACCCAGGGCCGTCTGGCTCCTCCACAAGAGCGCCTTCCTCTACCACCGTAAGCACGGCACGCACGGACCACTGGGCGTTTTCAGCCTGGCGGTTCTCGCCGGGCTCACCCTGCGCGCGCTCGCAAAGCTCGGAACCTCGCTGTTCGGGACCAACGCAGGGCAGAAGCGCGACGGCACCGACCGATAATTGCCAACGACGGACCCCGACAAAGCGATCCTGTTCAAACGGATTTGCTACGAAACCCTACTGATGCCTGAAGTCGTCCTAAGAAGCGCGTCCTGTGGCCTCCTCTAGGGCCTGCAGCGCCGCGCTCCGGTCCATGCCGGTGCTCCCGAGAAGATCTACGGCAGAGGAGTGGATCTGGTCGACGAGCGCGTTGACGGCGAGGTTGCTTGCCAGGTCTTCGCGTTCGCTCAAGAGCACGCTGGCCTCCTTCGAGGCCTCCAGCGCGAGCTGGCGCGTGTGCTCCGGATCGCCTGACGTTTCGAGGTATGTGGCGAGGGCCTCGGTCGCCCTGGCCAGCCCCCGAACCGCCCCTGAGAGCGGCTCGGGGGAAGAATCACCGGGCTGTACCACGCTGAGCGCGGCGCGGGACAAGGCGCGCACGTCGCGGACCGTCAGGTCTATCTGATCGGCGGCTTCGGCGTAGAGCTCGAGATGCCCGAGGCTTCTGCGACGGGGCGGGGCGAGGCGCGCGGTCTCCCGGCCGGCAGCTACGGCCTCCTTCAATCCGCCAACCCTGGCGTCGATCTCGCGGGCCTTCAAGTAGGCGCTCTGGGCGCGCTCGGCGTCGCCGCCCTCCAGCGCGCCAGCCACCTCCTCGAGTACGGCCACCGACTCGTCGAAGAGGGGGTGGGCGGCCTCCTCTACCATACGCTCGGGGTTGATGGGGAGCAGAGCGTTTATGAGTAGGGCCGTGCCGCCCCCGATCAGGGCCTCCAGAAAGCGCTCCAGCGGCAGGCCGGCGTCAGGGGAGTGGAAGGTTATCATGATGATCATCGCGGAGATGGCGGCCTCCTTTACACCTGTCTCCTCACGCCCCAGGAACACGGCCAGGGTCATCGCCAGGACCACGACGAGGCCGGCCTGCAAGGGCCCAACCCCGACGCCGGAGACGAGGAGGTCGGCGATCGCGACGCCGAAGGCTACCCCGAGCGTCAGCTCGATCGCGCGCCGGGCCCGCTCTGCCACCGCGAGACCCAGGCAGATAACCGCCGCTATGGGGGCGAAGGTGGGCCGGTCCACCCCCAGCAGCAAGACCGCGAGAAACCACGCCGCGCAGGCGGCTACAGCCGTCTGGAGGATCTGCAACCATCCGCCCCTCAAGAGAATGACGCCCGAGCGCAGGCGGTGGCGCACGCGGATACGGGGCCAGATCCTCTCTCGCCACGAAGAACCCTCGGTCGGTTTCACCCTTCGCTCCTCTTGACGGTTTTCGTTTCCCGAACCGCGGGCGCTTGCTCCTACCGAAGCCCGCGGCGCCAACTTCGAGGAAGTGCCTTCTCCCATACGGCCGGCGACCGGATTATCCTGGATCTCCCCCGGGCCGCAACTCGAGGAAGTCGTGCTCGGGGGGGGGGTTTCGGAAGCCCGAGCACGTAGTTGAAGAGCCTGTACTGCCAGCCGTACTTCTGGTCGATGGCCCGGTTGGGCATCTCCTCTTCGTCCTTGCCCATGAGGCGGGCCCCAGCCTCTATGCTGCTCGGCGACCTGGGCTTGCCCCTAACATTGCTCGGCGTCAACGCTACGCGCGGGTTGTTGCGTATACGCTTGACCTTGCCCGAATTCTTGCTCGTGAACACGTAAGCTCTGCCCTCCACGAGCGCGAACCAGACCGTCGTTGACACGGCCTCCCCGCTCCTGCGGAACGTGGTCAGACTCATGTAGCGGTGGTCTCCCAGTAGGCCGAACGAACCAGCATCGCTCATCTCAGCCTTCCGCATAGCGCGGCAGCCGCTTTTCGGGCATCGCGTCGAGGGGCGGGGCGGCGCGGTCTTTGTCCGAGAGGGAGGGGTTTTCGAGGGGCCACTCTATTCCTATCCCTTGATCGTTCCACAGGATGGAACCGTCGTGTTCGGGGGCGTAGTACTCAGTGCATTTGTAGGAGAAGAGCGCGTTCTCGCCGGTAACTACGAAGCCGTGGGCGAAGCCTGGCGGCACCCAGAACTGGCGCTTGTTCTCGGAGGAGAGGGTAACGCCCGCCCACCGGCCGAAGGTCGGGGAGCCCACGCGGATGTCCACGGCCACGTCGAAGACCTCGCCCTGCAAGACGGAGACGAGCTTGCCCTGGGCTTTGGGGTTCTGGAAGTGGAGGCCGCGTAACACGCCGTGGGCCGAGAACGAGAGGTTATCCTGCACGAAGTGGTCTTCGATGCCTTGCTCCTCGTAGCGGACGCCATTCCAGGTCTCCATAAAGAAGCCACGGGCGTCGCCGAAGACGTCGGGCTCGACGATCAGGACCCCCGGGAGCTCCGTCTTTAGGACGTTCATGTAACGAACTCCTCGCTGCCGAGGAGCTCCAACAGGTACCGACCGTAGTCGTTCTTCCTCATCGGGTGGGCGAGGCGCTCGAGCTGACCCCCGTCTATATAACCCTTGCGGTAGGAGATCTCCTCGGGGCAGCCTACCTTGAGGCCTTGTCGCTGCTCGATGGTCTCGATGAAGTTGGCCGACTGGTGCAGCGACTCGTGCGTGCCGGCGTCGAGCCACGCCATCCCGCGTCCCATGAGCTCGACCTGAAGCTCTCCGCGCCCCAGATAGTCCACGTTGACATCTGTTATCTCCAGCTCCCCGCGCGCCGAAGGTTTCAGGTCGGCGGCAACGTCGAGGACCCTGTTATCGTAGAAGTAGAGGCCCGTCACAGCGTAGTGCGAACGGGGTTTATCGGGCTTCTCCTCGATGCTAAGGACCGTGCCGTCGGCGTCGAACTCGACGACGCCGTAGCGCTCGGGGTCCCTGACGTAGTACCCGAAGACGGTAGCCCCCTCTTGCCTGCCAGCCGAGCGCTCCAGGAGACCCGAGAAGCCTTGCCCGAAGAAGATGTTGTCCCCGAGGACAAGCGAGACGCTCTCCGAGCCTACGAACCCCCGTCCTATGACGAAGGCCTGGGCGAGCCCCTCCGGCCTTGGTTGCACGGCGTAGTCGAAGTTGACGCCCCACTGCGAGCCATCGCCGAGTAGTTCTTCGAACCGCGAGAGGTCTTCCGGGGTGGAGATTACGAGTATGTCCCTGATTCCCGCGAGCATCAACGTAGTGAGGGGGTAGTAGATCATGGGTTTGTCGTAGACGGGCAGGAGCTGCTTGCTTACGGCCCTGGTGAGCGGATACAGCCGAGTCCCCGCCCCCCCGGCGAGCACGATGCCCTTCATGCCGCCCCCCCGCGGATACCCAGCCGCTCTCCCCTGTAGCCCCGCGAGAGCACGGCCTCGCACCACTCCCTGTTCTCCAGGTACCAGCGCACGGTTTTCTCCATGCCGGACTCGAGCGTCTCCTCGGGCACCCAGCCGAGCTCGATCTCTATCTTCCCCGCATCTATGGCGTAGCGCCTGTCGTGACCAGGCCTGTCCGTGACGAAGGTGATGAGCGACTCGTGCGGCGCGTGTGGCGAGTCGGGTGCCAGTTCGTCGAGCAGGGCGCAGATCGTCCTGACGACCTCCAGGTTCGTCCGCTCGTTGTGGCCGCCGACGTTGTAGGTCTCGCCAGGACGGCCGCGCTCCAGGACGACCCTTATCGCTTTGCAGTGTTCCTTCACATAGAGCCAGTCCCGGATCTGCTGCCCGTCGCCGTAGACCGGCAGGGGTTCGCCGCGCAAGGCGGTCAGGATCATGAGCGGTATGAGCTTCTCTGGAAAATGGTAGGGTCCGTAATTGTTGGAGCAGTTGGTGGTAAGCACAGGCAGCCCGTAGGTGTGATGGTAGGCCCGCACCAGGTGGTCGGAGGCCGCCTTGGAGGCCGCGTACGGGGAGTTCGGCCTGAATGGGCTCTCCTCGGTAAAGTATCCCGTCGGCCCGAGCGTCCCGTACACCTCATCCGTCGAGACGTGCAGAAAGCGGAAAGCATCGTGCTCCTCCCCCTCAAGTGCCCCCCAGTAGGAGAGCGAGGCCTCGAGTAGCTCGTGTGTCTCGACCACGTTGGTCTGAACGAAGGCTTTCGGACCGTCTATGGAGCGGTCGACGTGCGTCTCCGCGGCGAAGTTGACGACGGCCGAGGGACGGTACCCGGCGAGCAGGCGGTCGACCAGCTCCCTGTCCCCGATTCTTCCGTGTACGAAGATATGATCCGGGTTCTCAGACATCCCGGCGAGCGTGTCGGGGTTCCCCGCGTAGGTCAGGGCGTCAAGGTTGACAACCACCGAGTCCCCGGAGGCCACCGCGTCGAGGACGAAGTTGCCCCCGATAAAGCCAGCCCCGCCGGTGACGAGGATTGTTGGTTTCTTTCCGTGCAAAGTGCTCCTTTGTTGTGAGGCTACAGGAAAATACCTGATGCCTGTCTAGACGTAGCCTACAAGACGAGGCGTGGGGTCGCCACGCTGTTGAAACCGTGCGCCTGTGCGTGATACTTTTCTTACTCTCCGGTTCTCTTTTGGATCGGCCCGACATTCTATGAAAGGCCAGGTTTGTATTGGGCGTTCAGGCGCGGGTGTTCAGGCAGGGTGTTATAGAGAGGTATCGTGGGTGGCTGCCCGAGATACCCGACGACGCTATCGCCACGATAGGTGAGGGCGAAACGCCCCTGATCGAAGCGCCAAGGATCTCGGCACGCGTTGGCGCCCGCCTGTTCTTGAAGTTCGAGGGGATGAACCCGACGGCCTCGTTCAAGGACCGCGGCATGACGGTGGCCATGAGCAGGGCCGTCGCGGAGGGTAGCAGGGCCTGCGTCTGCGCCTCGACGGGCAACACGGCGGCATCCGCCGCGGCCTACGCTGCACGGGCCGGCGTCGAGTGCTTCGTCGTCGTGCCCGCGGGCAAGATCGCGCTAGGCAAGGCCGTTCAGGTCCTCGCCCACGGGGCGAGGATAGTTCAGATCGAGGGCAACTTCGATGCCGCCTTGAAGCTCTCGCAGAGGATCGTCGAAGTACTCGGAGACGTGACACTGGTCAACTCGGTGAACCCCGACCGCATCGAGGGCCAGAAAACCGCCGCCTTCGAGGTCGCGGAAGCCCTCGGCAAACCCCCCGACGCCCTTGCCCTGCCGGTTGGCAACGCGGGGAACATCACCTCGTACTGGAAGGGCTTCTCTGAGTGGAGAGATGCGGGACGCGCCGACTCGGCCCCACGCATGCTCGGCTTCCAGGCCGAGGGCGCCTCACCGCTGGTGGCAGGCCACGACTTCGAGGACCCCGAGACGGTTGCGAGCGCCATCAGGATAGGTTCTCCGGCGAGTAAAGAAGGGGCACTTTCGGCCGCGCGCGAGTCGGGTGGCGGCATGGAGAGCGTGACGGACGCGGAGATCCTTGCAGCCCAGGAGATGCTCGCCCACGAGGAGGGCGTCTTCTGCGAGCCGGCCTCGGCGGCGGGGATAGCGGGCCTCATCAAGCTCGCCGGCGAGGGCAGGGCGCCGGAAGGCATCGTCGTCAGCGTTCTCACCGGGCACGGGCTCAAGGACCCTGATGTGATCCTTGGCCGAGTGCAACTCCCAGACCCCGTACCGGCGACGTTCGAAGCGGTCGTTGGACGAATGGAGAGGTAGTGATCTCCGTCCGGGTCCCTGCTACCTCGGCGAACCTGGGGCCAGGCTACGATGCGGTAGGACTCGCACTCTCCCTTAGCATGAGGATAGGCCTCGACCGGTCGCCCCACCCGACGGTCGAGGTGCGTGGTGCGGGGGCGCACCTTATCCCACGCGGGCCCGCGCATCCCGCCTACCGGGCAGCCAGGTTCGTGGCCGAGATCGTCGGCGAGTCGGATGTCCATTTCCGTCTCGTTCAGGAGAATGATATCCCTCCCACTAGGGGCCTGGGCGGAAGCGCGGCCGCGCTCGTTGGCGGGGCCGTGGCCGCGAACGACTTGTTCGGGGGGCAGATCGCACCCCCCGACCTACTCAACATCGTCTGCGAGCTAGACGGGCACCCGGACAACGCCGCCCCCGCGCTACTCGGTGGGCTCGTGATAGGAACCCTCACCCCCGTCGGCGTGAGCGCCGTGCGCCTCGAACCGAAAGGCCTCAAGGCGGTTGTCGCCGTCCCCGACTTCGCCGTCTCGACCACTGCGGCCCGCCGCGCCCTCCCCGACTCCGTCCCCCACCGCGATGCCGCCTTCAACGTAGGTAGATCAGGGCTCCTACTCGGGGCCCTGGCGACCGGTGAATACCATCTCCTGCGCGTCGCCATGCAGGACAGGCTGCACCAGCCTTACCGCTCCCACCTCATCCCCGGCCTCGAAGACGTCATAGACGCAGCGCTCGCGAACGGCGCCTATGGCGCGAGCCTCTCGGGCTCGGGCCCCACCGTCCTCGCTTTCGCCCCCGAGGAATACGCGACTATCATAGCCCTGGCGATGCAAAGAGCCTTTGAGGCGCGGGGCGTCACGGCGAAGTCCTGGGCGCTCGACGTTGACCTGGCCGGGGCCCGCGTCGAGCCGCCTGAAGCGATGATCTCCCAGGCTCCCGTACCGGTCATTTAGCAGATTGCGGAAGGCCACCTTCCGCAATCCCTGGCTTCGGCAGCCGTGTCCCCACTTCCCGAAAAGCGAAGAGCGTCCGAAGTTGTCCACTACTGCAGTCGCTCCTGGGTCGGTTGGATCGTAATTGAGGGCCTCACCTTCCCGTCGAACTCACTCTTGAGAAGCCCAGATGCCTGAATTTCACCCAACTTTAACGTCGGGTTTGTCCCCGTTTAACACGGGTGCTGCGGCGAGCGTGTACCCTGGTTTCGGTCCCGGAGGCGAACACCGCCTGTCTCCCGCGTATTGCGGTTCTCTCATTGCTTTCGGGATAAGTAGCCTGGCGGCCGTTCTACCCACTTCCTCCCCGCCGCCAGGCTTACCACACGACTTAACCGGTCGTTAACCGGAAATTTGTCGCACTTTAACCTGTGCGGGACGGCTGGTTGGTATCATCCGTTCGACGGGAAGGAGAGATGGATGTACTGGTACAACCCCAAGACGAGATGCACGGAGACGATACCGGTGCCGGCGACGGACATGGAAGCCCTGGCTATGCTTGAGGGCGACCTCAACACCGTAGCCTTCGTTGCGGAGTATGAGAGGCTGCGCGAGACCGGAATGAACGCGGAGCAGGCACTCATCTTTACGGGACACGAGTTTCGCCTCAAGCACCTGGAGTTCAGGGCGGCCAGGTAAGCTGCACGTTTAGCAGACGGTACGCCCCCTCGTTGCTGGGTTTTTCGGCGACGAAGCTATATGCGCCTTGACAACCCTCTACCGTTGTGTAACCCTTCTGGCCACTTGCGGAACAGACGAGCGAGGGCTTTTGAGAACAGTCTCCAAAACAGCGCATAGGAAGGTCTCGGGTTTGATGCTCAAGATCTCACGCCTGCTCGCCCCCCCGATCCACCCGCGAGTATCCACGGTAGCCGTACCCTCCGCCCTACGACTAATTAGCCGGGCGGGCCGGGACGGCGCTCTCCGGTCCGCCTGAAGTAGCCGCAAGACGGGCAAGCCCCGCTCTTCGGCAAGGCCGAGACAAAGTTCACTCTTTACGAACGGGGCAAACCGTGGAAAACACAGCATTCAACACTTTCGACATAGAATACAGGCCGCGTACAGGCAGCGAGGCCATGTGCGAGGCGCTACTCGACGAAGGGGTCGAATACCTCTTCGGGTACCCGGGGGGTGCGATCATGCCCTTCTACGACGCCCTCCCCGACTACCCTCTAAGGCACGTCCTAACCCGCCACGAACAGGCCGCCGCCCATGCCGCCGACGGCTACGCAAGGGCGACGGGGCGAGTGGGGGTAGTCGTGGCGACGAGCGGACCGGGGGCGACGAACCTGGTTACCGGGCTCGCCACGGCGCAGATGGACTCGGTGCCTCTCGTGGCGATCACAGGCCAGGTCGGGAGGCCGGCCCTCGGCAAGGACTCCTTCCAGGAGACGAACGTGATGGGCATGACGCTGCCCTTCACCAAGCACTCGTTCTTGGTCGAGGATCCGGATGAGCTCTACCCTACGATGCGGCGGGCGTTCGAGATCGCGCGTTCTGGCAGGCCGGGGCCAGTCCTGATCGACGTCCCCAAAGACGTGCAGTTCGCGGCCTGCAATGACAACGGCTACCGGCGTTTGAAGGAAGTCCCACCCTCGGTCGAGGCGCCCGGGTTGGAGCGGGCGGCGATGCTCCTCAAGAGCGCGAAGCGACCCTTGATCCTGGCCGGACACGGCGTGACGCTCGGGGGCGCCGAGATGGAGCTGAGGCTGCTCGCCGAGAGAACCGGCATCCCCGTCGTGACGACGCTGCTAGGCATTAGCGCCTTTCCTGACGATCATCCACTTTACCTTGGATGGCCGGGGATGCACGGGCAGGCGAGCGTCAACCGCGCCATAGACCGCTCCGACCTCCTCTTCGCCGTCGGGATGCGCTTCGACGACCGGATCACGGGCGCGGCCCACAAGTTCGCCCCGAACGCGAAGGTCGTTCACATCGACGTCGACCCATCCGAGCTCGGCAAGGTCATCAAGCCGACCATAGGTATAGCTGCCGACGCAAAGGCTGCGGTGCGCTCGATCCTCAGCCACCTCGACAACGCTCCTGAGGAAGGCGAAGGGTGCGCGCGGTGGCGCGAAGAGCTCGCGAAGACCCAGGAGCCCGAGAGGCGGCGAGAAGATTCTGCAAGGGACGAGTACGGACCGATACAGGTCATGGACGCAATAAAGGCTGCGGCCGGCCCAGGACTTCGCCTCGTCACCGACGTCGGGCAGCACCAGATGTGGGCGGCCCAGTTCTTCGAGTTCACGAAGACCAACAGCCACATAACGAGCGGCGGCCTCGGCACGATGGGCTTCGCGCTGCCGGCGGCGATGGGCGTAGCGTTCGCGTATCCCGAAGATCCCGTCTGGGTCATCGCCGGCGACGGCGGCATCCAGATGAACATCCAGGAGCTCGCCACGATCAGAGAGTTCGGCTTGAACATAAAGGTCGCCGTCCTCAACAACGGTTACCTCGGGATGGTCCGCCAGTGGCAGCAGTTCTTCCACAACCGTCGCTACTCGGAGACTCCCATTACGAGCCCTGACTACGAGCAGCTTACCGCCGCATACGGTCTCTCGGGGCGTACGGTCCGCGAGGGCGACGACGTCGAAGGAGCGGTGCGGTGGGCGCAGGAGCAGGAAGGCTGCACCTTCCTCGATTTCCACATCGATTCCGAGGCCAACGTCTACCCCATGATCCCCTCCGGCATGTCGGTCAACGAGATGATCGAGGAAGACGGTGCCTGAGCCCGCCACCGGCGTCGCCCTGAACACCGTCGAGGTCAGCTTTACGGGCGGGATGCTCGCCCTCAACCGGCTCCTGATGACGCTCCAGAACAAGCGCATGCCCGTGGCCGGCTTCACCCTCGGGCGCGACGAGGACGGAATGCGGGCCACAATCCTGCTCGACTGCCCGCCCGAGTCGGCGCAGCGCTATACGGCCCTCATCTCGGCGCTCGAAGACGTAAGCGAAGCGGGACCTTCAGAGACGATAGAAATCATCCTGGTCCAGACTCGGGAAGACTGGCATGCGGCCGCGGGACAGTCAGGCATCGAAGCCCACGAGAACGGTGGGATGGTCGTGGCGTCGGGTGAAACTGAGAGAATAGACAGCTTTCTCGCCTCTCTGGGCGAGGGCGTAGACGACGTAGTCCGGCTCGGTCCTGTGGCCCGTCCGGAAGCCAGGGGAGGGGTTTAGATGGCGCGGGTTTATCGCGAGGGAGATATCGGGGATGAGATCACGGCCCGCAAGGTCGCGGTCCTCGGCTACGGCAGCCAGGGCCACGCCCACGCTCTGAACCTGAAGGAGTCGGGTTGCGACGTTACCGTCGGGCTCTACGAGGGCTCGAAGAGCTGGCCGAAGGCCGAAGAGGACGGACTGACAGTCAAGACCATTGCCGACGCGGCGAGGGATGCGGACGTAGTGATGATGCTCCTCCCCGACGAGAGGCAGCCGGCCGTCTTCGCCACCGAGGTCGGGCCTAATCTGTCGGAGGGCGACCTCATGCTCTTCGCCCACGGCTTCAACATCCACTTCAACCAGATCTCCGTCCCCCCCGAGGTGGACCTCGGTCTCGTCGCCCCCAAGGGACCAGGCCACGTGCTCAGGCGCCTGTACGTCGAAGGAAAAGGAATGCCCTCGCTGTTCGCTGTAGAAAACGACGCCTCAGGGCAGGCGAGGGATGTGATCCTCTCCTACGCCCGCGCCATAGGTAGCGGCCGGGCCGGGATAATCGAGACAACTTTTGCGGAAGAGACGGAGACCGACCTCTTCGGCGAACAGGCTGTCCTCTGCGGGGGGCTGACGGCGCTCCTCAAGGCCGGGTTCGAGACGCTAGTCGAAGCGGGTTACCAGCCTGAGCTCGCCTACTACGAGTGCGTAAACGAGCTGAAGCTGATCGTCGACCTGATCTACGAGGGCGGCCTCGCTGGGATGCGGTATTCGATCTCGAACACCGCGGAGTACGGCGACTACACCGCCGGGCCCAAGATCATCGACGATGCCGCCAAAGAGAGGATGCGCACCATCCTCGACGATATCCAGAGCGGCAAATGGGCGAAAGACTGGGTCTTGGAGAACCAGGCCGGCGGGTCGAGCTTCCTCGCGATGCGCCGGCGTGAGGCCGAGTCGCAGGTCGAGAAGGTAGGACAGGAGTTGCGGGCGCTCGCGGCCGAGGGCATCGAGACACCCGCTGGAGGTGAAAGCATATGAGTCGTAAAGCGTTCGCGGCGTCCGACGCCGAGTGGGCCTACCACGGTGGAGAACTGGTCAGGATGGGCGAGATACGCCTCTCCCCCGCGACCCACGCACTGAACTACGGAACCGGGGTCTTCGAGGGCATCAGGGCGTATTGGAGCGAGGAGCGCGGGACGTTGCAGGTCCTGAAGATGCGCGAGCACTACGAGCGTTTCGAGAAGTCCTGCCGCCTGCTCCGTATAGACCTGCCGATCAGCGTGGAGGAGCTATGCGACGTTACGCTGGAGATACTTAGGCGCAACGCCCCACGCGAGGACACTTACATTAGGCCTCTGGCCTTCAAGTCCGTCGAATCGGTGGGCGTGAACCTCAAAGGGGAGTCCGAACTTTCGATCTTTACGGTCCCGATGGCCAACTACGTGGAGCTTACAGGCCTCAGGGTATGCTTCTCCTCCTGGCGTCGCACACCGGACAACGCCATCCCGGCGCGCGCCAAGTGCACCGGCTCCTACGTCAACACGGCGCTAGCCGTCGACGAGGCGCACAGGGCGGGCTACGACGACGCCATCTTCCTCACCCAGGACGGCCAGGTCTCGGAGGCGAGCGCTGCCAACATCTTCCTCGTCAGGAAGGGACAGATCATCACACCTCCGGTCACGGCAGATATCCTCGAAGGCATAACGCGCGACGCCGTCATGGAGCTCGCCGGCAAAGAGCTCGGGATGCCGGTGGTCGAGCGCGAGGTGGGCAGGACGGAGCTCTACGCCGCTGATGAGGTGTTCCTGTCAGGAACGGGGTTCCAGATCGCACCCGTGGTCGAGGTCGACGACCGTCCCATCGGGACGGGCAGCATCGGGCCCGTCGCAGAGCGATTGCAGGAACTCTACTTCAAGGCCGCCCGCGGCGGTTGGAACGAGTACGCCGACTGGACTGTGGCCGTCGAGGTCGCAGAACGCGCGGCGGGCTAGGGAAGACCATGAAGAGGACGGTATCGTGCGAACGACGGCCGGGCCATCCGGGTTACGATAGCGGTCATAGCCGTCGCCTTTATCGTCCTCCGTTGCCTGCGCACGCTGGGATAGCTTGCGGACAGGCCACCTTTTTGCGATACTCCCGCCCCACATGAAAGGCGACCTCTAACACCTTGTCCTCCTCTCTCTTCATCCTACGACTAACCAGGGTGGCCCCAGGGCGAATTATCCGTCCCGGCCTCTAGCCGGGCTTACGCCCAGCGGCCACCGACCCTAGAAGGCCGCGGTTCCATTTCAACGTAGAGAGGATGAGAGAGACATGCGTCGAGTAGAGATCTTCGATACAACCCTCCGCGACGGCGAGCAGTCGCCCGGTATCTCCCTGTCGGTAGAGGAGAAGGTGGAGATAGCCCGCCAGCTCGCCCGCCTGAAAGTTGACGTGATAGAGGCAGGCTTCCCCATTACCTCCGAGGGAGACTTCGAGTCCGTCTCCCGCATCGCTTCGGAGGTGAAGGGGCCTAGGATCGCCGGCCTCGCCCGCATCCACGAACAGGATATCGTGCGCGCCTGGGAGGCCGTGCAGTGGTCTGATAAGCCGCGCATCCACACCTTCGTCGGAACCTCCGATCTTCACATAGAACACCAGATGCGCTCGGACCGCGAGGACATTTTGAGACGGGCTGGCGAGGCGGTCGCCTTCGCCAAGAACCTCTGCGAGAACGTCGAGTTCTCGCCGATGGACGCGACACGCACGGACATAGGTTACCTCTCCGAAGTAGTCGCAGCGGCGGTAGAGGCGGGGGCCGACGTGATCAACATCGCCGACACCGTAGGCTACACGACGCCGGTCGAGTTCACGGCCTTCCTGAAGGAGCTCGTAGAACGGGTGCCCGGTCTAAAGGAGCGCGTCCTCTCGGTCCATTGCCACGACGACCTAGGGATGGCCGTCGCCAACTCGCTCGCCGGCGTCGAGGTCGGTGCTAGCCAGGTAGAGGTCGCCGTCAACGGCATCGGGGAGCGGGCCGGTAACGCCTCCCTGGAGGAGGTCGTGATGGCGCTCGCCACGCGCTCTGACTTCTACGGGGCCGACGTCGGCGTAGAGACCCGCCAGCTCGCCAACACGAGCCGCATGGTCTCGAACATCACGGGCTACGAGGTGCCTCCGAACAAAGCCATCGTCGGGCGCAACGCCTTTCTGCACGAGTCGGGGATTCACCAGGACGGTGTGCTCAAGGATAGGCGGACGTTCGAGATCATGACGCCGAAGGATATCGGGCTGGAAGGGACGAACATCTTCCTCGGCAAGCACTCGGGCCGCCACGCCCTCAAGGACGCTCTCGAAGAGCTCGGCTACTACGTCGAGGGCGAGATTCTCAAGCGGGCCTTCACGCGCTTCAAGGAGATAGCCGACCACAAGAAGACCGTGACCGCCGCCGACCTCGAAGCGATAGCCGCCGACGAGGTTGGCTCCTTCGAGGGCAAGTTCGTCCTCGAGTCGTTCCGCGTCGTCGCCGCGACGGGCCGCCAGAGCCGGGCCGCCGTGACGATCTCGCACGCCGAGCACGGCACGTTCGAGGCCGAGGCTGAGGGCGAAGGGCCGGTCGATGCGGTCTTCCGAGCCATCGACGCCGCCACGAACATCAGGGGCCGTCTGACGGACTTCCGCATCGACGCCGTTACGGGCGGCAAGGATGCCCTCGGCGAGGTCAGGGTCTCTGTCGAGTTCGAGGGCGGCGATTACGCCGGACGCGGCCTCTCCCAGGACGTCGTGGAGGCGGCGGCGCGCGCCTACGTGCGGGCCGTCAACGTCTACACGGCAGGCATGGTCGGAGCCAGGTGGGACGCACAGGTAGCGCCGTAGCCATCCGGGAAGCAACCCTGGCAGGCTACACACGCCTCGGCGGGGGAATCCCGCTTCTCCACGCCCCGCGGCTTACCGGGAAGGCCAGGGAAGTCCAGAGCTATCTTGGCGAGGGCTATAGCACGCTCGACGGTATCCTCTCTGTCGACCCGCCGGGGATCATGGCACTCCTCGTCGCCGACGATGACTGGAAAGACGCGCCGCGCGAGAACGCGCGGCCCTACCCGCAGGGGCTTCCCTACTTCACGCGTTCGGTCGAGCCACCGGCCCTGGTGCTGCCGGAAGAGCTCTCGTCCGTGTTCGAACCGAGGACCGCCGCCACGCTACCCCTGACGGTCTGGCATGAGTTGGCCCACGCCTTCCTGCTCGGACGGGAGGTAGTGAGAACCCCGGCGTGGCTGGGCGAATTCGTCCCCCAGGCCGCCTCGGCGGCGATCGCTCGCAAGTCTGGTCTTCCTCTAGACGAACATCTATCGCAGATAGAGGAGGAGCCCGGGTTCACGGTGCGTCAGTTCCGCGGCCAGATGAGCACCGAGGCTCAAATGTCCTTCCAGAACCTGCTACTCCTGCTCGGCGACGCCGCCATCGATGAGTTCGGGGAAGGCTTTTTGGACCGCTTGTTTCACGCCCTCTGGGAAGAAGACGAGATAGTTGATGAAGATCGGGCCGAGGAGTTGCTGGCAGACGCATTAGGTCCCGGCGGCAGCCAGTGGCTGGCGTCGAGGCCGGAGTTCTTGCCAGGAGGGGAACGGTAGCCGTATGGAGGACCGACGGGTAAAGTTTGACTTCGAGGTCGACTTCTCGAACGGGGGCGGGCTACATGGCCGGGATTTTCGCCTCGACATCGACGACACGGACGACGGACGCAGGCCGGTACACACGGTACTGCTTGGAGAGGAGATACCCATCGTAGAGCACATGCGCGGCCTCGAAGGACACCCTGACCAGGGTGCCCGCTTCTTCGCGGTGCCCGTCAAGGTCAGGAACTTCGGGGCTTTTCCGGCGAGGGCTTTCAGGGTCGTCGGGCCACGATGAGCGCCCGAGACTCTTTCGACATACTACTTCTCCCCGGCGACGGCATCGGTCCCGAGGTGGTCGGGGCCGCGCGCGAGATCATCGACGCGGCGGCTGACCACTTCGGCATCGAAATGCGCTACACGGAACGCAGGATCGGGGGCACGGCCATCCGCGAAGAGGGCGAGCCCATCTCCGCGGAGACCCTGGACGCCGCCAGTGCGTCGGACTCGGTCCTGCTCGGCGCAGTCGGCCACCCCGACTTCGACGACGCCCCCGTGCGCCCGGAAGCTGGGCTACTGAGGCTAAGAAAACATCTCGGGGCTTTCGCAAACCTGAGGCCTGTCGAGGCGTTGCCGGCGCTGCTCGGTTCCTCGCCCCTCAAGCGCGAGGTCGTCGAGGGGGTTGACGTTTTGATCGTGCGCGAGCTAACGGGCGGGGCCTACTTCGGGGAGAAGGAGGAAGGCGAGGATAGGGCCAGCGATCTCAGCGTATACACGCGGGGGGAGATAGAGCGGGTCGCCCGGGTCGCTTTCGACGCCGCGAAACGACGCAAGCGCCGGGTGACGAGCGTGGACAAGGCCAACGTCATGGCGACGAGCCGGCTTTGGCGCAAGGTAGTTACGGAGGTGGCCCAGGATTACCCTGAGGTGGAGATCGACCACATCCTGGTCGACGCCGCGGCCATGTACCTCGTCCAGTCCCCGAGAAGGTTCGACGTGCTGCTGACCGAGAACCTCTTCGGCGACATCCTCTCAGACGAGGCGGCGATGCTCCCGGGCTCGATGGGGATGCTTCCGAGCGCGTCTCTTGGCAAGCCGGGCTCCCCTGGCATCTTCGAGCCCGTACACGGCTCGGCCCCCGACATCGCAGGGGAAGGCAAGGCCAACCCCTACGCGACCATCCTCTCGGCGGCGATGATGTTCCGCCACTCCCTTGGCCGCCCCGACGTGGCCGAGGCCATCGAGCAGGGCGTCTCCGTCGCCCTGGAGGCCCACTTCCTTACCCCCGACCTCGGTGGAACGAAGACGACCGAGGAAGTAAAGAACGCCGTCAGCAAATGGGTCGCGGCGGGAGAGGGTGTGATATGAGCATAACGCTCTTCGATACGACGCTACGCGATGGAACCCAGCGCGAGGGCGTGAGCCTGACAGCCGAGGACAAGACCCGCATAGCCCGCGAGCTAGACGCCTTGGGAATCCATTACATCGAAGCTGGCTTCCCGGCCTCCAACCCCAAAGACCTAGAGTTCTTCGAAGGCTTCGACCCCTCTTCGCTCTCTCGCGCGAAGCTGGTCGCCTTCACGCGGGCGCGGCGTCCGGGCGGCCGGGCGGAGCACGACCCCGCGGTCACGCTCCTCCCCTCCCTCTCCGCGCCTGTTGCCTGCATCGTTGCCAAGAGCTGGAAGTTGCACGTCGAGAAGGTCTTGAGAACCACGCCTGAGGAGAACCTCGAGTCCGTGCGCGACACCGTCACTTACCTGTCTGACGCGGGCAAAGAGGTCATCTTCGACGCCGAGCACTACTTTGACGGTTTTCGGGACGACCCAGCGTACTCGCTTGCGGTGCTACGCGCCGCGGCCGAGGCGGGGGCGACGACGCTGGTCGTCTGCGACACCAACGGTGGCACGCTCCCAACCGAATTGAAAGCCATAGTCGCCCGAACAGTGCGCGAGTTCCCCGACGTAGAAATCGGCATCCACACGCACAACGATTCGGGGTGCGGCGTGGCGAACGCGCTGGCGGCGATAGAGGCGGGGGCCACGCAAGTACAGGGGACGATCAACGGTGTCGGGGAACGGTGCGGAAACTGCGACCTCGTCACGACCATCGCCAACTTGCAGCTCAAGATGGGTCTCAAGGTAATGGAAGACGGGGAGCTATGGCGGCTGACGGAGGTCTCCAACTACGTCTCCGAGCTCATGAACCTGACGCCGGACACGCACCGTCCCTACGTCGGCAGGAGCGCCTTCGCCCACAAGGGCGGTCTGCACGTGGACGGCATCTCCAAAGACCCGGCGACCTACGAACACGTCGCGCCCGAGGCAGTGGGGAACGTGCGCCGGACGCCTGTCGGAGAGCTCTCGGGCAAGAACTCCATCAGGGCCAAGGCCGAGGAGCTTGGGCTCGAGGCGGGGGATGCAACTGAGGTCCTCGGGGCCATAAAGCAGCGCGAGTACGAGGGGTATCATTACGAGGCCGCGGACGCGTCGCTCGCGCTGCTCATCGGAAGGACCACGGGTGAGGACAGGCCGCTCTTCGAGCTAGAGACGTTCAGGATCATCTCCGAGAAGCGTGCCGGAGGGGAGACGACCACGGAGGCCACGATAAAGCTCTTTGTGGACGGAAAGCGGGTTATCTCCACCGCCGAGGGCAACGGCCCGGTAAATGCCCTGGATCAGGCGCTCAGAAAAGCCATCGGGCCGCACTACCCCGAGCTTACCGAGATTCACCTCTCCAACTACAAGGTACGCATCCTCGACGAGCATCGGGCCACCGCCGCAACGACCCGCGTACTTATTGACTCGACAGACGGCAAGCGGATGTGGGGCGCCGTTGGCGTCTCCGAGAACATCATAGAAGCTTCCTGGCAGGCCCTGGTAGATGGCCTCGAATACGGGGTGAACGGGGCCAAGAAGGGGTAGCCGCCTGCCGTTGCTCGTCGCCCCTGCCGGAAGACTATCCTTCGCCGCCGTCGAGGTCGCGTAGGACCTCACGGGCGTTCTGCACTTTCGAGCCGTTCTGGGTCAGTTGCGGGAGGAGCTGCGCGAGGATCAGGGTTGAGAGCGCCGACTGCTCGCCGCCGTCGCCGCGGATCAGGACGGGACGCGGGGCGCGCTGCATGAGCTTCTCGCCGACCTCGACCCTGCGGCGGGCGAGCTCGTAGCGGACCACGGCGCGGTTGTCCCTGTGGGCCTGGCCGAGGTGATGGAGGGCCGTGGCCTCGTTCTCCGCCTCGGTGAGGGCGGCGCGGCCGCGCGTCTCTATCTCCAGGCGCACGCGCTGGGCCTCGGTCTCCTGCTCCTCAAGCATGCGCGACATCCTGGCGGGCGCGGTTGAGGGCTTCCTTTACCTCTATCAGGCGGGCGGCGCGGTCTTTCTTGGAACGTTCGATCTCCATCAGCAGCGTGTCGATGCGCTGCTTGCGGGTCAGCTCCCACTCGCGCTCGTAGGCGGCGAGCTCCTTGGCCACGCGCTCGCGGGTGGCGAGGTGCTGCTGGTACTGGTCGGGGAGCTGCACGTCGGGGATGTTCGCGCCGAGGATACGGACACCATAATGCGCAAGCTGGCGGTTCAGGTACACTTGCATGTCCCCGACGTCGCTGCCGCGCAGGTCGTAGGCCTTCTCCGTGCTCACCTGACGGCTGCGCTGACGGATCGCATCCTGCACCGCGCTGGAGAGAACCAGGTCGAAGTTCGAGGCCCCGATGACGCGCACGAAGGCCAGCGGGTCGACTATTCTAAACTTCAAGAAGAACTCTATCGCTTTCAGCGGCACGTTCTCCCGCGTCGGGCAGTCGGCTACGGGCGCGAGATAGGGAATCTCCGTCGCCGTGTCCACCACGAACTCGACCCTGTCCCACGGCCGCCAGAGGTAGTGACGACCCGGCGAGAGGATACCTTCGATCCTCCCGTAGCGCGAGCGCACCCCCGTCGTCCCCTGTTCTATCTCGACGATGGCGCCCCGCCACAGCAGAGCGAGGACGAGGACCAAGATCGCGACCAGGCCCGCCACGACGGTGAGAAATGCGCTCCCTGAGAAGAGTGCGAAGCCGAGCATGTAGACAGATATACCGAGCAGGAACAGCCAGCCGTAACGCCTGCGATCCTTCGGTATAACGACGGGCACGATCTGGCCCTCGTCCCCGCCCCTCAGGTACTGCCTGACCCCAGACCAACCCGAGACGACTTCTTTGATCTTGGAGAACTCCTGCATCCTGGCGCCGGATTGCGCCTGAAGCTGCGACTCTATCGTGTCGGTCATCGGTCATCTCCTTCGGCCTGAGGGTCTCGCTCGTGGCCGATCCCCTCGACGCGCTCGCGCACGGCCTCATCCGTTACGGATTGCCGGATCTCCTCGATCCTGTCGGCGTTCTCGTCTTCGATTTGCTGCGGCTCTTCGGGGTGTGTCACGTGTCCATCGGGGAGGTTTTCGAGCTCGCTGGCACGCTCGCGGATGCGCGCCTGTATCTCTTCCATCCTGTCCCGTATAGCCTGCATGTCCTCGGGCGTAAACAGGGGCTCGCCCCCGGTCCCGATCATCCGACGCGAGATCTGCAAGAAGTCAACCGCGTCGTCGCCGCCAGTGGCCCCGATCTGGACCACCTGCGGCAGGTTGTCGGCGACCGCGGCGAGCCGGTCGAGGACGTCCTGCTGGAAACGGTACTCCAGGACCTCCGGCGCGGCCGCGCTGCTGACGGCCCTGATGTCCAGCGCCTGGGCCTCCAGAAGCGCGGCGTTCGCGTTCGCCTCGCTCTCGGCCTCGACCATCCGCTCGCGGGCGCTGGCGTTGGCGCGGTTCGTCTCGCGTTCGCGGGCGGTGTCGATCTGGGCCTGGAAGGTCGCTATCTCGGCGCTAATCGCCGAGCGCGTCTCCCTGAGCGAAGCCAGCTCACCCCTGAGCTCGCCCTCGTACTGCTCTTTGCGGAGCCTGAGCTCGTATTCGTAGGTGTAAGCCTCCTTCACCACCCTGACCATCTCGACGGCTCAGCGTGCGTTATGTTCGCGTTCGTAAAGCGCACGGCTGGCAGGAACTGCTCGTTCAAGGAGTCGAGGAATTTCTGGGTGCTCTCTCCGACGAGATCGTAGATGTCTTCCGCGCGCTGCTCGTAGATAAGGGCTCGCGTTACCTCGCTAATGGCGTTCTCCAGCTTGTCCGAGAAACCCTTGACCCCGCCCACCGTGAAGATGAACTAAGCAGGGTCCTCGATCCTGAACTGCAAGAACAGGTCTACGCTCGCGTTCACCCGGCTCGCCGTCGGGGCCTGCCTTATGGGGGCGTTGTAAGGATACTCTCTCGTGGTGTTGACGATGTAGCTGACCTGCTTCCAGGGGTTGAAGAGCAGCTTCCGTCCGGCCTCGACGACCTCTTCCAGCTTCCCGAACCGGGTGACGACGGCCCTGCAGCCGTCGGGGACCATCACGACGCTCTGGCGCCACCAGGAGAAGAAGGCAAGCAGGACCAGAAGCAACCAGAGGTGAGGCCCGAAGAGCGCCAGCACCAACCCGCCGCCGGCGAAGCCGACTATGCCCAGCGTCACCAACACGCCGACGACGAGGAATACCAACATCATCCCTATCGGCATCAGGCGCCAGAACAGCGACTGGCGGTTCGGAATAACGACGGGCGAGATCGCGTTGATGAACCTCCCCGATGGTTCGAGCGTGGGGAAGCTGCGGTTGACGATCTCGGCCGCGTCGGAGAGGGCGGCCGTCTGCTGGTCTATGCGCGTCCCTGTGGTCCCGCCACGCTCCCGCGCCGAAAAAAGTCCCTGGCATCGATCCTGAACTGCTCGGAGTCTTCCCCAGCCATTCCCTCCGTAAGATCCCGCGCCCTCTCCCCGAGACTGTCCAAACCTTTTCCTCCCATTCTCCAGCGCGACACCGAACTTCATACTACACGGTGCGGCCTACCGCACAACCCTGAGCGGGATGCGTCGGAACGCCACGCTGGAGAATGCCGGGTGCCCATCGTACGTCGCCGGCACCAAAAGCGGTAGGATACATAGCCTGAGTCAAGGGAGACGGAAGGACCTGGCGACGAGTACCGGCCTCGAGAAAGCGACACAGAAAGATGGGCGTAGGCGCCGCGTCATGCTCGGGGTCGTAACCACCTTCTTGCTCCTGGCGCAGGGGATTGCGACGCTGCTCTTCTTGCGGCATGGGTGGGAAGCGCTCGCCTTTCCGTACCCGCTCAACTACGGTGAGGGTCCGCTGCTCGACCAGTCCGTGAGGCTCGCGCAGTTTCAGAGCATATACAGAATAGATCTCGGCTCGCCGCCGTACGTGATCACCAACTATCCCCCGCTCTTCATGCTCGCACAGGTGCCTTTCGTGTGGCTGTTCGGGCCGGCGCTCTGGTACGGGCGTCTCATCTCGCTCCTCAGCGTCGCGGCCGTGGCGCTCTTCGTCGGGCTGACCCTGCACACGCTCACCAGGGACCGCATCGCGGCCGTGGCCGGGGGTCTGATCTTCCCTGCCATTCCTTACGTGATGCGATGGTCGTCGCTCTCCAGGGTCGACTCACTCGGGCTTGCGCTCTCCTGGGCCGGACTGTTCGTCGTCGCGCGCTGGCCCGAGAGACGCTGGAGCGTCTTCGCCTCGGCCCTGCTGCTCGTCGCGGCCGTCTATACCCGCCAGACCTACATCCTGGCGGCGCCGCTCGCGGCCTTCGTGTGGCTCGTGGCCCAGGGCCAGCGCCGCAGGGCCCTCCAGACGGCCGCTATCGCGGGCGGTGCGGGCTTGATCCTGTTCGCGTTGATGAATATCTTTACCGAGGGCGGATTCTTCCTCAACACCGTGACCGCCAACCTCAACGACTTCCGCTGGGAGCGGGTCAGTCTAAACGCCCTCGGGGCCCTCCTGGCCTGTCCCCTGTTGCTGCTCGGCTCCCTCGCTTTCCTTCTGCTCACGCCACGCAAGGACAACCGCGCGTGGTGGCTCGTCGCGCCGTACCTGGTCGCCAGCATTCCCTCGGCGGTGCTCGTCGGCAAGGTCGGTTCCGACGTAAACTATCTGCTGGAGCTGTCAGCGGCACTCGGCCTCGCGACCGGGGCTTTTATCGCCTGGCAGCGTAGGCGTCCTCGGTTGCGGACGGCCCTGGTCGCGCTTCTCGCCGTCCAGGTACTGGCGCTCACCCAATCGTCGCGGGTCCCCGCGGGCCTTCAAAACTACGTCATAGACCAGCGGGCTGAGGTCGCGCAACTGTCCGGCATGGTCGCTGAAGCGGATGGACCCGTACTCACGGATGACTACATGGGACTATTGCCGGAGGAAGAAAAGAGGATCTACTTCCAGCCCTTCGAGATGACCCAGCTCGCCCGCGACGGCGACTGGAACCAGGAACCAATCCTCGAGGACATCGAGGGAGAGAAGTTTCCCCTGATCATGATCTGGAGTCCCCCCTTCGCCAGGGAGATAAAGCGCGATAGGTGGACCCCACGCATGCTCGGGGAGATACGCGATCATTACGAAAGAACGGGCCGCGTCGCCGACATGGTGATCTACCGCCCGAAGACGTAGGAACGATACGTCACGTGAAAGGTCAACACCCGTACACGCGAAGCGTGCAAACGGTCACCGGCCGAGGGCAGCATTATCGTCGAGCGACCCCTAGGGCCAGTATTTCGGCCGTGACTTCGCGCCCCTCCACCCAGAGCAGTGCGAAGGTATGCTCCGGTTGCCTCCTCCTGTCGGTCGGGCTGCCGGGGTTGAGCAGCAGGAGTCCGTCTTCGTCCTCCAGCAAGGGGATGTGCGAGTGCCCGAAGACGACGACCCGCGCCCCGGGGAAACGCCGCCTCATCCTGTTGCGGCGTCCCCTCTTCGCGCCAGAGTCATGGATCATGGCCACCCTCACGCCGCCGAACTCGAACTCGAGCGCCTCAGGCAGGTTCGCCACCGGAGGATCGAGGTTCCCGCAAACTACCTTGACCGGGGCGCAGTAAGATAGTTCGTCGGTCAGCTTTGGGTCCATCAGGTCACCGGCGTGCAGGATCAGGTCTGCCCGCTCCAGGTGAGGTTTCAAAGCTTCCGGCAAAGCCTTCGCGCGACGCGGTATGTGCGTGTCGGCGATGACGGCGGCGAGCGGGCTCATCCGGCCACGTTCATGCAGGAACGCTCGTGCGGTACGCCAAACGAGCGAGGAGTAGAGATTGAAGCAGCGCCCACGCGGAAGCTCAAATATTCACCTGGATTTGTCTCCATGCGTCCTCGTAGGATATCTTAGTCGCCACCAGCCTTCATAAGCTCAAAAGGCGCACTCCTCTACAAGCTCCGGCGACCAGAGAACCAGCGAGCTCACAGGGCGAATAGCATACTCGGTATGTAGAAGAAGGACAAGAACAACGTGATGCCGAAGACGGTAGCGTAGAAGGTCATTTTCCAGGTCCAATCCCCAAAATCGGAGGAGTCCTCTAGGGGGTTGGATCTGAACTCGTACCATGTTATCGAGCCGGAACTGACGAGCACCACGCTTATCAACGTACCATACAAGATCCTCAGGCCTTTATTTCCCAGCCGCCCTTCCAACAGGGCGAAGTCGAAACCGGAGATTGCCACCAGGACCACGAAGATAGTGGCCGCCACCCAGAAAACTGCTGTGATAATGCTGAGTAATACCCGCATCACCCACCTCCGAGCCTGGCTGACCGGCACCCCAACAGCACCATGTGGCCCTTCGCCTCCTGAGGGTAGAGCCTGCACCGGGAGTGGACATCGTATGGATCTAGCATGCTAGAGCTCCCTTCTCGCTGGCCCGCGCTCTTCGCGCACACAAGAACACTAGAGGAAGAATTGTCCCGCCGTCATGAGTAGCTCATCACAAGTTGGTCGGGAAAAAGTTCCCGACCAACCCGTGAATCCGTCCGATGACTCGGGAACGGATCTCCCCATAGAGTACCTTCAGAAGCAACGTGGAAAGGAGACCTTTGGAAACGACTCGCATCGTACACTGCAGGCCTGGCATTCGCGTAGTAACCGAGCAGGATAACTCTCGGATCGTACACGCATAGTCTGCACAGCCGCGAAAGGAGACGAACAGATGTTTTCGTCAGGGGTGATCCGGTTGGGAGCCCTCGGGGGCGTCTTCGCCGGGGTGATGTGGGCGTTGTCGGGGGCCGTGGCCTTCGTGTTCGCCGGAACAGGCCCATCAGACCCCACGGGCACGCTCTATTGCTACCGCGCCGATGCGAGCCTTCGTGGAACTCACGACCCGCGAGGAGGAGATACTGACCCTAATCGCCCGGGGCCGGAGCGACAAGGAGATCGCCGGGTTGCTCTTCATCAGCCTCAAGACGGTCAGGAACCACGTTTCGGACATCTTCACCAAGCTACAGGTTGCGGATAGGGCACTGGCCGTTATCCGCGCAAGGGAGGCTGGCCTCGGGTAGTCGGGAGTCGAGGTCCTATTTCGTACCGTTTCCCCGCGGCGCTTTCTCGAGAGGCTTCTTGGCTACGGGGGTGCCAGTCCCATCTGTGGTGGTCTCGGGAAGCGTTCCGGACATCGCCCGCGCCAGCTCTTGCGCCTTCTGGCTTGCGTCGCCGCTGGATTTGACGCCGAAGTAGGTACCGACCAGGCCGACGATGGTGCCGAACAGGCCGCTAAGGAGCGCTATCACTTGGGTCGGGTCCGCGAACACGCCGCTGACGACGAGCGGAAATGCGACCAGGAATCCGATGAGGGCCGCTACGATTCCCAGTGATACGACAAAGAAGTTTCCGAAGTGGAGCGGGCCGCCTTCCTGGTTCGGAGGCACTCTGGACGCAAAATAGGCGATTAGCGCAATAATGGCGACCACTACGACCGTAGATGCCGCGAGAATTGCTATCACGGTCGGCTGGGTTATCTGTGCCGCCTGCACCTGAGCTATCATGAACATAAGATCAACCTCCTCTTCCACGTACTTGCCCGGTTGCCAACTGCAGATATTCGCGCGATGCTCTTGTGGTTCCCCACCTTTACAGGAGCAGACGGCCCATTATTCCGTCGAGCACCTCGTCGACCCAGGCTATGAGCGCCAGGTCCGAGGAGAGGGAGCGCGGCGGGTCCGAGATGAGGGTGTCGCGTGAGATCAGACGCCCAAAGTCCACCCTTACTGGACCGGTCCGTTTCGTGACGCCGTCGCCGCGGTAGAATTCTACGCCGGCGTGTTGCTGCATCACGTCGATCAGCTCCTGGGCTAGTATCCCGTACCCGATGGTGGTGGGATGCACCCCGTCAAGGGAGAAGAGCCCGCCCTGGGTGCGTCCCTCCGGTCCTGCGGCGAAGAACCGGGAATCAGGCTCTGGGGTGAGCGCTTTCAGTTCGGGTGGAAGCTCGTACTTGCGCCACCACTCCGGCCTCGCCTGAGGGTCATCGATGTAACGGCGGGCGGCGAGCCGATCGAGCAGCCCGGCAACCTCGAACAGGTACCAGTCGAGGCCGTCGTTGCGGGCCGCCTCGACTGCCCCCGTGATGGCGTCGTTGTACTGGTCTATCGCGCTGTCTATCGCGCGAGCCTCCTGCTCGGTGACGTATGGATCGCTCCCGACATCGAAGTGCTCGGTGTCGATCCAGGGCCTGGTATAGAAGGGGTAGTAGCGAGAGCCCCTCCGGATCTTCGAGCCTACACCACGGGCTATAGGGGCGATGGTTACGTGGGGAACCGTGCCGAGGATCACGTGCCGCGCCTTGACCTTTTTGATCTCCTCGACCACGAGGTCGAGCTCGGCCTCGAAATGGACCGGGTTCCACACGGTGAACTGTTCCTTTAGCTCCGGATCGTCGTAGCCGTCCTGGCTCCAGACCACGTTGAGGCTGAGCATGCTGGGCAGTGCGTTGTTCGCCCCGAGAAGGACGATGAGGGTCTCTATACCATCCCCCCGGCCTGGATCCTCCCGCGTGCCCTCCTCGCCAAGGCGTACCGCAGCCCCGAAGGCGGTAAGGGCCTGGTCTTCGTCTTTCGCGGACTTCAAGACGCGCAGGGCCGCCCGCTCGTTAGCATTCTCGACGATCTGCTTGAAGAAGTGGTCCGTTGACTGGAGTACCTTCGCCTCCAGCGTCTCGGCCGTGGTCACCAGGGCGTCCCTGAGGTCCCATCCGTAGACGGCGAGGTTGTGGTTGATGCCCTTTATGTTGGGGACCGTGGAGCCGGCCCCTCTCTCCCAGTAGTCTTCGACATCGTCCATAAACTGGCGCGCCCTAAACAGCGCGAGCGGGCTCTCCCACCAGCTAGTCTCGTCCCCCAATCGCTCTTCGAGGCCACGGATCAAGAACTCCACGTTTAGCGGTAGGCCCCCGTGACCGAAGTAGTTGGGATACCGGAAGTATCTCTGCCAGCCCAGCTCGCGGGCGACGATCATGGGCCACGAAATGTCGGTGTTGTAGATGGCGCCGCTCTGGAACCCGTGCGTCAGGGAGTCGCCTATGGTTACGAGCCGGTTGCGCGGCCTGCCTTCGGCGTCACGGTCCACCTGGATGCCGAGCGTTGGATCCTCGACCGGCCTGCGTGGGTTGTCCGTGACCACGACATCGTCGGGCGTCTTGGGATCCAACATACTCTCGGGCAGCTTTTTAGCCATGTACTTCCTCCTGTAATGGGCCACCAGGGACGGGCATCACAAACCAGAGTCCCACGTCCGGATCCACGTCTTAGCAGCCCTTGATGAATCGCCGATGAATTCGACAAACGGGGCGCCGAACAAATGCGTTCCCTCGTCGAAGATCGCTAGAGTTCTCGCGCTATCTAACCTTGTGTCTCTAGCGGCTGCCAATGCCATCCGTGCCCATAACACCCCATGCGCACCCGGGACGTTCCGGGGACGGTCTATACTGTCTCTATGAGACCGATCTGCTTCATCTCCGACTACGGACTCTCCGGGGAGCTCGTGGGGATCTGTAAGGGCGTTATGATGGGCATCGCCCAGGGAGTGTCCATCATCGACGTGACGCACGGCATCCCCGAGTTCGACGTGGTCAGGGGAGCAGAGACGCTTGGGCACGCCACCAGGTATATGCCCGAAGATGCCGTGTACCTTGCGGTCATAGATCCCGAGGACAACCTCGCGAGGCGGGCCCTCACCGCCGAAACACACAGCGGGGCCTACCTGGTTGGACCGGATAACGGGCTACTCCTGCCCGCGGCCGAGGCCCTTGGTGGTATCGTGCAGGCGGTGAAGCTTACGAACCCGCAATACCACGTCCATCCCGTCTCGAATAGCTTCCACGGTCGGGACATCTTCTCACCAGTGGCAGCCTACCTTGCCGCCGGCACCGACCCCACCGATCTGGGAGAAAGCGTGACCCCGGCGTCCATGGCCACGATCGACTTCCCAGGAGCGTGGCGAGTTGAAGGTGGTGGCCTGGCGGCCGAGATAATCGACATCGACCGCTTTGGCAATGCCAGGCTCTCCGCCACGCAACATGACATCGACCTGCGCCACGGCACCTCTGTGGAGATCAGGGTTCGGGACGACGTTATGGACGCGAGGTACGTGCAGACCTTCGGGTCATCGGAAAACGGAGACCTCGTGCTGGTCATCGATTCTCACTGGCGCCTGAGCCTCGCGGTAAACAGGGGAAACGCGGCCAGAGCCCTTCTACTGTCCGTCGGAGACGAGATCTACATAGAACCGCGGGACGAGGCGGTCTCGTAGGGCGATTCGCGTAAGGGCGGTTCGCGAACCGCCCTTACGTGCGGGCAACGGGCCCCACCTTCAGGACCAGGTCTGGCCGGGAGCGGTGTCCTCAGGGCGCAGGTACCGTTGCGTGCTCGGCTCGAAGCTAACCGCGAGCTCCCGTCGCTTGAACGGGTACTTGCGAAAAACGTCTACCCGCCCGTCCTCGACCTCGAAGATGTTGTAACAGGGGCGGGTGTCTCCCCTGAGGCGCAGGGTCGAGGCGGTCCCGGCGTTCACGATCAGCATGTCCTCCAGTTTCCAGGAGTAGGGCACGTGCTTGTGACCGGAGAGGACCAGGTTGACCCCCACATCGACGAGCCTTTGCAGGACGTCCCCCGCATCGAAGACGATATTTCGTTCGCGTCCCGTCCCCGGAAGTGGAATGAGGTGGTGATGAACGACGAAGATCTTCAGCTTGTTTCCGGCCTCAGAGAAAGTATCCGAGATGAACTCGTAGTGCTCCCGACCCACCTGCCCGTCGTTGAGATCGGGCTCCGAAGAATCGACCCCGACGAGGATAACCTGGTCGAGATCGAGGACCGACCGGCGCTCGCCGAAGAGACGCTCGAAGTGGAGGTAGCCTACGTTCCTAGCGTCGTGGTTGCCGGGTATGACCATGATATGCTCGCACTCGATACGGTCGATGTACTCGGCGGCCTGCTCGAACTCCTCCCTGTATCCGGCGTTGGTGAGGTCCCCGGAGACCACGACCACGGTCGGGTTCATCCGGTTTATCTCGACGATGGTCCTGTCCAGCAAGTCCGGTATGAAGCGCACGTTGCCACAATGAATATCCGAGATCTGGCAAATGGTCAGACGACCTCTGCCGTCCACGTCCTGCTCTGGACTCACCCCAACCGCCCTCCTTCGCCCCCGAACATTATAGTCAGCGGGCTCGCCCCCCGTAAGCCTCGAATTCCGGGCCTAGTGAGGCAGCGTAGACCTTGCGCAAAGCCCTGTTCCCGCCACCCTTCGCCGTGAGGAAGTTGGGCTGGGCGCGGTCGAGCATGATGAAGGGGACGGGGCGGGTCTGCACTACGCGGTCGCCGTACAACGTGGTCTCGGCGAAGATCCCGGTCGAGGTCTCTTCGGACCAGGACTGGTCGAGGAGGAAGTTGCCAACGCCGTAGTAGATCGGCTTCCCCTCGTACATCTCGATTCCCTTGGGCCAGTGGGCGTGGCCGCCGATGAATACGTCGGCCCCCGCATCTATGGCGGCGTGCGCCAGGTCGACCTGTTCGGGCTCGGGGGTCGCCATGTACTCAACGCCCCAATGCGGCGAGACGACGACGAGGTCTACCTGCTTCCGCAAGCGCTCTATGTCTTCCTCCATTACGTTCTGGATGAGCGGCGCTGTACCCGGGGCCGTCTCTGTGGCCCAGGCCCAGTCATAGGACGGCACGCCCAGGTAGGAGAGGACGCCAACCTTCGTCCCACCGAGGTCAAAGACCATGGGTTCGCGGGCCTCTGCCAGATCCATGCCCGCCCCCGCGTAGGCTATGCCTGCCCTATCCAGGTGTCCCATCGTCTCCTCAAGCCCGGTGGTCCCCGCATCGAGGATATGGTTGTTGCCCAGGGTTACGCCGTCCATGCCAGCCTGGTCCAGTATGGGCATCAACCTCAGGTCCCCCGTGAAGGTCGTCGCATCGGGGTGGTACACGGAGTTTCTTATAACGGGGTTCTCGAAGTTTGCGATCGTGAGGTCTGCGCCCGACAGGTACTCCCTGACCTCGCCGGCTCCCCCTGTGCGCTCGGCGGTGAACTGGTGGATGGTCCCCGTTTCCGAGTAGGCGCTCGGTTCGGGCACCCGGCTCGTGATGGCAGCGTACCCCCCGTCGAGCGGGAAGTCTATCCCCATACCCCGCCTGATGACCGTGTAGTACTGCCCGCGGTCGAGCACGATGTCACCGCCCACGACCATGCGTCGCAGCTCCTCGGGGTCGGGGACCGTCGCACCTTCTGGTCTGAGAGGATAACCGTCGGCACCATCGTCGGGGTCGAGCAGCGACTCGCCGTCTACGGACAGAGCTTTGACCCTGGGACCCACCTCGTCCCACGGTACGAGCCCCAATGCGTCCGGTGTCGTGCTTACATGGTCGACCACGGCCTCCACGGAATCGAAGTCCTCGAACTCCGAACGCCCGAGGAGATTCCAGGCTTCCGCGCGTGAATCTCGCGCTACGGCCAGGTCCCGCGCCTCCGAGAGGTCTTCCTGGCTAACGTTCTCCAGGGTCGAGCCAAGGTGGGCGATAGGAACCAGGGCAGCTGGCGATCCAGATTGTTCAGCGCTCGTCGAAGGTTCCCGGGTACCCCCAGCCTTAGAATCTCCGCCTTGCTCTCTTTGCTCTGCACCGGAGCGACGTTGGCCGGCCTGATCCGTGGGTTCCTCTGAAGAGCAGGAGAAAAGAACCGGACACATGCAGAGCAAGATGGCGATTAACGGGCCACGGGGTGTCAGGGTTCTTCTCACAGGTTCGTCGACTCCAGTATGCGGGGTTTCGCGCCGGGAGGAGGCTGGGGCGGGCGCCTGCCCCAGGAGAGGAGCCGCTCGAGCCTGGTCAGGCGCTGGTGTGCCGGCTTGGGCTGCTCCCACAGCTCCACGCGCAGCGCGTCATCCTGTACGAAAACCCGCACGTGGGTCAGGACGAACTTCGAAACAAAGACAGGAGGGCCCTTCAGGCGCGGTGTGACGGGTTGTAGTTGGCGCAGATAGCACCCTGAGTTGACCAGCGCGCAGCGCCGGCCGTTCGGCCGCTGGAGCTCAGAGAACGATGGCAGATGCGTGTGGCCCGAGACGAAGACGTCAACCGTCTTGGGGTCCAGGGACTGGTCCATGGGCGGTCTCTGCTCATTCGTTAGTATCGCTTTGACCTTGTTCACGGAGGCCTCGGCCGGGGAATAGTGCGACCTCTGATTCGGGCCCAGCGTCTTGAGGGTTCTGCGCACTGCGTGCCTGATGACGACGAAGAAGATCGCGAACAGGACCAGGATAACCACGCTGTAGAAACTCATCTCGATGAATAGATGGTGTACCTGGGGCAACTCGCTGTAACCCCCGAACAGCGTCAACCCGAAGCCTTGCCGAAACGCGATGACGAAGATGGCCAGCCTGTAGATTAGGTAGGTCACCAGCAGGGGGATCAGGAGGTATTTGATCACCTTCCCGACGAAATTATAGAAGTAACGGCTCGCGACCCAGAACGGTATCGCCACGAGCGGGTAGACCATCTTTATCTCGGCGAGGTCGAGGCCGGGTGAGATCTCCCCGTAGGGCGCGACACGACGCGTGAAGTCCATGACGACGTGGTGGCCGAGAGGTGTATCCAAACCGTCGTGGTAGTCCTCGACGGTGTTAACGGGGTCCAACTGGTTCCCGTGCTCGCAGTAGATCACACGCTGCTCACCTCCAACAGCTATCGAGGCCAGGTAGTAGTAGGCGAAGTCGTCCACGAGCCCCAGGGTACGCAAGGTCTCCTGGATCCCAGGGTTCCACCACACCTCCGCGTCGTGGTTGCCAGGCAGATAGACGACCCGCTTACCCTCGGTTTCCCGGAAACGCCTTAGGGCCGCGAACATGCTCTCGTACTCAGGGCGCGACACCGTGAGAGAGGCCCGATTCTTCCCCTCGGGCACCTCGCCTATCAGGAGAAAGTCGAAGAAGTCCCCGGCCAGGATCAACTCTACCGGCCCCTCACGCGCGGCGAGCCCCTCGAAAAGCCATTCCAATTCAGCTGGCGACTCGAACCCGTCGCAGCCCGGGTCGCCTCCGATGTGGGAATCCGAGAGGAAGACGACAAGCGCGTTTTCGGGTAGCTCGAGCACCGGCACCTAATATAAACGATAGGTGCCGGTGCGCGCTCCCGGTCTTTAGAGGTTCTCGTCTTCGAGGGCTTCGTCGAGGGCCTCTTCGAGAGCTTCTTCGACAACTTCCTCGACAATATCTGCGGCCAGGATGGTCTCGAGGCCGTCGAGGACCTCCTCGGCGTCGAGCACGAAGGTCTCGTAGCCTTCCTCCTGGGCCCTCTGCCTCAGGGCATCCATCATGCCCATCAGGCAGCCCGCGCCCCACTCCAGGTCGTCTTCATCGAGACGGGAGGTGGCCACGCTCACCACGGCGTCCACGCTGGAGGGTTCGATCCCCCCGGTCTCGAGGCTCGTGAGAAGGAAACCGTTGCTGAGCAGTATGCCGTCTATGACCTCCCTTGCGTCAGGCATGGAAGGCGCCTCGTACATGGGCAAATAGGCTGCGGCGATGACCCTGAGCGCCTGAATCTGATGCGCGTGGTCCCCCTGCGCATAATCCTTTACGACCCCGAATAGCTCTGGGAAAGCTCCGCCGTTCCCTGTCTCCGTCATTGTCCTCTCCTCCTCGTGTTATCCCTCGTGTCCGGCATACTTGCCGATAGCGCGCCTTGCGCAGCGTGTATACCCCACCATACTGTAAGGTACACGCTCTCGCGGAGAAACCTCCCTGGCAAAGTCACACAGGGTATCCTACAGCCTAAAGTTAGGCTGTAACACGAGAAGGAGGAGTTAGGCGTGGGGAGAAACAAGAGACGCAGCGGGTCCCAGGGCCGCGCAGAGGGGCGCGTCAGGGGACGTGTGCAACAACGCACGCGGGGCGGCGCGAAGCGCGGCGGAGGAGACCACAAGCCAAAACGGAACACCCTGGACCTCGGCACGATCGAGGGCTACGCTAACCGTCTGGCGGACCGCTCGGGAGGTGTATCTGGGCTCGCAGGCACCGCCTCGGGACTAGCAGCGGCCGCTCCAGGGCTGGCTGGGGCCGCCTCGGGATTCGCGGGGGGAAGCTTCGCGAGCAAACTCTTCTCGTCAGGCACCTCGATGTCGGACGAAGACTTCAGGAAAGAGGTCGCTGAGCATTTCGTCCTCCTGGAAGAGCGGCTGCGGCGGCTCGAAGAACAGATCGCAGGTTCAAGCGAACAAAGCGTAGGGGAACACGTCCCAGCACCCGAAGACGAAACGAGCTCCGACACCACCCAGTAGTCGCTACGCGCGAAGAAACCGTGCACGCCCGTAGATATCGCGGTCCGCAATCGGGGGGCCCGGTCGCTCTAGCTCATTCTGACACAAGATTTCAGATAGGATGTTGCGCCAGGATCTTGGAGCGACGCCTTCTGCAAGCTCCGGTGAACAGAAACAAGAGGAAGGTCTCTGGCTGCCTGGAGCCCTGACCTTGTCTCGCTAGAACCGCTATCGATTCGGGATCTTGCGATAGTCTTAGGTGGAAGCGGTGGTCTGGTGCGAACGACACCATTCCACTCATGAGCATGCCGATACGCCTCGCCCGACTACAAATCGGGGTAGAGGTACGAGGGGAGAAGTTTTGCAGAGCGAGCTTACGGTTGGTCTCGCGGACGAGTTGAACGTCGCTCCTCTCGGTGTCGGAGCCTGGGCATGGGGTTCGGCCAGGCTCTGGGGGTACGGCAAGGATTACGACCGTGGCGACGTGGGGGAGGCCTTCCGGGCGAGCATGACTGAGGGCGTCACCCTTGTTGACACGGCGGAGATCTACGGCGGCGGTGCCTCGGAGCGGATCATCGGCGAGATCCTGCGCGAGGGCGGCTTCGAAGCGACGCCGGCGATAGCCACCAAGTTCGCGCCCCTACCTTACCGCTTTAGCGCGAGATCCCTCCCGAACGCTGTAGACAAGAGCCTGGAGCGACTCGGGATAGAGACCATAGACCTCTACCAGATCCACTTCCCAAACCCGATCCTCAAGATAAACAGCCTGATGGACGCCCTCGCGGAAACCGTCAAAGAGGGCAAGGTCCTCCGGGTCGGCGTCAGCAACTACAGCGCGGACCAGATGCGACGGGCGCACGAACGGCTCGCCTCCCATGGGGTGCCGCTAGCCTCGAACCAGGTCGAGTACAGCCTCTTTCAGAGGGCACCGGAGACGAACGGGGTGCTCGAGGCGAGCCGGGAGCTCGGCGTGACGCTTATCGCCTACAGCCCCATCGCCCAGGGTCTTCTCACAGGCAAGTACGGCCCTGGCCGAGACAGGCCCTCGGGCCTCGTGCGTCGTGCGGGTAGAGCCTTCAGCGAGAAAAACCTCAAGAAGATCGAGCCGGTGGTAGACATCCTACGCGAGATAGGCCAGGCCCACGACAAGGAGCCCGCCCAGGTGGCCCTGAACTGGTTGATCACGCAGCGCGGCACCCTCCCCATCCCCGGCGCCAAGAACGGGCGCCAGGCGCGGCAGAACGCGGGCGCCCTGGGTTGGGAGATGACCGGCGAAGAGGCCGAGAAGCTAGGGCTGGCAACGCTCGGATGGCGCTAGAGACTCGCGAAGGCTTTCGGACGCCCGCGTGGCGCTTCGAACCCGGCATACGCCTCCTCCATCTCCGCTCCCACGAAAAGCGCCCCAGCTCCATTGCGGCCGCCCGACTTTCCTGATTCTGGTATGCGGTTTGCGGGCACTATTGCTAACATCAGGATGATATGGTCAACGCGCTAACCCTGCCGCACATCCTCGAGTTCACCTTCGACGCACTCACCGCCGCCGTGGGGATAGTCGTGATCGTCCTGGCGTTGCGGGTAGCGCCCAGGCTGACGCTCACCGCGCACCGGCGCGCCCAAAAGATCTCCATCGTCGCCGCTGCCCTGATCGTGGCCGCACAAATAGCTGAGATGTGGGCGGATTTCTCTCGCCTGAGCACGGTAGAGGACGCCGCCGCGGACCTCGTCGAACTTATAGCCGTAAGCTTCGTGGGTTTGGCTTTGTACCTGATGGGCCAGGCGGAGAGAGAGGAAATCTCCTCCTTGCGGAGGGCGGCCAACATGGATCACCTGACCGGTCTGGGTAGTAGATCGTTCTTCCACCGGGCGGCGGAGCGTCGCATAGAACTCTACAAGAGAAACGGTCTCCCCCTCGCCTGCGCAGTGCTCGATGTGGACGACTTCAAGTCCTACAATGACCTCTACGGGCACGGGAGCGGGGACGAAGCTTTGCGCCGAGTTGGACACGTGCTGCGTGAGGCGACGCGGGCGGACGATGTGGTTGCCCGCTACGGGGGTGAGGAGTTCGTCGTGTTGATGGGCGGAGATATCGAAGACGCCATCGAGGTCGCCGAACGCGTGCGCCACCGAATCGAGCTCGAGAGCATGACCGAGAATGGTTCCCCTTTGGATAGTGTCTTAACGGTCTCGGTAGGCGTCGCCGCACTCACCAACGACGTGTCGAGCCTGGAGCAACTCGTCGAAACGGCAGATGATGAGCTGTACCGGGCCAAGAGGGCGGGCAAGAACAGGGTAGCCGCGGCGGGTAAGCGCTAAGGGGCTCGAGGAAGCGTCCCTGGCGACCTCACAGGTACCAGCTGACCGGTGGGGCGACGGTCGGTGAGATCACCCGCCGAATCGTAGGGCCGAGCGGGCCTTCGCCTTGGCCGCCTCTTCCTCCCTGTCCTTTGGTGGTGCCTTGGTTTCGAGCGAGGCGAGCAACTGCTCGGAGATCCTCGCGATGTCTTCGACCGCGGAGTAGAAGGCCGCCTCGTTTGTCCTGGACGGCTTGTTGAAGCCGGTTACCTTCCTCACGTATTGCAGGGAAGCGGCATTTATCTCCCCCTCGGTTGCCGGGGGTTCGAAGTTGTATAGCGTCTTGATGTTCCTACACATAGAACTCGTCCTCCAGACACATGACCAACCGCTCGACTCGTACTGCTACACTGCGCAGTCCGAATCAGGTTACCAGTGCGAACTGCCAATCACTCATGTAGATAATGATACGCAGGATGCGGATTTACCACAGTGCCAGGCTTCCTGTATTTTCTGCAGATCGTTGGGTCGCCCACGAGACGCGAACCCGCGCACTACAGAGCCGCAGTTGGGTGCAGCGTGAAGCTCGCGAGGAGGCAGCGTCGCATCTATTTGCGCAAGCCAGGACAAAGCTGAGCCTGGCGTTTCACGCAGTTATCGGGGCGGATTGCCAGGTAGCCCTTTGCGTGACGTTCCAGGCGCGAAAAGGAGCCGCCAAAACGACTGGAAAGATCGTCTATTTGGGTGATACGTCCGGTACGGTTCGTAACTATAGTGTATTCGTTGCATTCAAAGAGCGGGGACTGTGCCGCGCTCCAAAGGAAGGGAACGAGGATGAGACGGGTGGCGCTCCTACTGGTGGTAGCCGTGGTGGTTTTGGCGATGGCGGGCGGGGTGGCTCTCGCGGTCAACAGGACTTGCCTAGGGGCTGTTGGAGCAGGTGGAACACTTGCTCCCGATTGCGTGGGAACCAGGGCCGCCGACACGCTTACTGCCGGTGACGACAACCTCCACAACATAGTCGGCATGGAAGGAAACGACATCATTACCGGTGGCGGCGTCAGCGACAATATCTATGGTGATGAGGGCAACGATTCCATTACGGACAACGAAAACTCTCCCGACCTCGACTTCATCTGGGGTGATGAAGGCAACGACATCATAAGGGTGCGGGAAGGGAACGGCGTCGGGGACACCGTCAATTGCGGACCAGGCGCGAATGACAAAGTCTTCTTTGACAGGGGCGATGACACCATCCGCAGCAACTGCGAGATAAGGAACCCAGGATAGTAGGCGAGACACGCCAAGAGGACAGGGACGGAGCACCCAGCATCTAGCCATCCTGGGGGCTAAGGTCGGGGAGCGCTCCTAATGCTCCCCCGCGCACCGCAGCCTTTATCCTGCGCGCCGCGAGCTCCGCATACTCCTCCTCCATCTCAGCCCCCACAAAAAAGCGCCCCAGTTCCTTGGCCGCCACCCCCGTCGTCCCAGACCCGCAGAAAGGGTCGAAGACGAGGTCGCCTTCCCCCGTCGAGGCCAGGATGGTGCGACGGACGAGGCGCAGGGGTTTCTGGGTGGGGTGGCGGCCGTGGAGCTTCTCCCTCATGGGCACGACGGGGATGCGCCAGACGGAGGAGACCTGGGCGTCCGGGTTTCTGCTGTTTATAAGGTCGTAGTTGAAGGTGTGGCGGGATCCGTGTCCCTTGCTAGCCCACAGCAGTGTTTCGTGAGAATGGGCCCACGCTAGTTGGGACAACGCCGAGTCTGGCGTTCCGGGCGATGATCGGGTTACACGGCGAATCGGTAATGGAGGTCACGCTCTAGCCACTAACTCCTAGCGCTCGTATCGTCGGGATTGTGCGTCTCCCTGGCTTTCCGGAAGGCCGCGAAGAACCCGAGTGGTCCACATATCCGGCGTTCGAAGGAAACCCCGAAGCCCATGCGCGCTCCAGTGCTGGCCAGAAGGGAAGCGTGCGCGGGTCGGGAAAGGCTCGCCGCTAGATGCGCGGGAGTATCCGCCTGGCGCCATAGTAGCCCCTGATGTACTTCATCTTCTTCTCGACGACCTTGCCCCAGTATGCGGAGGCGTGGAGGATGCGGCCGTTGCCGCTGAAGATTCCCACGTGGGTTATGGGACGATTCCGACCTCTTTCCTTGAAGAAGACCAGATCCCCGCGCTTCAGATTGGACCTCGACCTGACCCTGTGCCCGTTTTGGAACTGCCGGACTGGGGAGTCGGGTATGTACTTGAAGCGCCTGAGGGTGAACTTGGTGAAGCAGGAGCAATCTTCCACCCTGTACGCTATGCAAGGGGCCGGCGGGGAGAGACGGTAGCGGGTGCCTATATGACCTCTGCCACGGCGGACCAGCCGGATCCCTTTGACGCGACCCGAGCGTCTCGCGGCGCTGTAGGTGGCCTCGTCGATGTCCAGGGAGACGCCGGCGCTCAGCGGTCCGCCATCAACCGGGGCGAGGTCGTCGGGCGGCGGTGATGCAACGCCCCTGACGAGGGCCACGGCATCGGCGACAACCCGGCCCGAGCCGTCCCCGGGAGAAAGGCGCACGGCGTCGTAGTCGCCGGCCCTCATGTCGTAGGTGCCGATCTGGACCCAGTAGCCGCCGTCTCTGGTCTGGTCGACCGTCGTCCACTTCGTCCCCGAGGAGGTGCTCACGCCGAAGCGGGCGACCGTGCTGTTCCCCTCGGTGTCGGGCCACCACGCGTAGAGGGTGTAGTCGTTAGAGGTTGGAACCTTCAGCCTGAAGCGCAGATCCTTCGCGTCGTTTGTGTCGGCGTCCGAGAAGGCGAAGGAGCCGCCGTGGGCAAGTACGTCGGTCGCACCCTTGTGCCATCCAGGAGCGGCGAAGCGCCTGTCCGAGGTGTCGCCTACGACCTGTGAGTAGTCGGGAAGCCGCTCCTCTTCGGCCACGTCGCGGCTGACCGCGTCTAGCTTGGATTGGGAAGCCCCGGTGACCGTCCCCTGCGAAACCTGCTGCGTGCCATCTTCTGGAGCCGATGACCCGTCGCCCGTCACCTGGGCGCCCGCCGAGATCGTAGCGACACAGACCGTAAATACCGCCAGCGCGGCGCCCGCAAAGACGATTCGGATCTCACGCATCGTAGCCCCCCTCAACAGTTCCCGATCGTTCGCGGCGCAATCGAGATCCTCCCGGCCCCCAAGCGTGCCACCCCTCCGAAACCGAGAGAGAAGCCCTCTTAGTGACGTCTAACGTGTGAAAGGGTGCTTCAACTCCCGTCACCAAGCAAGCAAGTGTGTTCTTTCTTGCCCGGACGGCAAGGTGCAAAACAGCAGATAGATTCATGGTTTCCCCCCATGTGTATGTCTGTGGGTCTAGGCTTCGAGGAGCGGCAATGTCACCGGGCTACCGGTATCTGGGTACCGTGTTGGTTACTTATGTGAGTGAGAAGATCACGATGGTTTCCTTCCGGCAGCCCGGCTACCTCCTGCGCTAGGCGAGGTCCTTAGGCTTTGCGCCCCCGCCTCGCGGCGAGTTTGCCCTTATCCAGGATGGCGGGGTATTCCGCCGCTAATCTACCCTTGCACATAAAACTTAATGTTACAAGATGAAGCGCCCTCTATCAGTACCTCAAGTGCAAGTAGAACGTTCGGCAAAATCCTTTCCTCTATTCACCTGAGTGCGTGGAAACGAAAGTTTCTCCGAAGTTCGTATGTAGCGCCTGCATGGATCGCTCCGCCTCGGCCGATGCCGATTGCGACAACGGCGGGCGTAACCTTCCGTGCCGTGATCGGAGCGAGCGGAGTAACTGAGACGGGAGTGCCTTCTCAGCCTACCACCGAGCCGGTCGGAGTACGGGACCTACGATGTGACCCACCTCCCGCTCGTGAACGTCGTACGTGAAATGCGCCGCGTAACAGACCAACACATCCTGGTTGCGGATACCCTCTCCGCTGTTGAAGCGGCCAAGGTCTCCTTGACCCTTGATGGATGCATTCCGCCGCAACTCCCTCTCTTAGGAGTGGCGGAAATAGTAGGGCCGATTAGCATCGAGCATCGCGAGCAACAGTCTTTAGGAGCGATGGGACCGCTCTACCCGTTCACCTTCCCGAGACGGCTACACCAAATGTGGTACGTGTCCCGCAGCACGCCCCAACAACATCCGGCCCGCCAAACCCACCGGGAGCGAGGGGATGGCAAGGAGTTCCGCCTCCCGTATAAACAGGAAGATAAGCAACCCAAGCAGGCCCGCCAATGGGCCGGGTGCGACCACAGAAAGGGTGACCATGAAGAAGAAGGAACTAATCGAGAGGATCGCAGAGGAGACTGATGTGCCCACCGGGGAAGTGCAGAGGTACTTCGCGGCCTTCGAGGAGGTCGTGACCGAGGCGCTCAAGGCCGGCGAGGAGGTGCAGATCACGGGCTTCGGCAAGTTCTCCGTGCGGGAGCGCAAGGCCAGGGAGGGCAGGAACCCCCAGACCGGCCAGAAGATGAAGATCGCGGCCCAGAAGGTTCCAGCCTTCAGCGCGGGCAACGCCCTCAAAGAGGCGGTCTAGGAGCCCAGGCAGGGGGTCACTTGAACGAGGCGACGACGAAGCTGGGACCTTGTCAGGTGCGTAGTAAGATGGAGCAGCTTTGCCTACGTCGAGCAGAGGTGGAGATCCTTGGCGTGGCCTTCTGCGGGCCGTGCGCCCGCGAGCAGGAGGCATACTTTGCCATCGGCGAGCTTACTCAGGAGAAACATGGCCTCCGGAGTAAGGCGCTGGCCGAGGCGCTAGGGAGGATGCGGCGAGAGCGTCAGGATGGTAGGGAAGACATCGCTGCATAGACGCATCATGGGTTCTCCGGTTTAGACGAGGCCCAGCCTCTTGCGCTCAGGAACAGCTAACCTCGACCGATTCATTCCGCCGCAACCCCCTTCCTAGGGGCGGCGGAAATAGTCAATAGTGGTTAGCGACGAGGTGTAGGAGTCGTTTCGATGGCTTCAAGAGCCGGTAGCGGGTGTTTCCCTCCCTCGGGATGATCCTCGCTACTTAAAGGGGCTTCAAGGTGGCTTTGAATGATGCTCGGATTCGGGTCACCATGGGGAAAGCGGTGGGAGGCTCTGACAGCCGACCACAACACCACAATGGAGTCCTCATCGTGCTAGGCTAGCATGCACCTCGATAGTTCAATTATGTAGGGAGGATCCCATGGAGTATCGCCGCCTCGGACGCTCGGGTCTGTTCGTTTCTGCCCTGACCCTCGGCACGATGACCTTCGGGGGGCAGGGGGGCTTTAGCAAGGTCGGCGCGACGGACGTTGCCGGAGCAAGGCGGCAGGTGGACATGTGCCTTGAGGCGGGGGTCAACCTCTTCGATACCGCAAACATCTACTCTGGGGGCGAGTCAGAGGAGATACTGGGGGAGGCGATCGCGGGCCACCGAGACGACCTACTCCTCGCGACGAAGGTCCGCATGTCAGTAGGAGACGGGCCCAACGACACCGGTCTCTCCCGACACCACATAATCCGCCAGTGCGAGGAGAGCCTCAGGAGGCTAGGCACCGACCACATCGACCTCTACCAGGTCCACGAATGGGACGGACTCACCCCGCTGGAGGAGACCCTGGAGGCGCTGGACACCCTCGTGAAGAGCGGCAAGGTACGCTACGTGGGATCGTCCAACTACTCCGGCTGGCAGCTGATGAAGGCGCTAGGGGTCTCCGATAGGCTCGGTCTGCAGCGCTACGTCAGCCAGCAGATCCACTACACGTTGCAGGCAAGAGAGGCCGAGTACGAGTTAGTGCCACTCGCTGTGGATCAGGAGTGCCCTATCCTTGTGTGGAGCCCGTTGGCCGGTGGCCTGCTGTCGGGCAAGTACCGGCGCGACAGGGATGCCCAGGAGGGACGGCACGTGGAGGGCTGGGACGAGCCTCCCGTTTATGACACCGACAAGCTCTACGACACCGTAGACGTGCTGGTCGAGATCGCGGAGGATCGTGGCGTATCGGCGGCGCAGGTGGCCCTCGCGTGGCTTCTCGGCCGAGCAGGCGTGGCCTCGGTCATAATAGGCGCTCGTACCGACGAACAGCTGGCCGACAACCTCCGGGCCGCCGAGCTGGAGCTCACCGAAGCGGAGCGCAGACGCCTGGACGAGGTGAGCGCCCCGCCGCTGATCTACCCCTTCTGGCACCAGGCCAAGACCGCCTCAGACCGGCTGGGACCGGCCGACCTCTCGCTCCTCGGGCCACATCTGAGCGGCGAGGCCTAGCGTCGGGCTCCGAGGCGCATCGGCAGGATGCCTCCAGGATTAGGTGATCGCATGTGAGTCAACAGGGTCTTGATAGGGCTGCCTACGCCCTGGCCAAAGAATTTCTCTTGCGCTCAGGAGCAGAACGTGGCATCACACCTGAGCTAATCGAGAAATATCTGCACCTCTCGAGACCGCGACCTGAAAGCTTAGCGGGCCTCTACGAGCGCATGCTGGAGTCGGCGCAGAGCGGCAACATGAACGCGGGTGTCATCGGCGGCTCGATCGGTGGGGTGTATAGGCTCGGTCCTGTGCTGTGCGACTTCGATCCTTTGCGCGTATTGGAGAAGTACCACTCCGGTTGGGAAGGCGTCCTAGATGACATAGTGGACCAACTCAAACCCAGGGGCAGCGTGCCTAGCACGCCGAGGAGCATCTGGCCTAGGTACTGTAGGTCTATTCTCTCCGGTGCCAGGTTCCTGTCGCGATTCTCCTCTGCCGAAGACTTCTACGGGTGGGTCGACTTCTTCGACGAGGACGAGCGGGCAAGGCCGGCGCTACCTCTGCTTGTGGCACAAGAAATAGAGGGGATCGGGTTTGCCTTGGCCTGTGACTTCCTAAAGGAGCTAGGCTACGATAACTTCTCCAAACCAGACGTTCACGTCAAGGACATCTTCCAGGGACTTGGGCTCTGCCCTTGGGGGACCAGCGACTACGAGGTGTTCAAGGCAGTGGCTAGGGTGGCACGCAACGTCGGCGTCACTCCCTACAACGTCGACAAGCTGTTCTGGCTCATCGGCAGCGGCAACTTCTACAAGGACCCGCACATAGGCCATAAGGGCAGGATTGGCAGTCGGAAGAGGCAGTTCATCGAAGTAGCCCAGATGGAGCTGGAGCCGTCGCGCTATGCGATGGTGCCACCCGCAACTTGATGGGCAGCGCAGTCGCTGATTCATTCCGCCGCAACTACCTTCCTTAGTGCGGCAGAACAAAGGCCCTCGGTCCGTGACCCGTACCTACCTCGGTAGGCACAAACCTCCCCTGTGCATGTTCCGCCAGGTACCGTATGCTGCTGCCAGACGATCGGGAAAGGCCAACGAAGGAGGGCCAACGTGAGCGACACCGTGGTGGCCACGAGCGAGAGCCCCGTCGCGCCTGCGGTGACCAGAAAGGGGAACGGATGAACGGTACCAAGGGAGACTACGCTGAGGTGAACGGTCTCAGGATGTACTACGAGATCCACGGCGAAGGCCGGCCGCTGGTCCTGCTGCACGGCGCCTACATGACGGTTGACGCCATGGGGCCGATCTTGCCCGGCCTGGCCGAGAGCAGGCGGGTGATCGTCCCCGAGATGCAGGGGCACGGGCGCACCGCCGATATCGACCGCCCTATCACCTATGAGGGGATGGCTGACGACGTGGCGGCCCTGCTGCGGCACCTAGGGATCTACGAGGCCGACGCCTTCGGCTACAGCATGGGCGGCGGGGTCGCCCTCCAGCTCGCCATCCGCCACCCGGGCTCGGTGCGTAGTCTGGTGATCGCCTCGGCCTCCTACACGAGCGACGGCATGCAGCCCGAGCTGCACGAGATGGTCCCGTCCATCACGCCCGAGATGTTCGCCGGGTCCCCCTTCGAGGCGGCGTACAAAGAGGTCGCGCCCAACCCCGGGGACTTTCCGACGCTGGTCGAGAAACTGAAGCGTCTCGACATGACGCCCTTCTCCTGGCCAGACGAAGACATCCGGGAGATTGAGGCGCCAACCATGATCGTCGTCGGCGACGCCGACGCCATCCGCCTCGAACACGCCGTCGAGCTGTTCCGGTTGCTCGGGGGCGGGGCCATGGGAGACCTCGCCGGCCTCCCCGAGTCCCGACTCGTGGTGCTCCCCGGGACCGCCCACTTTATCCCGCCGGGCAGCGGGGTCCTGGACCGCGCCGAGTGGCTGCTGGCGATGGTCCCGCCGTTCCTCGACGCGCCCACGCCGGGGGCGGAGCCGTCGGCGGGGGGCGGGGCGTGACGCGCGTCCTCGGCATAGCTGACCCGGCGCGCGGGGAAGAGGTCGGCGAGTTCCAGGGGCACCTCCTCGGCGCAAGCGTCTCGGTCATCGTCGTAGACGCGCCGCCGGGTGGCGGCCCGAGGCTGCACAGGCACCCTTACGAGGAGGTCTTTGTGGTGCAGGAGGGCTCCGCGACCTTCGCCGCCGGGGACGACGTTATCGAGGCGACGGGCGGCCAGGTCGTTGTGATGCCGGGCGGGGTGGCGCACAAGTTCGTTAACTCCGGCGCCGGGCGGCTGCGACAAGTCGACATACACGCCAGCGACCATTTCGTTACCGAGTGACTCGAATGACAGAGGTGGGCCAATCTGGACGATCCACTCGCCCCGGCTGACCCGGATTGGTGGCGGACATGGGCGACAGCGAGAGCCGCAGCCGGTGGATATGCTTCGAGAGCGGGACCGCGGCCAACCACAACGTCTTCACCCACCTTTACACCTTCAACGGCGAGGTGGGTTCCGGGGAAGGGGCCAGGGTGGCGACCTCGGTAGGCCGCTTCGTGGATCGTGCAATTAGGCAAGCGCGGGCCGACCAAGTCCCCGGCGCCTCGTTCGTCGTCGACGGCGGCCTGACGCTGATGGCGGCGGAGTTGTCGAGCTAGGCTGCTAGAAGATTAACACGTTCGGAGAACTTCGAATCTCGCCCTTGCCCGTAGTGCTTACCATAGAGCGGGGACCGCCTTTGCCGTAAATGTCGTCGGCTTCCCTTCTCGTGCGGCGGAGGCGCCGGCGGGGATCGCTTCTACCGCCTCCGTCTGGGCCCACGCACGTTGGGACAACGTCTCGCGTGGCGTTTCGCGCGGTGGTCGGGACACACAACGAGTCGGTAATGGAGATAGCGCTCGAGCAGTCCTGAAAACGGGGCTCTCGGGGACGAGGGACGCTGATCTCAAGGTGCTTCGAATTTGACTGTGGCTGTGCCTTTTCCCCCGATAGCAGTTGCCTCGACCGTATCGGTTCCCGCACCGCCGTTGTTGGTGAACGTGAAGACGGCTCGACCGAACCCGTCGGTCGTTTCCGTACCCGTAACATTCATGTCTGGTCCATCGGTGACCGCAAAAGCCACGTCCTCATTTGCCGTTGGCGATCCGTCAACGCTAGTCACAGTCGCGGTCACCAAATGGGGCTGATTTACGTCCACCGTCGCAGTCGGGGGATCAATCGTGATAGTTGGCGCCGTGGTACCGGCACTGCTGGAGAGGGTTGCCAGTTTTTCCGCCCCCTCTCTTGCATCGGCGCTTTGCTTAACACCAAAGTAAGTGCCGACTAGACCCGCGATCGCTCCGAAGAGTGCGGTTAGAAAACCGAGCGCTTGAGTCTCATCAGCAGGGGGAGCGACCCGCAAAATGATGAGGAAGCCGATGAGAACTGACGCAAGACCCGAAGCCACAATGAAGAAGTTTCCATAGTCCAGCCATGTCTTCTGGTCTTGGACTACTGTACCTGTTCGTGCTCCAGCCCAGAACAGTCCAGCCAACAAGATGACGATCACGAGACAACCGCCTACGATTAGGTAGGTCACAAGCCACCTCTCTATCTCTGGACAGTAAGCTCCAAATTTTAGCCGATGCAGTCCTTGCTCCACTCTTCTAGAACATGACGATGAATCGGCGATGAATCCAGACGCAGCCTGCACCCATGCACACGTGAGTTGAACGCTTGCGATTGTTGCACAGTGTTGTGAAGGGTTGCTGAGGAACGACATCTCCTCAGACAAGGTGAACGCGGGCATCTACACCACCTTCAAGAACAACGGGGCGTTCGTGATGCCATCCGGTATAGACGGCGGGGTCTCCGGAGGAGACGTGTTCCAGTTTGCCAGCGGGCCCGTGCAGGCTGAGCTGACCGGACCTGCCTTCACCCCCGACGGCAGGACGCTGTTCCTGACGATCCAACACCCGGGCGAGGAGAGCGAGAGCCCGGATAGCCCGAGCAGCACATGGCCCGGGGGCGACGAGCCCAAGTCCTCCCTCGTCGCCATAACCGGTTTCGCGTAGTAGGTGCTCTCGGCGGCGATACCCAGCCTCGAGACCAGCACCAAGACCTGGCCTTCGTTAGGCGTTGACCCGTTCAACGCCCAACGACCCCTTGGTGATCTACCAGCGCAGCGGCGGCTTTCTTGACCACACGCGGCGCGCAGTAGGCACGAGGTTCTCGGGGAGGCAGGGGCGGGCCAGCGCGGCATCTCTGGCAGGGTAGATCATGGTGTGGTCTGGTAACCTCAGAGTTGGTCGCGGGACGAGCGGAGGAGGACAGTGTGGAGCCCCATGACACTACTGACGATCAGCGAAAAGCCATGCTCAGGGCTATCCACGAACGCGAGGGCAGATGGGACGAGGTAGACCCCGACACCGAGGTCGCCCGCATAGGCGACGAGATCGGCTTGAGCGAAGACCGATCCTACGAGCTGTTCGGGCATCTCGTGGACGAAGGCTTCGTCGATCCGGGTCGACCTTATCGGGCCGGGGGCGCGATGCCGGGTAGCACCAGCCGGATCATCGGACGCGAGGAGAACATGACGGTCATAGGCGACGACGTTCGCCTTACTAGCAAAGGGCGAGCCGAGATCCAGTAGTTTCACTTGAGATGCGCAGAGCGGAGGCGCAGACGGGGTCGTTGTTGCTACCGTGTAGCTGGAGGCGAACGCCCCTACACTAACTTTCCGTTAGTACGCCCATGGCGGCTGGCCCAGGCGGGTAATATGAGGAGGACTGGAAAGGTGGCCAGCATGCCCGATCCCATAAACGTGAAGTGTCCGTCATGCGACCCGATGCTTACAGCCGCTGACGAGAGCGGCCTGGTGAACGTCCTATAGGATCACCTCTACGAAGAGCACGTCCTGGACATGCCACGCGAGAGGCTCCGCGAGAACGTCTCCGCCCGGCTGAAAGATTTCGACGGCTACACCGCCCGACCTATTTACGGGGCCCAAAAGCCTAACAGCAGTTGCTGAGCCCAGCGACTCGGACAGATGGCCCGCGATGCCTTAATTTTTGCCGTCTACCCGGTAGATAACTTCGACTTCCGTCGGGCCGTTACCGATCACCAATACCGCTTCTATGCTATCTCTTCCCTCGTAGAGTTCGTTGGCACGAAGTACCGCGTCGTCCTGGTTAGCGGCCCATCCTGCATAATGCCTTTCGCGCGTTGCAGGATCGTCCGAAGATTGGGTTTCTCTGTAGATGGTGTAAACGCTCAAGTTACTCCTATGGTTGGGTTGTGGCCAACAGTTCCTTCGGGACCGCGGCCGGCGAGGCGAGGCCAAAAGCAACATTTGCTACAACTATGATAGTCGCCGGAGGCGTAAAGTCAAGAGACCTAGACGGTGTGAGGGGACCATCAGCGGAATGCCCGTCATCGGCTGCCCTTACGATGCGCAACCTAGACGCTAGCGAGCGCTGTTGTCGCGACCGACCCGTCCTCGGTCGACGCCGATTACGACAACGGCGCTGGCCTTCAAGATCAGTCTGGATGCTAAGGGTGTGATGGAGGCGAGGTTCATCACGTAGATGCGGCATAAGGGAGACGGGCAAAGTTCGCCCGGGCACGCAACACCCGGCGAGCGAACCTTATGCACGCTGCCCTAACAGCTACGAGACCCCCTCCCAGGTCACTGACCCGACATCGCCTCCGCTATGGCGCTGGGAAAGCGCGTCTCAAAGTCCAGGATGCTCACCCATTCCGGATTAACGCTGATGCGGGTCATGTGCGAGGACATCTGCCGCACCCCCTCCACCCATTCGCGTCCCTGCTCCTCACCGAAGTACCGCTCGGCGCAAGCCTCGTACTCGGGGGTGACCCCCTCTACCGTCTCGACGCGGGCGGTCCCCCGAACGAGCAGCGCGTGGTAGGGGAACTCCTCGCGATCGATGGTCAGTGCAACCTTCGAGTTGTCGGGCAGCACGCCCACCTTCGGGGCGTTAGGAGGGGAGCCGAGCACGATTTCCTCGCCGTCCCAGTGGAACCAGATCGGCACCACGCGGGGCGTCCCGTCGCGCCAGACGTAGGCGAGCCGCGCGAGGTTGGTGGAGTGCAGCAGCTCCTGCGCGACCGGGTCATCGAGTAGGTACAGATCCTCATTTTCGGTCGTCATTTCTCGCTCCTTTCGCGGATATACCATGCGGTTGGTGGTCTTTTCTCAGAAGCGCGTGACCGAGAGTACTTTAGGGTTCGAGGGCCTCAGTTCCATGTCTGCCACCAAAACCAGAACCGTCAAAGTGGCGCCCCAAAGCACAACCTCCTTTCCCTATGCTCCCCACCGGGGGATTTGCAATCAAGGTAACAAAACTCCGAGGGTAGCGCCACCCCTTTGTACCTGTCTTGTTGCTACACAGAGAGAGGGCGAAGGAGTGTCGCTTCTACCGCATTCAGGTGGCCCACGCAAGCTGGAATAACGCCTTGCGTGACGTTCCGAGCAGTGGTCGAGGCAAACGGCGAGGTGCAAATGGACATTGCACTCTAGCCGCTAGCAGCGACATTCCGTCAGGAGGAAAGCACCGCGAGGAGACGGAGCCGAGGCGAATCGCGGTGAGATAACGCGAACCGGACTACCTACGGACAACGGTACACGAACCTGTAGAGTTGCTCAGGTTTAGTGCGTCACGGTGTTAAGGCATACAGCCGGGAAGTCGTAGCCCTCGCCAGCTCGGTACGGTCGAGCCGCTTCCTGCACCTGCTCCCGAACCGCTTTCTGCGCTTCGGGAGAAAGGGCCCGCAGCACGGGCGAGGTGGACGCGGCCGTCTCGGTCAGATAGCGCCAGTAGGCATCCTGATTGGCGAAAGGCCAACGGAAGGCAATCTCCTCTATCTCGGGCTCTGCGAAGCCGGCACCCACCACGAGCTCTCGGATGCGCCCCGGGTCGGCCATGGCGAAGGCGGTGGGCGCCTTGGGATCGGGGGGCGGGATATGCCCCTGTGACTCCAGTACCCCGCCCACGAGCGAGAGAGCCGGGTTGCGTTCGCGGGCGGTCCAGACCGAGAAAGCTAGCCGACCCCCAGGACGCAGCACGCGCCGGGTTTCCGCGAAAGCCGAAGAGGGATCGATCATCAGCATGTAGGCCCAGCGGCAGAGGACGCCGTCGACACTATCCGTCTTGAGGTCCATTCGCTCGGCATCAAGTACCCTAAACTCCGCGTTCCGCACGCCCAGCTCCTCCGTCCTTCGGCGAGCCGCAGCGACCATCTCGGGAGTGAAATCCGTAACTATGACACGTCCCGATTGGCCCACCAGAGGCGCCGCCATGAGCCCGGTGTCGGCCAGGCCAGCTCCTAGTTCGAGCACTATGTCCCCAGGCTGCGGTTCGAGCCTTCGGACCATCCACTCTGTGACTGGACGAGAGGCCTTCCAGATGTCTTCGCGCTGAGCGTACCAGCCGGAAGCTACAGCGCCCCAAGCAGACCTACTTTGCTGGCGTGCCGTTTCATGCTGCCCTGATATCTCGGCCGGCGGTGTCATGTCACTCTCCCTTATACGTCTCTCTCGTGTCCTAAGATAGAGCGCCGACAAAATCGGCGCAAGCTGTTTGCCCTCAGACCGTCTTCGTTACCAAGTCAAACCTCGCGACACCCCACGAGACGTTCCAGCCCTCACCGCTCGGATACGCGGCGTTGGCGGGCGCCGTTGCCGCGACCGACCCCGCCTCGGCCGGCGCCGGTTAGGACAACGCAATGTAGGTGCCTTTGCTAGGCTCTCGTCGAGAACTCCCATAACCGAGAGGGACTTGACGATGGTCGGAAGCGGCGAACCGAAGGACGAGACCACAACCTCGTGGAGGTGGGACAACGTCCCGCTTCCCGAGCCACATGTGGCCGGGATCCTCTTCAGCACGGCACTGTACCTCGCTCGCCCGTGGAGACTGCCCGGGAGCAGGTGACTGCATAGCGGCGTCGGATGGACCCTAGTGGGAGCCGGAGTCGCTTTGTCGGCCTGGGCGGTGCGGGCCGCCTCCGATGCCAACCTGGAGCGACCCTCCGCACTCGTTTCGACGGGGCCTTACGCCAGAAGCCGCAACCCGATGTACGTCGGCTGGACCTTGCTGTATCTTGGAGCTGCGCTCATCACACGAAACTCGTGGATGTTGTTATCGCTTCTGCTGGTGGGAGGGATCACCCACCGGGAGGTGCTTCGAGAAGAGCGCACCCTGGAGGGAGTGTTCGGAGACGAGTACTTCAGGTACCGGAGGTTGGTTCGTCGGTACGTTTAGCGGTGAGTGTTGAACACAGGGAATCGGACGCCTTGCGTACGAATGTCGGTGGGAGCAACTACCCTGGGACCCTAAGGAGGCACTTCCGGGTGCAGGTTGCTCCCACCGCCTTCAGGTGGGCCCACGCAAGTTGGGACAACGCCGAGCGTGGTGTTTAGCGCAACGATTGGGGCGGACGGGGAAGCAAATCTGCGCGTGGCACTCTAGCCACGCGGTTCTCTGATACCCCCGGCCCTCCTAGGACCGTGATCTGGTCGCAGCCACAACGAGACGTGGGCCGGCTGCATCGTCTCCCTAATTACCCTGACCAGTTCGTCGTTCAGGGCATCCAGGTCCGTCTCCTCTCGTAGTTTGCTGGAGAAGGCTTCGAGGGTCTTTCTCGCGTCATACTTCCTGCGGTAGAAGCGCCTATCTATGAAGGCCTGGATGCGGCGCCTGAGGGAGTTGAAAAGCGCCGCGATCACCAGGGTGGAAGCAACGATAGCCAGTTGCGAACCTCCCCCGGTCAGGGTGCGGAAAACGTACTGCAAGGAGACCACGCTGCCGATGTAGAGCGCCACCAGCGAGAGGGTCAGCGAGCCGTAGACGAGGGTGCGGTTGACGATCACGTCTATGTCGTAGAGGCGGTAGCGCAGGATCGCGATGCCAGCCGCGACCGGCAGCCCGGCCAGCGCCAGCAGCCCTACGAGGAACGCCAGACCGCCGACCGGTCCGGAGACAAAAACCCCCGCGCCAAGGCCCGTGCCCACGAAAGCCGCGCAATAGGTGAACCACTTGAGTTGCTGGCGTTCGACGCCGCGGGATCTCCGCAAGCGGACGGCGAGTCCGGCGACGGCCAGCGCGAAGGCGGGCAAAGCGAGGGCATCCGTCAAGGGACTCAGGACTTCGAATACGTCCCCGGCTGTGCCGCCAGGAGCTAGCGGGTTCTCTATACCGGGCGGAATCCGTCCGGGCGCGAAGGCCTTCGACGCGGCGGCGAAGACCACGAGGAGCCCTAGCAACCAGCCCACCAACCGCCAGCGCTTCGAGATAAAGCGGCCATCCGGGAAGAGCAAGAGGAGGAACAGTGGAAGACCGAACGCCGTCGGAATAAAGATCCAGGAGCCTATCCAGGCGGCGATCCAACCACCCGGCAGAGGAGAACCCATGTCGACTGCCAGCTTGGCGTAGGCGCCAGCGGCGAACAACAGCCCGAGCAGGACTCCGATCGCCAGGAAGATCCAACCAACGGCGTTCCCCGGAAGTCTGGAGCTAATGATCGCGCCGGCGGTCGCGCAACCTAGCTGGACCGCGATGAACCCGATTGCGAAAGGGAAGTCCGTCGGCCCGACCCAGTTCAGAGACAGCTGCAGAATCACGCCGGGCAACAGCAGGAGCGCGAGTACCCACAGGGTCCAGGCGAGGCGGGATGGGTAGCCACGGGCCATCACTTACCCACCTCCGGCTTCGTCAACCCGGACGGTTCCCGCAGCCACAACGCCACATGCGCGGGCTGCATGGTCTCCCTGACCACGGATACGAGATCCGCACCGAGATCGTCCAGGTCCGTCTCTTGCCTCAGTCGGGCTCCGAAGCTTTCCAGCGTCTTCTGGGCGTCGTACTTGCTCCTGTAGAACCGACGATCGATGAAGGACTGGATGCGCCTCCTCAGGGGGTTGAACAGGGCCGCGATCAGGAGGGTTGAAGCCACGACCGCGAGGGTGGACTGCTGCCCGGCAAAGACGACAAACCCTCTCTGCAACACCACGATGGCGCCGAAGTACAGGGCGATCAGCGCGGCCGTGAGGGTACCGTAGACTAGGGTGCGGTTGATGATAATGTCTATCTCGTAGAGGCGATAGCGAAGGATAGCTATGCCGACGGCTACATAGAGGCCTGTCAGGGTCACGTTGTCGAGTAGGGTCCACAACAACCCATTGCCGAGTAGTCTGTGGAGGCCGAGCAGGTCGGCGATGGGGACTGCAACAAGTAGAACGGCAGCGAACGCAAACCACTTGAGCTGCTGGCGTTCAACCCCACTTGCCCCACGGTAGCGGACTACAAGGGAGAGTGCCGAGAGACCGCTGCCGATAATGAGGATCATCACCACGGCGATGATGAGGACGCTGTCCTCGCTCAAGAAGGGGCCGAGAGTCACCCCCGTAGCCCCCGCCGCCAGGACTATCCACGCTACGGGGCGCCAGCGCTGAGACGGCAACAGCCCTGTGGGGAACAGCAGCAGCAGGAAGGGCAAGAGGGTGATCGCCACCACGAATCCCAGCCCCTCCAGCAACCCGCTTGCCGCCCGAGGAGCGGGCAG
>CAWHLD010000019.1:0-432125 GCA_963830075.1 uncultured Rubrobacteraceae bacterium | reverse complement strand
CATCACCGCCGCCACCACGAGCGTCTTGAGCACCGTCCAGGCCCACGGCGGCAGAACGGGCCCGAGCCATCCTCCCAGAAAGAAGACCGTCACCGAGAGCGCCAGCGTGAACACGAGCGTCGCGCGTCCCAGGCGCATGGCGGCGAGCGCCAGCCCGTGTACTCCGCCTCGACCCCGCCAGCGAGTTCACCGGGCGCCACGGGCAGGTCGAACGGCGGCAGGAAGGCTACGGCCATCGCCGCCAGGAAGTACAACACGAACCCGAGCGGCTGGTACGCCGCGTTCCAGAGGGTGGCTTGTGACGTCACGACCACGGTGGTGACCAGCGACTCGGCCCGCATGGCGACCGCCGTTATCGGCATGACGATGAGCATGGAGTAGGCGACGAGCTGCCCCAGGAACCTGAAGCCCGCGACCATGGCGTAGGCCCCGTCAGGGCCCCAGCCCGCCATGAGGAGGGCCACCATCACGTAGGCTAGGGCGGCGTTCACGAAGAGCGCGCCCGTGGCGAGGTCAGCGACCACGAGGCCTGGCGCCAACGGCAGCACTGCCGCGGCGAGCACGGCCGAGACCAGCACGAGCGGCGGGGCGGCCTCGAAGAAGATCCTGTCCAGGTTCCTAGGCACGAGCCACTCCCGTCCCAGGAGCGCCAACCCAGACACGACAGGCCCCTTGAGGCTGAACCTGCCCTTCGTTGCCCAACGCTCGAGCACGGCCACGAAGTACGCCCCGGCCGCCAGCACCAAAAAGATCAAAGCCACGTTCACCCCGTCACCTCCCACGGCGAGATGTCTAGCGAGGCGACGCCGACGAGGGCGTCGGCAACCTCTCGCTGCTCAGCGACGGCCCCGACGAAACCTTGATGCACCGAAGAGGGCGTGCGGAGCTCCAGAACTTCCACGGCGTCTTCCCGCAGCGTCACCCGCAGCGTTGCCGCCCCGCGCGGCGTCTCTACCGTCGCGCCCCCCACGTCTCCCGCGTTCGCGGCGGGCTTGACCTCCGTAAACGAGACAACGCCAGCCCTCCGCACGAGGCCCAGGCTCTGTTCGATCTCCGCGAGCGGCACCCGCAGGCGGGCGAACGCGTCCCCGCCGTCGCGAACGACGGGCTCGAAGCCGAGGTGACGGTAGCCCGTTCCCTGGGACCTGGCATCCCTCGCGAGTCCGGATGCACGCGCGACCGGGCCGGAATTCTCCGCATCGTCGGGCAGGGTTCCGATCCCCTCCAGACGGCGCGCGAGCAGCGGCGTCCGGATGACCCTCCGCACGAACTTCCCGACCTCGGGCTCCAGCTGCCCGACCTCCCCCGCATCCGCGGCCCGAAGTAGGCCACCTGGAGCCTCCCGGCGTGCTCCCACAACCACGAGTAGCCGAGCAGCCTCCCAAAGCCCGAGAGCCAACCCAGGTGGCTAGCGGCCCGCTCCCTCTCCAGAGCGCCGACCTGTCCAAGCGAGGTCTCTTCATCCGTTTCCACTCCGGCCGCTACTCCCAATGCACGCAGCGCCAGCACGCGGTACGCGATGGGGGAGAGGGGGCTGAGAAAGGCCAGCCGTTCGGGGAATTCCCGTGCCGTGACGTTGTCCAGACTCTCTGGTCCCCAGCCGTCTATTCCACGCATCGACTTCACGACCGCAACCGTGTCGCCGTCCAGCGTGAAGGACATGGCCAGCCCGCCGGGCAACCCCGGGAAGAGCGGTCCGAACGGGGCGTCGGCCCATTCCATTTGCAAGCCGTCGCTGCTGCGCGGCGTTCCCTGCGTCATCTCGACCATCGACATGAACCCCATGTCACGGTGATCCCCGTGCCCGCCAGCGTCCTCGTCAACGCTTCCGTGTCCCATCCCCGCGTGCGAATCGTGGGCACCATGGTGACCTTCGTGGTCGGAACCACCGGTGGACTCGCGCGGAACGAGGTCCATGCCGCACCTGGGGCAGGATCCTGGCCCGCCGCTCGTGACCTCTGGGTGCATAGGACAGGCATAGGTGGTCTCTGTTTCGATCTCATCGGCGTAGAAGGCAGTAGTCTCTTCGGCGAAAGCCCCCGCTGCGAAAAGACGCCGTAGCTCATCGACGCCGGCGGCAAGGTCAGCCTGCGTCGCTGCCACTGAGACGTCGGGTCCCGGCAGCGGCGAGACGTCTCCCGCCCCAACGGCGAGCACGGCCCGCGGACGGGGCATCTGCGCGTAGGCCACCGCTGCCGCTTTCTTCAAACCTGCTGGGAGTTCACCGAGTAGCAGGATCACCCCAGCGTGCCGCGGTGTTGCAGCGACGCCGAGCCCGGCCGCGCCGGGGTCGATGCCGCGGGCACGGGCCACGTCGGGACCAGGGACCACGAACGCACAGAGGTCGTCCGCCGACGCCTTCGCCACCAGCCGGCGCAGGGCGGACGGACGACCTTCACGGGCACCCGATAGCGAGTCTTTCATTGCCGCCCCAGCGCCCCCTGGCTCCACCCGTACAAAAGCCCCAGAAACAGGACCATCAGGAAGACGCCCATGTCCAGAAGCGCCACTAGACCAAGCTCCTTGAAGACGACCGCCCACGGATACATGAACGCCATCTCCATGTCGAAGGCGAGGAAGAGCAGGGCGTACCCGTAGTAGCGCACGTGGTAGCGTACCCACACCGGCTCGGGCGATAACTCTCCTGACGTAGCAGGCACGTCCTTGGCATTCTCCTCGCGTGCCCGGCCGATCGCCCTGGCGACGGAGCCAAGGCTCACCACCAGCCCGACCGTCGCTATGATCATGCCCAACAGAATCGCATACTGCTGCAAGAGCCCCAAGCCCTCGCCTCCTCTCAAACTTCGCCGCTAGCCCGGGACCCGCTCCCCGGCAAAGACTCCACCGTAGTAGACGCGCTCGGTTCCTCCGATCAAACTCTCAAGAAGCGCTCGACGGCGTCGGTAAGCTCCTCGATTTTCTCGTCGGCGTTCTCACCTTTCTCGATGGATTCCCGCACGCAATGCTCGACGTGATCCTTGAGTAAGATCGCCCCGACCTTCTCCAGGGCCGATACCGCGCTGGAGATCTGGGTGAGCACGTCAACGCAGTACGTCTCTTCGTCCACCATCCTCTGCAGCCCCCGCACCTGACCCTCGATACGCCTGAGACGGTTTTGTACCTTCGCCTTGTCTTTGGCCTTGATGTAGCCGTGCCTGGTGTCAGCCTCGCCCGCGGTCCCTCCCGTCTCCTGGCCCGTTTTCATGCCGATCTTCCTCCCTGCCTGGCCGATATTTCTCGCCGCAACGTGAGCGCTTTCTTGAGCCCGACAATCGATGAGACCCTTATCGCCGCAGCGAATACCGGCTCCACACCGAGAAGCGGGTATGGCACGCCAGCAGCGGGCGGGATCGCAACTATTTCAAGGTCCTACTTCCCCATCGCTGAGGCACTTACCTGCTTTCTAGTACTATACCCCCCTACCCTATACATGGGGCGTCGAGATGTCAAGGCTGGGACGAGCGGGTGATAGATGAAGGCCATGAGCACCGTGGTTCCGACCTGGGCTAGTCGGAATCGACGGCAGGGACGACAACGTCTTCAACCCTTCGGCGTCGGGTATGCACCGGGCCGGCTACGAATGTTGTACGCTGCCCGAGTGAGCGTAGCATCCTGGATCTGGCGGTAGACAGTTGGAGTCACCTGGTGTCTTCGGGTAAGAAACTGCGTTTCGGGGTACTCGGGTGTGGTGTGATCGGTCCCCACCACGCCCGCGCCATCGTCGGCCTCGACGAGGCGGAGCTAGTGGCCGTGGCGGACGTCAATCCCGATCGCGCCGAGAAACTGGCCGGTGAGTTTTGTTGCCCGCATTACACCAGTCTTGAGTGGATGCTCGCTGGGTCCGACCTCGAAGCCGTATGTATCTGCACGCCGAGCGGAATGCACGCCGAGGATGCCGCCGTGGCGCTAGGGGCTGGCAAACACGTCGTGATCGAGAAGCCCGTAGACGTCGCTCTGGAGGCGACGAACCGGCTGCTCGGGGTACAGCGCGCTGCGGGAAGAAAGGTGGCGGTCATCAGCCAGCACCGCTTCGATCCCGCGACGCTTGCCGTGCGCGACGCGGTGCGCGATGGAAGGTTCGGACGGTTGACCTCGGGTTCTGCAGAGGTCAGGTGGTGGCGTTCGCAGGCCTATTACGACTCCGGTGGTTGGCGGGGCACCTGGAAAGTGGACGGTGGGGGAGCCCTGATCAACCAGTCCATCCACAGCGTCGACCTGTTGCAGTGGCTTATGGGCCCCGTCGTCGAGGTGACCGCTTACACGGGCCTCCTGGCCCACGAGAGAATACAGGTCGAAGACACAGCGGTAGCCATCCTGAAGTTCGAAGGTGGCTCCCTCGGTACCATCGTGGCCACCACGGCGGCGTACCCCGGTTTGAGCGCCAGGATTGCCGTTCACGGCGATCGTGGATCGGCCGTCATCGACGACGATGAACTCGTGTACTTCCACGCTGCCGGCACGGGAGGGGAGAGAGACGCTTACGGTGGGGGCGAGAACCAGGCGGACCGGATCGTGCAGCGATATGGCGCGGAGCGAGCACGTGGAGGCGCGGGTTCTGACCCTAGCAACCTCTCGATGGCACACAGGGACCAGATCCAGGACTTCATCGAGGCCGTGAGGGAAGACCGTGAGCCCTCCGTAAACCTCGAAGAAGGCCGCAAGCCGCTCGAGATCATCTCCGCCATCTACGAGTCGGCCCGTACTGGACGAGCCGTGAGTATCGAAGTACGGGACCGGAACGGATGAGCCAGTATCACCCCGCAGAGGGCTACACTGCGGAGAGGAGCCACCACACGTGTGGACCTTGACGGGCTTCGCAGATGAGATCTCTCCCGAGCTGGACAAGCAAATTGACACGCTCGCCCTCGAGTCGATACATCATATGGAGTTACGAAGCGTGTGGGACACCAACGTCCTCGACCTGACCGACGGGGAACTGGAGAAGATCAGGTCCGCTTTGAGGGAGCGCGGCGTCGGGATATCGTCGATAGGCTCGCCCATCGGGAAAGTCCGGATAACCGACCCCTTCGGCCCGCACCTGGAACGCTTCCGGCGTGCCCTTCGCGTCGCCGACTTTATGCAGGCGCCCTTCGTCCGCGTCTTCTCCTTCTTCATCCCAGAACGAGAGGAGCCAGGTCTATATAGGGACGAGGTTCTGGAGCGTATGGACGTGTTAGCAGATGAGGCTATGAGGCTAGGAGTCACGCTCTTGCACGAGAACGAGAAGGGGATCTACGGCGACGTTCCCGGTCGCTGCGTCGATATCCTCTCCAGCGTTGGCTCCCCGGCCCTCCGGGCGGCGTGGGACCCTGCAAACTTCGTCCAGTGCGGTGTGCACCGACCGTTCACGCAAGGATACGAACAGTTGAGGCCTTACGTCGAGTACGTGCACGTCAAGGACGCTGTAGCAGGTTCGGGGCATGTGGTCCCGTGCGGAGAGGGGGACGGTCAGATCCCCGAGACCCTCTCCGCGCTGCGCGACTCGGGGTTCGACGGCTTCTTCTCGCTCGAACCGCACCTCGCCTCCTCGGGAACGTACTCGGGCTTCAGCGGTCCGGATCTATTCAAGAAGGCCACAGGGGCGTTCAAGGACCTGCTCCGAAAGCAGGGCATCAAATGGCGTTGATTCGTCCTCCGGATGTGCGGGACGCATCAGGCACACCGTACGAGCCCGTCCAAGGGTTCGGCAGGACATAAGGAGGGAGCCAGTGGAGGAAGGCGCAATCAGGGATCTCTTCTCCCTCAGGGATAAGGTCGCCGTCGTCACGGGCGCTACCGGGGTGCTCGGGGGTGAGATGGCCCGCTTCCTTGCACTCGGCGGAGCGAAGGTAGCCGTTCTGGGCCGCCGCGAAGAGAAAGCGCGCCTCGTGGCAGAAGAGATCGTTGTAGCAGGCGGTGAGGCGTTCTCGCTTCCCGCGGATGTCCTGGATAGAGATCGGCTCGAAGGGGCCAGAGATGACCTGCTCGGGCACTGGGGTCGGGTCGACATCCTGGTAAACGCGGCCGGCGGGAACGTGCCCGAGGCTACTGTGGGAGACGATGTAGAGGTCTTCGATCTTCCACAGCAGGCGTTGCGACACGTTATGGACCTCAACTTCCTCGGGACGCTCCTGCCGTGCCAGGTCTTCGGGGCGGCGATGGTCGAGGGTAGTAGTGAGCCCGCTGGTTGCATCGTGAACATCTCTTCGATGGCAGCCTCCAGACCCCTCACCAACGTCGTCGGATACTCGGCTGCCAAGGCCGCCGTCGAGAACTTTACTCGCTGGCTTGCCGTCGAGCTCGCGCGCAGGTACGGGCCGGGCCTCAGGGTCAACGCCATCGCGCCAGGCTTCTTTATCGGGGAGCAGAACAAGGCGATGCTAGTAAGCGAAGATGGGAGTCCTACAGAACGAGGCCAGGCCATAATCGGGCACACGCCGGCAGGACGCTTCGGGGAACCGGACGAGCTGGGTGGAACACTCGTCTGGCTCTGCAGCCCGGCAGCAGCCTTCGTGAACGGCATCGTCGTGCCCGTAGACGGCGGTTTCTCCGCCTACAGCGGGGTGTGATCCAGCACCACGCCCGTCGGTGCAGGGACGGTCCGCGAACCGCCCAAACCGTCCCGATACCCCTCCAGGGTAGGGGCGGTTCGTCAACCGCCCTTAATGGCGGTTGAAATGCTGACGCCGTCGGGCCGATCAACACACGTTGCTTTGCGGGTAGGCGCAGATTAGACTCCTTTGGGATGAGGGATTTTCAGGCGTACACGAAGGAACGCCGGGGCAAACGACGTCGCTGGTGGCTATGGTCTGTGCCAGTCCTCTTGATCGCCGTGATACTTGGCGTGGGAATGATCGCTGGCCTGGTCCCCATAAGGGCGCTCGGGCAAGAGCCCGGGTCTGACTTGGGGAGGGTCGATACTTCTCCGACCGGTTGGATCGAGAAGATGTTCGGGGGCGGCAATCCGATCTCCGGGGGCCCGCTCAACGTGCTCGTAGTCGGCGTGGATACGAGGCAGGAGGACCCGGAGATGGGGAGCCGCACAGACACCATCATGCTCGTCCAGGTCGTGCCCAAAACGGGAGACGTCAAGCTTCTCTCCGTCCCACGCGATCTCCTGGTCGAGGTCGAGCCCGGCGTCGAGGACAGAATCAACGCCGCCTACAACTACGGCGGCATCGACGAGACCGTCGAAGCAATGGAGAACTACACCGATGTTCCCATCGACCATTACGCCATCGTGGACTTCAAGGGTTTCCGGGAAGTCATCGGCGTGATAGGCGGGGTCAAAGTAGACGTCGGAGAGGACCAGTTCCCCGAAAAATGGCACATGGGAGAAGGCGTAGAGAGGCTCGGCGGCCGAAAAGCGCTCTTCTACGCGCGCTACAGGGGTACCCAGGGGGGAGACCTTGACCGCATGCAGCGCCAGCGCGAGCTCGTGGCAGCCCTCCGCAGCAAGGCCCTGAAGTGGAACATCGTCGAGAAGCTGCCAGCCGCCATGAAGGTCATGAACGAAAACGTGCAGACCGACCTCGGCCTCGACGGGGCCGTCTCCCTGGGTCAGGTCCTGATCCGCCGTGGAAAGCACGCCGAAGTGACCTCCGAGCAACTAAAGGGTGAGCCTAAAACGCTCCCCGACGGCGCCGAAGTCCTGGTGCCCGACAAGGACGCGAACCAGGCGATCCTGGACAAGTTCCGCCATTAGGTAGGGGCGGTTCGCGAACCGCCCGATTCCGACCCCGTAGGTTCGCGAACCGTCCTTGGGACGCCCCGTGCCACTACGGGCTTTGGATCTAACCGGCCCCAGGCAACGGTCCCCCGCGCGCGGCAGGCCCGGAAGGAGAACTGCCCGCTGAAGAGCGAAGCACGCATAGCGTAGCGTGCCAGTCGGGGTGCAGCCCTCGCTTACGCCCATAGCGTAAAGGGTCTGTCGGTACTCGGGAGGACAAAGAGCGGCTGCTATAATCCGGCGCAGGTCCTAAGGCGAGCGAGAGTGGTGGAATGGTAGACACGCTAGATTTAGGATCTAGTGCCTTAGGGCGTGCGGGTTCAAATCCCGCCTCTCGCACATCGCCGCCCGAGTTGGGCCGGCCAAGAGGAACTGGAGGGAATGACGGCTAACGTAACGAAACTCGAGGAGAACAAGGTCAGGCTCGACGTCGAGGTGCCGCCCGAGAAGGTCAGGCAGGGCGTCGACGCGAAGGTCAGGGAGCTTGGCCGTCAGGTTCGGGTTCCCGGATTCCGCCCGGGCAAGGCGCCGCGGCGGGTTATCGAGAATCGCCTCGGGCGCGACTACATATACATGGAGGCCCTTCAGGACCAACTCCCCACCTGGTACTCGCAGGCCGTCGTCGAGACCGACCTGCGACCGATCGACCAGCCGGAGATTCACTTCGACGACCCTCTGGACGAAGACGAAGGCTTCAAGTTTTCTGCCACCGTCGAGGTACGTCCCGAGGCCGAACTCGGCGACTATAAGGGTGTCGAAGTTCCGAGGCGCGAGGTCGAAATCTCGGAGGAGGACGTGGAGGCCAGGCTCGAGGAGCTTCGCGGCCAGTTCGCCACCCTCGCCGCCGTCGAGGAGAGGCCGGCCGAGGAGGGAGACTTCGTGATCCTCGACTTCTCCGGCGAGAGGTTGACCGGCGGCCCGATCGACGGCGCCCAGGCCGAGGATTATATGCTGGAGATAGGCCGCGGCGAGCTCCTCCCCGACTTCGAGGAGAACATCGTGGGGATGGAGGCCGGCGGGCGCAAGCAGTTCGGCGTTACCTTCCCGGTGGATTACGCCGAGGAGTCGCTCAGGGGCGAGTCGGTGCTCTTCAACGTTCACGTCAAGGAGATCAAAGAGCGCGACCTGCCACCCTTGGACGACGAGTTCGTCAAGGAGGCGAGCGAGTTCGAGACGCTTGACGAGCTCCGCGCGGCCGTGCGCGAGCAACTGGAGGCCGCCGCTGAGCAGCGCGTCGACGGCGAGTTCCGCGGGAGCGTTCTCGACGTCGTCGCCAAGGGTGTCGAGGTAGAGGTTCCAGGGGTCATGGCGCACGAGAAGGCACACGAGATGGTCGAAAGCTTCGAACGGAGCATCCGCTCGCAGGGGATGGAGCCCGAGCAGTACTACCAGCTCGCCGGCACGGACCACGACGAGTTCGAGGAGCGCGTCATGCCCGACGCCGAAGACACCGTCAAGAAGGAGCTCGTGCTGGATGCGGTCGCCGCGGCCGAGGGCATAGTGGCCGACGAAGACGAGGTGATGCACGAGATCGGGCATCTCGCCGAGGACACCGAGAGGAGCCCCGAGGAGATCGCCGAGACCATGCGCCGCAACGGCACCTACTCGATGCTGGAAGAGGAGATCTCACGCCAGAAGGCCCTGGATTTCCTGGCCGAGAATGCCGTCCCCGTCCCCATGCCTGAGGAAGAGGAGACGGAAGTAGACGAAGAGACGACCGAAGAAGCACCGGTCGAAGAGCCGGTAGAGGTACAGGCCGGCGCGACGGAGAAAGACGAACGAGAGGAACAGGAATGAGCTACGAAATAAACAACGTCATCCCTTACGTAATAGAGCAGAGCCCGCGCGGGGAGCGGGCCATGGATATCTACTCGCGGCTCCTGAAGGACCGCATCATCTTCCTCGGGACCCCGGTCGATGACCAGGTGGCCAACGCCATAATGGCGCAGCTACTGCACCTCGAGAGCGAGGACCCCGAGCAGGACATCAACGTGTACATCAACTCGCCCGGTGGTTCCGTCACGGCGGGGCTTGCGATCTACGACACGATGCAGTTCGTCAAGCCCGACATCTCGACGACCGCCCTCGGGATGGCCGCCTCGATGGGTGCCTTCCTGCTCGCGGCCGGTGCCAAGGGCAAGAGGAACGCGCTGCCCAACACCCGCATACTGCTGCACCAGCCGAGCGTTGGTGGGCTCGCGGGGCAGGCTTCCGACGTCGAGATCCACGCCAAAGAGCTCATTTTGACCAAGCGGCGCCTGAATGAGATCCTCTCCGACAACACCGGGCAGGAATACGAAAAGATCGAGCACGACACCGACCGCGACTACATCATGGGCCCGGAAGAGGGCATCGAATACGGCGTCATCGACAACATCGTCAGGAATCACTAGGGGTTCCTGGGGTTTTTGGGAATGATAGAGATGTCTGGGAGGATGTAGAGGCATGAGGGATCCATCGGACCAACTGCAGTGCTCTTTCTGCGGTAAGAGCCAGCGTCAGGTCAGGAAGCTCATCGCCGGCCCCGGCGTCTATATCTGCGACGAGTGCATCGAGCTGTGCAACGAGATCATCGACGAGGAGTTCTCCGGGCCCGAGGTCCTGAAAGACGACGACCTCCCGAAGCCGCGTGAGATCAACCGCATCCTTAACGAGTACGTTATTGGCCAGGAGGACGCCAAGAGGGTCCTCGCCGTCGCCGTCTACAACCACTACAAGCGCATCCAGATGGGCGCCGAAGCCACAGACGGTACCGAGCTCCAGAAGTCCAACATATTGCTGGTTGGTCCCACTGGCTCGGGCAAGACGCTCCTCGCGCAGACGCTCGCCAGGATTCTCAACGTCCCCTTTGCTATAGCAGACGCCACGGCCCTGACCGAGGCAGGCTACGTCGGCGAGGACGTCGAGAACATCCTGCTCAAGCTGATCCAGGCCGCCGACTTCGACGTGAAGAAGGCTGAGACCGGGATCATCTACATCGACGAGATCGACAAGGTCGCCCGCAAGGCGGACAACCCTTCGATCACGCGCGACGTCTCCGGCGAGGGCGTGCAGCAGGCCCTTCTGAAGATCCTCGAAGGCACGGTCGCGAGCGTTCCGCCCCAGGGAGGACGCAAGCACCCGCACCAGGACTTCCTGCAGATCGACACCAAGAACGTCCTGTTTGTCTGCGGCGGCGCCTTCGGGGGTCTCGAAGAGATCATCCGCCAGCGCATCGGCAAGAAGAGCATCGGCTTCGGCAGCGACATCGACTCGCGCCTCAAACAAGAAGAAGACTCCATCCTGCAGTTCGCGCTTCCCGAGGACCTGCTCAAGTACGGCCTCATCCCCGAGTTCGTGGGGCGCCTGCCGGTGATCTCCACCCTGCGCAGCCTGGAGGAGGCCGACCTGGTGCGCATCCTCACCGAGCCCAAAAACGCGCTCGTCAGGCAGTACAGGCAGTTCTTCCGCTACGATAAGGTGGATCTGACCTTCACCGACGAGGCGCTCGCGGGGATCGCCGAGCTCGCCCTCGAGCGCGGAACCGGTGCCCGAGGACTCAGGAGCATTCTGGAGACGGCACTCTTGCCGACGATGTACGAGCTACCGAGCCGGTCTGACGTAAATAAGTGCGTCGTGGACGTAGACACGGTCAAGGACGGTGTTCAGCCGTCGCTTGTAACAGGCTCCCAGAAGTACTCTTACGACGAAGAAGAGACCGCCTAAAGACTCCTTGAGACAAAGAGAGATACCGAAAAACTACGACCACAGGGCCGTCGAGGCCCGCTGGCATACAGAGTGGGAACGTAGCGGGGCGTTCGAGGCCGACCCTAACCCCGATAAAGAGCCCTACTGCATCGTCATGCCGCCGCCGAACGTGACGGGCGCCCTTCACATGGGGCACGCGCTGAACGGTTCGATCCAGGATGCCCTCACCCGGCGCGCCAGGATGAAGGGCTACGAGGCCCTTTGGCTTCCTGGCCTCGACCACGCCTCGATCGCCCTTCAGAACGTCGTCGAGCGCAACCTCATGCGCGAGGAGGGCAAGACCCGATTCGACGTCGGCCGTGAGGAGTTCGTCGAACGGTGCCGCGCCTTCGCCGACGAGTCCCGCTCCCAGATCCTGGGCCAGCTGGGGCGCCTCGGGGCCTCGGTAGACTGGCGCAGGCTCCGCTACACCATGGACGACCGCTACATCGACGCCGTACTCACGGCGTTCGTCGACCTGTTTAATGCAGGCCTCATCTACCGCGAGAACCGCATTACCAACTGGTGCCCGCACGACAGGTCCGCCATAAGCGACCTCGAAGTGAACTACGAGGACGTCGCCGGCAAGCTCTACGGTCTGCGCTATCCATTCGTGGACAGAGTGGGTCAGGGACCGAATGGCGAAGACTTCGCCGAGGTCTTCTCGACGCGGCCGGAGACGATGCTCGGCGACACGGCCCTCGTCGTCAATCCTGAAGACGAGAGGTACACGGCCCTGATCGGACGCAAGGTGATGGTGCCGTTTGTCGAGCGCGAGATAGAGGTCTTCGCCGATGAGCACGTCGACCCGGGCTTCGGTACCGGCGTCCTCAAGGTCACGCCGGCCCACGACCCGAACGACTTCGAGATCGGCAAACGACTCGGCCTTCCTTCCATCAACGTCATGAACCCGGACGGTACGATCAACGAGCACGGCGGCCCGTTCGCCGGCATGGACCGCGAAGATGCTCGTCGGGCCGTCGCAGCGCGGCTCTCCGAAGCGGGCCTTCTCGGCGAAGTGCGGGATTATCCGCACAGGGTCGGGCATTGCGACAGGTGCGGGACCGTTATAGAGCCCTGGCTCTCCGAGCAGTGGTGGATGTCGATGAGGGACCTCGCCGGGCCGGCTATACAAGCGTTGAAGAACAAAGACATCAACGTCTACCCCGACTCCTGGCGCCGCGAGTCGATTCGTTGGCTCGAGAACATCCACGACTGGAACGTCTCGCGCCAGCTCTGGTGGGGGCATCGCATCCCTGTCTGGTACGGCCCCGACGGGGAGGTCGTGGCTTCCAAAGAGTCGCCCGGCGAGGGCTTCGAGCAGGATAAAGACATCCTGGATACCTGGTTCTCCAGCGGCCTGTGGCCGTTCGCGACGCTCGGCTGGCCCGAGGAAAACGAGGACCTCTCCTACTTCTACCCGACGAGCCTGCTCTCGACGGGGCGTGAGATCATGTACCTCTGGGTCGCCCGCATGGTAATGATGGGCCTCCGCTTCGAGGGTGACGTACCCTTCGGGAAGGTGAACGTCCACTCCATCGTGCTGGCCGAGGACGGCACCAAGATGAGCAAGTCCAAAGGCAACACCATAAACCCGCTCGACCTCTTCGACCGATACGGCACCGACGCGGTGCGCTTCGGCCTCCTCTACCAGTCCTCCACCCAGGACTTCGCCTATTCCTACGAGCGGGCCGAGATGGGAAGGGCCTTCGTCACCAAGCTGTGGAACGCCACCCGCTTCGTGCTCGCCTATTCTGAAGGGGACGATTCGGAGGACCTTTCGCCCTCGGACCGTTGGATCCTCTCGCAGTTCAACCGCACGGTCGGGGAGTACGACGCGTTCCTCGAAGAGTGTGAGTTCGCCGAGGCGATGCGCAGGATCTACGCTTTCGCCTGGAACCAGTTCGCCGACTGGTACATCGAGATAGCAAAATCCGCGCCCTCACCGGCCACGCCCCGCGTTCTGCGCGAGGTATTCCGTGGCATCCTCAAGCTCCTTCACCCCGTCATGCCCTTCGCGACGGAGGAGATGGCCTCGGTGCTCGGGGATGAGGGGTTGCTCGCGACCACACGCTTCCCGGAGCAGGATCCCGCGCTCCAGGACGATGAAGCGGACAGGCTTCTCGACCGTACCAAGCGTGCCGTCTCGGCCGTTCGGTCCTTCCGGGCCGAGTCGAAGGTCGAAGGCGAGCTGGAGGGTATATTGCCGCCGGATATCGCGGAGAACGTCTTCGTGGCGCTCGCCGGGGTGAAGCCCGTGGGGGCTCAGGACGGAGCGTACCGTGCGTCGCTGCCGGCCGGTGACGTGGTCGTTGAGGTCCTGCTCTCCGACGAGATGCGCCGCGGCGAGGTGGAGCGTCTTGGGCGTGAGATCTCACGCGCCGAGCAGGAAGTGAAGCGCGCCGAGGGCAAGCTGGCAAACGAGAAGTTCGTTCAGAACGCTCCCGAGAAAGTCGTCGCCGGCGAGCGCGAGAAGCTGGACGTCAACGCCAGGATGCTCGAGACGCTCTCCCGACGTCTCGAAGAGTACCTGTAGGAGGACTCGTTCCTACCCTGACCTCTTTCGCCCAGGTTTGCGCCGAGTTGGACCGGCGCAGGCACGTCACCCTCGGTTTCGAGCGAATAGAGGCCTTGCTCGAGGTGATGGGCCATCCGGAGCGCGACCTACCCCACATCGTGCAGGTGGTCGGTACAAACGGCAAGGGCACCACCGCCGTCGCCCTCGCCACGGCCCTTACCGAGATGGGCTTTCCGTCTGGCGCCTTTCTCTCGCCACACGTCCTCTCCTACACCGAGCGCGTCGTGTTGCGGGGCGGGCAGGTGTCTGAGGAAGAGTTCGCCGCCGCCATGGGAGAAACCATCGACCTCGCAGACAAGCATGGCATCCCCGTCTCGCAGTTCGAGATCCTTACCGCCGGCGCGCTGAGAATGTTCGCCGACGCAGGACTGTCGTGGGCCGTACTGGAGGCCGGCCTTGGCGCACGGTACGACGCTACCTCTGTCGCCCGTGCCGACGCTGTGGTCCTCACGAACATCGCCCTCGACCATACCGAGTACCTCGGTGAGACGGTAGAAGAAATAGCCGAAGAAAAGCTGGCCAGCCTGACGCAGGGCGCGACCCTGTACTTGGGCACCGACGACGAATGGCTCGTCGAGCTCGCGCGTGGCAAGTGCCGCAGGCTCGGGTCAGAACTAGTCGAGGTCGCTGGCGATAATCGCTCCTACCCGGGACTCGCCCCGTATGAGGGGCGCAACCTGGGCCTGGGGCTCGCTGTCGCCGGGAGCCTGCTTGAAACGGAGATCCCCGTCCAAGTCAGGGAAAGGCTCGTGGCCGGGGTCGGGGAGGTACTTCCCGGGCGGTTCGATGCTCGCGAGGTCGAGAGCGTACCCGTCGTGCTCGATGGGGGACACAACGCAGCGGGCCTCTCGGCGGCGCTCGAGGCAGTGGGCGGTTCGTTCGCTGGGCGCCCCCTCGGGGTGGTCTTCGGCGTGTTGCAGGAGAAGGATGCTGCGGGTATGCTCTCCGGGTTCATGGATAGAGCCGACATCATTGTGCTGACGCGTCCTGAGAGCGAGAGGGCCTCTGAACCCGATCTACTCAAGCGCGAGCACGACCCACACGACCGTGGAGGAAGGAAGGCCAAGGTGGTGCCCGGTCCATTGCAAGCCCTCGCTGTGGCTGTAGACGCGATGAGGGAGGTAGACGGCGTGGTGCTTGTCACGGGATCGCTCTCCACCGTCGCGCCCGTTTTGCGGTGGTTGCGTGAAACGTAACGGCGTCCGGCGGTTGGTGGGCTTACTGGTCTTGGTGGCCGTGGTGTCCTTTCTTCTGGGCTACTTCGTAATGATAAGGTTTATCCTATGAGTGCTACCTTCGCCCTACTGCAGGACCCTTTCCAGGTAGTGTCCGATTTCCTGGAGAGCCCTATCCTGAGGATCTCTGGCCAGCTTGTACTGCTTCTGTTCGTTGTCTTGTGGCTCGCCCTCGTCTACTGGACGTTCGCTGACGCGACCCGGCGCGGTGCCATTCGCGTGCTGTGGGGTCTTGTCGCGGTAGTCTTCCCCTTCGTTGGGACGCTCATCTACCTGATCGTACGCCCCCACGAGTACCTCGACGAGTCGCGCGAACGCGAGCTGGAGACGGCCGTGCTCGAGCGCGAGCTAAGGAGCAGCGTCCTGCTTTGCCCGAACTGCCGCAACCTGGTCGAGAAGGACTACCTGATCTGCCCTACTTGCACCTGGGAGCTGAAGAAATCCTGTGTAAACTGCGACAGGCCGCTGAACATGGAGTGGGGGACATGCCCCTACTGCGGTACGGACCAGCGTAGCGGCAAGACAGTACTCAGTTAAGGAGAAGTTAATGGAAGAGACACTCGTACTTGTAAAGGGTGACGGCGTGCGCCGCAAGCTCGTCGGTGAGATCCTGCGCCGCATAGAAGCCAGGGGCCTCGAGTTCGGCGATATACAGCTGATGGACGTGGGCAGGGAGCTGGCCGAGGAGCACTACGCCGAGCACCGCGAGAAGCCTTTCTTCGAAGAGCTCGTCGACTTTATCACCGCGACGCCCGTGGTCGCCATGAGGGTAAGGGGCGAAGGCGCGATCATGGCGATGAGGGCCATGATGGGCTCGACGAACCCCGCCGAAGCGGCCCCTGGCACGATCCGGGGCGACCTGGCCCTGAGCATGCCTGACAACCTCGTCCATGGCTCCGACTCGCCCGAGAGCGCACAGAGGGAGCTCGGGCTCTTCTTCGGCTCCTAAGAGGGTTTGCGCCTTCAATTGCGCCTCGTCCTCGCCTCCGAATCGGCCCGGCGGGTGGATCTGCTCCACGCCGCCAGCTACGAGTTCGAGGCCCGAAAGAGCGGCTTCCCCGAGGTGACGCTCGACGATCCCATCGAGACCGTGCGCACCAACGCGAGGGGCAAAGCTCTCGCCGTCGAGCGGGACGCGGATACCGTAGTGCTCGCGGCCGACACCATCGTCTACGTTGCCGAACTCCCCAGGGGCGAGCGCGTCCTCGGGCAGGCGGCGAACGGCGAGGATGTGGGGCTTTTCATCAGCCTGTTGCAGGGACGTGCCCATGAGGTCTGCTCCGGCGTCGCCGTCGCAAGGGGCGAGGATGTCGCCGTGCGCGACGCCGTCACCAGGGTACGCATGCGAAGCGTCGGGCCAGCGGAGATAGAATCCTACGTAGAGCACGGCGAGGGCGTCGGCAAGGCCGGAGGGTACGCCATACAGGGGCGGGCCGCGGCATTCGTGGAGTGGATCGGGGGCGACTACACCAACGTCGTCGGCCTACCGCTCGCCCTGACAGGCCGAATGCTCGGCAACGCAGGAATCCCACCTCCCTGAGTGGCCGATGCGATCGGCGCCTTCGAGACCGATCGAAACGAACCGTTCACCTGCGGTTAATGAATGAAACGACCGCTTAAGATAAGATACAAACGTGGAACGGCGCAGGTACACCATCAAGCAGCTTCCCCCTGAGTTGAGGCCGCGAGAGCGGCTCTTGGCTGAGGGGCCGGAGGCGCTCTCCAGCGCGGAGTTGCTGGGTATTCTCCTGGGGATAGGGAGCAAGGAACAGACCGCCGTAGAGCTAGCAGGGCAGGTGATTTCGGAGAGTGGGGATCTGTTTGGTTTGCACAGCGTCACCGTTCACGACTTGCTCGGGGTGCACGGGATCGGGGAGGCCAAAGCTTGCATAACGCTGGCTGCTGTTGAGTTTGGCAAGCGGCTTGGGAGGGTTCGCAACCCCGGACGCCCCGTGATATCATCGCCCGAGGACGTTGACGGTCTTTTGAGGGGTCGGATAGCCCATCTCGACCGGGAGAATTTCGTCGTCGTGCTCTTGAACACCAAGAACGAGGTCTTGGGGTTTCCTACGGTCTCGGTTGGCACGCTATCGGCATCTCTGGTTCACCCCAGGGAGGTATTCAAACCGGCGATCCGGGCCAGCGCGGCGGGCCTAGTCCTCGCGCACAACCACCCCAGCGGCAGGGTCGGGCCTAGCCGCGAGGACCGCGAGGTTACGGGGAGGCTCAAGGAGGCCGCCCGGATAATCGGTATAGAGGTTTTGGACCACGTGATCCTGGGCGATGGGTATTTTAGTATGAAGGAGCACGGGTTACTCTAGGGCAGGGGCGCTGGAGTCGTTCGACACAGAGGATGGGTCAGGTATGTTTGGAGGATTGTTCGGGCGGGATGTGGCGATAGACCTGGGAACGGCGAACACGCTCGTGTTCGTAAAGGGACAGGGGATCGTGCTCTCTGAGCCCTCGGTCGTCGCGATCGACACCAAGACGGACAAGGTCGTGGCCGTAGGATCTACGGCGAAGAGGATGCTCGGCCGCACGCCCGGCAACATCGTCGCGATGCGGCCCCTCAAGGACGGCGTTATCGCCGACTTCGAGGTAACGGAGAAGATGCTCGCATATTTTATCCGCAAGGTGCAGCCGCAGCGGCTGCTCTTCAGGTCGCTCGTTGGCCCGCGGGTCGTCGTGTGCGTGCCTTCCGGTGTGACCGGTGTCGAGCTCAGGGCCGTCAAAGAGGCTACCGAGTCGGCGGGGGCGAGGCAGGCCTACACCATCGAGGAGCCCCTCGCCGCGGCCATTGGCTCGGGGTTGCCCGTCAACGAGGCGCAGGGGTCCATGGTCGTAGACGTCGGCGGCGGGACCAGCGAGGTCGCCGTCATCTCCCTCGGCGGTATCGTTACCAAGTCATCCATTCGCATAGCGGGTGACGACATAGATGATGCGATCACCTCCTATATACAGAAGGAGTACAAGCTCGCCATCGGCACCCAGACCGCCGAGCAGCTTAAGATAGAGCTTGGCAGCGCCTTCAGGCTCGAAGAGGAGGAGTCGGCCGAGGTCAGGGGCAGGGACCTCGTTACCGGGCTGCCCAAGACCGTCGTAATTACCAGCGAAGAGGTCAGAGAGGCGATAAGCGTCCCTGTCGATGCGGTCCTTGCGGCCGTGCGGGACACGTTGGAGCGAACGCCCCCGGAGCTCGCGTCAGACATCATGGACCGTGGAATGATTCTCGCCGGTGGCGGGGCGCTCCTCAGGCATTTCGACGAGCGACTCAGGCGCGAGACGGGCATACCGGTGCACGTCGCCGACGACGCGCTTACGTGCGTCGCCATCGGAAGCGGCCGCTCCCTGGAAGAGATCAACTCCTACCGCAGCGCTCTCTCCTCGGCCTAGAGCGCGACATGGGTCGGAGGAAGTCCAGTGCTGCTAGCGGTGTCGCTGCCCTGCTTATCCTGTGCGTGTCGAGCCTCGCGCTCTTCACCGTGTACGTGAAGGAGGGTGACTGCGCCAGGGAGGGTCAGTGCGGGCCTCTGCACACCGTCCAACTCGGGGCCGCGGAGGTATTGCAGCCGGTACGCAGCGTGTTCGCCGTCGTTCTCGAGCCCGTGCGGCGGACGGGTGAGCGCGTGATGGGTGCCTTCGATGACAGCAAAGAACAGCAGCTCGAGCGCAAGCTGCAAGAGGCCGAGGCGCTGGCGTCCCAGGCCTCTCGACTGGAGCGTGAGAACGCGCAGTTGCGCGAACTACTCGAGGGACAGCGGACCTCATACGAGTACGGTCCGTTGGCGCAGGTCGTCGCGCCGGTTGGGGATCAGTTCACGCAGCGGATAGTCATCAACGTTGGCACCGAAGACGGCGTCGAGCCCAACAGGCCGGTGGTGATCGGCGAGAACACGCTCGTCGGGCGCACCACCGAGGTATCCAGGCACACAGCCCAGGTCATGCTCATCACCGACCAGATGTTCGCCGCTGGGGTCAGGATCATCCCGCCCGCCCAGTTCGATCCCGCTTCGAGTGAGATCGGCCCCGCCGTCACGTCGGAGAACGTCTCCTACGGACAGGGCCTGCTGGAGACGGACCTCGAAGGGTACTTCGGCGTCGGCCTGGTTCCCCAGAGCGCCCGTGCCGAGGAGGGTGATTACGTCGTGACCAGCGGCCGGGCTGGAGACAAAGAGCTCCTGTTCCCGCCGGGTCTCTACGTGGGCAAGGTCCAGTCGGTCACCTCGCAGGATATAGACCAGTTCAAGAAGATAGTGGTCGAGCCGGCCATGAACCCACAGGAGCTCGAAGAGGTCAGGGTCATCACCGACTGGGCCGGCAGGGCCGGCTAGAGGCGGTGGAGCAGGCCTCGGTAATCCGTGCCGCCCTCGTCGTGGCGGTCGCCGCGCTCCTCGAAGCGGTAATCGGTCCCTACCTGACCTTCGGGTACTTTTCCCCGAAGCTGACCCTTATCGCCGTGGTCTTCGCCGCTGCTCCGCTGCGAGATCTGCAAGCCGTGTTACTCGGTTTCTTCGGGGGCGTGCTACTCGACGCCCTCGGAGGTGACCTCTTCGGGGTCGGGGCGCTGGGCGGCCTGCTCGCCGCCGGGCTCGCGGCGCGCGCTAGCGCCGTGCAGAGCAGAGGGACAGAAAGGGTGCTGCTCGCCCAGGTGGCCGGCATCAGCGTCGCCGCCTTCGACATCCTCGGGTACACCGCCCGCTGGTTGTCCGGGCTCGGCGTGCCGCAACTGGGCGAATACGCCGTCTGGGGGGTGCTCCCCGATGCCCTTATAAACGCCGTCATAGCCTTCCTGATCGGGGGGTGGCTTTTGAACATCGTCAACGTAAAGACTCAGCATAGCTGGGAGAAATAAGGCTTCAGGCTACAGACCTGTACACGAGAATCCACCTCGTCGGTGACTCTTGAAGGTGGGGTGGCGGCACGTTGGGCAGCGGTCCATTTTGTTCCCGTGTCAGAGAAGACCTGACTGCTTATGCCTGAAGCAGCGGTCTGCTGCGCAAACCGCTCTAAGCGCGGGGGGAACCCTCAGACTTGAGTCGTGCCTGGATCACGATGCTCTGCACGAGCCCGACCGACATCATGCTGACTAGCAAATTGCTGCGCCCGTAGCTCACGAAGGGCAAAGGCAGCCCGGTAACGGGCATCATACCCATCGCCATCCCTATATTTATGAGCGCGTGGAAGGTCAGCATCGTCGCGACCCCGACCGCAATGAGGACGCCGAAGCGGTCGCGTGAGACCGTCGCGGTGTGCAAAACCCGCCAGACCAGCACGAAGAACACGACGAGCAAGAGCAGAGCCCCCACAAAGCCGACCTTCTCGGCGAGGTTGGAGAAGATGAAGTCGGTGCGGTCTTCGGGCAGGTAACCGAGATCGCCGAGCGTCCCCGAGGAGTTGAGGCCCTTGCCCGTCAACCCCCCAGAACCTATCGCCATCTTCGAGTTCTCGACCTGGTAGCTCACCTGGGGGTCGCTCTCGGGGTCGATAAACGAGGTGAGGCGCGCGAGCTGGTAGGGCTCGAGTATGCTGAACTTGATGACGAGGTAGACCGCCGCGCACCCCGCTGCGAAGAGGGCGCCCAGCTGGTACCACCTCGCACCACCCACGAAAACCACCGTCACGAAGATCGCTCCGAACACCATCGTGGTACCTAGGTCGGGCTGGGCCAGCACCAGCAAAACCGGCACGGCCATGATGCCTATCGCCCGCACGAAGGTCATGTTGCGCGCGAAGCCGTTGTCCGCGACGTAGCCTGCGAGCACCACGATGGTGAGCGGCTTCGCGAATTCCGAAGGCTGCACCGCTACGGGTCCGATGCCGATCCAACTCTGCGACCCGTTGACCGTCGAGCCCGCGATCAGGACTAGGACCAGCATCGCGATCGTCACCCCGTACACGAGTCGGAGGTGCCGGCCGAACCTCCGGTAGTCGGTGAGCGCGAGCACCACGGCGCCCGCGAACCCGACCGAGAAGCCCATGGCCTGGTTGATGGCGTAGATCTGCCTGAGGTCTGCCTCGGCCGCGTAGATGGCGAGAATCCCGATCCCACCCAACACCAAAGCGGAGAGCCAAAGAAGCAAGTCGGAGCGGCGCAGCCGGTGAAGGATGCTTACCTTCTCCTGCTTCTTGGCGCGGGCGACAGGGCCCGCCGAACTTGTCCTTACCGCTGACACCACCAAAAGATACCCAATCGGTATCCAATAGGCAATGCCTGAGAAGAGATTGTCCGCCCACCTTCGGAAAAGAAGTCCGCGCACCATCCCTGAGCGACCCAGGAGGACTCGGGAAGTTCTATTCGTGGAGACATATTCCTAGGCTTCAACCCGTGACCTGAAACCTTCTCTGGCTGGTCGATCCGGGGTATGGCAGGTATACTGTTGGGCCGTAGGGCGCGTTCTGAGCGCCCGTCGTAGCTTGATAAATTCTAGGAGAACGTGATGTTTGCGGTTCTAAAGAGTGGTGGAAAGCAGTACAGGGTGACGGAGGGCCAGGAACTGGTCGTCGACCGCATCAGGGGCGACGTCGGAGACTCGGTAGAGTTGCCGGTCGGTTTCTCCGCGGGCGAAGAGGGATTCGACCTTGGTGAGAAGACGGCGAAGGTCGAAATACTCGCGCACCTGCGGGGGGATAAGATCCACGTCTACAAGTACAAGCCGAAGAAGGATTACAGGAAGAAGACCGGTCACAGGCAGGAGCTGACCCGGGTGAAGGTTCTGGAGGTATCTGATGGCTCATAAGAAGGGTGGGGGCTCCTCACGCAACGGCCGCGACTCGGCGGGCAGGAGGCTAGGAGTAAAGGCGTACGGGGGCCAGGTGGTCACCGCAGGAAGCATCATCGTGCGCCAGCGGGGCTCAAAGGTAAACCCGGGACAGAACGTCGGCAAGGGCTCCGATGACACGCTCTTCGCCAGGGTAGACGGCAGGGTGAACTTCGACCGCTCGCGGGGAAAGAGCGTCGTCAGCGTGGTCGAGGAGCCCGTTTTGCAGGAGGCGACGGCCTGACCACCGTCCGTTACGGGGATCTTTAGCCCCTTTGCAGTTCGTAGATGAAGCTAGCTTCGTCGTCCGCGGGGGCCGCGGGGGCGACGGCAGCGTCTCTTTCAACCGCGAGAAGTTTAAGCCAAGGGGCGGTCCCGACGGCGGGCGCGGCGGCAACGGTGGGTCCGTGGTCCTGCACGCCACCGAAGACCTCTCTACGCTCGAACCCCACGCTTACCGCAACGTCGTGAAGGCGGCTAGAGGCGGCCACGGTTCGGGCAACAACAGGGCCGGCGAACGAGGAGGGGACGTCACCCTCAAAGTTCCCGTCGGGACGCAAATCTTCGATGGGGAAGGCCTCCTCGCCGACCTATCGGAACCAGGAGAGACCTTCGTCGCCGCCGCCGGCGGCGAGGGAGGACGCGGCAACGGGTCTTTCGCCACCTCCACCCGCAGGGCCCCGGCGTTCAGGGAGAAGGGCCTGCCGGGTGAGGAGCGGGAGATAAGGCTCGAGCTCAAGGTCCTCTCCGACGTCGGCCTCGTGGGCCTGCCCAACGCGGGAAAGTCTTCGCTACTTGCCACGTTCAGTGCCGCCCGTCCCAGGGTGGGCGATTATCCCTTTACAACGCTCTCACCCCAGCTTGGGGTGGTGGACGAGAGGACCTACCGCGGACCCTTCGTGGTCGCAGATATTCCGGGTCTGATCTCGGGTGCCAGCGAAGGCAAGGGCCTCGGCAACCGCTTTCTCAGGCACGTGGCCAGGGCGAGATTGCTCGCGCTGGTCCTCGACGCGAGCGAGGATCCGGAAGGGGCCGAGGGCACGCTGCGGGCCGAGCTGCACGCCGCAAGGCTCTCGGAGAAGCCCACAGTCCTTGTTCTCAACAAGGTAGACCTGTTGGACGAAGAGCTCAGGGCCTATCTGTGGGACGCTTTCCCCGAGGCTTTCCAGGTCTCAGCGGCCACCGGAGAAGGGGTCGGCGCGCTGCGCGACCGGTTCGAGGCGATGCTGCGCACGATGGGGGAGGAGGGCGTGGCATCCAAAGACGCGGAGCGTCAGCACCGCGTCTTCAGACCGACGTGGAAGGGTGTCCGGGTGGAGCCGGAGAACGGCGGCTACGTCGTCTCCGGGGAGAGCGTCGAGCGGCTCGCGCTCAAGACAGATTGGGGCAACAGGGAGGGTGTCGAGCGGTTCCAGTACGAGCTCGAGAAGAGTGGGGTCGTAGGAGCGCTGCGTAGGGCAGGCGCGGAGCCGGGTGACGAGGTCAGGATCGGCGAGACGGTGTTCGATTTCCAGTGAGGTGGACTTGAGAGTAGGGATATTCGGAGGTACCTTCGACCCCGTGCACCAGGGGCATATGATCGTCGCGGAGCAGGTTATGGCCGAGCTCGACCTCTCGCGCGTCGTTTTCGTGCCTGGTGGCATCCCGCCGCATAAGGAGGCCTCGAGCGTCAGGGCCTCGGCCGCCGATCGGCTCGCCATGGTCGAGGCGGCGGTCGAGGGAAACGAGCGCTTTACGGTCGACGAGGTCGAGATCGACTCAGGACGTGCGATGCACAGCGTCGAGACCGTCGGTATCCTCAAGGAGCGTGCGCCGGAGGAAGATTGGTACTTCATCACGGGCGCAGACGAGGTGTCCAATTTGCTGGCGTGGAGGGAGCCCGACCGGCTATTGGAGCAGGTCGTCATGGTCGCGGCGACGCGGCCCGGGTACGACCTCTCCAAGCTCGACCACCTGGAGGCCGCTTTGCGGAACTTCGACAGGATCTTCCCAGTCGAGTGCACGCGGGTCGATATCTCGGCCACGGGAATCCGGCGCAGGATGTTGCAGGGAAAGAGCATCAGGTACCTCGTTCCCGACGGGGTGCGTGGGATCATTGAACGCAGGAGGTTGTATGAGGGTGATGGAAAACGGACGGAAGAAGGGGTTTTGAACGAGGAGATCCGGTGAGGCGCGACGAGTCGACTGTCAGGCAGGAGAAGTTCGGGACCGAGGGCGAGGCGCTGACCTACGAGATGGCGACCACGGCGGCCCGCGCGGCGAGCGAGATGTTCGCCAAAGACGTGATCCTCGTAGATCTGAAGGGCCTCGTCTCCTACGCCGACTACTTCGTGATAGCCAGCGCAGAGACCGAGCGCCAGACGCGCCGCGTCGCCCAGGAGGTCATCGAGAAGATGATCGAGAAGGGCCACCGCCCTCGCACCAAGCGCCTGGACGAGGGTACGGCCTGGATCAGCCTCGACTTTCTCGACGTCGTGGTCCACATCTTCACCGATGAAGCCCGCGATTACTACCGCCTAGAATCCCTCTGGCGCAGCGCCCCCCAGGAGCACTGGCAAGAGTAGCCGAACCTACGTTGACACCCCCTCACGGCGTGCATATACTCTGACGAGTTTTCCGGGGCCGTAGCTCAGCTGGGAGAGCGCCGCGCTGGCAGCGCGGAGGTCAGGGGTTCGATCCCCCTCGGCTCCACCCTCACCCGCGAGCCCTGGCCCGAAATCCTTTACCCTGTCGCCCTTCCCGCAATGACGGTTTGCTCCGTGGCTGGCGACACTGTATCTTGACTTGCCCTGGAACAGTGTAATCGTCCTGAAAGGCGGCTTGGCGTGAGCATTCCTATCGGCCTGGTAATGCTGTGCGTGGCCATGGCGGTCGCGGCCGGAGGTTTGATCCTCGTGCAGCGCCTCGTGCCGACCGACGTGCGCAGGCAGCACAACGACGTGGCGGGCTTTATCTACGCGGTGCTCGGGGTTACCTACGCCGTGCTGCTTGGGCTTATGGTAGTTGCAGTGTGGGAGCAATGGGAGGCGGCTAAACATACGGCGGACGACGAAGCGAGCTCGCTGGCCGAGATCTTCTGGCTCGCCGACACGATGCCCGAGACCGAAGGCCGTCACATCCAGGAACTGGCCCGCTCCTACGCCAGGGTCGTGGTGAACGAGGAGTGGACGCTTATGGGACAGGAGACGTCGAGCCCTATGGCGTGGAACCTGCTGGATGACATCAGGGTCAGCCTGCAGAATTTCGACCCGTCCACCCCGGAGGAGCAGGTTCTCTACGAACAGAGTTTGGAGAGAATGCGCGACCTCGCGGACGCCAGACGAGACCGGCTGCTCGAAGCCGAACAGGGGCTGCCGGTTATCCTCTGGGTGGTGCTTATAACCGGGGGAATAGTCGTGGTCGGCTTCATGTATCTCTTCGGCATGGATAGCACGGTGATCCACCTCCTCATGGTGTCCTCCCTGGCCCTGATCATCGCCCTCGTCCTCTTTACGGTCGCCTCCCTGAATTACCCGTTCAGGGGCGACATAACAATAAATCCGGAAGCCATGGAACACGTCCTTGGCAGGTTCGAGAGCAGCAAGCTAAGCGATCTCTGATGGCGGTTCTCTAAAGGTGTGAGCCAAGCCGCAAGAGAAGGCATCAGGTTACAGGCAGCAGGCTTCAGGTCCTGAAACCTGATGCCTGCCTGCTTTAAACTTTCCACCCTCGTGTCCCGATAACCCATCAGGTGAGAGACGAGCTTTTCGAGACGGCGACACGAGGTACGGGTGCGCGACGCAAAGGGCCTTCCGGCGCCGTTGCGCGATACAGGCCGCAGATAGTCGTGTCGCTGCTCGTCGTGGCCGTGCTGGTCGGTGGCGCGTTCTACACGGCGCGTATCTCGGAGGGAACACCGAGGGTCGTCTACACCGCTTCTCTGGAAGAGGTAGAGGATGAATCGCAGGACTCGCTCAGGGTAGACATAAACACTGCGGATGTGGAGGAGCTCGACGAGTTGCCCGAGGTCGGGCCTTCTACTGCCCAGAGCATCATCGACTACAGGACTAACAACAGGGAGTTCAGGTCGGTGGGCGAGCTCGAAGAAATACCGGGAATAGGACCGGAGACCTTGGAGAAGATCGAACCCTTTGCCACGGTCTAGGCGGGCCGAGCCTGACCTGGATCTCAGCCCTCCCGTGAGGCTGGATCCGTGGGCGATAGTGCTCGCCGCCAGCATCACCGTCGCCACGGTCGCTCCACCCCTCGCCCCGATGCTCGTCGCATCCTGCCTCATAGTTGCCCTTGCGGCTCTGTTGTGGAGGGATCTCGTCCCCGCGGAATGGCGTTTGATGGCCTTCCTCTGCCCGGTGTTCGCGGCAGGTGGCGTCGCGATCTCGATACTTCACCTTGCGACCGAAGACCCGCTCGCCGAGCTTGCCGCAATGGAGCCTGGGCAGGTCGTTCTGGTCGGCCGTATCGCCTCGCCACCGGAACCGAGCAGCTTCGGCTATATGGCCGACCTCAGGGTCGAACACTTGTGGTACGAAGACAAGGAGATCCTGCGCGGCGGTGGCGTCGAAGTCTTCGCCGGCGACCTCAGCGTCGGGGTCGGCGACAGGGTGAGGGTCGACGGTGGGATCTCGCTCCCCCAGATAGGCGAGGACGGCTTCGACTACGGCCGCTATCTGGCGACAAAAAGGATCAGCGCGCTCGTCGAGGCGACGAGCGTGACGCCGGTGGGGGAGGATCGCGGTTGGATCGGCAAGGTGCACCGCCGCACGGATGTGGCCCTCGGCTACGGGCTCAGGCCGCGAGAGGCGGCCGTGGTACGGGGGATGGTGCTCGGGGACCGCTCCCTGATGCCCGAAGACCTGGAGATGTCGTTTCAGCGCAGTGGTGTTACCCACGTGCTCGCCATATCGGGCCAGCACGTAGCCATTCTGGCGGCCGTCATCTACTTCGCGCTTCGCCTCCTCGCCATCCCTACCGCGATACGCGCCGGCGCCACTATCGGTTTGATCTGGCCGTACATCCTCATCGCGGGGGCCCCGCCTTCCGCCATACGTGCCGGGGTCGTGGCAACGTTCGTGCTCGCCGCGCCACTCCTCGGGCGCCAGGTCTCGGCCCTGCACTTCATGACCACGATGCTGGCCCTCGTCTTGGCCTATAACCCCGAGCTCGTCTACAGCACCGGCTTCCAGCTCTCCGTGGCCGCCGTCTTCGGAATTCTGCTCCTCACCGGGCCCCTGAAGTCCCTCGTTGAGCGCGGCATGTTCAGGCCTCTTGCGAAGCCGCCGGCGCGACTCTCCAACCTCATCTCGGTCTCACTGGCGGCCCAGATCGCGACCTCGCCCATAGTCGCGGCCACCTTCGACCAGGTCTCTGTCGTTGGGGTCTTCACGAACCTCGTCGCCGTGCCGCTCTCGGGGCCGATCTTGGTCCTCGGCCTCCTCGGTTCCCTCGCCGGCAACGTCTCCCCCCTGCTCGCCTACCCGCTCAACGCCTGCAACGGCTTTCTCGTCACGATCCTGATACGCGTCGCCAAAGGAGCATCCTCGCTTCCGTTCGCGTCGGTGACGACTCCGGGGGTAACACCATTCCTCGTCGCCCTCTTCTACGCGGGATGTGTCCCCCCGATCGTGGCCGCACGTGCCTTCGCGACCGAACACGGATCCCCCTGGGCCGCACTCCTCCTTCTGTGGACGACGATATGGATGGTGCTCGTCGGCGCAGGCAGCCTCTGATCTTTCACCACCGGCATTTGTCCTGGCGTGTGGAGGATGCGCATCCTCCACAGACTGTACTATGCTAGATACACCATCTGGACAGGGAAAGGACGAAATGAAAAGGAAACTGGCGTTGGGAGGCTTGATCCTGGGGACAACCTGGGCAGCCTACAAGCGGCTACACAAATCGACCCCGCTCGAAGGCAGCTACGCAGACGCTTCGACCAGGATCCTCATCGTCGGCGGAGGGTTCGGGGGGCTCGCTGTCGCCAGGGAGCTAGCGCGCGCACTCCACGGTACCGAAGACGTGGGTGTCGCGCTTGTGGATCGTATGAACTACACAACCTTCTGGCCGATGGTGCCTTCGATCATCCCGAGCAACGCGGAGGTGCGCCACGTCGCCCACTCCCTCCGGCGTGTCCTAAAGCCCCTTGGCGTAGAGTTCTATCAGGACGAAGTGACGACCGTGGACTTCGAGGCTCGCATGGCCAAGACGGACGAGGGCGACTACCCTTACGACTTCCTCGTCCTCGCCCCGGGAAGCCGCACGACGTTCTTCGGTACCCCGGGCGCCGAAGCAAACGCTATGGACGTCAAGGGCTTGCGGGACGCACTGCGGGTACGCAACCACGTAATCGATCGTTTCGAGCGGGCCGAGCGCCTTGGGGACGGAGCGCCCGACGGCCTTCTCACCTTCGTCGTCGTCGGTGGAGGCCCGACCGGGGTAGAGGCCGCGGCCGAGGTACACGACCTGATCTTCGACGTTCTACAAGATGACTATACCAACGTAGACTTCGACCGCGTCCGAATCGTGCTACTCAACGCCGGTGACCATATCCTCAAGGGCCTCGATCCCGCGCTGGTAAGCGCAGCCACCCACAGGCTGGCCTCCCAGCACCTGGAGGTCATAAACAGCGCCAAGGTCAAAGAAGTGGGGCCCGATACCGTGGTCATCTCAGACGGCCGCACCATACCCACCCAAACCACCATCTGGGCCGCCGGGATCGAACCTCCTCCGTTCGTGGGCGACCTCGATGTCGATAAGGACCATCGCGAAAGGATCCTGATCGACCAGTACCTGCGGGTGAGGAGCAGGCCAGGCGTCTACGCCGTGGGCGATTGCACCAGCATGCAGCACGAGGGACAGCCAATTCCCGCCCTCGCCCAGGCCGCGGAACAGCAGGGCAGACGTGCGGCGCACAACCTCGCGGCGGAGATCAAGAACAAGGCGCCAGCAGCGTTCCGTTACCGGCCCCTTGGCCAGCTCGTGGACCTCGGCGAGGGTAGCGCCGTGGTCGACATCCTCGGGGTGAAGCTCGGCGGCCGGGTTGGCGCCCTGATCTGGAAGGGTGTCTACCTCTTCGAGCTGGGCTACGACCTCAATCGGGCCCACGTGCTCGCCGACTGGACCATCGACCTGTTCGCCCGCCCGGACACTTCCAAGGTCTTCGAAGACCCCGGACAATCGAAAACGGAGACGAATGATCCAGCAAAGGGTCCCGAATCCTGAAGCCTGTTGCCCGAAACCTCGATCAACTAGCCCATTTGAGTGATGCGGCGCCTTTTGCGCGGGTGTATGCTTCCCCCTGGGAGATTCAGTCGGGATGAACGATGATTAGCACCAGGTATAGACATCAGGCCACCGGGAGAGCATTTTGACGCCCCTGCTCTACCGGCTCGGCCATTTCTGCACGCGTCACCGCGTGCTGGTCCTCGTGGTCTGGCTGGTGGTCGCGCTCTCGGTCGTGATCGTCGCCAGGACAGTCGGCCAGGAGACCAACAACGATCTCAAGCTGCCAGGAACCGACAGCCAGGCCGCAACCGACCTCCTTAACGACAAATTCCCCAACCAGGCCAACGGCTCGGTCCCGATCGCCCTCCGTGCCCCCGAAGGCCAGAAGCTCTCAGACAAAAAGTACAAGAAGCCGATCCAGAAGGTCGTCAAAGCGTATTCCAAGGACCCGGCGGTCACACAGGCCACCGGCCCGTTCGGCGAGCAGGGCGCCAGTCAGCTAAACAAGAAAAGCACCATCGGCTACATCTCCCTCAACCTCGAGGACAGCTCTTCACAACTCAGCGTCGAAGGGGCCCAACGGATCATCGACGTCGCCAAGCCGCTCGACAAAGTCGGTCTGAATCCGGCCGCAGGCGGCTACCTCGGGCAGAAGGTTTCCAAGCCATCGACCGATCTCTCTGTGGTGGTGGGACTCGTGGCGGCCGTGATCATCCTCCTGTACACGTTCGGCACGGCCATCGCGATGGGAATACCCATTATCACGGCGATCATCGGTCTCTCCATAGGACTCGGAATCGTCACCTTCCTGGGCCATGCCGTCGAGGTGCCGACCTCGGCGCCGACCCTCGCGACCATGATCGGGCTCGGGGTAGGAATAGACTACGCGCTGTTCATAGTCACCCGACACCGAAGCCAGCTCAACGAAGGAATGGAGCCCCGCGAGTCGGTAGCCCGGGCCACGGCCACCTCGGGAGGTGCGGTCGTCTTCGCCGCTGGCACCGTGATCATCGCGCTCCTGTCGCTAGCTGCCGCCGGTATACCAATGGTGACGACGCTCGGCTACACGGCGGCGATCGTGGTGCTCGTCGCGGCCACGGCTGCGACCACGTTGCTCCCCGCCATCCTCGGCCTGATCGGGCCAGGGATCAACCGCCTGCGCGTGCCAGGCATGCGGACCCACCACGACGAGAGGCCCCACGGCTGGGCCCGCTGGGCCGCCTTCGTCGGGTCCCACCCCTGGCCAGCCCTGATCCTGGGTCTGGCCGTGCTCATCGTCCTCGCCCTGCCCGTCAGGTACCTGTACCTCGGTCAGACAGATAACGGGGCACTTCCCACTACCACCCAGTCGCGCCAGTCCTACGACGCGATGACAGAAGGGTTCGGCTCTGGCTCGAACGGTCCCATGCTCGTGGCCGTTGACCTCAGCAAGCCGGCCCAAAATGACCAGGCCGATCTCGACAAGCTCCGCAACCAGGAGCAGAAATCTACGCAGCAGGAGATCTCCAAACAGCAGACCAAAGCGGCGAAGCAGATCCAGCAGCAAACAGAGCAGGCGCAGCAAGAGGCGAAACAGAAGGTCGACGCCGAGGCCGACCAGAAGAAAGCCGAGGCGAAGCAGCAGATCGAGGCCGAAGCCAAACAGCAGCAGGAGAAGGCGGCACAGCAGATCGAGTCAGAGGCCGACGAGGCCAAGCAGAAGGTAGGGCCCGAGGGTCAGAATGCGATCGACAAGGTGGCCCAGCAAGAGATAGACCAGCAGAATCAGACCATCCAGAAGAAGGCCCAGCAGGAGATAGACAAGCAGAACAAGTCCATAGACCAGCAGGCACAGCAAGAGCTCGAGAAACAAGACCAGTCCATACAGAAACAAGCCGATCAGAAGCAAGCCCAGGAAAACAAGAAGATAGTTAAGCAGGTCAATCAGCAGGCCGCCAAAAAGGAGAAGAGTTCAGGGGAAGACCAGAAGGAGCAGTTCCTTGAATCTAAGGCCTCAGATCCGCGCCTCACCGACTTGCGCAAGGACATCAAGAAGACCAAGGGTGTGGACGACGTGACATATCCCCTGGTCAACAAGAGTGGCGACGCGGCAGTCTACACCGTGACCCCGACCACCGCGCCCTCCTCGCGCGCGACCGCTGACCTCGTGAGTACGTTGCGCAGCGACGTGCTTCCCAAGGCGACCAAAGGCAAGCAGATGGAGGCTGACGTCGGGGGGACGACCGCCAGTTACATAGACCTGGCGAGGGAGATCACCCAGAAGCTTCCGCTGGTCATAGGGATCGTGCTCGTCCTCTCTTTCTTACTGCTCATGCTCGCCTTCCGATCACTCCTGGTCCCGCTCAAGGCCGTGACCATGAACGTGTTCTCCATCCTCGCCGCCTTCGGCGTCGTCAGCTACGCCTTCAACCACGAGTGGACGGCGCGCCTGATCGGGCTAGAGGGCCCAATCCCAATAGTCTCCTACGTGCCCCTGATGATGTTCGCCATCCTCTTCGGCCTCTCCATGGACTACGAGGTCTTCCTGATGACCCACGTCCGCGAACAGTGGAAAGGGACGGGCGACCCGCACGAGGCCGTCGTCCACGGCCTGGCTTCCACGGCGCGTGTGATCACCTCGGCCGCCATGATCATGGTCTCCGTCTTCCTCGCCTTCGTGATAAACGGTGATCCCACCGTGAAACAGTTCGGCCTCGGTATGGCCGTCGCCGTCGCCGTGGACGCAACCGTAGTCCGATGCGTCCTCGTCCCGGCGATTATGGCCCTGCTCGGGAAAGCGGGCTGGTGGTTCCCGAAGTGGCTGGACCGCGTGACCCCGAATTTCTCCATCGAAGGCGAGGAGTGGTTCGCCGAACGCGAAGCCGCAGCCTCCGAGCAGATAGAAGAGCCGGCTGAACCACCCGCCGAAGTTGACTCACCGGACGGTACTGCTGACCAGCCGGACGCATCCGACGAAACACCCGAGCCTCTGGATACGCCGGATGAAGCCCCTGTCAGGGCGAACGTGCGGGACGGGACTCCCGCGGAAGCGCCGGACGAAGCCCCCGCCAGCGGACGCGGGGAACGAGCACCCAGAAGAACCCTACGAGTCCGAACGCGCAGACTAGCGTAGAGATCCCTCATTCCCCAATCGCAGACCCCCCGAAGCCTGATCCGAAACACATGGGTTCGGAGGCGATCGATCCCACCCTGGCCCCAGTGAAGGAAGACCAGCTATAAGACCGAGCCTCTCAGCCAATGCCAAGTTGCGGCCCAATCCCCCGCGCTCCTATACTACTGCGTGGTCGAAAGTTCTCGAGATGCAAGGTGTCGCATGGATTATGGGGTACACCTCCCCCTGATAGCCTTTGACGAGCGGCCGTGGACCCTGAAGCGCCTCCTGGATTACACCCGGACCGCCGAACGCCTGGGGTATTCGGCCCTCGCGGTGAACGATCACCTCCTGTTTTCCCGTCCGTGGCTCGACGGGCCTACGGCACTTTCCTCGGTACTCGCGGCCACCGGACAGATGGACCTGATGACCACGGTCGCGCTCCCCGTCGTGAGGGGACCGGCTGCCCTGGCGAAGAGCCTCGCCGCCATCGACCTCCTCTCTGGCGGGCGTCTGATCTCGGGTGTGGGATCCGGCTCCTCTGCTGCCGACTACGCCGCCGTCGGCGTCCCCTTCGAGGAACGCTGGAAGCGTCTGGATGAGACGGTCGGAGTGTTGCGCGCTCTCTGGCGCGAAGATGGGCCACCTTTCGAAGGTGAGTTCTACTCGACAGAAAACATCGAGCTCGAGCCTCGGCCACTGCAGCAGCCAGGCCCCCCGGTCTGGATCGGCAGTTGGGGCTCGGAGGCTGGTCTGCGCCGGACGGCCAGTCTCGGTGACGGTTGGCTGGCCTCCGCCTATAACACCACACCTGGAGCGTTCGCCGATGCAAAGTCTCGATTGGAAGGACACCTGCGCGCCGCAGGCAAGAACCCCGACCGTTTCCCGAACGCCATCGCGACTATGTTCTTCCACGTGACTGAAGATTACGACGAGGCGGACCGCGTCTGCCGGGATGTCCTGGCACCCATGCTCAGGCGCCCCGCCAGGGAGCTACGAGAGCGCCTCCTGGTGGGCCCCGCCGAAGAGTGCGCCAGGAAGCTCGACGCCTACCGATCCGCTGGCGTTCGACGCATCCTCATTTGGCCTGTGCAGGACGAGGTTGGCCAGTTGGAGGCGCTCCGGGATCAGGTCGTACCCCTGGCGCACGCTAGCCTCGGGGAAGAGCCCGGTTGAGTGCAGTGTGGGTGCCTGCCCACTGCTATTCAGGATTACTACGGCCCTTCAGAAACAGCGTCAAGCGGTCCTGCCGTTAGCGCAGAACTCCCTCGTGCGGCGCTCATCATCATGTCCGGGAAGCCGTTGATCTTCTGCTCGCAATTGTCTGAGATCACGTCAAGCCTTCTGTCGCGGTATACGATATCTTCTCCCTTGCCGCATCCCACGACCTCCTTCGTGACCTTCACCTCGCCGGTCTCGGAAGGGAAGCCCCGCTGGGCCACCACGATGGTGTCGTTGCCTTCGTTGCCGAGGACCTCGTCGACACCGCCCTGACCAAACCCGCCGTAGACCTGATCGCGGCCGCGGCCGCCAGAGGCGAGGTCGTTGCTCTCGTCGGGGTAGCTAAAGGGTGCGGCGTTACCTTTTTGCTCCCCGCCCCATACTTGTCCGTCGTTGCCAAGGCCGCCCAGGACCTCATCGGCACCAAGACCGCCCTCCATTGCATCCGGGCCCCCGTTTCCCTTCATGGCATCCCCGCCGGCGCGGCCTCTCATGTCGTCAACACCGGATGAACCGTTCATGGTGTCGGGGTTGCGTGTGCCGGTACACAGGTTGTCAGCGATGCAGTCTACGTTGGCGGCCAGTGCTACTGCGCCGGCACCCAGCACGAGGGCCATGGATACCAGCGCGCCCATCAGTACGACCCGTTTCATCAAGAGTTCTCCTTATCGTCCGTACGGCTCCCTCACATCGGGTAACACTAGCAATCTTTGGGTGGCGTGCGTATCACCCAAATGAGTGATGTTTCGTGAATCTGGTTTGCTCAGGCCCCGACTGAGAATCCCCTGTGGTTCGTTTGCGGCCTTGCCGTCTGGTCCACCAGTGCCTGCGAACGTCGCAGCCTGGTAAGCCGTTCGTCGCATTGCCTCAGCGGGCTCGTCGGCCGAAGTCCGGAGCGTGCCGACAAGCAGCGAAGCGGCGTAATGTAGAATATCTGCGTGACTGTCTACCTACTGCTGGGCGACGACGAGGAACGTAAGGCCCGCGGCGTCGAGAAGCTGCGCAAAGGCCGGACGATCGAAGCATACGACGCCTCGGCGATGGGCCCAGATAATGTAGTTTCGGCCTGCAACTCTTTCTCGTTGTTCGGGGAGGGGCCGTTCGTCGTGTTAAGGGACCTGGACGCCTGGAACGCGGCCCAGAAGGCTGTGATCGTCGACTATTTGCAGGACCCTCCACCGGAATCTGACCTGATCCTCATCGGAAAGAAGCTCGGCTCCCGCGAGAGGTTGCTCTCGGCGGTCAAGAAGTCTGGGGAGGTCCACAATTTCGAGCAGCCGACGGGCAAGGCCCTCACGAGGTGGGTCGTCGGGCACGCGAAGAAGCAGGGGTTGGAGCTCCCCGACGACGTGGCCGAAGACCTGACGGCGCGTTGCTCCGGCGACAAGATGCGACTCCTCCGCGAGACGGAGAAACTGGCCCTCTACGTCGGTGACGGTACGGCGACTCACGAAGATGTCGCGGCCCTGTGTCCGCCCGATGTTCAGTCGAACATCTTCGCCTTCGTCGACGCGCTGGCCGCCGGAAAGCGCGACAGGGCACTCGGTCTGCTCGAGGACTTGATCTCCACGGGCGAGCCTCCTCTCCGCCTGACGTTCATGATCCGGCGCCAGTTCCAGCTCGTGGCCCGCGCCAGCGCCCTCCAGGGTCGCGGCACACCCCAGAAGGAGATCTCGAGCATCCTAAAGATCCCGCCGTTCGTGGCCCGCAAGTTGGAAGAGCAGGGCCGCAGCATGGACGAAGTGGACCTCGAACGCGCGCTGGCCCTGATCCAGGACCTCGAAGGCGGCTTGAAGGGCGGCAAGGATCTCCCCGACGAGTTCCAGGTCGAGATGACCGTGCTAAAGCTCTCCGAGGCACCGCGATGACCCTTCATGGTAAAGGCGACGTCACGCTCGTCGACTTGGAAGAAGCGCAATACCGTGGATACCGGAAGCAGTTGCTGCGCGATTATGCGGAGGACAAGGTTCGCGCCGGCGTCTGGTCACCGGAGGAGGCGGAGACGAAGTCAGCGAACGAGGTGGACGCGTTGCTGCCCGAGGGCACGGCTACGCGCGATCACTCTCTCTACTCCGTCAGGGACGAGTCGGTGCCGGCCGAGGTGGGGATACTCTGGATCTCACCCCGTGACTCGGGCGTCGGCCGCTCGGTCTGGATCTACGACATCATCGTCCATGAGCCATTCCGGCGCAGGGGATACGCCCGCCAGATACTGGATCTGGTCGAAACGAAGGCCCAAGAGCTCGGCGCCGAGAAGGTAGAACTCCATGTGTTCGGCCACAACCACGGCGCACGCGCGCTCTACGACAGAATGGGCTACGAGACGACGAGCATCATAATGTCCAAGCCAGTCAGTACCAGTGAGGACTGAAGTCCCCAAAACGGGTCACATCGGTTCGCAGATTGTGCCCTCGAAGTAGTCGGGAGATCCCCTCCCGTGGAGGCAGACACCTGCGAACTCTCCGTAAGGCTTGATGCGCGCAGCCGCGGTACTCAAAAGTCGCGGTTCCATTGTGGTCCACGTGTCGAATTTTCCTTCCTTGATCACGAGCTCGTCGGCGTCAGGAACCGTCGGCCGGTGGCTCGCCCGGCCGCAGACCCCAGCCGCTCACCCGTGTGCTTCTTCAAGCAGCCCGAAGACGTTGCCGTCCGGATCCCGGACCGTCGCGTAGGTGCCGTAGGGGAACTCTTCGGGCTCGTCCTCGAACTCCACCCCATTCGCCTTGAGGGCCTCGACGGTGCCCGCCATGTCGTCCACGCCGAAGATCAGGCGACAATAGCCGCCGACCTTCTCCGGGGCCCACGAGCCGAAGCCGTGCGACAGGATGACCGCAGTCTCAGAACCCTTCGGCGCGACCTCGACCCAACGGTGCCCCTCCTCGTCTACGGGCTCGTCGACGCGCTTCTCGAAACCGAGCTTGCCAACGTAGAAGTCGACGGCCGTGTCCAGGTCGTGCACGTAGATGTCCGCCGAGTAAAGCCTTGTGACGCTCATGGGCAATCTCCTTGTGTTTTGGTCTCGATCTACGATCGGACGGTGTGGGCGCGACAGACCGACATCTCCTTGGCTCTTTAGAAGCCGTACGATAGGGATGGTAGTGTCAGGTGCGTGAACTCACAAGTACGTACTTTGAACTGACACACTTACTCCAGGGTAGCCAAGGAGGCGGAACGTGAACACGACGGAAGACGCCCATTCCCACTGCGTTCTCGACCCCGGGTGCGCCTCCAGGAAGGTCTTCGAGGTCGTCTCGGGCAGATGGGGACCCCTCGTCATCATGACGCTCAAGGGCCAGACGAAGCGACCTCGTGGCCTTCCGCGGAGAGCTCGGCGTTGAAGCTAGAAGGTCCTGCGGCGCAATCGAGGATCTTACCGGCGAGGTCGAACGACGTCAGGGCGAACACCCTAACGTATTAATCTCTGGATCTCCCCAAGGGGACGACCCGGTCGAGCTTGGGTATGGAGCTCTACTCGCCCCGGTTGGTCGCTAGCGCCTTGTCGAGACGGCTTACCTTGCGGGATGCCCTGTTCGGGTGGATTATGCCCTTGGTCGCCGCCTTATCGTATTCCCTCTGGGACTCGTCCCGGATCTGACGGGCCCTCTCCTCGTCCCCGGCCTCGACGGCCCTGTAGAAGTCCCTTGATAGGGTACGAAGGCGGGTCCTGGCCCCCCTGTTGTGGGCGCCGCGCTTGACGCTCTGCTTGTCGCGCTTGGATGGTGCTGGCACGCTGCTCCTCAGATCTGATACTAGCCTGACCGAAAGAATGTAACACAAGTAGAGCAAAGGAACAATCATGGTAGACTCCTTGGGTGAATAACATCGAACGCACGCGCAATTTCTGCATAATCGCGCATATAGACCACGGAAAAAGCACCCTCGCCGACCGGCTTCTGGACATAACCGAGGCCGTCCCCGAGCGCGAGCGGATGGACCAGATCCTCGACACCATGGAACTGGAGCGCGAGCGGGGGATAACGATTAAAGCCCAGGCCGTACGCGTCCTCTACAAACGCGACGACGGCGAGTGGAACCTTAACCTGATCGACACCCCAGGGCACGTGGACTTCGCCTACGAGGTCTCGCGAGCCATCGCCGCCTGCGAGGGAGCGCTCCTCATCGTGGACGCGAGCCAGGGCATACAGGCCCAGACCCTCGCGAACCTCTACCTCGCGATGGAGCATGACCTCGAAATAATCCCCGTCCTCAACAAGATAGACCTCCCCATAGCCGACGTTGAGTCCGTTACGGAGGAGCTGGTCGAACTCCTCGGCGTCGACGAGGAGGAGATAGTAAAGATCTCCGCCAAGACCGGCGAGAACGTGACCGGGGTGCTTGACGCTATCGTCGACCGCATCCCCGCGCCCGAGACCGAGCACGAGGAGACGCGGGCCCTGGTTTTCGACTCCCACTACGATCCATACCGCGGCGTCATCTCCCTCGCGCGCCTCTTCGACGGCGGGCTGAAGAAAGGCGACAAGGTCAGGGCGATGGGCAGCGAGGAGCAGTTCGAGCTTCTCGAGGTCGGTTGCTACTCGCCGAAACCTACCGCCCTACCCGTACTCGGGGCAGGCGAGGTGGGGTATGTGATCGCCGGCCTCAAAGACATCGAAGCCCTGCGCGTCGGCGACACGGTGACGCGGGTAGAACAGCCCGCCCTACAGCCGTTGCCTGGCTACGCGAAGGCGCTACCGACGGTCTTCTCGGGCCTCTATCCTACGGAGGGCGATGACTTCGAGCAGCTAAGGGATGCCCTTTCCAAGCTGCAACTAAACGATGATTCGCTGTTCTTCGAGCCCGAGAATAGCAGGATGGGTTTCGGGTTCCGTTGCGGTTTCCTTGGGCTCTTGCACATGGAGATCATCCAGGAGCGCCTGGAGCGCGAGTTCGACCTCGACCTCATCGCTTCCTCCCCGAGCGTGAAGTACGAGGTCGAGGTGGATGGGGAGACCGAGGAGGTCACCAACCCGAGCGAGCTGCCCGAGATCTTCGATGAGATCAGGGAACCCATCGTGCGCGCGACCGTGATCTGCCCGAAAGAATACATCGGCGCCGTGATGGGCCTCTGCCACGAGAAGCGCGGCGTTTCAGTCGGGATGGAGTACATCTCGACCCGGCGGGTGCAGCTCACCTACGACCTGCCCCTGGCCGAGATCATCACGGACTTCTTCGACGCCCTGAAGAGCCGCACAAAGGGCTACGCCTCCTACGACTACGAGCCGGTAGGCTACGAGGTATCCGACCTCGTCAAGGTCGAGGTCCTTGTCTCGGGCGACACCGTCGACGCGCTCTCCATCATCGTCCACCGCGACAAAGCGTACTATCGTGGCCGCGCGCTCGCAGAGAAACTTAAAGAGCTGATCCCGCGCCAGCAGTTCGAGGTCCCCGTGCAAGCCACGATGGGCAAACGTGTGATCGCGCGCGAGACGGTCCGCGCCTACCGCAAGGACGTAACGGCCAAGTGCTACGGTGGCGACATCTCCCGCAAGCGCAAACTGCTCGAACAGCAGAAGAAAGGCAAGCGCCGCATGAAGCAGGTTGGCAGCGTAGAAATCCCGCAGGAAGCCTTCCTCGCCGCCCTGCGTATCTAGGACGCTCCAGGACTTGTGGCCCTCGCTCTGCCGCGGTCGGCTGAGCACGAGGCACCTCTGCTTGAGAAGCTACACATGCCGCTTCGAGACGACTTGCCAACCGCTGACCAGCGAAGGCGCCAGTCTGAGCGGGCCGACAAGCGCCCGAGAGGGCGCATCCTGACTTGGGAGACGCGGCGACCATGTTAGAATCACGCACGTTATGACGAACTTCGAGCTCTCAAAGAGGCAGCGCGAGCTGCTGTTGAAGACGTTGGAGCTCTACATCTCCACGGGCGCCCCCGTGGGTAGCCATGCCCTCTCCGGCGAGGTAGACGCGAGCAGCTCCACGATCCGGTCCGAGCTGGCCCACCTCGAGTCACTCGGCCTGCTCACCCACCCGCACACCTCCGCCGGACGCGTACCGACGGACAGCGGCTACCGGTACTACGTCGACGCCCTGATGGAGGAGAATCCGAAAGACGATCCGGCTTTCGCCGCCCTCGAAGGTTACGGTAACCTGGACGAGCTGCTGCACGGCGTGTCGGAGGGGATGAGCGAGGTTACGCGGCTGCTCGCGGTGGTAGCCGGACCGACGGTGCTAGGCGAGTCGCTCGCCCGCGTCGACTACCTGCCGCTGGGCGACGGAAGGTTCCTGCTCGTGGTCTCCATGGAGAGCGGAGCCTCTTCGAGCGCCGCGATCACGCTCCCCGTCCCCGTCGAAGAAGATGAGCTGCGCGAGATCTTCGCCGCCCTCAACTCCTGGCTGGGAGGACGCCCCCTCGGGACCGACCTGGAACTTGGCCTCGCCGCACGCACGGCGCTCTCCGACCACGACCCGATGACCGTGGGGGCGGTCCTGGAAGCCGTCGGCGCTCTCGGACGCGCGACGGAGCGGGGCGTCTTTATTCAGGGTGCCTCTGCGCTCCTGAGCCGCCTCGACGACCTCGACCCGGCCAGCCTGTCGGCCGTGATCGAAGTCTTCGAACGCCGGCGCTGGTTGCTCCACTTGATGGGCGACGCCCTCAGGCGCTCGGTATCAAGTAGCGGCGTCGTCGTCTCGATCGGTACCGAGAGCGGTTTTCTGAACCTGACCGGCACGAGCCTCGTGGCCTCGGCCTACAGCCGCCGCGAGCGACCGTACGGGGTGGTCAGCCTGATCGGCCCCAAGCGCATGGACTACGACTCCGCCATAACGACGGTTCGCTCCGCCGCAGAAGCCCTGACGAAAAACCTGGACGCCCGGTTCTAGTTGGCGACTAAGCGCGATTATTACGAGGTTCTGGGCGTGTCCAGGGAGGCTTCGGATGAGGAGATCAAGAAGTCTTACCGCCGCCTCGCCCGCTCCCACCATCCCGACGCGAACCCGGGCGACCACGAAGCCGAGGAGCGCTTCAAGGAGCTGACGGAAGCCTACGAGGTTCTCTCGAACCCCGAGGCCAGGAGCGCTTACGATACCTACGGCCATCAGGTCCCCCGCGGCGGGGGCGCCGGCGGCTACCCCGGCGGAGAGCCGTTCGGCGGCTTCGAGGATATCTTCGAGGCCTTCTTCGGCAACCGCAATTTCGGGGGCTCGTTCTTCGGATCTCCTACGGCGCAGGGACCCAGCCGCGGTGGCGACGCCGAAGTCGAAGTAGAGATATCGCTGCGCGAAGCCGCGTTCGGAATAGACCGCGAGGTCAATGTTCAGGTCGTCAGCAACTGCGACGTCTGCGACGGAGTGGGGGGGACGGAGTCGCACTCCTGTGCCACCTGCGCCGGCGCCGGGTCGGTAAGGACCGTGCGCGAGAGCATCCTCGGGCAGATGGTGACCACCCAGAGGTGCTCGACGTGCGGCGGCCGCGGCCGCGTCATCGACGTCGTCTGCGACAACTGCCGCGGCAGCGGCAGGGTCTCCGAGATCAAAACCCACCACCTGCGGGTGCCAGAGGGGATCGAGGGCGGCATGAGGCTGCGGGTCTCGGGTGGGGGTCACGCGGGGGAACCCGGCGCGGCGCCCGGCGACCTGTACGTCAGGGTGAAGGTTAACGAAGATCCGGAACTCCTGCGCGACGGCGACGATCTCATCCACCGTATGAAGGTCAACTTCGTCGAGGCGGCGCTGGGGGCCGAGGTAAACGTGCCGACCCTCGAAGGGCCGAAACCCGTGAGGTTGGATGCGGGCACCCAACCAGGTGCGACGCTCACGCTCAGGGGCGATGGTATGCCTCGGCTGCGGCGGCGCGGGCGGGGGGACCTCAAGGTCGTCGTAGACGTCATGATACCGACCCGCCTCTCCGGGGAGCAGCGGGAGTTGCTCGAGAAATTCGAGACCGTCAGCGGCGACGAGACCTACAACGGTGGTGGTGGATCCTTCTTCGACCGTCTCAGGGGCGTGTTCAGGTAGGGGGCTTCGTCGAGCGCACGCCCAAAACCCGTATCTTCGTAGACTTCGACCTCGAACATGGCGGTGTCTTCGAGCTCCCGCCCGGTGAGGCCCATCACGTGGTTGAGGTCCTGCGTGGCAAGACCAAAGACACGGTCGAGGTCGTCGACGGCACCGGACGGCTCGTCTTGGCCGAGTTGCAGGGCGGGAAAGAGGCCATAGTTCTCGGTCAGCTTCCAGCGCCTGATGAGGTCGAGATCTCGCTTTACCAGGCGGTACCGAAGGGTGGAAGGATGGATCTCCTGGTCGAGAAGGCCACGGAGGCGGGGGCGACGACGATAGTTCCTTTGCTGACGGAGCGCGGCGTCGTGAACCCGCGCGAAGGCAAGCTGGAACGCTGGCGCCGGGTGGCAGAGGCCGCGGCGAGGCAATCACTCAGGCTAAGTGTGCCAGAGGTCGCCGAGCCCGTGCGGTTCGAGGACGCAGTCTCGCGGGCGGCGCAGACCGGTGTGCTCCTGCATAATGCCAGGGACCTCCAACCAGTCGAGGCCATTGTAGGATCGTCCGCCAACCTCTTCGTCGGCCCCGAAGGCGGGTGGAGCGAGGACGAACTGAGGCTCGCGGAGGAGGCTGGACTAGATCTTGCAAGCCTTGGGCCGTACAGGCTGCGCAGTGAGACGGCCGGCATCGTCGCCGTGGCACGGACTACGGCCGCCCTGGAGAGCAGAATCAAAAACTAGCGGAGGTGGTTGTGAGCGAGGCGGATTGTATATTCTGTAGAATAGTGCGAGGGGAGATAGACGCCGAGGTGGTCCACGACGAGGACGATGTGCTGGCCTTCAAAGACATAAACGGCAAGGCGCCAGTCCACGTTCTCGTCATCCCCAAACAACACGTCGCGAACCTGGAGGAGATAGGAAACCTGCCCGATGCAGTCGTCAAGCGCCTCTACGAGGTGGCCAGCGCCGTAGCCGAGAAGTTGGGCGTCACTGAAAGCGGCTACGCCGTCAGGGTCAACAACGGGCCAGACGCCAGGCAGGAGGTCTTCCACCTCCACATGCATGTCATGGGCGGCAGGCAGCTGGGCATGCCGTGAGCGCGCGGGATCAGATACAGGAAGACACGAAGGCCGCCATGAAGCAACGCGACAGGACGCGCGTCGGCGCGTTGAGGATGCTGGACGCCGCGCTAAAAAACGCCGAGATAGAGGCGGGGAGATCGCTCACCGACCAGGAGGAGCAGACCATCCTCAGGCGCCAGCTCAAGCAGCGCGACGAGTCGGCGGAGGCGTTCCGCAAGGCAGGAAGAGACGAGCAGGCCGCATCAGAGTCGGCCGAGGCCGAGATCGTCCGCCTCTACCTCCCCGAGCCATTTTCGTCCAACGAACTCGAAGCAATAGTGGATAGGGCCATCGACGAAACCGGTGCGACAGGCATGCGCGACATGGGATCCGTAATGGGACGCGCAATGGAGCTCTCAGAAGGCCGTGCCGAAGGACGCGAACTCTCCGCGTTGGTCCGGAACAGGTTGCAGTGAGGGCTACAGGGGTAGGGCGTCAGGAAACCGCTCATCGAAGCGAGGAGCGGCGTTATCCACCGAGAAGCCGAGACCTGAAGCCTATATCAAAGGAGAAGATACGGAAACCGGAACCAACACCCAAGTAGAAGTCAAGCTCGTGATACCGTCGGGGCGGACGCTGGAGGTCTTCGGGGAGAGGGACTCCGTCCTGAGAAGGGTCGAGGAGCTCGTCGAGTGCGAGGTTGTCGTGCGGGGGAACGAGATCGTGCTCCGCGGCACCGAGGCCGCCGTGGAGAAGGCCGAGGCCGTCTTCGATGGCCTCGTGGGGCTCGCCGAGGAGGGACACCACCTCACCCCGGAGACGGCTGAGCGCCTCTACAAGATGGCGGATGGTGGCGGAGGGCGGGAGGTGCTTGGCGACGTCATCCTCACCCACCGCGGCCGCCGCGTCGCGCCCAAGACGCGCAATCAGAAGGCGTACACCGATGCCATTCGCCGGCATCAAGTCGTGTTCGGAATCGGGCCTGCGGGGACGGGCAAGACGTATTTGGCCGTGGCGCTGGCCGTCGAAGCGCTGAACAAAGGTGAGGTGTCCAGGATCATACTCACCAGGCCCGCCGTCGAGGCCGGCGAGTCGCTGGGTTATTTGCCTGGGGACGTGATGGCCAAGGTAGATCCTTACTTCAGGCCGCTGTATGACGCGCTCTACGAGATGGTAGACCCGGCGAAGTTCCAGGCGCACCTGGAGCGCGGTATAATCGAGATCGCCCCCCTTGCATATATGAGAGGAAGAACCCTCAATGACGCGTTCATCATCCTGGACGAGGCGCAAAATACCACCCCCCAGCAGATGAAGATGTTCCTCACGCGCCTCGGTTTCGGTTCCAAGATGGTCATCACCGGCGACATAACCCAGGTGGATCTCCCGAACGGCCGTATAAGCGGCTTGCAAGACGCGAGAAATACGCTCACTGGCGTCGAAGGCGTATCTTTTGTTGGCTTGAGGCGCGATGACATCGTCCGTAGCGACCTCGTCATGCGCATAGTCGATGCCTACGAAGGGGTCGGAGAGGCCGAAAAAGCCTAGGGCCGTGGCCGGCGAGCCGGGAGCAACCATGAAAATCGGAAAGCAGAGCCCCAAGAAACCTCCAGGCAAGCGGATCGACGAGCTCCACCGCCAGCCGACACGCTTCGAGATCTTTAGGTCCTGGATCGAGCGTATACCCAAGGTCAGGCTCTACGTCGGGCTAACTGCCGCAACCTGGCTCGCCCTCACGGCGCTCATCGGGATCGGGCCTCGACCGCTCATAGAACGCGTGATATCCCAGGGGATAATCGACCCTCGAGACAGGACGCGGCTGGAGTCGTTGGATCTGCTGCAGCAGTCCGACCCTTGGCTGGCCCTGGTCGGGGTCGGAATAGTTGTCGCGGCCGAGATGTGGATCTGCTGGTACTTCCTGGAGCGCTTCGGCGAGCGCATCTTGAAGACGAACTCCGCGATACGGCTCGTCCTCGCCGCCTCCCTCACGATCCTGTTTACCGCGCTCGCCCGGTTTTTCATCGCCCTGGACTTTAACCCCTACCTGACGCCCCTCGCCGGCCTCTCCATCATCGGCACCATGCTGCTCGGGCCCAGACTCATGTTCTTGATGGTCGTGATCACCAGCGTGAACGTCGGTATCCTGAGCGGTAACAACTTTCTTCTGACCGCGGCATTGCTGCTTGGCTCAGGCTTCGCGATCTACACCACCGTGCGCGTCGACTCGCGCAAACGGCTCCTGAAAGCGGGCCTGGTCATAGCGGCCGTGATGGGCGTAGTCACGTTCGCCGTCGGCCTTATCGGAGGCGGCGTTCCGCAAGAGGCCCTCTTGTTGGGCTTCCTCGGCCTCGGCAATGGGCTCCTCTCGCTGATGCTGGCGATGGTGCTGCTACCGCTCCTCGAAGACGCCTTCAACATCCTCACGCCGATGAAGCTGCTGGAACTTTCCGATCCGCGCAACCCCCTCCTGGACAAACTTCTTCGTAACGCGCCAGGAACCTTTTCTCATTCGATGCAGGTAGGCCTGCTCGCCGAAAGGGCCGCAGAGAGGGTTGGCGCCGACGCGCTGCTCGCCCAGGTCGGAGCCTATTACCATGATATCGGCAAGATGGAACATCCGGCGTACTTCGTGGAGAACCAGATCGCCCAGATCAATCCCCACGCAGACCTCTCCCCGACATTGTCCGCCAAGGTGATCAAACGCCACGTCAAGGACGGCCTGGAGATAGGAAGCGCCTGGGGCCTGCCGCACGAGATCCTGGACATCATCGCCCAGCACCACGGCTCGACCCGCATCGAGTACTTCTACCGCAAGGCCCTGGAAGACGCCCCAGACGAGAGCGCGGTCCGCGAGTCGGACTTCCGCTACTCCAGCGGCCTGCCCCAGTCGAAGGAGGCCGGCATTATGATGCTAGCCGACTCGATAGAAGCCACGGTGAAGTCCCTGCCCAAACCCACCCCGAAGCGTATCGACGACGTCGTCGCTGACACCCTGAGGAGGAAGCTCCAGGACGGCCAGTTCGATGAGTGCCGCCTGACGATGCACGATATCCACGAAGCCGGGGAGGCCATCCGGGAGTCGCTTATAGGTTTCCTAGGGCCGCGCATCGAGTACCCCGAACCCGCCGGAGAGGCCCGCAACGCGAAGGCGGGGAGATAGAACGTGATTGCCGGAGACGCCACCTGAGGGACTACCCGTCCATGCCGGTCGCCGTCCTTGATGAGGTGGGCGATGGCGAACTCAGCGAAGCACGCGCCTCTCTTCTCTTCGCCTCCTCTTTCTCGAAGCTGGGTCTCGACGTCGACCGCATCGGCGAGCTCTCCGTCGTACTCGTGGGCGCGGAGACTATTCGCAATCTCAACCTCAAGTTCAGAGATAGAGACGAGCCCACCGATGTGCTCAGCTTCGAGGTAGACGGACCCTACGGGGAGATGGCAGGCGAGGTCGTTATCTGCCCCTCGTGCGCGAGCCCCGAGATGGGTGTCGAAGAACTGGTGGTGCACGGCGCGCTACACTTGGGGGGGATGGACCACGGCGAAGACTTCGTGGCGAGCGAGATGGCCGGGGTCCAGGAAATCGTAATGGAGGAGTTGCGTGGCGAAGAAGGTTGAGCGCCCGGCCAAAGGCCAGCAGGGTGTGGCCCGCAGCTTCGAGCACGCCTACCGCGGCATGATCTACGCGGTACGCACCCAGCGCAACATGCGCTTCCACGTCGTGGCGGCGGTTCTGGTCCTCGTGACTAGCCTGCTCGTCGGGGCAAGCAAGCTCGAGCTGGCGCTACTAGTCCTGACGATCCTGCTTGTCTTCGTGACCGAGCTCTTCAACACCGCCATGGAGTTCGTCGTCGACCTCGCCACGAAGGAGTACCATCCGCTCGCCAAGCTCGCCAAGGATGTCTCCGCCGGGGCGGTTCTCGTCTCCAGCGTTGGGGCCGTGCTGGTCGGTTATCTCGTTCTGGCCGACGACCTCGGGCCGCTCTCTTTAGCGACCCTGGAGAGCATCCGGCGTTCGCCCGCCCACCTCACGCTCGTCTCGCTCGGTGTGATCGTGCTAGTCGTCCTTCTCGGCAAAGCACTGACGCACTCCCCGAACTCGTTCGCGGGGGGGATGCCTTCGGGGCACGCGGCGGTCGCGTTCGCCGGGTGGGTAGCCGCCAGCTTCATAGCCGTCGATGGCGGTGCCGGATCCTACGCCGGTCTCGTCTCCGTGATCTCGTTGCTCATGGCCTTGCTCGTCTGCCAGAGCCGCGTCGAGAGCGGGCTGCACAGCGTCTACGAGGTAATGATGGGCGCCGTGATCGGGGTGCTCGTCACGACCGCCGCCTTTCAACTGTTGTGAGGGGAGAAAGCTTGGACCTCGAAACCGTAATGGAGACCGCACGGGAGGCCTCGAACCGCGCCTACGCCCCGTACAGTAATTTTCACGTCGGCGCGGCGATCCTGACCGCGGGCGGCAGTTTGTACTCGGGCTCGAACATCGAGAACGCCTCCTACGGGCTGTCGATCTGCGCGGAGCGCAACGCCGCAACGACGATGGCCTTCGCCGACCCGGAGGACAGGAAGATAGAGCTGGTGGCCGTATACAGTCCTAGTGCCTCTCCCTGCTTTCCTTGCGGGGCCTGCAGGCAGTTCCTGCGCGAGTTTGGTTGCAAAGAGGTCGTCGTGGAGGACGGCTCGGGACTCCGAAGTTACTCGTTCGATCAGATGCTTCCCAACTCCTTCGGGCCGGAGCACTTGTGATAGGCGAGCGCACCGGCGCAAACGGCCTGAAGAGCGGTTTTGTTGCCGTGGTCGGCCGGCCCAACGTCGGCAAGAGCACGCTCGTCAACAAGCTAGTGGGACGGAAGGTTTCGATCACCTCCCCCCGTCCCCAGACGACGCGCAGCCCGATCCGGGGCGTTCGCAACGGCCCAGGGTACCAGGCCGTCTTCGTCGACACCCCGGGCTCCCAGAAACCTCGCGATACCCTGCGCGCCAGGATGCAGGAGCAGGTCCTGGACAGCCTCTCGGAGTCGGACGTGATCCTGCTCCTCTTCGATGCCGGACAGGCGAGTGAAGGGCTCGGTAACGGTGACAGGTACGTCGCCCGCCTCGTCGCCGACTCGGGTACACCTGCCATCGCCGCCATCAACAAGACCGACCTCCTGCGTACCCGCGAGCAAGCGCTCCCAATCGTCGACGCGGTTTCGGGACTCGCCGACTGGAAAGAGATATTCCAGATCAGTGCGGCCAACGGAACGAACGTCGAGCCCCTGATGGGGTCCGCGGTCGACCTGCTTCCGCCGGGTCCTCGCTACTTCCCGGAAGGTACCGTGACGGACTACCCCGAGTCGCTGGTCCTCGCCGAGTACGTGCGGGAGAAGGCGCTCGGCGTCCTCAGGGAGGAGGTGCCGCACGCCGTCGCCGTCGAGATCGATGACGTAGAGCGCAAGCAGAACGTGACGGTCGTCTACGCGATCATCCACGTCGAGCGGGCCACACAGCGTATGATCGTGCTCGGCAAGGGTGGAAGGACTATCAAGCAGATCGGCACCGAAGCCCGCCGCGACGTCGAGCGCCTCCTTGGAACACGTATCTATCTTGACCTGAAGGTGAAGGTTAGCCCAGGATGGAGAAGCGACAGGAAGTTTCTTGAGCGGTTGGGTTTATAATCACGCTACGTCGTGATGTCGAGGGAGGAGCGAAGAGTTGGCGATGAGGGTACGCGAGTTCGCGAAGACGGTGGATCATACCCTCTTGAAGCCGGACGCCACGGAAAAGGATATCGTACGCATCTGTGAAGAGGCGGCCCACTACCACTTCGCGGCGGTGTGCATTCCGCCGTGTTACGTTCCGCTGGCTGCCAGAGAACTACGCGGGGCAGACGTGAAGGTCGCGACGGTCGTTTCCTTTCCGTTCGGCAACGATGCAACGGGCGTCAAAATCGCCGCGGTCCGCGAGGCGGTCACTAGGGGGGCTGCGGAGCTCGACGTGGTCATGAACATCTCCAAGTTCCTCTCCGGCGAGTTCGGCTACGTCGCCGATGAGCTCGCCAGCCTCACCCAGGAGGTCAGCGTGGTCGCCATGAACAATGGGTTGAACGACGTTGTCGTGAAGGTCATTATCGAAACGGCGTATCTCTCGGACAAGATGAAGCGGCTTGCGACCCAGGTCGTGGCCTCTAGCGGCGCGGACTTCGTGAAGACCTCGACGGGCTTCGGCCCCCTTGGCGCGACGCCCGAGGACGTCGCCCTGCTAAGAGAGGAGGCGCCCGAAGGCCTGGCGGTAAAGGCCTCGGGCGGCATCCGCACGCTCGAAGACGCCCTGGATATCTTGAACGCCGGGGCCTCGCGGCTCGGCATGAGCGCGAGCGTCGCCGTGATGGGGGAGGCTGAGGGTGGCGGTCTACAAGAATAAGGGGATCGTGCTCCGTTCCATCCGCTACTCCGAAGCGGATAGGATACTGGACCTCTACACCAGGGACGCCGGCCTGATCTCCGCTATAGCCAAGGGGATCAGGAAGACGAAATCTCGCTTCGGGGCCCGCCTCGAACCGCTCTCCTGCGTTGACTTCGTCGCATATCATGGAAGGACGCTAGACACCGTTACCCAGGTGGAGACGCTGCGCAGCTTTCACGGCGTTCGGGAAGACCTCGCCCGCTTCCAGGCCGCCGCCGGCATGGTCGGGAGCGTGCGCGCCCTCTCTGGTGGCGACGAGGCCGACCGCCGCGTCTTCAATCTTCTCTACAACGCCCTGGACACCCTCGAGTCCTCCGACTCCGGTTTCGAGGCCGTTGAGGCGTCACTCGGTTTGAAGCTCTCGGTCCTTGCCGGCTACGCGCCGCAACTCGACGCCTGCCTGGCCTGCGCCACCGACCTCGATGAGGCACCGGAACCGCTACACTTCGCCCCGGCCCACGGCGGTGTACTGTGCGCCGAGTGCCGGTCGCAGACCGGCGACGCGTTCCCCTTGGCCCCGGGGACGCTGGACAGCGTGAGGGTCCTGATCGAAACACCCATCCGCCAGGCCTCCGCACAGAATGGACCCCGAGAGAACGTCCTTAGGGTCGTCCGCTCCCACGTTCTCGCCCACGCCCCCGGGAACACCCTGATCGGCCCCAGGCTCGCCGCCTCCCCGCGCCCAGCATGAGCGCCGCCGTTCCGAAACCGGACCTCCCCCGTAATCCTGGGGCCGTGGAGCACAGCGCGGGACGAGCGAGACCCGAGCCACCTGACGGCGTCCGCAACGACTTCCAGCGCGACAGGGACCGAATAATCCACGCCAAGGCCTTCCGCAGGCTCATGCACAAGACCCAGGTCTTCATCTCCCCCGACGGCGACCACTTCAGGACGCGCCTCACGCATACCCTTGAGATGATGCAGATCTCACGCACCATCGCCCGCTCGCTCGGCCTCAACGAAGACCTCGCCGAGGCGATCTCGCTCGGCCACGATCTCGGCCATACCCCGTTCGGCCACACCGGCGAAGAAGCCATCTCCCGCGCGCTTTCGCCCCACGGACGGACCTTCCGCCATAACGAACACTCCCTGCGCGTCGTCGACCACCTCGAAAGAGGGGGTGACGGTCTCAACCTTACGGCCGAGGTCAGAGATGGGATACGAAACCATACCGGGGAGATACATCCATCTACACTAGAGGGTGAGATCGTGCGCGTCTCCGACCGTATCGCCTACGTCAACCACGACGTTGACGACGCGCTAAGGGCGGAAATCATCCGTAGAGGGGACCTTCCCAGGCGCCCCATCTCGATTCTCGGGGACCACATGAGCGCCAGGATCGACACCCTGGTGAGGGATATGATATCTAACTCTAAAGCAAACGGTGAGATAACCCTCTCTGATGCGGTGTACGAGGCCCTTATGGAGCTTAGGAACTGGCTTTTTTGGAACGTGTATAACAAGCCTGGGTCGCGCGAGAACGAGAAGGCTGCGCGCGTCGTCACGGACCTGTTCGAGCACTACCTAAAGCATCCCGAAGAACGGGCGTCCAGCGACCCCGACCCTGTAACGGAGACCGTTGACTTCGTGGCCGGGATGACCGACCGTTACGCCCTCGCGACGTACAGAAGGCTCTTCCTGCCACGGGGTGAGATCTTCGCGTGAGATCACGCGCCTCGGGGAGAGCGGCTTGACGGGAAGGGGGCGGCCCGACGACCCCGCTGTCGTTTACCGGGTCGATCCGCCTGTCGACTCAGAGGAACTCAACAGGTTGTTTGCAGCGGGAGGGAGCGAGCCCGAGTCGCGGAATTGGGGTCCGGTGCTAGCCCGTAGCCTCGCCTTTGTCTGCGCGTACAGGGAAGGCCGGCTCGTCGGTTTCGTCAACGTCGCCTGGGATGGAGGCGTACACGGTTTCATCCTCGACACCACGGTCCACCCTGAGATGCGGCGGTGCGGCATCGGACGCCAACTGGTGCTACGGGCGGCCTCCGCAGCCAGAGAGCGGAACCTGGAGTGGCTGCACGTGGACTTCGAGCCGCAATTGAGAAGCTTCTACGCTGGTAGCGGCTTCAGCGCCACCGAAGCCGGGTTGATGTACCAGCGAGCCCGCTAGCGCTCGGAGACGTGTCGATCCGTCTCGGTGGGTGAGCGCTCTCGACTCGAAGAACTGCTTCCCGAGGCTGGTAATTTTACTGCCCGTCACGTTGGCTTACTGGTTTCCGGATCTCGGCTTCATCGTCGCTGTACTACTTCGATCGGCGGTGGTTCGGTGCCTCCCGCCCGACTGTTAGAATCGCCGCGCCGTAGCAGCGCTACGCCCACAAAGTACGGAAGTATGAAAACCATGAACGGGGCGGTCAGTATGTATGCCGTCCAGGCGGCACCCACGTTGCCGGCACCGGCGAGAGCCGCTCCGGCCGTCACGGTGAGTGCGAGTGCAAGGTTGAGGATGACGAAGATGTTCCCGCCGGTCCGTCCGAGCCACCCGACCTTGAGCAACGCCATTCCCAACGCCGCGGCCGCCAGGTAGCTCGTTAGCACGAACGCCAGCTGCAGCATGTCGGTCCAGACGAGCAGCAGCTCCATCCACGATGGGTCGCCAGGAAGACCGCGCAGGTATTCATAGGCTACCCACGCCCGGTCCTCGACCCGGGCTTGCAGATCCGCCGCGCCCGACGCGACCACCGCGTAACGGAAGACGAGGTTCGCCAGCCACACGGCCGCCGCCACTAGCAGGCCCGCGAGGCCAAGCGCGGGAAGCAGCCGCTGCCCGGCCTCCCAGAGCCTCACGCCGAGCGCCACGAAGCCGCCGAGCAGGATCAGGGACCCAAGCAGGATCGCCGTGGTGTTCAGCAGATAATCGCCCGGACGAGCCGCAGTCGGCTCTCCGGTGACTGACGCCCCAAGGAGCAGTACGAGGGGACCGGCGAACATCAGCAGACCTGGTAGGAACGCCGGGTGCTCCCGGACGCGGCCCGAGTCTGTTTTCGCCGCGCCGAGATTCCAGACTATTGCTGCCGTGAGCGCAACGAAGACCGCGTAGCCGGCGAAGAGGGCTTCCGTCCCGGCCAGGTCGCGCAGTAGTCCGACAGGGACCGCCAGGACGAGTGCGATCCAGAGATAAAGGTTACCGATACGTTGTGACATATCTCCTCCGTTCTGTGTTTTGCGGCGACCCAACCAAAGAGCGTTTCGGTGGGGGCCAGCGAGGCCAGGGTTCCATGAGCGCAAACATATCCCGGAGGCTTCGGGATACACATGGCAGAAACCTGCCATTTCTCCAAGAGTGACGGTCGCAGAACAGAAAAATAGTCCATTTGCGTGATGCACTCGGCGGCCATCACGCGGTATTGTTGAGCAGAAGTGGCTAGGACTTCCCCGGAGGGCTGGGAATTATGATCATCACCGAAAACAGAACCTTGCGAGACGAACGAGTCTTCTCTGACGTCAAACGACTCGCCTCCGCCGGCCTCGACGGGCCAGAGCTGCTGCGCCGGACGGCAGACCGGCTCAGGCGCTCGGTGCCGTTTGCCGCGTACTGCGCCTCGACGGTGGACCCCGCGTCGAAACTAATGACGCACGGCGTCGCCGACGGGTTTGGGGCGGACGACAGCGAGTCCGGCAGCATTTTCCTCGATCGCATCTACTTCGAGGAAGACCTGCCCGCTATGCAGAAAATGGTGCGCGAGCGGCGCACCGTGCAGACCCTCTCCGAGACCACAGGCGGCCGTCTGGACCGCAGCTTGAGGTATCGTGAGCTCCTGAAGCCCTATGGGCTCGGTCACGAGATGGGCACCGCCTTCGTGGACGGGAGCCTGTGGGGCGGGATGGACCTGATACGCGAGGCTGGGGATCCAGACTTCCGCAGCGGCGATGCGGCCCTGGTTCGTCGGGTGGCGCCGCATGTCGGTGCCGGACTCAAGATCGCCGCGCTCCGTTCCCGCACCATAGCCGCGGAAGATGGCCCGGACATTCCCGGTGTGCTGACCCTGGATCCCGAAGGAAGAGTCCTCTCATTTACCCCCGCGGCCAAACGGTGGCTCGAAGACCTCGAAGACTTCCACCCCGCCTGGCAGGAAAGCGACCCGCCGGCGCTGGTGAAGATGGTGGCCAACGCCCTCAGGTACGCCCTCGCCCCCACCTCAGACAGGGAAGCTAACCTCATCCCTAGGGTGCGGGCTCGCGGACGCTCGGGACGCTGGCTCACCCTTCACGGTTCACTCAGCGAGTCGGCGGACGGACGACCCTCCGAGACGGTGGTGGTCATCGAGCCGGCCCGCGCGGAAGATATCACGTGGCTGAACGTCACCTCCTACGGCCTCAGCCCACGGGAGGAAGAGGTGGTCCGGCTCGTCGCCCGGGGTCACTCGACCGGGCAGATCTCGGCCTCGCTCTTCATCTCCGACTACACCGTGCAACGTCATCTGCAGAACGCCTTCGAGAAGGTTGGCGTCAGGAGCCGCCGTGAGCTCGTCAAGCGCCTTTTCTTCGAGAACCTGTTGCCAGGCATGCTCGGCGACTAAAGCGGGCCGCAAGAGGTCGATCCTTTCGCAAACCCCGCTGTTCTGAAAACCGCTGTAGGACGAACGCCGGGGTTGTATCGACAGCCTACAGCGGATCGCATATCGAGTGAGCTTTGAGGCGCCTGACATCGTCTCTCACCTAGCAACGGGTTACGCTGTGCATTCCCTGAAACCCGAAGCCTGTAGCCGCGGTGCGCAGAGAGGGCGCAGCCCTTCTGCAAACCGCTTTAAACGACGGTGACCACGATCCTGCCGGCGACGTGGCCGGCCTCGCTTGCTGCTTGCGCTTCCGCCGCAGCCTCGAGCGGGAAGCTTTTCTCTACGGGCATGCCGAAGGCACCCTTGGTAAACAGCCGCGCTGCCTCCGCCATGGCGCCCGCCGAATTGGTGGAGGTGGTGGAAACCTGTGCGCCGTGTTCCGGGGCGGAGAAGTCGGCGATTGACAGCACTTTGGAGGGTTCGCCGGTGAGCTTGATCAAGTCGGGTATGACGCCGGAGCCCGCGATATCGAGGGCGGCGTCTACTCCGTCGGGAGCAAGGGCGCGCACCCGCTCGATGAGGCCGGGGCCATAGGTCGTTGGGACGGCGCCAAGCGATCCCAGATAGTCCTGATTACGTTCGCTGGCGGTTCCGATGACGTTGATACCACGCTCGCGCGCAAACTGAACAACGGCCGAACCAACACCCCCTGCCGCCCCACTTACCAGCAAGGTCTCACCTGACCCTACCCCAACCTGATCCAGAATCCGGATAGCCGTTTCGACCGGAATCGGATATCCGGCGGCCTCTTCGAACGACAGCCCCTCAGGCTTGGCCACCCAACTCGAGAGCACCGCGTACTCCGCGAACGTAGCGGACCCCGACCCGAACACTTCGTCGCCGACATCGACATCGCTGACCCCGTCACCGACTTCGTCGACCGTGCCGGCAGCATCTATGCCGGTCCCCGCCGGCTGTGAGAGAGGCGTCCCACCACCCATGTATCCGGCCCGAATCTTCCAGTCGATCGCGTTCACGCCAGCGGCCCGAACAGCTATCCGCACCTGACCTTCCCCCGCGTGCGGCTCGTCGACCTCGACAACCCTCAATACCTCGGGGCCACCGTACTCATCAAATTGCACCGTTCTCATAGTTTATCCTCGCCTCGGCAGTGTTCACGCCGAGAGCATACCAAGAATTTGTTAGACGACTTCGAGCATTGCCGTAATGGAAACCTTCGACAAGCGATCCTCGGCTCCGTTTGGTTCAAGCAATGCAGCCACGTTCCTCTCCGACGTGAAGACGGATTGTTTCCTCGTTAGCCTGGAAGCTGTGCCTGAGTGCCCGAACGCGCCAGGAAGCTGGCATGCTGAACACTGGCTGATCGTTAGCGTTTCAGCCAGTGTTCAGCATGCCGGAGGATACGCCCGAGATAGAGAGCAGCAAGGTGTTTAGCACGCTCTCGCGGGCCGGGGAGTCCTCGGGCAGTGCACGAAGCCGGCGCAGAAGCGTGACCTGGACGTAGGAAAGTGGGTCAACATAAGGATTACGCAAGCGTATTGACCTCTGGAGCACGGGGCTATCATCAAGCAGGTTCTCGTTTCCGGTGATCAGGAGCAGGGCCTCGACGCAGGCGGCGTGCTCGTCGGAGATCCTGGCCCACAGGCGATCGCGGACCGCGGGATCCGAGACAAGCGACGTGTAGTTTTTTGCCACGCGCAGGTCGCTCTTGGCCAGCGTCATCTGCATGAAGTCGATAAGGGTCCGAAAAAACGGCCAACCCTCGTACATCTCACGTAGGACTCCCAGCCTCTCTCCTTCGGCCGCGTAGGCGAGAAGGGCCGTTCCGGCCCCGTACCAGGAAGGGAGCAGGAAACGGTTCTGGGTCCACGCGAAAACCCAGGGTATGGCCCTGAGGCTATCGACCGCAGGATTCAAAACCCTGCGCGCGGGCCGGCTGCCCATGTTGAGCAACGAGAGCTCCCCGATAGGGGATGACTCAGAGAAAAACGTCAGGAAGTCCTCGTCTTCGTACACCAGGGCCCGGTACGTCTCGCTGGCCCTCCCCGATAACTCTTGCATGGCCTCGGTCCAGCGCGGGGCTGGATCCCGTGGTGTTTCGTCGGCACTCGCTTCCAAAACAGCGGCGAGTACGGTGTCGAGGTTGCGGCGGGCCAGCCCGCGCATACTGTACTTGAAGGAGATCACCTCCCCCTGCTCGGTGATCCGGATTCTTCCCCGCAGGGTATCCGGAGGCTGGGCCATGATCGCCTGGTAGCTCGGGCCTCCTCCTCGTCCGGCGCTTCCCCCCCGCCCGTGGAAGAGCCTCAGATCGACCCCGTACGTGCGGGCGACCGAGCAGAGCAGGCCCTGCGCCTCGTACAGTGTCCAGTTGCTCGTAACGTACCCAGCGTCTTTGCCCGAGTCGCTGTAGCCGAGCATGATCTCCTGCAGATCGTCGCTCTCCTGCAGCGAGGAGCGGTAGAAGGGGTCATCAAGCAGGTAGCCAAGGACCTCCGGCGCCCGCCTCAGGTCGTCCACTGTCTCGAAGAGGGGCGTGACCCTGAGGTAGTTGGCGGTGCATCTTCCGCCCTCGTCTACCTCAAGCAGCCCGGCCCTGCGGGCGAGCAACTGCACGCAGAGGACATCGCTCGCGTGGTGGGCCATGCTCAGGACGAACGTCTCGACCGGAGTGCCCGAGAACTCATCCCTCGCGCGCCGGATGCGGTCGAAGGTTTCGAATACCTTGCGCGACTCCTGAGAGGCACTTTCCGGTTCGTCTAGCACGAGTTCTGGATCGGTTAGAAGCCTGCGCAGGAGCGCTGCACGACCCGCTTCGTCCATCTCCAGAAGGTCCTCACCGGTGCCCGCAGATACTAGCTCGGCGGCGGCGTTGACCACGGTCGCGCTCTCCTGACGCACGTCCAGCTTCGCCAGGTGAAAGCCGAAGACCTCGGCCTGGCGGATAAGGTCCCGCAGTCCTCCCTCTGCGACGCGCTCCCCGCCGTGCCGCATGAGACTGTCGCGCATCTCTCGCAGGTCGCGTATGAACTCAGGCACGTCGGAATAGGCAGCGGGCGCCCCCGGACGGTCGATGGCGCGCCCCAATCGCTCAGCCACGAACAGCAGTTTGCGGCGATAGATCTCGTTTGGATCGACTCCCCTGTAGCGTTCGGCCACCTCGGGCATGAGCTCTTCGTCCTGCCTTACCGACCGGCGAATTTCGTCTGAGACAGGGATCATGCGTGCCGACTGGCTCATATGCTCCGCCAGCTCCTGCACGCAGGCGAGGTGGCGTTTGAGGATGACCCCACGATGGAGGTCGAGCGCAGCGGTTATCATCTCGGGCCCTACGAAAGGGTTGCCGTCCTGGTCGCCTCCCACCCACGAGCCGAACTCCAGGACGCGACCGAGGGCCGGAGTGTCCCCGGGATACTGGCGTGCCAGCTCGTCCTCGAAGTCCCGATACGCTTCGAGCGTGGCCGACACGAGGGGGTTCTCGAAGAAGAGAAGCGTTCTATCTATCTCCTGGTCAACCTCAGGACGGCGGACCCTCAGCTCGTCGGTCTGCCACAGAACGGTGATCTCCTCGGCGAGGTCCTCCTCCAGTTGCCTTCGTTCCTTCCACGTGAGTCGCGGCGACTCCATCGATTCGAGCATCTCCCCGATTTTCACGTGCTTGCGCCGAACGCTCCGCCGCATGGCCTCGGTCGGATGGGCGGTTAGCACGAGGCCGACCTCCATACCGTCGAGCACGCTCTGCAGCGCCTGGCTCCCGAGACCTTCTCTCTTTAGCCGTGAGAGCGCGCTGGCAACGGAGGCGCGTTGCGCGGGATTGTCGGGCGACGCCTCATACTGCCGCCTGCGTCGCACCCTGTGGTAGCGCTCCGCGATGTTCACTAGTTGGAAGTACACGGAGAACGCGCGGACTATTCGGTGCAACTCCACAACGCTCATTGCGTCTATCCGCCGCCTGAGTTGCTCGTCCAGGGCAGGGTCGTAGTCGAAGCGCAGACGTTTGCAAAGGAGCCGTATCTCCTCCTCGGCCGCGAAGTGGACCTCACCCTCCTGCTCTATCAGGATACGGCCGAGCACCCGGCCGAGTAGGTTGATGTCCCTGCGCAGAGGCTCATCTTTCGGCTCGAAGCCGACCCCCGGCGGGAGTTCCGCGTACCCCGCCTCGGGCACCCTCCTAGATCTCTTGCGGATATCCACCCCCGGTAGAGTAACATTACCCCTGGTCCGGACGACGACGGAACAGGAATATTTGTACATCGGTACAACGGAGGGCCGAGCTTGAGGATCTCACAACGCAGCATAGAGGAGGTCAGGGAGACCGCAAACATCGTCGAGGTCACCTCCGAGTTCACGGCCCTCAAGCGTCAGGGAGCCCGCTTCTCAGGCCTCTGTCCCTACCCCGACCACCAGGAGAAGACCCCGTCTTTCAGCGTCTCCCCCGACCGCGGATTCTACTACTGTTTTGGCTGCCTCGAAGCGAATGAGCGAATCTGGACCTCGAAGGGCCTGATCCCTATTGCTGAGGCCGAACCCGGCGACGAAGTGATCGGGCTCGGCGGGCACCGCGAGACGATAACCGACAAGTGGTTCAAGTCAGGTCCTACCATGCGGATCAAGACCGGTGCTGCGAAAGAGGGCATCGAGCTTACTCCGGACCACCACTGCGTCTTCGTAAAGAGGGAAGAGGCGCTACGCGCCGTCCCCAGGGTCCACCTCAGGCAGTCGGGCGGAAAGAAGCTACGTTTCTCCAGCAGGCACCGCGGCCAGAACGAGAGTGTTCGGCTCTCTGTAGGCCAAGCCTCCGGGGTTCGCGAAGGGGACTTCTGGCTTTACCCTGTCATCCCCGATGAAGTAAGAGACACTTCGCCCCTACCAGGGCAGCGCGTGATCAGGGAGTACACAAAGGGACCACGTAACGCGCGGATCATGGAGCTGCCCGTTAATCCCAGAACGGCCTGGCTGTACGGCGTCTGGCTCGCCGAGGGATCGCTGTACAGGGGAGGCGTGAAGTGGAGTTTTTCCCTCCACGAATCAGGTAGTTTGGCCGACCAGGTAGTCGAAACGTTGGAAACGGAATTCGGCAGACCGAGCACCAGCTTCCTGCGGCCGCACAAGAACCTGTGTGAGGTCACGTGCTCGAGCACTGACCTGTCGACCTTGTTCCATTACTGGTTCGGACGCGGCTGTGCGAATAAGCGGTTGCCGGTTCAAGCGTTGTCCTGGACCACGGAGTGCCAGGCTGCTCTCGTCCAGGGTTACTTCGATGGAGACGGGCACACGAGCGATGGAATAACCTCAGCCGCTTCGGTCTCAGAGGCATTGACCTACGGCATCTTTGCCCTGAGTATCCAGATGGGGAGGGTCTGCTCCACGTCCGCTATTCCCGAACAGACGAGAAAGGACGGCATAAGGCGCAGGAAAATACACTACGTCCACGCTCTCAGCAAGGAGTCGCTGAGAGGCTTTTTCGCTGAGATAGAAGGCACCAAGTATTTCTGGTCGATGGTCCAGGCCGTCGAGCCGGCGACCGAAGAGCCCACCACGGTCGTGGACATCACCACCACGGGATCGCACACCTTCCTCACCAGGATGGGCATCACCCACAACTGCCAGAGGGGAGGCGACGCGATTAAACTCGTCATGGACCTCAAGTCCTTAGATTTCGCCGAAGCGGTCTCCTACCTCGCCGAACGCTCCGGCGTGGACCTGCAGTTCGAAGGTGGGGGGGACCCCGACGCAGCGAGGCAGCGTAACCTCCGTCGACGTGAGATCCACAAGGCTCTCGCCGCCGCTACCGCCTACTACCATAAGTACCTCCTCCGGTCTCAAACACTCGAAGCGCAAAGGGCCCGTAATTACCTTACCGACCGCCATTTGGAGCGTTCTACTATAGAAGAATTTCGTTTGGGGTATGCTCCGCCGCGGGGTCAGTCTGGGTTTTTGGCGGCGGCTGGGAGGTTGAACCTCGATAGGAGCGCGCTGGATGCGGCGGGGCTGCTTTCGTCGCGTGGGGGAGAGCGGTTCGCCGGGAGGATCACCTTCCCCATCTCCGACAGGCGCGGCAGGATCGTGGGTTTTGGTGCGAGAACGTTGGGCGACGCCCAGCCCAAGTACCTCAACTCTCCCGAGACGGATCTCTTCAACAAGCGGGATCTTCTCTATGGGTTTCCGCAGGTCTCGGAGGCGATGCGAAGGGAGCGCTCTGCGCTCGTCGTCGAGGGGTATACAGACGTGCTGATGCTGTACCAGGCAGGTATCAAGAACGCCGTGGCCACCCTCGGTACGGCGACCACCCCGGGCCACCTGCGCACTCTCAGCGGCTACGCGGACAGGATCTACGTCCTCTTCGATCCGGACGCGGCCGGAGAGAAAGCCATAGAGCGGGCGGCCGCGACGGCCGCGGACCTGAAACTGGACCTGCGCGTCCTACGTCTGCCTGAAGACCCGGCAGACTGGCTCCTTGGGCACTCAGCGGATGAGTTTGCGGAGCTGCTAGAGGGTGCCTTGCCCGTGCTCGAGTACGGCATCCGGCGCATCGTTGCCCGTACACGCGGGGCTGACGCGACGGAGCGCTCTAGGGCCGTTCCAGAGATAAAGAGTATGATCGGGGAGATAAAAGACCCCGTCCTCTACCGCGAGGCACTGCGCCTGGCCACCGAATCCCTGGGCGTAAGCCCGGACGTCCTGCAGACGGCGGAGCCGAACGTCTCGAGGGCGATGCCGTCGCCGCGGGCTCGTGGCCCAGCCGACCCGCATACGGATGCCGGCAGATCTGTTCTGACGTTGATCCTGACCAGGCCAGACCTTACGGCTGCTCTTCTAACAGAAGGCCTACAGACGCCGACGTTAGAAGCATCGCTGATGTTGCGTCATGAAGACTTTCGCGACGAGACCCAGGGTAGGCTTTTCGTCCTGCTGAGGGAACACGCCGGCGACGATCTCGACGCCGTCCTCTCCGACGAGAGGGCCAGGCCGCTTATGGACCAGATCGGCGCCCTCGCCTCCCAGGGGGAAAGGCTCTATCCTTCCGAAAGCTCCGTTCGCGAAGCCTGGCTGCGACTGGCGATCCTCAGCCGCGAACAACTGAAACGGGAGACGCCGGACTACGACGAGAAGGAACGGCTCCAGTCTGAGATTCAAAGGCTCAGACGCGCCCTGCGCTTGGTCTCGACCTGAGCTTGAAGCGGCGGGCCTACAACCGTATAATCGCTTCTGCGACATTCCCCTGTAGCTCAATTGGCAGAGCATTCGGCTGTTAACCGAAGGGTTGCTGGTTCGAGTCCAGCCAGGGGAGCCAGGCGGTACCACCCGGCTTCCGCCAAGGGCCCATAGCTCAGTTGGTTAGAGCATCCGACTCATAATCGGACGGTCCCAGGTTCGAGTCCTGGTGGGCCCACGAATCCTTCAACGAATCTACCCCGCGTTCTGCCCCAGACCGATTATTTCGATTCACCCCAATATGTTGCGCTAGATCACGCACAAAACCGACATGTGCCGCATCCCAGCAAGTCGACATCCCTCGCGGTTAACCCACCAAGGTCGGCAGATCGAAACCGTTTACTAGGGGTCCTTATCCCTGGGGTAGGGGGTCAAAACAGGGTAAAGCATCGAAACGGGGCTCGATCGGCGTGTTTTAAGGCGCTCAGATTGCGATTTTTCCGCTCATATGCAAGAATTTCGCTGTCGTGGGTCAAAGTGGAGCGTAGTGGGAGGACACAGCGCTGGCCCTATTAGGGGAATATGAGCACACGCTGGACGAGAAGGGACGCATGACCCTCCCTTCACGTCTCCGACCTTACTTCGAGGGTGGGATCGTTATTACCAAGGGGGTGGACAGGTGCCTGTTCGCCTTTCCGCCTGAGGAGTGGGCGACGTTCAAGGCGAACATAAAGGCCAACGCAGACCTCTCGGCCAGGGGGCGTCAGCTCTCGCGCATGTTCTTCTCCATGGCCTTCGAGGCAACGCTCGACCGGCAGGGTCGGGTTTTGATCCCGACCAAGCTAGCGCGTTACGCGGGACTTCAGCGTGACGTGACCATCACCGGGGTGGATGACCGGTTGGAGATCTGGGACACCGAGGAATGGGACCGCTACGTTTCCAGCGCGGACGACTCGTTCTCGGAGATCGTCGAGGAGTTCGCGGGAAGGGATCTCGGCGGGTGATGGTGGCAGAGCACCGTCCCGTGATGCTGGAAGAGGCCGTGGAAGCCCTGCGGCTGGAGCCCGACGATACCGTGGTCGACGCCACCTTCGGCGGCGGCGGCCACTCGCGGAGAATACTAGAGGACCTTGGGTCCGGCGGGGGCCTGATCGCCATCGACAGGGACCCGGAAGCCGCGGGACGTGCGTCGGATCTCCTCAAGGACCCTCGGTTCGAGTACGTATCGGACGCTTACGACGAGGCGCTGCGGGAAATGGTGGAGCGAGGTAGACGAGCGGATGCCGTGTTGTTCGACCTCGGGCTCTCCAGCTTCCAGGTCGACGAGCCGGAACGCGGGTTCTCCTACGTCAACGAGGGACCCCTGGACATGCGCATGGACCCTGGCTCGGGGGTGTCCGCGGCCGAGTATCTGAACACGGTCGAGGTCGGGGAGTTGGCGCGGGTGCTCTCCGAGTACGGGGATGCCCCGCGCGGCGAGGCGCGCAGGGTGGCGCGGGCGGTCGTTTACCGGAGGCCGCTCGCGGTTACGACGGACCTGTACCAGGCAGTGAGGGCCGCCGTGGGTTGGAAAGAGAAGGGCGGCAACCCGGCCAAGAGGGTCTTCCAGGCGGTGCGTGTCGCGGTCAACGACGAGATCGGGGGCCTTGGCCGGGCCCTGGATGCGACGGAACAGCTTCTCGTGCCTGGAGGAAGGCTCGTGGTCGTTACGTTCCATTCTGGAGAAGACCGCCTCGTCAAGCGCTTCATCTCGACGCGAGAGGGACGTTGTGTCTGTCCGCCCGAGCTGCCGGTCTGCGTTTGCGGCGCGCGGCCCATCTTCAGGCGGGGCGCCGTCTTGCGGCCTTCAGAGCGCGAGGTTGGGGAGAACCCGCGCAGCGCCTCGGCCAGGCTACGGGCGGCGACGAGGACGGCAGAACCTTCGGAGGACGACGGCTGATGGCCGCTCCGCAGCGCAGGTACAGGGCCACGCTACCTACGCAGCCTGCGTGGCCGGTTAGGGAGAACGCCCCTGACCGGTTGTCGAAGCGCGCGTTGCAGCGGAAGGCCGCTGGCCGGCGTCGCCGGTTCGCGATGCTCGTGGTGGTGCCCGTGCTCTTGATGCTGGGGAGCGTCTATCTGCACACGGTCGCCGCGGGACTCGATACCAGGGCCGCCGAGCTTGGCGTGAAACTCGACAGGGCCACGGATGAGGGGGAGAGGCTCGAGGTCAGGGTCACCGAGTTGTCGGGCTCGGCGAGGATCCGGGAGCGCGCAGAAAAGCTCGGCATGAGTGAGCCCGGTAGCGAAGCCCTGAGGGTTTACGGAGAAAGCGCAAATACCAAAGCGGAGGATGGGATACACGATGGGACACAACAAGAAAGGGGGGATTAGCGGCAACGTTGATCGGCCAGGGCGTCGTAACGCGAAGCGCGGCCGTGGCAAGGTTGCCCCCCCTCGCACCAAAAACCGAGACCGCAGTACCCCGCGCGGCAACGTCATCCCCCTCGCTGGAAAAAGGCGGAGTGGTGCCGGGAAACGGGGGCCGCGTGTGTCTCGCGCAACCGGCGGAACACGTACCGTTGGTCACAAGCGGTTGTGGACCGTCGCCGCCGTGTTCGTCGTGAGCGGGCTGCTCCTGGGCGCCAGGGCCGTGCACATCAGCCTCACGGAAGACGAAGCGTACAGGGCGTTCGCAGCGGAACAGAGTTGGGAAGGGACTCAGGCCGCCCCGCCGACGCGCGGCAGCATCGTCAGCGCTGACGGAAGGGAACTCGCCACCAGCCTCGAGGTCGCGCGTGTCATCGCAACCCCGTATCAGATCGGGGACCCTGGGGCGACGGCCAGGGAGCTCGAAGCCGTGATCGGCCCGGAGACCGGCCGCAGCGAGCGGGAGATTGAGGCCGCGCTCCGCAAGCGTGACGCCAAAGACCAGCTCACGGGATACAGCGTCGTTGCCACGAGCATAAAGCCCGAGACCGCCGCCAGGGTTCAGGCCATGGGACTCGAAGGCATCACCACAGCACCCGACACCGAGAGGATCTATCCGAACGGTACGCTCGCAAGCCACCTCGTGGGGCACGCCAACGATTACGGAGAGGCCTTCGGAGGGGTCGAGGCCCGCTTCGATGAGCAGTTGAAGAGCGGCGAGGACGTAAAGCTAACAGTCGACTCAGCAGTACAACAGGAGCTGCAGAAAGCCCTCGGGAAAGCCGTTGAGGAGAGCAAGGCCAAGAGCGCCGTCGGGGTGGTCATGCGCGTCGATGACGGGGCCATAGTCGCCCTCGCCAACACGCCGGCCTACGACAATAACGCCTTCGACGAGGTCCCCATAGACGATCAGCGGAACCGGGTGCTCACGGACCCTTACGAGCCGGGTTCCACCTTCAAGGCCTTCACCGTGGCTTCCGCCCTCGACGAAGGGGCGGTCTCGACGCAAGACAAGTTCGTGGTCCCGGATCACATGACCGTGGCCGATCACGTGATTTACGATTCCAAGCCCCATGAGACCGAGATACTTACCCCCGGGGGTGTGCTCGAGCACTCGAGCAACGTCGGCGCCACAAAGGTCGCCATGAAGATGGGCGGGAAGACGCTCTACGAACGCATGCTTGCCTTCGGCTTCGGCAAGCCGACGGGTGTCGAACTCTGGGGGGAGGATCTTGGGATCGTCCCGGCCTACAAAGACTGGAGTGGTATCTCGATCGGTAACATACCCTTCGGACAGGGCTTCACCGTGACGCCCTTGCAGCTCGTCTCCGGCTACGCCACCCTCGTCAACGGCGGCCACAGGGTAACCCCGCACGTCGCCGAGCAGAGTGCCCCGTCCGAGAGGGGACCCCGGGTGATAAGCGAGGAGACCTCGGCTATAGTAGGCGAGATGTTGCAGGGGGTCGTCGACGAAGGATCGGGCCACTTCGCCCAGATCTCCGGCTACTCCGTGGCCGGCAAGACGGGGACCTCGCAGAAAGTAGACCCGAAGACGGGGACGTACGGAGACGAGTACGTGGCCTCCTTTGTGGGTTTCGCCCCAGCCACCGACCCAGAGTATTTGATGCTGATAGCCGTGGACGAGCCAAAGACCTCTTACTGGGGAGAGGTTGTCGCCGTGCCCGCCTTCCGTGAGGTGATGACGTTTACACTAGGCTACTTCAACGTCCCGCCCGATCGTAGAGGCTTCGAGGCCGAGGAGCCGCTCTGGTGAGGCCAGCTACCCTCGCAGAGGTCGCGCGGGCTATGGGCACCGAGCCTCCCGCTTCCCATGCGAACGCCGTCGTCGGCGGCGCGGCAACGGATTCCCGAAAGGTCCGCGAAGGCAACCTCTTCTTCGCCCTGCGCGGTCGCACCGACGGCGCGGACTTCGCCCCCGAGGCCCACCTGCGCGGCGCGGTGGCCACGGTCGCAACCAGGCAACTAGACGTGCCGACGCTCGTCGTCGAGGACCCCGAGAAGGCCCTACAAGGCCTCGCCCGGTGGACCCTCCTCCGCGAGGACGCCCCTCTGCCCACCGTCGTGGGGATCACCGGCACCGTGGGCAAGACCACGACGAAGGATGCCCTTGCGACCATCCTCAGGCACGCCGGGAAGCGTGTCTCGGCGACGGCAGGGAACCTGAACAACGAGATCGGGCTTCCCCTCACCGTACTCTCCGCCGATTCCCGCACCGAGGTCCTGGTCCTTGAGATGGGCGCAACCCACGCCGGGGACATAGAGCACCTATGCGGTATCGCCCCACCTGAGGTCGGTGTCCTGACGGCCATCTCGCCGGTGCACCTCGACTCCTTCGGGTCGCTTGAAGCCCTCGCCGCGGCGAAGGGAGAGCTCGCCCTCGCCCTCCCCCAGTCAGGGACCCTGATCGCCCCCTCCGGCGCGCCCGAGGCGGCGACCGGGTCGGGCCGGGACTTGGGGCGCCGGATCTCCTTCGCCCGCGACGACGGCGACACAAAGGCGGATACCAAAGGCCGTGCGGACCTCGTCGCGTCAGAAATCGAAGGAAGAGACGAAGGCCTCCGCTTCGTTGCCAAAATCGGCGACGAGTCGGCCGAGGTCCGTTCGCCCGTTTTCGGGACGCACCTCGTGGAGCCGCTCCTCGCCGCCCTCGGTGGCGCGCTCGCCCTCGGGCTAGATCTTCAAACCGCAGCCCGCGGCCTGTCACGGCTTCGACGCACCGGGCTTCGCGGCGACGTATACAGGCTCAGGGATGACATCGTGGTCTACGACGACTCGTACAACGCTTCCCCCGCCTCCGTCGCCGCCGTGCTGGAATACGGCGCGGAACAGGCAACGAGGCAGGGAAGACGCCTCGTCGTGGTGCTCGGCGGGATGTTCGAGCTCGGGCCCTGTGCCCGCGAGTACCATCGCGAAGCCGGTGAACTCGCGGCTGAGGTCGGCGTGGACCTGCTTGTCTGCGTCGGGGACGAGGCCCGCTGGTACGCCGAAGCTTTCTCGGGTAAGACCCTGTTCTACGTTGACGCCGCGACGGCCGCCGAAGCCGTGCGTGAGGACCTGCGGGGTGGAGATTACCTTGTCGTCAAAGGTTCGCGCGGGGTCGGGCTCGACGCGCTTACCCGTAGGTTGAGGGAAAGTTTAGCTCTTGTTTAGCGTTGTACTCGCGGCGGCTGTGGCATTTCTCGTAACCGTGCTCCTCGGCTCGAAGTTCATCTCGTTCTTGCAGTCGCGCAAGTTCGGGCAGTTCGTGCGCGAAGAAGGGCCGCAGACGCACCTCATCAAAGCCGGCACCCCGACGATGGGTGGCATCGTGATGCTGACGGGCTTATTGGGGGCGCTCGTGGTGGTGGCGCGGGCTAACGTGGCCACGCTGACAACGCTGCTCTTGGTCGCCGTGGTCGCGGGCATCGGGTTCTACGACGACTGGCAGAAGATCTCCAAAAAGCGGCCCGAGGGTTTGAGCGCGCGCTACAAGTTCCTTCTCTTGACCCTGGCGGTCGTTCTGGCCGACGTCCTCGCCGTGCGCTACGTGGGCGTCACCCAGACCGTGCTCGTGCCCTACTTCGACCGGAGCCTCGTTCTTGGACCCGGGATCGTTGGGATCGCGCTCTTCAGCGTCTTTTTGCTGCTCGTTATCGCGGGCACCACCAACGCCGTGAACCTCACGGACGGCCTCGACGGGCTCGCCGCGGGGGCGGCGGCTATTGCGCTGCTTGCCTACACCGCGATAGCCTTCCTCGAGCGCCAGTACGACGTCGCGGTGATCTGCGGTGCGATGGTCGGGGCTATCGTCGGATTCCTCTGGTACAACTCCCACCCGGCCGAGATCTTTATGGGCGATACGGGCTCCCTGGCGATAGGTGGCGTCCTCGCCGCAGCCGCTGTCCTGACCAAGACAGAGCTCCTCCTGCCCATCGTCGGGGGGCTCTTCGTGATCGAGGCCGCCTCCGTGATAATCCAGGTCTTCGTCTACAAGCTCACGGGACGCAGGGTCTTCAAGATGGCCCCGATTCACCACCACTTCGAGTTTCTCGGTTGGGATGAGAACAAGGTCGTGATCCGGTTCTGGATCGCCCAGGCCGCCTTTTCTTCTATAGGGTTTTTCCTCTACTACATCTTCCTCTACAACGCGGCCGGGTGAGCCGGTGAGGACGCTGGTTTACGGGCTCGGTGACTCGGGCGTAGCTGCCGCCAGGGCCTTGACGGGGCGCGGCGAAGACGTGCTGGTCGCAGATAACAGAGATGACGAGAGGCTGCGCGAGATCGTGGCCTTGCTCGAGGTGCCAGGCGTCCTCGGCGCTACCCCTGAGGTCCTAGACGGCGTGGACAGGGTGGCAGTTAGCCCCGGTATCAGCCCCCAAAGCCACGTGTTGCGGGCCGCCGAAGCGCGCGGCGTCCCCATCGTCTCCGAGGTCGGCCTAGGCCTCGAGCTGCTCGGCGGCGACGCGCGTGTGGCGGCCGTCACGGGTACGAACGGGAAGACGACGGTCGTTGGCATGATCCAGCACATGCTCGAAGCTTCGGGCATACCACACGCCGTCGCCGGCAACTCCTGGAGACCCCTCACCGGGTGCGTCGAGGAGGTGCGCAGCGCCGGGCTCCTCGTTCTGGAAGTCTCCTCTTTCCAGTTGCATTACCTCGAGAAACCCGGTTTCGAGGTCGCCGCGCTCCTCAACGTGAGGGCCGACCACCTCAATTGGCACACCTCCTTCGAGGAGTACGTGGGCGATAAACTTCGTATCTTCGAGGCGCAGCAGGCGGACGACCTTGCCCTTCTCAACTCCGAGGACCCCATCGGACGCGGCGCCAAAGACGGCCTCGAGGCCGAGGTACTCGTCATCGGACGCGGCGATACGGCGGTAAGGGACGGGCGTTTGTTCCTCCATGGCACGCATCTGGCCGACGCGTCGGAGTTGCGCTTCGCTGGTAAGCACAACTACGAGAACGCGCTCTTCGCCGCAGCGACGGCGGAGAAACTAGGTGCCGGACGCGCGGAGATAAGGGCGGCGCTGCTCGGTTACGAGCCCACGCCGCATCGCTTGCAGGTCGCCGCAGAAGTAGCGGGCGTCACCTACGTGGACGACTCCAAGGCCACCAACCCGGCCGCTGTCGCCGCCGCCCTCCAGAGCTTCGACGTGCCGGTAGTGCTCATTCTCGGCGGCTCGGAGAAGCGAACGGACTTCTCGGAGTTGTTGCCCGTCCTGGAAAAGTGCCGGGCAGTTTTGTCCCAGGGCGAGGCCGGACCGCGCATCGCAGACTACCTCGAAGAAGAAGGCTACAGGGACGTGGTTTACCGGGCCACTACCCTCGAAGAAGCCGTGGAGAGGGCCAAGGCGCTTGCAAGACCTGGTGAGGTCGTCCTGCTCTCGCCGGGGTGTGCGAGCTTCGACCAGTTCTCCGGATACGCCGAGCGGGGCGACGCGTTCGCCAGGTTCGCGCGGGAGATCGCCGCAAATCGAGGGGCCGTGGGACTATGAGTAGCCTGCGGGCGAACCTGTTCCTCGTGGCGCTCGGCCTCTCTCTGCTGGGTCTGGTCATGGTCTACTCGGCGACATACAGAGAGGTCGGGACGCATTACCTGCTGGTGCGTATCGGGCACATGGTCTTCGGGGTGGCCGTGTTCTTCGCCGTGAGCCGTGTACGGTACACGGCGTGGCGCAGATACGCCCCGGCCCTGTACCTGATGGCCCTTCTGGGGCTGGTAGCCGTCCTCATACCGGGAATTGGGACCCAGATAAACGGCGCCAGGAGATGGCTGGACCTCGGCCCTGTGAGCCTCCAGCCCGCGGAGTTCGCGAAGCTCGCGGCCGTGCTCGTACTTAGTTGCGCGGTTGCCCGTCTTCCCCCAGGTTCCGGGCTACCCTTCAAACCCCTTGCGATGGTCGGAGCGCTCTTCGGTCTGGTTCTGATCGAACCGGATTTCGGCACGTCTGTCATCCTGCTCTCCGGCGTCGCCGGTGTCCTGTGGGCCTCCGAGATCAGGACGAGGGATCTGATCCTCTCTGGGCTGCTAGGACTTGTGGCCGTGGCTGGGATGATGTTGCTCGAGCCCTACAGGCGCGAGCGGTTCTTCACTTTTTTAGACCCCTGGGCGGCCACGGACGGCTCCGGCTACCAGGTGGTCCAATCCATGGTCGCCATAAAGGCTGGTGGGTTCTTCGGATCCGGCGCCGGGTCTGGCGGACAGGGTCCGTACGTGCCCGAGATCGGTACGGATATGATCTTCGCCCTGATCGGGGAGGAGTTGGGCCTGATCGGGATGGTCGCCGTGATCGCCGCCTTCGTGTTTATCGCGCTGGCCGGCTTGAGAATCGCAGTCCGCGCTCCCTCGGTGATGGCCAGGTGCGTCGCGGCCGGCCTGACCACGGTGCTGACCGTCCAGGCGATCTTCAACATGGGGGCGGCCATGGTTGTACTCCCGCTCGCAGGGATGACGCTCCCGTTCGTGAGCTACGGCGGCTCGAGCCTCCTGGTATGCTTCGCCGCCGTAGGCATCCTCTACAGGATTTCGGAGGACAGTGAGAGAGCCAGAGAGATCAAACCACGCGCGGCCAAGAATCTTGATCGCCGGCGGCGGCACGGGGGGGCACGCTATCCCCGCGCTGTGCGTGGCGGCTGAGTTGAGAGATAGGGGCGCCGTGGTCGAGTTCATAGGATCCGAATCCGGAATCGAAAGTGATCTCGTCCCGCAGGAAGGCTTCACCCTCCACGCCCTCCCCCTCACCGCGTTCGCCGGAAACCCGATAAAGCAGGCACGCGCGGCCCTGCGCTCCATAAAGGCAATCCAGCGTTGTGCACGCATAATACAAAAACTGAGGCCGCGGGCCGTGCTCGGGGTGGGAGGTTACGCGAGCGCCCCGGCCGTCGTGGCTGCGCGCGGCCTCGGGGTACCGACGTACCTGCACGAGCAGAACTCCGTCCCCGGTCGCCACAACCGGCTGGCGAGCCGCTTTACGGCGGCGACGTTCGTCGCGTTTCCCGAAGCGGAGGCAAGCCTCGGGCGCACTGTGCGGGTCGGCATGCCTACGAGGCCAGGGATATTCGGCGCCTCGCGAGAGGAGGCCTTGCGCGAGCTCCGTCTCGAGCCTCCCGTCGTCCTCGTCTTCGGGGGGAGTGGAGGTGCGCTCAGGATCAACCTCGCGGCAGCCGAGGCGTTCCGGGGAACGACGCCCTACTCGGTAGTTCAGATCTCGGGCCGCAGGGACTTCTCGCGGCTCTCCACAGACAACGCGCGGCACCGAATCCTGGAGTACGTCAGCGACATCGGACCGTACCTGGCAGCCGCCGACGTGGTCGTGAGCCGGGCCGGCGCTGGTTCGCTGTTCGATATCGCCGCTGCAAAACGGGCGGCCATCCTGATTCCGTTTCCGTATGCTACAGGGAACCATCAGCTGCGCAACGCCAGGTACTTTACGCAGAGGGGAGCGGCGGAGTTGATGCTAGATGCCGAGGTCGGCGCTGAGGCGCTGCGCGGCCGCGTCGAGGCCCTGCTGGATGACGACGGGCGGCGGGAAGAGTTCGCCGGGCGTATCGGCGCGCTCGCTACCCCCGAGGCCGCGGGCGAGGTGGCCGAGAGGTTGCTGCGCGCCCGAGGGAAGGAATGGGCCAGATGAAGATACACATGATCGGTATCGGCGGGGCCGGGATGAGCGGTATCGCGGAGGTTCTCGCTAGCCGGGGTCAGGACGTTACCGGATCGGACCTCAAGGAGTCACCGTACACGCGGAGGTTGCGTGAGGCTGGGATCGAGGTCCACATAGGGCACTCGGCGGATCAGGTCGGGGACGCCGAGCAGGTCGTGATCTCGACGGCAATACCAACGACGAACCCCGAGCTCCTGGAGGCCAGGCGGAGGTCGATCCCCGTGATACCACGTGCCGCGGCCCTCGCGTGGATACTGGAGGGCAACCGCAGCGTCGCCGTCGCCGGGACCCACGGCAAGACGACGACGACGAGCATGACGGCGCACGTGCTCGGGGCCCTGGGCGAGAACCCGACGGCCCTCATTGGCGGCGAGCTGAACGATATCGGGAGCAACGTGGCGTTCGGGAAATCCGACCTCGTCGTCGCCGAAGCCGATGAGAGTGACAGGTCTTTCCTCTACCTCACGCCCCAGGCCGCCGTGGTCACCAACATCGAGTTCGACCATCCAGACTTCTATTCGTCCCTCGACGACGTCATCGAGACCTTCGGGCAGTTCATAAGCCCGTTGCCCGAGGACGGGGCCCTGATCACCTGCTCCGACGACCCATGCTGCATGGGGGTAGCCGCCGACGCTCCGTGTCCCGTGATCACCTACGGCCTAAACTCCGGGGACTTGCAGGCGGAGATAATTGGTCCTAATAGCTATGTCCTTGTGGAGTACGGCGAGAGACGCGGCGAGGTCGTGCTAGGCGTCTACGGCAGCCACAACGTCCTCAACTCACTGGCCGCAGCGGGGGTGGCCCGCTGGCTCGGCTACGACGCGTACGAGGCGGCCCGTACGCTCGAGAACTTCGGGGGCGTGCGCCGGCGCTTCCAGCTCAAGGGTGAGCGTGCCGACGTGCGCGTCGTCGACGATTATGCCCACCATCCGACGGAGCTCGCGGCGACGCTCGCCGCGGCCCGCTCTACCATGTCTAACGGCGGGCGTGTGATAGCGGTCTTCCAACCGCACCGTTATTCCCGTACCCGGGCGCTCTACAGGGAGTTCGGTAACTCGTTCACCTCGGCCGACGCCGTGCTCGTCACCGAGGTCTACGGCGCGGGCGAGATGCCACAGCCTGGAGTTAACGGGAAGCTCATAGTGGACGCCATCTGCGAGACACGCGGACACCCCGAGGTCTACTACATACCCCAGCAAGACGCCATTCCATGGGTGCTCCAGAACATCTCCGAGAAGGGCGACCTCGTGCTGACCCTCGGCGCAGGAGACATCTCGCAAGTGGGCGAGAGCCTGCTCGACATACTCGAAGATGGAGGGATAAAACCCTGACCCGTACCCTGCGCGCTATCCTGATCTCGGCGGCCGTGGCCGCCATAACTACCCTCACAGTACTCTTGATCACCTACCTTAGCTTCCCCGTTAAGGGCGTCAGGGTCGAAGGCGCCCGCATGTACGACGAATCCAGCGTTGCAGACGCACTCGCCGACCACGCGAGCCTACTTACCCTCAATAAGCAACTGCTCGAGGATAAAGTAGAGTCTAATGTTTGGGTTGAGAGTGCGAAGGTGAACGAGAGCTGGAAGTCCGGTATAGTTACCGTTCAGGTTGAGGAGCGTCGGCCTATGCTGTACGCGGAGGCAGATGGACGGGAGATCATCCTGTCGTCCGATGGCAGGGAGCTTCCGGGGCTCGGGGGAGCGAGTCTCGACCGGATGGAGTTGGATCGCGACCAGGTAAGGGAGATCTTGGAGTTCGCGAACACGTTGCACGAAACCGGGATTGGTCTTGACTCGGTGGACGAGATCGATGCCGAAGGCATCACGACTACGGTTGAGGGCCGGTCTGTGATCTTCTCCAGGGACGTCAGCGATCGTCAGGCCGTTGCGTTGGAGAACATCATGGCCCAGCATCCCGATGCCAGGGTCTTTGACCTGCGTTCGCCGGGCAGGGTGGTCGTCGGCGCACCGGTCCCGGGAAACGCGAAAAGCGACACCAGGGGCTAACGGAACGTGGCGGCGTCGCTGGTTTACGGGATAGACGTGGGTACCACGAAGGTAGTGGCACTTGCCGGTCGAGTCGATCCCCGGCGGGGCTGGGTGGAGGTCCTCTCAATGGGGGAGGCGCCGAGCTACGGGCTCAAGCGGGGGGTAGTCGTAGACCGCAAGGCCGCCGCCGACTCCATCGCCGAGGCGGTAGACGCCTGCGGCGTCCGCGGCGGTCCGGTTACCGTCGGCATCGCGGGCAGCCACATCTCCTCCTTCAACCAGGAGGTCACCCTCCTGAACCGCAGTAGGAACCTTACGGTCACCGACCGTTTCGTCCGCAGGTTGGAGCAGGAGGCCAGGCAACTCGACCTCCACGAGGACGAAAGGGTGCTACACGTCGTCCCCCGCGGCTACGTGCTCGACGGATCGGAGGGCGTCAAGAACCCAGCAGGCCTCGCCGCCCGCAAGGTGACCATGCGCGCCCACGTCGTGAGCGGGGCGGTCTCGAGCATCCAGAACCTGATGCGCGCCGTCGAGGACTGCGGGGTAACAGCCTCGAGGATCGTACTCGAGCCGCTTGCCTCCGCCGAGGCGTGCCTGCTCGATGCGGACCGTGAGGCCGGCGTCGTGCTACTAGACATCGGCGGCGGTACCACCGATATAGCAACCTTCTACCGCGGGGCGCTTACGCACACCGCCGTGATACCTATCGGTGGCGAGAGCTTTACTTCAGACGTCGCGTACGGCCTCAAGGTCCCCCAACACAAGGCGGAAGAGCTCAAGCTGCGCTACGGTACCACCCTCTCCGACGCTGTCGACTCCGTGGCCGCCGTAAAACTCGACGACCGCCACTACAACGCCAGCTTTATCAGCCAGATCCTGGAGTACCGAGCCCGCGAACTCTTCGACTACGTGCGCGACTCCCTCGACCAGGCCCGTATGAGGGACCTCGTCCCGGGCGGCGTCGTTCTGACCGGCGGCGGCTCCCTTCTCGACGGTATGACCGAGCTCGCAGAAGACGCTCTCGGTATGCGCGCAAGGACCGCGGTCCCACGCAGGGTCAGGGGAGAGGTTAAACCTGTACAGAAACCTCAGTATGCAACGTCCGTCGGTCTGCTATACTTCTCGGCCAGTAACGATGACCCTACACCAGAGGGTAAAGGTGCAGGGACTGGCAGTTTTGGTAGCATAGTGGAGGCGGTCAAGGGCTGGTTCCGGGGAAAGTAGAACCGGGGACCTTTAAAGAGCGTGTGATGGAGGGTTAGACAGGCATGTTGGACGCGGCGACTAATTATCTGGCGGTCATAAAAGTTGTCGGCATTGGCGGGGGAGGAACCAACGCCGTGAACCGCATGATCAACTCCGGTTTGCAGGGGGTTGAGTTCATTGCGGTGAACACGGATGCTCAGGCTCTCCAGATGTGTGATGCTGACCAGAAGATACACATAGGGGAGAAGATCACACGCGGTCTCGGCGCCGGCGCCGACCCGAAGATCGGGATGGAGGCGGCCGAGGAGAACAAGGCGGAGATCGAGGAGGCGTTGCGCGGGGCCGATATGGTTTTCGTCACCGCCGGCAAGGGTGGCGGGACCGGCACGGGGGCAGCCCCGGTTGTGGCCAAGATCGCCAGGGACTCGGGGGCGCTGACCGTTGGGGTCGTCACGCGGCCCTTCGCTTTCGAGGGGCGCAGGCGCTCGACGTACGCCGAGGAGGGCATCAAGCGCCTCAAGGAGAACGTCGACTCCCTCATCATCATCCCCAACGATAGGCTGCTTCAAGTCGCCGAGAAGCGGACCAGCATGATGGACGCGTTCAAGATGGCCGACGACATCCTAAGGAAGGGCGTCCAGGGCATCACGGACCTCATCACGGTGCCCGGTCTCATCAACTTGGACTTCGCCGACGTGCGCACGATCATGCACGACTCCGGCTCGGCCCTTATGGGCATCGGCGAGTCGAGCAGCGAGACGAGGGGCCCAGAGGCCGCCAAGACGGCCATCTCCAGCCCCCTGCTCGAGGCGAGCATCGATGGGGCTACGGGGATCATCTTGAACATCACCGGCGGGCCCGATCTCGGGCTCTTCGAGGTCAACGAGGCGGCGGAGATCGTGCACAACGCGGCGCACCAGGACGCGAACCTGATCTTCGGTGCCGTCATCGACGAGAACAACGGCGACAGGGTGAGCGTGACCGTGATCGCCACGGGCTTCGACCAGCGCCTCGCCAACGCCCGCCGGTCAGAGCGTAGCGCTGTGGCCGACCCGGCTCAACAGCAGCAGGAGGAGCCCGCCGTCTCCTCGGAGACGGGAGACGTACTGGACATACCGGCCTTCCTGCGGCGCCGGTAGGCCAGCGCCAGGGCGTGCGCAAGGCGAATACCCGCACCGAATACCACGCCCCCGCCGCGATGAGGACCGCGGGCGGGGGCGCCGTCTATTTCACACCTGACCCGGCGCCATACGGGGCTGGCGTCTTCTTCTTCACCCGTCTCGGGGGCGTCTCCGAGTCTCCGTACGACTCCCTCAACGTCTCCAAGAAAGTCGGCGACGACGCTGACGCGGTCGATGAGAACCTCTCGATCATCCGGGAAGCGATGTCCGGGCGGCCGGCGGCGTGGGTCCGCCAGGTCGCGGGAGACATCGTTCTCGCCGTCTCCGAACCGGGCGTCGCCGGTGAGGCCGACGCGCTCGTCACGCAGCAGACCGACCTCTGCCTCTCGGTGGCCGTCGCCGACTGCGTTCCAATCGCCCTCATCGGCGGGCGTGAGGTCGGGATGGTCCACTCCGGCTGGCGCGGCACCCTGGCGGGTGTCTCGGGGAAAGCAGCGCGACGGCTCGGAGAATCAGCGGCGCGCGCCTACATCGGGCCGTCGGTCCGCCGGTGCTGCTACGAGGTGTCCGAAGATCTCGCGCGGGCGTTCTCCCGGGAGTTCGGGGAGGAAGTCGTCTCAGGCCGATATCTCTCCCTGCAGGACTGCATCAGGATCGACCTCGAACGCGCCGGGGTCGAGGTGCATGACCTGGGGCTGTGTAGCGGGTGTATTCCAGAACTGTTCTACTCCCACCGCAAGCAAGGCCCCCACACGGGACGCAACCTCGCCTCGGTCGTGAGGGAGGCGGGGTGAACGGGCGCGTGATGGCGGCGGGCATGCGCGAGCGGCTGGACGTCGTACGCCGGAACATACAGGCGGCTCAGGAGCGCAGCGGTCGTGCCGGAGAGCATGTCCGTGTGCTCGTCGCCACCAAGTACTACGCCCCCGAGCAGCTCGCGGCTATCTCTGAGGCAGGCGTGGAGCTCGTGGGCGAGAACAGGGCCGAGGACCTGGTAGAGAAACAGGAGCTCTTCGGGGAGCGCTTCGAGTGGCACTTCATCGGGCATGTGCAGAGGCGCAAGGCGAAGACCGTAGTACCGAGGGTCGACCTTATACACTCCGTGGACTCAGAGCGCCTCATTGACGAGATCTCCAAGAGGGCTCCCGAAAGCGGAACCGACGTACTCATACAGGTCAACGTGGCCGACGAGGCGTCCAAGTACGGTGTTTCCGAGGGGGAGGTCGAGGCGCTCCTGGAGGCCGCGACGAAGACCGAGGGGCTGGTCAGGCCCAAGGGTTTCATGACCATCGCCCCGCAAGTCGAAGACCCCGAAGACGTGCGCTATGTTTTCGCGAAACTTCGCGCGATCCGTGATAGGCTACGAGAAAGTTGGAGTCCGCACTACGATCTCTCGGAACTCTCCATGGGCATGAGTGATGACTATGGGGTGGCGGTCGAAGAGGGAGCGACCTTAGTCAGGATCGGGCGGATGCTAATAGAGGAGGATGGGCCCGTAAGGAGGCAGGATGGGAGTTAGGGACCGTCTGGACCGGATCGCGGCCTGGTTCGGGTTCGGTGTCGATGACGAGGACTACTACGAGGACGAAGAGGAAGAGGATCGCAGGTATGAGAACGAGGAGTACGTGAACGGCTCGAGGAGCGCCGAGCCGGGGCCGACCGTAAGGCGCCTCGGCCGGGCCGAGCGTTCCTCGGCCTTCGGTACCTCGCTCGGAGACCTCTTCGGCAGCGAGTCCTCGGACAGGGGAGAGCGCTACAGCAATCAGAACCCTCCTCCTGCGCATCTCAGGCCCGTCCCCGACCAGCGCACCACACGCGTCAGCGTCCTCGAGCCCTCGAGTTTCAACGACGCCCAGAACCTGGCCGACCGCTTCAAGAGGCAACAGCCGGTGATCCTGAACCTCCAGAGCGTGGACGGGGACCTATCGAGGAGGATGGTTGACTTCTGCTCCGGGCTGACCTACGCGCTCGACGGGAACATCCAGTCGGTCGCCAACAGGGTCTTCCTGCTCACGCCGCGCGACGTCGAGGTGAGCGCTGAGGAGCGCAAGCGTATCGCCGAGCGGGCGTTCTTCAACCAGCTCTAGGAGCCTCCGAGGGGTACTTTGACGAAGGTCGGGATAATTGGAGCGGGCAAGATCGGGGGCTCTCTCCTCCTCAGGCTAGCCGAGTCAGGCGGCTTCGACCTCGGCGTAAGCGATATTCATCCCGAACAACTGAGGCTCTACACAGAGAACGGCATACGCACCACCTCCTCCAACCGCGAGCTCGCCGAAGCCAGCGACCTCCTGATCGTCGCCGTGAAACCCTGGGACGTCACACAGGTGATGCAGGAGATCTCCCCTTCCTTCCGAGATACAGACAAATCCGTCACCAGCGTCGCCGCCGGCGTCTCTATCGCCCGTATCTCCGAGAGCCTGCCAGGGGGAACCGCGGTCCTGCGCGTGATGCCGAACGTGTGCGCCTCCGTGGGGCTTGGCTCTGCCGTAATCACCTCCAACGAGGAGGGCCGGGCCGCGCTTCCTACGGTAGCGGATATCTTCCGCCACGTCGGTGACGTGCAAGAGCTGCCGGAACGCCTCTTCGACGCGGCGACGGCCCTGCACGGTTCGGGACCGGCCTACGTCGCGCTCTTCGCCGACGCCCTGATACAGGCCGGCGTCAGGGAGGGCATACCGCGCGACGTGGCGCGCAGGCTGGTGATCGGCACCATCGGCGGGACGTCGGTGCTGTTGAAAGAACGCAGCGCCCACCAGGTACGCGACGAGGTGATGACACCAGGCGGAACGACGGCCGCCGCTTTCGTCGCGATGGAGAAAGCAGGTTTCGTGGCCGCGGTCTACGACGGGGTCGAGGCCGCTACCGAAAAGGCGAGAGGGCTCGGCGAGTGACGACTGCCCTGCTGCAGCAGTTCGGGTTTTCCGTGGCGGCCCTGCTCTCCGGGGCGGTAACCTACACCTACTATATCCTGTTTGGTTTCATTATCGCCTCGATCCTGTTTTCCTGGTTCCCGGGCTACCCCTCGAGCACGGTCATGCAGGCCATCTACGACGCGGTCAAGGCGGTGGCAAACCCAATACTGATGCCCATTAGGAGCCGTGTGCCGACGTTGCAGCTCGGCGGGTTCGGGATAGACCTCTCGCCCATAATCGCTATCTTGGGGCTCTCCATAGCCAGGACTTTGCTGTTGATAATCATTGCAAACTTTATCCGACCTGTGACGGGGTGAAAGAGATGCCTATACGACCCATAGATATCAGGCGTAAGGAGTTCAAGAACGGCTTCCGCGGCTACGACGCGAACCAGGTCGACGACTTTCTCGACGCCGTTGCAGACGAGTTCGAGCGCAACTACACGGAGAACCAGAGGATGCGCGAGGAGGTCTCCAGCCTGCGCGACAGGCTGCAGCAGTTCGAGGACCTGGAGGGTTCTATTCGGGCGGCCCTCGTCCACGCGGAGCAGGCCTCGAACGACCTGCGCCGGGCCGCGACCAGCGAGGCCGAGGACCTGCGCCAGAGCGCCCAGAGGGAGGCTGACTTTACGATCAGGGAGGCCCAGACGCGCTCGCACCAGATGCTCGCCGACTCCTCGTCGCGCATAGAGCGTGTGCAGGACTCCTACGAGGCGCTGCAGGAGGCGAAGAAGAGCTTCACGAACGACTTCCGCCTCCTCCTGAAAACCTACATGGACATTATGGAGAACATGGAAATATCCTCGGCCAGGGAGATCGAAGCCTCCCTGCGCGAACGCCTGGACACAGAGTCCATCGCCGTAGCCCACGAGGCCGCCCAGGAAGAGGCGAGGATCGCACGAGAGGCGGCACCGACGATCGGCGAAGAGAAGATCGGTGACGAGGCCGAGGGCGACCTTACAGACCCCGACCTGGTCGATCTGGAACCCGGTGTCGTCGAACCTGGGATCGCCGAAACCGAGGTCAGCGAGACCGAGGTGGAGGCCGTCGAAGAAGACCCAGACGCCACCCAGATTATCGAAACGGAACCAGCCCCGGACGAGCCTCCATTAGCGGAAGAGCCCGCGGTCGCGGACGTCGTCCCCGAACAGTCCGAGGTTCAGGAAGAAGACCTTGCGGCCGATGAGCAACCGACTGGGGTTCTACGGCCCGAAGAGTATGGGCCCCTCGCCGGAGAACCAGAGCCCGAAGAGGCGCCAGCCGGCGAGCCCGAGGTCGTCGAGCCCGAGGTCGAGCCGGTAGCCGCGGTAGACGAGACCGCGACCGTCGAGGAAGCCACCGAGCCCGAGGCGGAGGTCGAGCGGGAGGAGCCGGCGCTGGCCGAGGAGAGTAGCTCGCAAGAGTTCTTCGAGAAGGAAGAGGGCAAGCAGGGGGACAACCGCGTCTCCCGGGCCAGCCGCTTTCTGCGCCGCCGCGAGTAGGGACCGAGTGAAAGTGGTCCTGGGCGGGCTTCTCCGTTAGCGTTGTGCCGGACCGGAGCTTCGCGGTTAGCGCGGCAGAGGCCGGTGAGCGTCTAGACCGGCTGACCGCCAGCCGTCTCGGGATGAGCCGGAGTTTGGTGCAGCGTCTGATCAAGGACAAAGACTTGATCGTCGACGGTGAGGCCGTCTCTTCTTCACACAAGGTGAGGGATGGACAGCTCGTCGAGGCCCGAATTCCCGAAGTGGGTCTGTCGCGGGAGGAGATCCCGGTCCCCTTGGTTTTCGAGGACGAGTCCGTGCTCGTTGTGGACAAGCCGGCTGGCCTCGTCGTGCACCCCGGCGCGGGCAACCCGTCAGGAACGCTAGTGAACGCGCTCCTTGGAAAAGGTATCTCCGGAGGCGACGACCCATCCAGGCCAGGAATCGTCCATCGCCTCGACCGCGACACCTCGGGTCTCATGGTGCTGGCCAGGGGCGAGCCGGCTTACTCCAGGCTCGTAGAGATGATGTCGGCCCGCCAGGTTGATCGCGTCTACAGAGCCCTCGTTGTTGGGAGGGGCCTGCCCGAGACGGGTACCATCGACTCTCCCGTCGGCCGCGACCCGGATAACCCGACGCTCATGGCCGCCGGGGTCGGGAAACCGGCGCTCACACACTTCGAAGTTCTCGCAGAAGCCGCAGGCCACGCGATGCTCCGGGTACGCCTCGAGACGGGTAGGACGCACCAGATCCGGGTCCACCTCTCGGCCATCGGGTATCCCGTATACTCCGACCCGCTGTACGGGACGCCCATCGACGAACACCGACTGTGGCTGCATGCCGAGCGTCTGTCCTTCGAGCATCCAGTCACCGGGGAGGTGCTCGAGTTTCGGTCAGAGATACCTGGGGATTTGCGGGACTTCGCCACCGGGCTTGACGGCTCGTTCGCCCTCTGGTAGCTTTGCCTTCGGCGTACCGATCCTTTAACGGCGTCCCGTGAGACGCGAAGGAGGCAGGGCTTGGACCGATCCAGCGTGCACCAACGCGCGCATCCACAGGTGCTCTCCCCGGACGGACTCGCCCGTTCTCTACGCCGCATCTCGCACGAGATCCTGGAACGAAACGCTTCGAGCCTCGACCGCCTCGCGCTCGTCGGGGTGCTAACGCGTGGGGTCCCGATTGCCCGAAGGATCTCCGCCAACATCCATCAGTTCGAGGGTCTAGAGCTCCCAGTCGGTTCCCTGGACATAACACTACACCGCGATGACCTGGACCAAGGGTACCCTGAAGTAAGGGGGAGCGACGTGCCATTCGACGTGACCGGCAAGACCGTGGTGCTCGTGGACGACGTACTCTACACAGGAAGAACGGCCCGCGCGGCGATGGACGCGCTTCTCGAACTGGGGAGGCCGGCCGCCGTTCGGTTGGCGATCCTCATCGACCGGGGACACAGGGAGTTGCCGATCAGGGCCGACCACGTCGGGAAGAACGTACCCACAGCGCGCGGCCAGAGGGTGCTGGTCAACCTTGAGGAGGCCGATGGGGAGGACGGGGTGATCGTCGTTGGAGACTAGAAGCTTTCTTACCCTGCAACACGCGAGCCGCGAAGAGCTGCGGGAGATACTGGACCTCGCAGGCACGTTTGCGGAGTGTCGTGTCGGCGATGCGCTCGTCGACAAAACCATATGCCTGGCTTTCTTCGAGGCATCGACGAGGACGGCGGTCTCCTTCGAGCTCGCGGCGAGGCGCTCGGGGGCGCACGTGATCTCACTCTCCGAAGAGGGCTCGGCCATAGCCAAGGGCGAGTCCTTGATCGACACCGTCGTCACCCTCGACCGCCTGGGGGCCGACGCGATCGTACTCCGCCACCCGGCCGCGGGCGCGGCGGCCCTCGCCTCCCGCCACACCTCGGCACCCATCATCAACGCTGGCGACGGTTGCGGCCAGCATCCGACCCAGGCCCTCCTCGACCTCTACACACTGCGTAGCGCCTTTGGTGGCTTCGACGAGCTTGCCGGCCGCCGCATCGCCATCGTCGGGGACGTGCTCCACAGCCGCGTGGCCCGCAGCGTAGTCCCCGGGCTCGCCGGTGCCGGGATGGAAGCAGCCCTCGTCGCACCCCGCACACTACTGCCGCCCGACGCGGCAGCCTGGGGATTGCCGGTCCTCTCCTCCGTCGACGACGCGCTGGATTGGGGCGCCGACGTCCTCTACATGCTGCGCTTGCAGAAGGAGAGGATGGTCGGGGCCTTGATACCCTCCGTCGCCGAGTACGCACGGTTCTACGGGGTGGCGCGTCGTCATCTCGGGAACGGGGTGCTCGTAATGCATCCAGGTCCCGTCAACAGGGGGGTCGAGCTCTCCGGCGACGTCGTGCTCCACGCCTCGTCCCTGATCCCCGAACAGGTCGCAGCCGGCGTCTGTGTCCGCTCCGCCGTGCTCGCCCTTTCGACCGGTGCCGCCCAGAGGATCGCCGCGTGATCCGGAAGGACAAGATCCCGACGGAGCTCGTCATCCGCCAGGCCCACGTTCTAGATCCGTCCTCTGGCCTCGACGGGATAATGGACGTGCGCGTCTCATCCGGCAGGATCTCGGAAGTCGGCGAAAACCTGCGCGGTTCGCGCGAGCTCGACGCCGACGGCCTGCACCTCTTTCCTGGCTTCGTCGATGTCCACGCCCACTGGCGCACGCCTGGCCGCGAGGACGAAGAGGATATAGAGAGCGGCTCGGCCGCCGCAGCCGCCGGCGGCTTCACCGGCGTCGTGATGATGCCGAATACAGACCCCATCGTGGACCGGCCCGTCGTGGTGAGCGGCCTGGTCCGCCGTGTGGAGAAAGAATCGAGGGTCAGGGCCCGTGTCTCGGCAGCCCTTCACGTCGGGCTCGCGGGCGAGCGCCTCACGGAGATGCGCCTGCTGAAGGAAGCGGGAGCGTTCTGCGTCTCGGATGACGGGCTGGGGACGGCTTCGGCTGGTGTGCTCAGAAACGCCATGCTCTACGCCCGCTCGGCGGGGCTTCCGGTGATACTGCACTGCGAGGACCACACGCTCGCCACAGGCGTCGTGCACGACGGCGTCGCAGCCTCCCTCGCCGGCCTCCCAGGCTCCCCGGCTAGCGCGGAAGACACGGCGACGGCCACGGCCCTTATCCTCGCCACCGAGACCGGGGCAAAGGTACATATCACCCATGTCTCCACGTCCCTCTCGGCCGCCCTGGTCGGCTTCTTCAAGGACCGGGCCGATGTGACCGCGGACACCACGCCACACCACCTCACGCTGACCGACGACCTCGTCTCGACCCTGGATGGCCTCTACAGGGTCAACCCGCCTCTACGCCCCGACACCGACCGGGGCGGCGTCGAGAAGGCCCTTCGCGAAGGCGTCCTCGATTTCGTGGCTACGGACCACGCGCCACACGCCCCTGAAGAGAAAGAGCTGCCAATGCAGGAGGCCGCGCCGGGGTTTCTTGGCCACGAGACCGCCTTCGCCGCGCTCTACACGGACCTCGTCCTCGGCGGCAGGCTCCCGCTCGCGCGACTTGTCGCGGCGATGGCCAGTGCCCCGGGACTCTGGGTCGGGGAGGGAGGAACCCTGGGGGTAGGCGCGCCGGCAGACCTGACCCTCGTTGACCTCTCTGAGCAATGGACGGTCGAGCGGGGTACCCTCATAAGCCGTTCGTCCAACTCTCCCTATCTCGGTCGCTCTCTGACGGGCAGGGTCGTTGGCACCATGGTTGGTGGAGAGCTAATTCACGACAGGACTGGAGTGAAGTTTGGAGTACGTGCGTAGCAGGGCAACCCTCGTCCTCGAGGACGGGGCGGCTTTCGAGGGCTGGAGCTTCGCCGGGGACGGCGAGGTCGCGGGAGAAGTCGTCTTTACGACGAGCATGGTCGGGTATCAGGAGACGATAACGGACCCCTCTTACCGGGGCCAGATCGTCCTGTTTACCTACCCCCTGATCGGGAACTACGGTGTGATCCCCGGCGACGACGAGTCCCGAAAAGTCCAGGCCGCGGCCATCGTCGTCCGCGAGTACACGCCCCACCCGAGCAACTGGGCGAGCGAAAAGTCCCTGGCAGACCTGCTGGATGAAGACAACGTTATCGGTGTCGAAGGCATAGATACACGTGCTCTGACCCGGCACCTCAGGGACAAGGGCGCGATGCGGGGTGTGATCTCCACCGAAGAAAGGGACCGTAACGTCCTGCGCGAAAAAGCTACCTCCCACCCCTCGATGGTCGGCCTGGATCTCGCCTCCACGAGCTCCGAACTCGCGGAACCGACCCTTCTGCCGGCATTCGGGGAGGAGCGTTGCCGCGTGGTCGCCCTGGACTACGGCGTGAAGGGCTCCATCTACAAGGAACTCCGCAGCCGTGGTGCCTCCGTCTTGGCCATGCCTGGATCCACTAGCCCCGAGCAGATAGTGGCTGCCGACCCAGATGGCCTGTTTCTCTCCAACGGCCCTGGCGACCCCGCAGCCCTCGGAGAGGCCGTGGACACCCTACGCCATCTGCTCGGCGAGGTACCGACGTTCGGCATCTGCCTCGGCCATCAGCTGCTGGGTCTCGCCCTCGACTGCGAGACCTACAAGATGCCTTTCGGGCACCACGGTGCCAACCATCCCGTAAGGAACCTCAGGACAGGACAAATAGAGATAACGAGCCAGAACCATGGTTTCGCCGTCACCGAGGACTCGCTCGGAAAGGACGTCGAGTTGACGCACCGCAACCTCTACGACGGAACCGTCGAGGGAATATCGAACCCCGCGCTCTCTGCCTGGAGCGTCCAGTACCACCCGGAGTCCAGCCCTGGACCAAGGGACTCAGGGTATCTCTTCGAGGAGTTCGTCGACGGCATCTCCCAGAAGGCGAGGGCCTAGCGTGCCGCGGCGCGACGACATTGATAGCGTCCTGATCATCGGCTCGGGGCCAATCGTGATCGGGCAGGCCGCGGAGTTCGACTACTCGGGCACCCAGGCTTGCCGCGCCCTGCGCGACGAGGGTTACCGCGTGATCCTCGTCAACTCCAACCCGGCGACCATTATGACCGACCCCGAGGTGGCCGACGCCACCTACATCGAGCCGCTTACCGCCGAAACAGTGGCCGAGATCCTGCGTCGCGAGCGCCCCGATGCCCTACTTCCCACCCTCGGCGGCCAGACAGCCCTGAACCTGGCCGTCGAACTTCACGAATCAGGCGTCCTCGACGAACTCGACGTGGAACTCCTCGGCGCCTCGATACCTTCGATCCACAAGGCCGAGGACCGCCAACTCTTCTCCGAGGCCATGCGCCGCATCGGCCTGAAGGTCCCGGCCAGCCGCACCGTGAAGAGCCTCGCCGACGCCGAAGATCTGGCCGCGCAGATAGGGTACCCCCTGATCATCCGCCCGAGCTTTACCCTCGGCGGCAAGGGCGGTGCCACGGCCCGCAACCACACCGAACTCCGCCGTGCCGTCAAAGACGGCCTCGACGCAAGCCCCGTTGGTAGCGCCCTCGTCGAAAAGAGCGTCGCGGGCTGGAAAGAGTTCGAACTCGAAGTCATGCGCGACCTCGCCGATAACGTCGTCGTGATCTGCTCCATCGAAAATGTCGATCCCATGGGCGTCCATACCGGCGACTCCATAACCGTAGCCCCAGCCCAAACCCTCTCCGATAGGCAATACCAGACCCTCCGCTCGGCATCTTTACGCATAATACGCGAGATAGGAGTTTCGACTGGGGGGTCTAACATCCAGTTTGCGGTAGACCCTGAGAGCGACGAGTACTACGTGATCGAGATGAACCCGCGGGTGAGTCGGTCGAGCGCTTTGGCGAGCAAGGCGACAGGGTTCCCGATCGCGAAGATAGCCGCGAAGCTCGCGGTGGGCTACTCGCTAGATGAGATCCCGAACGATATCACGCGTGCGACACCTGCCTCCTTCGAGCCCGCGCTCGACTACGTGGTGACCAAGGTTCCCCGGTTTGCGTTCGAAAAATTCCCGGGCGCGGCGCCGAGGTTGACCACCAGGATGCACTCTGTCGGCGAGGTCATGGCGATAGGGAGGACGTTCACGGAGAGCCTGATGAAGGCTATGGCCTCGCTCGAGGTCGAGGCCCAGGACGTGTACGCCGGCCTCGACGAACCCAGCCCTTACCGCGTGTTCGCCATCTTCGACGCCCTGCGGGCGGGGATGGACATACCGGAGATCCACGACCGTACCTCCATAGACAAGTTCTTTATCGCCTCAATCGCCAGGATCGTGGCCGCGGAAGGGTCCGTCTCAGAGCCCTTCGACGTAGAGAACCTGCGCGAGCTAAAGAGGATCGGGCTCCCCGACGAGTCCATCGCCGCCGCATCCGGCGCCCCCGTAGAAGTCGTGCGGGGCGTGAGAAGGGCCCTCGGCGTCTCCCCGACCTACAAGTCTGTCGACACCTGTGCCGGGGAGTTCCCAGCCCTCACACCATATTATTACTCCACCTACGAGGAGGAGGACGAGGTCAGGCGCGGCGACAACGCATCTGTTGTCGTGCTCGGTAGCGGGCCGAACCGCATCGGGCAGGGTATAGAGTTCGACTACGCGTGCGTGCACGCGAGCTACGCCCTCATCGAGAGCGGCTACGACGCGGTCATGGTCAACTCCAACCCCGAGACCGTGTCTACCGACTACGACACTTCAACGCGCCTGTACTTCGAGCCACTTACGGCGGAGCACGCGCTCGAGGTCATCCGTCGCGAGGAGCCGCACGGTGTGATCCTGCAGTTCGGCGGCCAGAGCCCGCTGAAGCTAGCACACGAATTGGAGAAAGCCGGTGCGCGCATCCTGGGCACCTCCCCCGACGCCATAGACCTCGCAGAGGACCGCTCCCGCTTCGGCAGGCTTCTCGCGGAGCTTGGTATTCCGCACCCCAGGTTCGGGACAGCATCTACCGCCGAGGAGGCCCGCGAGGTCGCGCGTGAGCTCGGGTACCCGGTCGTCGTGCGGCCCTCTTACGTCCTCGGCGGGCGCAGGATGGAGATCGTCTACAACGACGAGGACCTCGACCTCTACCTCAGAACCAGCGCGGGCGCGAGCCCAGACCACCCAACCCTAATCGACAAGTTCATGGAGGACTACACCGAGGTAGACGTCGATGCCGTCTGTGACGGGGAGGAAGTCTACGTTGGCGGCATCATGGAGCACGTCGAGGAGGCGGGTGTTCACTCTGGCGATTCATCCTGCGTTACCCCCCCGATCACGATCCACAGGGCGTTGCTTCAGAGGATCGAAGACTATACCAGGCGGCTGGCGCTCTCCGTCGGCGTCGTGGGGCTGATGAACGTGCAGTTCGTGGTACGGGGCGACGACGTGCTCGTGATCGAATGCAACCCCCGCGCCTCCCGCACCGTTCCCTTTATCTCCAAGGCGACGGGCGTGCCGCTCGCCAAGATAGCAACCAGGGCACTCTTGGGAGAGAGGCTAAAGGACATGGGCTTACGGGCCTCTACAAACGGGCACTTCTCCGTCAAGGCGCCGGTCTTCCCCTTCGACAGGTTCGCCGACGTTGACCCCCTGCTCGGGCCGGAGATGCGCTCGACGGGGGAGGCAATGGGGATAGACCGCACCTTCGGCGGGGCATTCGCCAAGGCTCTCACGGCGGCGGGGCAGGCGTTGCCCGTCGCAGGAAGGGTCTTCATCTCAGTCGCCAACAGAGAGAAGCGGGCCGTCGTCCTGATAGCGCGGGCCTTCGCCGACCTGGGGTTCGAGCTCTCCGCGAGCGAGGGCACCGCCGAGGTGCTCAAGAACAACGGGTTGCCGGTAATGATCGTGCCCAAAATCGGGGAGCTAGGCGAGGATGTGCTTGGCCTCATCGAGGCGGGGGACGTGGACCTGATCGTCAACACCCCATGGGGCCGCGGGCCGCGCACGGACGGCTACCTGATTCGGCGCCGAGCCCTAATGCACGGCGTCCCATGCATTACAACCCTCGCAGGGGCCGCCGCGGCCATACAGGGCATCGAAGCCAGGCTGCGCGGCGGAACCCGCCGGGTCAACTCGTTGCAAGGCCTCTACGCGGCGCGAGCGTGAAGTTCCATAAGGTAGACGTCGAGGAGCGGAGGGAGCTGGGCAGCTACACCCTCATCCGCTACCGTTGGAGAGGTCCCGTAGAGCCAGGACAATTCGTCATGGCCAGGGCCGCAGGATATCCCGTCACCCTAGATCCCTTCCTGGCAAGACCCTTCTCGTACTACGATTACGATGAGGGGATTGCGAGCCTCCTCTTCGAGGTACGAGGCCGCGGAACGGCGAACCTGGATCTCGCACACACCATCGAAGTTACTGCCCCCCTCGGAGTGGGGTTCCGTATCGACCCCGGAGCTGGCCGCGCTGCGCTCCTCGGCGGGGGCATAGGCGTCGTGCCGCTCAAGATCCTGGGCCGCCACCTCGACGCGATGAACCTTCCATACGATGCATACCTTGGGTTCGCGGACGAAGACACCTCGGTCGTCGCACGCGAATTCCCCGGCGCGCGCGTCGCGACGATGGATGGATCCGCAGGGACCCATGGTACGGTTCTGGACTGTATCTCCGACCTGGACGACTACGGGGCCGTCTACGCCTGCGGGCCCAACCCTATGCTTGCCGCGGTAAAGCTCGCAGCCGGCGAGGGGAGTTTCTGCCAGCTCTCCGTGGAGGAGAGGATGGGGTGCGGCAACGGCTCTTGCAATGGATGCGTGGTTCCCACCCACAACGGCGGTTACGTCAGGTCGTGTGTCGAGGGACCAGTCTTCCCCGCCGAGGTACTGGCATGGTAGCGCGACAGCACGTCGTCGACCTCGCGGTAGATCTGTGCGGCATTCCTCTAAGTACACCGTTGATGCCGGCCTCGGGAACGCTCTCCAGGGAGGCTCTTGGCGAGACAACCGGCGTCTACGGTGCGATGCTGCCCAAGACGACGACGCCCGCTGCGCGGGCGGGCAACCCGCCGCCCCGGGTAGCCGAGACGCCGGCTGGGATGGTCAACTCCATCGGCCTGCAGAACCCCGGCGTCGACGGTTTCCTGCAGGATCTCGACGCGTTCGACCTCGGGGTACCGCTCTTCGTCTCTGTGGCCGGGGATACCGTCACCGAGTTTGCTGCCCTCTGCGAACGGCTCGCCGACGACGACCGCATCTCCGGCGTCGAGCTGAACCTTTCGTGTCCCAACGTAGAGTGTGGGGGCCTGATGTTCTGCGCTGGACCAGCCTCCGTCGATGAGGTGGTAGCGGCCTGCCGCACGGCGCTTCCAAACAAACCCATCCTGGCCAAGCTCACCAACGAAGGGGTTGTAGAGAACGCCCGCGCCGCCGAGGCAGCGGGCGCCAACGGGCTGACCATAATCAACACCATTCCTGCCCTCACAATAGACGCCACGGCAAAGAAGGTGCTGGTACGCGGTGGCCTCTCGGGGCCAGCTATAAAGCCCGTGGCCCTGCGCGCGGTCTACGACGTATCGGGCGTGGTAAGCGTGCCGGTAGTGGGGAGCGGGGGAGTAGTGAGCGGCACGGACGTGGCCGAGTTCATGCTCGCGGGCGCGACGGCCGTTCAGATCGGGACGTCGAGCTTCGTAAGGGACCCGCATGAGATCCTCGACGAGTTCGCAGCCTACCTGAAAGAGGATGGTCTCGGAGCCGCACAGCTGACGGGAGCCGTGCGGAGGACCAGTGCCGTGGCGACGGTCCCGCGCCCGTAACCGGCTCACAATAGCTTGCGCCAACAGAGGCGCTGAACTGGATCTCACCCTGACGCACGTGAGGCCTTCCCACGCACCAGTTTCCGCAGCCCTGGGGACGTGGGTGCGTCACGGGACACAAGCGCGTAGTGGTACCATTCCGGGTTTTCTGTACGTTATGAAAAGTGCAAGCCGAAACCATCTGTAGCGAATCAGTGCGAAGATTGGGTCAGCGAAGCCTTCGACAACACGGCGATCGCGCCGAGCCAACCAGGAGGGCCGCAGCGCTCGTGACAAAGGCCCCGTTCACGCCTACCTGCTCTCGACTTTCATCTCCAGGTAATGGGTCCTTTGCTCCTTGTCGAGGTGCTCGATCGCGTAGCGCAGCATCGTGCGCGGCATCGCGGCTGCGTGCTAGTCCAGGAAGCCCAGGAGTCCCTGGCGGTCCTTCTTGCCAGCTTCGCGCACCCATCCCCCCGCCGCCTTGTGGATCAGGCCCTGGTCGTCGCCCAGCAATATCTCGCCGATCTCGAACGTGTCGGCCACCTCACCCTGGCGGATGAAGTAGTAGGTGCTGACGATGGCGGTCCGCCGCTCCCTCCCACAAGCTTTTGGAGCGCGCCAGCTTGTACAGGACGTCGCGCGGCTTGTCGAACAGGTAGCGTCCGACCACGTACGGGGCGGCGAGTTCGACAAGGTCCCAGTTGTTGATCTTGTCCGTGCGCCTCAGGTAGAGGTCGAAAAGCGCCTTCCTGCGGCTTTCGGGCGTCTTCTTGCTGCGGCCCTGCTTGTCCATGTTGCTCGTCGCGCCGGCGCGGACTTCGTGAATCGGGCTCTCGAGCAACTTTTCGATCTCCTCGGGCGGCATGTCGATGAACTCTTTGGCGAGCGCGAAGACCTTAGGGCGAAAGCGGGCACCGAGAACGTTGTTCATCACGCTACCCCATCCGCAAGCTTGGTTGAACAAGGACAAAAAGGAGGGGGCAGGGTTACGTATACTGGTCTGTGAACAGCCGATGGGAAAGGGAGGTGCACGTGACCTCTGAACCTCGCAAGGGAGTCCCAGAAGGGGGAGCGCGGTACGCCCGCCGCATGAGTCAGGAGTCTTCGGTCTGGTACTTGGACTGTCTCTTTAGCGTCCTGGCCGGCTCCGAAGAGACCGGTGGGCGCTTCGGCCTGATGGAGATGGTAGCTCCCAAAGGCCGCGAGCCCTCGCGCCACCTCCATTACACCGACGACGAGGGCTTCTACGTGCTCGATGGCGAGGTCACCTTCTACGTTGGGGAGGAGACCTGCGAAGCCAGCTCCGGGACGTTCGTTTTCCTACCACACGGCGTACCCCACTCCTACACTTTCAAGACCGACGTAGTACGTATGCTCTCTGTTGTCGCGCCGGGCGGATTAGAGAGACACTTTCGGGATGCTCGGTTCAGCGAGCCAGCCAAGACTCCGACGCTACCCCCGCCCAGCGGAGAGCCTGACGCGGCCTTATTGGAGGAGATGGCCAATGATCTGGCGAGCTACGGCACCGAGGTCGTTGGTCCTCCCGGCCCACCCGCGCGAGGACAGTAGAGGATCCTATACGGGCGAAGGTCGCGCAAGGGAGCACGAAACCCGCATCCCCACTAGCATGGCCTCCCGTCCTTTAGGAGAGGCCGCACCGTCATGATAGGTACCAAGTGCCGTAGCTTCACCCCGTTACCTAACGACGTCTCGCTAGAGGACTTGGTTTCTGAAGACCACTTCTACCGGCGTCTGGCTCGTCTGGTTTGCATCGTAAGTCTTGCCTTACAGGATTCCCATTTGGGTGCCGTGACCCCACTCCTTACCTGACGCTCACGACCCACCTGGCGACCAGGACACCTGTGCCCAGCAGCAGCGCGCTAGCGAGAAGGAAAACTGATGGCGCTACGCCGCCGGTATTCGTGAGTAAGGAAGGGCTTCGCTGCTCGACCGCAGCCAGCACCATCATCTTCCTCGACAAACTATCCCCTTGTTATCGTATCGTCGAGCGTTTCGTTGAAAAGCGGCTCTCGTTCCTGTTGGGCGAGCAGCCCGGTCAGCCCACTCTAAGGACACCCCCTTATTGCCTGGTGTCAGGTTTGGTCGGGTTGCGAGCCCAGATCCAGGAGGGAGGGCAGGTAGCCGTTCTGCGCCTTCACGCGAGGTTCCTGTCTCTCCACGCAACGCCGGTATCATAAACTCCTTTCCGGGGTGGATGTATCCCCCTAATGAACTAGATTCGGAGACTGCTTTGCCAACTCCGGAGAATGAACCGTACGAAACTGTTCGGAAAAGCGAGCGGGTTGGGTCGATTTCGTACGCTCCCGATCAGCTGGTGGCATCGGCGATCCTGTCGAGCCACTCCGAGAGCAAGGCCCGTTCGCCGGACGTGAGGTCGGCCTCCGCCTCGGATAGGACGGCCTTCAGGGCAACGGCGCGGTTTGCGGCCAGGTTCCGACCGTCGCTTTCCATCCCAACCCTGTCGGATCCATCCGTGGTGACGGCCGCCAGTATCGCCTCGCGGGTCGCCTCCGACAGCGTCGGGTCGCGGTCCACGGGCCTGGTGCCGATCAAGGTAAGGGTGACGCCCATCCCGGCGGCGTGGATCATGCCAACCGCACGCCCAACTCCGACGCGCAAACGACCTGCCTCAGCCACACGAGATACCAGCCCGTGCAGGATCTCCGCGGCCTCCTCTGCCGCCGTGGGCGCACCTCCGGGCCTCGGGTCACCGTACATGAGCGCGTAGAAGGCAGGGTTGGCGAGGCCAAAGCCAACGTGCAGGTCCCAACCACGGCGCAGGTCCTCCACCGGGTCCATAGCCCGCTCTCGCGTCGTCTTCTCCAGCAAGTAGGCCGAGAACCCGTGACTTGCCACCTCGTCCAGTAGACCGCGCATGTCGCCGAACTGGCGGTAGATCGTCGGCGCCTGCACCCCGGCAGCAGCCGCGACCGCCCGCGTCGACACCGCCTCCCGGCCCCCCTTGGCAAGAAGTGCCGCCGCGGCCCGCACGATCCTCTCCCTCGTGCCAGCCCTTCTGCTCTTCGTACTTCCATTCGTCTTTTTCATGATGTGTACGATAACATAATTTTGCTATCAGCGGTTGCATTATCGATGCTTCGATGATAACGTTATCGATGTTAGCTAGATCGGCCACTGGAGGCCGGTAGGCAGGAGAGATAGATGGAAGCGCAGAACGGGACCACGCGTGGTGGTGTGGCGATCATCACTGGCGGTAGCCGGGGACTTGGCAGAGACATGGTGCAGAGCGTGGCCAGGAGTGGCAAGGACGTGATCTTCACCTACCAGAGCAACAGGGACGCGGCTGACACCCTGGTGCACGAGGTGGAAGGGATGGGGCGCCGTGCCGCCGCCCTGCAACTGGACGCGGGAGACGCTGCCACATTCGACGCTTTCGTCGGGCGGGTGCGCGAGGTGCTCTCGGACTGGGACACCGACGAGTTCGATTTCCTGGTCAACAACGCTGGCATCGGCGTGCACGCTAGCATGGCCGAAACCACCGAAGAGCAGTTCGACCGTCTTATGGACATCCACGTCAAGGGGCCTTTCTTCCTGACCCAGAGGCTGCTGCCGCTGATGGCCGACGGCGGGCGCATCGTGAACGTCTCAACCGGCCTGGCACGCTTCGCGACACCGGGATACGCGGCGTACGCGTCTGCCAAGGGGGCAGTAGAGGTGATGACGAGGTACATGGCCGCGGAGCTCGGGCCGCGCCGGATCGCCGCGAATACGATCGCGCCTGGGGCCATCGAGACCGACTTCTCGGGCGGCGTGGTGCGCGACAACCCGGAGCTTAACGAGATGATCGCCTCCGACACGGCGCTGGGTCGCGCCGGGATGCCCCAGGATATTGGCGGGGTGGTGGCGTCGCTCCTCTCGCCCGAGATGGGATGGGTAAACGCCCAGCGCATCGAGGCTTCAGGCGGGCAGCATCTGTAGGGCCGCACGGCGATCTGGCCGGATCGTATTCTTCTTGAAGGTCTCATGATCGTCAGACCCTCGAGAAACCGGGTTTGAGGACCGTACCCAGCCGGGGCATGACCATGCCCCGGCCTGCGTCGACCGCTACGCTCTGACTGGCGTTGACCGCAACGCCACCATTCGCCCGACCTCGCCTTAGCGATGGTATACTAATCTGTCGATGTTGAGGCGGGCACCAGAACGGACGATCGGCGAGCGCAGAAACGCGCTCGAGGAGGCCAACAGGGTACGCTTCGCCAGGGCCGCCACAAAGCGGGACCTGAAGAGCGGGCGGTTGGAGATCTACGACCTGCTCATGGACCCTACCGAGGAGCTAAAGGGCGCCAAAGTCGAGGAGATGCTGCTCGCCGTAAAAGGCATGGGGCGCATCAAGGTCACTAGGGTCATGAGGGATGCGGGCATAAGCCGCTCCAAAACCCTCGTTGGCCTCACGCACGGGCAGAGGGACCGTTTGATCAGGGCTCTAGGGTGCGAGGAAGGCTGATCGTCGTCTCCGGGCCCTCCGGAGCAGGGAAGTCGACGCTGATAAGGGCCTCTCTCGAAGCCGTCCCCGACCTCGCCTATTCCGTCTCGGCGACAACGCGCGACCCTCGTCAGGGCGAAGTAGATGGTATAGATTATGTCTTCCTCTCGCGGGAGGAGTTCGAGCGTTGGATCGAGGAGGGCCGCTTTCTGGAGTGGGCCCAATACTCTGGTAACCTTTACGGGACGCCCGAGCAGAAAGTCGAGGAGCTCCTGGACGCGGGAAAGTCCGTGATCCTTGAGATAGAGCTCCAGGGCGCGAGGCAGATAAGGACGAAACGTCCCGACGCGGTAATGGTCTTCGTCAGGGCTCCGTCGCTGGAGGAGACCCGCCGCAGGCTCACGGGAAGGGCGACCGAGACAGAGCAAGCCCTGAAGAGCCGGCTCGAGACCGCTGTGGGGGAGGTCGCGGCCCGCAACGAGTTCGACCACGAGATAATAAACGAGGACCGCGAGCAGGCCCGAAACGACATGATCGACACGATGGAGTCCATAGTAAGAGGAGGCAAAAGTGCTGCACGACCTTAAGATAGACGAGCTTCTGGGCAAGGTAGACTCTCGCTACGGCCTCGCCGTGGCCAGCGCCAAGAGGGCGCGCCAGATCAACGAGTACACCTCGACCCTCGGCTTGAACGACGCCCTCGGCATCCCTGGCCCGCAGGTCCATACCAGGTCCCAGCATCCGCTGACCATCGCCATCGAGGAGCTGCGTCAGGACAAGTTGGCCGTCTCCTTCAGGCAGTCCCCCGATGAGGTCGAGGAAGAGGTCGGGGCCGCCGACGCCGACGACTTCATAAATCCGCCCAGCGGCACCGGGGTCCCCCAGGAGGCCGACGTCGACTCCGGCGCTCCAAGCGACGAGGGCGTGGCCTAAAAGGCCAGCAACCAGAACGCTTCCTTGATCCTGATCCACGTCGGAGCCTCCCCTGGGGCCCTGGCGGTCCCCGGTGTGGCCCGGGAGCTCGCCGAAACGGGCCGCGGGGTAGAGGTCGTCCTCGGCCGTGAAGCAAGGCTATTCACAGGCCCCGCGGCTTTTGGGGGCCTGGTTCTCGTGGACGCGCCGTCGGAGACGCCTGAGGCCGTTCTCTACGCCCCGGCGACTACGGACATCCTGGCCAGCCTCGCCCGGGGCCTCGACGGCCGCTCCGGAAGCAGTACCGTCGTGGCCCCAGATCTCGACGCGGGTACCGCTGAACATCCCGCCGTGAGGGAGAACCTTGACCTTCTGAGGCAAGACGGCTACCGCGTGGTCGAGGGTCAGGGAGGGCGCATGGCCGATGCCGGGGAGATCGTCGCGAGCCTGCTCGGTAGCCTCGGCGGGCCGATGAGTGGAACGCGGCTCCTCGTCACGGCGGGTGGTACCAGGGAGCCCATAGACAGCGTGCGATTTATCGGGAACCGTTCCTCGGGGAAGATGGGGCTCGCCGTCGCCCGCGAGGCCGTGCGGCTCGGCGCGGAAGTGAGCGTGGTGTCGGCGAACATAGACGGTGTCGAGCCAGGCACGGAGAACCGACCTGTAGAGACGGCCGAGGAGTTGCGGGAGGAGGTTCTGGGACGGGCCGGTCGCTCGCACGCGCTCGTCATGGCGGCTGCGGTCTCGGACTTCACGCCGGCTTCGCCGGTAGATGAGAAGATCCGGCGCAGCGCGGGGACGACGAGCCTCGAGCTCGCCCCTACGGCCGACATACTCGGGGACGTCACGGAGCGGTACCCTGACCTCTTTGTGGTAGGATTCGCGGCGACGCACGGGGACCCTCTGGCCGACGCCCGGGAGAAGCTCCAGAAAAAAGGAGCTGACCTCGTGGTCGGCAACGATATCTCGGGAGAGGGAGTAGGGTTCGGCGCCGACGAGAACGAAGTCTACGTCGTCGGCCGCGAGGAGGAGCGTTTCGTCCCAAGGGCCTCCAAAGAGGAAGTCGCCCGTGTCATCCTGGACACCATGATCGTCGAGATGGAGAGGTAGAGATGGTGGAGAAAGCGGCCGGCCCCACCGCCTGGAGCGCGGCGGACGATCAGAAGGCAAAAACGTCGCACCTCTTTACCTCAGAGTCCGTTACCGAAGGCCATCCGGACAAGATAGCCGACCAGATCTCCGACACCATCCTCGACGCTGCGCTCGCCGACGACCCGATGAGCCGGGTGGCGTGCGAGACGCTCGTTACCACGGGCCTCGTCGTGGTGGCCGGGGAGATCACGACCTCGACCTACGTGGACATTCCCACCCTGGTGCGCGAGAAGATCTCGGATATCGGCTACACAAGGGCCAAGTTCGGCTTCGACGCGCAGACCTGCGGCGTCATCGTCTCCATAGATCCCCAGTCCGACGATATCGCCAGGGGCGTGGACCGGGCGAGCGACAGCGAGCAGGCCCTCGACGAAATAGGGGCCGGGGATCAGGGGATGATGTTCGGCTACGCTTGCGAGGAGACGCAAGAGCTGATGCCGCTCCCGATCACGCTCGCCCACGGCCTGACCCGACGCCTCTCGGAGGTACGCAAGACCGGTGCCCTGGACTACCTCAGGCCTGACGGGAAGAGCCAGGTGACCGTGCGCTACGAGGGAGATACCCCCGTCGGGATAGAGAAGGTTCTGATCTCCGCCCAGCACCGCGACGGCGCGGAGGCCCACATCAAGGAGGACTTGATCGAGACGGTCATCGGTCCCGTGATGCCCGAGGACCTCTTCGACCCAGGCGCGGCCGAGATCCTGGTAAACCCCACGGGCCGGTTCGTTACCGGGGGACCACAGGGCGACACGGGCCTGACCGGACGAAAGATCATAGTAGATACCTACGGGGGTTCTGCCCCGCACGGCGGGGGCGCTTTCTCCGGCAAAGACGCGACGAAGGTCGACCGTTCGGCGTCCTACGCCGCGAGGTGGGTGGCGAAGAACCTGGTCGCTGCCGGGCTAGCCGGTAGATGCCTGGTCCAGGTGGCCTACGCTATCGGAGTAGCCTACCCAATCAGCGTGATGGTTGAGACGTTCGGCACCGCCAGGGTAGATCCTGCGACCCTCGGCGCGCTGGTGCAGGAGCAATTCGACCTCAGGCCAGGCGCGATCATCCGCGACCTGGGGCTGCGTAAGCCCATCTTTGCGCGGACCGCTGCGTACGGCCACTTCGGCCGCCGCGAGCCCGGGTTCGCCTGGGAGGAGACCTCGCGGGCCGATGATCTGCGTCGCGCCGCCGGCTTCTAGTTGGTAACGAGCGCGGGCCAGGCGACCTCTCGCGCCACGCGACGACCGTTCGCGGTGAGGGTGAGCCTGCTCGTACCCACCCACGCCCTTCCTCCCCTCAGCTACCGGGTGCCGGAGCGCCTGAGGAAGGAGGTTCGGGTCGGCGCCACGGTCGTCGCACCGCTCTCGGGCCGGCACCGCCCGGGTATCGTAGTCGGCGTCGAAAAGGAGGAAGATAACGCCCGCGAGGAGGTCCTCTCGGTGGTGCCGAGCCTCTCGCTTCAGCCCGAGCTCGTCGATATTTGTCAGAGGATTAGCGACAACGCCGCGGTTCCACTACCTGCCGCATTGCGGGCCGCCCTTCCACCCGGCATCGAAACCGGCCGCTACCGTGTGCTGGAGCCCCTCGACGACTGGCCTGGTGAGGTCGGCGCTAGGGCCACGCGTGCCGCCTTGAAGCGCGCCCTCGGACCAGATGAATTTTGCTCCGCCGAGGCGGAAGGGCGGATCGTGCTTGATCTCTCTGACCCGCAGCCGGCGACGGTGGAGTGGGCCGTGGTCCGGGCCGCCGCCAACCCCGACTTGTCTCGCGCCCCACGCCAGCGAGAACTGTATGCGGCCCTGAAAGAGAGCGGCGGCTCGTTCATGACCTCGGCCCTACTGTCTGAGACCAACGCCAGCCGAAGCGTCCTACGTGAGCTCGTACGCAGGGGCGCCGTGAGGCTCGTACGTGCTTCCGAGCCGGCTCCGTTGCTGGCCACGGGCGGCGACGATTCCGCGCAGGGACTTCCGTTCTTGAGGACCGCGCGCCGCGCCGTAGAGAGCGGTGGCGCTTTCTTGTGGAGGACAGCCGGAAGTGAGGAGCCTGACGCGGTGGCGGCCATCGCAGACGCCACGCTGCGCGAAGGGAACCAGACCCTCGTGCTCGCCCCCGAGGTGAGGTTGGTCGAAAGGCTGACGGATCTGCTGCGCCGGTCGCTCCCAACGGGCCATACCGTAGCCGCCTACCATGGCGGCCTTGGCCGCGACCGGGCCGCCGTCCACGCTGCCGCCCGCAGCGGAGACGTTGACGTCGTGGTCGGAACCCGGACGGCCGCGTTGCTCGGGTTGGCACGCCTGGGTTCGATCTGCGTGGTGGACGAACCGAACGAGGCGCACAGGGCCGACTCCGGCCATGAAGGCCTCCCAGTTCACTCGAGGGACGTGGCACTCGAGCGCGCACACGTAGAACAAACCGCGGTATTTTTCCTCTCACCTTACCCTTCACTCAGGCTTTACGCCGATGAGGTCCGCAGGCGGGAACGTATAAGGGAGCTTCCTGTGAGCCGACCCGTTGGTTGGCCCGCGGTCCGTATCGTGGACATGCGTGGCTCGGGCGCCTCGCTTAGCTCTACTCTGATCGAAGCCTGCCGTCGAAATATAGAAGGTGGAGGCAAGACCGGTATCATCCTGAAGCGGCTCGGTTACGCGTCGGCGGTCTCTTGCAACCACTGCGGGGAGATAAAGCGCTGCCCGAACTGCGCCGCGCCACTCACTTTGCAGGGGAGGAGCGGACCCCTCCTCTGCACCCGTTGCGGCCACAGGGAGAAGCGAGGCCCCTGCGAGGGGTGCGGCTCGGACCGTGTGCAGCCGACGGGCCTCGGTGTCGAGAGGGTCCGCGACGAACTTTCGGATATCCTTGGGGTGACGGTCGGCCTCGTTACGGCAGATGAGCAGGACCGTGTGGACGCCCCGGTTGTCGTCGGAACCGCCCCCCGCCTCCTCGACCGCGAGTGGGACGTGCTGGCCCTTCCCGACGCCGACGCTTTTCTCGCCGCGGGCGGCGTCGGTACCGTAGAGAAATCTTTCAGGCTGTTCTACGGCGCGGCTGAGGCGGCAAGAGGGCTGCTCGTCGTTCAGACCCGCCTCCCCGGGCACTACGCGCTGCGCGCGGGGGTACGCGGCGACTACGAGGCGTTCGCCGCTGCCGAGCTCCCCCGGCTGCGCGCTCACGCCTACCCGCCGTTCGGCCACATGGCCTCCCTGACCTTCCGAGGGGCCAAAGCGGCGGTCGTTGGTGCGGTAGAATCGCGCCTGCGGCCGGCGCTCGAGCCAGGGGTCGAGATGTCGCCCCCTGTCCCAATGAGGAGCGCCGGTGAGGGACCCGCCTGGCGGGTCCTGCTCCGGGCTCGGGGGCGGTCCGCCGTCGCCCGTACGGCGGCCGGGGCCGCAAGGGCGGTAGCCAGGACACACGGGCTCTCCGTCCGCGTTGAAGTGGATCCCGAGGAGGTATAGAAAACATGGCGCTCGATATCAGAACGTTCGGAGACCCGGTGCTCAAGACCCGCGCAGCGCCGGTCGAAACCTTCGACGAGTCGCTCGTGCGCCTTGCACAAGACATGCTCGCCACGATGCGAGAGCACGACGGGGTGGGCCTCGCCGCCAACCAGGTCGGGCAACTCAAGCGCGTGCTCGTCGCCTCCGTCGAGGACGAGGATTACGTTATCGTCAACCCCGTCCTTAGCAACCCCTCGACCGCGATTGAGCCGGGCGCGGAAGGATGCCTCTCGATACCCGGCCTACAGGTCGAGGTAGAACGCCCGACCGCCGTTGTCGTTTCGGGCCAGGATGCGTCGGGCAAACCCTTGCACATAGAGGCTTCCGACATGCTAGCCAGGGTCCTGCAGCACGAGGTCGACCACCTCGATGGCGTCCTGATCCTCGACCGCACCGACAGGGCCTCACGCCAGGCCGCCATGCGCGAGTGGCGGGAGCACCTGCTCGCCCAGAAGAGCTGAGCGCCTTTGAAGGTCGCCTTCGCTGGTACCCCCGACTTCGCCGCGACTATCCTTGGCGCCCTGATCTCCTCTTCCCATGAGATCGGCCTGATAATCTCACGGCCCGACCCCAGAAAGGGCCGCGGACGTAAGACAATCCCAACCCCCGTCGCCGAGCTTGCCGAAACCAAGGGCCTCTCCCTGAAACAACCAGCCCGCATCTCCGAGGTCAGCGCGGAACTCGCAGCCCACGATGTACTCGTCGTAGCAGCCTACGGCCAGATACTGCGCCCCGACACCCTATACTCAGCCAGGCATGGCGCCTATAACGTACACGCCTCGCTCCTGCCCAAATACCGCGGTGCAGCCCCGATAGAACGCGCGATCATGAACGGTGAGACCGAAACCGGCGTTACCATCATGCGGATGGACGAAGGCCTGGATACCGGCCACATGGCGCTCCAGCGTTCCGTCGACATCCCGCCCGAAATGAACGGTGGCGAGCTTACAAACCTGCTTGCCAACATCGGGGGTGAAGCAGTAGTCGAGAGTTTGGACCTTCTCCAGGCAAACAGCCTAAACCTTGTCGAGCAGGATAGTCTTTATGCTACTTATGCTTCCAAAGTCTCGGACGAGGACAAAGTCATAGGCTGGGAACGGGGGGTAGGGGAGGTGCACGATTTGATCCGGGCGCTGGCACCTCGTACGGGGGCCAGGACTTTTCATCCCGCGGTCGATGGACCGGTAAAGATCTGGCGCTCCCGTGTGCTCGAAGTGGGGCCCGCGCATTCCGAAACAGGCTACATAAAGGCCGAAAACGGGCGGATCGTCGTGCGCTGCGCAACCGGGTCTCTGCAAGTGCTCGAGCTCCAGGTGCCAGGTGGCAAGCGCCTTCAGGCGCGCGATTTCCTTCTGGGTAACTCCCTTACCGGCGCTTTCGGACGGCGTTAGCCTCCGGGCAGATGGCGTGATTCAGGGGGCCCGGACCATGATGTTTGTACAGGAGCAAGCCGCCAGCAACGGTGCTAAACTGCCATCGGCGCGAGGTTCGATTCCTGTTGGAGGGAGAGGGAGATAAGAGAGCCCGAAACTACCACCAACGTACCTGAACCCGAAGTTCAGGTACAACAATTAACCCTCGATGAAGAGATAAGGGTCGTCGTTGTCGGGGCTGGCGGCTATGGAAGGGTTACGCTCGACGTGCTGGTTGCGGCTGGGTTTGGGGATCGGGTCCTCGGGTTCTACGACGACGCGCACGCGGCGATCTCGGACAGGATCAGGGGGTACCCGGTCCTCGGGGACGTGGAGATGCTAAAGAGCATGCTCTCCATCGAGCCGGTGCATCTTATAGTTGCGATAACGGACAACGTGGCGAGGTTGCGGGTGGCGAATTCGTTGAGGGGTCTTGGAGGACAGTTCTTCACTGCCGTACATCCGCTCGCCCATCTGTCTAGCGTCGCCACGTTGGAGGGAGGTTGCGTCATCGCCGCCGGGGCGGTCGTTCATCCTGACAGCACCGTTGGGAGCCACTGTTATTTAGGGCCTGGGTCTGTGGTCGATCGGGACGCGGAAGTAGGTGCGGGGAGTTGGATCTCCGCTGGCGCTGTGGTAGGGGCAGGGGCCAGCATTGGGGCGAGGGTCGTCCTCGGTCCCAACTCCAGCATCGAGCGTAAGGCTTTCGTTGAGGCTGATTCAGATTTGGATGCGCTCAGGCACGTCTCCCGGGAGGGCGCTTGACCCTGCCGGTGGCGCCAGTTGCTAGTATGTGGCAGGCGTCCCGCCGCGGGTTACTTCGAGCCTAGGCGCGATGGGGCGCTTGCGAGGTTTCGGGCGGCGTGGGTCGCGGACCATCGGGGTCGACATCGACCGCGGGTCGATCAAGGCCGTACAACTCTCCAGCTCGGGCGGAGCATACGTGTTGCAGCACGTCGGCTATCATAGGCTACCTCCTGGGACCATCATCGATGGAGAGGTTGCCGACCAGAACCTGTTGGCAGCGGAGATCAGGGAGTTCTGGAGCTCGCATTCGTTCAAGGGACGTTCGATCACCTTCGGCGTCTCAAACCAGAAGGTGGTTGTGAGGCTCCTCGACTTTCCGCACATGAAGCCCGAGGACTTGCAGGGCGCTATCAGCTTCGAGGCGCAGGACCACATCCCGATGCCCCTCGAGGAGGCGGTACTCGACTACGTGGTGCTCGGCCCGAGGGAGGAGCGCTCCGATCTGGACCGCGTTCTCGTCGTCGCCGCACAGAGGGAGATGATCTCACGCTACACCTCGGCGGTCAGGGCCGGCGGCTTGCGGCCCGAAGGCGTTGACATCAAGGCGCTCTCGCTGACGCGCTCTACCCTGCCTGACCCGTTCTTTGGAGAGGAGGGGGCGGTTCTCCTGCTCGATGTTGGGGCGGAGATCACCAACCTCGTCGTGGCGGACCGGGGTAACCCCGTGCTCACCCGCTTCGTGCCCATTGGCCTCGGCGACTTCGTTGCGGCCGTGATGGAGCTGGCCGATCTCTCCGAAGACGAAGCCGAGAAACAGGCGCTCGATCCGCGGGTCGGCTTCGGCGACGGTCGGGACGAGGCTGAGGATACGACTAGCCAGCCGCAGGAGGAGGAAGAGAACGTCGATCCCGCGCTCGCCTACGACGTGAGGCGCGGGCTCGAAGGCGCCGCCCAGACCCTCGCCGACGAGGTGCAGCGTTCGATCGAACACCACCGCTCCCAGGATGCCGCCCGCGACGTCTCGAGGGTCCTGATCTCGGGCGAGGCCGCCCTCATCCCCGGTCTCGATGGCTATCTTGGCGAGTTGCTCGGTGTGCCGACGGGTCGCGCCAATCCCGTAGGGAAGATCTCCGCCAACCGTTCTAACATCGAGGACGAGCAGCTGAGGGCCATGGAGCCCGTTCTCGCCGTCGCGTTCGGCCTCGCCATGGAGGATGCATGAGGCCCATCAACCTCCTTCCCTCTGACGAGCGGGGCCGCGCCGCCGACAGGTTCAGGGGGGGTGTCCTCGGCATACTGCTCATCGCGGGTGCCCTCGTGGTTCTCGTGATGGTCGGTATCTATCTTCTGATGTTTTTGAGGTTGAATGCTCTCGAAGACGAGGTCGCCCAGCTCGATAATGAGATCGCGCAGCAGAACGCCCGCCTGGCGGAGCTGAGCCCGTATAGGGACCTCAGGGCGCGGCTCGAAGCGAAGAAGCCCATCGCCGACGGAATATTCAGTACCCGTCTGGCCTGGGACCAGTTCTTGCAGGGCCTCGCCTTCGTCGTGCCGGAGGCCACGGCGCTCGACACCCTGACCGCCGAGGCCTCGGCGGTCCAGATCGATGCGCCAGTCGAGCAGCCGCTCGAACCAGCCGGCACCGCAACCTTTACCGGCGTGGCGCTGCCCCGCTATGAGAACGTCGCCGACTTCATCGTGCGAATGGACAACCTCCAATACCTCGCGAACGCGGAGCTGGACCAGGCGAGCCTGAAGACGTTCACGCAGAAGGCCGTCACCTTCGAGGTCGCCTCGGAGCTTGTCACGATCGCTGGTGAGAACGGTACGGAGGTGAAACTCGAAGGCGGGTCGCAAGATGAGCTCGCTGGCGAAGATGGCCCGCTTAGCACGCGCGAGGTCGCCAACGTAAGAGAGCTGGATGCTGCGGGCGGCGCGCAAGGCACCAGCCGGGTGGGAGAAGGTAGCCGATGACCAACCGCAACCTGCTCATCATCGGGGCCCTGTCAATGGTTTTGCTCATCATCGGGTACTACTTCCTCTTCTTGAGCCCGCTCCTGGGACGCCTCGACGAGCAGGCGCAGGCGAGAGAAGACAAACAGGCGCAGCTCTCGCAAGTACAGCAAGACGTCAACGAGCTCGAGGAAGTCAGGCGCAACTCGCCCGAGATCGAACGCCAGCTTCTTGAGCTGAGCAAGCGAATCCCGGAGCAGCCGCAGATCCCAACGTTCATCGTGCAGGTGCAGGAGATCGCGGACGCCTCAGGCGTGACCCAGCTTTCGGTAGACCCCGAACCTTCGACCCCGCCCGAGGGTGGTGGCGATTACAGGGTGATACCGGTTACAATGCAATTTCAGGGGACCTATGATGAGATGCAGGATTTCCTATTACGCACGCGTAACCTTGCGAGGCTGGTGACGGTGACCGACGTCAGCTACTGCCGCGTACCCCTGCTCGACTCCGAGCACGCGTGTCCCGTCGAACCGCCGGAGCCGGTGGACGAATCCACGGCGCTGGATACGTCGGTCGAGGCTCTGCTTTTGGTCGAGATCCAGGCCGACATCTACTACCAGCCGACGGATGCCGCAACGGGCGACTCGACGACCACCGTAACGGAGACGACGACTCCGGAGCAGCCCGAGGAGACTACGAGTGGGGGATAGGCTGCGGATGGTCGGACGCCGCCTGGCCGGCCTCGGAACGGGCTTCGTGGACGCGTTAGTGCGCGACAACAGGGTGCTTCCGCCAATCGTCGCCGCGATGGCGGTGTTCGTGGTCGCCTGGCTCCTGGCAGGCGCGGTTCTGGGTGGGGACGAGCCCGGAACCGACCAGAAGCCCGTGGCGCACAAGGCGGATCTCGCCCAGTCAGACGACGCTCCAGGCCCTGATCCCGTCGACCCCGACGTCGAGAACAGGGACGTCGACTCCTACGCCGCCTACCGGAGCAAGGACCCCTTCAGGGAAGTCCTGGCACCCGCCGAGACAACCAGCGAACAGACGACCTCACAGCCCGCGCCCGAAGACACGACCGGAAACGGGAGGACACGGCCAGGTCCCCCCGCGGGAGACCGTGCCAGGGATACGGATGACGACGGCATCCCCGACCGTAGAGAGCGGACCCGCGGCACTGACCCCAACACCCCGGACACGGACGGCGTCCAAGACTCCGACGACGACGGAGCGGGGGCGGGCGGCGTGCCGGCTGGAGGTCGCGCTGCGGATGACCGTCCCGACGAGCGGCCCGACGACGGGACAGTCGGCCGTGCCGACGACCGGGGCGTTAACCGGGGTGGAGGCCTCCTCAACAGCGGTGGCACACTCCCGCCTCCATAGGTCCATAGCCGGGGCATCCGTGTTTGCCGGGTAGGGGCCCGTTCGGAATTGGTCAACTCAGCGGCCCGCCCGGTGCTATGCCTCCGGGTGGTTTATATTAGCGACGTAAGGTTGTCGGTCATACAGGGTCGGAGGCGCATGTGAGGTTCGGTTTTTCGACAGCGGGGGAGTCCCATGGCCCCGCTGAGGTTGCCCTGGTGCATGGGGTTCCGGCGGGTCTCGGGCTCCTCGCCGGGGACGTGAACCGGGACCTCGGCCGCAGGCAGAAGGGTTACGGGCGCGGCGGTCGCCAGAAGATTGAGAGGGACGAGATCGAGTTTCTTGGTGGCGTGCGCCACGGCTATACTCTAGGGGCGCCCGTCGCCATGCTCATCCGCAACAACGACTACGCGAACTGGGAACACCGCATGACCCCAGACCCGGTCGAGGACCCCCCAAAGAAGATCACGCTCCCAAGACCTGGCCACGCCGACCTCGCCGGGATGCAGAAGTACGATTTCGACGACCTGCGTAACGTACTGGAACGCTCCAGCGCCCGCGAGACGACCGCCAGGGTCGCGGCCGGCGGCGTGGCGAAGAAACTGCTCTCCGAGTTCGGGGTGGAGATAGAAAGCGCCGTATACCGGATAGGTACGGTGGCATACCCCAAAGAACGCGCCGCGCTCGACGCGGCGAAATCTGATGAATCGGAGGTGCGCTGCCCCGACCCCGAGGTCTCCGAAAAAATGAAGGCGGAGATCGACGCGGCCCGCTACGCCCGCGACGCCCTCGGGGGAGAATTCGTTGTCGTCGCCCGCGGGTGCCCACCGGGCCTCGGCTCCTACGTCGACTGGCGGGACAAGCTAGACGCCAGGCTCGCCGCCGCCATAATGTCCATAAACGCCATCAAGGGTGTCGAGTTCGGGATGGGTTTCGAGCTCGCGGCCCGCCGCTCTAGCGAGGTCCAGGATGAGATACTCTCCGAGGACGGACGCCTGGCCCGCAACAGCAACCGCCTCGGGGGCTTCGAGGGCGGCATGACGAACGGGGAGCCCGTAGTCGTCTCAGCGGCGATGAAGCCGATCTCGACGATAGCCAAGACCCTCCGCACCGTCGACCTGGCGACCGGTGAGGCGACGCGGGCGTTCAAGGAACGGGCCGACTCCTGCGCGGTGCCAGCCGCAGCCATAATAGGGGAATCTATGGCCGCGATCGTTCTGGCGGAAGCTTTTCTCGAGAAGTTCGGCATGGACAACATGACGGATATCCGGGCCGCCTACACCGCCTACACCGAACGCGTGGCCAGGACGGGATCCAAGACCTGAGGTTGGAGGGCTCTGTGGCCATCGTCGGGTACATGGGTAGCGGCAAGACCACCCTCGGCCGCCTGCTGGCCCGCGCCATGAACAGCGAACTCGTCGACCTCGACCATGCGATCGAGCAGCGGGCAGCTAAAACGATACCCGAGATCTTCGCGGAACACGGCGAACAAACCTTCAGGGCCCTGGAACACGATGCGCTCCTCGAAGCCCTCCACAGCGAAACCCCGTGCCTCGTCGCCTGCGGCGGGGGTGTCGTGCTTCGCCAGGACAACAGGACCCTGCTGCGGGACGCGACGACTATCTTCTTGAGGGAAGACACCAACGTTCTCTATCGCAGGACCCGCGGTTCCGGACGGCCCCTGCGCGCCGCTAGCCGCGAGGAGTTCGAGGCACGTTACGCCGAGCGCCTCCCCCTCTACAGGGAGGTCGCCGACTTCGAGGTGCAGGTAGACGGTCGCCAGCCCTCCCTGGTCACTGAGGAGGTGCTCGGGTGCCTGTCGAGACGGTAGAGGTGTCCGTCGCGCGCCCTTACCCCGTGGTCGTAGGGTCGGGCCTCGACCTCACCTGTGTATTCTCGGACGTTTTAGAACCTGGACGCTGCGTGCTGTTTACCGACGCGTCCGTCGGACCGCTGCACGCCGAGCGTGTCAGGGAGGCTTTGGAAGGAGCCGGCTGGCTTGTGGCGGGAACCGTCGAAGTACCATCCGGAGAGTCGTCGAAGGGCATGCAGGTTTACGCCGACGCCGTGGGGCGCCTCGCCAGCATGGGGCTTACCCGCGACGGCACCCTGTTCGCCCTCGGTGGCGGTGTCGTCGGGGACCTGGGCGGCTTCGTCGCGGGGACCTACATGCGCGGCGTAGACCTCGTCATGCTTCCGACCTCGCTACTCGCGATGGTCGACAGCGCTGTCGGGGGCAAGGTCGGGATAGACCTGCCAGAGGGCAAGAACCTGGTCGGCGCGTTCGTCAGGCCAAGGCTTGTGGTGGCTAACCTCGACTGGCTCGCCACGCTCCCCGCCGACGAGGTATCCAACGGCCTCGCCGAGGTGGTCAAGATGGGCTTGCTCTCGGGCGGCGACTACTTCGACGACCTGGCTTTGATCCCCGCAGCCCGGTCAGGAGACCTCGATGCCCTGCGGACGCTCGTCCTTCATTCGGTCAGTTTCAAGGCCAACGTGGTCGCGGAAGACGAGATGGAAGGGGGCTTGCGTGCGATCCTCAACTACGGCCATACTATCGGCCACGCCCTGGAAGCCGCGGCAGACTTCAACCTCCCGCACGGCTCGGCCGTGGCCGTGGGGATGGTCGCAGAAGCTAACCTCTCCCGCAGACGTTACGGCACCGACTTGACCAGTGTTCACGCCGACCTTATGAACTCCGCCGGACTGCCGAGCAGCGTGACCGGCATCGACCCGGAGCGGGCGCTCGTGGCGATGGGCCGCGACAAGAAACGCACGGGAAGGGATCGACCCGTCGAGCACCGGTTCGTGCTCCTGGAAGACATAGGCAAACCCGTAAGGGATGTACCAGTGATAGAACAAGAAGCCCGCGAGGCGATGGAGGAGATCATTGACTAGGATCTTTGTCCTCAACGGCGTGAACCTCGGCACTTTGGGCACCCGCCGTCCCGAGGTTTACGGAACCATGACCCTCGACGATATAGAGAGGCTCGTACACGACGAGTTTCCGGGCCTGAATCTCGAGTTCAGGCAGACAGATTATGAAGGTGAGATGGTCGGCTTGATAAGGGAGGCGGCAGACTCCGATGGGCTCGTCATAAACGCCGGTGCCTGGACTCACTACTCTTACGCGTTGCACGACGCCCTTGAAGCCGTGGATGTACCCAAGGTCGAAGTTCACCTGTCCAACGTTCACGCGAGGGAGGCATGGCGTCGGGTCTCCGTGATCTCACCAGCGGTACACGCCGTGATCGCGGGCCTGGGTGCCCACAGCTACGTAGCCGGTGTTAGGTACGTAGTAGAGAGTTTGGATAGCCCTACCGCGTAGGATTTCGGAGGGCCACCCGAACTGGGGCGACTCGCCAGGTGCCACAGCCGCGGTGCGCGAGAACTGGTCTTTCCCTGTTGGCCAGATAGCGCGATCGTTCCCAAAAGAGGAGGATTGATGAGTACGCAGGCCGGTGAGACCAGGAACCGCAAGAACCTGCACGATTTCGAGCGCTACCCGCTGCTTTTCGGACCCTCGTCCGTGCACCGTCTCGACCGGTTGACGTCCCACCTGGGTGGGGCGACGCTCTGGGCCAAGCGCGACGACTGCAACTCCGGTCTCGCCTTCGGCGGCAACAAGATGCGCAAGCTCGAGTACCTCGTCGCCGACGCGCTCGCCCAGGGGTGCGACACGCTCGTCTCAATCGGCGGGGTGCAGTCCAATCACACCCGCCAGGTAGCAGCCGCGGCCGCCAGGACCGGCATGGGGTGCGTCCTCGTGCAGGAGAGCTGGGTGGACTGGCCAGACGTGACCTACGACCGCGTCGGCAATGTTCAGCTAAGCCGGATCATGGGCGCCGACGTGCGCCTCGTCGAAGCCGGGTTCGGCATCGGTTTCAAGGAGAGCTGGGAGCTGGCGCTCCAGGACGTCAGAACAGCTGGTGGGAAACCCTACGCGATACCTGCTGGTGCCTCAGATCACAGGCTCGGCGGTCTCGGCTTCGCCAACTGGGCCTTCGAGGTCGAGGCGCAGGAACGAGAGCTCGGCGTCTTCTTCGACACCGTCATCGTTTGCTCGGTAACTGGTAGCACGCAGGCAGGGATGATCGCTGGTTTCGCCGGGCAGGAGCGCGAACGAAAGATCCTCGGCATCGACGGGTCGGCCAGGCCCGCGGAGACCAGGCATCAGGTCGGCCGCATAGCGCGCGACACCGCCGGGCTTATCGGGCTGGAGCGGGACCTCGCCGAGGAGGAGATCATCCTCGACGACCGCTTCCACGCGGGGACCTACGGCATCCCCGACGAGCAGACGCTCGAGGCGATACGCCTGGCCGGGCGCCTGGAGGGCATGATCACGGACCCCGTCTATGAGGGGAAATCTATGGCCGGCATGATCTCCCTCGTAGCAGATGGCGAGATCGGCCGCGATTCGAACGTCCTCTACGCGCACCTCGGCGGCCAACCGGCTCTAAGCGCGTACGCCGCGCTGTTTACAGCGTAGAGTTTCCGGCAGCCGCGAGCGCGGGCTCAGGCGTCAGAGTACGAGTAGCAGGCGCGCAGAACCCTAGGCTAAGGCCCAGTGGAGCTGGGGCCAGTTTCCTTCCGCACACCCCGTCTGAGGGTCTTTTTGACCGCGGCCTTGGATGGCTTCAGCACATTGGCGATCCGCCGCTACGAATATCCGGCGCCCAATTGTTCCACCACTCTTCGCGCAAGGCGTTGGGCTGAATGCCGCCGCTAACCGACGCACCCTCCGGGGTATCTCTTGGAATTGCTCGAAACGGTGCCCGGAATCGTCAGCCTGGATTGATCGCTCAACTTGATCAGTGCGAGCTGAATAATGTGTTGTACGGGTCGCGGTTCCTATGTAATCTCGGAGGCGTTGTCCGCCCAGCCGTGGATCGGATTCGTTCGACCAGGAGAGCCCGCCGTTCGGTACGGAAGGCTGGAATGGCGAGGAGTAGGAAGGACGTGGTGAAAGGTCGTGGAGGAGGTGTGGGGGATCGCGCTGATCGCCGTGGCGGGATTTCTGGCCGGGGCGATAAACGCTGTCGCCGGCGGGGGCTCCATAGTCTCGTTCCCGGCCCTACTGGCCGCCGGACTGCCGCCCGTCGCGGCGAATGTGACCAACGCGGTCGCGCTCTTGCCCGGTTATGCCAGCGGCACGCTCGCCTACAGGGGGGAACTCGTCGGGCAGAGGGCCCGCGTCGTCGGGCTAGGGCTCGCGAGCGTCGGTGGCGCCCTGGCCGGGTCGGGGTTGTTGCTCGTGAGCCCCGAGGACCTTTTCCAGCGCGCCGTACCCTACCTGATGCTCGCCTCCTGCGCCCTGCTCGCGGCCCAGCCACTGCTCTCGCGTTTGGGCTCCCGGATGGATGATCCCTCCGGACAGGGGCGCTCGTCGCGCTGGGCCGGGCCGGGCCAGTTCCTCTCCGCGCTCTACGGCGCGTATTTCACGGCGGGCTTGGGGATCGCAATGCTCGCTATCATGGGGCTGTTCGTCGCCGACGACCTCCAGCGCCTCAACGCCCTCAAGAACGTCCTCTCCCTTATCATCGGGGTGGTCACGGCCGTCTGCTTTGCCCTGTTCGGGCCAGTGGTTTGGGGGACGGCGGCAATTATGGCCGTCGCGAATTTCGCCGGTGGGCACGCAGGAGTACTCCTCGCGCGCCGGATGAGCGCCTCCACGCTGCGAGCCTCTATCGTGGCATTCGGCTTTCTCGTGGCCGTGTACTTGGTAGCCCGATGACAATCGACAAGAACGCGCCGCACGCGGTCTGTTCGTGAATAAGCGTCAGAGGAGGTTTCAAAATGGTGCCCGGGGACAACCACTGCTAGAGTCGGCGCTCGACTCGTCTTGACAAGCTTCCCGAAGCGGCGTACCCTGCCTTAGGAATTACATCGTCACACGATGCATCGAGAGACAGAACAACATACAGGGGGTAGGTCATGGGAGATGAGAACGTGCCGGAAGAACGCTCGCGCGATCCGGTAGACCTACTGCCCCTGACGCCTGTCGCGCTGAACGTCCTTCTGGCGCTGGCCGACGGTGAGCGTCACGGCTACGGGATCATGCTAGAGGTGAGGGAGAGGACCGGCGGGAGGATGCGGCTGGGGCCGGGCACGCTCTACGGGGCCATCAAGCGCCTGAAGGGGGGCGGCGTGATCGAGGAGTCTGGGGAGAGGCCAGACCCAGCCGAAGCCCCGGACGACGAGAGGCGCCGCTACTACCGCCTAACAGGCTTCGGCGCAGCGGTCCTGACTGCTGAGGTCGAAAGGCTCGACGGACTGGTGCGCGCCGCACGCCGGAAGGGCGCATTCCCCGCTCCAAAGCCGAACCCGAAGGGGGCGTGATGGCCTCTTCGAGGGGGAACGACCGCGCTGTAGGGATCTCGGAACGGGTCTACCGGTCGCTCCTTCGGGCCTACCCGCGCGACCTACGAGGCGAGTACGGCGACGAGATGGTCCGCTGTTTTGGGGACCTGTGCCGCGAGGGGCTGCAGGACGGCGGCGGCCTGGGCCTGGCAGCGGTGTGGGCCCGCACCCTGCCGGAGTTGCTGTACACCGCGCTCAAGGAGAGGAGCACTATGGTGACCAGAAACGCGTACCGAATTGCCGTTTGCGTTGCGCTAGCGGCGGCATTGATCCTCGTCTGGCTCAGCCTCGGTGTTGGCATCATCGGGGCTGATGGCGACCCCGCCAATTTGATGTATTTTGGGGTGCTCGCCGTCGGGATCATTGGTGCCATCGTCGCGCGCTTCCGGCCACACGGGATGGTGCGCACGTTGTTCGCGATGGCGCTCGCCCAGGCGTTGGTCGCCGCGATCACGCTGACCTTCGGGTTGGGACTCCCGTGGAGCCCGCCGGTAGAGATCTTGGCCCTGAACGGGTTCTTCGTCGCGCTGTTTGTCGGATCGGCGTTGTTGTTCCGGTATGCTGGGCGGGAGCAACCTCCCGCAGGCGCAGCGCCGGAGGGTTGACCCGCGCGCCGACGGTAGATCGTCCAGCTTCGGCTAGCCGCCCGTCCTGCATTATCGACCCCTATTCGCCGGCGTGCGTCGCAGGTTCCAGCGTGTTGAAGAACGAGCCTGTAGGAGGAGCACGAAACGCGCATCGTCGTTAGCGTGGCTTCCCGAGCTGTACAGGAGACCACGCCATCAAGATGGGCACCAGGAGCGAGGTTAGTCCTCTAATGCCGTCGCTCCAGCGGTTGCCAGTCTGGGGTGAAGTCTCCCGCCGGGTTTTTGGTGAGGTTGATCGGCTTCGTGCCATCGGTATGCATCTTGTAGATCTCGAAGTTCCCGTCGCGGTTGGTGTGGAACGCTATCCTCTTGCCGCTGGGGGAGAAGACGGGGCCGCTGTCGGTCGGCACGCCGTTGTCGGTGAGCTGGACCTGTCCTCTGCCGTCGGCGCCCATCGTGAAGATGTTCAGGAGGCCATCCTGGTCGCTTGCGAACGCGATCCTCTCTCCATCGGGAGACCAGCTCGGAAACTGGAAGACCGTCACGGGGCCGCCCCGTGAGGCCTCCTTCTCCTTTGTCCCGTCGGAGTTCATGGCGTAGACCCCTGGCGCCAGGTTCCGACGGCTGACGAACGCGATCTTCTCGCCGTCGGGAGACCAGTCGGCATCGAAATCCTCCGCCCTGTTTTTCGTGAGCTGGGTGAGGCCCTTGCCGTCGACACCCGAGGAGAAGATTTCAAAGTCCCCCTCCGGGTTGTCCACGCGGTTGCCCGCTTCGAGGTCGCTGTCGAACGCGACCTTCTTACCGTCGGGCGAGAAGGTGGCGTTTCTATCGAAGGCCCGGTCGTTGGTCACGTTGATCTGATGGGTGCCGCCGGCGTTCATCACGAAGATGTCAAAGAAGCGAGTTCTATCGCTCTGGAAAGCGATCTTCTCGCCGTTCTGGGACCATTCTGGGTCGAAGTCGAGAGCGTCATTGTGGGTAAGCTGCGCGAGCCCAGAGCCGTCCCTGTTCATGGTGAAGATCTCGAAGTCCCCTTCGGGGTTGTCGACGCCTTCTCCGGTGGTGCGGTCGGAGGCAAAGGCGATCTTGCCGTTGTTACCAGGGAAGGTAGCCTCGGCGGGCCTCGCCAGCGTCAGAAGCAGGGTGGCCAATATCGTAACCGCGATCATCGTGCTCGCGCTGCCCGTTCGTATCGTCATCTCACGTTGCTTTCTCATGACTTTTCCTTTCCTGAGAGGTCTTGCTGTTCGTTTTCTTCGTACTTGCGTTGCAGGTGTGGGATTCTCTTCGTATATCGTTAGGCCTCGCTCCCTTCTCTGCCCGAGTTCGTAGTGATCTCCTGTCGCGGCCCAGCTAGTGTCCTACGCGGGTCTGGCACGACTGCTGCCTCGCCCGACCCGCCGCTCCTCGCCGTCCACCCGCCATTACTCCCTCCTCTGCTATGTGGTCGGTTCGAGGCGTACTTCATCAGCAGGCTTCGCCGCGGGCGCCTCGATCACGACGGAATGCTGATTCTTGGCCATCTTCTGCTTCCCTTTCTGTTTCTGTTCCGACAACTTCATGCCCCGCCCATCGCGATGGCGCGGGCCAGATAGGCCTGGCCGATCACAGAGGTACGTTCTTGCTCAGACCTCCTCTGTTCGCTGTGCGCCTTGAGCCGCTACTTCCGCTGGCATATTGGGCCAGGGCTCGACCTCGACGAACCCGGAAGGCCCGTACTCGGTGTGGCTCCCCTTGTAGCCCAGCAGCCGGGCCACGGGCGCGAGAACGGCGAAGAGCACCTTCTGGATGGCAAGCGGGGGGTTGGTGAAGTACAAAACGTCCTCGAACTCGCGGGACAAGACGGCGAGTTGGAGCAGATTCGGTATCCCCTTGGCGTTCGTCTTGCCGTCCCTCGCGAGGCCGAACGTCGTCGAGATCGCCTCCTCGAAGCGTGCGGCGGGCCTTACCTCGACGATGACGTGCGCTTCTTCCTCTCCGGCGTTCCACCAATCGTGGACCGTCCCGGGTGCCACGTGCAGGCGTTCGCTGATCTTCGCGACGGACTCCTTTCCGTTCAGGCGAAAGCCGACCTTCCCGCTGAGCACGGTGAACCATTCGTCTATGATCGGGTGGACGTGCTCCGCGGCCACCCTTCCGGCCGGACTTACGTAAAGATCGACCACCAGACGCTCGCCGCCAGATTCCTCTGTCCCGAGGCGGACCACAGCCCGCTCGCCGGTGATCGGGTTCTCGAATACGTCTCCTGCCTTGCTCATATCTGCTCCTATCTGATGTTTGATCGTTGGAAATCGGTCGGGGATACCCCGTGCGCCACCGCTCATGGGCGGCTTGCCGGGCTCCACCTCCAGGCGCAGCGCCGTGGCGCCGATGGAGTTGATGTCTATCTCGAGGGAAGATCCCGCCACGCTCCCGACCAGGCTGCTTACCGCGTTCTATGGGGCGTAGGATCTCTCCCCGACGGCCTGCTCGAAGCGCTCGGAGAGCCTTCGGTAGGCATCGAGCACCCCGGCAGTCCTCTCCGAAGCTTCCATGCTCACCATCACTTCGAGGTTTGTACGAAACTTTGCGGGCTCATCTCTTTGCCTCCTTCGGCATCTTCTCGGGCGGCGAGGCGACCCGGCGGGCCTTGCGGGTCGCAAGCATCATCCGTAGCAGGTACAGCGGTGACGGCGGGGTCCAGCCCAGCTGCATCGCGGTGCCGAGGTCGTCCCTATTTGCCCAGTGCTCGATGACCTTCCCTTCCGCCACGCGGAACCAGTGCGACTGGGTGGTGGCGAATCGCTTGCCAGTCGGTGGAAACGCCTGCGTGGGACGCGCATCGGCACCGTAGCCGACGAAGGTACCCGTGTGCCGACCGGACATCGTGACGTGCGACACGACGAGGTCGCCCTCTGAGACGACGTCGTGGATGTCCCAGTGCAGGTCGGCGTAGGCGTCGCGCAGCCAAAGCGCGGTGGCGTAGAAGGCTTCAGGCCCCCTGCCGCGGCTGGCGGGCGGCTCGTCGACGTCTTCGCGGTTGCGGGCTTCGGGATGCACGACGGCCTCGAAGTCCTCGAACGCGCCGTCGGCCATGATCTGCATCGAGCGGACGCAGAGTTCCTTGGCGTCTATGTGGGTGGTGTCCATGAAATGCTCCTTTGCGTACTCATCGTCTGTTTGCTTTTATCTCGCTGGTCGGTTCTCGGCTTCACCTTCTCGCGGAGGCCTCCGCGAACGCCTCTTGCCTACACCTCGATCACCTCTCTGGTTCGGTCATGACGTCGTTTCGGTGGGCATCGGCCAGGGCACGCCTTCGACGAACTCCGGGGAGCCGCGCCTGATCTATTAGCGGCAGTACCTCGCCTCCAGCTCCCTGTCGACCCCCTTCTTCCTGGCTCGCTTCGCCAGGAGCCCGAACACCGGCTCGAGGAGGGCAAAGATGCCAGGCAGTCGTCCCTCTCCCCACTCAAACAAGAGGGCCGTGTGGTAAAGGTTCTTCGGAAGCCCTTTGGAGTTCGACCGGCCGTCCGAAGCGAGGCCGTAAGCGACCCTGAGCGCCTTTTCGAAGCCGCTGCTGCCAGGGCGGAGCTCGACCAGGAAAGTGGTCGGCCCGTCGGTGGCGTTGTGGAAGTTGTGAAGCGTGTTCTTCGGCGCGACCGCCTTCTCTCCCGCGCTCAGCGTGCGGGTCTCGCCGCTGACCATCACCTCCAGCGCGCCCGAGATCACCTCGAAGTGTTCGGCGTAGGTCAGGTGGTAGTGGGGAGTGGTCCCTCCGCCTGGGGCGACCTCGATCTCGATTAGGGTGTGGTCGCCTCCGGTTTCCTCGCTCGTCTCCAGGAAGGTCGCGTAGTCTTTCTGGATCGGGTGGTAGATTAGCCGCCCGTCCTGCTGTATCTCCGCGCCGATCGCTTCTCTAGTCATGGGTGCCTTTCTTCTCTCGGTAGTAGTTGTCGTTCCGCTCATCCGACGGGGTCTAGGGCGTTCGCTTCAGCTGCCTGCTCCAGGATGCTTTCTGCGTCTATGGCCGCGTTCTCTTCCGCGCGTCTCTTGGCCTCGGCACCATCCGCGTTTCTCGCAGCGACCAGGAGCAGTAGCGTCCGTTTTTCGCCTCCGTTAGTCGTGACGGTGCTTCTGTAAGCCGGGTGCTTGTTCACCTCGCTCCTCTCAGTCACGGTTATCTCCTCTCTCTGGCGCTAACTTCCCGGTTGCTCCGCCGTACTCGCTCTGCTCTTTCTTTCCGGGATCGGCCCAAGCGGTGACTGCCACGTGGTATGGATAGACTTCCACCCTCTCCCAGACGCCGTTCTTGTTGTATGGAACCGTCTTTAGCCAGCGGTCGAAGGCAGCCCTGCTTGGGAACGAGACGACGGTCATGGACCCGACCATGCGGCCCTCCTCGTCGAGAATTGCTCCTCCGATGAGCATGTTGCCCGACTCGATTGTGCTGCGGGCGGCCGCCAGGTGCCGCTCGCGGACCACCATGCGCCGAGCGAGCGCCGAGTCGTCGGTGTGGTCGTTGGCGATGACGAGGAACTCCATCATGCACCCCTGCCTACCGGCTTCATGCCGCTATCCATACTGGATCAGCGGTGTCCTGCACGAAGAAGCAATCGTGATCTGTGGGAAACTTCACCCGCACTTGGCCGCCTGGGTATAGCCTCCCCGCGATGCTCACCGCCTGCCGGATACTGTCAGCCCGAACCGCCGCGGCGAAGCGGGTAATCCCATTGCGTACCTCGATAGAACCTTTCATCATCAGGGGTCTCCCTTCTATACTTTCGCTTTACCGGCCCCGAAAATTGTCTACCGGTGACCGTTTCTCATCACCCAGAAGTAAAGCCGGGCATGCGTAGGGGTACATCGGAGAAAGGAACGATTCTTGAGGTATACGTTCGGGGGGTGGATAATCTAGTCCGAAAGTATAAGAAGGGCGAGATGACGGTAAGGGTCCTCATAACCGACGATCACGGCGTGGTGCGCCAGGGGCTGCGCATGTTCCTCTCCCGAGACCCTGACCTCGAGGTGGTCGGGGAGGCCGTAGACGGTGAGGAGGCCCTCGCGCAGGCCCGTACCCTGGAGCCCGACGTGGTCTTGATGGACCTGGCGATGCCGAAGATGGACGGCATCGTCGCCACGGAGAAAATAAGGGCCGAGATGCCAGGGATCGAGGTCGTCGCGCTCACCAGCGTGGTCGGCGACGCCTCGGTGGCTGGGGCAATCAAAGCAGGAGCGATAGGCTACCTGCTCAAGGACGCGGACGCCGAGGAACTTCACAAGGCGATAAAGGCCGCCGCCGAAGGCCGAGTGTACCTGGCTCCCGAGGCGGCCTCACGCCTGGTGCGCCAGATGCACACCCCGGCGGGGGAGCCCAAGGAGCTGACGGAACGGGAGACGGAAGTCTTGAAGCTCCTGGCGCGGGGCAGGACGAACCGACAGATCGCGGGTGAGCTCTTCGTCGGTGAGCACACGGTCAAGGCCCACGTCTCGCATGTCCTCTCCAAGCTCGGGGTCGACAGCCGCACCCAGGCTGCACTGTACGCGGTGCGCGCCGGCCTGGTGAGCGTGGAGGAGTTGGGCGAGGAGTCGTGGTAGTCCCGGCGAGAAAAGCGGAACCAGCGCGTACGCCGCTGCGGGTGCTCGTCGTGGAGGACTCAGAAGACGACGCACTGCTCTTGTTGCGCGGGCTAGAGCGCGGGGGCTACCAGATCGAACACCAGCGGGTGGAGACCTCCGAAGCGATGGAGAAGGCGCTAGTCGGCTCCGGGTGGGATGTCATCCTCTCCGACTACGGGATGCCGCGTTTTGGGGCCCTCCAGGCACTGGCGATCGCGCGCCAGGCGGGCTCGAAGGCGCCGTTCATCGTCGTGAGCGGCAGGGTCGAGGACGAGACGGCGATCGAGGCGGTGAAGGCCGGGGCCCACGACTATGTGATGAAGGACGATCTCGCGCGCCTGTACGCCACGGTGGAGCGGGGCCTGGAAGAAGCCGGGGAGCGGCGGCGGGCAGAGAGGGAGTTGCGGCGGCGGGACGCCATCCTCGGGGCCGTGAGATTCGCGGCGGACCGCTTCCTCAGCGAGACGGACGGCTGGGAGGAGAGCATTCAGGCGGTACTGGGCCGGCTCGGGGCGGCCACGGAGGCCAGCCGGGTCTACATCTTCGAGAACCACGAAGGCGAGGACGGCGAGGTTTGGGGGAGCCAGAGACACGAGTGGGTTGCCCCCGGTATTTCCGCCCAGATGGACAACCCGTTGATGGAGGCCATCCCTTACAGGGCCGCCGGTTACGGCCGGTGGGTACAGATGTTGGGCCGGGGAGAGCCGGTTTACGGCGACACGAGAGAGTTTCCGAAGAGCGAGAGGCCCGAGCTCCGCGAACAAGGCATCCTGTCCATCGTGATCGTTCCCATCTTCGTGGAGGAGCGGTGGTGGGGTCAGATCGGCTTCGACGAGTGCGTGGTGGAGCGCGAGTGGTCGGCGGCCGAGGTGGCCGCACTTGGAGCCGCCGCGGGGACCTTGGGCGCGGCGATAAAGCGGAGCCAGATCGAGGAGCGGTTACGGGGTAGCGAAGAGCGCTACCGGGCGTTGATCGAGCAGGCCACCGATGGGATCTACCTTCTCGATGCCGGCAGCGGACGCCTCCTCGAAACCAACCCGTCCTTCCAGAGGATGCTCGGGTTCACGGCAGACGAACTCGACGGGATGGAAGTATACGATTTCGTGGCGCACCCGCGAGAGGACGTGGACTCTACGATCCGGCGCACCCTGGTGGAGAAGCGGCGCGTCGTCGGTGGGAGGAGGTACCGTCGGAAGGACGGTTCCCTCGTGGATGTCGAAGTCGGTGTGAGCGTGATCTCGTACGGGGGCAGGGAGGTTATCTGCACGATCGTCCGCGACGTAACCGAGCGCAAGGAGGCGGAGGGTAGGATTCGGACCTCCGAGGCAGGGCTCGCCGACGCCCAACGCATAGCACATCTGGGAAACTGGGAGTGGGATCTGGTTTCGGACGAAGCGCACTGGTCGGACGAGCTCTACCGCATCCACGGCTTTACCCCGCAAGACCCTATCCTGAGTTGGGAGGAGTTCCTGGGCTACGTCCATCCGTCGGACAGGGATTACGTCGAAAAATCGTTGCACGGAGCGCTGCACGAAAGTAAGCCGTATGACATCGAGCACCGGATATTCCGTCCCGACGGCTCGGAGCGCGTCGTGCATTGCCAGCTCGAGGTCACCTTCGACGAAGACGGCGGGGCCGTCCGGGCGGTTGGGACGGTACACGACGTCACCGAGCGCAAGCACAACGAGGAGGCGCTGAGGCAGAGCGAGCGGCTCTACCGGACCGTGCTCGTGCAAGCCTCAGAGAACATCTGCCTGGTCGACGTCGAGACCGTACACGTGGTGGAGGCCAACCCCGCGTTCCGAGAGACGCTCGGCTACTCCGATGAAGAACTGCGTCGCTTGACGCTCTACGACATCGTGGCCCACGACCGGGCCAGCGTGCGGGCCAACATGCAAAGCACCCTGGAGGCCGGAAGCCGCTTCGTCGGCCAGAGAAAATACCGTCGCAAGGACGGCTCCCTACTCGACGTCGAGGTCAGCGCGAGCACGATCCTGCGAGACGGCAGGCAAACCTTCTGTGTCGTAGCCCATGATGTATCCGAACGGGCGCGGGCTCAGCGGCTTCTGGAGGAGCGCGTGGCGACGCTAGCCCGTGTCGCCTCGAGCCTTACCCTCGACGCACCTGCGGCTGAGACCCTTCGAACCCTGGCACAGATCGCCGTCGACGCCAGCACGGCCACCGCATGCGTCGTGATGCTCGCCGACGAAGAGACCGGGGAGATCCGGCTGGTCGGCTCCAGCGGGCTTCCCGAAGGCTATACGGAGGCCCTGCAATCTGTATTGAGGTCAGGAGCACCTTCTCCGACGCTTGATGCGATAAGGGAGCGCCGGCCCATGCTTTTTCGGCAAGGGCACAGTAACGTCCTGGCCGAGCCACTTTACGCCCCCCTACACCGCTTCGCGGGTCGGGTCGCCGAGGACACGACCTACGTGGTGCCCCTGATCTTCCGTGGCCGCGTCACCGGTGCGATCAACTTCGCCTACCTACCGAACAGGGAACCTAAAGAGGACGAGAAGGCGTTTCTCGGGGCCGTGGCCGACCAGACGGCGGTGGCCGTGGAGAACGCCCGACTCCTCGCCGAGGCCCGCGGCAAGGCGGCCCTCGAAGAGCGTCAGAGGCTCGCCCGCGAGCTGCACGACTCCGTCTCCCAGGCCCTCTACGGGATAGTCCTTGGCGCCAAGACCGCCTACGGATCGGTCCCCCAGGATCCGGAGGGGGCCGTCGAGCCCCTCGAGTATGTTCTCTCCCTGGCCGAGGCCGGCCTCGCCGAGATGCGATCCCTGATCTTCGAGCTCAGGCCCGAATCCCTGGAGAGAGAAGGGCTCGTCGTGGCGCTGGAGAAGCAGGCGGTGGCGATAGAGGCCAGGCACGGCATCGCGGTCAAGACGGTTCTGGGCGACGACGAGCCACGCATCTCGCCACAGGCCAAAGAGGAGATCTACCGAATCGTTCAGGAGGCCCTGCACAACACCGCCAAACACGCCCGCGCTGGCACGGCGAGGGTGGACCTGAGGGCGGACGCTGGCTTGCTCACCCTGGAAATCTCAGACGATGGGATCGGCTTCGACACTACCGAAGATTTCCCGGGCCACCTCGGCTTGCGCTCGATGCGCGAGCGGGCATCGAACCTGGGCGGGACGCTGGAAGTCGACAGCGCGCCAGGCCAGGGGACCACAGTTCGCGTCTTGATACCGGTCAGAGGCGCTTGAATCGGTGGCCGTCAACCTTCAGACGGGCGATCTATCAAGTTTTTCGGCGGTACAGACTGCCCCACCACAAGACCAAGAAAGGCGCCGACAAGAAACTGGAAGCGAAATACTGCCGGTAATGAGGTCTGTCAGGCTGGGATAGTAGCGAGATCCAGGCAATGTCGTAGGGTGGCGAACCAGCGCCCAGCCGCTCGGATGGTAACCGAGGTCGGGCTACTCGTGCTGGTCCGACGCCAGGGCGGCCGCTTCTCTTCGAGTGTCGTTGCCCGTCCTTCGGGCTGCGCTGACAGGCAACGAAACTGTGCGATAATAGCCCGGCGTCTGCGTCGGGTTTACGCCGCGCAGGATCGTAGCGAAGATCTGGCGCCGTGAAGGGGAGTTTTCGGGCATGATATCGACCAATCAGTTCAGGAACGGGTCCGCCATCCGGGTCGACGGAAAGCGGTTTACGATCCTTTTTTTCCAGCACGTGAAGCCCGGCAAGGGAGGCGCTTTCGTCAGGACGCGCCTGAGGAACCTGGACAGCGGGGCCATAATCGAGAAAACGTTCAGGGCCGGGGAAAAGCTGGAGAACGTAAGAACCGAGTCGCGGCAAATGACCTACCTCTACCGCGATGGAGACCTGCTCTACTTTATGGACTCAGACACCTACGAGCAGGTGCCGGTTCCCCTTGACATCATTGGCGAGGCTGAGGGATACATAGTGGAAGGCGGAACGGTCACTATTCTCTCCGCAGACGGGGAGGTAGTCAGCGTGGAGCCGCCGGCCCACGTGGACCTCGCCGTCGCAGAGACGGACCCAGGCCTGAAGGGCGACACTGCCACGGGTGGCAACAAGCCGGCCACGCTTGAGACCGGCGTCGTCGTGCAGGTGCCGCTCTTCGTCAACGTTGGCGAGCGCGTGCGCGTGGATACGCGCTCCAACGAATACCTGACGAGGGTCTGAGGGGGGAGTTCTTGAGCCGCAGGACGGCCCGCAAACAGGCTTTCTTGAACCTCTACCAGAGCGACGTCAACGGAGTCCCGCTAGGCCCGACCATGAAGCGGTGGCGGGAGTACAGGGGGCATCTGGAGGAGTACGCGCTGGTGCTCGCGCGTGGCGTCGAGAGAGAGCAGGAAGGGCTCGACGCCACGCTCTCCGAGGTCTCCGTCGGGTGGCCGGTCCACCGCATGAGCGCCGTGGACCGTACGATCCTTCGCCTCGCGCTCTACGAGATGCTCTACGTGGATGACGTCCCGCCCGATGTCGCGGTTAACGAGGCCATCGAGCTTGCCAGGGGGTTCTCGGGCGACGAGTCGCCGGCGTTCGTGGGCGGGGTGTTGCGGGGAGCTGGCGTGCGGACCCTCGGCGAGGTGGGGTATGGCGGAAGGGGCTAGCGGGGCCAAGGGCCAGCTCAGGTGGGACGCGCACAGGCGCGTCTTCGAAGAATACCTGCACGGGCTCAGGTTCACCCAGGAGACGCGTCTGGGCGGACTCGAAGAGGCCATGAGGTATTCCATGCTCGCTGGCGGCAAGCGGGTGCGGCCCACGCTGTGCATGGAGGTGGCCTGGATCTTCGGTGCCGAGCCGGCCGACGTGCTGCCTTCCGCCGCGGCCATCGAGCTGATCCATACCTACTCGCTCATCCACGACGACCTGCCCGCGATGGACGATGACGATTTCAGGAGGGGAAGGCCAACGGCACACAAAAAATTTGGCGAGGCCATGGCCATACTCGCCGGTGACGCCTTCTTCGGGGAGGCCCTTACGCTCATCACCGTCCACCAGAAAGGCAGCTGCGAGCAGGTGCTCGACGTCGTGCGGGAGCTCGCCGATTCCACGGGGGTCAACGGGATGGTGGGCGGCCAGATCCTGGACATGGACCAGACCGGCCTTGGCACGGCGACCGACCCCGAGACCCTGTACATGATCCACCGCTACAAGACGGGGGCCCTGATCAAATCGTCGGCCCGCATAGGCGCGATCCTGGCCGGCGCCACGATGGAAGAGCAGGCCGCCGTCTCGGAGTACGCCTCTGAGCTGGGGCTCTGTTTCCAGATAGTGGACGATGTTCTCAACGCCACCTCCACGCGGGAAGAGCTCGGCAAGAGCGCCGGTTCCGACGCCGAGCAGGGCAAGGCCACGTTCGTCGGCGTCTTCGGCCTCGAAGGCGCGAAAAGCGAAGCAGACGGGGCCGCCAAAAGGGCCATAGCGGCGCTCTCGCTAGTCGACGGGGACACCTCGGGCCTGCGGGAGCTGGCCTACTTCGTCCGCCACAGGGAGAGCTAGCCGTCAGGCAGAAAAGTTACCCCAAAGGGGACCGGCAGCGACTCGACGCTTTGCTCGTCGACAGGGGCCTCGCCGAGAGCAGGAGCCGGGCGGGGGCCCTGATCCTCTCGGGCAGCGTTCGCGTGGGCGGCCGGGTCGTGACCAAGGCGGGCTCGCGCTTCGCCCCCGACGAACCAGTTTCCGTCGCTAGGAGCGAACGTTTCGTGTCGCGCGCCGGTGAGAAACTTGACGCCGCCTTGGGTGAGTTCGAGGTGCCGGTAGAGGGACGCTCCTGCCTCGACGCCGGGGCATCCACAGGTGGATTTACCGATGCTCTTTTGCAGCGGGGGGCACAGAGGGTGCTCGCCGTTGACGTCGGGTATGGACAGCTCGCGTGGTCGCTGCGAAACGACCCGCGAGTTACGGTTATGGAGCGTACCAACGTGCGCAGGCTTACCGGTGAAGACCTGCCGTTCGACCCCGCCCTCCTCGTGGCCGACCTCTCGTTCATCTCGCTCGCGGTCGCGCTGGAAGGCCTGTTGTCGACCACGCCGTCGCTTACCGAGGCCGTGCTGCTCATCAAGCCCCAGTTCGAGGCCGGGCCCGAGGCCGTCGGGCGGGGTGGACTCGTTCGAGACAAGGGGGTGCACGCCGCCGTCATAAGCGGCGTCGCGGAGTTCTTCGAAACGCTCGGTTTCGGGGCCGTGAGCCTGACGCGGGGGGCCGTCGCCGGACGGAAGTCGGGGAACGTAGAGTACCCTATCCACCTGCTAAAGGGTGTCCGGCCGACCTTTGACGAGCCGCGTATCGGAGAGTTGGTAGGCGGTGGCTGAGATAATAGAGGCCGGCGGGATCCGGCGCGTCGGTATCGTAGCCAACCCGAGGGTCAGCGACGGTTACGTCGAACAGCTGGTGACGGTTCTCGAGAAAAACGGGCTCGAAGTACCCGAGGTTAGAAGCGACGATCAACCCGACGGCGATACGGACATGGACCTCGTGTTCGTGCTCGGGGGCGACGGGACGATGCTGAGGGCGTCAAGGATGTACCCCGGTCGGGTACTTCTCGGGGTCAACCTCGGAAAAGTCGGCTTCATGTCGGGGATGCTCCCCGAGGAGCTCGAGACCGGGGTAGAGAAGGTGCTCGCGGGCGGACTGGAGGTCCAGGAGTACAGGATGCTCGATGTGCGGGTCGGCGACGAGGAGCACGGCCTCGCGGCCAACGACGCCGTGCTCATCAAGAGGCACCCCGAACAACTCATCTCCGTCGGCGTCTCCATCGGCGGGGAAGAGCTCTTCGCCTTCAGGTGCGACGGCTTTATAGCGGCGACGCCCCTGGGTTCGACCGCATACGCGCTCTCGGCGGGAGGCCCGATCATCTCCGGTGACACAGGATGCTACGTGCTCGTTCCCATAGCGCCGCACGCGCTCGTCAGCCGGCCGCTCGTGCTAGGAGAAGACCAGGTTGCCAAGCTCCAACTCGCCGAGAGGGAGGCGCTGCTCTCGCTCGACGGGGCGGATCCTAGCGAGATCCCCGCCGGCGGACGCGTCGAGATCCGGCTCTCGCAAAGGAGCGTCAAGATAGGGCGTACCGAGGACTGGAGCTGGTGGCGGGCGGTAAGGAGGACGTTCCTGTAGTGCTCACCGGGCTCTCCGTCGAGAACGTCGCCCTGATCGAAGAGGCTACCCTCGAGCTCTCCCCCGGCCTGAATGCTATTACCGGCGAGACCGGGGCCGGCAAGACGCTTCTTGCGACGGCCCTCCAGCTACTCCTCGGTGGCCGCGCCCGCTCCGAGTCCGTCCGCGCCGGCGCGAGTAGGGCGACCGTGGAAGGGTCCTTCGTCCTCCCCGAAGAGATAGGCCCCCGCATCGTGGCCGACGCCCTCGGCGACCTCTCGGAGGAGGTGGAAGCGGAAGATGGCCTCGTCCTCAGGCGGACCCTGACGGGAGAGGGCCGCTCCCGATGCTACGTGGACGGTGTCTCCGTCCCCGTGAGGGCGCTGGCCGCCCTCGGAGAGAGGCTGGTCTCCTACCACGGGCAGCGCGAACAGACCCGACTCACAGAGCCCGCGGAGCAACTCGCGATACTCGACGACTTCCTCGACGACACGGCTGCGCAGGCCAGGGAAGATCACGAATCCCTCTGGCGCACGGTCGACCGCGACCGCAGGGAGCTCTCGGAGATAAGGGCCTCCTCGGAGGCGCGCCTGCGGGAGGTGGAGTTCCTGCGCTACCAGGTCTCGGAGCTCGAATCGGCGGGCTACGATCCCCAGGAGCTCTCGGAGCTCGCGCGCGAACGCGACCGCCTCAGGAACGTGACAGATCTCCTCAGGGCCACGGCCGCAGCGACCGCCGCCCTTTCGTCCGAGGAGGGATCGGGGGCTATCGACTCGCTCGGCCTCGCCGCCTCAGAACTCGAGACGGCTTCGGCGCACGACGATAGCCTGAGAGGTCTACTAGGGCGCCTGGATGGCCTCTCCACCGAGCTCGAAGACGTGCTCTACGAGCTCAGGTCCTACGCGGACGAGCTCGAGGCAGACCCGAACAGATTGCAGACCGTAGAAGACAGACTTGCCGCCATGCGGGCCCTGGAGAGGAAATACGGGGACGTCGAGGGTTACCTCCTGGATTCCAGGACACGCCTCTCGCGGCTCGAGAACCTGGATGAGGAGACGGCGGAGCTCGAGGCGAGGCTGGCCGGCGGCGAGGGGCGCCTCCGGGAGCTCGCGGCAACGCTGAGTGCTGGCAGGGAGGCCGCGTCACGCGGTTTGTCCCAAAAGGTGCAGGAGAACCTCGGGGACCTCAACCTAGGCAAAACGATCTTCCGGGCAGAGCTTGTGCCAGCGGAGCCCGGCCCCTCCGGCGCCGAGAGGGTGGAGTTTGCGATCCAACCCAACCCCGGGGAGCCCGAGCTGCCCGTAAGGCGCTACGCCTCGGGCGGGGAGCTCTCCAGGATCATGCTCGCCATCAGGCTCGCCCAGGAGCGGGTCGAGCCGGGTGCCACATACGTCTTCGACGAGGTCGACGCCGGAATAGGCGGCGAGACGGCGACCGCGGTCGGGGCGAAGCTGAGGGAGCTAGGAGCCCGCAACCAGGTGCTTACCATCACCCACCTGCCCCAGATAGCCTCAGAAGCAGGCACCCACGTCGTCGTCGAGAAAGAGGAGTCAGGCGGGCGTACGATCACCCGTATACAGCGCATCGAGGGCGAGGAGCGGCGAAGGGAGCTTGCCCGCATGCTCTCGGGCCGGATCGACGAGGCCTCCCTGGCACACGCGTCCGAGCTCCTCGTCGGTGGAAGCTAGAATCCGTCAGCCCTTCTCCTGGCGTCACCTGACGACGGGGCCACAATTGACGGTATCAACCCGCCCGTACACCGGCATCCAGCGCACATGGGGGGTGCTTTGTGGACTTTTCTCAGGACCAGATGCCGGGCCGGAGATGCGGCTGGATCCAGTTCGATGCATACTCTTGGCCAAGGAAAGGTAAATAGCAATAAGGTGCACGTTGCTCGACGCACAAGGAGGGACCCCAAGGAGGATCGTCGATACATAGGTTCGGGTATAGATCGTTGAGGCCGGGGGACGGATCCGCGTCGCTTTTGGTCCAGGGAGAAAGGAAGTGGTATGTCAGCGGGAAGCGCTAGCCCGGGAAGCGCCGAAAGGCGAAGGTTCGTAAACATAGCGGCCGCGATCACGGCCACGGGTGGCCTGCTCTTCGGCTACGATACGGGTGTCATCTCCGGCGCCTTGTTGTTCATCAGGCAGGACTTCGAGCTGACGTCTTTCCTGGAGGGTATCATCGTCAGCTTCCTGCTTGTCGGCGCCATGGTCGGGGCGCTCTCAGGCGGGCCGCTCTCCGACCGGATTGGGCGCCGTCCCACCACACTCCTTGCAGCCATCATCTTCGGGGGCGGTGCGATAGCGGTCGCGTTCGCGCCGAGCGTGGCGTTCATAATCCTCGGCCGGTTTTTGCTGGGCCTGGGCGTCGGGCTTGCGTCGATGATCGTGCCGCTCTACATCGCTGAGATAGCCCCCGCTGAAAGGCGAGGAGCGTTAGTCTCGCTCAACCAGCTCATGATCACCATAGGTATCCTGCTCTCTTACATCGTAGGCGTTCTCTTTACTCCCATCGAGGGGTGGCGCTATATGTTCGGCGTCGCGCTCGTACCGGCCCTCATCCTCGGCATCGGCATGTTCTCGTTGCCAGAGAGCCCACGCTGGCTCTTCGAGCACGGCCGGCTGGACAAGGCCCGCGAGGTGCTCAGTCGCTCCCGCAGCCCGGAGGAGGTGGACCAGGAACTCCAGGAGATGAGGGACATAAAGAACCAGGAAGGCCAGGACCAGCGCGTCTCCTACGCTGAGCTCTTCGCGCCCTTCGTCAGGCCGGCCCTGATCATCGGCATAGGTCTCGCCATCTTCCAGCAGATAACCGGCATTAACACCGTGATCTACTACGCGCCCACGATCCTGCAGGGCGTCGGCTTCTCGGAGGGGGGCGCCATCGCGGCCACCGCCCTCGGCGTCGGCGTCGTCAACGTCGGGTTCACCATCCTGGCCGTCCGCATCATCGACCGGGCTGGCCGCAGGCCGTTGCTCCTCATCGGGCTTGTCGGCATGACCATAAGCCTCGCGCTACTCGGCACGGTCTTCGCGTCAGGCGCCACCGGGGACGACGCGAGCACTCTGGCTGGCGTGCTCGCGACCGCGTGCCTTGCGGTGTACATAGCCTCGTTCGCGATCAGCCTCGGGCCTGTATTCTGGTTGATGATCTCGGAGATCTACCCGCTGAGGATCCGGGGCACCGCCATGAGCGTCGCCTCCATCGCCAACTGGGGCTCGAACTTCCTCGTCGCCCTGATGTTCCCCGTCCTCCTTGCGGCGCTTGGTGGCGCAACCCTGTTCTGGCTGTTCGCGCTTCTCGGCATCGTCGCGTGGTTCTTCATCTACTTCAGGGTGCCCGAGACCAAGAACAGGACGCTGGAAGAGATAGAGGCCAGCTTCCGCGGCACGACCGTCGGCACAAGCCGCGTACAATAACCGAGGCCGGAAAGGAGGGCATGTGAGCTTCCGTGGGGCAATTTTCGACGTCGACGGCGTGCTCGTGGATTCGCCCCACGAGCAGGCCTGGCGCGAGGGACTGCAGCAACTGATGGAGAGTGAATGGGATGATGTTGAGGGGGAAACATCATATTCCCCCGACAAGTTCACGCCCGAGGTCTACCAGAGGGTAATGTCGGGCAAGCCGCGCTACGCTGGCGCGCAGGCCGTGCTCGAGTACTTCGGGGTGCCAGACCCCGAGGAGCGGGCCCAGGAGTACGGTGATCGCAAGCAAATTATGATCGTCGAGCTGATCGAGCGGAACCAGTTTCACGCCTACCCCGACGCCCTGAGGTTCGTCCTCGCGGTCAAGGACGCGGGTTTGCAAGTAGCGGCCGCCTCATCCTCCAAGAACGCTAACGCGTTCCTGGAGCGCATCAGGCTGGACGAGTTTGTCGAGGAGGAGGGCCTGAGCTACGACTTCGTGCGGCCAGGCTATACCCTGCTCGACACACTCGACGCCAACGTGAGCGGCAGGGACTTTGCGCAGGGCAAGCCGCACCCCGAGATCTTCCTGACCGCCGCCGAGGAGGCTGGGGTTTCTCCAGAGGAGGCCTTCGTGGTGGAGGACGCGGTCAATGGCGTTCAGGCGGCGAAGGCCGGCAACATGGCGGCTTTGGGACTCGCCCGTGCCGACGACGAGGAGTTGCTGGCCGACGCGCACGCCGACCTCGTCGTCACCAGCCTCGATGACGTCTCCCTCACAGCGCTCGCCGCGGGCCGTCTGGAGCGTACCGGGCCGTGACGGCTTTGGAACGAGGGGGTACGCGATGAACGCTATAGGGGTCGATGTTGGTGGGACCAAGATCGCCGCGGCGGTTGTCTCTCCCGAAGGTGAGGTCCTCAACGAGGTCAGGTACCCGACCCAGGCCGTTCCCCCTGACCGGTTGGTGGGGACCATATCCAGGGCCATCAACGAGGTGAGGGACGGCTTCGAGGTTGGCGGGGCGTGCGTGGCCGTTCCCGGTTTGATCCTGGCCGCCGAAAACAAGGTTATCTTCGCGCCCAACCTCCATTCGATAGAGAACATCCGTCTGGACGAGGTGATAGGCGGCGAGACCGGCCTCAGGGTCACGGTAGAGAACGACGCCAACGCGGCAGCCTGGGGCGAATTTCGCTACGGGGCCGGCAAGGACGTCGAACACCAGATCTTTATCACGCTTGGGACCGGTGTCGGTGGCGGGATCATCACCCACGGGTTGCTCTTACGGGGCGCCCAGGGAGCGGGAGGGGAACTGGGTCATGTGACCCTCGACCCTACTGGACCGCGCTGTGGGTGCGGTAACCACGGTTGCCTAGAGGCGCTCGCCTCGGGCACGGCCATCCGGCGCCGGGCGCGGGAGGTCGCCAACGACAGGCCAGACTCGGCGCTTGGTAGGCTCGCCGTCGAGAGACAGGTACTCGGCGAGGACGTGAGCAGGCTGGCTGAGAAGGGTGATGAGGCATCCATCGCGGTCCTGACAGAGACAGGGCGGTGGTTGGGCATCGGCCTGGCGGGCTTCGTCAACATGTTCAACCCTGAGGTGATCCCCGTCGGTGGCGGCGCCGCCCAGGCGGGGGAGTTCATTTTGGGGCCGGCTCGCGAGGAGGTGCAGCTAAGGGCGAAATCCCCCTCGCGCGACCTGGTGAGGATAGAAGAGGCCACGCTCGGCCCGGAATCCGGCGTGCTTGGGGCCGCCGCTCTCGCGCGCGAAGCGGACGGCGAATACGTGCTCGGCCCATCGGGGCGCGTCACGTGAGGGTAAGCTAGGCCATGCCCAGGCAAATCGGAGACCTGCCCCACGCTCTCGGGGACGGTGAGCGGTTCACCTCGGATGTAGCGGGGAGAAGACCGGCCGTGGTCCTCGACAACGACGACGTGGTGCCCATCTACCTGGGCGACGACCTTACGGACGAGGACGCGTTCGAGGCGCTGTCGGGTAAGGGCGTAGGCGTCTTCGTGGGCCGCGCGGACGACCCGGAGACCGAGGGACGGATCTCCTCCGCAGACTACGCGCTTCACACTTTCGCGGAAGTAGAGCGTTTCCTGGACACCCTCGCGCGCTGATGGCGTCGGGGATCGGGAGCGTTGGTTCGCAGCGCTACGGTACGGCACTCGAATCGTGGGACCACCACACGAGGATCAGGGAGGATTCGCATGACGAACTGGACGCTCTCCTACGAAGGTTTCGACCCCGAGGGCGAGGGCCTGCGTGAGGCGTTGACCTCGACCGGCAACGGCTACTTCTGCACGCGAGGGGCCCTCACCTGGGCCGAGGCCGACGGGGTGAGCTACCCCGGCACCTACACCCACGGCGGCTTCAACAGGGAGACGACCATCATGGCCGGCGTGCCGGTGCTTAATGAGGATCTGGTCAACCTTCCTAACTGGCTACTCTTGGAGCTGCGGATCGAGGGCGAAGAAGCGGTCAATATGGACAACGTCGAGCTGCTTTCCTACCGTCACGAATACGACGCCAGGTACGCCGTGGTCAAGCGCCACACGAGGTTCCGCGATCGCGCCGGACGGGAGACCACACTCGAGACCAGGCGCTTCGTCAGCATGGCCGACATGCACCAGGCCGCGATGCAGTGGACCATCACACCAGAAAACTGGTCGGGCAGGGTAGAGGTGATCTCGGCGCTCGATGGTAGGGTCACGAACAGGGGGGTAGCCCGCTACCGTGAGCTAGAGGGTAGGCACCTCGACCCCGTATCCCCCAGGACCTTCGGGCCCGAGATCATCGCCCTGGAGGTCCGCACGCGCCAGTCGCGCATCTACGTCGCACAGGCCGCCCGCACCCGCGTCTACTCCGAGGGGGGGCCTGACCCCGTCGTGGATCGTAGCCTCTACCAGATGCAGGACTACATCCACCAGGTGCTCTCCTTCGAGGTCGGGGCGCAAAAACCCGTGCACGCGGAGAAGATGCTCGCCTTCTATACCTCTCGCGACGACGCCATAAACGAACCACTGGTCAACGCCGGCAAGGCCGTGGGCCGTTACGGGACGTTCGACGAAGCCTTCGAGCGCCACGAGCGGGCGTGGGACGAACTGTGGAAACTCTGCGACGTCAGGGTCCCGAACGACGATCGCGTCCAACTACTACTCAGGCTCCACATCTCCCACATCCTCCAGGTCTGCTCGCCCCACACCGCCGACCTCGACGCCGGCGTTCCGGCCAGGGGCCTCAACGGCGAAGCCTACCGCGGCCACATCTTCTGGGACGAGCTCTTTATCTATCCCTTCCTCAACTTCAGGCTGCCCGAGGTTACTCGGGGGCTCCTGATGTACCGCTATCGTCGTATGGAGGAGGCCAGGGCGGCGGCGCGCGAAGCCGGCTACGAGGGGGCGATGTTCCCCTGGCAGAGCGGCTCTGACGGCCAGGAAGAGACCCAGCAGGTCCACATCAACCCCAAGTCCGGCAAATGGGAGCCCGACCTCAGCCACAATCAGAGGCACGTCAGCGCCGACATCTTCTACAACGTCTGGCGCTACTACCAGGTGACCGGGGATCGGGAATTCCTGCTCGACTACGGCGCGGAGATGATGCTCGACATAGCGCGGTTCTGGGCCTCCATAGCGCACCACAATGAGGACCGGGATCGTTACGAGATCCACGGCGTCATGGGCCCAGACGAGTTCCATGAGAAGTACGCCGGCTCAGAGGAAGAGGGTCTGAGGAACAACACCTATACCAACGTGATGGTTGCCTGGCTCTGTGGGGTTGCGCTTGAAGTGCTGGAACTGCTGCCCGAGAGCCGCCTTGAGGCGCTTCGCGCCAGGCTGGGCCTGACCGAAGAGGAGACCCGGAAGTGGAACGAGATGAGCCGCAAGATGTTCGTACCGTTCCACGACGACGGACTACTCAGCCAGTTCGAGGGCTACGAGAATTTGGAGGAGCTTGACTGGGACCACTACAGAGAAGAGTACGGCAACATCCAGCGCCTCGACCGCATCCTCCGCGCAGAGGGGGACGACCCGGACAAATACAAGCTGACCAAGCAGGCCGATGCCGTACTTCTCTTCTTTCTCTTCTCCCAGGTTGAACTCGAGGGCCTCTTCGAGCGCCTGGGCTACGAGCACACGCCCGAGATGGTCCAAAAGAACACCGAATACTACGACCAGCGGACCTCCCACGGCTCCACCCTAAGTTTCATCGCACACGCCGGCATCCTGGCCGCGATCGACCCCGAGAGCTCGTGGGAGAGGTACATGGTGGCGCTGGAGAGCGACGTCGGGGACGTGCAGGGCGGCACCACCCAGGAGGGCATCCACGTGGGGGTCATGGCGGGAACGCTCGACCTGATCCAACGCGGCTACCTCGGGACCGACATTCGCGACGGAACGCTCAGCTTCGATCCCAAGCCAGTGGGGAACCTGGACGGCCTTTCTTTCCCAATGCAGTTTCGCGGAACGCCGCTGGAGGTCTCCCTCGAAGGACGAAACCTGACTATCGCCGTGCAGGGCGATGGCTTCGGCCCTCCCATCGAGGTCAGGGTCGAGGACGAAGTTCAGCAGATCAAAGCCGGCGAGCAGCATACCTTCAGCGTCTGATTTGGCCCCCGACCGAGGAGGTTCATAGTGGAACGCATAGTGATCTTCGGGGCCACGGGGGACCTGACGGCCAGGTACCTGATCCCCGCCCTCGCCAAGCTTTACGAAGACGGCAAGCTCCCCGACGGGATCAAGATCACCGGGGTGGACAGGAGGCAGTGGGAGGACAACGGAGAGGGTTTCCGCGAGTTCGCAGTGGACAGCCTAGAGCGCCACGCGGGCAACATTTCCGCGGCCACCCGCGCGCGGATGGCCGCAGAGGTTCTCGAGTACCATACGGCCGACGTCACCGACCCCGAGAGCGTGGCCTCGGCCCTGCAGCCGCTAGACGGTCCTATTCTCGCCTACCTGGCCCTGCCGCCGGCGGTCTTCGTCCCGACGATCGAGGCGCTGAAGAAGGCCAATTTGCCGGACGGGAGCCGGGTCGCTATCGAGAAGCCCTTCGGGGAGAACCTCGAATCGGCCCAGGCGCTCAACCGACTGCTCCACGGGTTCCTTCCTGAGCAAGACATCTACCGCGTCGACCACTTCCTGGCCTGGCAGCCGTTCCCGACCATAATGGGTCTGCGCTTCGCCAACGGCATCTTCGAACCGCTGTGGGACCGCAACTACATAGAGCGCGTCGAGATTCACTGGGAGGAGACTTTGGCTTTGGAAGGCCGGGCCGGATACTTCGACCGCGCCGGCGCCTACAAAGACCTGATCCAAAACCACCTCCTCCAGCTCCTGTGCCTCACGGCGATGGAGGCCCCAACCGCCCTGCACCGGCGCAACCTGCGCGACCGCAAGGTGGACCTTCTCAGGTCCATCCGGCTCCACACCCCCGAGGAAGCCCAACGGCAGACCATTCGCGCCCGCTACAGCGCCGGCATGATCGGCGATAAAAGCATCCCGGCCTACGCCGACGAAGAGGGCGTAGATCCCGACAGGGGAACCGAGACCTTCGCCCAGATCACGTTCCTGGTAGACAATTTGCGCTGGGCTGGGGTGCCGTTCGTGCTGCGGGGTGGCAAGGCCCTGAGCGGCTTCCGGGGTGAGATCGCCGTCCACTTCAAGGCGGTGCCCCACCTCGCTTTCCAGCGGGCCGGCGAGCCCGCGCCCAACGTCCTCCGCCTCCAACTGGCACCGGACAAGGTGTCCCTGAACCTGAACGTCAACGGGCCCTACGATCCCTTCGACCTGGACCAGATAGAGTTGCAAGCGGGCTTCGCGCCCAGGGAGTTTTTCTCCGCCTACGCGCGTGTTTTCGAGGACCTTCTGGAGGGGAACACCACCCTGTTCGTTAGGGGCGACGAGGCCGAGGAGGCGTGGCGGGTGTCTGAGCCGATACTGGATGCCTGGAGAAGCGGGCAAGTTCCGCTCCGCGAGTACCCCGCCGGCTCGGACGGCCCGGATGAGGCGGCGCCCATGCCGCCATCCGGCGTCGAGTCCGGCTGATGCCGAGCGGCCTCGTGCAGAAGAGTAGGAAGCCGCCCGCTATCGCTGATCATTACCCTCCTCTGCAGTATTTCGAAAGGCACCGGATCTCCTTGGACAACGGGTGTTCCCGTGCCCAACCACCCAGTTTCTTGTACAGTGTCTGGTACGTTTTCCTATCTCGCAGGAAGGAGATTCCGTGGACGCGTTCGGCCTAGACATCGGCGGCTCCGGCATCAAGGGAGCACCGGTGGACCTGAAGACGGGTGCCCTGTTGCAAGAGCGGGTCCGCATCCCAACGCCCCAGGCCCCCACCTCCGAGGCGGTGGTCGAGACCTCGCTGGAGGTGATCAGGCGCTTCGGTTGGGACGGTCCGGTCGGCGTGGGCTTCCCCGGCGTGATAAAGGGGGGCGTGGTGCACACCGCGGCAAACGTCGCAAAGGAGTTGATCGGCTTCGATTTGCAGGGACGGTTGCAGGGGGAGGTCGGCAGCAGCGTACGCGTGGTCAACGACGCGGACGCCGCCGGGATGGCGGAGATGCGCTGGGGTGCCGGTCGCGGCGTCGAAGGCACGGTGATGATGCTGACGCTGGGGACCGGTATAGGCACCGCGCTCTTCACACAGGGCAAGCTCATGGCCAACACCGAGTTCGGACATCTTCTGATCCGAAACCGCGAGGCCGAGCTGCGCGCCTCGGACCGCATCCGCAAGCAGGAGGACCTGAGCTGGAAAAAGTGGGCCAGGCGGCTCAACGAGTACCTTGCCACCATGGAGGCCCTGTTCTGGCCAGACCTGATCATCGTCGGGGGCGGGGTGAGCAAGAAGTCAGAAAAGTTCATTCCGAAGCTGGAGACCCGCGCGGAAGTCGTGCCGGCCCAGATGCTCAACATCGCCGGAATAGCCGGCGCTGCGCTGGCGCCCGAGTTTTTCCCACGCCCCGCGCCTCGCGTCACAACGCCCACGTAGCGCGAACCCTCCGCCCCAAAGCCCGGAAGGGAAGGTGAGATGGCCGAGCCTCCGCAGCTGACGACCCTTGGCGAAGCCCTGGTCGTGATGGACCCGCTCTCGAAGGGACCGCTCAGGCACGTCGGAAGGTTCGAAAAGCACGTGGGCGGGGCCGAGTTCAACGTGGCTGTGGGCCTCTCGCGCCTCGGACACAGGGTCGGTTGGGCGGGACGCCTCGGGGACGATGAGTTCGGGGCGGAGATACTGGCCGTCGCGCGGGCCGAGGAGGTCGACGTCTCGAGGGCGAGCCGGGACTCAGGTGCCCCCACTGGCCTCTACTTCAAGGAGTGGAGGGCCATGAACCAGTTGCGCGTCCACTACTACAGGGCGGGATCTGCGGCGAGCCGGATGCGTTTCTCCGAGATAGACGTGGATTACCTGCTCTCCGGCGAGCTTCTGCACCTTACCGGCATCACGGCCGCCCTCTCCGAGAACTGCCACGACCTGATCGAAAGCCTCATCGTCGCGGCCAACAACCGCGGCGTGCCCGTCTCCTTTGACGTGAACGTCAGACGCCTTCTTCTGGGAGGTCGGGACCCGCGGGAGGTCGTGGGACCCCTCTCAGCCCGCGCCGACATCTTGTTTCTCTCCGAGGACGAGGCCGATCTCCTGTTCGGAGGCAGTGATGCGAAGCGAGCGAGGGAGGCTAAGCGGAATCTACGGGCCGAGACGGTGATCGTCCACCGGGCCGGCGGGGCCTTCGCGGTCGAGGACGGCGTCGTTGACAAGGCCGGATACTCCGTGGATGTGGTCGATACGGTGGGGGCGGGCGACGCCTTCGTCGCAGGCTTTTTGTCTGGACGGTTGCGCGGATGGAGTACCGCGGAGTGCCTGGACATGGCCAACGCCTGCGGCGCGTGCGCGGTTACCGTGCCTGGGGACCTGCAAGGGCTCCCCACGGAAGAGGAAGCCCTCGCGCTACGGCGGGGCCTCGGGTCCCAGGACGCCAGCAGATAGAGAAGGGAGCCCGCGAGATGAACTCCGATTTGATCCTGAAGAGGACCGAGGAACTGGGCCTCTTGGCTGTGGTGCGCGGGGAGTCGCGCGAGGCGGCCCTCGGGGTCGTCGACGCCCTCGTCGAGGGAGGCGTCCTGGGCATCGAGATCACCTTCACTACCCCCGAAGCCGCGCTCGTAATCCAGGACCTCGATGAAGAGTACGGTGACAGCATCCTGCTCGGCGCAGGCACGGTAACCACACGCGAGCAGGTAGATGAGGCCGTCGGCAGCGGGTCCACTTTTCTCGTCAGTCCGGGTTGCGATCCCGAGCTCATGCCCGCGATGCTCGAGACCGGGCTCCTGGTGCTGCCGGGTGTGCTGACCCCATCGGAGGTGATGCTCGCCCACAGACTAGGTGCGCCAGCCGTCAAGCTTTTCCCCGGCTCCCAGGGCGGCCCATCTTACCTGAAGGCGCTCCTGGGCCCTTTCCCAGATGCTACTTTCGTGCCAACGGGCGGGGTCTCTGTTGGCAACATCCCCGACTGGTTTACGGCGGGAGCCGTCGCGGTCGGAGCGGGGAGCGCGCTGGCCCCGAGGTCGCTCAGCGGACGCTCACGCGATGAGATAGTCGAGAACGCGAGTAGGTTCGTGGAGGCGGTCCGCCAGGCTAGAGAACCATAAGGCGTGGGCCTCGCGCATTCCTACGTTGAAGCTCCCACCACGCTCGCCGGAGCTGGACCCGGCGGAGTGATGGTGTCAAGAGTTCAGGCGAAGTTTGTCAAGCAGGGCGTTCGAGAGCATGGCCCTAATGCAAGATGCGCTGACGAAGACGCTGCGCTCGTACTGGGACACTCCTTGCCTCCTCAAGCGGCCACTCATGGTGGGTAAAGGTGGTGGCCCTCCCTGTTGAAGTCGCAGAGGCTTTCGGAGGACAGACGGGAGTTCATCGCGTGAGGCGACGGAGCGCGATGACGTTGTCGGTGACGGTGCCAGACTCCCCATTCGGGCCTGTAGCCTGGCGTTCGGGGGCGCCCAGCCGTTCGGTGAGCCACGGCTTCGGGTCAAGCTCGAGCTCGGCCAGGGCCTCCTCCGGGGTGGGAAAGCAGGTGTTTGGGTTGGCCCACGACCAAGATGGTGCAGAGGCGTGGGTCACGACCAGCAGCAGGCCGCCGGGCGCTACGGCACGGGCCGCAGCCTGAAGGACACGCGCGCGGGGGAACTCGATCGGCGACTGCAGGTACTGGGCGGACACAAGGTCGAAGGTCCCGGCGGGGAAGGTGTGGGCCAGGTCGTGGTTCTGGAAGTCGATCAGGCCATCGACGCCGACTTTGGTTGCCTGGGTCGACGCCCGGTCGAGGGCGGTTACAGACACGTCGACGGCGGTCACGCGCCAGCCAAGCCCTGCCAGCCAGATCGCATCACCCCCTTCGCCGCAGCCGAGATCCAACGCCTTGCCAGCCGGCAACGACCCGGCGACGTCCACCAGGACGGGGTTCGGCCTCCCACTCCACCGTCGTTCGTGTTTCTGGTAGTGACCCTCCCAGAACCGCTCGGTCCCGCCGCCCTCGCCGTGAACCTCACAGTTCATAGTCGGCCTTCGTTTGCCAAGATCCCCCCAGTTCCCGCGGTGGACGACACACGATCCAGGTGGACGGCCCCTCGCGTGTCCTCGGCCACCAGGTCGGCGTTGATGATCGCCCCGGCCATCGCGCCGGCGTTGGCGGAAGCCATGACATGCGCGGTGGGGTCGGTTACATTCCCGGCTACCCACACCCCTGGCACGGCGGTGAGGCCCGTAGCATCGGCCTCGATGTGCTCACCCAGGCCGGAGGGATGGGGCGTCGTCTCCAGCCCGAGGCCGGCGAGCATTGCGGCGCGGGCGGCGAAGCGCGGCCCGACCACCACGGCACTACGCGAGATGACCTCGCCGTTTTGCAGCCGGACACCGGTGAGCCGGTCTTCGTGGACTTCGAGCGAAGCGACCTCACCCTCAACGACCGTGATGCGGCGCGCCGCGAGTTGCTCGGCCTCTTCTTCGGTGGGCTTAGGCGCGGTGTGTAGGAAAAGCGTCAGGTCCGCCGTCAACTGACGGAACAATAGCGCCTGGTGCACGGCCATGGGGCCAGATGCGAGAACACCGATCGCCTGATCCCGGACCTCCCACCCGTGGCAGTAGGGGCAATGCAAAACGTCGCGACCCCAACGCTCCCTGACTCCCGGAACCTCTGGCAGCTCGTCGACCAGCCCCGTGGTTACCAGGAGCCGCCTCGCGCCGACCCGACGGCCATCCTCCAACGTAACGGCGAAGCCACCCCCGACAGACTCAGCAGAGCTGACGCGCCCGTCGATCACCCGCGCGCCGTAGCGGCGGACCTCCTCCCGGCCGACTTGCAGCAGCTCGGCTGGGTTCATGCCGTCCCTGGTGAGGAACCCGTGGACCGCTGAAGCTGGGGCGTTGCGCGGCTCTCCAGCATCGAGGACCAGCACCGAGCGGCGGGATCTAGCAAGCATCAGCGCGCCGCCGAGGCCGCCGGCACCACCACCGACCACCACGACGTCATACGTTTCGAGATCTTGGGCCTCCGTAATGTGCATCTTGTTCTCCTTCTTCCAGAGATTTCGGTTCGCGGTTGCCACCCGACGCACGCAACACCCACGGTACGCCCCGCTACGCCCCGAACTTCGCGCCGCGCGCGTCCACTTTCCCGAATTCGCGGTGAGCCTCCCTGAACGGGTGGGGGCGCTTGGGCCCTCCTCCTCCATGCGTGCACGGCACGCACGAGACCATCAAGACTTCCGCGTCCTCCTCGGAGAAAACGTCGAAGCGATGCCGCAGTCTGGCATCGAAAAAGGCCGCGTCTCCAGGCTCGAGGACCGTTCTCTCGTTGCCTAAAGTGAGCCTGAGCCTCCCCTTGAGCATGTACAGCCACTCCTGGCCGCCGTGCTCGTGGTCGTGGTGCTCGGTGTCCACCCGGTCGGCCGGGAAAACGACCTTCACGGCCGTAAGCCCCTCCGGCCCAGCCTCCGGCATCAGCGGTTGAAAGCGCAGTGCCCAACTTTCGTAGACCGGGGCCTCAGCACCCCTCACCACCGTCCCCGGCCCCGGCTCCGCAGGCTCCTCGAAAAGCTCCTCGAAAGGGACGCCAAGGCCGAAGGCCAGCCTCAACAGCCCGTCCAAAGAGGGCTGTCTCTCCCCGGATTCCAACCGCGATAAGTGTGCCACCGATGTGCCTGACGCCTCGGCCAGTGCCTCGAGCGTCATGTCCCGGTCCCTGCGCGCACGCCGTATCTTTGCCCCAAGCCCCGAGAGCACGCGCCCTACCCTATCCTCCGCAGGCCTCTCGCCCGCCGTGCCTAAAGTCTCCATGCCGCCACTGTACCACAAAGACAATTTATTAGCGCAAATTTTTTGTCATCACGCTGTTAACGGCCCGGCCTGTCAAATGGAGCTGTGGGACCATTATCAGAACAAAGCGCGGGGTCGATCGCACTCTCCCGCTTGCTATATGCGACCTGACGTGCGGGGCTAGATCGGGATGCCGGGTGATGCGCTTTGCGGTTGCTCGGTGGCCTCCGCGGTCACCGACCGGAGGGCCCCGAGCGTGTCGAGGACGAGTTCGGAGAGCGTTTGCTCGGCGTCTTGGTCGAGCCAGCGCTTGATCGCCACGCTGAAGACGGTCACCGCGACCTGCGCGGCCAGCGTTGCGGTCAGCTCGTCGACGCCGCGATCCAGGAACCCACGTCCGATCGCTTCCGACAGTACGGAAAGTTTCCGCAGCTCGCGCTCGCGAAGGCCCTCGTCCGCCTGAACGATGGTACGGCGTGTCCTCAGGTAATCGCGCCGGCCCTCGAACCGGGTCGCCGCGACGGTCTCGAGCCCGTGTACGATCACCCCCATCGGGCCAAGCGAAGCCGGGGCGTCGGCCATGAGCCTCGCGACCAGCTCGGGGAGCTCCTCTTCGCCCGCGAAGAGCACCTCGCGCTTGTCGGCGAAGTGACGGAAGTACGTGCGTGTCGTGAGACCAGCGCGGGCAGTGATCTGCGGTAAAGTCGTCTCCGCGAAGCCCTGCTCCACGAACAGCTCCATGGCCGCCCGCTCCAACCGGCCTCGCGCGTTTGGCTGCCATCGACTCACACAACCATCCTACTTGACGACACGTCGTGTCGTCAAGTAAAGTGTGATGACACGTCGTGTCGTCTGAGATGAAAGGATGGGTCTGAATGCTGGCGAACCCGGCCGCACCGCTTCCGTCGTCACTTTGTGAGCCCGCTTTGTGCCATGAGTCGCCACGTCGTCCTCGTGTCAGACCAAGTCGAACGAACCGCAACCACCAAGTAAGCCTCGGGAGGGACTATGTCACAGGTCAACAGCACAATTCTCATCATTGGGGCCTCGGGCTTCGTTGGTCGGCACGTCGCACGGGCACTGCTCGCAGACGGGCGCACTGTCCGCTGCATGGCGCGCGATACGACCCGCGTCCGAGACCTGGCGGACGCCGGGTGTGAGGTCGTCCAGGGCGACATCTTGGATGCCGCGTCGGTGGAGTACGCGCTGGATTCTGTCCAGGCGGCGTACATCTGCATCCATACTCTGTCGCCCCAGGGAGCGAACTCTTCAAGCCAGGACTTCATGGGTGTGGAGAAGACAGGCTTACAGAACATCGTGAGGGCATGCGAGAGGCAAGGTGTGCGGCGTCTGATCTACGTCACATCCATCGGTATCACGCCCGACGCGCCAAGCGCATGGTTACGCGGGCGCTGGCAGACGGAGCAGTTCCTGTTTGATAGCGGTCTCGACGTGTCCGTCATCCGACCCGGTATGATCGTCGGGCGGGGTGGGACCGGCTTCGATGCGATCATCAGCGGGGCCAGGAGGGCCGTCGCGATCGGACTGGGGAGCGGCGAGCAGCGTATGCGTACGGTCGCCGTGGACGACCTGTCCTACTACCTGGTCGGCGTGCTTGACGACCCGCGGTCCTTCGGCCACCACTACGACGTCGGCTCCGATGACGTCCTGACGACCGACCAGATGACCGACATTGCCGCGGAGAGTCTCGGCCGGCGCCATCCGGTCAAGATCCATGTACCGCGTACGTTGCTCGGTCTCTTTGCGCCGCTGATCGAAAGGGTGAGCAAAATGCCTCGCGGATCCTTCAAGGGCTTGGTGGACAGCCTGCCGGTCGACATGAGCGGCGATCCAACACCCATCCGGACGATCCTCGATCGCCCGCCTCAGTCCTACCGTCAAGCAGCGAAGTGCGCATTGGGTCTATCGGTAGCTCCCTGATGCACAATGCGGTCAGCAAAGTCATCTACGAGGACTTCCTGCCCCGAGCCCTGGCGGACGGCCTCTACCTTGCCGCCCCGGAACGCGGGCGACGGAGCCGGCCGACGGCCGCGCGGCGTCCGCGACGCTTCACGCTAGCGCGACGCCGGACAGATCGCGGCAGTAGTCGAGCAAACGGTCCTGCAGTTCGGGGTCTCGCGCGGCCGGGTGCAGGTCCGCGGGCCGCTGACGGTAGAGGTAGCGGCCGGTCTTATGCGCCTCCGGGTCGTCGCCCACCGCCAGCCAGGCCTGCGTCAGGTGCGCTTGGCCGAGGTCGTCCGGCGCGCCCCGACCGCCCATGCGGGTCGGCACCCACCCGGGGCTTACCGCGTTCGACACCACATCCGGCCATCGCCGCGCGACGCCGAAGGTGAGCAGCACGTCGTGGAGCTTGGTCTCGGAATAGGCCTGGCTGCCGTTCCAGTGTCGCCGGGACCATTGGGGGTCCTCGAGGCTAGGGTCGCCGCCGAGGTGCATCCCAGAACTCAGGTAGATCAGGCGGTCGGATTTGTGCATGAGCGCGGTGAGCACGTAGGGCGCGAGCACGTTGACGGCCCAGAGCTGGGAGAGCCCATCGGCCGTCTCGACGCGGCGCGGCTCGCGATATCCGAGGCCGGCGTTGTGGATCACCGCGTCGAACCGTCCCCGTTCGTTGGCCTGATCCGCGACTTTGCGCATGGCCGCGAGCGTCGATAGGTCCCCGACGAGCACCGCCTCAGCCTGCTGCAGGGCGGTCCGCGCGTCCTCGGCCCGCGCCTCGCTCCTGGCATGGAGCACGACCATGTGACCCTGCTCGGCGAGCAGGCGACCCACCATCAGGCCGAGCCCGTCCGCGGATCCTGTGATAAAGACTTTTGCCATTTCGTCCTCCAATGAGCTGGTTCTTCTCCTCGAGGTTGCTCATACCCGTAAGGATTGGGCCTACCGCTAAACTACACGAGGGCCGTGGCAGGAACGTGCCTGCCACGCTCCTGCCACGGCCCGATCGATCAGGCGGCGGGGCGAGTGTAGTGGCCCTGATCGATGTCCTCGATAAGCCCAGGGTGAGTCGGCTGCCATCCCAGCCGCTCGCGGGTCAGCCCACTCGAGGCCCGGACGTCGAGCGCGACGAAGCCCGCTAGCCACCCGAATTGCTCGCCCGCCTCCTCGGGGAGGATCGACCTCGTAGGCACGTCGAGTTGCCGCCCGATCGCCTCGGCGATCTCGCGGACCGGCACCCCTTCGTCGGCGACGCCGTGCAGCACAGATCCAGCCGGGGCCCTCTCCAGCGCCAGGCGGAACAGGCGCGCGGCGTCGAGCCGGTGCACCGCCGGCCAGTGGTTCTGACCCTCGCCGATGTAGCCTGAGACCTCCTTGTCACGCGCGATGCCGACGAGGGCCGCGACGAAGTTGTGGTCGCCGTCGCCGTGGACGGTCGGCGAGAGCCGCACGCTCGACGAGCGCACGCCGGAGGAGGCCAGTGAGCCCACCATCTGCTCGGCGATCATGCGCTCGCCCGTGACGGACTGGGTTTCTGGCGCCTCGTTCTCCGTAACCAACGTGCCGGGGGCGTGGCCGGACAGTCCGGTGGCGATGACGAGCGGTCGCCCGGAGCCCTCGAGCGCGGCGCCGAGCGTCTCGATCGCCCGGCGGTCGGCCGCGGTAGCGGCCGGGAAGTCGCCGGAGAAAGCCTCTTCGTGTTTGAAGGCCAGGTGGATGACCCCGTCGGACGCCGCGGCGGCGGAGCGGAGGCCATCGAGGTCGTCGAGCGACCCGCGATGCGCCCGGCCCCGGCCGCAGCGAGCGACGCGGCCGCCTTATCCGAGCGGGCGAGGCCGACGACCTCATGCCCGGCTTCGATGAGCTCGCGAACGACGGCGGAGCCGATGAACCCGGTCGCGCCGGTGACGAATATACGCATGATAACGTCCTTTTAGTGTGGGGCAACGTCAGTTACTGACATAACCCTAACACCAGCGCCCCTGATGTCAAGGACTGTCATCAGTGGTAAGCTTGGATCGATGGGACGATGGGAGCCAAACGGACGGCGTAGGATGCAGGAGGCGGCCCTGGAGTTGTTCGGCGAGCGTGGGTACGCGCGGACGACGGCGGCAGAGGTGGCCGAGCGTGCGGGCCTGACGGAGCGCACCTTCTTCCGGCACTTTCCGGACAAGCGGGAGGTGCTCTTCGCCGAAGACGAGCTGCGTGATCTTATTGCCGCTGAGGTCGCCGCCGCCCCCGAGGGGACGGCGCCAGTCGAGGCGATCACCGCCGGCCTAGACGCCGCGGGCGTCTTACTCCAGGACCGCCGCGAGGCTGTGGTACGGCGGGCGCTGATCATCGCGGCGCACGCCGAGCTCAGGGAGCGCGAACTCACGAAGCTAGCGTCCTGGTCGACCCCTATCGAGGACGCCCTTCGCGGGCGGGGTCTGTCCCGTCCCGCCGCGAAGCTTCTGGCCGAGGTCTCCATCGCGGTCTTCCGTGTCGCGTACCAGCGCTGGCTCGACGAAGAGCCCGAGCGCGAGCTCGTCGCAGCCGTCCACGAAACGCTCGCCGAGCTGGGCGGCTTCTTCGGCCATGCCGCGCCACGAAACCGTCCCCGAGCGCGCGGGGTCACCGCGCGCCAGGGTGACAGGTAGGGGCGTACTCCGTACGGGACGCGCCGAATAGTCGAGATCCTCTGCGTAGCGGAGGATGAACAGGGTCTTCTGCAGCCGGCCGTACTCCTGGATAGCCTTCGCCAGGACGCTCCTCCTCGGTTTCGCTTGCAGACGGCCAACGAGCAGGGACGCCACTGTCCATCCGAGTTTCAGCGAGACTGCCATACGCAGGATGCCTTCCCAGTGACTTGGGATCAGCTTCACGTCTACCTTGCTTCTCACAGCGGGTATCAAATCGAGTGAGCCTGGAGGAATCAGGGCGTCAGCTCGTAAGCATCGGATTTCCAGGGTCTTTTCCTGAAACCTGTTGCCTGAAGCCTGCGGTTTGCAAAGAAGGCGCAGCCCTTCTGCAAACCGCTTTCAGAAGACGCGAGGGTACCGTCGCCCTATGTAAGCGGAACTAACTAGTTCCGAAACTTGTTATTTCCAGAACTACCGAGTACCATAAAGACTTGGCAGAGAAAATCGAGGAGACGGTCGCCATGACGCACGACAATCCCGACCGGGGCTTCGCGGTCCAGGACGACGAACGCGTTGAAGTCGAGGGTGGACAGCCAGGGCGGCTCGGCCGGAAGCGGGATCACACGCGCGACGCCGTGATTCTGGACGCGGCGCTCGAGGTGCTCGCAGAGGTCGGCTACGACGGTATGACGATGGACCTGGTGGCGGTGCGGGCGAAGGCCGGGAAGGCGACCCTCTACCGCCGTTGGCCGTCGAAGGCGGAGCTGGTCCTCGACGCCGTCGCCCGCATGAAGCGTACTCAGGTCGATCTCGATCGGCTGCCAGACACCGGCACCCTCCGCGGCGACCTCGTCGCGTTGATCAAGCCGCAGTCCATCGAGGAGGCGGAGCGCAAGCTCAAAGTGATGGCCGGGCTCGCGTCGATGCTGTCGCATGACCGGGGGCTCGCCGAAGCGGTGAACGCCGCGATCATCGAGCCGTGGGCCGACGCGCACCGCGTGTTCATGCAACGGGCGATAGGCCGCGGCGAGATCCCGGCCGCCGCCGACATCGAGACCCTCTCGCACGTCGTACCTTCGATGGCCGCCTATCGCACCCTCATCCAGCGCAAGCCGGTCGACCGGGGCTTCCTCGTCTCCCTGATCGACGGCCTCCTGCTGCCGGCGCTCCGTGGTGCTTCGGTCGAGGCCGCACCGGACCCGAAGGGGCGATCCTCGTGACCGACACCGGCCCAACCAGGCAAAACAAGCCCAAAGGAAAGGAACCTGCTATGAGCGTGAACGCTACTACCCACCTAAATTTCCGAGGCGACGCCCGCGCGGCGCTCGAGTTCTACCAGTCCGTCTTCGGCGGTGAGCTTAACTTCGCCACGTATGCCGATTTCGGTGCCCCGAAGGACACCCCCGACGCCGACAAGGTGGTGTTTGGCCAGGTGGCCGCCGAGAACGGGTTCAGGGTGATGGCCTACGACGTGCCCTCGATGGGGCAGTCCTCCACGCCGAGCGAGCCCTCGACGCGGCGAGAGAACGGGATGACGATCACGCAGGAGCCGTTCTTCATCTCGCTGCGGGGTGAGAGTGTCGACGAGGTCACCGGGTACTGGGAAGAGCTTTCCGAGGGCGCGACCGTCGTCGAACCGCTCGCCTCGTCCCAGTGGGCGCCATTGTTCGGGATGCTGACCGACCGCTTCGGTATTACCTGGGTTGTGGACGTCGTCGCGGACTACACCGCCTCCTGACCGCCGAAGGGCGGACACACAGGACAGCGCCCAGCGCGTCCTCGTGTTGACCTCAGAGTCTGGGAGTCATGGTGCGTAGCAGCAGGTTTCTCCAATCTTTTCCTGATGCCTGAAGCCTTAGAGCGCTTTGCAGTCCATAGACTGCAAGGCGCTCTAGCCCTTGTGTTGGGGGGTGGCCCTGGATGACGACTTCGTGCTTGCTTCGAAGCGCTCCACGACACTTCGCGCGCGACCGAGCAATTCGAGGAGGGAAGCGTGGTCCTCGTGCCCAAGAGCGTCGGCGAGCTGGCCTTCGAGGTGACCGATGCGCCGATTGGCATCTTCGCGGGTCCGGTCGCCGTCAGGAGTGATGAAGAGTGCTACGCCATGCCCGCGGGCGCCGAGGCGGCGCTCGACGAAGCCGAGCCGTTCGAGCCGTGCGACGATCTGGCTGATGGCCTGGGCTGTGGTCGGCAGCCACCGTGACATCTCGGCGATCGAGATGCCCGGCTTGGCGGAGATCGCGTTCAGGACACTCGATGAGGCCGGCGACAGCGGTGTGTCAGCGAGCGCCGCCTCGCTGAGCGACAACACGCGCGCACCGACCTGCCAGAGCTGGTGCTTGAGAGGTCCGGCGTCATCGAAGTTCCGTGCAGGATCGATCATTGCCGACATCATACCTTCGTAACCAGGTCTTGTAAAGACAAAATATTGTAGAAACAAGATCTTGTGATAGGCTCTTTTCGTGGTTGTTTTGATCTCCGAACGAAGGAGCGGCGGTGGCCGCTGAAGCTGCGGTCCCGGCAACCACTTGGGTTGGCCGGCGCGAGGGCGTGTTTCGTAGGACCGGGGAATACTCGTTCGGTCGTGGCCATGGTGGCCGCATCGTGAACGACCAGAAGCGAGATAGAAGGAGTACGAATGCCGGAGAAAATGCGTATCGTGGGACTCGAGGAACACGTCGCTTTGCCAGTATTGCTCGAAGCTTGGTCGCGGGTAGGGGTACCGCGTATCCCGCAGCTCGGCTACGGCGACGAGCCGTTCGCGCAACGGCTGCGGGATGTCGCCGATCGGCGCCTGGCCGACATGGAAGATCAGGGCGTGGACGTCCAGGTGCTGTCCCTGGCCTCACCGGGCGTGCAGAACCTCCCGGCGGCTGACGCCGTGACCGTCGCGCGCGAGGCTAACGACGCGCTCGCCGAGGTCGTCGGCGGCAACCCGGAGCGGTTCCAGGCGCTCGCGGCCATCCCGACGCCGGAGCCCGAAGCCGCCGCGCCGGAATTGGAGCGCGCGGTCACGCAGCTCGGCTTCCGCGGCGCGATGCTGTACGGGCGCACGGGGACCATACTGGCCGACGCGCCGGAGTTTGACGAATTGTACGCCGCTGCCGAGCGGCTCCGGGTGCCGCTCCATTTCCACCCGCAGACCCCCGTCGGCCCGGTTATTGAGGCCTACTACTCGGGGTTGGGCGGTGTCGGCATGGGGCTGGCGACCGCAGGGCTGGGCTGGTACTACGACCTGGGCGTGCAGTACCTACGGATGATCTTCTCCGGCGTGTTCGACCGTCACCCCGATCTGCAGGTGATCGCCGGGCACTGGGGCGAGGTCGTCCTCTTCTACCTCGACCACACGGGGATCATGGCCCACAATGCGAAACTGGAGCGGCCCCTCGCCGATTACTTCCGCCAGAACTTCTGGGTGACGGGAAGCGGCACGGTGAGCGAGCGCTACATGCGGTGGACGGCGGAGGTCGTCGGGATCGAGCGCATGATGTACTCGACTGACTACCCTTACACCTTTGGGACGCGGCCCGGCGGCTACCCCTTCCTCGACACGAGCGGCGGGGTCGGGCGGACGTTCCTCGAGCGAGCGCCGTTTACCGAGGAGGAGAAGGCCGCCATCGGGTCCGGCAACTGGGAGCGGCTGACCGGACACGTCGCCACGACCACCGAGTAACCTCGACGAGTGCTCCCCGGCGCGGCGAAATCCGTGCCCGTGCCGGGCGAAGTAACCAAAATACACCAGAAGTGGTAGAGCTCATCGGCCGGCAAAACCACAACAGGTGCGCGACCCGGGTCGGCGATCCTGTCTGGCAACTACGAGAGAAGTGCCCGCTCGCCGGGCGTGAACCCGGCCCCCGCACCGGGTAGGACGGCCTTCAGGGCCACGGCGCGGTTTGCGACCAGGTCCCGGCCCTCTCCCTCCGCCTCCTCGTCTGACCCGTCCGAGGTGATGGCCGCGAGTACAGCCTCGCGGGTCTCGACGGCGTGACGCCAGATCTCACGGGATCTGAGGCGATCGATTTGGCCGGCGTCGTGGCGATCGCCTCGGAGCTGACGGGCCGGCTGGGGTGGTAGCTCAACGTGCGTGGTTTCTCCCTTCGCGGTGCTCGTCATAAAGTGATACTGATACATATGTAATTTATTAGGACCTCGACGCGCGATATCCGGAGAACGTCCGAAGGAGGGTCCCTGATCGGTGTGGTACGCAGCAGCGGTCTAACGCCGACGAAGGTTAGCTATGACGGCGTCTCGGATCGGGGTGGATCCGGTATTGAGTTCGAGAATCTGCTGGCCGATGCGCGGCTCGTGAAGCAACTCGGCGAGAGTTTCGGCGACATCGGCGCGAGCGACCTGGCCGTGGAACTCTGCCGGCCCGAGCGAAACGGTACCGACTCCTGGATCGTCGACCAGCAACGACGGACGAAGAATCAGCCAATCTAGATCGCTACGACTGACCGCGATGTCTACTTTCTTCTTCGCGGCAAAGTAATACTCGACCTCGTCACCGAGGTTCCGCTCCCGCCAAGACTCGCTACCGAGCTCGACCGTGCGCGCGCCCTCTGGGAGTACCGAAACAAGCGCGAGACGGTCGACTCCTGCTCGGCGAGTCGCCTCGATCGCTTTTGCGGCGCCGTCGTCATCGATCGCCTTGGTGGCCTCCATGCTGTCGCCCTCGGTCCCTGCACTGAACACGACGGCGTCGGCGCCGCCGAAGGCCACCGCTAGCGCTTCCACCGTGATGGTGGTGAGATCCCCGACTACCGCATCGATGCCTCGCGCTGCGAGGTCTGCCCGCTGTTCGTCCCGGCGCACCAGCCCGCGAACGGTATCCCCCTTGGAGAGAAGCTTCTGCGCAAGCAGGCCGCCGATCCTGCCCGTGATTCCGATAATGAACACTTCCATCTCGAACCCTCCGTTCGTTTTCGCACGTCGGGGCGATCGCCAGCTTCCCCATCCCGGGTGCGCCGCAGGACACCAATTCCCGTAAGACCCGCCCGCAAAACTGCCAGGTCAAGGTGACCCAAACGCTACAGTTCGAGCCGAGCTGATCGGCTACGCTCGCGTGTCCGTCCCTACGTTCCGTTTCACGCCTTCCCTGCTCCGCCCGGTGGCCCAGCCTCCGTTGTGGAGCGTCCCGCCTTCCCGGCCTCGAAGACCAGTTCCGGAGACGACCTGGAGTCAGGACGGGCGAAGTCGCAGCCGTGGAACTCGGCGAGCCTGGCTTTGAGCCACACGTCGAAGGGCTCGGTCGAGGCCGCGAGGCGGGCCGCGATCCGTCCCGGCTCCTCGCACTCCAGGTACGTAATGGCCGTCTCCCCGCGCCGGGTGCGCACGAGCCAGACCCTCTGCCCGCTGACGCCCAGCCGGCGCCGCAGATCCTCGTACTCCTCCCGTCGCGAACCCGCCAACTCCTGCAAGAATCGCCGCCACCTCTCCTCCCTGCCCGCGAGGATGGGACCCGCGAAGCCGACACCCGAACTCGCCAAAACTCCCACGCTCCTCTCGCCGCCGGATAACCACGTTTCGGCCTGCCGCCCGGGAATCGTCCGGGATCATCTCCACCCTAAAGTAGGGGCGTGGTACGGGCGTGGTAAGTGTACCGGCGCGCACACGGTTGTGGTAGGCTGCAAGCGCGCAACTCGAGACCAACGTCCGTGGCCGCCCGGCGCGGATGCGCCGGACGCAGGATCCGCACCGATGGCCGGGGCGTCCGCGTGCTTTCGGGGGTGCTTTGGGGGGCAGGGGATGGAACGCGGCAAGCTGGAATTGAGGCTCCTCGGGCCGCCCGAGGCGCGCCGGGACGGCGCACCGCTACGGCTGCGCACCAGGAAGGCGCTCGCCCTCCTGGCATACCTCGCCGCCGAGGGCGGGACCCACCGGCGCGCGGCGCTCGCGGCACTCCTGTGGCCCGAGAGCGGCGAGAAGAGGGCGCGCACGACGCTCAGGAGCGCCCTCGCCGACCTCCGGGGCGCGCTGGACTCGGGCGACGGGACAGACGGTGGGTACCTGCTCGTGGACCGGGATTCTCTCGGCGCCGGGACACGGGTACAACTCGACCTGACGGTCTTGCGGACCGCCCACGAGCTAGCCCGCGACTCGGCGGGGATCGCCCGTCCCGAGGGCGAGGAGCGCCGGGAGCTTTTGGAGCGGCTCAGGGAGGGCTCAAGGGTGTACTTCGGGGAGTTCCTGGAGGGCTTCTATCTCGACGACGCCCCGGAGTTCGACCGCTGGGCGAGCCTGGAGCGTGAGGGGTGGCGGATGCGGCTGACGGTGGTCCTCGACAGCCTCTCGGGGCTCCTTCTGGAGAGCGGAGAGGCCAGGGAGGCGGCCGCCGTCGCTGAACGTTGGACGGCCCAAGATCCCCACAGCGAGGCCGCCCACGGGCGCCTGATGCGGACCCGATACGCCCTGGGCGACCGGGCCGGCGCGCTGCGGGTGTACGAGCAGTATCGCACGGCCACCGGAAATGGACCGGAGGAAGCGGCAACCGCCCCGGAAATGGCGGCGCTGGCGGCCCGTATAGGGGCCGAACGGGGCAACGGGGGCACGTTCTCCCGGCTACCGCTCGACCGTAGGCCGAGGCAGGCTTACGGTTCGAGAGCATCTCGGGAGGCACCCGGTGCGCCGCTGGTCGGCCGCGCGGAGGAGTTGGGGGCGCTCGCCGAGGAGCACAGCCTGGTCTCGTCCGGCGGGGCGCGGGCCGTGGCCCTCGTGGGCGAGGCCGGCATCGGCAAGACGCGCCTGGCAGAGGAGTTCCTGCTCTGGTCCGCCGCCGAGGGCGCAGACGTCCTGCGCGGGTACTACTCAGAGGCCGGCGAGGGCGTGCCGTACGGGGGCGTGATCTCGGTCATCAGGCCCCGCCTTGAGCGCGAGCGAGCGCCGGACGATCTACTCGATGACGTCTGGCTCTCCGAGCTCGGGCGGCTCTTGCCCGAGATCCTGGAGAGATACCCCGACCTCGCCCCGCCGACCGCCGACGAGGCCACGGCCGGATCTCGGCTCTTCGAGGCCGTCGTCCGGCTGTTCGAGGCCCTCGCCCGACGCCAGCAGGTCACCCTGTTCATGGACGACCTGCACTGGGCCGACGCCGCTACACTGAACCGGCTCCGGTACGTGGCCCGGCGTCTCGCGGAGGACGGCACCCCCGTGCTCCTGCTACTGGCGATGCGGGAGGAGGAGACGGACTGGGTAGTAGACCTCCGGGGCTGGCTCTCGTCCCTCGAACGCGTCATGCCCGTCAGGCGCCTGGAGCTCGGGAGCCTGAACGTAGACGATACCTTGCGGGTGCTGCTCTCCCTGACCGGAGACGGAGGAGAGCGAGGAGACCCGGCGCGCGGGCTCGAAAAGTTCGGTCGCCAGCTGCACGCCGTGACCGACGGCCAACCGTTCTTCTTGCTAGAGACCATAAGGGCCCTGCTCGACAGGGGAACGCTGACCGTGAAGCCCAAAGCGGGAGGAGGCGCGACGGCCGGGGCCGTAGCCTTCGCCGACGCCGAGAGGACGCTCCAAGACTTGCTGCCGCCGGGCGTGCGCGGGCTGATTCGTGAGCGCCTCTCCCGCCTCGGGCCCGCCGCCTCCGAACTTCTGGCCGCCGGCGCGGTCCTTGGTGATGGCTTCGAGTTCGAGCTCGTCTGCCGGGTAGCCGGCCGAAGGAGGGCGAGGGCCTGTCCGCGCTGGACGAGGCGCTGCGCGGGCGCCTGCTCCGCGAGCCCCGGCTCTTGGGGGGCGGCGAGCACGGCGGATACTCCTTCGTCCACGACAAGATCCGGGACGTCGTCTACACAGACGCCGGCGAGGCCCGCAGGCGCGTCTACCACCGCCGGGCCCTGGAGGCGCTAGAAGAGGGGGGAGCGCCCGCCGCGGAGCTCGCCCGCCACGCCCTGGCCGCCAGGTCAAACGAGGCCGCCTTCCGCTACTCCGTGGCGGCCGCGGAGGAGGCGTTCGCCGTCTTCGCCGTCGAGGACGCCAGGGCGCACCTCGGCAGGGCGAAGTCGCTGCTGGAGGGAGAAGGAGCGTCCGGGGGTGAGGCGAGCCGGCTAGGCACCCCGGACGAGCGGCTCGAATTGTACGGGGGGCTCGGCCGCGTCCACGAGGTCACCCGCGAGTGGGGCGAGGCGCAGGACGCCTACGGGCGCATGCTCGAAGAGGCGCGGCGGGCCAGTGACCGGGAGGCGGAGTGGGGTACGCTGCACCGTCTGGCTACCCTAGGTATCGACGAGGGCAACGTCACGCAGGCCGAGCAAGGGGGCGAGCTTTACCGGGGAGTGCGCCGCAAGAGGGACGATGGAAACGAAGGGGACGATAGGCGCGGCGTCCGGAGTCCGGGAGAGGCGACGCCCGAGGACTTCGCCTGGTCCCTCTCCGCCGCCCGCGCCTGTGCTGCGGAGGCCCTGGGCCTCGCGCGGCAGATGCGCCGCGAGGACCTGGTGGCGCAGAGCCTGACCGCCCTCGGGGTTCTGGAAGCCTACTCGGGCCGCTGGGAGCGGGTGCTGTCCGCCGCCGAGGAGGGAATCTCGATCTACTCCCGGATGGGCGATAGGGCCACGGAGGGCGAGACGCTTAACCTTTTCGCCCGCGGCCTGTCCATGACGGGCGAGCCCGGGGAGGCCGTACGCCGCATGCGGGATCATCCGGGCCTCACGGGCGAGCTCGGCGATCGGGAGATACATCGCGCCGACGTATTCGGCTTGGCGCTAGCCCTGATCGAGACCGGAGACTACGAAGAGGCGCTCTACGTAGCGCGCGAGGGACTGGCCGCGGCGCGCTCGGTGGGCTATGCGCCCCGCATGATGCTCAACCTCCTGGTGCTCGGCGACGCCCTGCGGGCGCTGTTTCGCCTCAGGGAGGCCGGGGAAATCTACCGAGAGATTGCCGGCGTGGTCTTCCCGCCGGAGTACCGCGCCCTGGTGCATTCCAAGCTGTGCGCGGTGGCGGCGCTGGCGGGTGACTGGGAGGAGGGGCACGCCGAGGCGCTCCTAGCCGCGCGTCTCCGGGACGAGGCGCCTATACAGGGCTCCGGGGCGCTGCACCGCCATCTTGAGGATGAGGCCCTGCTACGCGGCGGCAGCGAGTACCTGGCCCGCGAGCAAATAAAACGGTTCGGCGAGGCCGTCGGCGAGGCCGTCGGCGAGAACCGGCGCCTGCGGCTGGCCTACGGGCGCGCGCTGGCGGTCATGCGCCGGTGGGAAGGTGACGGCCGCGCGGCTATAGAGCATCTGCAAGAAGCGCGGGGACTGGCAGGGGAGATCGGTCTGCCGGGCGAGCTGTGGCAGATCGAGGCTTCGCTCGGCGAGCTTCATGCAGAGTTGGGCAACAGGGCCGAGGCGCACCGCTCTCGCTTCCGGGCGGCGGAGACCGTGCGCCGCCTCGCCGACGGGATCCGGGACCGGGAGCTGCGGCAGCGGTTCCTATCGGCAACCCCGGTGCGGAGCGTGCTAGACGCAGATTAGACCGGTTACGTAGGCGCGGCCGACGGCGAGCCACACAAAGTGCCGTCGCCTCCGCCTTTCGGCTTCTCGCACGCCACCCGCTCGACCACCTTTGACGTCAGGCGCCCGACACTAGCGCGCCTACCACGCTCGCCTTCACGTCCTTACCACGCCCCGACGATACGGTAGCGGGTGACGGCAGGATCTGGCCCCATCGGGGCCGGGAAACCCATAGGAGGTCGGCTGATGGCTACGGTGCCGTTCAGGGATTCCGGGGACGCGCGCGGCGAGATGGAACGGATCTTCGCGGAGATGCCGGGGGCTCCGTCTGCCCTGGTGCTCATGGTGGCCACCCGAGGGAGGCTCGGCCACGTCGGCCCTCGCGACAACCCGTCGCACGCGGCCGACGAGGCGACGGGTGCCCCCGGAGCGCCCGGGACACCCCACAGCCCCACCGCAGGGCCGGTCCTACCACGCGATCAACGAGCCGGTCAGGTTGGAGGCGCCACCTCCGCCCGAACGGAAGACCCGCACGAAAGGAGACGCACTGGCATAGACCCGCGGAGCACCGTATCGAAGCGTTGGCACTCGTGGCAATCGCCACCCATCAACAAGGAGGAAGTAATGAGCACAAACTCACAAGACGGATCATCCCGCCCCACGGTGGTCCTCGTCCACGGCGCCTTCGCCGAGTCCGCGAGCTGGGACGGCGTGATCGGGATCCTGCAAAAGCAAGGCTACACCGCCATCGCCGCGCCGAACCCCCTCCGATCTCTCTCCGGTGACGCCGAGGCCGTCGCCGGCATCCTCGACTCCATAGAAGGTCCCATCGTTCTGGTCGGCCACTCCTACGGCGGTTCGGTCATCTCCAACGCTGCCCTTGGACGGGAGAACGTCCGGGCGATGGTGTTCGTGGCGGCGTTCGCCCCGGAGGAGGGGGAGAGCATAGGTGAACTCTCGGGGCTCTACCCCGGCAGCACGCTCGGTAACACGCTTATGGCCGTCCCGCTCTCGGACGGCACCACCGACCTCTACATCCGTCAAGAGCAGTACCACGGGCAGTTCGCGGCCGACGTGCCCGCCGGGCAGGCTACTTTGATGGCCGCGACCCAGCGGCCGCTGCGGGACGTCGCACTCAACGAGGGCTCGGGGCCCCCGGCGTGGAGAGACGTGCCCTCATGGTTCGTCGTCCCGGGGTTGGATAAGAACATCCCGCCCGAGGCCCAGCGCTTCATGGCAGATAGGGCCGAGGCCCGCGAGATTTTAGAGATCGAGGGCGCCTCGCACGCGGTGCCGGCCTCGCGCGCCGACGAGGTAGCCGAAGTCATCTTCGCGGCTATGGCGCACGTCGAGCAACTCGCCCGGAACCAAGCCGCTCGCTGAGCACGCGGTGCGCCGTGCGCGTGGCCACCGGCGGAGTCCTCGGCGACGCCGTCGATCCCTGAACCCATCGGCAACCGCAGCAACAGCAATTGGCAACCGGATCCAGGTACCACAATTACACACCAATGAAGGAGACGAAGATGGAGCTGCAAGCCGCCGAAGGAACGCGGGAAATTGCGACGGAGGTGAAAGAAACGACTTACGTGGGGGCCGCCCGGCGAGGTCGGCATCGGTGGTGGGGGTACCTTCTGGGGCTGGTAATCATACTCTTTGCGTGGATGGTCGTCGCCAACGTCGCCAGCGCGCTCGTCGCGTTCGTGCTCGGCGGCCAGGAGGGGCTCGCGGCGCTCGGCCGGTTGGATTACGCCGCGTTCGGTCCCGTGGGTGGCTTCCTCGTGGTCATGGCGGGTTTTCCGCTCTTCCTCGCGGGGATCCTCATCGCCGTCGTCGGGATCCACCGCCGCCACCCCCGCACGCTCGTCACGGCGCGGGAGAGGATAAGCTGGCGCCGCGTAGGTCACGGGTTCGTGGCCGGGTTCGTACCGTGGGTCCTGGTAGGCGGTCTGGGGCAGTACCTCCTCTACCCCGGTAGCTTCTCCTTCAACTCAGACCTCGCCACCTTCGCGCTGTTCGTGCCGCTCGCGCTGGTCCTCACCGCGACCCAGACGACCACCGAGGAGCTCTTCTTCCGCGGATACCTCGTGCAGGGCGCGAGCCTCGTCTGGTCCAACCGCGTCTTCCTGGCGCTGGTATCGGCCACGGTCTTCACCCTGCCGCACCTCACCAACCCGGAGGCGCAGGCGGGTGGCTGGCTCGGGGTCTTCCTCGGCTACTTCGTGGGCACGGGTCTGTTGTATGTGATCGTCTCACTGATCGACGGCACCACCGAGCTCGCCATCGGCGCGCACTTCGCCAACAACATCGCGTACTTTCTCTTGTTCAACTGGTCCGGAAGCTTCTTCGCCACGCCGGCCCTCTTCAGCATCAGCGAGTACCACGCGGGATTCTACGACCTCGTGAGTGTCGTGCTTATCCCAATCTTCCTGGGGGTCGTTTTCCGGTTATTCGAGCGCGAAGAGGCGCCCCAACCCGTCTCCCGGAGCCAGCGGAAGGGTCGCCATGATCCCATCGAATCCTGAAGCCATCATCAACTGCGGTCAGCACCCAAATTAGAGGAGCTAATCACCATGTCTCAAGTTTCTTCCAACCATCAGCAAGAGTCGGGAAAGATCCTCGCAGCGTCCCCGGAGCGGCGCGACAGGTTCTCGCGTCCGGGCTGGCCCGAGATCATCGTCGGCCTCGTCGTCATGGCGATCGTCGTGTTCGGAGGCGTCCGGCTGCTCGGGCAACTCGAACTCGGTCCCGTGGTCCACGGACTGGTCTTCACCGCGCTCTCAGGCGTCGCCGGCGATCGCCGGGTTCGCCGCGGCCGCGCTGCTGCGGATCCGTTCCCTGAGCGCCTTCGGCGTGCGCCGGACTACCACGCGCTGGCTCCTCATCGGGGTCGGGGCGGGGGTGGCCGCCTTCGTGCTCAAGGGCCTGGCGATTCTGGCCTGGATACAGATCACCGGGGACAGCGCCACCCCTCAGACCGTGTACGCCGAGGGTGGCAGCGGCGGGATACTGTCCCTGATCCTGGCCACGTTGTTCCTCGGTCTCCTCACGCCACTCGGCGAGGAGCTGCTCTACAGGGGCGTCGTCGCGGGCGCGCTGCTGCGCTACGGCCCGTTCGTAGGCGTCGTGGGCAGCGCCCTGATCTTCGCCCTCGCCCACGGCATCAACATCGTCTTCCCCGCGGCCGTGGTGATGGGTCTCGTCGGCGCCGAGCTGCTGCGCCGCAGTGGATCGGTCTGGCCCGCCGTCGTCGTCCACGTCGTCTTCAACCTGCCCACCGTCCCGGCACTGGTGCTCGCCGGAACGGGCTGACCCATCGCCGACACACGCCTACCAGAGCTACAAGCCGTATTCGAAGGCCATCCACGAAAGGAGACCGTCGCATGAACGAACAATGGGAATACAAGGTGCTGACCTACGATCTCGGCTGGAAGGGCTTCGACTACGGCCGGATGGAGCAGGACCTCAACGAACTCGGCCGCCAGGGCTGGGAAGCGCCGGACATAATCGCCCCTAACATTGGCTCTGGGGCGATCAAGATCGCCGTCATCCTGAAGAAGCGTTACGCCTGACCCGCAAAGCCGGGGGAGTGCACGAGAGTCCGCGATGCGCCCCCTCTAGCTTTTGTGGTAGCGGACGTCCTCCCCGGCAACGTGCAGCGGTCGAGAGAACCTTTCTGAACATACACGGAAAAGACATAGTAGATGAGAAGATCGATCAGGAGGTCATGATGGAGACGAAAGTGAAGCAAGCAGTAGAAGGTAAAGAACACAGGGACACGATAATGGAGAGGGTGCTGCGACAGCGTAAGCAGCAGCAACAGAGGCCCGTTTTCTTTCGTGCCGCGGTCGTAATCGTGGGGGGAGTCGTAAGCGTCCCCGCCGCTCCGCTCTCGGTGGTCGCGCCGGAGCTGGGGTTGCCCCTGCTGCTCTTCGGGCTGCGGCTCTTGGCGCTGGAGTTCGACTGGGCCGCCCGCGTCTACGTCCGGGTCGAGAAGCTCGCCCGCAGGGTCCTAGGCGGGTTAAAGCGACTGTTGAGGAGCAAGCGCGGGATCGCGTTGGTCGCCGTCGTAGTCGTCGCGCTCGCGGCCGTCGCGGCGCTGGTATTGTAAGATCCGCTAGCCAAAAGCCAGGAGCCAATAACCCTATGGACACCTACTCTTAGCTTCATGAACGCCGATGAGAACAAGGAGCGCACCGCCTCCGAGGAGCGCGAAGAGGTCCGCCTCTCCGGCAGGGGCGGAGAACGAACGAAAGGGCGCGCGACGAGCGGCGCTATGTCCGCTGCCGTGTCGGCTGCTTCAGGCGCCGCCAGGAGGGCCGCCGGGTCCCTGTTCCGGCTCACCCCATCGGGGGACGCCGCGAGGATGTGGCTGCCGATGGCGATATCGTTCGTCGTGCTGGTGGTCGCGTTTTTCGCGGCCGGAGGGTCTGTCCGACCCGTCCACTGGCTGCTGGCGGCCGACGCCTTCTACGGGCTGTTTCTGGTCCTCACGTGGGGCGCGATGTGGCACTCCACGCCCGCGCACGTACAAAGGTGGGCGCTCGCCCAGGAGCGCCCCCGCTCGCGGTGGCGGAGGTTCGCGGAGGTCATTACGGACAGGAGGGTCTTCAGCGGGGGCGCGGGGATGTTCGTCATAATCTCCTTCAGCGTCGCGGGCGTGTTCCTCGCCCTGGGGCTCCTGCCCCGGGGCGGGGACTTGGGAGCACAGCCGCTTCAGACGCTCCTGAGCGTGCTGGGCGTGATGCTCTCCTGGGCGCTGCTGCACACCTCCTACGCCATGTACTACGCCCACCTCTACTACCGCATCCCGCACCAACCGGGCGGGATGGAGTTCCCAGGAGTGGAGGAGCCCGCGCCGCTAGACTTCGCCTACTTCGCCTTCACCGTCGGCACGGCCTTCTCCACCTCCGACGTGTCCGTGAGTTCCCCCAAGGTACGCCGGACGGTGCTCTTTCACAGCGTCCTGGCGTTCTTCTACTACGCGACGATCTTCGCCTTGGTGGTCAACCTCGTCATAGGCTCCGTTTGAATGGCGCGGTTCGGAGGACATCGAAAATCCGACGTTCACGACCGAAGCGAGCGCACGATGACCGAACAAATCCCCCACGCCAACGCCGATCCTACGCCTCTGACGCAGATAGGAGCATCCTGGTTTGGTGCGTTCCGCTTGACAGAGCGGACCTCATCCCCCGGCGGTCAGGGAGGGGGATGAGCCGGTCGCCGGGGGATGAGGCCTGTTTATCGCACCGAGAGCAAGATGTCCGGCCACCAACCCGGAACACGAACGACCATCCAGGATACTTCTGATAACAAGGATTACCCGAACCGGTAGGGCTGTCCTGCTTCCGATAACACGAGATCCTGCGACCCTTAGCCTCGGTTATCTGGTTCCGATAACAAGGAGGGGCGGGCTTGGGGGAGGTGCTTCTTGGCACCTGCCTAACCTTTTGATGATTGCCGGAGGTCTTCGTTCGGATAGAACTCCCAAGCAGTCTCTTCTGCAAAATTGGGCCAAACGGCCCATACGTAGGTCCGGACAGGTCGAGGCTGGGTCGTTCGTTCAGGCCATTACAGGATGCCTGGCCTGCTCGCTCACGCGCTCAAACAGAAGATTGGCCTGCCAGTAGCTTGCCTTCTCGTGGCGGTGCACTCCTTCGGCCAGCTCGGCGAGCTGGCGGCCCGCCTCGGTTTCTAGTACTTCCTCGTACGCTTCCCCAAAGGGTTGGCCGGTTCTGGCGGAAATGTCCTCCGCCTGGCGTGCCAAGGCTTCCACCACCATCTCTGAGACCGTCTGCTCCGCTCTCACGATGTACCACTCCTCACTCGCGTTTGCTCCTCTTGCGCCCACGCGTCTTTAGTAACTCAGTATGGCTCGGCCACGAGTTCGTTGTCCTCGGGCACGGCCACGTACTCAAGCCCGTAGGCACGGTCTGCAAGGATCTGCGTAGCCAGCTCGTTGGCTGGCGTTCCGACGCGGCTCCCGCCGAGGTGATCCGCGACCAGATGTTCGCGCATCGAGGCAAGCAAGGTCCGGTCGTCTTGTGCTTCCAGGTGTCGGCGGCAAGTGCACCGCACAGCTCGCATCAATTCCTCCTTCCCCTTCCCCAAGGGAATGGCCCAAATGATGTAGTCACCCTACACCCTAAAGGGTCGTAATACAACCTGGAAAGCAGACTTCGAAGGCCATCGGGTACGCTTCCGGTTGCCTCCAAGGCGGATAAAACCGGGACTCCGCACCCATATCCCCGCAAGAAAAAACTCCGAGAATCTTCTGAAACCGGCCCTAAAGAGAGCGAGAGTACCGTCTCCACCGAGAAACCCAAACGCGGGAGCATCGCGCCATTGGACGATGCCTACTGGGTCGACTTCTGACCCAGAAACGGGTTGGTGCCGATGATCCTGCTGTCGATTCGGGAGCGGGACTCCCACGGCTACGAGATGATCGAGCAGGCGTACCCAACATGCGGATCTCGGTTACCGTTAAACCACGCATGTACCGTGAGCCGCTCGCGCTCAGCCTCCACCAGAACCGCCCGCACTTAGAGGTGATGCTTGCGCCAGGTGCGTCCCCGGACGGGCAGGCGGAGGGTCACTGGCCGCACCTGCTCGTTCGGAACGACACCGACGGGGTGGACATGGATCTCATGTGGGACATCCGTTGCTGGATCGAGATACTCAACAGGGACGGCATGGACGCCAGGGTCAGCCTCGACGGCTGGGTCTGGAACATCACAGATATCACGACGGAGAAACTGCTAGAGATCGCCGGCCGTACCGAGAAGCTGATGCCCGAAGGAACTCGGTTCGGCTGAGCGGCCCCATTTCGGCGTCCCGGGACCCCTACGTTTCATACTCGTCGGTGATGTCGGTTATGGTGATCCAATCCTCCTGGAGCGCCTTTCTCGCGGCCTCGATCCTTGAGCCAACCCCCATCTTCTGGTAGATGTTGACAAGGTGGCGCTTTACCGTTCCCTCCGCCAGGTGGACCCTTGATGCTATCTGCTGATTGGAGAGGCCCCGGGAGGCCAGGAGCAGGATCTCCAGCTCCCTGGTAGAGACCAGACCGCCAGCCGCGTCCCCCTCCGCTTCCTCCAGGGCCTCCCGTGGCATCCCCACGATAACGTTCTCGCTCTTCGGGTCCAACACCGCGTCCCGTACCGCGCCTAGGAGCTGTCTCGAGGAGGAGCTCTTGAGCACGTAGGCGCTTGCCCCCAGCCGCAAAAGCTCGCGCATCTCGTGCGGGTCCTCCAACATGGTCACGATGACCACCTTCGGGGGGTTGGGGAAGGACCGTATCTCCTCTAGGGTCACTTTCGCCCTCTCGAACGGCCGCTGAACCTGCATGAGGACCACGTCGGGGGCGAGCTCCCGGGCGAGCCCGGGGACCCGCGCATCATTGGGCACCTCGGCGACCACTTCCAGCCCGCCGTAGGAAGTGAGAAGTCTGGCCAGTCCTTCCCGGAACAAAGTGTGGTCGTCGGCCAGAAATACTCTTGTCAGACGGTCACTTGTCATTTAATCCTCGGCGGAGGTCAGCATAGAAGACCTATGCTCCGTTATGTCCACCCTCCTCGGGCCTTATCGTGAGCACATTTCCGTGAGGCCCAAAACCCAATGGGCATCGTAGCTTATGGCATCCGGCCGGGCTGTCCGCCGGTCCGAGAGCCAGCATGCGAACACCCTCTGGGCTTCTAGCCTCGCCGGGCGGTCCTCAGGAGTGAGCTCATGGAGGGGTTTCCACCAGACGCTCTCGCCAAACCGCAGCTGCACCAGCCCCCGCACCGCACTCTCCCGGTCCTCTTCAGCGAAGCGGCGCAGGTCCTCCCCGGATTCGCTCGGCAACGGACGGCCCAACAACCGTCCGACGAGGCCAGCCTTGCGCTTTTCAAGCTCCTCCAGCTCCGAAGCGACGTAGCGACCCCACGCCTCGGTGTGTCCCACGTCATGGCTTTCCCGAATCTCCGTGTCCGTGCGCATGACCTCCTCTCCCTCAGCCAACGTCTGCTCAAGCCTCCGCCGGCCGCGTATGCGTAGACAATGCGCGGCCGAGCTTTGGCCGGTTGTCGGCGTCCTCCCGAAAGGCTAACTGAACCTCGAACGGGTCTAGCTCTCCTGCTACGAAGGACGCAACCAAGAAATCGTGGGGACGCCTAAAGATCGGTGGCCCTCCTCCCTTCGCAGGCGGTCGCTGAAGGCAACCCCCCCCGGCCTGAACGTGCGCCCTTCTGGTCCTCCCAGCAATGGACATCGTTAGGCGTCTCACCCGCCCGGTCCAGTTGGTAAAACCAGAATAGCTCGAGCCGCCCATTCTCGAGCCTGACGTCCAGCGCCGGGTGGTCGGGGCTGCCGAAGCACTTCTCTATTGTGCCCCACATCCCCGCGAACTCCGTACTGCGCGTAACAGACCTGACCCGCACCGTCGTACCCGGAAGTGCCTCGTGCGACTCCAAGGCCCTCCTTCCCGCCGCCGGGGACGGGGGAGTGCTGCGACCCCGGCAGGCTTTCCTTTCCCCTACACCAAAAAGTGCATGACATCTTACACCTTTTGATGTACCGCACGCTACCAGGTACACGAGACGTCGCGTTGGAGGTTCGCAAGAATCCTCCGCCGGAGATGGTTCCCGGCGCTTCAGTCGTCCTGCCGACCGTACCTGGGGTTTTTGGCGGCGACCGGCCGGAAGATCCTCACCACGCCCACGACAACGCGGTCAGAGATTACAAGGCCACTTGCAGGCGGTGAGGAAGGCGAAGCCGTTTGCGGTGACCCTGAGGCTGGCCAATACTGACGACTTCTACCTATGGCGCTATTCCATTTCGGCGCCGAAAGTCGTATGATAGAGATCCATGCAGGTGCGCCGGCGTAGACGTTTGCGGGAATACATGATCCCGCGTCTCACCGCCGGGTTCTCTTTCCCGGGTCTGATCCGCACCGTAGGAGACCGGGGCGTCCTGGCGGTTCCTTCTTTGGGGGTGTAGATGAGCGAGACCAAGTATATCTTCGTGACGGGCGGCGTCGTGTCTTCCATCGGTAAGGGGACGAGCGCTGCAGCCCTCGGAATGCTTCTCAAGAGCCGTGGCTTCAGGGTCGTCCTGCAGAAGTTTGACCCGTACATCAACGTGGACCCGGGAACCATGAACCCATACCAGCACGGCGAGGTCTTCGTCACGGAGGACGGGGCCGAGACTGACCTTGACCTCGGCCACTACGAGAGGTTTCTGGACGAGAACCTTGGCAGGCTCTCGAACGTCACGACCGGAAGCGTCTACTGGGAGGTCATAGCCCGCGAGCGCAGGGGCGACTATCTCGGGGCGACCGTGCAGGTCATCCCGCACATAACCAACGAGATCAAGAACAGAATAGTGCGCCTCGGGCAGGATAAGGACGTCGTTATCACCGAGATCGGCGGCACCGTAGGCGACATCGAGAGCCTGCCCTTCCTTGAAGCCATAAGGCAGTTCCGGAACGACGTTGGGCGCAAGAACGTGCTCTACGTCCACGTCTCCTACGTGCCCTACATCGAGGCCGCCGGAGAGCTCAAGACCAAGCCGACCCAGCATTCGGCGCAGAGGTTGCGCGAGATCGGCATCAGCCCGGACGTGCTCATTTGCCGCGCCGACAGGCCAATAAACGAGGAGATAAGGAAGAAGATCGCGCTCTTCGCCGACACCGAGCTCGACTCGGTGATCGCGGCCGAAGACGCCCCGAACCTGTACGCGATTCCTTTGAGCTTGCACGACGAAGGCCTGGACGACCTGGCACTCGATAAGCTTGGTCTCGACGCGCCGAACGCGGACCTCGGGGAGTGGCGGGAGCTCGTCTCGCGGATGCTCGAGGCCGACCGGACGGTCAAGGTCGCGATCATCGGCAAGTACATCAAGCTGCAAGACGCCTACCTCTCCGTGGTCGAGGCCCTGGCGCATGCTGGTGGTGCCCACGACCTGAAGGTCGAGCTCGACTGGGTCGACTCGGAGCGGCTCGTTGACCGGGCTTCTACGGAGGAGCGCCTCGCTGGTGTGGATGGTGTCCTCGTGCTCCCTGGCTTTGGGCACAGGGGCGCCGAGGGCAAGATCGAGGCCGCGCGCTACGCCAGGGAGACGGCAACGCCGTACCTCGGGCTCTGCCTCGGGATGCAGATAGAGGTCATCGAGTTTGCGCGCAACGCGGCCGGACTCGAGATGGCCAACTCCACCGAGTTCGAGCAGGACACGCCCCACCCCGTAATAGACATCATGCCGGATCAGGTCGGCGTCGAGATGGGCGGCACGATGCGCCTCGGGCACTGGCCGTGCCAGATCCTACCTGGGACCCTGGCCGAGGAGGTCTACGGCTCCGAACTCGTCGGAGAACGCCACCGCCACCGCTACGAGGTGAACAACGCCTACAGGGATGCGCTCGAGGACGCAGGGATGGTCTTCTCGGGCACCTCACCCGACGGCAGGTTGGTGGAGATAGCTGAGCTCAAAGACCACCCGTTCTATATCGGGAGCCAGTTTCACCCCGAGTTCAAGAGCCGCCCACTACGGCCCCACCCGCTGTTCTTCGGCTTTGTGGGAGCCTGTGGGGAAGCTGTAAGGGAGACCGCCGCAAGGCCCGAAGAACAGGCGGCCCACTGACAGAGACTGGCGCAAGGCGCGGCCTTCTCAAGGCTGAAGGACTGGTCGCGACGGTGCACCCGACCGGTGACCCGGCCGGGACCGTGGCGACCCGCTCGGCCGGGCTTGTGGAGTTTTCGGCGAGGCTCTCCTGGAGGGGCGCCGAGGACCTGCCCCAGGGACCGACACTGCCCTTCGTGCCCGATTCGGCGCGTTGCTCTGTCGTCGAGACCGAAGATCCTGGGGAGAGCCGGCGCGAGATCCTCGGTGAGATCCTGGCCCTCTCCGAAGCTGACCTCGGTTCTGCCCTCGAGACCATGCTGCGCTCCCTGACAACGGCCGCGACCCTTTCAGAGGCCGTCCTCGAAACAAGAGTAGCCAGGGTGACGCCGGTCCGGGCTGCGCCCGCCGCTACATTACAGGCCCTGGCGCTCGATCTGCGCGATGCAGGCTTCCCCGTCCGGTTCGCCCCGACGTGGACGCCCCTGGCCGACGCTGGGATCGGCCTCGGCGCCACAGGGGCAGAGGAGGAGCTAAAGAGCTTCTTGCGTACGCATCCGTCGTGGAGTTTGGCCTGAGTGCTCTGTGCTGGATCGCACACAAGATCCAGGTTACTCTCTGAGGAGATGAGATCTCACTTGATTCGTAGGGACGGAAGATGAGGATAGGGGTTCCGAGGGAGAGGACCCCGGGGGAGAGCAGGGTCGCGCTGGCCCCGCACGCCGTGTACGAGTTGACCCGGGCGGGACACAGGGTGTTCGTCGAGGTAGGTGCGGGGGAGTCCTCGAGCATCGCCGACGCCGAGTACGAGGAGGCCGGCGGACGCCTCGTAGATGAGGCGGCACAGGTCTACGGCGATTCTGAGATCGTCGTCAAAGTCTACGGGCCTGTAGAGGACGAGTACGCCTACCTGAGGGAGGGTTTGATCCTCCTCTCCTTCCTATCCCTGCCGGTGAACCTGAAGCTGATGGAGACCCTCCTCGACTCCCGCTGCGTCGCCTTCGCCATGGAGACCATACGCGACTCACGGGGCCGCCTGCCCGTGCTCGCGCCGATGAGCGAGATCGCCGGCCGGCTAACCCCCCAGATCGGTGCCCATTACCTGCAGCGTCCCTTCGGGGGCCGCGGCATCCTGCTCGGCGGCTCCACGGGCGTGAGGCCGGGACGCGTGGCGATCCTGGGTTGCGGGATCGTGGGCTCGGGCGCCGCGAGGATGGCGAGCGGCCTCGGGGCCTCCGTGGTCGTTATAGACAGGGACATCGACCGGCTAAGGCGCCTCGAAGACACCAGGCTTCCCAACGTGACGACGCTCGCGGCGAGCAGCCTCGGGATCAGGGACGCTGTACTTCGCTCCGACCTTCTTATCGGGGCGGTCCATGTCGTCGGAGCCCGCACGCCCGCCCTGGTCGACCGTGAGACGGTTTCCCGCATGAAGGAGGGGAGCGTGATCGTCGACGTCGACGTGGACTATGGGGGGTGCGTGGCCACCTCCAGGCCGACGACGCTCGCAGAGCCGACCTTCGTGGAGTACGGGGTGACCCACTACTGCGTGAAGAACGTGCCAGCGGCGGTACCCCTGACGGCGACGAGGGCGCTTAGCAACGCCCTCCTGCCGTACATGCGAAACCTGGCCGGCGTCGGCCTCGCGGACGCGCTCGCGGCCGACGAGGGGCTGGCCAGGGGCGTCGCCGTCGCCGAGGGAAGGGTCGTTGACCCCGTGCTCGCCCGCGACACAGGCATGGATCACGACCAGCTCTCCTCTGTCTTGCCGCTCCACCCGGAGTCCAGATGACCTTCGAGCCCGCGGGTCGCTCTCTCTCGGACTTCACCGTCGAGCTCGAAGTCTACTCTGGACCGTATGAGTGGCTCCTAGCTCTCATCCTGAAAGACGAACTGGAGATCTTCGAGATCCCCCTGCGCGAACTGGTCACTTCGTACCTTGGCTCGAGGGAACCGGGAGCCGCGAACGGCCTGGAGCGCGACACGGACTTCGCGGGCTCTGCCGCTGCCCTCGTCTTGCTGAAGAGCCGTACGCTCTCCCCGGCCCTGGACGCCGAGGCGGAGGGCGGCGAAGATGAGCCCCTCTCACCGGACGAGCTCGCCGAGAGGCTCACGGAGTACCTAAAAATCAGGCGCGCGGCCGAGCGTCTGCGCGAGATTCTCGCCTCGAACGCTGGACACTACCCATCAGCCCACTCGGTACCCCCGAAACCGGGCCGCTTGAGCATTAAATCCGACCGCGTGTCCCTCGCCGCGCGGCAGTCTTTCTCCAGGCTTCTAGAGCCGCCGGTCAGGCACCTCGGCCCGATCACGGTCACCCTCCAGGATCTTGCCGGCATGATCCGAAGCGCCCTCGCCGGCGGCGGGCCAGTCTCTTACGAGATCCTGACTAAAGACATGGACCGCCTGAATAGGGCCGTCGCCTTCGCGGCCGCGCTCTCGCTCGCCCAGGAAGGGAGTCTGACGCTCTCCCAGACCGAGCCCCTCGGGCCCCTGACGCTGGAACCCTCGTCGTGAGCGAACGAAAGCCCCGTCCCGAACACCTGATCGAAGCGGTGCTCCTGGTGAGCTCAGGTCCCGTTAGCCTCCCCGACCTGAGCTCGGCGACGGGCCTCTCCAGGGAGGAGATGAAAGCTGCAGTCTCTACCCTCTCGGGGCGCTACGACCCCGAGGGGTCCGGGATCGTACTTAGAAACGTCGCCGGTGGCTACATGTTCTCGACGAATCCTGCGTGCGCACCGGCCATCGAACGCTTCCGGGAGGAAGCCCGTCCCACGCCGCTCTCGGGTGCCGCCCACGAGGTTCTGGCCTGCGCGTTGTACCTCGGGCCCGTGACGCGCGCCGCCATCTCCCGCGTTCGCGGCGTCAACTCCGACGCGGTGGTGCGCAGCCTGATCGAACGCGGCCTCCTCGTCGAGGTCGGCGCTGATCACGACGCCCCCGGCTCGCCGGCCCTCCTCGGGGTCACGGACGAGTTCCTCGCGGCGGCGGGCGCCTCTTCGGCCGACGACTTTCCGCCCCTCGGTTCGCTCGTCACACCTGAAGAACTCTCCCGCGTGCGCGATCGCCTGACGTCGCCCGCCCCGCCGCCACCCGACCCCGGGGGCCCGTAGTGCGCCTGCAGGCTTTCCTCGCACGCGCAGGCGCCGCCCCCTCGCGTCGTAAGGCCGAAGCCCCGATTCTGGCGGGCCGCGTGAGGGTAAACGGCGAGAGGGCGACCCTGGGTGCCACGGTAACCCCGGAAGACGAGGTCTCGCTCGACGGCAGGCCCATCCGTCTCCCAGATACCCTCATCTACCTCGCGTTGAATAAACCAGCGGGCTTTCTGACCACGATGGACGACGATCGCGGCCGCAAAACCGTGGCCGACCTGATGCCAGACGTGCCCGGCCTCGTGCCGGTAGGTCGCCTCGACGCACAGACTACGGGCTTGCTCATCCTGACCAACGATGGCGTGCTCGCCCACCGCATCGCCCACCCCTCCTCGGAGATCGAGAAACAGTACCGCCTGACCCTTTTCAACCCAGCCCCCGACGGCGCCATCGCCGCCCTGGCCGCAGGCCCTACCCTGGAAGACGGCGAGCTGCAAGCCCCCGAACTCACCGTTCTCGACCGCACCCCCGACACGACGACGGTCGACCTGACCATACACGAGGGTCGTAACCGCATAATACGCAGGGCCTGTGTGGCGGTTGGCCTGCGACTCGCCTCCCTACGTAGGGTCCGCGTCGGCCCCGTGACCCTCGGCGACCTACCCGAGGGCGAGTACCGTCAGCTCGAGGCGGGCGAGCTGCGAGTCCTACGTTGAACCGCGTCGCCGGCGTGCCTGGAATAGATTTCACGGTCGAAGATGTGCGTGGCGTCTTCCCGGAAGAACTCGAGATCTCACCCCTAGCGCGGCCACCTGAAGGCGTCGTACGCGTGCCTGGTTCCAAGAGCGTGACCAACCGTGCGCTGCTCGTCGCCGCACTCGCGGCCGGGACGTCCAGGATCTCGAACCCCCTCTTCGCGGATGACCCCTACTGGCTGATGGACGCCCTGGTCCGACTCGGCTTCGACCTCAGGGCCGACCTCGAAGGGGGAGAGGTCCGCGTACAAGGGCTGGGAGGTGAGATCCCCGCCTCCGGTATCGACCTCTTCGTCGGTAACGCCGGCACGGTGGCCCGCTTCTTGCCGCCCGCGCTGTCCCTCGGTAACGGACCCTACACAGTCGACGGCGCCCCCAGGATGCGCGACCGCCCGGTCGCCGATCTGGTGGACGGGATGCGCCAGCTCGGGGCCACCGTCGAGTACGCCGGAGAGGACGGCCGCTTCCCCCTGAAAGTCGCAGGCGGCGGCCTCAGGGGCGGAACGGCGCGTATCTCGGGCACGAAGAGCAGCCAGTTCGCGAGTGGCCTGCTGATGGTGGCGCCCTACGCAGACGTCCCCGTTACGCTTCACGTCGACGGCAGGAAAGAGTGGCCCTATGTCGGCATCACCACCGACGTGATGCGGGCGTTTGGCATGAACGTACAGAACGCTACGGACCACTTCTCGGTCAAACCAGCCGCCTACACGGCACGCGATTACGAGGTCGAGCCCGATGCCTCGGCAGCCTCCTACTTCATGGCGGCGGCGGCCGTTACCGGCGGGCGAATAAAGATCCCCGGCCTCGCCTCAGGCTCCCCCCAGGGCGACCTGCGATTCGCCACGGTGCTCCGCGAGATGGGCTGCGAGATCGAACTCTCACCCGACTCGATCCAGGTCAGCGGCCCAGAGCAACTGCGGGGCATCGACGTCGACATGAACGCGTTTTCGGACACCATGATCACGCTCTCCGCCATAGCCCCCTTCGCAAACGGCCCAACAACCATCAGAAACGTCGGCCATACCCGACTCCAGGAAACCGATCGCCTCTCCGCCGTCGCCTCAGAACTCGCCCGACTCGGCGTCACAACCCATCAGACTCCGACATCTATACACATAATACCCTCAAGGGTACGGCCTGCGGCGATCGAGACGTACGGCGACCACAGGATAGCGATGGCGTTTGCGATAACGGGCCTTGTGACGCCGGGGATCAGGATCAGGGACCCCGGTTGTGTGACGAAGACGTTTCCCGATTTCTTCGGGCGGCTCGAATCCCTTGGGAAAGCTCCGGGGTGAGGAGCGATCTTTCGGCTATACTTGCCCTGCCGATGGGAGGAATCCTCATAGCCATAGACGGGCCCGCCGGGAGCGGGAAGAGCTCGGTCGCGCGGGAGGTTGCGGGACGCCTCGGGGTCGTAAACCTCAACACTGGCGCCGCTTACCGGGCGGTCGCGCTGATAGCGTTACGCGAGGGCGTCGACCTCGCCGACGGGGCCGGCCTCGCTGACCTCGCCCGACGGGTGGAACTGGATCCCAAAGGGGCGAGCATCGACGGGGGGCGCGTGGCCGAGCCCGACCTGCGCACGCCAGAGGTGTCCGCCGCCGCCTCCAGGGTATCAGCGCACGCCCAGTTGAGGGAGGTCCTGCTTCCCGTACAGAGGGCGGCGGCGGAGGTGGCGAGAGAGCGGGGCGGCGCCGTCATCGAGGGTAGGGATATCGGCACCGTCGTCCTCCCTGACGCTGAGCTAAAGGTTTACCTATCAGCAGCGCCGGAGGAGCGGGCGCGACGCCGGGCGCACCAGACGGGCAGGGAGGGGGAGTTCGACCGCATCAAGGCTGCCATCGCGAGGCGCGACCGCCAGGACTCCGAGCGCGAGGTCTCCCCGCTCAAGCCAGCCGGCGACGCCGTCGTCCTCGACACGACCTCGCTAGGGCTCGAGGAGGTTATCTCCGAGGTCTTGAGCCTCTCCAGAGATCTTCGCAGGAGAGCATCAGAATGAGCGTCAAGCCCTTCCGAGGACAGTCGACACCGGGCCAGATGTCCACAAGGTATCGTCTGTTTCGGCGGGTCATGATCTCGCTCTGCCGATTGCTATTCGGGTACACGTTGCACGGTGTGGAAAGAGTGCCTGAGGAGGGGCCCCTGATCGTCGCCTCCAACCACAGGCAGTACGCCGACCCCGTGCTCGTCTGCGTCGCCATCCCCAGGCGCCTGCAGTGGATGGCCAAAAAGCAGCTCTTCAGCTTCCCCTTCGAGCGGTTCTTCTACTTTATCGGGTCGTTCCCGGTCGACCGGGAGGGCGGGGGTAGGGGGGCCATACGCGCCTCCATCGCTTTCCTGGCGAAAGGTTGGGCGCTTGGGATCTTCCCCGAAGGCACCCACAAGGGCGACGACAGGGAGGCCAAAAGCGGAGTCATAGTGCTCGCGGCCCGCAGCAAGGCCCCAGTGTTGCCCGTCTACGTAAGCAAACTGCCAGGACCCCTCGCCAGGCTGCGCGGCGAAAAGCTCCGCATCTATGTAGGCGAGCCCGTCGAGATAGATCAATCGTTGCGTGGCGGGGCCGCGTACCGCGCTGCAGCCGATGAGATCCTGCGCGAGATCTACAGCCTCCCCGACAAAGACGCCACAGAGGACGGCGTCAGGTGAGCCGGCTACCCGTCGTCGCCGTAGTAGGGGCGCCGAACGTCGGCAAGAGCTCGCTCGTGAACAGGATCATGCGCCGCCGCGGCGCCGTGGTCTCCGAGACACCCGGCACGACGCGCGACAGGGCGTACAATCGGGCCGAGTGGGCAGGACGCGAGTTCACGCTCGTGGATACGGGCGGGATGGAGCCGCGCGCGAAGGTCGGCCTCGAAGCGCTCGTTACGCTGCAGGCAAGGGTGGCGGTCGAGGAGGCCGACGTCGTTTTGCACCTCACCGACGCCAGGCTCGGGCCCACTGAGGCAGACGGGGCCATCGCCCGCGAGCTCAGGCGGTCGAGGGGGAAAGCGGTGCTCGCCGTCAACAAACTGGACAACCCCGCAGACGACACCGAGCGGCACCAGTTCTACGGCCTCGGAGAGGGCGAACCGCACGCGATCTCCGCGATTCACGGCCTCGGGGTCGGCGACCTCCTCGACGTCGTAGTCTCGCTTCTGCCCGAATACGAACCGGAGGTGGAGGAGAAGATACCGAGGCTAGCCATCGTGGGCAGGCCAAACGTTGGCAAGAGCACGCTCCTCAACCGCCTCATCGGCGCCGAGCGCGCCGTCGTCTCCGAGACGGCGGGCACAACGACCGACGCGGTGGCGGCGGAGATAGAGATAGATGTAGACGGTGAGCCGGAGCGCTACCTCCTGCTCGACACCGCAGGGGTGAGCAAGGGCGCAAGAAGGGCGCAGGGCGTACCCTACTACTCTTCATTGCGGACCTCCGAGGCCATACGCCGCTCCGACGTCGCGCTCCTCCTCGTCGACGCGGTCGACGGTATCGTGGCGGGGGACCTCAGGATCGCCCGCGAGATAGAAGACGCCGGCTCCTCATGCGGGGTCGTCGTCAACAAGCGGGACCTTGTCTCAGCGGAGCGGCTGCACGAGATAGAAGACCTTATCTCCGCCCGCCTTACCGACCTCAAGCCGCGGGCCGTCAGCATCTCGGCGCTCACCGGAGCTGGGGTAGACAAGGTCTTGCCTTTCGCCGCCCATGTGGGACGCGCGTACAGGCTAAGGTTGCCGACGCACGAGGTCGCCGAGTTCGTAACCGCCGTCGTGGCACGCAGCGAGCCTCCAAAGGGCGTCAAGATCCGCTACGCCACCCAGACCGGTAGCGCCCCCCCGAGGTTCACGCTCTTCGCTAACAGGCCCAAAGACCTTCCAGAGAGCTACCTGCGCTATATAGAGAACTCCCTGCGCCAGAGGTATGATCTCTGGGGCGTCAGCGTGAGGTTGAGGGTCAAGAGCAGCAGGTAGGGTTGGGTCGTTCGCAAACACAAGCCCGTGCCGATAAGCCGGAGAGCGAGGGCCTAAAGGCTTCAGAGCGTGCTGTTAGACTCGGTAGGGGAAAAGCAAGGGACGATACCCATGCCGATGCCCACGGCGCGAAGGGAACGGGTGAGAAGATGTTCGACTTGGCAGTGAGGTTCAGATCCATGGTGCTTACGCACCACGTCCTTGAGGCGGGTGGGGACCGATGAAGGCCGTCATCATGGCCGGGGGACAGGGCACGCGCCTCAGGCCGCTCACCAGCGACCAGCCCAAGCCGATGATCCCCATAGTCAACGCGCCGTGCATGGAGCACATCGTCGGGCTCCTCGCGCGCCACGGGTTTACGGACATAGCCGTAACGCTGCAGTTTTTGCCAGATGAGATCAGGGACTACTTCGGCGACGGCTCGGACTGGGGCGTATCCATGCATTACTCCGTCGAGGATGCGCCCGCAGGAACGGCAGGCTCGGTAAAGATGGCAGAACAGCAATTGGGTCTCGAAGGGGAGCGCCTGCTCATCATAAGCGGCGACGCGCTGACCGACGCCGACCTCAGCCGCCTCGTCGAGTTTCACGAGGAGAAGGGCTCAGAGGCCACCATGGTCCTAAAAAGCGTCGAGAACCCCCTTGACTTCGGGATCGTGATTACGGAGGAGGATGGGCGTATTTCGCGTTTCCTCGAAAAACCTGCCTGGGGCCAGGTCTTCTCGGACACCGTGAACACCGGCATCTATTTGCTCGAGCCGTCGGCCACGGCGGAGATCCCCGATCCCGAAGAAGGGGAGTACGACTTCTCCAAAGAGCTCTTCCCTAAGCTCCTTGAAGAGGATCGCCCGCTCTACGGCTACGTCACGGAGGATTACTGGGAGGATATCGGCACCCTGGAGCAGTTCGCCGGCGCCCAGCGCGACGTCCTTGACGGCAAGGTAAAAGGGGTGAGACCCCCAGGCACGCGTCTAAGGGAGAACATCTACGTGGGGCGCCGGGCGCAGGTCGACGACGACGAGCTCGAAGGGCCCGTCGTCATAGGTGAGAACGTCCGCGTTCACGAGGGGGCCAAGATCAGCCCCTACTCCGTCATCGCAGACAACGTCGTCGTCGGCGCGGGCGCCACCGTGGAGCGGAGCGTAATAGCCGAGGGTACCTACATCGGTGAGGGCGCCGAACTTATCGACACGCTGGTCGGCCGCAACTCCTACGTCCAGGCGCGGGCCAGAATCCTCGAACGCAGCGCGTTGGGCGATGACGTCATCGTTGGCGAGGGCGCGACCATAGCCCCCGAGGTCAAGGTCTACCCGCACAAGACCGTAGAGAGCGGGGCCAACGTCACCCAGTCCCTGATCTACGAGACGATGGGGCTTCGCACCGTGTTCAAACGCGGCATCGTGAGCGGCAAATTCAACGTCGATCTCACCCCGGAGTTCGTCACCCGCCTCTCCTCCTCGTTCGGTACCACGCTAGACCCCGGGGCCGTCGTCACCCTGGGACGCGACTCCTCGCTCTCGTCCCAGGTCGCCAAGCGCTCCATGACGGCGGCCTTGCTCGGTACCGGGACGAGCATCAGGGACCTCAGGGCCGCCCACGCCGGGGTCGTCCGCCACGACGTGCTCGCCGGCAAGTCCTCGGCAGGGGCCCACATTCGCGCCGGCAGCGACCCCGACGACGTCGAGATCCTGTTCTTCTCCTCCGATGCAACCCCGATCACCGAAGGGGAGGAGAGGTCCGTCGAGAAGGCCTTCGTGCGCGAGGAGTACCGCAGGGCCTACGGCGGCGACATCGGAGAGCTGATCTACCCGGGGCGCGTCCTGGAACAGTTCGTCGAGCGCCTGGAACGCGCCGTTGACCGCGAGAAAACCCAGGGCGCGACCATCGTCGTGGACTTCCGCGGGGGCGTGGCCGGCCTCGTGGCCAGCCGGGTGTTCTCCAGGCTCGGCGTGAGCGCCGTCGTGATGGAGGGCTTCGCCAACGCCAACGCCGTCGGCGAGGCCGGGAGAACGAACATGGAGGAGACCATCGAGCGGGTCGCCCGTATCGTCCCGACGGTCGATGCGGCCTTCGGCGCCGTGGTAGGCCCCGAGGCGGAATACGTGCAGTTCATCGACGATAAGGGCGAGTGGGTACCGCCCGACGTGATGCTCGCCTGCCTTTTCGACCGGATTCACCCGCAGAGCGCGGTGCTACCGATCAACCTAAGCCGCGGATACAAGGACGTTGTCGAGGAGGGCGGCGGGACCGTCGAGGTTAGCCGCACAGGCCTAGGCAACGTCGCCATAAAGGCCGCTGGCGTCGGGGCAGATCTCGCATCGCTGGCAGACGGCCGCTACATCTTCCCCGCCTTCTTGCCCTCTCCCGACTGCTTTATGACGCTCGCAAGCGCCCTCGAAGTGTTCCGAGAGACGCCGCTTTCGGAGGTGCGCAACAGGTTCTCAGGTTCCTTCGGCCACGTAGTCAGGGAGAGGCTGGAATGCCCGTGGTCGGCTAAGGGACGCGTAATGCGCGGCCTCGCCGAGAGGTTCGGCACGGATCCCGACGCCATCCTTTCGGAAGGCGTGCTGCTCAACTTCGAAGGCAGCTGGGTGCTTATGCTCCCCGACCCCGACAGCCCCGTGTTCTACGTCTACGCCGAGTCGGAGGACGGAGAACACGGGTCACAGGAGATCGCAACCGAATACGTTGACCTCGTGAAGTCACTGATCGAAGATCAGGCGATGCTCTCGAGCTGAGGCTCTCAAGCTGAGATTGCACTTGAGGTTCAGGGCGCGTTATACTCTGCCCATGGACGATCCAGGGGCGTTTCACGGGTTCGATTGGGAGGAAGCCGAAGACATCACCGCGCTCTCTGAGCAGGATCTGAGAGACCGGCTTGTTGCCCTCTCTAGGGAGGAAAAAGAGATCAGTTACAGGCGGCGGGTCTTGCAAGGGAGGATAGACCTCATGCGCGCGGAGCTCGCCGGCCGGGGTGTGGCCGCGCTAGGGGCCGAGGAGTTGGCAAGGGTGTTGCTAGGCGGACCCGCCTGGGAGGGGCGCCCGTGAGGGTCTGTTCCGAGTGCGGGGCCGAGGTCAGCCCGGCGATGAAGTTCTGCGCCGAGTGTGGCAGCAAGCTCGAGGTCGGCCAGAGTACCGTATCTTACGCGCCCAGCTTCGGCGAGGACGCAGAGCAGGCCAATTCGGGTACAAACGGGGCGTCCTTGATCGAGATGGACCAGGTGGAGGGCACGGCGGGGCGCCGGATGCACGATCTAGGCGACGAGGTCGTCACGGTAGGACGGGGGCAGGAGAGCAGTATCTTCCTCGACGACGTCACCGTCTCCAGGAAACACGCTGAGATCGTGCACGGAAGCGGCGGGTACAGGATACGCGACGTCGGCAGCCTGAACGGGACCTACGTCAACCGCGTTAGGGTGGACGCCGTCGACCTGCGCAACGGCGACGAGATACAGGTCGGCAAATACCGCTTCAGGTTCGTGTTCTCCTAGGAGAGCGGGCAGTGTAGTCGAGAGGATGGGAGACCAGCGGGTGGAGAACGACGGCAGCATCGACCAACGCAAGGACGAAGTCAACGCCCAGGAAAGTTACCCAAGGGGTCACGAACCCGCCGAGGAGCGGTATGGCAGCACCAAGGACAGCTTCACGATCGGTGAGGTCGTCGACCGCTTGAGACCCGAGTTCCCGAGCCTCTCGGTAAGCAAGATCCGCTACCTGGAGCGGAGACGTCTGATCAACTTGAGCCGCACGCGCGGCGGGTATAGGCTTTTCTCGTCCCAGGATATAGAGCTTCTGAGGTACATACTGACGCTGCAAGACAAGGAATATCTGCCGCTCAAGGTCATAAAGAAGCGTATAGAGGGGGGCGCCGCGTTCGCCGCCGGCGACTCGGCAGGAGACCTCTCGCGTGTCCTCGAGGACAGAACTTACACCCGCGAGGAGCTCGCCGACACGCTCGAAACGGAGATACGCTTCGTCGAAGAGCTCGTGACCGTCGGCGTGATCGGACGCAGCGGCGCACTGACCCAGCGCGACGCCGAGATAGCCCGCATGGCCCTGGAGATGGCGAAGTACTCGATCCAACCACGCCATCTGCGCGGCATTATGGCAGCCGTAGACCGCGAGGCGGCCCTATTCAAGCAGGTCGTGAACCCCGAGCTCAAGAGCGGGGACGACGGGCGCGTGGCTGAGGCCATGAACAAGGCTCGTCATCTCGCCACGGTCGACTCGCGCATGAAAGAGCTGATGATGGCGAACGTGATCGACACCTTTGTACCGTGACGGACCCTGCGCAAGGAACCGCCGACGCCGCCAAAGAGATCGAGGCCCACATCCGTACGGTCCCGGATTTCCCGAAACCAGGCGTCTCGTTCAAGGACATAACCCCTCTTATCGAGGACGGACGAGCCCTACACACCGCCGTCGACGCCCTCGCCGAGATCGCAGAAGGTATCTCATACGACCGCATCCTCTCCGCAGAAGCACGCGGTTTCGTCTTCGGCACCGCCCTCGCCTATCGCGCCAAAAAAGGCCTGATCCTCGCCCGCAAGCCGAACAAGCTGCCGAGGGAGATCATCTCCGCTACCTACGACCTCGAGTACGGCACCGACGCCCTGGAAGCCCACGTCGACTCGATCCCCGTGGGTACCCGCGTCCTGGTGGCCGACGACCTCCTCGCCACCGGTGGCACCGCCCGCGCTATGTGCCAGCTCGTCGAGAACGCCGGCGGCATCGTCGCCGGCGTCGCCTTTCTTATAGAGCTCGGCTACCTCGGCGGCCGCGACCTGCTCGAGCCCTACGAGGTCGTCTCCTTGATAACCTACGATGACCCAGATGACTAGTCTCCCCGCGCTCCCGCAAGACGCAACCCCCGCGCCCTTCGTCCCCGAAACAGGGCGCCTCATCGCCGTCTACCTGCGCACCCTGACCAGCCCCCAGACGATAAAAACCTATAATACAGAACTCACATTGTTTATCTCGTATCTCGACCGGGAGATAGGGAAGGGGCTTGGGGAGTTAACGGCGGAGGACATTTCGCTGTACAGGGAGCACCTGATAAACACATACGCCGCGGCGACGGCGGCGAAGAAGCTCGCTGTGCTGCGGCGGTTTTTGATCTTTACGTACATGGCTGGCACGACGACCGTAAACCCCGAGTCTTTGCGCTTTTTCGCGAAGAGCCCGCGTGTAGGCCAGGACCCCGCTTACAACGTCCTGACCGAGGATGAGCTCTCGCGCATGCTGAGTGCGGCGCGGGCGTCAAATTACCGGGACTACGTCATGCTCGCTGTGATGGCCGGTTGCGGTCTCAGGGAGGCGGAAGTCGTCGGGATCAAGATCGGAGACTTCCGCGAGGCGGCCGCGGATCAGGTACTTCTCCGAGTCCTTGGCAAGGGCGATAAGGTGCGCAACGTGCCGATCTCCCCCGACCTCTGGGGGCTCATCCAGCGCTTCGTGTTGGTGACCGAACGCAGCTTTACCTCCCACCCCGACTCGCGCAAACCCCTGTTCACCTCCAGGGTCGGCAAGGACAAAGCGCTCACCACCCGTTCAGTACAGAACATAGTCAAGAAGTACGTGCTGGCCGCGGGCATAACCAAGGCGATCTCACCCCACTCCATTCGCCACACCGTCGGCACCAACATGGCCGTAAACGAGGCGCCCCTGCTCGTCATCCAGCAGTTCCTGGGCCACTCCGACCCGAAGACGACCCTGCGATACATCCGGCGGGCCGAAGAATTAGCCACGCGTGCGTATCAGTATAATACCTTGCCAATGTAGCGGAGCCTCAGGCTCAAAACAAAGGTAGTTCTGCGATCTGGCGTGCTATCGAGAGGCCGCTCCCGCACACCTTAACGCCTCATCGGTCCGTAGGGACTAAGCCCCCCGCGGGTCAAACCGTGGGCGGACGTGTAGCTGAGGATCAGCGCTTGTAAGGATCGTGCGCGGAGTAGTCGTCCAGCACGCTGGCCAGCATGTGCTTCTCAGACTCTATGTACTCTCCGATAGCACGCCTGAAGCTAGGGTCTCGTATGTCATGTGCGCTATACGTCAGGGAGGGTAGGAACCCGCGCGCCAGCTTGTGCTCACCCTGCGCGCCTGCCTCGAAAAGCCGTAAGCCCCTCTCGATGGCGAAGTCGATGGCCTGGTAGTAACAGAGCTCGAAGTGCAAGTTGCGTCGTTGTTGCACGGCTCCCCAGTAACGCCCGAACAGCGAACGGTCCTTGTAGAAGAAGAGCGCGCCGGCCAAGGGATAACCAGCAGTATCGCGTGCGAGCACGAGCATGATACGGTCCCTCATGGTACGAAAGACCTCATCGAAGAATGCCCTATTGAGGTAAGGTACGCCCCACTTGCCATCAAGCGTGGCTAGGTAGAACCTGTGCATCAGGGCGCCGTGCTCGGGTAGGAGAGATTCTCCCGTAAGGCGTTCGATTTCTAGATCTTCCCCCTCTAATTGGCGGCGCTCGCGTAAGATCTGACGCCGCCGCTTTCCCGAGAGCGCGCCCAGGTAGCCGGAGAATTCTTCGTAGCCGCGGTTGTGCCAGTGAAACTGAAGGGAGTGTCTTACCAAATAACCCCGCCCCGCGAACTCTGCGAGCTCCTCCTCTGGCACAAACAGCGCGTGTGAGGAGCTGACGCCGCCCTCGTCCCCCAGTTTCTTCGCCGCATCGAGCAGCGCCCCTCTCACCGATTTGCGCGCGGCGTCGTCCACATCAGGACTTACGAGCAACTTTGGCCCCGTGGCCGGGGTGAATGGGACGGCCGAAACCACCTTGGGATAGTAGGGCAGCCCGTACTGTTGGTACGCCCGTGCCCATTCCCAGTCGAATATGTACTCCCCGTAAGAGTCCGTCTTCAGAAAGGTGCACAACGCGCCGAGAATCTTTTCTCTGTCCTTGCACACCAGATAGGCGGGGGACCATCCGCTGCGCCGACCGATACTGCCCGACCGCTCGAGCGCGCGCAAGAACGCGAAGTCGAAGAAGGGAAAGTCGGCGGGCTCCAGTCTTCTCCAAGCCTCCCTGCCTACGTCCTCGATGCCGCGGAGCCGCTCGACCCGCATTAGACCGTCTCTTTCCTCAAGCCTTCAGGCAACTCCTCCCACGATGTCCGACCTCGCGAACCGCTATTGTACTCTGGCAACGTTGCCCACATACACACATAATACCTTTTCACAACGGCATCGGCCGGGCACCTCTAGTCACCGGGGCCCAGCACGGACAGCCCCAGCTCGAAGACGGCCGACGTATCGATGTTGCCAACGTGGTCTGGTGCACCGGATTCGATCCGGGCTCCTCGTGGATCGACCTGCCGGTGATAGACGAAGAGGCACGAGAGCCAAATCATCGTCGTGGAGTGGTAGCGGACATGCCCGGGCTATACTTCGTCGGCCTCAAATTCCTCTACTCTGTCTCATCAGAGCAGATTCACGGGGTGGGACGAGATGCAGCCCGCATCGCCGATGCGATTGCGGCTCGGCGTGGGGAAAGCCGCTCCTCTGATCGCCCCGTTGCCGTCCAGCAGGACCACAGCGATTCTGTCCAGCTGCAACGTAGCCCCTGACCTGCTGGTCCCGGCTCGGACTAAGCCACATAATACATACGAGTTCGTTCGCGTGGGGTTACTAGTCGAACCTAGGTGCCGGTGGTGGGAGAGAAGGCTTCGACGACGGCGGCACTGTCCTCGTATCCTTCGAAGATTGAGATCTTGCCGTCCTTCAGCGTAAAGGTGTGGACCCAGTCGTTGCTGACAGCCTTTCCCGTCTTGACCACGGTAAACGTGTACCTCCCAAGCACGACGACCATGTCGCCCTCTGCGAAGAACGTCTGAGGCGCGAATTCTGTTGTCTGTGCCGCCTCGCCGAAAGCCTCGAAGTATCCGGCCACGAGTGCGGGCCAGGCGTACTCCATCTTAATTATCTGTCAGCATACTCAGCACACCTGGTATTCGCCTCTCCGAAAGCTCGTAAACCTTGTGTATGGCACGTATATTGTCCTGCTCTTGCACCTTGCCATCCTTCTACGCAATGTTCTCACTCGCCGGTGGTCTACACCCAGCAGCGTAACACCGCCCGTATCCCGCCGCCGCGAGGGTCAACGGTGTCACCCCCAATTAGTGATCTATGGGCGAACTTAAGATAAGGTGACCCACCACGATTCACTTCGAACTTCGCATAACGGGAATTCTCGGAAGTTGGAATTCTAGCTTGTCGTGTCTCTGTCGTTGAGGGCGTACCTGAGGAAGAGTTCGGCGCCTGCAAGATGCGCCGAGAGGAGTGTCAAGGTTTGTGGTTCTATCAGCGCTCCGCCGAGGATGGACGGTGTGCCTGGGGCGGTGTCTCCGGTGAGTAGCGGTGCCAGGGTAACGAAGAGCTCGTTGACGAGTCGGGCTTGGATCAGGGACCCGTTCAAGGTCGGGCCGCCTTCGACCAGTAGGGTGTCTATGCCGTAGCCTGATCTCATTATCTGCAGGGCCGTTGTTGGGTCCACTTTCCCTGATGAGTCTACCGGGACACGCCTGACTTCCGCGAGGTGTCCGAGCCGGGATTCCGCGAGATCTGGTGCGTTCTCCGCCAGGAGGATGAGCACGTGCTGGCGAGCGTCTCTGATGAGGTTGCTTTCGAGCGGTACTTCCCCCGTATTGGTCACAATGACCGCGAGCGGCACCGGCCTGGGGTCTTCGCTGTCGAGGCCCAGCGAGAGACTCTCGGCTCTCAGGGTTCCGCCACCGGTCATGACCGCGTCGACCTTGGATCTCAGGGTGCGCATCACGCTTCTGTCCGCCGCGTCACCCATCCCTGAAGCCTTTCCCTCAATAGACACCCTGCCGTCCACCGAGCAGACCATGTTTACGACCACATAAGGCAAAGTGGAGTCCTCGCTCGAGCGCGACTGAATTTCCAGGTCTTCGTAGACCTTATCTATGCTTTCCCACCTAGTAGTAGGCGTTGGATATATTCGAGATGCCTGCTTTGAGTCTATTGCTTGGGAGTATTATTAGAAGTTATATACGGAGCGTACGTTGCCGTGGCGGAACGTGGGAGGCTTACATCCATCCACACGCCAGTCGGGGTATTCTCCCGTGCGTGGATCTCGGCCAGACCGTACAAATGGCTCGCCGCGGCATACTCAGAATGGGGTATCAGCAACGCCATCCTCTCCCTGCCGGAGGAGACCGAGGTGTATATCTCCTCCAGGAGCGCCTCGCAGTCAGATAGGGCGCTTATCATAACGGCCTGCGGATACTGCCGGCGCAACTCGGCGACGCCAGCCCCATCCAGGAGGTCTACCTTGTTCAGGCAGAGAATTGTGGACCCGGATGCCGAGCCGTTGTCAGGCCATGGGTTCTCGGAGAGGGTTTGTACGACGGTCGAGATCTCCTCGTCCAGGTCCTCGCTCGAGGCGTCGGCGCAGAGGATCCTGACGTCTGCGTTGCGCGCCGACTCCAGCGTGGAGGCGAAGGAGTGTACCAGTTGTGTGGGCAGCTTCCGTATAAACCCAACCGTATCCGTCACAACGAAATCTGGGCGTGCACCGCCGTCTGACCCCTGCGTTCCACTTGTTCCACTCCCCTCGACGAGGCGGGTCGTAGTCTCAAGCGTCTCGAACAACCTGTCCTTTGTCGACCTACTGGCCCCGCTCAAGGCGTTCAGGATAGTGGTCTTGCCAGCGTTGGTGTAGCCGACTAGCGCTACGGTTGGTGTCCCCGACCCCCTCAAGCGCGCACCGCGCACGGTCCTGCCCGCCTTCTCACCCTCGAGCTTACGATTTATGGTCGCTATCCGGTCTCGGATCACACGCCTGTCGTACTCCAGCTGCTGCTCGCCCGGCCCCCTCGTAGTCACCCCTCCGCCACCGAGGCGGCTAAGCTCCGGGTTCTTGCCCTTTACCCTTGGCAGCCGATACTCGAGGTCAGCCAGCTCGACCTCCAAGCGGCTCGCGGCATCCCCCGCATGCGCCTCGAAGATGCGGATGATCAACTCCGTCCTGTCTACGACGGAGACCCCGCACTCCTTCTCCAGCACCCTCGCCTGCGAAGCCGTCAATTCGTCGTCGCAGATTACGAACCGTGCCCCAATATCCGCCACAAGCTCCCGCAGCTCCTCGCGCTTGCCGCTCCCGATATAACCCGAGCCGTCCCTACGACCTGCTCTAACACCGCAGAAACCCCAATGCCGAGCGTGCCCGCGAGCCTGCCCAACTCCGCCATGTGGCGCGTCTCCCCCGCGCCTACTAGTACCGCCGTCTCCTCACTCATGGCCCTATTATATCATGCATACTATGCAAACTCATTACCTGGTCGCTATCGGCAGCGACGAGTGTTCTGGCGCGGCCCTGAAGGGTACGGGTGAGCTTATCGAACCACCGCATCTGGCGTCGGGCGAGGCGTCTAGTCCGCGCCGCTATTTGCTCCTCTGCCTGCTCTAGCGTAAGCGTTCCGGAGAGATGCTCTACGAGTTCGCGTACCCCGACGGAGTCCATGACCGCTCGGGCTTATCTCGGCACCACTGGCGATCATCTCCACTGAGTATTTCGGCCTCCTGTAGTCCATCGTGGGTTATCCTGCGCGAGCGTCTGGCGATGGCGGCGTCGATCTCGTGGCGTTCTGGACGGATGTAGAAGATGGAGGTTTCGTGGCGGAGGTCTCCATCCCAGACAGAACCCCGCGCGGGCGCCCCGGCGAGCTCTAGCTCCCTCTCTCGCGATGCCCTGCGGGGGTTTATCTCGTCTCTTGGCAGACCCCCTGCGCCCGTAGGCGAAGCTCCTCCGAGACCCTGGGTGCGAGGGGAAAATCAAGCAGGAGGGCGTTCAGGTACATGCCCGTACCTGCGTCCAGAACGAATTCGCGTCCGGCGGGCGACGATCTCCTCCGCACGCCATTTATGGCGGGCCACGCTCCAATCTTCGGTTACGGATACGATGCCGGTGAGCTCGGCCCGACGACTGCGTGCCTGGTTCGTTATCACGGGAAGTTCCCTGTAGACCTGCATGGAATCCACGACCAACGTTGGGACGTGGCTGGCCGCGAGCGTCGGTGAGCCGCTCGGCGAGCGCGTCGGAAAGTTCGCTCTTCCCGCCCGCCGTTGGCCCGCAGACCACCAGAGCTGTCTTTATGGGGTCTGCCGAACCTTGTTCACCGCGTGTTCCCGGTGCTCAACGGACCAGTCCCGGCCCGACCCCTCCTCAGCCAGAAGGGTCTCTGGCATAAAGTACGTGGGGTCCCGCCGACCCTATCGTGGCCGTTACATAGGTGCCGGGGGCAGCATCGGAGTTCACGTGGACCGCGTGGCCGCTCCACGTCTCCCCGATGGCCCTTCCGTCATCGGTGCTACCGTGACGGATGTAGATCTCCTCGACGCCCCCGACCTTGCGCTGGTTTCTCTCGAAGGCGTTCTGCTCTACGCTGCCTGAGCACCTCCAGAAAGCGGCGCTGCACAACGCCATCTGGCACGGTACCGGGCAGGCCGGCGGCCTCGGTTCCGCGCCTCGGGGAGAACTTGAAGATGTAGGCCGAATCGAAGGCGCAGTCCTTTACAAGCTTCAGCGTCTGTTCGTGATCCTCTTCCGTCTCCCCGGGATGCCCGACGATGATGTCGGTGCTCAATGTGCCCTCCGGGGCTGCTTCCCTGAAGACCTCGATCTTGCGCCTGTACCTCTCCGCTTTGTATCCGCGGTGCATGAGCTTAAGCATCCTGTCAGAGCCAGACTGCACCGGCAGGTGCAACCTCTTGACTATGGTATCCCTCTCCCCGATGGCCCTTAGCGTACGGTCCTCCATGTTCGAGGGGTGGCTGGTCGTAAACCACACGCGCGGCGCAACCTCCGAGATGGCCTCCAGAAGGTCGCAGAACCTCTTCCCACCATGCCTCCACGCGTCCACAGTCTGCCCGAGCAGCGTCACGTAGTTGGTGCCGCCTGCAACGAGGTTTTCGACCTCGGAGACAACAGCGTCCAGAGGCCTGCACATCATGCGCCCCCGCACCGTTGGCACTATGCAGTAACTGCACTGGTAGTTACACCCGGTCATTATCGTAACGAATGCGCTGTGCTCCCCTTCAGTCCCCGGTAGCTCAGGCGTGTATGTCTCTCGCATCGTCGGAAGCCCGACAAACTCCGCTAATTCATACGTATTATGGGTACCTAAGACCAGATCTATATTGTACGTTCGCTCGCAGGCTTTTGGCCTCTTCCGCGGCCCCGATGCAACCGGTGAGGGCGACCTTCTTGACGCGCCCCTCGCGGCGCAGGCGGTTGAGCTCTCCGAGGTGGCCCTTGACACGATCTACGGCGTTCTCGCGGACGTAGCAGGTGTTGAGTATAACGAGGTCGGCATCCTCATAACGCTGGACCTCCGCGTAGCCTGAGTCCTGGATCATTCGCCTTATCCGGTCGGAGTCGTGGACGTTCATCTGGCAGCCGAACGTCCTGATGCACGCTGTCTTCGAACCAGGTGGCGTTTGCCCAGCGGTCTGAGGCGCGGGCTTACCTGCGAGATCGGTATGGGCGCCACTGGCGTCGCCACCGGGCGCTCTTCCTTTCGAGTTACTCATACTCTTCCTCCGGCTCGTAAACACGGGCACTAAGGGAGATCTCTCCCGGACGGCTCTCGACCCTGAGGTCCTCGACCTCCAGAATACTCCGGCCCGCGCCGCCCGCCTGAGTATATCCGCGATCTCGCCGCTTTCCTCCTCCCTAGCGCGAGCATGGTCCGTCAGAGTTTCGCCCACCAACCCTCCGTTGCTCCGCCCCGCCACGCCGGTCGCCCCGAGCGTCACCCAGAGGCCTTATCTCACCGCGTAAGACCCTCTGCACGCTCCTCGTGGAAACCCCGAGGCCGACGGAAGCAGCCACCCCTCGTAGCCGCGTGCTATCCTCCTCGTTGTGTATTATGCGGTGATGTAAGGAGGTCGCGAGAATGCGGGCTTGGGGTCCGTAGTAGGCCCCCAGTGGGGGGCCTGGCGGTTAGCGTTGGTGGTATCGGCGAAGTTCGCAAGGGTGGCCCTGAGGTTGGAATTCGAGGGTCGGGTCGCGGACTGCAGGGTACGTTCGGGGATGGATTGGTGTCGAAGGTGGCCTGGATGGGGTGGGGTCTGAAGTGGAGAGGACTCTCGTGGAAAGGGATCTCGCCCTGATCTGGTACAGGGAGAGGCCCGCGCCGTGGGGTGTGGGGTCATCGGGGTCGTTCGACCGGGCTGAGGTGCCGGGTCGTTACGCCAGGCTCGAGGATCAGATCCTTATGGGAGTCGGGAATGCCGTGGCCGTCGTCTATCACGGTGAGGGTCCTGTAGCGCCGGTCGGTAAGGGTCGAGGCGACGTAGATGCTGGTGGCGCTGGCGTCGCGGGCGTTGCGGGCGAGCTCCAGGAGGGCGTCCTCGACGTGGGTGATACGGGAGGGGCCCCGGCGGGCACCTTCGGGGCCCGTCAGGCGGGCGAAGCCCGCGCCGAGGTCCCTGTAGGGGCCCTCCATTCAGGGCCGGGCGGTTCGCGAACCGCCCGCACCAGGGGCGCGTGAATACCTTGGGGGCGGTTCGCGAACCGCCCCTACAGGAAACCGCCCCAGCGTTCCATCTCATCTTGCGACTTCGCTCACCCGGCTCTCGCGGATCACGGTAACCTTGATCTGGCCCGGGTACTCGAGGTCTGTCTCTATCTGCTTGGAGATATCGTAGGCGAGCTTGGCGGCGATGCGGTCGTCCACCTCTGAGGGCTGGACCATGACCCTGATCTCACGCCCGGCCTGTATCGCGTAGGCTTTGTCTACGCCCCTGTGACCGAGGGCGATGTCCTCCAGGGAGCGGAGGCGTTCGATGTAGGTCTCCGTCGTCTCGCGCCTCGCGCCGGGGCGGGCCGCCGAGACGGCGTCTGCCGTTGCTACCAGGACGTCCTCGATGGACTCCATCTCGATCTCGTGGTGGTGGGCGCTGATGGCGCGAACAACGTCGTCGGACTCGCCGCTCTTCTTGGCGAAGCGGCCCCCGATGAGGGCGTGCGTTCCCTCCACCTCGTGGTCTATTGCCTTGCCGACGTCGTGAAGCAGCGCAGCCCTACGGGCCATCTTGACGTTCGCACCTAGCTCTTGGGCCATCATGCCGCAGAGGTTGGCGACCTCGACGGAGTGGGCGAGCACGTTCTGGCCGTAAGAAGTGCGGTACTTGAGGGCGCCTAGCAGCCTTATCAGGTCGTTATGCATGCCTCCGGAGATCTTGGCGTCGTAGAGCGCCTGGCGTCCCGCAGTCTTCATCTCCTTCTCGACGTCCTTTTTCGACTTTGCCACGATCTGCTCTATCCGGCCAGGGTGGATGCGGCCGTCCTGCACGAGCCTTCCCATCGACACCCGCGCGACCTCGCGCCTTACGGGGTCGAAGCTGGAGATCACCACCGTCTCGGGGGTGTCGTCGATGATCACATCGACGCCTGTCGTGGCCTCGAAGGCCCTTATGTTCCTGCCCTCGCGGCCTATGACGCGGCCCTTCATATCATCGGAGGGGAGTGAGACGGCCTTTACGGTCGACTCGGAAGTCAGGTCGGACGCGAGGCGTTCCATGGTCGTCGAGATCAGACGCCTAGCCTCGTTGTCCGCCCGCTCCTCGGCCTCGAGAGTCCTGTCTCGGACTATCTGTCCCAGGCGGCTCTCGAGCTCGGACTCGAGATCGGTGAACAGCCGCCTCTCGGCGTCAGCCCGGGTAAGGCCGGAGATCTGCTCCAGCATCCTGAGATGCTCCGCTTGCCTCTCTCTCAGCTCCTCTTGCTTGCGCCTTGCCTCCTCTTCCGTCTCCGTCAGGCGGCGCCTGCGCTCGTCCAGTTCGCCCTCCCGCCTGTCCAGTGCCGTGTCCCTGTTGTCCAGGCGCTCCTCGACGCGCGCGATCTCGGCCCGCCTCGTACGCACTTCGGCTTCGGCGTCGTCCTTGATCTTGAGCGCCGACTCTTTGGCGGCGAGGTCCGCCTCGCGGCGCTTGGTCTCCGCCTCGCGCTCCGCATCCTCCAGGATCGAACCAGCGTCGGTCCTGGCATGGACCTGACGGCTGTCGACACGTGATCTGAGAATGAAATATCCAAGGGCCGCGCCGACGGCTATGCCGGCGACCAGTCCCAGGACCAGTAGCAAGATATTCACAGGTTTTCCTTCCAGCGGGCCTGCGGCGGCCCGGCATCAAGTGGCTCGACTACCCCTGGGCTTCCGGAGGTTCCCGGTATTCGCGGGCGACCTGGGCACACACCCCCGCCGAGTAACCACGACGGACCAGAAAGCCGTAGACCCTACGCGCCTCCGCGTCGGACCCACGCGTATTATACCGCCGCGCGGCCGCGGATCGAGCCTCCCCCACCTCGGAGCGCCCGGCGAACTCCTCTTCGACAACTTCCCGCACCAAAGCCTCCCCCAAGCCGCTCTTCCTGAGCTCGACCGAGACCCGCCTCGGGCCGTACCTGCGCGCCTTCTCGCGCGCCTTTAGCCGGGCGAACTCCTCGTCGTCGAGATAGCCGAGCTCCCCAAGACGGCAGACCACCAACTCGATGGTCTGCTCAACGTAACCATAGCGCCCCAGCCTGTCCCGGATCTCCGCCTCAGACCTGGCCCTGTACCCGAGTAAATTGAGCGCACGGCCCATCGCGACGGGCCTCTCCCCCGCAACCCGCACCCTGTCGAGTTCCTCGCGCGAAAAAGCGGCCCCCTCGCGGAGGCCGCTCTCGATGGCTATGGCCGCATCGATCTCCGCCCAGAACTCACCGTCGACGGAGATCATTGCCTTGCCCCTCCGCTCGCGCACACCTGTTATCTCTGGCATGGACACTCCCCGGTCAGAGGCATTGAGTTATTGATCGCTTTATGTAGTCGGTTGAGGGGGTTCTGACCTCCTCAACCGACTAGTTTACAGCACCTGACCGGCTGGCTCCTCGGCCACCTCGTCGACGCTCTCGACGGGCTCGTTAAAACCTAGCTTGTCGTAGATATCCTCGAGGATCCGCTCGCGCACCTCGTAGTTTTCCTTGAGGAACTGCTTGGAGTTCTCCCGCCCCTGCCCGAGCCGTTCGTCGCCGTAGGCGAACCAGGCGCCGCTCTTCTGGACAACGTCGTTCTCGATCCCGACGTCGATAAGGCTGCCCTCGCGTGAGATCCCCTCACCGTACATCACGTCGAACTCGACGGTCTTGAACGGCGGCGCCACCTTGTTCTTTACGACCTTGACCCTGGTCTGGTTGCCGACCGCATCGGCGCCAACCTTGAGCGCGCCGATGCGCCTGATGTCCAGGCGCACGCTGGAGTAGAACTTGAGCGCCCTACCTCCTGGCGTCGTCTCCGGCGAGCCGAACATGACGCCTATCTTCTCCCTGAGCTGGTTGATAAAGATCGCCGTCGTCCCCGAGCGATTCAACGACCCCGAGAGCTTCCTCAGGGCCTGGCTCATCAGACGGGCTTGAAGTCCCACGTGAGAGTCGCCCATCTCTCCCTCGATCTCAGCCCTAGGCACGAGGGCCGCGACCGAGTCGATTACGACGACGTCGAGGGCTCCGGAGCGAACGAGGGTGTCCGCTATCTCCAGGGCCTGTTCTCCGTTGTCTGGCTGGGAGAAGTACAGGTCCTCAAGGTCGACGCCTATAGCCTGGGCGTAGGTCGGGTCGAGGGCGTGCTCGGCGTCGATGAACGCCGCGAGCCCACCGGCCTTCTGGGCCTCGGAGATTATGTGCAGGGCGAGGGTCGTCTTGCCGCTCGACTCGGGGCCGAAGATCTCGACGATACGGCCCCTGGGGACACCGCCGACACCTAGGGCGAGGTCGAGTGCCAGGGCGCCGGTCGGGATGCAGGCTATCTTCACCCGCTCCTCGTCGCCCATGCGCATGATCGAACCCTTCCCGAACTGCCGTTCTATCTGGGAGACGGCTGCGTCTATTGCCTTGCTTCTGTCCAATGCATCCTCCAAAAAGTGAACTCACCGACACCGAATATAATCGGCATCTTCTGCGCGTGATTATACTGTAGGGGTCTGTGGGTCCCAAGGGGTTTCGGGCCGAACGCTGGGGCTGAGTCTTTTTAGTCTCTTTAGCTCGCGTCCTTGAGGGTATAGGTCTTGTCGACGATGTAGCCGGTACGTCCGAGCGTACCAGCATCCTGGCCGTTGACCTCGACGTTGACGGCCCCGGCGTCCCCGGCCTTGATGTAGAGTTGCCGATCCGTCTCGAAGGTCTCCGAGAACCCGGGCTCCGCTACCTGCTCGTAAGCCACGGTTCCGTCGGTCCGGATCAAGAGCCACGACGGCCGCTCTTTGACGTTGATCAAGACCCGAAGCGTATCCGCAGGAGCGGCCTGCTGGGACCCTTCGCCCTGGGCATCATCGTCTGGGGCGTTCGCCCCACTCCCGGACTCGGCGGCCTTTTCTTGGGCCTCGCGCGACGCGTTCTCGCCTGGCTGCGCAGGCGGCGCTTCGGCACCCTGGGGCTCGTCTCCTTGGCGCGATGCCTCGACGCCGCGCCCCACGAAGTACAGGGCCCCGAAAACGGCGGCAAGGACTACAACGGCGACCACGAGCGTCATGACGGCTGAGGTTGGGAACTTGCGTTTTTCTGTCCCCCTGAGGCCGCGTGGCGAGATCAGGGGTTTCTCGAGGCCGCTCTCGGGTTCGGTGTTGTTATCGATCCCGCTCTCCCGGTGCGGTTTCTTGCGGCCCTTGAGCTGCCTGGCGAGCGCTTCCCCGTCGAGGCCGAGGTAGTTGGCGTAGGTTTTCAGAAAGCCCTGGGCGTAGACTCCGTCGGGCAAGACGGCGTAATCAGCCCGCTCCAGGCCAGCGAGGTAGCGCTTGCGGATCTTCGTCGCTTGCTCGACCTGTTCCAGGGAGAGGCCCTTTTCCTTGCGTTTATGCTCGAGGTAGCGCCCGACCTCGGCCTCGCCGTTCGATTCGCCGTCCTGCGCCAGATCGTGAGTGTGCCGCCCGTCTTCCATGGAGCTAAAAGCCTACCATAAAAGCTACCAACCCTCGGCCAGATCGGCCTTTCCACCAGGGAGTTCGTCAGCATCCTCATCATCGCCGAACAGCGACTCGAGTTCCATTGGTGAGGCAACAACGGCCCGGCTCTTGGAACCCTCGTAGGGACCCACGATACCCTTGCGCTCGAGCGCGTCGATAATCCTGCCGGCCCGCGAGTAGCCCACCCTGAAACGCCGCTGCACCGCGCTTACGGAAGCCTGCTGCGTGGAGACCACGAAGTTCGCCGCGTCAGGCAAAAGGTCGTCCTCGGGCTCGTCGTTCTCCTCTTTGACGCTCCGCGGCGCCGTAACCTCCTGTATGAACTTAGCCTCCACGCGACCCGAGGCCGCCTCCACCGTCGCGGAGACCACGCTGTCGACCTCTGACTCCGAGATAAACGCGCCCTGCACCCGTGAAGGCCTCGCGGCGGAGACGGGCTTGTAGAGCATGTCGCCCATCCCGAGCAACGCCTCCGCCCCCGCGGAGTCTAGGATCACCCGGCTGTCCACCTGGCTGGAGACGGCGAACGCGATGCGGCTCGGTACGTTCGCCTTGATCATGCCGGTTATGACGTCCACGCTTGGCCTCTGGGTGGCGACGACGAGGTGTATGCCAACGGCGCGCGCTTTCTGGGCGAGCCTGATGATGGCGTCCTCGACCTTCGCCCCAGCCTGCATCATCAGGTCTGCCAGCTCGTCTATGACGACGACCACGTAGGGCATCTGGGTCTCGGCCCTGTCGTTGTACCCATCGAGCGAGCGGACCCCCATCTTCTCGAGCACCTCGTAGCGGCGCTCCATCTCCGCAACCGCCCACCCGAGCGCGTTGGCGGCCTTCTTAACGTCGGTCACGACCGGCGTGATGAGGTGAGGGACCCGCCCGAACTGCGAGAGCTCGACCCGCTTGGGATCTATGAGGACCATCTTGACCTGACGCGGGTCGGTGGTAAGCAAAAGCGAGGTGAGTAGCCCGTTGAGCATGACGCTTTTCCCGCTACCCGTCGTGCCCGCTACAAGCAAATGCGGCATCTCGGAGAGGTCGAAGAACACGGCCCGCCCGGAGATGTCCTTGCCAAGGCCAACAGGAAGGGTCCAGTCGTTGGCGTCTGGGTAGGACTGGAACACGTCCCCGAGGGTTACCTTGGCCGGCCTGGTGTTCGGAACCTCGACACCAACCGCGCTCTTGCCGGGGATCGGGGCCAGTATCCTGACCTCTGTCGCCGCGAGAGCGTACGCGATGTCCTGCTGCAGGTTGCGAACCTTGCCAACCTTGACCCCGCTTCCGAGCCGCATCTCGTAGCGGGTGACCCGTGGTCCGACAACGGCCCGTATCACGTGGGCCTCCACCCCGAGGTCAGCGAGCGCCTGCGTGAGCCTCTGGCTGGTTCCCTCGGCGTCGTGCTCGGGATCCCCGTGCCCGAGCCCCAATATGGAGAACGGCGGCGGCGTGTACTCACCTGGGGCCAACTCGCGCCCCCCGGTGAAGGCCTCGGCCGGCCGGCGCTCGGGCAAGATAACCTCGAACTCCCTGGTCGGCGCAGGTTTCTGGGGCGACTCCTTGTCCGGGTCCCCGTTCACGTCCTTGCGAGCCTTCGGAGGAGCTTCATTTCGGGCTTTGGGGCTCTCGGCAGGGCGCGCCTGTCTACCCTCGCCCCTGCGCGACGAGATACCCTGTACCCAGCCAACCAGCGTGACACCAACAGTCTTCGAGGCACCCAGCGCCGCGGCGAAGCTAATTCCGGTCAGCAATGACAGTCCGAGAAGGTAAAGAAGCCCGATCACGACCCCGGCCCCGATAGCGCCGCCCACCCACTGTACCCCGGCGTAGAACCCGCTGCCCACGATGCCCCCGGCCTCGGGGTAGTGCTTCGCGGAGAAGAGCTGTCCCCGATGCAAGGTCATCGCGAAAGTGGCGGCGCTGGCGAGGATCAGGAGTACGGCCCCTGCGACCGTCCTCCCCGACAGGCGGCCGAGCAAAAGCAGCAACCCCGCAACCGCGACGATCGGGGCGAGCGCGAGACCCACTACCCCGAGCATCCCGGTGGCAACGAAATCTCCCGCGTCACCGAGGAAGGCTCCACGACCGCTCGCGAACGCTGCGGTGAAGAAAAGCCCGACGGCGAGCAGGAAGATCCCAACAGCCTCCCTCGTAACCGCCCCGACAAGGCCATCCCGGATCCGATCGGAAGCAGAGGGCCCTTTGCGGGTCGACTTTCCCCGTCTCCCCTTGGAAGAGCCCTTCTTCATAGTCTTCTTCGGCGCGCGCTTGCGGGTAGCCACACCCCTAGTCTAGCCTATAAGCCTCTACTCCACCGTCAACCGCAAGGTATGGTACAGGGTTAGATCTATACCTCAACTATTAGCGGCAGGATGATCGGGCGTTTCCCGGTGCGGCCTGAGAGGAAGCCGGAGAGGTCCTTCCTGATAGCGTTCTTCAGCTCACCCCAGTCGGTAACGCGCTGTTTCGCTGTACGCTCCAGGGTCCGGCTAACTACCTGTATCGACTCGTCAACGAGGCCGTTGGCGCTATCTGGGCTTACGAAGCCGCGTGAGATCACATCAGGAGGACTCAGGAGCTGGCCGTTCTGGGCGTTTATCCGGGCCACAACGATGAACATCCCGTCTTCTGAGAGCTGTTGGCGCTCGCGCATCACACCCGATGAGCTCTCGGCTATCGCGCCGGCGTCCACCAGGAACATTCCGGCGGCAACGCTCTCGCCCAGTCGCGCCCCACCGTTCTCGAACTCCAGGCAGGCGCCATTCTCCAGGATGAAGATATTCTCCTCGGGGATGCCGAGGCTGATCGCGGTGTTCGCGTGGTGCCTGAGCATTCTGAACTCGCCATGCATGGGCACGAGGAACCTGGGCTTGAGAAGCGACAGTATTAGTTTTTGCTCCTCCTGCGCCGCGTGGCCCGAGACGTGGACGTTCTGCAGGGGACTGTAGTAGACCTCAGCGCCACGCTTCATCAGGTTGTTGATGGTGCGCGAGACGCCGCGTTCATTGCCGGGGATCGGGTGGGCGGCTATTACGACGGTGTCGCCTGGGCCCGCCTCTATCGTGCGGTGGGTGCCGTTGGCAACCCGGCTCAAGGCGGCGAGCGGCTCACCCTGGGAGCCGGTCATCAGAACTGCGATGTCCGAATCGGGGACCTTGTTGATGTCCCTCTGCTCGACAAGCATCGCGGACGGGAGGTCGAGGTAGCCGAGCTCCCGCGCGATCTTGACGTTGCGGATCATGGAACGTCCGGCCACGCCGACGAGCCGGTTGTGCTTTTTGGCCGCCTCGACAACCTGGCTGACGCGGTGGATGTGGGAGGCGAAAGAGGCGACGATGATCCTGCCCTGCGCCTTATCGAAGACGTCCTGGAAGGTCGCCTCGACGGTCTTCTCGGAGGGCACGTAGCCGGGACGCTCCGAGTTGGTAGAGTCGCCGAAGTAGGCGAGGACTCCCTCCTTACCCAACTCTGCCAACCTTCCAAGGTCTATCGGCTCACCCTCGATAGGCGTCAGGTCCACCTTGTAGTCACCGGAGAATACGATCAGGCCGGCGTTGGTACGGATGGCTATCGCAACGGCGTCGGGGATGGAGTGGTTGACGTTGATGAACTCGAGGCCGAAGCCCCCGAGGTTCTGGGTCTCACCGGCCTTTATCTCGCGCAGGTCGCCCTTCTTGATGCCGAACTCCTGCAATTTGCTGCGCACGAGCCCGAGGGTTAACTTGGTCGCATATACGGGCACGTTGAACTCGCGCAGTATGTAAGGCAGGGCACCGACGTGGTCTTCGTGACCGTGCGTCAGCACTATGCCCTTGAGTTCGTTCGCGTGCTCCCGCAGGTAGGTAAAGTCGGGAAGAACAAGGTCGATCCCCGGCATCTCCTCATCCGGGAACGACATACCGGCGTCCACCAAGATGATTCCGCTTCCCTGGCGCACGGCGGTCATGTTCTTGCCGATCTCCCCAAGTCCACCCAGGGGAACGACCTGCAAGGTCTTTTTGCCTAACAAAAGTTCGTAAAACCTCCTCGTCGGAGGCTTCAGGTTGCAGGCTTCAGGAGTTACTGATGCCTGATGCCTGATGCCTGACTATCAGTTCAGATACCTCCCGAGATCGAGCTCTTTGGGCCCGACGGCGGAGAGGTACATTTTGTCTGTCTTGAGGTGCTCACCGGCGAGGCGCGTGATGTCCTCAGGCTTCACGGCCTCTATGCGGGCGGAGATCTCCTCAGGCGTCAACAGCTCGGCGCCGGTTATGGTGCTGCGGCCGACGCGGTTCATCCTCGCCGATGTGCTCTCCAGGGCCAGGAGCGTCGAGCTTTTGAGCTGCTGCTTGGTACGCTCCAGCTCCTCATCCTCGACCGCTTCATCCATGACCTTGCCGAGCTGCTCGACAATTACCTTGACGGCCTCCTCCACGTTGCCCGTGGTCGAGCCGACGTAGGTCTTGATCGCGCCGGCGTCGGAGTATCCCTGGTGGTACGAGAAGACGGCATAGGCGAGCCCGCGCTTCTCACGAACCTCCTGGAAGAGGCGGCTGCTCATGCCGCCGCCAAGGACGTTGTTGAGCGCCGCCATAGCGTAGCGGTCCTCGCTCCTGGCCGGGATGCCCATCGAGCCCATTGAGACGTGGTACTGTTCGGTCTCCTTGAACCTGAAGTGGAAGCGGCTAGCGGGAGGCGTAGGGCTCGCCTCCCTTACGAACGGCTCTCCTCCGGGCAGGCCGGAGAGCTTCTCTTCAACCATCTTCTCGACGTCGTCGGGATCTAGCTTGCCAGCCGCGACGATGAAGACGTTGGGAGAGGTGTAGGTCTCCTGGTGGAAGTTCTTCAGGGTGTCGTGGTCCACGCCTCGGACGGTCTCGGCGGAGCCGATGATCGGACGTCCCAGAGGGTCCTCGTTGAAGATGAGTGAGGAGAGGTACTCATCGGCCAGTTGGTCGGGCCTATCCTCATACATCTTGATCTCCTCGACGATCACCTCGCGTTCCCGCTCGAGGTCCGTGAGCGTTGGCCTCAGGACCATACCGCTCATTATGTCGAGGGCACGCCCCAGGTGCTCGGGCAGAAAGCGGGCGTAGAGCACGGTGTACTCCTCGCCGGTCGCCGCGTTCTCCTGGGCGCCGATGCCCTCGAAGGCCTGCGCGATGCCGAGGGCGTCCATGTCCGGGGTACCCTTGAAAAGCATGTGCTCCATCAGGTGGCTGATGCCCGCGACCTCGTCTTTCTCGTCGCGGGAGCCGGCCCGGATCCAGAGCCCCAAAGAGACGCTCGTGGCCTCCTCTAAAGGCTCGGTGAAGACCCTGAGCCCCCCGGCCAAGTCCTTGCGCCTTATATTGGGGTCGGCCACTAGCCCTCCAGCTTCTCGAGGCTGATGCGGTTCTGCTTGTCTATCTCCAGGACGCGCACCTTGATGAGGTCGCCCTCGTTGACGACGTCCTCGACCCGCTCGACGCGTTGCTTGCCTGGTGCGAGACGCGAGATGTGCACCAGCCCGTCGCGGCCCGGTGTGAGCTCTACGAAAGCCCCGAAGTTCGTGGTCTTTACGACCTTGCCGTTGTAGATCTCACCAGCCTCAACGTCCTTCATCATGCCGTTTATGGCGCCGGCAGCATCTTTCGAGACGCTCCCCTCGCCCGCAACGAAGACCGTGCCGTCGTCCTCGACGGAGATGTTCACGCCGAACTGCTCTTGTAGCGCGTTGATGGTCTTGCCACCAGGTCCTATCAGCATCCCGATCTTGTCCTTCGGGATCTTCAGTACCTCGACCCGCGGCGCGAAGTCCGAGACCTCGGCCCTTGGCTCGGGGATAGCCTCACGCAGTATCTCTAGTATCTGCAAGCGTCCTGCCTTGGCCTGCTCCAACGCCTCCTGCAACAACTCGGCCGAGACGCCCGTGATCTTCATGTCCATCTGAAGCGCCGTTATGCCGTCAGAGGTGCCGGCTACCTTGAAGTCCATGTCGCCCATGTGGTCCTCGAGACCCTGGATGTCCGAAAGAATGACGTAGTCGTCACCCTCCTTGACGAGCCCCATCGCAACGCCCGCAACGGGGGCCTTGATCGGCACCCCGCCGTCCATCAGCGAAAGCGTCGAACCACACACGCTCGCCATCGAAGAAGATCCGTTTGACTCCAGCACCTCAGATATTATGCGTAGAGCATAAGGAAACTCGTCTTCTGATGGGATCACCGGCAAGAGCGCGCGCTCGGCGAGGGCGCCGTGGCCGATCTCACGCCGTCTGGGGCTCCCCAATCGTCCGGTCTCGCCGGTCGAGTACGGCGGGAAGTTGTAGTGGTGCATGTAGCGCTTGCCCGTCTGCGGCTCGATTGTATCGAGCCTCTGGGCGAGACCGAGGTCTGCGAGCGCGAGCGAGCTGAGGACCTGCGTCTCGCCGCGGGTGAAGAGGCCGGTGCCGTGTACCCGCGGCAGCACCCCGACCTCGGCCGAGGTCGGCCTGATCTCATCCAGCCCGCGCAGGTCCGTGCGCTTGCCATCCTTGATGTAGAGCTCGCGGAAGGCCTCTTTCTCGACCGTGGAGAAGGCGGCCGAGATCTGGGGTATCTCCTCCTCATCGCGGCCTTCGACCATTTCTTCCTTGATCTCGGCCAGCGCTTGACTGCGCGCCCTGCGGTCGGTCTGGACGATACCTTCTTTGATGCGGTCGAAGTACCGCTCCCGAAAGTCCGCGAGAGAAGGATTCTCCTCCGGCTCTTCTATCTGCTGCTTCTCTTTGCCATGCTCGCTGGCCCACTCGTCGATCGCCCCGGCCTGCGCCCGCACGGTCTCCTCGGCGAGCTGCAGGGCCTCGACCATCACTGTCTCGGGGACCTCGTTCGCACCGGCCTCGACCATGGTGATAGCCTCTTTGGTTCCCGCAACGACGAGGTCGAGGTCGCTCTCGGCGATCTGGTCGTACGTCGGGTTCAAAATGAACTCGCCGTCGAGCGAGCGCCCGACGCGCACCGCCCCTATAGGACCGTCGAACGGCAGATCCGAGAGCGAGAGCGCCGCGGAAGCCCCAACCATGCTCACCGTGTCGTACGGGGTATCCTGGTCAGCCACCAGCACCGTGCCAACGACCTGTATCTCGTAGTGGTAATTCTTCGGGAACAGGGGCCTCAGTGGCCTGTCCGTAAGGCGGGATGTCAGGATTGCGCGGTCCGAGGGCCTACCCTCGCGTTTGAGGAAGCCGCCGGGGATCTTGCCAGCCGCGGTCATTCGCTCCTCGATGTCCACGCTCAAGGGCAAAAACGTCGCGCCGGGGCGCGGGGCCCCTGAGCGCGTGGCGGTCGATAGGATCACGGTGTCGCCGAGCCTGGCCGTTACCGCGCCGCCGGCCTGCTTGGCCAGCTTCCCGGTTTCGAGCACGACCGAGCGCTCGCCTACTGGTATCTCTAGACGCATATTATGTTCTCCTCTTGCTTCTGTTGTGACCCGGACTACCGGCGTAGGCCGAGCTTGGCGATAAGCGCCCGGTAGCGCTCGACGTCCTTGTTCTGTAAATACTTGAGCAGCCTGCGGCGCCTGCCGACCATCTTCAGCAGCCCGCGCCGCGAGTGGTAGTCGTGCTTGTGCTCGCGCAGGTGCTCCGTAAGGTGCGCTATACGCCGCGTTAGCATCGCGACCTGCACTTCCGGCGACCCTGTGTCACCCTCGTGCGTCCGGTGCTCCTGAATGGTTACTGTTTTCTGTTCAACTGCAGCCAACTTCTTTTTTCTCCTCTTTGTTCACTTCTCTCTCATTGAACTCGTTCGACTCCTTATGCTACCACATGCATCAAATAGTATCGTTGGCCGAACTAGGGTAGTGAACGACCCGAACGAAGCCCGAACTCAGTACGCTCCTACGCCAAACTCGGCATCCGCACCCGTCACCAGTCTGTGACGCAGGCGAGGGATGTGAACCTGGTGCAACAGTAGAGCGGCCCCTTGACCGAGTAACGCTATGGGGGTCCTTGAGACTTAACGAACGCTACTCGCACACGCAATGACACATCAGCAAAGGACCTTCCATGTCGACCGGTCGGGCGTTCACCCGATCTGCCTCCTATTCTAGGCTCTCCGTTGTGATCCGTGCCTGGTCTACGTCGCGTTGGATCTGCCGGGTGAGCTCTGCCACACCCGAGAATCTTCGCTCCTCCCTGATGCGTTCGACGAAGCTAACGTCTATGACCCGGCCGTAGAGGTCGCCCTCGAAGTCCAGGAGAAAGGCCTCGACACGACTCTCTTCCCGCCCGAAGGTGGGAGCGAGACCGACGTTGGTGCATGCAGCGTATCTCTGCCCACTAAAGGAGACGAACCCGGCGTACACGCCGCGTGCAGGGATGACGGCTTCCGCATCGGGCACTACGTTCGCGGTCGGGAACCCTATGGACCTGCCACGCCTGTCCCCGACCACGACTTCTCCCCTCAACACGTAGGGGCGTCCGAGGAGCGCTGCCGCCTCGGATACTCTTCCCTCGGAGATGAGGTCCCTGATGCGTGTGGAGCTGATCCCCGCCCCCCCGCCAACGGCCCGCACCTCCACGGCGACGGCCTCTCCGCTCCCCTCACGCATGAGCCGGCGAAGAGCTCCGAAATCCCCGGCAGCCCTGTACCCGAAGCGAAAATTCTGACCAACTACGACGACCTCGGCGCCGATCTCCCCCACAAGCACGTCGCGCACGAACTGCTCCGGGCTCTTTTTCGACAGCTCGAGGTCGAATGCGATCTCCACCACCTCATCAGCCCCAGCACCGAGCAACACCTCCCGGCGCAACCCCACAGGCGTCAGCAACTTCGGGGGATCACCAGCCCCCAATACGGCCCGCGGGTGCGGATCGAAGGTCGCCGCAACGACCTTCATGCCCCTGCTCTGACCCTCCTCCACAGCCCGCCTCAAGACCTCCTGATGGCCGAGGTGCACCCCGTCGAAGTTTCCGAGGGCAACAACTACTCCGCGCAAAGCACCACCTCGGCCCGTCCCCCATCGTTCTCATCCCTGTAAACCGCAAGCAACTCCTCCCCACACATCACCCTGTAGCTACCGTCCACCCCGCTTCTCCCTATGCGCCGACCGTGGCATACGAGATCACGGCCCTCAGTCGAAGGTATATCCACCCTGGGCAAATGTGCTACCGCCTCCAGTAGGGGTATTATGCGGCTGTGTAGTGTATCGAGGGTGAGGTCTTGGGGAAGCACGGCGTCGCTGGCGCTGAGGTGTCCGACGGAGAAGCGTCGCAGGGCGGTAAGGTAGGCGCCGGAGTCGAGGGATTCGGCGAGGTCTGAGATCAAAGTCCGCACGTAAGTTCCGCTGCTGCAGGAGATCTCGAACGTTGCGGTATGTTCGACGGGGTCGATGCTCGTGAGTTTGAAGCTGTGTACCGTGACCGGGCGTGGTTCTCGTTGGACGCTAATACCGCGGCGGTGCAGGTCGTAGAGGCGTTTGCCATCTTGCTTGAGGGCCGAGGTCATCGGCGGGACCTGAAGGATGTCACCGATCAAACCGGGAAGTGCGTCGCTGATGTCGTCTTCGGAAGGGAGCGGCGTATCGAGGCCGGTGATCGTACCTTCGGCGTCGAGGGTGTCGGAGACGGCGCCGAGGCGCGCGGTCGCGGTGTAGGTCTTGTCGAGGTCCATCACGTATCGCGAAAGACGGGTTGCGCGGCCGATGAGCAGGACCAGTAGGCCCGAGGCCAGGGGGTCGAGGGTGCCAGTGTGCCCGACTTTCGTCTTCTTTGGAAGCAGCCGTTTCACCCTGGAGACGGCCCTGGCGCTCGTTACACCGGGCGGCTTGTCCAGTAGGAGGCCGCCAGATAGAGCCCTCTCGGCTATTGCCCGCCCCCGAGGTCGACGATTCCTTCCAGTACGCTGAGAAGTTCCTCTCTCGCCTCCCCCGGGCGACGGGGCGTGGTGTATCCGGCGGCCAGCCTGTGTCCCCCTCCCCCAAAGTGGCGCGCCACCTCTCCAACGTCGACGGTCTCCGAGCGCAGGGAGCCCTTGGTGCCGTTGGGAACCTCGCGCAGGTGGGCCACCACGTCGACGCCGGCGACCGTTCGGAGCTGGTCTATGGATTCCTTAGACTCGACCTCCGTTGCGCCCGTACGTTCGTAATCAGAGTTTTCGACCGTGGAGATCAGGGCGTCACCGTACTGTACGGCGTTGGCGAGGGAGACGCCGACGATCCTGAGTTGCTCGATGCTTCCCCTGCGGTTGATCCTCTCGTTGACCTCGGCGGGGACGACGCCGGCCCTGAGCAGGTCAGCGACGAGCTCGTGCGCCCGAGGGGAGATGTTGCGGAAGTTGAAGCCCCCGGTGTCGGTCTTGATGCCGACGTAGAGGGCCTCGGCGGTGGGCCTGTCCATGTGCACACCAAGCTCCGTATAAAGGTCTGCGACGATCTCCGCCGTCGCAGCGGCCCTCGGGTTGACCAGGTTGTACTCGGCGTAGAGGGGGTTGTCCTCGTGGTGGTCCACGTTGAGTCGAGCGCCGGCGTCAGGCACGGGTACACCAGTTCGGTCGGCGCGCGAGGTGTCGGCGACGAGAAGGTCGTACTCGGGCGGCAGCTCACGTAGGGCCTCATCGGGCAGCAGCCAGCTCAGGTAGTCCGGCACCGCCTCGGCGTGGCAGAATACGGCTTCGGCCCCAAGACGGTGCATCAGGCGCACCAGCGCGGCTGAGGCGCCGATGGCGTCCCCGTCGGCACCCACGTGCGTCGTTACCGCGACCCGGTCCAGGGTCTTCAAGAACTCTGCTATCTCCCCAACCGTGTTATTCGTCGTTCGCGTCGTCATCGGTCCTTACCTCCCTAAGTGCGGCATCTATCCTCGTCGCGCGCTCCACCACGGGGTCTGGTTCGAAGCGTAGCCTCGGCGTGCGCTTGAGGCGCGTTTGTGTTCCCACGGCCGCCTGAATTCGGCCGGCCGCGCTCTGCAGGCCCTCGTGGGCCGCGTCGGTGTCCTCCCCTGCGAGCACGCTGTAAAAGACCGTCGCGTGCGCCAGGTCCGGGCTCACCCTTACGCCTGTGACCGTCACCAGGCCCTGGATGCGCGGGTCGGAGAGCGTGGCGAGTTCTTCGCCCGTGATCTCCCTCAGCTGAGACTCTACCTTGCGGGTGCGGTCGCTCATAGCTTCACGAACTCCTCGCGCCAGTCGAGGATAGAAAGGTCCTCGTAGTTCAAAAGCGTCCTGCGAAGTTCCTCGCGCTTCTCCTCGGCGGCACCGCGGGAGACCGCCGCGAGGGCGATCTCCACGGTTGCCCGCTGCCAGAGGTCCTGGTGGCCAGACTCCACAACCGAGACGTTCTTGCGCCGGAGGCGGTCCTTGAGTGAGCGCAGGGTCTGGCGTTTATCCTTCAGGCTAGATGAGAAGGGCAGCTCTAGTTCCAGCCTTACGGTGCAGAACAAGGGCCGCCTTTACCTCGGAACCTCGACGGTCTCGAAGAACTCGAGAACGTCGCCCTCTTTCACGTCGTTGAAGTTCTCGACGCCTATACCGCACTCGAAACCGTCGCGCACGGAGCGCACGTCGTCCCTGAAGCGCTTCAGGGAGGCTATATTGCCCTCGTAGACCACGGTGCCGTCACGAACCAGGCGCACGCGGTTGTTGCGGAAGATCTCACCGCTCGTCACGTAACAGCCGGCTACCACGCCCGCGTTGGGCACCCTGAAGGTCTGGCGCACCTCGGCCGTCCCCGTCTCACGCTCCTGTATCTCGGGCGCGAGCATACCGCGCATGGCGGCTTCGATCTCCTCGAGGGCCTTGTAGATCACATCGTAGGTCCGGATCTCCACGCCCTCGCGCTCTGCGACCTGCTTGGCCGTGGCGGTCGGCCTGACGTTGAAGCCGAGCAGGATGCCGTCGCTAGCCGAAGCTAGCATGACATCGGAGTCGGTCAGGGCCCCCACGCCGCTCCGCACGATGTTGACGCGGACCTCGTCGTTGGTCAGTTTGGCGAGTGACTCCTTGAGCGCCTCCACAGAACCGGCGACGTCGGCCTTGACGACGAGGTTCAAGTCCTGGGTGCCACCCTCCCCGAGGAGCTCCTCGAGTGTGCGGCGCGAGCCACCCTGCGCGAGTTCTTGCCTGCGCAGCCGTTCCTGCGCCTGCTGGGCGCGGTCGCGCGCTATGCGCTCGTGGTCGACGACCTCGAATCGGGTTCCCGCCTCGGGGACGCCGGAGAGGCCGAGGATCTCGACCGGCGTTCCGGGTCCGGCCTCCTTTACGCGCTGGCCGGTGTAATCGAGCATCGCCCTGACCCTGCCGTAGGCGGTGCCGGCGAGAACTGCATTACCCTTCTCGAGCGTCCCACGGCTAAGCAGCAGGGTCGCGACGGGGCCGCGTCCTGGATCTCTCTCGCCCTCGATCACGTACCCGCTCGCCGGCGCCTTCGGGTTCGCCTTGAGATCCTCAAGCTCTGCGACGATGAGGATGTTCTCCAGGAGATCGTCGATGCCCTCGCCCGTCTTGGCCGACACGGGCACGGTGACGGTATCCCCGCCGTAGGCCTCGGGGACGAGCTCCCGCTCGGAGAGCTCTCCGAGGACGCGATCTCGGTTCGCGTTGGGCACGTCGATCTTGTTCAACGCGACGACCATTGGGACCTCGGCGGCCCTGGCGTGCTCTATTGCCTCGACCGTCTGGGGCATGATGCCGTCGTCGGCGGCCACCACGAGCACGACGACGTCGGTCACGCGGGCCCCGCGGGCGCGCATCTCCGTGAACGCCTCGTGGCCGGGGGTGTCGATAAACGTCACCTTCCTACCTTCGGACTCGACCTGGTAGGCCCCGATGTGCTGGGTAATACCGCCGGCCTCCCCGGACTGGACGTTGGCCTGGCGGAGCCTGTCCAGGAGGCTCGTCTTGCCGTGGTCGACGTGACCCATGACGGTTACCACCGGCGGCTTCTCGACCAGGTCTGCCGGATCGTCGTCAGGCGCGACCTCAACGGGCTCGGGCTCCTCGACGGCGCCGATCTCGACCTGTACGCCGAGTTCGTCAGCGACGAGCTCGATCTCCTCGGTCGACAGGGTCTGGGTGAGCGTTTTCATCTCCCCGAGGCCCATGAGAACCTTGATAACCTGGGTCGGGGGGACACCGAGGGCGTCCCCGAGGTCCTTGACGGTCGCGCCGGGCTCGACCCGCACACCCTCCGTCTCCGGCGCTGACTCCTCGACGGGCGCGCGCTCTGGCTCCCTTGGGGCAGCCGGAGCTGTGGGGCGAACCCCGCGATTGCGGGCGCTCGCGTCGATTACCACCCTGCGGCGTTTCTTCTGCGGACGGCCCTGCTTCGGCGCCGATTGCGGCACCGAAACGGGCTCCTCGGACGGCGCGGCCGAGATCGTGGCGCCGTGCCCCGAGTGCTCCGCCTCTACTCGTGCCTCCTGCGCCTCGGCCTCCTGGGCCGCCGTGCGGCTGTTCGGCGTTTCGCCGTCGGGGCTTCCACCGTTGGCACCGGCGCCGAACACCCTCTCGTATGCATTGTCTTCGACGGAGGAGGAGTGGCTCTTGACCTCGACTCCCGCATCCTTCAGGCGCTGTATTACTTCCTTGCTTTCGAGCGATTGCTCGCGGGCAATCTCGTATACGCGTCTACTCATCAGATCCCCTACCCTCTACCATGCCCTCGAACTCGGCGGCCTGTGCCTGATGCGACGGGATGCCGCAGAAGAGTGAACCTGGCAACGCCATGTTGGCGCACCTGCGTCCGTTGGAGAGGACCGCCCGGCAGCGGTGCATCGTCGAATCCTCGTCCGGCTCCCAGTCCTCTTCCTCTTCCTCGTACTCCGTCGCCTGGCTCTCGGGCTTTATATCTATCTTCCAGTCCGTCAGCTTCACAGCGAGGCGGGCGTTCTGGCCCTCGCGCCCGATGGCCAGCGAGAGCTGGTCGTCGGGCACTATCACCTCGGCCTGCTTCTCGTCTTCATCCAAATAGACCTCGCGCACCCGCGCCGGGCTCAAGGCCTTCGCGATAAACCGGGCGGGCTCAGGGTCCCACTGGATGATGTCTATCTTCTCGTTTCTCAGCTCGGACACGACGGCCCTCACGCGGCTCCCGCGCGGGCCTACGCAGGCCCCGACGGGATCAACACCCGCCTCCTTTGACCAGACAGCCACCTTCGAGCGCAGCCCGGCCTCGCGGGCGACGGCCCGTATCTCGACGAGGCCGTCGTAGATCTCGGGTACCTCCAACTCAAAGAGGTTCCTGAGCAGCCCCTCGTGACGCCGGCTCACGGTCAGGCTCGGGCCGCGGCCGCCCTCCCTTATCTCCAGCAAGTACACCTTGAGGCGCTGGCCGTTCTCGTAACGCTCGTTTGGCACCTGCTCGCTGGCAGGTAGAATGGCCTCGACCCTGCCGAGGTCGACGAGCGTCATCCGCCGGTGGGCCTGCTGCACGATACCGGTTACGACATCGCCCATGCGCTCGCCGTACTCGTCGAGCAACTGCTCGTTGTGTACCTCGTTCAGGCGCTGATAGAACGTCTGTCGCATCACCTGGGCCGCGATGCGCGTGAAGTCGTGCGGCGTAATGTCCTCGCCGTCTTTCATCACCCTGAGGTCACCCGTGTCCTCATCCAGGACGACCCTGGCGTCTTCGTCCGCCCCTTCACGGCCCTCGTAAGCCGCGAGCAAAGATTCTTCGAGTACACCTTTAACCGTCTCGAAGGGTATGCCTTTATCTGTCTCTATCTCGTGCAGCGCTGATAGCAATGCGGTATTCACTTGTATATGTCCTCCTTGAGGTTCGCGCGGATCACGGAGCCGAACGGCAGCTCCACCTCCGCTCCCTCTGAGAGTTTTAGTACGAAGGCGTCATCGTCCGTCCTGTCTATGAGGCCCGTAAAGTTCCTGCGCCCGTCGATGGGCTCCCCGAGGCGGACCTTGGCCTCGTGGCCCACGAAGCGACGGAAGTGCTCGGGCCTCGTCAGGGGGCGCTCGATGCCGGGCGACGAGACCTCGATAGCGCCATCGTAGCCCTCGGCCTCGACGACCGGCGCGACGACGGAGGCAACCCGCGAGCAGAACTCGTGATCCACCGCTCCATCCTCCCGGTCGAGGAGCAAAGATAGCAGAGGCCCCCCCGAGAACCTGGCCTCTACCAGCTCGGTTCCCTCAGGGAGCACGCCCTCGACAGCCCGGGTAAGCCTCTCTAACGTCGCCGTCTCTCTCACCTTCTCCAAACGATAAAAAAAGCAACGGGCCCGAAGACCCCTTGCTCACTCACAGCATCCAAGAGTATATCTCAGAGTATCTGGGTTACAAGGCTTCCGGGGCCCCGCACGGCGGCATCCCGCGCCCGCGCTAACGCCTAATGCGCCACGTTTATGATGCCTGGCTCGTGGGATCAGAACGCCCTCGTTCGTGAAGCCTGCATAAGGGTTAAACGCGAGGGGCGGCTGACTACGTAAGGTGCAATAATGGCCGGAGCGACTACACCGACGGGGTGAGGAGAAGATGGGTAGATCCAGGACCGCAGGCACGCAACGGATCCATCTCTTCATCTGGATAGCCGCCGCGCTGTGGCTCATCGCGGCGGTGGCCGCGGTGATAGACAGGGACACGCTAATGGCCGTCTCGTGGTTTAGCATGGCGGCGTTCGGGGGGCTGGTGGCGAGCGGGGTGGCCCACAGGTCTCGGGGGATAGGCTACCTGGCAGTCGCGTTGGTGGTGGTCGGTGTGGCGATCTCTGTCGGCGTCTTCCTGGCCGACTAGTTCGTGACGCAGCAAGGGCCGGCGTTATGGGAAGACCGTGGCCCATCCCTGGTGCGCGCTCGCGAGCCTCTGCCCACGGCTACATCAGTGCCCTCAGAGAGAGTCCGCTACTTCCGGTCGTCCTTGGAGATCTCCTCGAAGAGGGAGTCGTAGATCTCATCCCGTCCGACCTTCCGCAAGGGCTGGCCCTTGGAGAAGATTACACCGTCGTCCTTGCCTCCGGCGACGCCGTAATCCGCGTCTCGCGCCTCGCCGGGACCGTTTACCACGCAACCCATGACGGCAACGGTGAAGTGATCCTCGAAGTGCTTGAGTCCTTCCTCGACCTTCGCGGCCATCCCGATCACATCGAAGCCTAAAGTCCGCGCGCAGCTCGGGCAGGCGATAACGTTGGGGCCTCGGTGCCTGAGGTCGAGGGCGGAGAGGATGTGGTACGCAACCGGTATCTCCTCGACGGGGTCCTCAGCGAGCGAGATACGGATAGTGTCCCCGATCCCGTAAGGTAGGAGCTGGCCAAGCGCCGCCGCGCTCTTTATTGATCCAGGCAGCTTGGTTCCGGCCTCGGTGACGCCGAGGTGCAAAGGTGCGTCAGAGTACTCGCGAAACTTCCTGTTGGCCTCGACCATCTCGGGGACGTGACTCGCCTTGAGGGAGACCTTGAAGTCAAAGAAGTCCATCTCCTCGGCGATCTCGACCTTGTGAAGGGCGCTCGCAACCAGCGCCTCGTGTTTCGGGAGGTCCCAGAACCGCTTCTCCACGGAGCCTGAGTTGACCCCGATTCGCATGGCCGTCTCCGTCTCCTGGCACTTCTCGATGACCTTGCGGTAACGATCATCGCTCCCGACATTGCCTGGGTTGATCCTGACGCAGGCAGCCCCGGCGTCGGCGGCACCGAGTGCCATGCGGTAATCGAAGTGGATGTCAGCGATCAGGGGCACCGGCGAGCGCCAGACGACCTCCCTGAAACCGTTGAGGGCTTTGGAGCCGTTTACGGAGACGCGTACGAGGTCGGCGCCGGCGGCGTTGAGGTCGTATACCTGCTGTACCGTCGCCTCGACGTCGTTGGTCATGGTATTGGTCATCGACTGCACGGCCACCTGGGCCCCACCACCGATGGGGACATCGCCCACCTTTATCCGCCGGCTCGTAACCGGGCGTTCGCGCACTGCTGCCTCTGTCATCTCACTCCCATAAGTTTCGTTGACCTTATCTTAATCCGGGATGAAAGGCTGTCCAGTGAAGAGTTTACTCAGGTCCGCGTAGGTGGCGAACAAGAACAGGGCGAGGACCAGGATCAGGCCGAACGCGGCGATCTTGCCCATCGTCTGCTCCCTGACGGGCCTGCCAAGCACCTTCTCGGCTGCTATAAAAAACAGGTGACCCCCGTCAAGGGGCAAAATCGGCAGCAAATTGAACAGGGCGAGGTTCAGGCTGATCAGGGCCAGCAGCGGAAGGAAGAAGCCCTGACTAACAGCCGTACTCCCCACCGAAGCGATGCCGACGGGACCCGTCACGTTCTCGTAAAGTCCCTTCTCCCCCGTCACGAGCTGCCCGACGAAGGCTCCGAGCTTGACCGTGATCTCAGCGCACCTCTGAACGGCGAGGCCTAGGGACTTGATGGGACCGTAGGTGGTCGTCTCGATCTCGGGCCTGACACCCAGGAGCGCACGGTCTTTGTCCTGGGGGTCGGCCCCTAGCTCCCCCTGGAAGGTCTCCTGTGAGCCGTCGCGAAGTACGGTGACGCTAACTTTCTCCCCGGGCTGCTGGTCTGCCATCCGGCGCTCGAAGCCGTCCCAGCCCTCGATTCTGCTCCCGTCGATCGCCACGATCCGGTCGCCGGCCTCTATGCCGACCTGCTGAGCCATCGAGCCAGGCTCGACGGCGGTTACCACGGGCTTTATGTCGGTGACGACGCCCTGAAACATGTACACGCAGGCTAGTATGGCGACCGCCGCGACCGCGTTGGCCATGGGACCGGCGAGGATGATCAAAGCCCGCCTCCACGCAGACTTGGCGTTATAGGTGTCGGGCCCTTCGGCACCGTCTCCCATCCCAGCCATCTTGGCGAAACCTCCGAGGAGGATGATGCGGAAGGAATAGACGGTCTTGCCTACCTTCTTCTTGATCAGGGCAGGCCCGAAGCCGACGGCAAACTCGGGCACCCTTACCCCGAGCGCCTTGGCCGTGAGCATGTGCCCGAGCTCGTGGATTACTATGAGAAAAATGAGGCCGAGCAGCGCGACGAGGACGGTCATCGGCCGTCCCTGCCCACGCGCCGCTGCGCCTCGTCACGTGCCCACTCGTCTACGGCCACTATTGATTCCATGCTCTCCATTTTTCCGAGCTCCGGCACAGCCTCGAGAACCTCCTCGATCACTTCGGCTATCCGTAGGAATGTTATCTTGCCGTCAAGGAAGGCCCCGACGGCCACCTCGTTGGCGGCGTTGAGCGCTACCGGAAAGGCACCCCCAACCCGCCCGGCCTCGACGGCGAGCGGCAGACATCTGAACACGTCGTCACGCGGCTCCTCGAAGCTCCAACTAACACCGTCAAAAGGCACAGGCTCTGCCCCAACATCGACCCGCTCCGGATAGAGGATGCCGAAGGCAATGGGCAACCTCATATCAGGCAATGCGGCGTGCAAAACGACCGAGCCGTCCTCGAAGATGGCGCCACCGTGCACCACGGACTGGCGATGTACGACGACCTTTACGTCCTCGTATGGCACGCCAAAGAGGTGGTGTGCCTCTATGACCTCGAGTCCCTTGTTCATCATCGTGGCAGAGTCTATGGTGATCTTACGCCCCATCCGCCACGTCGGATGCTTTAGCGCATCATCGGGCGTCGCCTCCACAAGCCGTGCCTTCTCGAAAGCAAAAAATGGTCCCCCCGAAGCAGTTATCAGGATCTCGCGTATCTCCGCCTCATCCCTGCCCTCCAGACACTGGAAGATCGCCGAATGCTCCGAATCTACTGGTATTATGGGGTTGTTTTTTGCGAGGTCCATCACCCAGTCGCCTCCTGCGACGAGGGACTCTTTGTTGGCGAGGGCTACGCGGTTGCCCTGCTGGAGGGCGCTGACCGTGGCGGCCAGGCCGGCGAAACCGACTATGCCGTTCAGGACGACGTCTGAGGGGGCTTGTGCCAGGCGCTCCGCGGAGCCAGGGCCGGACAGGACTTCGGATGGAAGGTCTTCAAGCGGGCCCGTGTTCGTGCTTTCGAGGGCGACGAACTCAGGTTCGAACTCGGCCGCCTGAAGGGCGAGCGTTTGCGCGTCGTGCGCGGCAGAGATGCCCACGACCTCGAAGCGGTCGGGGTATTTGCGCACGACGTCGAGGGCCTGCTGGCCGATGCTGCCTGTGGAGCCGAGGATCGTTAGGCGTCTCAAAAGGGCTTTGGGTCCAATCTCATACGAGTAGCGAGATGTAGTATACCGCCGGGGCCGTAAACAGCAGGCTGTCGACGCGGTCCAGGACGCCGCCGTGTCCGGGGAGGAAGTTTCCGAGGTCCTTCACGTCGAGGATGCGCTTCAACGAGGATTCAAATAGGTCCCCCGCCTGGCTCGAGATCGAGACTGCGGAGCCGATGATCAGGGCTTTCACGAGGGTGAAATCTAGGAGGAAGAAGGACAAGGGGGCGACAACGAGCACGGTCAAGAGGAGGCCGCCAAGGCCGCCTTCGACGGTCTTCTTCGGGCTCAGGCTTGGGAACAGTAAATGCTGGCCGAAAAATCGCCCGGCGAAATAGGCACCCGAGTCGGAGATCCAGGGCCCCACAACCGCGATGAGGATCAGGACGATGCCGTACCGGTTGTGGGGGAAGAGCCCGAGATGCGCCAGCGGCACCCCGACCCACAGGGACATCAGGAGCACGGCGAGGACGGAGCGTAGGGTCCTCGTCTCCGGTCTTCCGGCGATCCAGAAGAGCGCCCAGGGCAGGCTCACCACCGCGCCCGCGAGGATGCCCGTCTCGCGGTAAGGCAGGGAGAGGAGGAGCGGAAATGCGCCCGCTCCGAACGCGGCGAGAAAAGGAAGAGGTTCCATGGCGCGTGAGAGCTCGTATGCCGCGCCTGCTATCACCAAGAGCAGGAAGGCGAGGATGGCCCACTTTCCAAGCGCGATGCTCGCGAGCGCGATCGGGGCGAGAACCAGGGCTGTAACGGTCCTCCAACGAAGCACCGCGCTCCTAAACGCCGCCCCGGCGCCTGGACCGGGACGCGAAAGCCTCAAGGGCGTGCAGGAACTCCCCGGCCGAGAAGTCCGGCCAGAGCGTGTCCGTGACGTAGAACTCGGCGTAGGCTATCTGCCAGAGCAAGAAGTTTGAGATCCGCAGCTCGCCGCTAGTCCGAATCACCAGATCCACCTCAGGCACGTCTGGGGCGTAGAGGTAGCTAGCGAACGTATTTTCGTCCACGTCTTCGGGAGAGAGCCCGTCACGGATCATGCGCCTGGTCGCGTCCACGATCTCGGCGCGCCCGCCGTAGTTGAGCGCGATGTACACGTCGAGGCTGTCGTTGCCCGCCGTCAACTGCTCGGCCTCCGTCAGGGCTTCGAGTACAGAAGCGGGCAAGTCATCCCTCCTGCCAAGAAAATGGAGCCTGGCGCCTCGCTCGTTCAGCTCTGGCACCTTCTCTCGGGCGGTCTCGAGGAACAGCCTCATGAGCATGTTTACCTCTCGCTCGGGACGCGTCCAGTTCTCGGTCGAGAACGCGTACAGCGTGAGAGTCTTTACCCCGGCGCGGCCCGCGGTCTCGAGCAGGGGCGTAAGCACGGAGACGCCGGCCTTGTGGCCAGCGGCACGCGGGAGCCAGCGACGCTTCGCCCAGCGCCCGTTGCCGTCCATGATGATGGCTACGTGGCGCGGGGTCCTTGCGGGATCGGGAAAGCGCTGCTCGGAGGCGGATGCGGGGAGCCGTTTCTCGACAGGTTCCAGCAGTTAGACCTCCGAGAGCTCGGCTTCCTTGTCGGCAAGCACGGCCTCGACCCTCTCAACGTAGCCGTTGGTGAGCTCCTGCAGTTCCTCCTCGGCCCTGTGCTCGTCGTCCTGGGAAATCTCACCCTCCTTGCGCAGCTCGTGGAGGTCTCTCATCTCGTCGCGGCGCACGTTCCTGACCGAGACCCTTCCCTCTTCAGCCATGCTGCGGGCCATGCGGATCAGGTCGCGGCGGCGCTCCTCTGTGAGCTCCGGTATGGGGAGCCTGAGTATTTTGCCGTCATTTTGCGGGTTCAGGCCGATGTTCGCGTCCCTGATGGCCCGCTCGATGTCTTTGAGAGAGTTTGGGTCGAACGGGGTAACCGTGAGGAGCCGCGCCTCGGGCGCGCCGATGTTGGCGACGCTCCTAAGGTCCATTTTTGTCCCGTAGGCCTCGACCTCTATTCTATCGAGGAGCGAGGGGTTCGCCCTGCCCGTGCGTATCGTCGCGAAGTTGCTCCTTACGGATTCGACGGCCCCACCCATTCTGCGCTCGGCCGCCGTGAGATCTATAACGTCAGACATGTCAGCCTCCTCCGCCTCCGTTCGCCGTTCCCCACACCAGCGACCCAACCTCTTCCCCCTGCAAGATGCGGCGCAGGTTGCCCTCTTTGAGTATATCGAAAACGACTATGGGCAGGTTCTCGCCGCTGCAGAGCGTCGCAGCAGTGTGGTCCATAACCGAGAGGTTGTTGGAGAGCAGATCCATGTAGTTGAGCCTGGGCAAGCGCACCGCATCGTGGTACCGTCTCGGGTCCCTGTCATAGACCCCATCCACCCTGTTCTTGGCCATGAGCAGGGCGTCGGCGTTGATCTCCAGCGCCCGCAATGCGCCGCCGGTGTCGGTCGTAAAAAAGGGATTGCCGGTCCCACCCCCGAAGATGACGACCCTGCCCTTCTCGAGGTGCCTGATCGCACGCCGTCGGATATATGGCTCGGCGACCTCCTGGATCTCGATGGCCGTCTGAACCCGTGTCTCCACGCCCCTACTCTCCAATGCGGCCTGCAACGCCATGGCGTTAATGACGGTGCCAAGCATGGACATGTAGTCAGCGGTTGCACCCTCGATCCCGAGTTCATCGGCGACGTGAGAACCCCTGAAGATATTTCCGCCGCCGACGACGATCGCGAGCTCGGCGCCCGCCTCCACAGCCTCGAGTACACCCGTTGCGGTCGCGTCCAGGCTGCCGGGGTCGATGCCGTAGCCGCCTTCGCCGGCGAGGCTCTCCCCCGAGAGCTTCAAGACGATGCGCTTTACGGGGCCAAGCTCAGAGAGCCCGGCCCCTTCGACCTCGCCCGTGCGTTTAGCCGCCCCGTCCACGGCTTCCGCTAGAGCTCGTAGTGAACGAAGCGCCGGATCACGACGTTCTCGCCGACCTTCTGGATCGTCTCCTGCAGGAGCTCCCCAACGGTCTTGTCCATCTCTTTGACATAGGGCTGGGTGGTGAGCGCCTGCTCGGCGACCCACTTCTTGATCCTGCCATCGACGATCTTCTCGGCGATGTCCTCGGGCTTGCCCATCTCGGCAACCTGCTTCTCGATGACCTGACGCTCCTCCTCGAGGGCACCGGACGGTACATCCTCGGGCGAGACACATAGGGGCCGCATAGAGGCCACGTGCAGGGCGACGTTGCGGGCGAACTGCTTGAACTCGGGCGTGCGCGCAACGAAGTCCGTCTCGCAGTTGACCTCGACGAGCACCCCGATGCGCCCGTTGAAGTGGACGTAGGCCTCGATGAGCCCCTCGGTCGCAGCCCGCGAGCTCTTCTTCGCGGCGAGGGCCTGACCCTTCTCTCTCAGAACCTGCCTGGCGCCTTCGACGTCACCGTCCGACTCCTCGAGAGCGCGCTTCACGTCCATCATTCCCGCGGCAGTCTCCTCCCGGAGCTGCTTGATCTTCTCTATTGTACTAGCCAAAGTTCCTACTTCTCCTCGGTGTCTTCGTTTGTTGCTTCCGGTGCCTCATCTCCGACCAGCCCGGACTCTTCTTCTACCGGCTCTTCCGCCTCGAGCTCAGCGGCCACCTCCGGTTCGACGGCTTCGATGTCGATCTCGGTCGTCGCCTCGGGTTCGTCTACGACCTCGGTCTCGACGGCTTCTACCTCGACGTCCTCCGCCGTAGCCTCAGGTTCGACCACGACCTCGCTCTCGACCGCAACTTCGGGATCGTCAGCAGCATCCGTCTCGGCTACGGCCTCCGCCGCGACCGTGGCCCCTCCGTTTCCTTCCACGGGTGGCTCTTCGGTCGCCTCGACGGGGACCTCGGGCGGCATCTCCGTGCGCCCGTTCGTGTCAGCGGTCTGCTGGACCTCCGCCTCGACGGTTGCGTCTTCGATCACCGGCGGCACGGGGCGTTCGTCGACCCTGGCCTCCTCGCCCCTGCCCTCGATAATCGCGTCGGCGACGAGCCTGGAGATCAGGCTGATCGCCCGTATCGCGTCGTCGTTGCCCGGGATGACATACTCGACGACCTCGGGGTCGCAGTTGGTGTCCGTCAGGGCGAGAACGGGAATTTTGAGCCTGTTCGCCTCTTTGACCAGCAGCTCCTCACGCTTGGGGTCGACAACGAAAACGGCACCAGGCAGACGCTCCATCTCCGTTATGCCCGCGAAGTTGCGCCTGAGTTTCTGATACTCGCGGTTCAGGGCGAACCAGTCCTTGCCCGTCCTGTCCTCCTCGGGCGTCTCATCGACCCTGACTGCCAGGTCCTTGAAGTACTGGATGCGCGGCAGGATCGTCTGGAAGTTGGTCAGCATCCCACCGATGTAGCGCTCTGCCACGAACGGCTGTCCGCTCCTGAGCGCCTCCTCGGCGAGCGGGATCTGGGCCTGCTTCTTGGTCCCCACGAAGAGGACCTCGCGGTTGGCCTCGGCGACGCCCCGGACGAAGTCGAGGGCCTGTCCGAGAAGGGTAAGCGTCTGGTCCAGGTCTATTATGTGGACTCCGGCCCGCTGGGCGAAAATGTAGCGTTTCATCTTCGGGTTCCAGCGCTTGGCCTGGTGCCCGAAGTGGACGCCGGCCTCGAGCAACTCCCGAATTCCTACGCGCTCGCTTGTGCTCTGCAAGATCTCTACCTCTCTTTTCAGGTGGTTGGTGTCCTCCGCCCGCGCCTCGCAATCCGCCGGTTGACCTCCCGACGGACCACCACCCGGGTCCGAAGAACCCTACGGCGGGCGTGCGTGGTCAGGGGCGAGCCCTTTATGCAAGGTCCCGTCCGACCAGTGATAGTAGCACAGGGGGAAGGAGGCTTCTAGCTGTCGCAGGAGGCTCGCTCGTAGATTCGACCTTCTTCGGAGAGGCTGAGCCTGAGCCGCCGGAGCGCCGCGTGCAGTATCTGCGAGATGCGTCCCTCGGTAAGCCCGAGGACCCTTCCTATCTCCCTGAGCGTCAGTCCCTCATAGTAGTAGAAGGTTGTGACTATCCGCTCCTTCTCATCCAGGCGCTCGATGGCCCAGACCAGCCGCGCCCTTACCTCGGCCACCTCCGCCGCCGACGCGGGGTCGGTCGCGGAGTGGTCCCCGATCAGGTCGTGCAACCCCCCGGCCGGCCCGCCGTTGCATTCCTGAAATGCTTCGAGGGATCTTACCTGCGCCCGCGCATACTGCTCCAGGAACGCGCGATGCTCGGTGACGCTGATCCCCAGCGAACGCACGAGCTCTGACTCTGTGGGCGCGCGTCCTAACTTCTGCACCAGCTCGTCCCTGGCGTGGTCGATCTGGTGCGCCCTGAGCCGGGTGCGCCGCGACAGGGGGTCAACTTTCCTGAGCTCGTCAAGGATAGACCACCGGATCTTGGAGATCGCATAGGACTCGAACTTGGTCCTGCGTCCAGGATCGTAGGTCTCCACAGCACCCAGCAACCCGACAAGCCCGGATGAGATGAGGTCCTCCTGGTCGAGGGGACCAGCCATACGCCCGGAGCTCTTGCCGGCGACGTACTTGACAAGGGGCGAGTAGTTGACCACCAACCTGTCCCTCAAGTTCCTGGCCTCGCGCTCGACCGAGCGTAGCTCCACGCGCGAAGCGCCACAGGCCTTTAGCCGGTCCCGAACCTCGAAGTAGCGGGACCAGAGCGCGCCGAGGGTAGGACGAGTCACGGGAGTGCCCTCCTCACGTATGCACCCACCCCGTCACGGCTCACGAACCCCTTGAGCTCGAGCAAGGCGAGTGCAGGTAGTACCGCGGACACCTCCACACTGCACCGTTTCGCCACAGCATCCACCCCCCTCGGCTCCAGGCCAACCCCCGAAAGCACGGCGGCCTCCGTCTCGGGCAGTTCGAATGTCGCAACGATCTCGTCGTCACCCGTCACCCCGGCTTGCGGCGCGACAGCCTCGACGAACTCGGGTATATCCCAGAGCACTCCAGCGCCGTCAGCGAGTAGCCCGTTGGAGCCGCGACACTCGCGCACGCCCGGCGGGCCAGGGACAGCCCACACGTCCCTTCCGGCGTCGAGGGCGTGCCTGGCGGTTATCAGGGCGCCGCTCTGCTCGGGCGCCTCGACGACGACCACCGTCGCAACGAGCCCGGCGATAACCCTGTTCCTGGCGGGGAAACGCCAGGCGAGCGGGGCCTCGCCCAGCCCGTACTCGGAGACGAGCGCGCCGCGGCGCCTTACCGACTCGAAAAGATCCCTGTTGGACCTCGGGTAGACGACGTCTATGCCGCATCCGAGGACACCAACCGTCGGACTTTTCGCCGCAAGAGCTCCCCTGTGGGCGGCCGCATCAACACCCAGGGCTAGCCCACTGACGACGCACACGCCCCGCTCGGAGAGCGCCCGTCCGAGCGCCCTGGCGGTCTCCAGGCCGGTCGCCGAGGCTTTGCGCGAACCGACGAGCGCGACGGAAGCCGTCTCCGGCACCCTACCAACGATGTAGAGCGACGGTGGTGGATCGGGTACATTCCTGAGCGGCCCGGGGTACTCGTCATCGGCCAGCGTAACGGCCCGTATCCCCCTTGCGCCAAGACGGCCCTCGATGGCATGGACATCGAACCCTCGCTGCAGCTCGTCGAAGGCGCGGGCAGCCTTCTCGGGGGTACGGCCCCAATCCGCCAGATCGGAAAACGGCGTTTCGAACAGGGCTTGGGGGGCGAGGTTGCCAAGGCGCGCGACCAGGCTGCTACCGACCCTAGCCTGCAAGAGGGAGAGGAAGAGGTACTTGGCGCGATCTTCGTCCCGCCCGCCCCGGTGGTCGCTATCTTCCAATGAGGTGTGACCTTCGGTAGTTGAGTGCCTCAGCCACGTGCTCGGCCGAGATCTCTGCCTCTCCTGCGAGGTCGGCGATGGTCCTCGCCACCCGCAACACCCTGTCGTGCCCCCTACCAGAGAGCCCCATCCTGTCTACCGCCCGCGAGAAGAGCAACTCCGCATCGCCCCGCAGGGAGCACACCTCCCGCAGTGAGCGCCCGGAGAGAAGGGAGTTGGGGGAGCCCTGACGCCGGGTCTGGGTCCCCCGAGCCCCGCTCACCCGCTCCCTTACGCGAGCAGATGCTTCGCCCAGCCGCTCTTCGCGCAGCTCCTGCCGCGTGAGCCGCGGCACATCGACGAAGATGTCCATCCGGTCGAGCAAGGGACCAGAGATGCGGCCCTGGTAACGTTCGATCTGGCCCGCCGTGCACCGGCACGCCCTCCTGTTGTCGCCAGCGTGGCCGCAGGGGCATGGGTTCATGGAACAGAGCAGCGTGACCCTGGCCGGATAACTGAGCGTCGCCGCCACCCGCGAGATGGTTACGTGCCCGTCCTCGAGAGGCTGCCGCAATGCTTCGAGCGTGGTCCGACCAAACTCGGGCAGCTCGTCCAGAAACAACACTCCGTGGTGCGCGAGCGAAACCTCCCCCGGACGCGGGTTGCTCCCACCGCCGGCGAGCCCAGAGGTGGAGACGGTATGGTGAGGCGCCCTGAACGGCCTCTGGGTTACGAGCGTGCCGTTTCCCTGCCCGCTCGCGCTGTGTACCTTCGTAACCTCGATGCGCTCCTCCATCGTAAGCGGAGGAAGGATGCCCGGCATCCTGCGCGCGAGCATGGTCTTGCCGGAACCAGGCGGCCCGCTCATGAGCACGTTATGCCCCCCAGCAGCCGCTACCTCCATGGCTCGCTTGGCGTAACGCTGCCCCGCCACGTCTGCAAAGTCTTCGGTGCGAGCGCCGTTGCGGCCATCTTCGGGGGCCGGCTGTGCGGGCGCCGTGACCCCAGGATCTCCGAGGAACTCCACGGCCTCCTTGAGGCTCCGCATCCCAAACACCTCAACCCCACCTATGACCGCGGCCTCCGGCGCGTCCCTATCGGGCAGCACGAGTCGGCCAAGGCCCTCCCTCCTTGCACCCTCGGCCATCGAGAGAGCCCCCTTGATACCCCGAATTCCTCCGTCGAGCGACAACTCGCCGACGATACCCGCCCGCTCCAAGACGCCCGGCGCCAGTGCGCCTGAGGCGGCGAGGATGCCCAGCGCTATGGGAAGGTCGAACGCGGGACCCTCCTTCCTGAGGTTGGCGGGCGCCAGGTTGACGATGACGCGCTTGGTCGGAAACTTGTAACCGCTGTTCGAGATCGCCACCCTCACCCGCTCCCGCGCCTCCTGAACCGCCGCATCAGGTAGCCCCACGATCGAAAACCCGGGCAGCCCAGGACTTACATCTACCTCTACCTCCACGGGCAAAGCATCGATCCCGAAAAGGCTCAGGCTCCTCGCCCGACACACGGTCATCAGCGATGTTCCCCACAAACCGCCACTGCACCCCGTCTCACCCTCTCGACCATGACTGCTCACGGTAGAGCATCACCAGTATATACGGTTCTCGTCCATAATACTATACTGTTGTATAGAATACTATACGATAATCGGCGGCTGGAGCGTCTCCCAGACGATGGATCCGCGAAACCGAGCGGTCAGAGGCGGCTGCTCCGTTTCGGGGCGGGGGGGGTTGGCGAACTCTCCCCTCGGCGTCGTTGTAGGTGGCGAGCGGTGGATCAGCCAGACTTCCAGCGGACCCAGGATGAAGATCCCATAGAAGCTGGCGAGACGCCAGATCAGGACGGCCGCCGACGCGCCCGCGCGGCCACCGACGCTGAGCCCTACGGCCGCTTCCATAAAGCCAGCGGCACCCGGCGTTGGCACCCGGCGTTGGCACGAGGTGCGAGACCAGGGTGAGGGCGCTGAGGCTCGCGAGTATCGTGAGCAAGTTGGCCCCGATGCCGTAGATCCCGAGGAGCGACCACAAGAGTACAAACGAGCCGAACCACTGCAAGACGGTGGAGGCGTTCAAGGCGAGCCAGGTCGAGACCTTAGCACTCCGGAGCGCCTTCATGCTGCGATAGTAGTCTCTGGCGCTCCGGCGTATCCGGGAGGCGAAGCGCCTCAGCAAGGGCCGTCCTGCCGCAGCAAGCAAGAGGATAGCGGATCAAGACGCCCGCCCCGGCGAGCGTGAGGGCTGCGGTAGTCAGGGCCGCCACCGTCGTGCTTGGAGAAAGTGAGAACTTTTCGGCGTAGACCAGGTATGCCAGGCCCAACGGCACCGACCACGCGAAGAAGGTGAGATCCAGCACAAATAGTTGCACGGCGACGCCTATCCCCCTGCCGAGTGGCACCCCCAATCGCCCCAGCGCCACGACGGTGGCCACCGCCTTCGACCCTCCTGATCCACTACGACTTCGACCACCTCCTGTTCTTGCAAGCAGACGACGCAATTACCCCACGCCGGAACTTGAGCACGCTACGCCCCTCGGGCTCAGCTAGTCAGCAAGACGCTAAGCGCTAACCTAAAACGCGTCTGCGACATGGTCGATGCGCAACCCGTCCCGGGCGGCGAGTATGCCGACTACATCGAAGCGTACGGTGTCGAAGTGTGGCTCGCGGTCCGATAGGTACCGTTCGGCCAGGGAGCGGATGGTGGCTTGTTTGCGCGGCGTTACGGCTTCTAGCGGATCGCCGAAGCCGGTTGTGCGACGCAGTTTAACCTCGACAAAGACTAGGGTGTCTCCCTTGCGGACGATGAGGTCGATCTCTCCATTGCGCGTCCTGTAGTTGCGCTCGACGAGCCTGTAGCCGCGCCGAGCCAGGTAGCGCAGTGCGAGATCCTCACCCCACGCTCCGGGGGCCTTCCCCCTCAGGCGCCGACCCCGGCGTAGCTCAAACGGTGTACCCGGCATGGTCCAAGCTCTACGAGAGCCCCACGATGCTCGGCAGTCCCGTATCCTCGATTGCGCTCGAACCCGTAGCCGGAGTGGTGCTCGGAAAGGGCGCGCATCGCGTCGTCGCGGAGGACCTTAGCTACCACGCTAGCCGCCGCCACCGCCGCGCTCTTGGCGTCGGCCCTAGGCAGACACTCCACGCCAGCACCGAGGTCCAGGTTGCCGTCGGCGAGTCGACACCCGGCGCGCGCGTCGAGGGAAGAGAGCGCCCCAGACAGCGCTTCCCGGTTCGCCCGGCCGACGCCGTAAAGGTCGATCCACCATGCCGGAAAAGACACAACCGAAACGGCCTCGGCGCCGTAGAGCACGTGGCCGAAGATCCTCTCCCTGAGATCCGGACGCAGCGCCTTGGAGTCGTTGATCCCCGAGATTTCGTCCAAGCCCAGGATGACGGCCGCCGCGACCAACGGCCCGGCCAGTGCACCACGCCCCGCCTCATCGGCCCCGGCAAGCGGCCCGCCGCGAGGGAATATCCACGCGTCGTCGAAGGCGTAGAGGGAATTCCTCTCCGTCGACGACGCCTCAGGCAAAGCTCGCGCTTACTTGGCCTTCTTGACCCTGGCCTTCTTGCCTACCTTGTCCCTGATGTAGTAGAGCTTCGCGCGCCGCACGGCGCCGCGTGAGGCGACCTCGATCTTGGCGATCTTCGGTGACTGAAGCGGGAAGATCCTCTCAACGTTCACCCCGAAGGAGTTCTTCCTGACCGTGAACGTCTCGTTGATTCCGCCGCCCTTGCGCGAGATACAAAGGCCTTCGAAGACCTGCACCCGCTCGCGGCTGCCCTCGATGACCCTGTAATGAACCCTAACCGTGTCACCCGGCTTGAAGGTCACGTCCCGCTGCTGCAAGTTTTCGCTCGTTATCATGTTCTTCTCCTCTCGTGGACTTTCAGGAGGACCAGGTCGACCTCTTTTCAGCCGTCCTCGCCAACGTACGCTCCCGCACCCCGCGCTCGCGCCAGGCACGGACATTCGCGTGATCGCCCGATAATAGCATGCCCGAAGCGGCCTCTCCATAATCATCATCGCTCTCGCCGTGAGATTGTCAGAATAGTAGCATTCAGAAAGTGAGATATCGGTCACTTAAAAACTCTTCACCCGACAAAGCCTGGTGATGGACACAAATCGTCCTCCCCAGCCGACCGGGTTTCTCCAAGCCGCCAAAGGCCCGACCCCGCCCAGGTCGCAGCGGTTGCCATGCAGCTAGGCATGGTCTGAAGCATTGCTCGACACACTACTACAGGCGTCACCCACGGCAACCGACCCAGTGAGAAACGTCCCTGCACATCCCGTGAAGGTCCTGCGGGCCCGATGACGTCTCTCTGCCACCGTCGCCGACCTCAAGAGGAGCGTCGCGTAGCGTTGGGCATGGAAGCCGGGATTTCAACCCTTCCAGCCACATTGTCTGCGACCGTCACGAGGGCTAGGTCTCGCTCCAGGCGCCCCTCAAACGTGCTTGCTCTTCGCGCCAGGTATAGATCTGCGCGTGGTTGCCGGACAAGAGCACGTCAGGAACCGTTGTACCGTCCCAATCGGCGGGCCGGGTGTACTGTGGAGGTCCGGTGGTACCTTCCATCGAGAACGACTCTCCCACCAGACTCTCCCTGTTTCCGAGCACGCCATCGAGGCGCCGTATCGCCGCATCCACGAGCGCGGAGGCCGCGATCTCCCCCCCCGACATGACGAAGCCACCAAGGGAGACTACCTCCGTCGCGAGATCCGTCGCGACCCGTTCGTCAACTCCCCCGTAGCGCCCGCAGACGATGGTCAGGTCAGGACCGCTCGCGACCTGCTCTACGTACGCCTGATCTATGGTACGTCCCCAGGCCTCCGTGAGCACGACCCGTCGCCTGTGCCTGACTTGCCTCGCTGGAACGCCGTAGACCTCCTCCAGCGCCCGGGCCACTACATCGACCCTCACGACCATGCCAGCACCACCACCGTAGGGCATGTCGTCGATGCGCCCGTCCGGAGTGAAGTGGCGGAGGTCGAAGCTCCTGTAGCCGATGGTTCCTTTCTCTATCGCCCTACCGACGACCCCGACGCCTACGGCGGCGTCGACAGCTTCGGGGAAGACGCAGAAAACATCGATCTGCTTCATGCACCTAACTCTCGGGTGGTCGAACTACGACCCGCCTCGACCCCAGATCAAGCTCAGGGACGTGCTCCAGCGTGAAAGGAACGTAGAGGTCCTGGCCGTTCTCCTCCCGCACGACCAGTACCTCGTGTGCGCCGGTTTCGAAAGAATCGCTAACCGTGCCGACGATCTCACCCGCCTCGTTTACCACGGTTAGCCCGACTAGATCCGCAACGTAGAACTCGCCCTCCTCGGGCGCGTCGAGATCGGCGCGGTCGAGCAATAGCTCTTCACCCCTGATGGCGTCTACATCCACCCTGCTCTCGATACCTTCCAGGTCGATCAGGAATCCTTTGGGAGTACCTCTGGCGGAAGAGATTCGGCGCCTCGCTCCGGCGACCACAGGTTCGGTGCCTTCCCTGAAGTGCTTGCCCGTGCCGAGGGCGCGTACCCTCAAGGTGCCGCGGACCCCGTGGGGTGCGACCACGACCCCGATCGCGACCGGATCGGAGGGAGCGTCCACGGCCCTAGTCAGGGACCTCCACGCTGACCCGCTTGCCGAGCTTCACGGAAGCGGCCTTCACGACCGTACGGATCGCCCGGATCGTGCGTCCCTGGCGCCCGATCACGCGCCCCATGTCGTCCGGCGCCACCCTGAGCTCCAGATCCACCCGCGAGTCAGACTCCGTCCCCGAGACCTCGACCCGATCCGGCTCGTCGACGAGCGACCGGGCGAGGACGAGCAGCAAGTTCTCCAGCTGCGCCATGGCCGGTTAGAGAACCCCGGAGTGCTTGAGCAGGTGACGCACCTGATCCGTCGGCTGTGCCCCCTTGCCGAGCCACTCCCTCGCCTTCTCCTCGTCGACTTTGATCTCGGAAGGCTCCTGCTGCGGATCGTAGGTCCCGATCCTGTCGATGAACTTTCCGTCGCGCGGGCTGCGAGAGTCCGCAACGACGATCCTGTAGAAAGGATTGCCTTTGGAACCGTGCCTCGCTAGCCGTATCTTTACCGCCATACTATCTCCTCTCGAACTCTTACCTGCGCCCCGACAGACCGGGGATACGCGGCATTCCGCCGCCCTTGCCCATCTGGGCCATCATCTTCTGCATGTCCTTGAACTGCTTGACGAGCTTCTGTACGTCCTGCTGGGTCGCGCCAGAGCCCCGCGCAATCCTACGCGCCCGACTCGGGTTCTGCAACAATTTGGGGTTGCGGCGCTCCTGGAGGGTCATCGAGGTGATCATGGCCTCCACCCTGCCTAGTTGCCTGTCGTCGATCTCGACGTCCTTGAGCTGCTTGTTTAAGCCGGGGATCATACCAAGGAGCCCAGAGAGCGGTCCCATCTTCTTGATCATCTGCATCTGCTGCAAGAAATCCTCGAATGTAAACTTGCCGCTCATGAGCTTCTTGCCCTGGACTTCGGCCTCATCGCGATCCATCTGCTGCTCGGCCTTCTCGATGAGCGTGAGCACGTCGCCCATCCCGAGGATGCGTCCCGCCATCCTGTCAGGGTAGAAATAGTCGAACTCGCCCATCTTCTCGCCCTCAGAAGCGAACTTGACCGGACGCTCCGTCACGGAGACGACCGAGAGCGCGGCCCCACCTCGCGCGTCACCGTCCAGCTTCGTTAGCACCATCCCGTCGAAGTCCGCGTACTCCTGAAACGCCTGCGCGACCTCGACGGCGTTCTGGCCGGTCACGACGTCGAGCACGAGCAGGACCGAGTGCGGCTTGGACGCCTTCCTGACGCGGCGGATCTCCTCCATCATCTCCGTGTCGACGACCTGCCGGCCCGCCGTGTCTACGATGACGAAGTCGTACCCGCCGTCCCTGGCCTCCTTGATGCCGCGTTCCGCGATCACCTCGGGTTTTGGCCCCGTACCCTCCGTGTACACGGGCACCGAGATCTCGCGCCCTATCTGCTGCAACTGGTCGATGGCCGCCGGCCTGTACGTATCACAAGCCACGAGATAAGGATTCTTACCGAGCTTCCGCATGAACAACGCGAGCTTCCCGGCCGTCGTTGTCTTGCCATGACCGTTGAGACCAGCGAGCATAACCACCGTCGGTGGCCTGGAGGCGAAGGAGAGCTTGTGGGCGGTGCCGCCCATCAGGTTCGCGAGCTCCTCATTCACAATCTTGACGACCTGCTGGCCGGGGCTCAGGGCCTTCGAGACCTCCGCCCCCGTGGCCCTCTCGCGGACGTTGGAGACGAACTCTTTGACGACCCCGTAGTTCACGTCCGCCTCCAGTAGAGCCAGTCGGATCTCCCGCGTGACCTTCTTTACCTGGTCCTCGGTTAGATTTCCGCTGCTGCGAACCCCGTCGAGGGCCTTATTGAGTCTTTCGCCTAAAGTATCGAACATCTACAAATCTCCAAACAATGCTTCCGCGAACTCTCGGGCGTCGAACGGGTGGAGGTCCTCGACCTTCTCCCCGACCGAGATCAGCTTGATCGGCACCCCAACCTCGTTCGCGATGGCCAGAGCTATTCCGCCCTTGGCGGTACCGTCGAGCTTGGTCAAAATGATCCCGGTGAGCCCCGCGACTTCCTTGAACATTTGGGCCTGCCGCAACCCGTTCTGTCCCGTGGTCGCATCGACGGTCATTAGCACTTCATGAGGCGCCCCTGGAAGCTGGCGCATTATGACCCGCTGCACTTTGTCCAGCTCCGCCATCAAATTGACCTTGGTGTGCAGCCTCCCCGCCGTGTCTATGAGCAACACGTCCGTGCCCTCGCTCCTGGCAGACGCTATGGCCTCATGGGCTACGGCGGCCGCATCGGCGCCGCGCTCGCGCGCCACGACCGGTGTACCCGTCCGCTCGCCCCACTGCTGCAACTGCTCGATGGCCGCGGCCCTGAACGTGTCCCCGGCTGCGAACATCGTCGTTCCCGGTAAAAAACGCGAGAGTTTGCCGATCGTCGTCGTCTTACCGGTCCCGTTGACGCCAACCATCAGGATGACCGTCGGCGTGTGCGAGACGTCGAGCTTCACGGGTCCTTCGAGCATGCGGGTGGCGTGTTCGATCATGAGCTCCCGCAATTCGGCGCCGCTTGTGATGTTCCTCTCCAACGCCTCCTGTTCGAGCTCCGCAACCAGCTTCGCCGTGGTCGGGACCCCGACGTCGGAGGAGATCAGAATCTCCTCCACCTTCTCCCAGAACTCCTCATCTTCGACATCCTTGAACTCGGAAACCGCGGCGTTGAGCTGGCCCACGAACGAGTCGCGGCTGCGACTGAGCCCCTGCCTGAGCCGGTTGAACCAACCGGCAGACTCCTGCCGCTCGGCAACGGCATCGGGCGCCACCTCGGGCATCGAGGCCTCATGTTCATCGGATGCCTCCTCGACCTCCAACACATTTTCAGGGGAAGGCTCTTTTCTCTCAGCCTGAACCTCTTCAGTCAGAGGCTGGTCTGGTTCGAGTTCAGCATCCACCGGATGATGGCCGTTGCCCTCTCCAGTTTCTTCGAGTTCGGTCGAAGGCTCCGCTACCGCCGGCCTCCTCGTCTCCTCGTCGTCTTTGGCCTCTCTGAAAAAATTACGCCACGAACGCGCCATAGGCGACTTCTTACTCTCCCTGCAAACGTTTCGACACTACAGTGGTGGCCCCGGAGGCATCTTGAACTACCCCGTAGAGCACGTCCGCCGCGGCCATCGTTCGTTTTTGATGGGTGACCAGCAAGTACTGGCCGTTTGCCCGGTGAGAGTCTACCACAGAGAGGAATCTGGCCAGGTTGACATCGTCGAGTGCCGCCTCGGCCTCATCGAGTATACAGAACGCCCCAGAACTCCCCCCCGGCCTGCTCAAGAACACGCTGAACAGGAACGAGAGCGCGAGCAGCGCCCGCTCCCCCCCAGACAGCACGCGCAACGGTCGCCAGCCCTTCCTCCCGAGCCGCAGCCCGATCTCCACCCCCTCCTCCGACAGATCCAAAACCCCAGAGGATCCTGCCATCATCCGGGGAACCATCTCCCCGAATGCCTCCCGAACCCGCCCGAAAGTCTCCGAGAACCGCGACTCGATCTCCCCGTCCACGGAGCGTATTATGCGGTTAAGTTCGGAGGTGGCGTCTTCGGCGTCGGCCCTCTGGGCGGTTACGAACTGGTGGCGTTCGCGCAGGCCTTCTTCCTGGGAGAGGGCGAGGAGGTTCACGTCGCCGAAACGCTTGAGCCTGCGCGCGAGGGCGTGGCGTTCCTTATCCGTGTTCTCCTGGTGTTTTTCCGCCTCGAGGCGGGCAGCCTCCAGCGTGGCGCCCCACTCTGACTCGATCTCGGCCCCGGCTTCGGCGGACGCGGTCTCGGCCCGCGTGACCTCCTCGGCAATACGCTCGGATCTCCCTCGGGCCGTGGCCAGGTCGCCTGCAAGGTCAACGGCCCTGCGCGAAAGGGAACTACGCTCGTCGGAGGCCAAACGGCGTGCTTCTGTGGCCTGGCCCTTGATCCTACGCAGGACACTTCTACGCTCCCGGATCACCGCGACGAGCCCGTTTACTGCCCGCGAGGCACGGCCTGCGACGGACTCTGTCAGGTCGGAATCCATAGAGGCGGCTCGCTCGAGCCTGCGCGAGATCTCGGCTTTGCGCCTCATGCCCTTCTGGATGGTCGCGCGCCGCTCCGACAGCTTGCGGTCAGATTCCGCGAGCGTGAGACGGGCCTCTTCGGCGTCGGCCCTCAGCGTGTGGAGCTGATCGGTCGCACGCGCCGCCGTCTCTGTGGCTTCGGCCAGCTCGCGCTCCGTCGCCGTCGCCTCGCGCGTGAGGAGTGCCCGCTTCCGCTCGCGCTCCGCGAGGTCTTTGCGAGAGTTCTCGGCGGCGGCCCTACGGCGTGCTGCCTCGCGGGAGATCAGGGCCCGTGCCCTGGCGGCGCGGCGTTCCAGGGTGGAGAGATCCCGAACCGCCCCCGCGAGCGATTCCAGCCGCGACGACAATACCGAAAGGTCCTCTCTTACGTCGTAGAGCAGACCGCCGGGACCGTTCTTCAGATTTTCCAGGTGCTCCGTCCAGGCGGCGAGACGGGCCTCGCGGGCGAAGTTGCCGGAGCCGGGCCTGAGGCTCACCCCTGTGCGCGTAAGTCGAAAGCCATCCCGCGTGACGGCCACGTATCCGTTCGCGTTCGCCCCGTCGCCGGGACGCTCGACGACGAAGATGCCCGTCAGGAGCCGCTGCACCGCCTCTCTGTAGTCGGGGTCCAGGATTTCCACGCATGAGATCAGTGGTTCTCCGGGCACAACGCCGTTGGACGCCATGGCCCTGGCGTCGAGACGGACGGCCACGGGCTCGGAGGTCGAGAGGAGCTTCATTCCTTCGTCCAGGTTCTCGGCCAGCACGCCGGCTCCGTACTCACCCAGGGCGGCCTCCACCGCGACCTCGTAGCCGGGACGGGCCCGTATCACCTCGTAGAGCCGCGTACCCGAGCCGGCCGGTGCGGCCTCCTTGTACGAGCGCACCCTCGACTCCGCTCTCCCCATCGCTGCAGCCAGCGCACCCCGTCGGCGACTGACCTCCTCAGAAAAAAGTTCCGCCCTTGCGACCGCTCCATCGACCTCACCCTGAAGCCTGTGGCCGCCGGCCGACACCGTCTCGTCGTCCGATTTTCCGAACGCCGAGATCACGGCCGTCAGGCGAGCAAGGTCCTCCTCGGCCATCACCCTGACCTGTTCGTCGGTGGTGAACCCGGCGACGCGGGCACGCAGGCTGTCGACCGCCCGCGACAGTTTCGCCCGCTCGCGCTCGGTAGACGCGCTCCGTGCGTTGGCCGCCGCAGCGGCCTTCTGTAGCCGGTCCGACTCTTCCCAATGGTCGGTGCGTTCTGCATCGAGCTCGCCAACCTGTTGTTGCAGCCTCTCCAGGGTGCGAGAAACCCGGTCCAGTTCCTCCTGCAGACGGGATCTGGCGATCCGACGTTCACCCTCACGTCCCCGGCCGGCTTCGAGGCGCAAAACGTTTCTGTCAGAGCGAAGGGCCTCGGCCCGCAGATCCTCGGCGCCGTCCTCGAGCGTTTCGAGCCGTAGCTCCGTCTGCCTCAGGTCCTCTTCCAGTCGCCGCAGCCGATTCTCGACGCCCCGCTCCTCCTCGCGGATGGAACGCTCGCGCGCGGCGAGCGTGGCGACTTGCGCTCCGGCCTCTTGCAGCCTCTGCCTCAGGCCGTCGAGCTCTTGCGTTGCGATCCTGTAGAGGTGCGCCAGGGAGAGCTCTCTGTAGCGGGCTTCGATCTCCCTGTACTCGCGGGCGGCTGCGGCCTCCCGCTCTATCCTGCGCAGCTGGCCTTCGAGCTCCGACTCGAGCTGGCGGCTCCGGTCGAGCTGAGCGTCGGCCTTCTCCAGCCTGCGGCTGGCCGAGACGCGCCGCCTGCGAAAGACGCCGAGCCCAGCGGCCTCTTCGATCGCGAGCCGGCACGCCGCCGCCCCGCCAGCGACTATCGAGTCGACGGCGCCCTGGCGCAGGATGCTGTGGCGGCCAAGGCCAACCTCGCCGGCGACGGAGCGTACATCCGTAAGGCGCGCACGCGAGCCGTTTATCCTGTACTCGGTCTCGCCGGCGCGCGAGATGCGGCGTGAGATCGAAACCTCCCCGTAAGGAAGTGAGATCCGGCCCTCCTGATTGTCGAGTACCAGGGTTACCTCGGCCGCACTCGCCGCCGGCAGCGTCTCTGAACCGGAGAAGATCAACTCGCCCATCGCCCCAGCCCTGAGCACCCCGGGGCTTTGCTCCCCAAGCGCGAACAGCACAGCGTCCGTAATGTTGCTCTTCCCTGATCCGTTCGGGCCGACGATCGAAGTGATGCCACCTTGAAGCGGCATCCTGACCGGCCGGGCGAACGTCTTGAAGCCCTTGATATAGATGGCCGAAAGCACTAAAGAGGTATTCTACGCAACTTCAGGCGCGAAAGCACGAGGAAAAGTGCAGCAAATGAGGTTTCAGGGGTTGGGCCGGCATTCGAGCTCGCCAGCGCTGATCTCACGGTTTACGAAAGGTAGTTGGGGCAGGAGTGCCATGCGTTCTTCGCGTGAACGGCGTTCTGAAGAGATCGCTACTGGCTCGTAATCCCCAAGCAATAACAAAGATCGCCATGTGGCAGATGTGCTCGGCGTCCGACATGCGCCAGCGTAGCAACGCTGTATAACGCGGTGGGATGAGGAGTCCCACCCCCGGCAGAGGAGGTTGCGTCGATGAAGCGCGTCATTGCGTTGGTGGCCATGCTGGCGATGTTGTTGTGTTTGGCTGCCCCGGCGGCCATGGCCAGGTAGAACGGGGGCCCGAGCACGCCAACTCGATCTGCTCCTTCTCTGGGCTGAACGACGACCCCACCGATCCCGAAGATCCCGGCCGGGTGCAGTCCTACGGGCAGATCGTGCGTCAGGGCGGCAAGGCGTTCGCGCCAAGTCCAGGCACATTGTGCAATGGGCACCTCTTCCCTTACCCCGAGGCCTGTGAAGAGGAGACACCATAGGCAAGATCAACTCGGTTGGCCCCGACAACAGGGGCGGGGCCAACCGTCCTCCGGTGAGTTCCGAGGGTCCTAATTCTTTCCCTGTGCACCAAAGTGGGCCGTAGGTCGCTTCTAGAACATTGGCATACAAGTATTCGCATAGATAGTGGCCGAAGTGCGGGCGCCACCTACCTTTCGCTGTGGCACCGGAAAACAATGCAGCCCTTGCATAGATCCGGACCGATCGCCGCCACACAGACTACGATCAGGCTCTTGACCAGCCCCCCATCCACGTAGGATCTGTGAATTGGTGTGGTCTCGGAGGATGACCTATCACCGAGCGTCCTTCATGGCACCCATAAGGCACCGATGGCTATCGCGAAGCGAACGCCTATTCTATGCCTACGCCCGGCGCGGCTAGGCGCCTACGTGCACCTCGACGGTGGAGCGTGGCACGGGGCGGATGCCAAGAATCTCCAGCGCCGTTCGGGCCGCAGTCTGCTCGCTCTCCTTTATGGAACTGCCCGAGCCGGTGGCGACCTCCCGTCCCTCCACCGAGACCCTGGAGGTAAAGCTGGGCCTATGTGCAGGGCCCTGTTTGGAGACCACGCGGTAGATGGGCCTGAGACCGTCGGCCTGTAAGGTCTCCTGCAAGAGCGTCTTCCAGTCGCGCAGCTCGTCGGTATCGACCTCGGCGGGGTTGAAGATCTCATCCAGCGCCGTGAGCACGAGGTCCCTGTCGATAAGGTAAGCCGCCCCGATAATCGCCTCGACGGTATCTGCTATAACCGAGTCGTTCATCACGGAGCTCTCGATGATCTCCTCTATCCCCTCGCTCCGGCCGACGGTCGCGAGAAATGACTTCCTCACGAGGTGCGCCCGGATGCGGGTGAGATCCCCTTCCAAGAGCTCAGGGTAACCGTGAAAAACGAGCTCGGCGACGCGGTTGTTCAAGACCGAATCTCCAAGAAACTCCAGCCGTCCGTTCGACTCGTAAGGGTCGGCGACGCTCGGATGGGTAAGCGAACGCTGCCTCAACGGTTCGGGGAGGATCGCTATGAGGTCTCTTATAGACATCTCGTGCTCTATTCTACACTTGTAAATGCGATCACGACATTGTGCCCGCCGAATCCCATGGAGTTGGAGATGGCGGCCCTGAGATCGGGCGCTTCGACTGGTTCGCTCCCAACGTAGTTCAGTTCCTCACAGTCGTCGGCAAGGTTCTCCAGATTGATGGTCGGTGGGACCACTTTGTGCTTCAGGGCGAGGGCGCACATGATACCTTCCGTCGCGCCGACCGCACCGAAAGAATGGCCTGTCATCGACTTCGTTCCTGATACCAGCGCGTGCGGTAGTACCCGCGAGACCGCCTTTGTCTCAGGCCCGTCTCCCGTAGGAGTGGCCGTGGCGTGGGCGTTGACGTGGCCGACCTCCTCGGCGCTCAGGCCGGCGTCTTCGAACGCGCGGAGCATCGCGCGTTCGACCCCGCGTCCCTCCTCGTCCGGGGCGGTAACGTGGTAGGCGTCGGTCGTGCGGCCGTAGCCGGCGACGGCAGCGACAGGCTCCGCGCCGCGTCGTTCAGCGTGTTCTTCGCTCTCGAGGACCACGGCACCAGCCCCCTCGCTCATCACGAAACCGTCGCGGCCTTCGTCGAAGGGGCGGCTCGCGCGGGCCGGTTCCTCGTTGCGCCGGCTAACGGCTCGAATCGCACAGAAGCCTGCCATGGACAGGGGTGTGATCGGGGCTTCCGAAGAACCAGCTATAACGACGTCGGCGTCGCCACGCCGGATCAGCTCGAGCCCCTCCGCGATCGCCTCGCCGCCCGTGGCGCAGGCGAGGACCGGGCACTGGCTTGGTCCCGTGGCGCCGAGGATGATCGCGAGCTGACCCGCCGCCATGTTCGGGACCATCATCGTGATCAGGAACGGGCTCACCCTTCCTGGTCCGCGTTCGCTGAGGACCCTGTACTCGCGCTCCCAAGTCGAGAGCCCGCCGATCCCGCTGCCCATCACGATGGCGACCCGCTCGGGCCGCGCCCGGATCAGGTCGACTATCCCGGCGCTCTCAGCGGCTTGCACGCCAGCCGCCACGCCAAGCTGGGCGAAGCGGTCCATCCTGCGGGCCTGCTTTCTGCTCATAAAGTCGGTGGGATCGAAGTCCCAGCACTCGCCGGCGATTCGCGAAGGGTAGGGGGCTGGATCGAATTGCGTGATCTCCCCGATACCGCTCTTGCCGTGCAGAGCCGCGTCCCAGAAGTTTTCCACCCCCGTTCCGAGAGGCGTCACGGCCCCAGACCCGGTTATGAGGGCGCGCTCCCTCCCGTTTGCGGCACCTTTCGTCACGCGGCCTGATGCTCCATTACGTAGTCAACGGCCTCTTCGACCGTGGTGATCTTCTCGGCCTCCTCGTCGGGTATCTCCATCCCGAACTGCTCCTCGAGCTCCATGATGAGCTCAACCAGGTCCAGGGAGTCCGCCTCCAGATCCTCGCGGAAGGAGGCGTCGGAGGTGACGTCTCCCTCGTCGACCCCCAGCCTGTCAGCGGCGATCTCCTGAATCTTCCCGAGAACTTCTTCGCGATCCAAACCGTCTCTCCTCTCGAAGACTTGCATTTTTTGCTATAGACCGATCCAACGATAGCGCGTAGTGTAAACCGAAAACTCCCTACTGCATAGTCATACCACCGTCCACGGTCACGGTCTGCCCCGTTACATACCCGGCGCCCTCTCCAACGAGGAAAGCGACGACCTCAGCCACCTCCTCAGGCTCCCCGAACCTGCCAACGGGAACCTGGTCCCTGATCTGGCCCTTCACCTTCTCAGGCAAACTGCCCGTAAGCTCGGTCTCTACGTACCCCGGCGCGACGACGTTGGCGGTGATGCCGCGCTGGGCCACCTCGCGCGCGACGCTCTTGGTAAAGCCGATTATTCCCGCCTTGGACGCGGCATAATTGGCCTGCCCGGCATTGCCAACAAGCCCAACTACCGACGAAACGTTGACGATCCTCCCCCATCTAGCCCGAATCATCGGCCTCAAAGCCGCCCGCGTACATAGATAGGTTCCCTTGAGGTTTGTGCGGAGCACCTCGTCGAATTCATCTTCTTTCATCCGCATCATGAGGTTGTCGCGCGTAAGGCCAGCGTTGTTGACGAGTATATCGATGCGCCCGAAGGCATCGGCCACGCCATCGAAGAGTGCCTTGATATCGTCCTGCACGGCTACGTCGCCCTTGAAGACCTCGCACCTGACGCCGGCCGCGCGTACTTCCTCGGCCGCCCCTTCGGCGCTCGCGTCGTCTACCCGGTAAGAGATCGCCACATCCGCGCCTTCTCTGGCGAGACGCAGGGCCACGGCTCGGCCGATCCCCCGTCCGCCACCCGTGACTACGGCGACGCGCCCCTCCTCGATCACGAGACCTCCCCACGGTCTGCGAAGGCGAACATTAGCTCGGCCTCACACACCCTCTCCGCCCCCACGGTTGCCTTGGCCTTGCCCCGACCGACCCTTCCTTTCAAACGGACTATCTCCACTTCCATTCTAAGCACGTCTCCGGGAAGCACCTGCCTGCGGAACCTGACGCCGTCTATCCCGGCGAAGAGAGCGAGCTTGTCGCTATGGTCCCCGCCCGCCATCACGCCCACGGCCCCCACCTGGGCCATCGCCTCGATGATCAGGACCCCTGGCATAACAGGATAATCGGGGAAATGACCCTGAAAGAAGTGCTCGTTCTGGGTAACGTTCTTGATGCCGACGGCCCGTACCCCTGCTTCGAGCTCCTCGATCCTGTCTACCAGCAGAAACGGGTAGCGGTGCGGGATGAGATCCCGGATCTGGGCCGGCCCGAGCGGCGCCTTCACGCGAGAACCTCCCCAGCCGTCCGGCCCTCTACGTCTTTTCTCTTGAAGTCCCGTAGCATCCTGGTCAGTGTCCCATCCTCCCCGGCCTCGTAGATCTCTCGCACGTCCAAAGCGATCAGGCGCTCCACCACCGCCACCCACCGCACGGGCGAGAGCATCTGTCTCCGCAACGCCTCCTTTACCCCGTCCGCCGAAGTCAACAACGCCCCATCCGTCGCCCCGACCATGGGGACGGTGGGTTCCTCGAACTCGGTCGCTTTGAGGAGAGTGTCCATCTGACGGGCGGCTCCCGCCATGAGCGGCGAGTGGAATGCCCCAGCCACCCGCAACCTGACCTTGCGTCCGCTGATACCTTCGGTGACCTCATCGAGCGCATCCAACCGGCCCGAGACCACAGACTGGCGCGGGGTGTTGAAGTTCGCGGCGACAACGGCCCCGTCGGATTCTCTTGCAGCTTTGGCGACGTCGTCGGGGTCAGCCCCGATGAGGGCCACCATCCCCCCCGGGTTCTGCTTTGATGCCTCGTTCATCAGGCGGTCCCGCTCGGCCACGAGCCGCACGCCGTCCTCGAGCCCGAGGCTCCCGGCCGCGTGGGCCGCAGCGTATTCGCCGAGCGAGTGTCCGGCCACCACGTCGGCTCCGACCCCAGCTTCGCGCAACTTGTAGAAGAGGTCTACCGAGCCGGCGAAGACTGAGAGCTGGTACGGTACGTCTGCGTCGCCCACGTAATCGAGAACGGTCTCGCGCACGGTGCTCGTTACCTCTCCGCCGGCACTGCCCTGCCCGGGAAAGACCACGGCCCGCTTCATAGTCTCTTCGACCACCGCTAGATCCTGTACAGGTTCGCAGCCCAGGTCAGGCCGAACCCGAAGCCCACGGTGATAACGTACTTTCCCGGCTCCATGTCGTCGTAGATGTCGGGGTAGGAGAGCGGGATGCTCGCCGCCGATGTGTTCCCGAATTTGTCGAGGTTGATCACCACGCGCTCCTCGGGCACCTCCATCTTTCGCATCGCTGATCGTATTATGCGTGCGTTCGCCTGGTGGGGTATGACGTACTGGATCTCGTCCGGCGAGAGCCCGTTGCGTGAGAGGAGTTTCTCGACCATCTCGGGCAGTATCTTGACGGCGAACTTGAAGACCTCGCGGCCGTTCTGGAACAGCTTCTCGTCGTCACCGGGGTGGCCGGCCCGCCCTAGCGGGGCGCCCCTCCCGTCGGCCCCGAGTATATGGTCGACGAAGCCGGAGCCTTCGTCCCCGCCATTTAGGACGACGGCACCGGCCCCGTCGCCGAAAAGGACCGCCGTCGAGCGGTCCGCGGGATCTACTATCGTGCTCATTGCGTCGGCCCCGATCAGCAGAATCCTTCCCGCAGCACCGGAGGCGATCATGGACGAAGCGACGGAAGCGGCGTAGGAAAACCCGGCGCACGCAGCAGCCAGGTCCATCGCCCCGGCTCCGGGCGCCCCGATCTCCTCCCCCACGAGACAGGCGACCGAGGGCATCGACTCAGGCGCCGTCGACGTGCCACAGATTATCAGGTCGACAGATTCGCCATCGATTTCGGCGTGTTCGATGGCTCGTTTGGATGCCTCTACGGCGAGGGTCGCGGCGTCTTCTCCTTCAGCGACGAAGCGGCGTTCCTTGATACCGGTGCGGGTGGAGATCCACTCGTCGTTGGTATCGAGCACGCTTTCGAGGTCCTTGTTTGTAATGACCCTGCTACCGAGGGCCCTCCCGGCACCGACGATCCTACCGGCTGCGCCGTTCAACCTGACCGGTCCTCAGAGAGGGGTACGCCACGCGTCGAGAGCGCCAGCTGCAGGTCCTCCGTCAGGCCCTCTCCCGCGCGTGAGATGCCGAGGAGGGCGTTCTCAACGCCCCTGGCGCGGGAATTTCCGTGGCCGATGACGACGGCGCCCTTGACGCCGAGAAGGAAAGATCCGCCGTAGTTCTCGGGATCTACTTTGTCCCTCACGCCGAGCAAGCGCGGGCGGAGGACACCAGCGGCGAGCCTGCTCATGACATCGCCCGTAATCGCAGACCGCACCATAGAGAGGATCTCACGCGCCACGCCTTCGGCCGTCTTGAGAACCACGTTGCCGGTGAAGCCATCGGTCACGAGCACGTCGGCCGCCCCGTTGGCGATGTCTCGACCCTCAACGTTCCCGACGAATTTGACCCCGGACTGGTCGATGAGACGGTGCGCCTCTTTGACGAGGTCGTTGCCCTTGCCCGACTCCTCGCCGACGTTGACCAGGCCGACACGCGCCTCCCCGTTCAGCCCGAAGTAACGTTTAGCGAACACGCCCCCAAGAATAGCGAAATTCAAGAGGTCCTGCGGCCTGCAAGACACCGTCGCCCCGGCATCGAGCAGCAGCACCGGCGAAGGAAAAGGCAGCATCGTGGCGATCGCCGGCCTCCGGCAGCCTTCGAGTCGTCCCATCCTGAGCAACGCTGCCGCGACCGTCGCGCCGGTGTTCCCGGCGGAGAAGAGCGCGTCAGCCTCACCCTCGCGAACCATTCGCGCGCCCACCGCGATGCTCGCGTCGGGATGAGCCCTCAGCGTCGCAGAGGGTTCCTCGTCCATTCCAACGGCTTCGGCGGAGGATCGCAGCGAGATGTTCTCGGGAGGGTCGGCTGCTAAAGCGCGCTCTAGGGCTTCCTGTTTCCCAATTAGAAAGTAATCTACTTGCTGCGACTGCTTGGCGGCGGAGACGGCCCCGGCCACGACCTCCTGCGGGGCGTTATCTCCGCCGAGAGCGTCTACCGCGATGCGCACTGGTCGGTGTTATAGGGTTGCCGCTAGGCGTCCTCAACGGCGACCGCCGTGCGGCCCTTGTAGAACCCGCACTCGCGGCAGACCCTGTGCGGGACGTGCGGCTCGCCGCAGTTGGGGCAGGCGACGAGGCTAGGGCCTGTGATCGCGTGGTGTGCCCGGCGCTGGTTTCTGCGCGCCCGCGACGTCTTTTTCTTCGGCACTGCCATGATAATACCTCCTGTTTTCTGCTGATCGGTTACCTAGAATACCGCGACGAAGAGACCTTCGAGCCCGCGCCAGCGCGGATCGACCTGTTCGCCCCCGCCTTCGGGCTCAACGGGGTCCGTACCCGGCGAGAAGACCTGCATAGGAACCTCGTTCGGAAGGGCCCGCTGAGTGTAGCGCGCTAGATCGAGGGTCCAGTCCTGCACAGCGAGTGCGGGGTCGGTCGGCACGGAGAGCAGCTCCGAGTCACCAAACTCCAGCTCTAGCTCGGTCGGCTCCAGCGTCCTATCGCACGTAGTCAGGACCGTCGCCTTGACGAGCACGTCCAGGTGAAGGCCCTCCGAGAGGCGCGTGACGGCCACTTCGGCCCCGGCCTCAGTGATCTCGTGGTGGCGCCCGTAGAGTTCGAATGGGTCCACGGAGAACTCGGCACGCTCCTCGTGCCTGTCTCCGACCTCCGCGCCGGGTCGCCGTAAGGGAATCAAATGATTCATGGTGCCTAGTTTACCGCGAGTTATTGCTCCTGGACGCCCTGCAGCTTCGTGCGGCCGCGCTGCACGGCCTCGAGCAATTTGCCGAGGTTGTCCTCGAGGTTCGCGAGCACCTCGTCGGCGTAGTCCTCGGCGCCGAGGCGTATCTCGCGCTCGCGGCGGCGGGCGTCCTCCATGATCTCCGCGCTTCGCTTCTCGGCCCTTTTCAGGACCTCTTCCTCGGAGGTGACCTTCTCCGCCTCATCCTGGGCGCTGCGGATGATACGGTCGCTCTCGCTGCGCGCCTCGTCCAGCATCGCCTGGCGCTCCTTCACGATCCAACGCGCCTGCTTGAGCTCCTCGGGGATGGTCTGGCGCATCTGGTCTATGATGTCGAAGGCGGCGTCACGGTCGATCATCGCGGTGTTGCCGAAGCCGGGGAAGCTTCGCGCGTCCTCGACGAGTTCTTCCAACCTGTCTATCAGTACCAGTACGTCCATCTTCTACTACCTATCCTTCGCCTACGATCCCTGTATCTTATCGCCATTGCCGGAATATATCTGGGTCACGGTCTCAAGTATGCCGTCGGGCACGAGCCCGCGCACCTCACCGCCAAGCGAGGCAATCTCCCTGACCGCGCTTGAAGACAGGAAGCTGTGCTCCGCCGAGGCCATGATAAAGACCGTCTCCAGCTCGGGGAACATCGTCCTGTTTAGCTGCGCCTGCTCGAACTCCGACTCGAAGTCCGACACGGCCCTGAGGCCCTTCACGATCGCCTGCGCGCCTTGTTTCCTGGCGAAGTCCACCAGAAGGCCCTCCATCAACTCGACGGAGACGTTGTTCACATCAGCGGTGACCTTCTCTATCAGGCGCGCCCGGTCGACCGCTGGAAGCCTGGACTCCTTGCGCCGGTTGGACCCAACGGCCACCACGACGTGGTCGAAGATGCCGGAAGCCCGTCTGATGACATCGAGGTGCCCCGTGGTTACGGGGTCGAAGCTACCGGGACACACAGCCACGATCATTGTCAGCTCTGACCGATCAAGTATGGTTACGAACGTGCCGCCGTAGCGGCGCGTTACCCCTTTCTCGCCTCCCGCGACCTCAACCGGAGCCTCCCCGCTCTCGATCACGACCCTTCCTCCGGCCGCGAGCAGAGAGCGTAGCCGGTGCAAGATTCCCCCGACCTCCGCCGCGATTCTATATGGTGGGTCCACGAAGATCAAATCGAACGCTTCCCCACGCTCTTCGAGCGTCCCGAGTACCTTCTCGACCTCGCCACCGATAATCTCGGCCCGATCTTCAAGCCGCGTCTTTCGCAGGTTTTCTAGGATGACGGTTCGTGCCTTCCTGTCCCGCTCGATGAAGACGGCGTGGTCGAGGCCGCGGCTCAGGGCTTCTATCCCGAGGGCGCCGGTCCCGGCGTAGAGGTCCAGGACCCTTCCGCCGTCAAAGAACTGGCCCAAAGAGTTGAACAGGCTCTCGCGAACGCGGTCAGCGGTGGGCCGCACGCCCTTCGGAACGGGGGCCAGCGTGGTGCCACGGACCGATCCGGCGATGATCCTCATGGTCGCTTCGCTTTAGGGAGTAGGGAGTAGGGAGTGGAGAGTAAGGAACGGGGCAAAGAGTTTCTCACCTTTCTCTGGTTGCTAGTTCCCACAGAGCCGTACGCTGTTGGCGTCACGCATTGTCGGTGGTTCGGTTCGGAAGCCGTTGTGAGCATCTAGCTATGAGGCATCTCCGGTGACTGCCCACCGCCTGACCGGTTCGGGCGCGCCGGCGTACCTCTTATACTTGCCTAGCAAACGGCCCAAAGCCACCTGCACAGGGAGAACGAAACGCTGGACCGCCGCCGGGATCTCCACCATGCCAAACTTGCTCCTGTAGCGCCTCGCCAGGAACGCCGCCTCGAACAGGTCAGGCCGGTCGCCCCTGTTATTTCTCTGCGACTCGTAGAGCTCTGTAAGGACCATCATACCGTAACGCTCCTCAGACTGCGGATCGCTGAGGTCGAACCTCGCGAACCTGTGCCCCAGCGCGCTGACGTTGACGACGCGGCTCGGGGCGCTTCTCTCAAGCATCGGGAGCAGCAGCCCGGTCAACAGAAACGGGGAAATTAGGTTCATCGCGAACGTCGCCTCGATCCCGTCCGGCGTCTCCCGGCGCTCGGCGTACACGCCCCGACGTTGTTGACCAGCACGTCCAGGCGGTCGTGCCGGGCCTCAAACTCCCCGGCGAGCCTTCGAACCTCGGCCTGCGACGAAGGGTCCGCAAGTATCAGCTCGACGTCTCCGTTGCCGCTTTCCGTCTTGATGTCCGCGGCGCCCGTCTCGCCACGCGCGCGGCTCCGGCCCACGACGATCACGCGCGCCCCAAGCCCGGCGAGGGCCGTGGCCGTCGCTTTGCCGATGCCGCCCGTGACGAGGACGATCTTGCCTTCCATCGCGGCGCTTGTTTCCGTCATGCGCGCTTCTCTCCCCGGTGGTCCGCGCCCCGTGTACCCGAAGGCGCCAGGCCGGTCATACGCTCGCTCATCTCCCACAAACGCCGGGCGGCAGTCTCGCTTCGGGACGCGGCAGATGTCGCCGCAACGCGCTTCTTGCTCCAGTTCTCGCCGGTGACGCCATCTACCTCGGGCGACGACGCCAGGTAGACGACGGTCTCTGCACCCTTCTCCGGCGGGCTGGCGATGGCCCCGTGGACCCTGAAGCCTATCTTCAGTAAGGGGCTCTTCGTGGACGTCATGTTCTCGCTCTTGAAAAGGTTGGTCGCTACGGGCCCCGGGTCGGCGACGTTCGCCGTCACGGACGTGTTCGCTCTTGCCATCCTGCGCGAAAGCTCGTAGGCGAACACGACGTCAGCCAGCTTGGACTGGCCGTAGGCCCGGTTGGAGGAGTACCTCCGTCGCAGGTTGGGGTCGTCGAAATCTATCTTCGATCCCCTATGGGAGGCCGAACCGACGTTGACGACCCGCGCCGCCGGGGCGGCCCTCAGCTCTTCCAGGAGCAGGTTCGTCAGCAGGAAGGCCGAGAGGTAGTTGAGCGCCCAGGTCATCTCGAAGCCGTCGACGCTTTCGGTGTAGTGGGCAAACCCGCCGCCGGCGTTGTTGACCAGGACGTCCAGGCGGTCGTGGCTCTCGCGGAACTCCGTGGCGAGCCCGCGCACGTCCGCCTGCGCGGAGAGGTCGGCAAGCAGCACCTGCACCCTCGCATTGCCCGTGGCCGCCTTCACTTCCTGCACGGTCGCGGCCGTTTTCTCTCGGTCGCGCCCGGCCACGATGGTCGTGGCACCCATACCTGCGAGTGCCAGCGCCGTCTGCTTGCCGATCCCCGAGGTCGCCCCCGTCACCAGAACGACCTTATCGGACATGGATCCGTCCGAAGCGTTCATGACTTTCCTTCCTTTCTTGTGGTTTCCGTCGTCGGGGAGCCGAAGTTTGCCGAACCTTCCGCGAGGCCGGTGACGCACGCGCTGATCTCCCACAGCCGCCTGCGGGTCTCGGTATCCCCGACCGCCGGACGGACGCGGATGGATTCGCCCTTCCGGTTGAAGAGCACGCCGCCAATATCGGCGATGTCCGGGGAGGTGGCTAGTCGCAGTACCTCGCGGGAGTAGCCCTCCGGCGTGGTTATCCTGCTCCTGAACACCGCCTCCATCGACCGGACCATCAGCCGTCCGGCCAGGCCGGTCTGCATGTTGCGGCGGAGGTCAGTGTCTACCATCCCCGGATTGACCACGCTGACCGAAACCCCGGTCTCCGCGAGCCGCGAGGCGAGCTCGACGCCGTACACGTCGTTGGCGCGTTGGCCGAGGTTGTGCCCGGCAAAGCTGCTCGTTTTGGGTCCCGGGGGGACGTTGCCGAGGTCAAGCTTGCCGGGTAGCCCCGCGGCTGCGACGTGGACTATCCGGGCGGGCGCGCTCTCTTTGAGCAAGTCTAGGAGTAGGCCGACGAACAGGAAGCGCGAGAGGTAGTTGGTGGCGAAGCTGACCTCGAGCCCCTCGGCGGTCTCCAGGCGCTTCGTGCGGAGTACGTCGGCGCTCTGGACGAGCACATCCAGGCGGTTGTGCCGTCTCCTGAAGACCTCCACTACCCGCCGTACCTCCGACATCAGGGATACGTCGGCGGCAACGAACTCGACCCCGGCCCCGAGTCCGCGGGCGGTCGCCTCCCCGGCCTCCCGGGTGCGCCCGACGATCACGACCACGGCTCCCTTCTCTGCCAGGCCCCTAGCTGTCTCCTTGCCGATGCCCCTGGTGCCACCGACCACGAGGGCGGTTTTTCTGGTCATATCCGTGTTAGATCTCATGCGAATTTCCTCTACTTTCGTGGTTTGTATGGGGAGGAAGACCCCTGCGGGAGCCGGGGTCCTTCGCGGCCCCGGAGGCGACCCACTCATCGAAGAAGGCGAGCGTCCGCCGCCAGGAGTCTTCCGCCGCCGCCGGGTCGTGGTTCTTGCCGCGCTCGTCGAAGAACGAGTGCCGTGCCCCGGGGTAGAATTTTACGTCGCCCGGGACGCCGCCTCGTTCCAGCGCCTCCCGCAGTTTGCGTCCCTGAGAAGCTACGGGGTCCTTCTCACCGTAGGCGCCGACCACCGGGCAGGAACGGCGGACCGCCTCCAGGGGGCGCGGATTCGGCCCGTAGAAGGGGGCCACCGCGTTCAGGCGCTCGTCGGCGCACGCGAGGGCCAGGGCCAGCCCGCCTCCCAGGCAGAACTCGATCGCGCCGAGACGCTCCCCGTCCGTCTCGGGTAATCTGCCGAGGAAGGAGAGCGCGTCCCTGAGGTCGCGGACTCCCCCGTGGCCCAAGGAGTTGAAAAGCAGACCGCCGAACAACCGGGCCATGCATACGGCCAGGTTTCGCCCGGCGAAGAGGTCGATAGCCAGCGCCGCGTAGCCCTCGGCGGCGAAGCGCTCAGCCACGCCCTTTATGTTGTCATTCAGGCCGTAGGCTTCGTGGATCACAACGACGCCGGGCGAGGGATGGTCACCGGAAGCCGGGAGGGCGAGATACGCCTCCAGCGTGCGGTTCTCGACCCCGAACGAGACCATCCTCGCCGCGGTCTGCGCCGTCCCGGTCGCTCTCTCCACGCCCCTAGCCCTCCGTCCGGGGGGCGGTCTCACGTAGTGGACCGACGGCTTTAGCCGGAAGGACAGCCCCCTCGGCGACCTCTTCTGCCGCGCCCGGCGCGCTATCGGCCGGCGTCTTATCGTCCAGGCGCAGGTCCTTCATCAGGAAGGCCGCGACGAGGGCGAGCCCGATGCCCACGAGCGCCACGATGAAGCCCGAGATTATGGCCCCCGAGAGCGAGTCTCGCGCCACCCCGAGCAACTCCCCGACGAGGCGGTCGCCGCCGGGTACTTGAGAGGCGGAGGCGGAGAGGGCGTCGAGGGCCTGCCGGTTTGAGAGCGCGTCCGGGTCTTCCAGGGCCGAGAGGAGCGCTTCCGGCGCGTTCGCGGGGGTATTCTCGGCGAACCGGCTCGTGTAGCCGCCCGTGACCACGGAGCCGAGCAAGGCGGCGCCGGCCACGGCGCCGACGGAGCGGACAAACTGGGTGGCAGAAGTTGCGACGCCGAGCATCCGCCCACCCACAGCCACCTGGACGGCCATAGTCGTCGTCGGAAAGATGAGGCCCATACCCAGGCCCGTGACGAGCAAGTAGGAGGCGACCGTCCACGTCCCCGAGCCGGTGCCGAGGGTGCTCAGCAGAAAGATGCCGAGGCCCATGAGCGCCGTACCCGCGACTAGAAATGGTCTGACCCGGCCCGTCCTCGCCATGAGCTGGCCGCCGACGATGCCGACGATGGTCATGGAGAGGATCAGGGGCGTAAGGACGGCCCCTGATCCTGTGGCCGACTGCCCCAGCACCACCTGCACGAAGAGCGGGACGTAGAGGATGACGCCGAAAAAGCCGATCCCGAGCAGGAACATCACGGCGGAGGCCGACGCGACCGTCCGGTCCCGAAACAGCCACAGCGGGATGATCGGCTCCGGGGCCCGAACCTCGACGAGCAAGAAGGCCGCCAGGAACGCAGCGGCGATCCCAAAGCCGATCAGCACCCGCTCCGCACCCCACCCGTATCCCTGCCCGACCCACGAGAGCGCCAGGAGCAAAGCGACGACCGAGGCGGTTACCGTAGCGGCCCCCGCGTAATCTATTCTCGTGCCGCGCACGCGCTCGTTCTGGGGCAACGCGAAGGGGAGGATCAGCAGTGAGACCAGGCCGAGCGGCAAGTTGACGAAGAAAGCCCACCGCCAGTCGAGGGTGTCCGTTATAAAGCCGCCGGTCGCCGGCCCGATCACACTGCTCAGCGCGAAGGCCGCGAAGAAGAGCCCCTGGTACTTCGCCCGGCGCGCCGGGTCCGGGAAGATGTCTGCCAGGCTGGCGAAGACGGTGCTGAGCAGCATCCCGCCGCCAAGCCCTTGCACCCCCCGGAAGACGATGAGCTCCGTCATGGTGGAGGCGAATCCCGAGAGCGCGCTCCCGACTAGGAACACGAAAACGCCCGCCACCGTGATCCACTTCCGCCCCCACAAGTCCCCGAGCTTGCCCACTATCGGGATCACGACCGTCTCCGCCACAAGGTAAGACGTCGTTACCCACGCATATAGCTCGAATCCATCGAGCTCCGCCACGATCCTCGGCATCGCCGTACTCACTATCGTCTGGTCCAACGACACCAGAAACAGAACCAGCAACAACCCCGCCGACGCCAGCGCCACCCCCTTCCGCCCCAGCCCCGCCACTCCACCCGTACCTTCGGCTGTTAACTCCACCGGACCCACCTTTACTTCGGAAAAACCACTAGCAATCTATAAGATAGAAATCTAAGTATCGTGCCAAAAAAGGGGCGTCATTGGATCCTTTGTCCCTTAAGATCCTCCGAGTTTGCGGCGACCCTTTGGAGAAGGGTCCTCAGCAGGTCCACCTCCTCTGGCGAGAAACCTTCGAGTACCCGCGCCTGGAACCGCTCCCATTCCTCGCCCAAACGCTCCCGGCGTGCGCGTCCCTCCCCCGTTAGGAACAGCTGCTTGACGCGGGCATCGTCCGGGCTCTCCCGGCGCGTCACCCAGCCGCGGGCGACCAATCCGTCGACGACGCTCGTAAGCGTCGGACCTCTGATATTGAGCGTCTCCTGGAGCATGCGCTGCTCCAGGCCGTCCTCCGACCACAAGCGCGCCAGCACCTCCAATTGGGAGGCCGACATGCCGTGGGCGGCGAGTTCCTCATCCATCCTCCGGCGCACGCTTAAGTACGAACGACGCAGCCATTCCAAGGCATCCCTCGACGTTCCCTCCCCGGTTGTCTTGGTGTGTTCAGGTAAGTCTATATTCATTAGCCTTCTAAGTGTATATGCGTAGGTGGAATTGTCAAGCCGTATGCCTGAACGATTCCGGGGGTGCCACGCAGCCCAAGTCGGAATCCAAGTGCGGGGAATAGGTAGCCGCTTGATTGCATGAAATGCCACTTCCGTGTAGTGGAGTGGTGGAAACCTAAAAGCAGCGCGAGGGCGTCGTTTATCCGGAGACGTTCACTTCATGGAAGGACAAGGAACTCCGTGACGCCGAGGTTAGCGATACGCCCGATGGCTTATCTGCGTGGGTAGGACGCTACCTGGAGTTGGCGGTGGTTGGAGTTCGATCCCGGACGGTGGCCGAAAATGCGGCGCTGCACCTTGGGAGGTTCGTCGAGTTCTTTCAAGGGGCCTACGGACAAGGTCATCGCGGCCGGCTACGCGGAAAGGTTCTGAGCGCGACGAGAGGGACCGGTCGGTAACGGCTGGATCGACACGAGCAAGCAACCACCGCTCCTCAACGTTGTGCCTACGGTGAAAGTCCAGATTCCGGCCGGTGACAGGAACCGTAGCCCACCTCCTATTCCCTGAAGAGCCACTCGACGTTGGCGCCGAGGAGCTCCCGGATCTCACGCCGCAGCGGCCTATGGTCTGGACGTTTGAGCGTGGAGTCGTCCGCAACGAGCGCGAACGCCTCGCGCCGCGCCTCGACGAGCACGTCCACGTCGCGTAGGAGCTTCGCCACCTTCAGGTCGGGCATCCCGCTCTGGCGGCTCCCGAAGAGCGTTCCCTCGCCCCGAATCGCAAGGTCGACCTCGGAGAGCTTGAAGCCGTCCTGATACTCCACGAGCGCCTGGAGGCGCCGTTCGGAATCGTCGGTTTTCGGGGCTCCCACCAGAAAACACTTCGGGGGATGCAGTCCCCGACACACGCGGCCCCTGAGCTGGTGGAGTTGAGAGAGGCCGAATCGCTCTGAACCTTCGATCACGATCGCGCTCGCGTTGGGCACGTCGACGCCGACCTCGACCACGACCGTGGCCACGAGGACTTCGATCTCCCCGGCCCGAAAGCGGACCATAACCTCCCGCTTGTCCTGCGCCTTCATCCTGCCGTGCAGAAGTCCGACTCGCCTCTCGGGGAAGATGTCGGTGGCAAGCTCTTCCTTGAGTTCCTCGGCGGCCCGTACGTCTTCGAGGGCCTCGGACTCCTCGACGAGCGGGCAGATCACGTAAGCCTGCCGTCCCTCCTCGAGCTCGCGCCTGACCTCTTCGTAAGCCCCCAACCGCTGCGCGGGATCGACGATCGTCGTCTCGACGGGTTTTCTTCCCGGTGGTAGTTCGTCGATTATAGAGACCTCCAGATCCCCGTAGAGCGTAAGGGAGAGCGTCCTCGGGATCGGAGTGGCGGTCATGACGAGAGTATCGGGCGTCGTCCCTTTCTCCCGGAACACCGTCCTCTGGCCAACCCCGAACCGGTGTTGCTCGTCCACAACGACGAGCGAGAGGTCCTTGAAGTCAACGCCCTTCTGGATCAGGGCGTGCGTCCCGACGACGACGTGCGCATCGCCCGAGGCTATGTGGTTTAGGACCACGCGCCTCTCCGCCGCGCCCTGAGATCCCGTAAGTAGGACGACGTTGACCGGCAGGTCGGCCAGGGCCGCCGAGATGGAGAGGTAGTGTTGCTCGGCGAGGACCTCGGTAGGGGCCATCATGGCCCCCTGTCCCCCGGCCTCGACGGCGGTAAGGAGCGCGGCGACGGCGACAACGGTTTTGCCGCTCCCGACGTCCCCTTGCAGGAGGCGACGCATGGGCTTTTCTTTGCGCATGTCTCCTAGTGCCTCAGCGATGACCCTCTCCTGGGCGCCGGTAAGGCCGAAGGGGAGGTCCCCGATGAACGGGTTGAGGAGGCTACCGTCTCCGCGGTGCCGGCCGCCGACTTCGGTCCTCTCGATGCGAGCCTTGCGGGCGGCGAGGCCGGCCTGTATCAGGAAGAGCTCGTCGAAGATCAAACGCCGCATCGCCGCCTTGAGGCGCGCCCGCTCGGTCGGGAAGTGGACTTCGTGGATGGCGTCGTGCAGGCTGGGCAGGCCGTGTCGCACGAGGATTTCGGCTGGCAAAGGATCGAGGATGCGGCCGGCCGCGTCGAGCGCGCGGTGGATGAGCGTCCGCATCCTGCGGGTCTGTATGTTCTTGTTGACGGGATAGACCGGAACGAAGCGCCCAGAATGCGGTCCATCGTCGCCCGAACGATCATCTACGACCTCGATGTTTTTGGCGGCTAGCTGGATGCCGTAGCGGCTCTGGACCTCTCCCGAGACGACCACCCGCACATCCGGGAGTAGCTGGTTGAGGAGCCAGCTCCTTCCCCATACCGTCACAGGGATATAGCCCGTTCCGTCGTAGAGCTGGGCCGAGAAGCCAGGGAGCGCGTCCCCTTACCGGCTTGCCAACGGGGCGGGTCGAGACCACGGTGCCGAAGATCGTAGCCCTCTCGCCGACGCGCAGTTCGGAGATTCTCTTGACGTTGGAGAGGTCCTCGTGGCGCGAGGGGTAATGCGAGACCATGTCGGCCAGCGACGCTATGCCGAGGTCACCCAAAGCGGCCTCTATGCGCGGCCCGACTCCGGGAAGCTCGGTCACGGGCCTCGAACGAAGGTCCGTCAGGGTCGTGCGCGCGGGGAGAAGGGCCCCGGGTGCATCACCGACCCTATAGGTGGGCCACGCCATAGGCCCCCAGGCCGACGTGGGACCCGACGACCCCGCCGATCTCAGCGATGAGCTTCTCTTCGACGCCGAGGTTCTCCGCAAGCTCGGAGACCAGCTCGGGGGCGGCGATGTGCCCGAAGTACAGGGGACGTCCGGCCTCGACGGCCGGTCTTACCTCATCGACGATGGCCGCCATCTGCCGCTTGCGTCCGCGGGTACGCTTGAACGGCGCGACCTCTCCCCCGGCCACCCTCAGCACGGGCCTGATGTCGAGCGCCGTCCCCACCAGACGCTGCGCCCTCCCGATGCGCCCGCTCTTCGCCAGATACTCGAGCGTGCCCACGGCGAAGAGCAAGTTCGAGTCCCCGATGGCCCTCTCCGCGACGCGCCTGATCTCGTCGAAGTCCCCGCCTTCGTCGATGCAGCGTAGGGCCTCAAGCAGGATCAAACCGGACCCCATCTCGGCGCTCCTCGAATCGAGCACGTGTACGTGCCGGTCGACCATCCCGGCGGCCTGTCTGGCCGACTCGAAGGTGCCGCTGAACCCACCGGAGACCGTGAGCACCAGGATGTCATCGTAGTCGGCGAGCGCCTCGTAGGTCTCGACGAAAGCGCCAGGAGATGGCTGCGCCGTGGTCGGAAAGACATCGGAGTCGCGCAGACGCTCGTAGAACTCGGCGTTGGACATATCGACCTTGTCGGTATACGACTCGTCGTCCCCGAAGTGGAACGTGAGGGGTACCATCCTGACGTCTGGCCGCTCTAGGACACCGGGGGCCAGGCTCGTCGTCGAGTCGGTTACTATCGCGGTGGTCATTCGGCCACCATCTGCAGCGGGTACAGGGGCTGTCCCCCCTCCCTGACTTCGACCTCGAGGTCCTCGTCGAGAGATTCGATCCCACCAACAATCTCCTCGAGTTCCTTAGAAGTGAGGTCTTCGCCCTTGAGTAGGGTCAGGAAGTCGGCGCCCTCGCCGACAATCTTCCTGACCAGCACGAGGGCGGCCTGAATCACGTCGTCCTCGACAGCGGTGAGCTCCCCGGCCAGAAAACCTATGTACGCGCCCTCCGGCACCTCGGCGGTCGCCGATGTGGGCGTCCCGCACGGAGCGCGTGACCTCAGCGACGCGCAGCGAGGCGAGGATCTCTGCCATCTCATCGACCACCTCGTCGGGCTCGCCTTCGGCATCATACCCAACCATGATGGCGAGCCCGGCGGCTATACTCGTCGTGGGTACGACATGCGTGCTTGCCTCGACGAGCTCGCCGGCCTGTTCGGCCGTGGGGACGATATTCTTGTTGTTCGGTAGCAGCACGACGGTGGTGGCTCCGGTCTCGTCGGCCGCGCTGGCCAGGTCGGAGGCGCTCGGGTTCTCGCCCTGACCGCCCTCGATCACGACCGCGCCCATCCGCTCGAACAGGTCGCGGTTACCAGCCCCGCGGCTGGCGGCGACGACGCCAAGGCTTGCGGCGGGCCTCTCTTTGGGCGCGGTGTCGCGAGACCGGACTTGGGCCTCCATGTCGTCAACCTTTACGCCAGCGAGTCGACCGAAACCGCCGGCGTAAGTGAGGGCCTCGCCAGGGTCCTGAGTGTGCACGTGAACCTTCACCACGTCCTCGTCGGCGACCACGAAGACGCTCCTGCCGGTAGCGTAGAAGTGCTCCTCGAACTCCCCGGCGTCACCGTCGAAGCCGTCGACCAGGAACTCCGTGCAATACCCCCATGCTTCCTCCTGGGCATGGATCGCCTCGAGGTCGGGCCTACCTTCCCCGTCTTCATCCGGCGCCTCGATCTCCCCACCGGTCACCCAGGCATAGACGCCGTCGAGGACCACGGCCACGCCAAGTCCCCCTGCGTCCACAACCCCAGCCTCACGCAACACGGAGAGCAACTCTGGGGTGCGGCGCACCGAATCGTGGGCCGCCCGCCTCGCCGCCCCGACGACGGATGGCAGGTCCGCGTCTCGTTCTTCGACGCACTCCCTGGCCGCATGTGCAGCGTCCTTGATCACGGTCAGCATCGTGCCTTCGACGGGTTCGCGGACGGAGGAGTAAGCCCGTTCCCTGGCTCCTTCGAGTGCGGCGACAAAGGTCTCGTGCGTCGAAGGAAGTCTGGTCGGCCAGCGCCTCGCAGGCGCCCCGGATCATCTGCGAGAGAATGACCCCGGAGTTTCCCCTGGCGCCCATAAGTGCGGCCCTCGATAAGGTCCTGCTCGCTTCCTCGGGGCCAGAATAGGTCTTGCCCGACGTTTCGTTCAGCGTAGACTCAAGAGTGAGGAGCATGTTTGTCCCCGTATCCCCGTCCGGAACGGGGTAGACATTGAGGTCATTGATCCTGGCGACCTGGGCCTTGACGGCCGCGTGGGCGGCAGCAACCACGGGGTCAACCTCTATCGCCATCGCGAAAATACTTTCATCTTTCCTCTCATCGGGCTTCCGGCAAAGACCACTCTGGAGCGGGCCACTTCCCACCCTAGGCTAACGTCGGCAATCTGATACAATCATCGCCCGACGTCCGGATACGGCTTGCGAGTCGCGTTTTCCGGGGTCCCTAAATTCGATCGGTATCCTAGCACAGGAGAAGTTTCGTGGCGAAAATCTGTTATTCGTGCGGTAAGAAACCCGACTTCGGCAACGCGCGCAGCCACTCGCTGAGGGCGACGCGCAGGCGCAGGGACCCGAACCTGCAGAAGGTCCGCATCCAGGAGGGCCCGACCATGCGGCGCGAATGGGTCTGCACCTCCTGCCTCAAGGGCTTCAAGGTCCAGAAGGCCTCAGTCGGGGCGCCTTCGGGCGTCTAGCGGTCACCGACCGGGGCGCGCGCGTCTTGCGGCATGTGTTGCGGCTGGCGTTCGCGAAGTCTCGGCATCAGGTCTGCCATCTCAATCGCCGAGACGGCCGCCTCGAACCCCTTGTTTCCCATCTTGGTTCCGGCGCGTTCTATGGCCTGCTCTATGGTCTCTGTGGTGATAACGCCGAAGATCACAGGTACCCCAGTCTCCAACGCGACCGAAGAGATGCCGCTAGTGACGCCACTGGCGACGTAGTCGAAGTGTGCGGTGGCGCCCCGGATCACGGCCCCGAGGCAGACGACGGCGTCGTAGCGCCCCGAGAGCGCCATCTCCCTGGCCGCGACGGGTATCTCGTAAGAACCGGGCACCCACGCGACGTCCACCTCGCCAACGTCGCCACCGTGACGCCGAATCGCGTCCAGCGCCCCGTCTAGCAGCGCCTTGACGACGAAATCGTTGAAACGGGCGGCGACAATTGCGAAGGTTCTTCCCTCCGCAGTGAGGTTCCCCTCGATGTAGTTGGCGGCCTCGTTCTCCACGCCGGGCCCTAGAACTTCTCGAAGACGTGGTTCAGCTTCTCGCGCTTGGTCTTGAGGTAGCGCTCGTTGTGGCCGTTTGGTTCCATCTCGATCGGGACGCGCTCCGTGATCTCCAGCCCAAAGCCCCTCAAACCGACTACCTTTGTGAGGTTGTTGGTAAGGAGCCGGATGCGCTTGAGGTCGAGGTCCTTCAGGATCTGGGCTCCAACCCCATAGTCTCTGAGGTCTGGCGCGAGGCCGAGCTTTTGGTTCGCCTCGACGGTATCCATCCCCTCGTCTTGCAAGTGATAGGCCCTCATCTTGTTGAGGAGCCCAATGCCCCTACCCTCTTGCTGCATGTAGGCGATGACGCCCTCTCCTTCGGCGGCGATACGCTCCATCGCGGCCTCGAGCTGCTCGCCGCAGTCGCAGCGCAGGGAGTGTAAGGCGTCGCCGGTCAGGCAAGCCGAGTGGACGCGGACAAGCACGTCCTCCTTGCCCTCCGGCTCGCCCATTACGAGTGCAACGTGCGTAAGCTCATCGATCTCGTTCTCGTAGGCGCGCAGGCGGAACTCACCGAACGGGGTTGGCAGCTTCGTTTCTACGGCGCACCTGACCTGCGTCTCGTAGGCGTGGCGGTACTCGATGATCTGGGCAACCGTCACGAGCTTGACATCGTGCTCCTTCGAGAACTTCTCCAGGTCGGGCACCCTTGCCATCGTGCCGTCTTCTTTCATGATCTCGCAAATAACGCCGGCCGGCGTCATGCCAGCAAGCCGTGCAAGGTCTACGGCGGCTTCGGTCTGGCCCGCGCGCTGCAGCACGCCGCCCGGCTTGGCCCGCAGCGGAAATACGTGCCCAGGCATTACCAGGTCTTCGGGGCCGGTCGCCTCGTCCACGGCCACCCTGCACGTGTGGGCCCTGTCCGCGGCGGAGATGCCCGTGGTGATTCCCTCCCTCGCCTCGATGGAGGCTGTGAACGCCGTGCCCATCCGAGAGGCGTTGTGGGTGACCATCTCTGGAACATCGAGGCGGTCGACTATCTCGCCCGCCATAGGCAGACAGATGAGGCCCCTACCATGGGCTGCCATGAAGTTTATATCGTCGGCGGTGACGAGCTCGGCGGCCATGGTGAGGTCGCCTTCGTTCTCGCGGTCCTCGTCGTCACACACTATCACCATCTTGCCCTGCTTGATGTCCTCGATGATCTCTTCTATCGGACTGAACGGCATCTGCTGTGCTCCTCTCAAGAAAGTCTCTCTGTCACGCGCGGCTCCAACAGCCGCTCTACGTACTTACCAATAACGTCAGCCTCCAGGTTCACCCTGTTTCCCCCGCGAAGCGCGCGGAGGTTGGTGCTCGCGCGGGTCTGTGGCAGTATCGAAACAGTGAACGAATCAGCCAGGACCGAGACGATGGTCAGGCTGATACCGTCAACGCAGATGCTGCCCTTCTCGACGCAGTAACGGAGTACCTCATCGGGCGCCCCGAACTCCCAGATCTCCGCCTCACCTTCGGGCCGCACGCCCAACACCTCGCCGACGCCATCAACGTGGCCCTGTACGATGTGCCCCCCGAACCTGCTCCCAGTGGCCATCGCCCGCTCCAGGTTGACGGAGGTGCCCTCTCGGAGCGTTCCGAGCGCCGTCCGCCGCATCGTCTCAGGCATCGCGAAAAACGTAAGCGTCCGACCGTCGGCCTCCCCGACCGTCAGGCACGCCCCGTTCACGCTGACGCTGTCGCCGGCACGCGTGTCCTTCGTGACGAGATCGGCAACTATGCTCAGGCGCAACATCTCGCGAGCCTCGATCGACTCGACGCGGCCAACCTCCTCAACAAGCCCGGTGAACACGTTCCTCCTCTCGCTCAGCGCCGGGGTAGAGCGTCAAGGCCACGTCCCCGCCCACCTTCTCTACCTCGGAGACCGAGAACTGTAGCGACTCGGCCATCTTTGTGGCCCGAAGAGCCCCTATCATGGGCACGCCCTCGGCGCCTAGTAACTTCGGCGCGTAAAACAGGGTCATCTTGTCCGCGAGCCCACCCTTGACGAAGCGCGTCGCCGTCTCGCCGCCCCCCTCCACGAGGAGGCCTTTGATCCCGCGGCCACCCAACTCCCAAAGGATAGAACGGAGGTCCATGCCATCCTCTGTGTGCGGGGTGGCCACGGTTTCCACGCCCCGCTCCTGAAGCGCTCGCTCCCGGCCGTCGAGCGCAGGCTCAGTGGCGAAGACGATGACAGGCGTCTCCTCCGCGCTTTTCGCGAGCTTGCTGTCGGGGCTAGTCGACAGGTGCGGATCCAGGACCACACGCGTAATGCGGGGCGGACTGGAGGGGAGATCCCGGGCCGTCAGCAGTGGGTCATCGGTCCGCACGGTGTTGGCCCCGACGAGAACGGCCCCAGCCTCGGCCCTTAGCCCGTGGGCCCGCAGCCTCGCCGCATCACCCGTAACCCACCTGCTATCGCCGCCAGAAGCAGCGATCCTACCGTCCAGGGTGGTCGCAAGCTTGAGGTGAACGAAGGGCGTTCCAATACGCATGTGGTGGGCGTATTGCTCGTTCTGCCGCTCGAATATTGGGTCGCCGAGGACTTCGAGCTCGATGCCTGCCTCACGCAATATCTCGACGCTCTTGCCCCGCATCTTTGGATTGGGGTCAAGGTGGCCCACGACCACGCGCGAGACGCCGGCCCGCAGGATAGTCTCGACACAGGGTGGCGTCCGGCCGTAGTGGTTGCAGGGCTCCAGCGTCACGTGGAGCGTTGCCCCGCGCGCGGCGCTTCCAGCCCCATCTATGGCCACGACCTCGGCATGGGCCTCGCCGGCCCTAGAGTGCCAGCCCTCGCTCAGCACTTTCCCGTCGCGCGAGATTACGGCCCCCACAAGAGGGTTCGGCGCAACCGTGTAGCGCCCGCGCTCAGCGAGACAGCGGGCAAGATCCATGATCGAATCCTGCAGTACGTTTTCCTTTCTCCCATCCGGACTCTGACCGTCGGCGCCGGATTACGGCTCGTAACACGAACCTTCACCGGCTCAACCCCCTGGCTTCTCCAGAAGGCTCGCGGGCTCCCCGGGTGTAGTGCCGGTTCGCAAACCGTCACTACACCCAGGCTCACCGCCGGTGCGGGAATTCCACCCGCCCCCGAAAGTTAGCAATGAGACGCTATCACACGGGTCGTGCACTAGCAAGGAAAGGTTTCGGGTTGTAGGCATCAGGCTTCAGGTCTGAGAAGGCGTATGCCGGCTTTGTTTACCGGGTCAAGACTTGGGGTGACGGTATCAATCTGGTCTACAGAGCTCCCGAAACCTAACGGGCGTTCTGTCCGGCCTCGATGATCTTGCGCATCTCGGCGGTGGGGTCGCCCTTGAAGACGGCGGAACCGGCAATGAGGACCTGAGCACCGGCCTCTACCATCAGCGGCGCGGTCTCGGCCGTGATGCCCCCGTCAACCTCTACGGGAACATCGGTCATCTCTTTGATTCGCCTGACCTTCTCGACCATCTCGACGATGAAGTCCTGGCCCCCGAAGCCAGGGTTGACGCTCATGACGTTGATGTAGTCGACGTAAGGGAGGGCCCACTCGATGAGCTCGGGGGGAGACGTCGGGTTCAACGCCACGCCGGCCTCGCAGCCTCCGGCCCGGATCAATCCAAGCGTGCGATGCAGGTGCGTGACGACCTCGGGCTGGACGGAGATGCTTACCACCCCGGCTTCGGCAAACGATGGGATCAAGTTGTCCGGGTTGGTCATCTGCAGGTGGGCGTCGATGGGGATGTCCACAGCGGCGGCGAGCGAGGCAGCGACCGCGGGGCCGACGGTCAGATTGGGGACGAAGTGGTTGTCCATGACGTCGAAGTGGACGAGGTCAGCACCCCCTCGCTCTGCCCGCCGAACCTCTTCCGCAAGGTTCGCGAAATCGGCCGCGAGTATCGAAGGGGCGCCTACAACCCTGTCACCAAGTTGTCCGAAGTACGTCAAGGGATCTCCTTCCATGTCTATGCCCTCGAGATGGGCAATCTACAAAACGGGCCGGTGGGTAGTCCTCATTCGACTACCCTGGCAGTTTCTCGCGGTCCACCGCGAACAGTACATACCCCCCGCTCGGGGTGCCGACCGGCGCGACGCCGGGCAGTCGCTCTAGTCCGCCGACGAGCGGTGATCTCCTCTGGACCATCACGTAGTCTACCTGGTTGCTGCGCAGTATCTCCAGGCGACGCTGCAGTGTTGTCCTGCCGAAGAAATCCCTCACTTCGTAAGCGCCTTGGGGCACCTCGATCTGGCCAGGGACCCTCTTTTCCAGCCTGGGTTTGGCACCGAGGACTATGCCGAACCGGCGGCTTATGACGTTCGCCTCGTGAGAGTAGGCGGGGATGCGGGCGCTCGGGACGTCGGACGCGAGCACGACCTTGGGCGAGTCTATCTCGTCGCGGAACCAGGCGAAGATCGGGTCGGCCGGGTAAATTCCCGCCACCCGGCTCGCCTCCCTGTATTTCGCTATCGCCTCCATGCCAGGCCGCGCCAGGGGTACGGCGGCGGCCGTCAGTGCGATCACCAGCACTATCGGCAACGCAGTTTCGACAAAGCTAGCCGGCCTGGAATCCCCGAACCAGCCAGCCACATACCGGGTCGCGGACCAGAGAAGCCAGCCAATCGTGAGCATAGACGCAAGCTGTATCGGCCAGGCCAGGCGCCAGATCTGGCCAGGGAGCACGACGTTGTCACCGAGGAAAGTAGTGATCGGGGGCACGTAGACGATAATCATCGTAATGTAAATCATCCCGAGGAGCAGCCGCGCCGAGGGGCTCTGCCTCAGGCGCCAGATCAGGAATGGCAATCCGATCAGGAATGCGGCCGCGATCACAGGGTCCAGCAAGAGCGAGGGGTGCATGATGTACGAACCGTCCGCGAGCTCGAAGATTCGGTACCTCCCGGGGCTCACGAAGATCATGTTCCTCAGCACGTCGGGGTCGCCGGAGTTGATGTCCGAGTCTGCGAGCGCGTTGGAGAGCGGCTCGTCGGTTAGCAACGCCGCGAGACCCGCGGGGACAGCGATCACAGCAACGCCGGCCAGGCCCATCGCAGATATCCTGGTCCACGCAGCGCGGCTGCGCGGCTGCGCGGCGAGTTGCAGAAGCGCAAAACCGGCCATGGAAATCCCGATGATGGCGAGCCCTATCGGGTGCACGGCTATGACGGCCGCGCACAGAAACGCGAAGCCCCAGAAGTACCTCTTCCCCCCGCCGTCGAGGAAGGCATAAGCGAAAGCGAGGGCGAGGGGAAAGAAGAGGAACTTCGCGGCCATCTTGTCCTCGGGCAAACGCTGGACGAACTCGCCCCCCCACTCTATCCTCGACTGGCCGAGGTGAACCAGGAAGAACAGCGCGTAGAGGCACCCCGAGAACAGCGCCGCCCGCTCGCTCACGAACAGGATGCGCGCCAGCGCGTAGAAGACCAGGAAGGCCGCAACTACGAGCGTGGGATTCAGATACGTAAAGACCAAGTCCACGGGGTCTACCCCCGAGACCTCTGCGACTGCGGCCTGCTCCAGCAGCCAGCCGTTTATCTTCGCGCGCGACAGGCCGACGTCGCTCCCGAAATAGGGCTCCACGGAAGCGAGCCTGTCACCCCCGAGATACTCCCTGACCCAGGAGAGGTAGATCCAGATGTCGCCGTACGCGCTCGGGGCGGTGGTCCTGGCGATGTACGCCATCGTTCCGACGAGGCCGACGAACGGCCCCCACAACACTCCTCCCGCGTCCGGGACCGCGAACCCGGTATCCTCGGCGACGAATTTTTCGGGCAGGAAGACGGCAACGCCAGCCGCCAGCAGTGATACGGCGACGGCCGAAGCGCAGACCCACAAGTAGGCGGCCATGGTGCTCTCCAGGATAAGCATGGGTACCCCAGCAAGCGCGAAGAGCCCGACGCTGGTTACGAAAGCCGCCGGCGCGAGCGCGACGCCGGAAAAATACTCGCGCCAGAACCAGCGTGCCAGCAGTAGACCTGGCGTCAAGAACAACGCCAGGGTAGCCAGAAGCATTACGCCCGGCGCATCCACAAAGACCCCCCGGAACGGGATTAGCACCGCGAACGCCGCAAGCCCCACGAGCGCGACCACGGCCTCGAACCACCTAACGTTAAAGCGACCCTTGCCCACTAGGCCGCCCTCCAAACAGGGGAGCGCCGCCCACCACGCGCTGTCAAACGACTGCGCCGGATCTCCGATATGCCCGAATTCACGTGTTTACTCAAGACCGCCCTTGCTGCAGCGAACGTGTATTCGCCTGGTGCCCCAAATCGACCGCGTGGGACGTGGCGAGCACCCGGCCCGAACCATCTTTGGCCCTTGCGGCAACGTACGACTGCTTCGTGCGTAGCGTTACGGCGGTCTCGAACCCTCTACGGGGTACGGACACCGCTGGTTCTAGTGCTTCCGGCCCGGGACCTGCGAGTACCTGCCAGGAGTCTACCTCCGTCGCACCGTTCCAACTGATGTAGACCGTCACCCCATCCCCCGGCCCGGACTCGGCGGCTATGGCGGGCCTGTCTTCCGGCCTTCCATTCCACGGCGAGCGGAACGCGCGGTACGACTCGACCGCGTCGGGGAAGCTTGCGTGGAAGAGCAGTTCGCCGTCGCGGGAGAACTCGGAGAAGTAAGGCTCGCTCCCCCATCCGACGAATACGTTCCCGTCGGGCAGCGGTTGCATGTTGCCCTGGGTGGCGGCCATTATCTCGTCCGGGTGCGTGTATTCGCCGGCCAGTGTCGCGGTCATGGCGTCTTCGTCGACCTCGACCACTATTCCGCGGGACTGCACATCCTTGGTGACGCCGCCGTTATCGAAGATCGTAATGGTGCCGTCACTCTGGCGGCGGGCGTCGTGCTGCCAGTCGGTTCGGGTGCCTGGTCCCATGTCGAAGTCGCTGTTCTTGCCGCCGAGCCTCCACACGACCGCGCCCGTCGTACGGTCGACCTTGTAGACGGTGGAGGTCCTGCGCGCCGAGATGGTAAGATATCCGTCGGGGTTAGGATCTACAGAGTTGATGTGGAAGTAGTCGAACGCCGACCGGAGATCCGGCGGCGGTCGATAGTAGGACTCATCGAACTCCACGTGCTCAAGGCTGTGCCACTCGAAGAGGATCTCGCCCGTCTCGATATCGAGCTCCTGGACGATGCCGTCGAGCGCCGTGCCCTCCACGGGACCCCCGACGCCCGAGAGATCCATCGGCACCTTGTGGTAGATCGTGATCAGGGCGGTGTCCTGGGGCGTTATGAGGAACTCGTGGTGGTCTCCCTCGTAGCCGTTACCAGCCCCGAAACGCCCTATCTCCCTGTAAGAATGGTCGGTTATGATGTACTCGCCCTGTCCGTAGCCGGTGTGGTAGCCCACCCACCAGGTGAGCACCGGCTCGCCCCTGTACTCTTGCACCTTGAAGTTGAACGCGTCCGCCTGCGGATCCCGCAGCGGGTGAAACCAGACCGGCTCACCGTTATCGTCGACGATCAACGGTGCGTCCTGGCTGGTGGCCCTCTCCCCAGGGGCCTTCTTGGGAGAGACGAAGACGTACCCCGGGAACGTAGCCTTAGCGCTTGTGTGCACCTTGATGGTAGGTGGGCGAAGGTCGGGACGCGAGCGAAAAGTCCTGGCCGATCCTGGTCCCTTGGGCGCGGCGGTAGCCCGAGTGCGTGCGGTAGGCTCGCAACCGAGGGTGCCGGTCAAGGCGAACATGGCGGTTCCCGCCGAGAGTGCCCCGAGAAACCTTCGGCGTGTGACCCTATCTCCGGTCCTCCGATTTGTCGGCCGTCGCTGCAAATTCGTCCTCTCGTCGTCTTTCTCAGGGGATAGAGGCCACTTCTTCCCCGGCTACGAGGGGAAGCCGCGATGAGTTTCCGCAGATGGGTCCAACCCCGGTGATCTTCCACGAAAAGTCGCAATTTTGCAAGATCGAGCGACAAGCTACGAAGTAAGTAAAGACGCTACGATGCTGAAGTGTCCTACAGCGGCGGCGGGCCGAAGCGTGCTGACATATTCTACACCACCGTCAGCAGTACCTCCTCGACCGTCGTGATGCCCTGGGCGGCCTTGGCCAGGCCGTCGTCCCTGAGCGGGATCATGCCGGCTTCTCTCGCGGCGGTGCCAATATCATCGGCAGGGGCACCCTGCAACACCAGGCGCCGCAGACCTTCGTCCATCAGCATCAGCTCGTACACCCCGATCCGGCCCGCGTACCCGGTCCCCCCGCAACGCTCGCAACCAACGGCCGCGTGAAAACCCTTCGCGGATCCGGCGCCGATGGCTCGCTTCAACCCGAGCTTACGGAATGTTTGATCGTCCAGCGAGGCCGGCCGCTTGCAGCGCTCGCACAGCCTCCTGGCGAGCCTCTGGGCTATAACGCAGTCCACGGCGGAGGCCGTCAGGAACGGTTCGACCCCCATGTCGGTAAGGCGCGTGACGGCGGCCGGGGCGTTGTTGGTGTGCAGCGTGGCCAGGACCAGGTGTCCCGTCAGCGCAGCCTCCACGCTCGTCTTGGCCGTCTCACGGTCTCTGATCTCGCCGATCATCACCACGTCAGGGTCGGAGCGCAGGATGCTCCTTAGCCCCGACGCGAAGGTAAGCCCAATCTTGGGGTTGACCTGGACCTGGTTGATGCCGCGCATCCTATACTCCACCGGGTCCTCGACGGTGACGATGTTCTTTTCGGTGCTGTTGATCTCACCGAGAGTCGCATAGAGCGTCGTCGATTTGCCGCTGCCGGTGGGGCCGGTCACGAGTATCGTCCCGTAAGGCCGCCTGAAGACCGACTCGTACCTCCTGAGCACGTCTCTGGAGAACCCGAGGTCACCGAGATCGGTGCGTAGGTCCGCGTTGTCGAGCAGGCGAAGCACGACCTTCTCGCCGAAGGTGGTTGGCAGGGTGGATACCCTGAGGTCCAGCTTCCCCTCCTCCACCGTCGCTGAGAATCGGCCGTCCTGCGGCAGCCGCCGTTCGGCTATGTCGAGGCTGGCCAGCACCTTGAGACGCGCCACGACGCCGCCCTGCAACGCCGGTGGGACGCTCATCACCTCCCTTAGCACCCCGTCCACCCTGAAACGCACCGCGAGTTCCGCGCCCCGGGGCTCGAGGTGAACGTCTGAGGCGCCATCGCCGGCCGCCCGCCGCAATATGGAGCCGACGAGCCTTACGGTCGGCGCCCCCGAAGCCCCGGGGTACCCCCGCAACTCGACGTCCTCGCGTTCTTCCGCGTGGGACTCGGTCGAGGTCTCCTCCAGAAGGTCGGCGACCTCGTCACCCTCGCCAAACAACTTGCCCGAGACCCGCCGCAGATCGTCTGCGGCCACGACAACAGGGTCGATGTTGTAGCCGGAGAGCATCTTGAGATCCTCCAGCGCATGGAGGTTTGACGGGTCCCGCATGGCAACAACCAGCCTGCCATCCTCGACGCGGAGCGGTAGCATCCCGTAGCGGCGCAAGAGCTTCTTGTCGACGAGGCAGGCCGTATCGGGGTCGACATCATTGATGCTCAACTCGATAAACTCGAGCCCGAGCTTGCGGGCCAGGGCCCTGGCAAGATCAGATTGCTTGACGTAGCCAAGGGAGAGAAGGGTCCTTCCTAGCCCATGCCTTTGCTGTCTCCCGAGTCGATGCGCCTCCTCGAGTTGCCGGACGGTTATGGTGCCCTCGGACACCAGGATCTCCCCTATCCCTCGCGAGGTCCCTGCGACCCTACGAGAACGCATCGACTCGCACCGACGCGAGCCCGCTCTTGCGAACCGATATTGCATCCGCGCTCATGCCCATCCCGCGTCTCGTGATCGTCTTCAATACGATGGTTATCGGTTCGCAATTCCTTGACTTGAGCGACATGGAATGGCCGGCGTGGCGACGCCTTCCCGTCAGCCGGTCCGTCTGGAGAGTTCACATTGGAGTTCGGACCGCTCTACGGTCTTCTCTAGCGTCCCGCCTTCGCCTTGGCCCGAAGGAAATCCCCGTAATTGCTCGTAAAGAAATGGGCCTGACCATCGGCCTCGAGCACGTAGTAGAGGAATTTGGTCTGGTCGGGGTTCATCGCGGCCTCGAGCGAATCCCGGCTCGGGCTGCAGATAGGCCCGGGTGGTAGACCCTTGCGCTCGTAGGTGTTGTACGGTGAGTCTACTTTCAGGTCCACTAGCGAAAGGTTCGCCTTTGCCCCGCCGAGTGCGTACTGGATCGTCGCATCGATCTGGAGCGGCATGTCTCGGTCCAGGCGGTTGTAGATCACCGACGCGACGAGAGGTTTCTCCTCGGGGCTCGCGGCCTCTTTCTCGATGAGCGAAGCCACGGTCACGAGCTGATGCTCCGAAAGGCCGAGACGCTTTTTCGCACCGGCCACGTTCATATTCTGGGTCTCCAGTAGATACTGCCCAAGCAACCTGTCGACTATCTGACCGGCGGTTACGCCTTTCTCGAAATCGTACTTGGCAGGGAAGAGGTATCCCTCTGTGCTCTTGATCTCCGAACCTTCGAGGAAAGCGTAGCCGTAGTCCGTGCGGCGGGCGGCCTCTTCGACTTCCTGCACCTTGACCCCGCTATCCGCGGCTACCGTTCTTGCGGTCTCCTGTAAAGTGAGCCCCTCGGGGATCGAGACCACTATCGTAGGAGTGGCCTCACCGGCGCTTAGTTTCCGAAAGATCTCCTCTGTTTCCAGGCCAGGCTCGAAGGTGTAGCGCCCGGTCTGTATTTCCGTTCCGTACCCTTCAAACCGGGCTTGAAGTTTGAAGACGAACGCGCTCTTTATGATCCCGGCCTCTTCGAGGCTGGTGGCGACATCGGAGAGCGTATCGCCTTTGACCACTTCGACCTCTACCGGCTCGTCCGGGGTACGTACGCCTTCTTCCCCTGTCTCCGCAAAGTAAATGGCGAAGATGGCCCCAAGGACGAGGAGTACGAGGAGTACGCCGAGTATCAGCGGACCAGCGTTCGAGCGGCGTTTGCGGCGCATCCCCGTCGGACCGGAGACTTTCAAAGCCTCGAGCCTCGAGTCGAGCATGTCGCGGTCGCGCCGGTTGCTCTTGTCGTAGCGTCTCAAGCATTCCTTCCGGCTTCGAGATACTCCTGCAGCATCGTGGCGGCCGCCAGGTGATCCAACCTCTGCGGTCTCTTTTTCTTACCGGCGCGCCTGCCGGCGGCGACGCGGGTCGTGAGCCGCTCGTCCCACTCCACGAAACTCAAATCGGGGAACTCGCGTCTCAAGGAAGCTAGTGTAGCCAAAATCCTGCGGGCCTGGAAGCCGATCTCTCCCCCGAGCGTTTTCGGCACCCCGACGACGACCTCGCGCACGCCACGCTCCTCGACGAGCCGGCCCAGGTAGGCGACGAGATCCTCGCTAGGGACCACCTCCAGAGGGCTCGCGAGGATACCGTCGGGATCAGAGACGGCGACGCCGGTACGTACCTCCCCGAGGTCGAGTGCCACGACACGCCCGCGGCCGGTCTCCCGCAGGGCTTACTCCGCGTCCGCGAGGCGCCGGTCGAGGATCTCGCGTACCCTCGCGAGGGCGTCGGGGATGGCCTCGAGGTTGCCGCCGCCGGCCTGGGCCATAGTCGCACCCCCGCCGCCACCGCCGCCAAGCACGCCGGAGACCTCGCGTACGATCTCTCCCGCCTCGACCCTCTTGGAGACCTCGGGATGCAGGTTCGCTACGAGGACGGCTTTGCCCCCGAGCGCGGCTGCGAGCACGACAGCCGCAGGACCACCCAGACGATTCTTGACGTCGTCGGAGATCTGACGCAACCCCCTTACGTCCGCGGCGACGACCTGGCCCGTGACAACCCTCGTGCCGTTGACCTGCTGGGCGCCTTGCACGAGGTCGCCCACCTCCTCCAGACCCTCCTTGAGCGTCTGCTCCCTGGCGGCATCCCGCGCCGTCCGCACCTCTTCCCGCAGCCGGCCGACGGCGTCTGGCAGGTCCTCGATCTCGACCTTGAGGGCGCCAGAGACCGCCTCGGCCGTCTCTGTGGCTTCGGTCAGGTAGGTGAGCGCCTCGCGGCCGGTCAGGACCTCGATGCGGTAAAGGTCCGCGCCGTGTTTCCTGTTGGACAGGATCTTGAAGGCTCCGATCTCGGCGCTGCCACGTACATGCGTACCGCCGCAAAGCTCGCGCGAGAAACCGTCGACCTCGACGACCCGGACAAGGTCGCCGTACTTCTCGCCGAAGAGCATCATCGCCCCGAGGTTGCGCGCCTCCCCGAGCGTGGTCGCAAAGTACCTGACCGGCTGGTTCTCCGTGATCTTCTGCAAAGAGATCTCCTGGACCCGCCGGATTTGGTCCTCGGTAACCTTTCCCGTGTAACGGTAATCGAACCTGAGCCGGTCGGGCCCGACGTAGCTGCCAGCCTGCACTACGTCCTGGCCGAGAACGGCCCTTAGGGCCCAGTGCAATATGTGCGTCGCCGTATGGTTGGCTTCTATTTGATGGCGCCGCACCCGGTTGATGGAGGCCGTCACGGCGTCCCCCGCCTCAAATGTGCCGCGTTCCGTCCTCGCCCTGAGAACTTGATAGTCGCCAGCCGGAATCGCATCGAAGACCTCGAGCTGTCCGTCGTCCGAGGTGATCCAACCCTCGTCGGCCACCTGCCCGCCGCCTGTGGCGTAGAACGGGTTCTCCGCCACCACGACGTAAACCTCTCCATCGGCGTCAGGGACGGGCTCGATGGCGCTTATGCTGGTCTCGACCTGCTCGCGCTCGTACCCGACGAATCGGCTCCGGATATCCTGGTCCCTGAACGCGGCGACGACCCGATCGTAACCCTGCATGGCCCCCCGCGCGCGATCCCTCTGCCCCGCCATCGCCGCCTCGAAACCTGCCTCGTCGAGCGACAAACCCCCCTCGGCCAACACCTCCCTCGTCACCTCGACCGGGAACCCGTAAGTGTCGTGCAACATGAAAGCGACCCCGCCAGGTAAGTTCCCACCACCCATGCGGTCTATCTCGGAGACTAGTAGCGACATGCCCGACTCGTAGATCTCCACGAACCTCGCCGCCTCGCCCGTGACTATGCGACGGATTTCATCCCTCGCCGTACGCAACTCCCCGTAGAAGTCGCCCGTGTAATCGACCACGGTGCCGGCCAACCCGGCGAGTTGCTCAGGGCTCATGCCGAGGCGCGAATGGGCCTGCAACATTGCGCGGCGTATTATGCGGCGAAGAACGTACTCGCGGCGCTGGTTTCCCGGCCTGACGCCGTCGGCGACCAGGAAGGCCATGCTACGGGCGTGGTCGGCGACGATGCGCATGGCGCGATCTGTCGTCGCGGCGGCGCCAAATTCTATGCCGGTGTGCAGGGTTATGTTCTCGAAGATCGGTGCGTAGACGTCAGTGTCGTAGATATAGAGGGCGTGCTGGACCGCCTGGGTGGTCCGTTCCAGGCCGAGGCCGGTGTCTATACCCGTCTTGGCAAGCGGGGTCAGGGTCCCGTCCTTGCGCTGTTCGTACTGGTTAAAGACGAGGTTCCAGATCTCCAGGAAGCGTGGGTCCCCTTCGTCGCCCCCGGGGCCGTACTTCGGGTCTTCTGCAGGGTCGCCGTGCGCGAACTCCTCGCCGAAGTCGTAGTAGATCTCCGAGCAAGGGCCGCACGGTCCCGTCTCGCCCGGAGGTCCCCACCAGTTCTCGCTCTTCGGGAGGCCGAATATCTTGTGTTCAGGAACGCCGACAGCCATCCACAGCTCTTTGGCTTCGAGATCTTCTGGGGCGTCTTCGTCGCCCTCGAAGATCGTGATCCACAGTCGTTCTGGTGGTATTGCGAGGGTCTGGGTGCAAAACTCCCAGGCCCAGTCGATCGCCTCCTTCTTGAAATAATCTCCGAACGAGAAGTTCCCGAGCATCTCGAAAAACGTCAGGTGACTCTCGTCGCCGACCTCCTCGATGTCCTGGGTCCGGAAGCACTTCTGGGCGCTCGTGGCCCGAGGGGTGGGCGGCCTGTCCTGTCCCGTGAAATAGGTGATGAACTGCTGCATCCCGGCGGTCGTCAGTAGGACCGTCGGGTCATCGTGCGGGATCAAGGAAGAACTCGGGTACAACCGGTGGCCCCGCTCCCTGAAAAAGTCCAGGAAACGCTGTCTGATCTCGCTACTCTGCATGCGCTCCGTCCGGGGTCAACTCGCTGGTCTCGCGTACTTCTTCGAGGTGCTCGAGCTCTACGCGCAGGTCTTCGATAGCCCGCCTGAGTAGGCGGGAGACGTGCATCTGGCTAACTCCTATGTGGTCGGCGATCTCGGTCTGCGTCTTGCCTTCGTTGAAGCGCAGCTTCAGGATCTGCTGTTGCTGGTCCTTGAGGCTCTCGATGGCTTCCTGGAGCAGAAGCCTGTCCTCGAGGCCCTCTACCTGAGACCCGTCGTCGGCCTGCAAATCGATGATGGTATCGCCCTCGGGCTCGTCCTGGCTTACGGGCGCGTCGAGGCTGGCCGTGTTGTAGGCCCTACCGAGGGTCAACGCCTCGGCCACACCCTCGACGTCGGCGTCCAGGGTGTCGGCGAGCTGTTGCAGGGAAGGCGACCGGCCCGTCTTTACCGTCTCGTCCCGGATCACCTCTTTCGCCGCCTGGCGAAGCTCTTGCAACCCGCGCGGGACGCGCATCGCCCAGCCCTTGTCTCGGAAGTAACGCTTGATCTCACCCAGTATGTTCGGGGTCGCGTAGGTCGAGAATTCGATCTTGCGGTCTACGTCAAAGCGGTCTACAGCCTTTATGAGGCCGACGGAAGCGACCTGGACCAGATCGTCCAACGGCTCCCCGCGCCCCGCGAACTTGCGGGCTAGAAACTCTGCCAGGGGGAGCTGCTCCTGGATGACCCGCTCCCTGGCGTTCTCGTCGCCGCGTTTGTGGTAGCGGACGAGCAGGCGTCGCGTGCGCGCTTTGTCCGGCCTCCGGTAGCGTCGGCTCACGAAACCAACTCCACAACGGGGCGCCAGCGCGTCTCATCGCTCCCGCCGGAGCTCGGTTCTTCGACCTCGGCCAGCACCCCCCCGCCGGCGAGGGAGAAACGAAAGTTGGTCGGAGAGTCGTCGGCGTGGAATTCCTCTAGTACCTCCACGGCCTCTTCCAAACCCCCGACCCCGACCTCGGCCCTCGCCACCATCCCAGCCAGCACGAGGCCAACACAAGATCGCATCTCTTCATTTGGTGGGAGCCTGAGGTATGCGTACTCCTCGCGGTGATCTTCGGTCAAGCGAATCCCTCTCTCAGCGTCCTTCGGGTGACTCTGTGGGTACTTCAGTGCGCTCCTCGTCCGGTATGTCTTCTTTGGGTACTTCGGACCGTTCCTCTCCGTCCGGGTCCGGCGGCGCCCCGCGTGCTGTATGGTGCCCGCCGCCGTGATCTTCGAGGTCGCGCAGGATCTCCTCCCGGCGGCGCGCCGACGCGTCGCGCCCGGCCGAGACCGCGTTCTCGAATCGGCGACGCACGTTGTCGGGGAGGTCCCGAGCCGCCTTGGGCAGCCTCTTGCGCACATCCTCGTTCGTCGCGTAGACCGTTCCGGCAACCCCGATCACGACACCAGCAACGACCCTGCCCCAGCTCGCCACTAGGACTCCTCCCCCTCGGGACGACTTTCGCCGCCCAGGAAGGTGCTGATCCCACGCGAGAGGCCCGCCGTCGCCGAGGAGACCTTGATCACGCCCCCCCTCACCCCGCGCGTGATCACCGCGGTCGTCTGGTCGAGCTCGCCCGTCATGCCGGCAACGTCACCAACAGCCCCGTCGAGCTGCGAGAGCTGGCTGTTTATGTTATCGACCGTGACGTGCGTCTTGCCAAGAAGCGGGACGACCTGCTCCGAGACGTCCTTGATCGACTGCTCCGTGGTCGAGAAAATGCTCGCCAGACGTAAGAACATCCACGCGAGAACGAAGAAAGCAACGGCTATTCCCGCATAGAGCAAACCCTTCATCAACTCTACGAATAATTCCAAACCTTACCGCTCCTCGGTCCTAGGTCCCCTGAAACCCGGATTATAACTGCGATCGGGGAGATGTTCCGCCCTCAAGAGCCCCTGCGCGCCACAACGCCGCCCCCGACGACCCGCTCGCCGTCCTCCGTGTAGAAGACGGCGGACTGCCCAGGCGCGACACCGACCACCGGCTCGTCGAGATGGGCTACCAGCTCGCCCTCGTTGCCCTCCTCGACCGTACAGGCGACCGGCCCACCGTTGTAGCGGACCTGTATAGAGGTTGCCTCACCCGGTTCGAGGAACCAGTTGAGGTCCTTTACCGCTACCTCCCGAACCTCGAGGTCCCGCTTGCGGCCGACGACGACCTGCCCGGAATTCGGACGTACCTCGGTGACGTAGAGTGGCGCCGGCGCGGAGACGCCGATCCCCCGCCGCTGGCCGACGGTGAAATCGACGACGCCCGCGTGACGGCCGAGCACCTGACCCTCTCGGTCGACGACGTCCCCCGGCTCCGCCGTCACCTTCTTGCGGACGAACCCGCGGTAGTTCCCGTCCGGGATAAAGCAGATGTCCTGGCTTTCGGGCGTGTAGGCGACGGCAAGTCCACGGTCCTCGGCGATCGCGCGCACCTCGGTCTTGCGGTAATCACCAAGGGGGAAGATCGTGCGCGACAACAGCTCCCTTGGCACGGGCCAGAGCACGTAGGTCTGGTCCTTGCTCTCGTCCACGGGACGCGCGAGCGCGGGGCCCTCTTCGACCCTGGCGTAGTGGCCCGTCGCGACGTGATGGTAGCCCAGCTCATCTGCGAGGAAAGCGGAGGCGTGGAACTTGACGTGGGCGTTGCACGCGACGCAGGGGTTGGGGGTTCTTCCTGCCTCGTAGGAGCCGACGAAGTCCTGCATGACCCGCCTGTCGAAAAGCTCCTTGAGGTTAAGCGTGAAGTGCGGCAGGCCCATCCTGTGCGCCGTGTCGCGGGCGAAGAGAACCGTGTCGGGCGAGCAGCACGAGCGGCTACCCCTCTCACCATCGTGTAACCGGAACGTGACGGCGACGACGTCGTAGCCTTCCTCCTTCAGGAGCAAGGCCGTAACCGCGGAGTCGACGCCCCCGCTCATCGCAGCGACGACGCTCTTGCCTCCGGTTGCCGGTCTGGCCCCTCCTTCGAGGAGCATCTCGCCCGCAGTCCGGTTCCAGTGGTCCTCGAAGGCCTTGTGCATGGCGTCGAGGACGAGCGTGAGCGCGTGTTCTTTGCCGGCGGGGAGTGGCCCTCCCAGGGCGCTTTCTATGTCCACCTTCGAGATGCGGGCCGCCTCGATGAGGTGCTTGCCGCTGGCCAGTTCGGTGAGGGCCGAGCCAGCGGCGATGCACGCCGCGCAACCGTAGACCTTGTAGCGAATCTCTTCCAGAAAGTTGTCAGAGATTCCAACTGTAAAGCACGCGATGTCGCCGCACGCTGCGTCACCGGACTCGCCCCTTCCGGAGGGGTCTGGGATCTCACCGGCGTTGCGCGGCCGGACGAGATGGTCTACGACCTGTGGAGTGTAACGATCCGTCACCAATTACCTACTTTCAGCCCGCGTACAGCGGGGAGAGTTCCCTAAGTCGAGCCACCGCTGTAGAGAAGGCTTCGAGGAACCCATCGACCTCTTCTGCGGTGTTGTCCTTGCCCACCGTGATCCTGACTACGGAGAACGCCTCTCGGTCGGACCGTCCCATAGCGAGCAGGACCGGCGACGCTTTGTGCCCCCCCGAGGAGCAGGCCGAGCCGCTCCCGACGGCGTAGCCGAGCGAGTCGAGGAACAGGACAAGGCTCTCGGCCTCGACGCCCGCTACCGTGAGGTGAACGTTGTTGGAGAGCCGGCGCTCGCTGTGTCCGTTCAGTTGCACGTCCGGTATCGCCTCTATCCCGGCCAGAATTCGGTCGCGCAGGGCTCTTTCGTGCGCGACCCGCCGGTCCAACTCCTCGCGCGCCAGCCTTGCCGCCACGCCAAGTCCAACAATTCCTGCGACGTTCTGGGTCCCGCTCCTCAGGCCTTTCTCCTGGCCTCCGCCGAAAACGGTGGGCTCGGGCGAGACGCCACCACGTACGTACAGGGCGCCGACGCCCTGCGGCCCGTAGAGCTTGTGGCCGGAGAGGGCAATTGTCGAGACTGGCGTCTCCGAGACGTCGATACGGACTCTCCCGGCGGCCTGGACCGCGTCCGAGTGGAACGGCACCTCGCTTTCGGCGCAGGCTTCGGCAAGCTCGCGTACGGGCTCGACGGTGCCGACCTCGTTGTTCGCCCAAATAGCCGCTGCGAGCGCCGTGTCTGGTCGCAACGCGGCGGTGAACTCGTCCAGGTCCACGACGCCGTCGGCGTCGACCCCGATCCAGGACACCTCGAAGCCTTCTTCCTTCAGGTGCCCCGCGTCTTCACGCACCGCCGCGTGCTCCACGCGCGAGACGACCACGTGCCGCTTCTCGAGAGGGGCCGACCTTGCCATGCCGAGGACGGCGAGCGCATCCGACTCCGTGCCGCCGCTCGTAAACACTATCTCCTCGGGAGAAGCCCCGATCAGGGCCGCGACAGAAGCGCGGGCCCCTTCTATAGCCTCACGCGCGTCGTTGCCGAAGGAGTGCAGCGAAGAAGGGTTACCGCGCGCCCCTCCCAGGTGCGGAAGCATCGACTCGAGCACGCGCCGATCCAGCGGCGTAGTTGCGGCGTTGTCGAGGTAAACCGGGTCCATCATCGTCGCTTCTAGTGTAACCCAAAGGCCCGAAATGTCAGCCGTAGAGCGCGTCTTCGCGCCTCAGACGGTAATCGTCGAGGCGACCGCGCCGCCGGTGTCCAGAAGTGCGACCTGATCCCCGGGAGCGAGGTCGAGGGCCGAGCCTCCCTCGAAGGTGCCATCTACCTTCTCGCCTTCGTCATCAACGACGTCGGGGACGCGTCCCAGCGAAACGCTCTCGCCGGGCTCGACCCTGATATCGCTGTTGATCGTCACGCCAGGGGCGCCGGGGGTGACCTGCGCGGTTTCGGGATCGAGGACCCGCAGGGTGAAGTTCTGCAGGTTCACCGGTTCGGAGCCGCGGTTGCGCACGCTAAAGAACTCGATGCCGCCACCCTCGTCGGTGGTCTGGACCTGGTCGAGCGTAACGGCCACGTCGCTGGTATTGTCTTCGACCTGCACCGCCGCTAGGTCGAAGAGCGCCTGGCTCAACACGGGCTCGGGCACGTATCCCTGGTACAGGTTTGTGATCACGTACTCGTCTCCGCTCGGCGCGAGCATCGCGACGAACGGGGTGATCCCAACCCCCATCTGCGCCGCGAGCGTGCCGTACTCCCCAGGTTGCAAATTGCCCTCTTCGCCGACCGGACCGGGGTCCGAGATCTGGTAAGAGAAGAACTCGATGGTCGGATACCTCTTGCCCAGGCGCTCCATGGAACGGCTCACTTTGCGGTCCACCTCCAGGCCCTGCGGATAGGAGAGCGAGTCCTCATCCAGCTTGTAGAACTGGACGACGATCCTCGCCCTCCGCCCGTACGCCTCCTCGAGGCCTGGCGGCACTGGCTGGTCTGTGTTGAGCCTGAAAGACATGTCCTCCGTTGCCTCCACCTGCCCAGCCCCGACCCCCGTTTCGACGGAGGGTTCCGGCGTGGCCGGGTCAGAGGGCGGCGTCAGGGGGGCCTGGGTCTCATCATCGCCGCAACCGGCGAACACGAAGACGCAGGCAAGCAGGAGCGCCAAATGCACCGGGATCCAAGCGGGTGACCCTACCTTGCCTCTCCTTCGGATACACCCCTCCCCCGGCAGAACTCTGCAGCCCGTCGCGACCCCACGGGCCCGATCTGCGCTAAGTTAGCACGGTCCCCAAAACACCGCAACGGGTCGACCGGAGGGCGAAAGGGCCTCGGTCCGGGAGAATTTCGGCTAACATTCGTAGGCTGGCCAGAAGACGGTGCCGCCACAGAGCACAAGGAGATTCGAATTGCATTCGCAGGACCACAAGAACCCGTACAGAACCCACAGCGCGGGCGAGCTACGCAAGGCCAACGCGGGCGAGAGCGTCAGGCTCGCAGGCTGGGTACACAGGCGCAGGGATCACGGTGGCCTGATCTTTATCGACCTGCGCGACCGCTGGGGCATCACCCAGGTCACGTTCCACCCGGAACGGGAGGAGGTCTTTTCCCGGGCCGAGCAACTACGGCCAGAATGGTCGATCTCCGTTGAGGGCGAGGTGGTGCTGCGTCCCGAGGGCAACGAGAACCCTGACCTGCCGACGGGCGCGATAGAGGTCCAGGCCATGAACCTCGAGATCCTGAACCCTTCCGAGACGCCGCCGTTCGAGATCGAACGCGACAGGCCCGTGGACGAGACGCTACGCCTGAAGTACCGTTACCTCGACCTCCGCAGGGAGAGGATGAAGGAGAAGATCCTCCTCCGCCACCGCGTGGTCAAGTACATGCGCGACTACCTGGACGCGCGGGATTTCGTCGAGATAGAAACCCCACTTCTTACGGCCTCGACGCCAGAAGGCGCCCGTGACTACCTGGTCCCTGCGAGGCTGTATCCCGGCCAGTTCTACGCGCTCCCCCAATCACCTCAGCAGTTCAAGCAACTTTTGATGGTCGCCGGCTTCGAACGCTACTTCCAGATAGCCAGGGCCCTTCGCGACGAGGACCAGCGCGGCGATAGGCAACCGGAACACACGCAACTCGACCTCGAGATAAGCTACACGACACAGGACGAGGTTCTCGACCTCGTGGAAGGACTCTATACCGAGATCGTCGAAGGACTCACGCAGAAACGACTCCTCGCCAGACCATTCCCGCGCCTCACCTACGCCGAGTCGATGGACCGATTCGGTACGGACAAGCCGGACATACGCTTCGGCGTAGAGATCGAAGACGTGTCCGAGATCGCCGCAGGCTCCGAGTTCAAGGTCTTCAAGGGGGCTGTGGAGTCTGGCGGCACTGTGCGCGGCATCGCGGTTGGCGGGCTCGGGGACCTGACGCGGCGCGAGATCGACGACCTCACCGCCGTTGCGGCCTCGGGGGGCGCGAGGGGCCTCGCCCACTTCAAAGTCCAGGAGGAGGGCCTGAAGAGTCCCGTCGCCAAGTTTTTCTCCGCGGAACAGTTGGAGGCACTGCGAGAAGCCCTCGGGGCCCAGGAAGGCGACTGGATGTTCTTCGTCGCCGACAAGAACCCGATAGTTTTCGAGAGCCTTGGACGCCTGCGGCTCCACTTCAGGGACCAGCTCGGGCTCGCCGACCCCGACGTGCTCGCCATGTGCTGGGTGACGGACTTCCCGCTCTTCGAGTGGAACGAGGACGAGGGCAGGATCGAACCCATGCACCACATGTTCACCATGCCGCGCGAAGAGGACTTGCCACTACTCGACTCGGATCCCCTCCAGGTCATCGGCCAGCTCTACGACCTGGTCGCCAACGGCACCGAGCTTGCCTCGGGGAGCATCAGGATACACCGCCCTGACCTGCAACAGAAGGTGTTCGACGTGATCGGCATCGGACCCGAAGAGGCGCACAGGAGGTTCGGGACGATCCTAACCGCCTTCCGCTACGGGGCGCCGCCGCACGGTGGGATAGCGCCAGGGGTGGACCGCTTCTTGATGCTCCTTACCGACCAGCCGAACATCCGCGAGGTAATGGCTTTCCCGAAGACCCAGGCCGCCCGCGACGAGATGATGGACGCACCCGGTCCCGTCTCAGAAGACCAGCTCAAGGAGCTCCATATCTCGCTGCGCCGCCGCCCGGAAGGCGAACGTGGCTCCGATCCGGCATCCCTTCCGGCCGAGGGCAACAACTAGGGCGATGCATAACGGGCCACGCTCCGTCGCACTTACCTTCGACGACGGGCCAGACCCCGTCTGGACTCCGCTCGTCCTGGATGCCCTTGACAAGGCCAACGCCCACGCCACTTTCTTCGTCGTCGCGCCGCGGGCCCGTCGCTTTCCTTACCTCCTGTCCAGGATGCGGGAAGAGGGGCACACCGTAGCCTTCCACTGCACGGAGCACCTCCGCCACGACGCGGTGCCGCCGGAGGAGATCGAGGCCGACGTCGAATCGGGGCTCGATGTGCTGGGGCCTTCTGTACGATACTGGCGGACCCCATGGGGCGTCGTAACACCGGCGACGATACTTATAGCCAGCGGACACCAGCTCTCGCTCGTCGGATGGACCGCGGACACGCAGGACTGGCGGGGGGATCCCCACCCGGACATGCAAGAACGTGTCGAAGACAGGATTTCACCGGGGGCCATTGTGCTGATGCACGACGGTGTCGGACCGGGGGCGACGCGAGATGGCTGCGCCCAAACGGTCGCCCTCGTGGGACCGCTCGTCTCTCTGGCCCGCTCGCGCGGCCTGGAGCCCGCGCCGCTGGACGAACTCCCCCATCCCCTCCCCGACAGAAACCCGGACTTTCCGGATGCGGTGGCGGGAGCGACATCGCTCCGTCGTGTGTGAGCATTCTCTTTGAACTATCATCACGCTCGATTACAGTAACGTCGTCATGAGCATCCCAGGTCTCGATAAGAAAGAAGCCGCTCTCCAGGGAAATCACGCTCTCGAGGCTATCCTGGCAAGGATCGCAGCGGGTGCGGACGAGAGGGACACCAACCCCTCCTTCCCGGTTGACGCGTTCCGGCTGCTCGCGTCCTCGGGCGCTCTCGCCATTCCCGTTCCCGACCCCGTCGCAGGAGACGGACGCCGAGGCTCCTTCAACGAGGAGTGGCGCCTTCTGCGGGCCGTCGCCCACGCGGACGGGTCCGTCGGCCGCATACTCGACGGCCACTTCAACGGTGTGGAGCGCCTCTCCCTTCTCGCCCCGGAGCCGCTGCGCTCGGCGGAGCTGGAGGCCGTGGCCGCGGGAAACCTACGCCTCGGCGTGTGGGGCGCAGACCCCATACCGGGTGAGGGAGAGCCGGCACGGCTGGTAGAAGGGCCAGACGGAGCGAGGCTCTTCGGCATCAAGACCTTCTGCTCGGGGTCCACGGGCCTCGACCGTGCGCTTGCACTCGTACGCGGGGAAAGTCCAGGCCCCCCGCTCCTCGCGTACGTGGACCTCTCCAGGGGCGTTGAGGTGGACAGGGGCTGGTTCAGGGGTGCGGGAATGAGGGCTTCCGAGAGCCATCGCGTCATCTTCGACGGGGCACCGGTGCTCGCGGTTCTCGGGGAGCCAGGCGAGCTATTGCGGGAGCCGTACTTTTCTCGCGATGCGGTTCGCACGGCCGTCACGTGGGCGGGAATCGCCGACGCCGCCGTCGACGCCGCCCTCGATGTGCTTGCCGCAAAAGCCGGTCCCTCCGGGCCCGATGACGTGGTCTCGCTCGCCGCGGGAAAGATACTCACGGCGAGGGGCACTATTGATGCCTGGCTGGAGTACGCGGCGGTACGCGCCGACGGGAACCCATCCTCGCTGCCGGAGTTCTCGACGCAACTACGCCAGGCCGTCGCCTCCTCGTGCCGTGAGATCCTGGGCGAGGCTGCCAGGGCCGTCGGGTCCCACCCCTTCGCCATCTCGGGGCCGCTCGACCGGGCAAGGCGTGACCTCGAGCTATTTCTACTACAGCATCGCCTGGAGCCAGCCCTCGCTCGCCGGGGAAGGCGGGCCGTCTCGGAGAGGCGGTCTTGAACGAAAGGCTCGGGCGGGAGTACTTCGAGAAGCTCTACGCCGAGTCCGAAGATCCCTGGTCCTTCGAGACGAGCGAATACGAGCGCGAGAAGTACGAGAGAACCCTGGCCGTGCTCGGTGAGCGCAGGTTCCATATAGCCCTGGAAGCAGGCGCGTCCATCGGTGTCTTTACCGCGATGCTCGCAGAGCGCTGCGACGAGCTATTGGCGGTGGACGTCTCCGAGCGGGCCGTCTTGGCGGCGCGCAAGCGTCTCTCGGGCCAGCGGCACGTCAGGGTCGAGAGGCGCTCGCTGCCCGAGCAGATGCCGGAGGGTCCGTTCGACTTGATAGTCGCCTCCGAGGTTTTGTACTACTTCCCCAGGGAAGAAATGCTCGCGGTGCTGCGGAGGTTCGAGCGCGGGCTGGCGCCTGGTGGCGCCCTGCTCGCCGTTCACTGGCGCAGAGAGACGAAGACGTACCCATTGCAAGGAGACGAGGTGCACGAGTTGCTCGCAACGCACACGCGACTTCGCAGAGAGAAATCCATCATCGAGCGGGATTACCGCGTGGACCTATTCGAGGACCGCGCGTGAACGCCGGGGAACACCTGGTGATCGTCGGCGGTGGCCCCGCCGGCCTCGCGACTGCCCGTGCCTACAGGGAGAACGGAGGTATGGCAGGGGTCACCCTGCTGACCTCCGAACCTTACGGTCCGTACAACCGTCCGCCGCTAACCAAAGAGTACCTGAGGGGCGAGGCCTCACGCGAGGAACTGCCCATCGAGTACGAAGGCTGGTTCGAGGAGAACGACGTCGACCTGAGGCTGGTCACCACGGTCACCCGTCTGGACAGAGAGAGGCACATCGTCGCGACAGACGACGGTGAAGAGCTGTCATACGATGCCTGCGTGCTCGCGACGGGCTCAGAACCTATTCGCTTGCCCATTCCCGGGGCCGACGACCCGGAGATATTGACCATGAGGACCATCGAGAACTCGGTCCGCCTCCGGGGACGTGTGGGCAAGGGCGACAGAGTGATCGTTGTGGGTAGCGGTTTCATCGGGTGTGAGGCAGCGGCCTCCCTGGCGCTGAGCGGCGCCGAGGTGATCCTGATCAGCCTCGAAGAATCACCGCAAAGAGAACGCCTCGGCCCCGAAGTAGGGGCTCGCATCGAAGTTTGGCTCAGGGACTACGGCGTAGGGCTCCGCCTGGGGGTGGGTATCGAGGGCATCGAGCGTACCGATACCGGATACACGGTGAGCCTCGAAGGCGGGGGGACCGTCGAGACTGACACTGTCCTGTTCGGGACGGGAGTCGCGCCCCGCACCGGGCTCGCTGAGGACGCAGGCCTGGAGGTGGACGGAGGGGTCCTCACAGACTCATCGATGCGGACGAGCGCGCCCGGCGTCTTCGCAGTCGGGGACATTGCGCGGGCCTACAACGAGTCTGCCGGTCGCCACCTGAGCGTCGAGCACTGGGGCGATGCGTTGGAGCACGGGCGCATCGCCGGGACCGTGATCTCCGGCTCGGATGCCGCGTGGAACATGGCCCCGGGTTTCTGGTCCACCATCGGCGACAAGACGCTCAAGTACTGGGCCTGGGGCGACGGTTGGGACGAACATGCCTTCGAGGACAAGGGCGAGGCCTTCACGGTCTGGTACGGCAGTGAGGGTAAGCTCGTCGGCGTGCTCTCGCACGGCGCGGACGATGATTACGAGGGCGGCCGCGGGCCGATCGAACGGGGAGAGGCATTTACCAAATGACGCCCTCGCCACACCCGGCCCTCAAGGCCTGCGTGGTGGTGCCAGCCCGAAACGAGGAGGCCCTCATATCGTCCTGCCTTCGTGCTCTCGCCACACAAACCGGCATCGATCCGCACGAGTACGAAGTCCTGCTCGTACTCGACCAATGCACCGACCTTACTGAAGTGCGCGCACGTGAGGCCTCCAAATCCCACCCCCGGCTGAGACTTCACTACCTCGATGGCCCCGGCGAGGGGTCTGGGGCCGCGCGCCGAATCGGGATGGATGCCGCTTGCGCCCGTCTGCTCAGGGTGGGCCGTCCCGAAGGTCTGATAGCCTGCACCGACGCCGACACGATGGTGGCGCATGACTGGCTCGCAACGCAGCTCGGGGCGATATCCCGTGGCGCGCGGGCGATCGGCGGCCGCATCGAGTTGGCCGACGACGGCTCGCTTCCGGAGGGCGTCAGCGCCGGGCTCGCTGAGCATGGCCGCATACGTCATGAGCGGCTACTCTCGGACCCCAATCGGCTCGGGAGGGCCGAACACTGGCAGTTCTCGGGTGCCTCTCTCTCCATCAAGGCCGAGGTTTATCGAATGGTTGGAGGCCTCGAACCACTGACCGACCTCGAAGACGAACATCTCGAAGCAGTGTTGAGCGAGCACGGCATCCCCATCGACCGTCTGCTCTGCGTCAGGGTCACGACGTCGCCTCGCCTTACCGGACGCGCCACGCGAGGCCTCTCGCACGACCTCGCCGGGATAGCATCAAGCCTTCGGGAAAAACAGCCAGGCGTCTAGAGGGCGCTACACTTTCTCCTCACTGTGACTTCGAGCTGGGCAGCGTCTGCGCGGTTGCCAGCGGGGACCAGGGCGACTGGCCAACCACCGAGGCCATGAAGTAGTTGCGTCGGCGGCATACGAAGCCCATGTTCGACACCGCCGACTATCTGCTTGGGGCCGCTAGGGACCGCGCCGCGGACGAGAGGATCCACGAGGCTTCCGTCGTATGCGGTATCGGGCGGGAGTACGAGCTAGCGTAGCCCCTACATCGGATATATCGGGCTGGGGCATACTTCGGGGCATCCCAGCCTAAGACTTTGGAGTAGGGACTGCAATACCTTGGACTAGTCATCGTGTAGTACGCGATGATGGTAGATGCGTTGACCTCGGGCATCGCGTAAGGTGGCATTGAGGTCGGGTGGAGCTGCCTTCCGTTGGCTCCACACGCCCCTCCCCGCGGGGGCCGCGTCCCTTCTCTCAAGGCATCGGGCGCGGCCTTCGCTTTACCCAAGATCCCACGCCCCATGCTCCCTCTCGGCCGCTCTAGCCTCATATATTTCACGGCCCCGCTTGGTGCAGTACATGATCGTGGCCACGCCCTTTCCAATTGCCTAAAGCTGTGGGTGCGACCCTCGTCTTCCCGAAAGGTCATCGGGTTGCTTTCGGGCTTCGGCCCTGTTCGTATGCCAAGCTTCGCACAGAGGGTTCTAGATCTAGCTCATTTGGTGGGTGTACCATCCCTCACTCGGGGATCATGATGCCTTCGTTTTGAGAAAGGGGAGCGTAATCGGTATGTTGAGGCAAGTTGCGTCCTGGATGGCGTGGGTTGGCAGCCCAGCGTCTATAGTGTGTCGGCGTAGCTCTTCACTTAGGGGTTGAGCCGCTCGCAGTCTCCCTGGATTTGGTCGGTACCCGTATCGAAGTAGACCGTGTCGGTATCCCTACCGCACTCGACGACGTCCCTGCGTCCGTCGCGCGCCAGGACCGTATCATTGTCAGCGCCGGCGAAGATCTCGTCCTGGCCGTCCCCGCCGACGATCCTATCGCTACCCTTGCCGCTGTAGAGGTCGTCGTCGCCGCCTTGCCCGTCCAGGCGGTCGTCACCTATCTCCGCGAACAGCTCGTCGTCGCCCTCCCCGCCGACGAGAGTGTCGTTGCCTAGCCCCCCAACCATGGAGTCGTTCCCTTCGCCCCCGGCCACGAGCGGGTCGGATCCCTCGGCCGCGTACAGCTCGTCGCGGGCCGTGCCACCGTCGAGCCGGTCGCGGCCCGCGCCACCGTAGAGCTCGTCGCTGTCTCCCCGGCCAGACAGCTGGTCGTTGCCGCCCCTACCGTACGCTACATCTGGCCCGTTTGTGCCCGTGAAGTTTTCGTCCCGATCGGTGCCGCGGAAAGTCTCGGCCAGGGCCGCGCCCCCGATCAGTAACCCCATCGTCAGCACCGTCGCTGTCAGCAGCAGAGCCATACGTCTCCCCATGTTACGCCCCTTTCCGCTGGCGAGGGCCCCGTTCGGCCCCGATAGTCCGTGGCGGCAGCTTCCGCAGTGTATACGGGATTCCCCCTCTTGTCCTTTTCCGTCCAAGTGCATGCCTGGGACGTACTGAACCCCCAAGCGGCCCAACTCGCCATTGATTACGCCGTTGTCTTCAGCCGACACGGCCCTTCCGGCGTCGGGAAGCACGGCCTTGAGGCCGAGCCCTACGAGGATTGCCTCTTCTCCTGGTACTCCTGGATGCTCTCGTAGACCTCGTCGGGAAACCGCAGCTCGGCGTAAGGGTTGCACGCGCCGGGATCTTCGGGGTAGGGGCAGATCGGAAAGTCCTGCTGGCTCTGGTGAAACGGACTACTTCGAGAGTTCCCGGATCAGACGTGGCAAGACATCCCCCGCACGTCCACGCAGCGCGTAGTCGGCGTGCGGCGTAAGGGGGGTCTCCCCGGGGTTTATCTCAACGACCATCGCCCCATTTTCGATGGCCTCGAAAGGTAGCGCCGCGGCGGGATATACGAGGCTGGAAGTACCGACCGATAGGAAGACGTCTGACCGGCGCGCGGCCTCCGTGGCCACCCCCAGGGCCACGTACGGCAGCATCTCGCCGAACCACACCACGTCGGGCCTGAGCGGTGCCCCGCACGCCGGGCAAAGGGGTGGCGACTCGCTATCGTCGTAGGTTTCGACCTCTGTTCCCTCGACCGAGCACATGGTTCGGCAAATGTTGCCGTGCAGTTCGACGACACCGCTGCTGCCCGACCTCTGGTGCAGCCCATCGACGTTCTGGGTTACGAGGGTGAAGTTCGGGAATGTCTCCTGCGCTTCTGCTATGGCCAGGTGGCCCGCATTCGGTCGGGCCTCCGACACGAGCTTGCGCCGCCACGCGTACCAGTCCCAGACCAGTTTGGGGTCACGCGCGAAAGCCTCCGGCGTCGCGAGCTCTTGCGGATCGAAGCGCGCCCATAGCCCGGTCTGGGCCTCCCTGAAGGTAGGGACACCGCTCTCGGCGGAGATACCCGAGCCGGTGAGAACGACCGGGTAGGCGGCCCCGCGGAAGGTAGAGATCAAGGTCCTGGGCAGATCCACCAGGCTCAGCCTGAGACGGTTAGGAGCAGATCCTTCGGCCCTTCGGCCACGGGCACAGATCGTTCTTCGCCCGATGCCATGTCCCGCACCGTGGCCACGCCGCGCGCGAGCTCGTCTTCGCCGAGTATTACTGCGTAGGAGGCGCCCGCGCGGTCGGCCTGCTTGAACTGCGCCCGCATTCCGCGTCCTCCGTAGTCGAGATCGGCGGATATCCCCTCTTCCCTGAGGGCGTCGGCGAGCGTCATCGCAGGGATGCGTGCCTCGGGGGCGAGCGTCACGAAGAACACGTCCAGGCCGGTACTTTCTTCTTGCGAGGCGGCGGCCAAGAGCATCCGCTCGACGCCAGAACCCCACCCGATCCCTCCGAGGTCGGGACCACCAAGGTCGGAGATCAAACCGTTGTACCTGCCTCCCGCGCCGACAGTGTTCTGCGCCCCGAGGGCGCTGCTCTTGGCCTCGAACACCGTCATCGTGTAGTAGTCGAGGCCACGCACCAGCCCGTCGTCGATCTCGTAAGGCACGCCGAGCGCCGTGAGACCTTCGAGCACGGCTGCCAGGTGCGAGGAGGCCTCCTCGCTCAGGTACGAGGTGATCCTCGGGGCCTCGGCCAGCACGGCCTGCGTCCCCTCGTGCTTTGAGTCGAACGTGCGTAAGGGGTTCGTGTCCATGCGGGCGAGTGAGTCGGGGTCGAGCCAGGCGGCGTGTTTCTGGAGGTAGGCGCGAAGCTCGGGGACGTAGGCTTCTCTACTCTTAGCATCACCGAGGTTGTTCACGTGGACGACCTCGTCGTTCACGCCGACCGCCCTGTGGATCGCGTACAGGAGTGAGATGACCTCCACGTCCACCAGCGGGTCCGAGGTGCCCAGCGCCTCGACCCCGATCTGGGTGTGTTGCCTGTAGCGGCCCCTCTGCTGGCGCTCCTGGCGGAACATAGGGCCTATGTAGAAGAGCTTGATCGGCTGCGCCAGCTTGTACAAATTGTGCTCTATGTAAGCCCGCACGGCCCCCGGCGTCCCTTCAGGCCTGAGCGCCATCTCCCTCTCGCCTTTATCCGTGAAGGTAAACATCTCCTTCTGAACGACGATGTCCGAGCCTTCTCCCGCCGTCCTGGCGAAGAGCCCCGCCTCCTCGAAGACGGGAGTTCGAATCTCCGAGTAGTTGTAGCGGGCGAATAGCTCCCTTGCCCTGTTTTCGACGAATGTCCACAACTCGGGCCGTTCGTGCGGCTCCCTCGCTCCTTTAAATACGTCGTATGTACCCCTAGGTCCCCTGTAGGCCGTCACGAGGGCCCAGGGGGGAGATAAGGGTTTGTGCGCAGCTCTTCGGACGCAACAAGGACGGGACCGTGGCCCGCGTACAGGCGCGTCTCCTCTTCCCAGAGGGGCATCACTTTGCGGATGGAGGCTTCGATCTCCTCCCATGAAGCGCCTGGTAAGTCCGTCCGGCCGACGCTTCCCGGCAGGATGAGGTCGCCGACTATCTGATCCTGACCCACAACGAAAGTAACAGATCCCGGGGAGTGACCCGGCGTGTGAAAGACCCTGATACCAAGACCCGCGACTTCGAGTAAGCGCCCGTCTTCTAGGGGCGCGTAGTCCCCAACTTTCGCTTCGGCGTCGGCGGGGTGCATGTAGACCGTAGCTCCCGTCTCCCCACGCACGAACTCCAGTGCGTCTATGTGATCGGCGTGGCCGTGGGTCACCAGGATCGCCGCCACGGGGGCCCGCGTCGCGCCCAGGATCTTCTCGGGCTCGGCCCCGGCGTCCACGATGATGTCGCCTTCTGGCGCGTGGATCACATAAGAGTTCACCTCGAAGCCGGCCATCGAGAGCGTCACCTGTTCGATCTCGGTCACGGGCATTCCTAATTCTCCAGCGGTGTGCCGTCGCGGGAGACCCTGTAGACATCGTAGACGTCGGGAATGTTGCGAATCTTGCGTATAACCTCCTCGACGTGCTGCACGCCCGCCGCCTTGAACGCGAAGCGGCTCAGGGCCGTACGGTCCTCGATGGTGTCGACCCTGGCCGAGAGGATATTGACGCCGGCGTCCGAGATCGTGGACGTAATGTCCTTGAGGAGATGCATCCTGTCGAGCGCCTCGACCAGCAGCTCCACGTTGAAGAGCTTGTCCGACCCGGTGGCCCATTCGACCTCGACGAAGCGCTCGGGGTCCCTGGCTTCCAGGGCCCTGGCGTTGACACAGCCGCCGGAATGGACAACGACGCCGCGGCCAAGGGAGACGTACCCGACGATGTTGTCGCCGGGCATCGGGGTGCAGCAGCGGGCAAGTCTTGTAAGGATGCCGCTCGACCCTACGACGCGCACCCCGGTCTGCTCGTCGGTCCCGCCCGCGTCGCCCGGCAGCGGAAGTGGAGTGAGCGCCGGGGTCTCCTTCTTGGGTTGCTCAACTTCCTCTGTGGGACGTACGTACTCGATGATGCGGCCGGCGACGTTATCGGCCGAGAGCACGCCAGCGCCAACGGCGGCGAACATGTCGTTAGGCGAGGAATGGTTGGTAGCGCGGGCAACGTCCTCGAGGACGCCCGAGGGGACCTTGCCGATACGACGTTTCTTCAGAAGCGCAAGGATCTTTTCTCGCCCCAGGCTCAGGTTGTCCTCGCGGTCGGCCTTGTTGAAAAATTGGCGGATCTTGTTACGGGCCCGACCGCTCTGGACGACGGCCAGCCAGTCGCGGCTCGGCCCTGAGTTCTTGCCCGTTATGACCTCGACCCTGTCACCCGAGACAAGCTCGGAGTCGAGGGGCACGATCCTGTCGTTGACCCTGGCCCCTATGGTGCGGTGGCCGACCTCGGTGTGGACGTGGTACGCAAAGTCTATCGGCGTAGCCCCACTCGGGAGGCTGACAACGTCGCCCTTAGGCGTGAAAACAAAGACCTCATCGGCGACGAGCTCGCCCTTCAAGGACTCCATAAACTCCGTGGCGTCGGTCGTCTCCCTCTGCCACTCCATCATGCTTTTGAGCCACGTCAGCCGGTCGACCTGGCGGTCGGTAAGGCCATGCTTGTACATCCAGTGGGCCGCGATACCAAACTCCGCCGTCGTGTCCATCTCTGCGGTCCGAATCTGGATCTCTAGCAACTTCCCTTCATTCGACATAACGGTGGTGTGAAGCGACTGGTACATGTTGAACTTCGGCATCGCTATGTAGTCTTTGAAGCGGCCAGGGATCGGCTTCCAGATCGAGTGTATGACCCCGAGGGCGCCGTAACAGTCGCGCACGTCAGAGACCACGACCCTGAGGCCGGCGAGGTCGTATATCTCGTTGAACTCCTTGTTGCGGCGGACCATCTTATTGTAGATGGAGTAAAAGTGTTTGACCCGCCCGTGTACCTCGGCCTCAATGCTCGTCTCGCGCAGGTGCCGCAAGAGCTCCGCCGCCGTCCCGTTTATGAAAGCCTCCCTGTCCCCCCGCCTCGCGGCGACGAGGCTCTTTATCTCCTCGTAACGGCGTGGGTGGAGGGTGGCGAAGGAGAGATCTTCCAGCTCCCATTTTATGGAGTAGATCCCGAGCCTGTGCGCGAGGGGGGCGTAGATCTCCAGCGTCTCCGTAGCCTTTTTAAGCTGGGTCTCGCGCTTGAGGTAGGCGACGGTCCTCATGTTGTGCAGCCTGTCGGCGAGCTTGATGATGATGACGCGCACGTCGCGGCTCATGGCCACGATCATCTTCCTGAGCGACTCGGCCTGAGCCTCTTCCAGGTTCCCCGAAGGAAGCCGCTTTAACTTGGTTACGCCGTCGACGATCTCGGCGATCTCATCCCCGAACCGCTCGGCCAACTCATCTTTGCCCGTGCCGGTATCCTCCAGAACGTCGTGCAGCAACGCGGCGGCGATGGTCGTCGTGTCGAGGCGGAGTTCGGCGAGAACGTCGGCCGTGGCGAGCGGATGGTAGACGAAAGGCTCGCCGCTCTTGCGGACCTGACCCCTGTGCGCGGCGTGGGCCGCGTTGTAGGCGTCGGCGATCAACTCCTCCGTCCCCTCGGGCCCGTAAGCCGCCACCTTCTCTATGAGAGAAGAGATGGATACACTCGGCGCCGCTAAAGCCCTGGGACGTTCCTCTGTACGAACGGGTTCCATGGGTAAATTATATCAGTAAGGCATCAGGCAACAGGAGCATGGCATCAGAACTTGGATGCGGCATTTTGCCCAACCGCCTCCTGTCTTCCCTGTATGTATCATCCTAAACCCTTGCCAATTCCCACACGAACTGAAGCCTAAAGTCTACCCGACCTGAAAACGATCACGAAGAGTATGGCGGCCAGGACCAGGGAGAGCGTGAAGCCGGCGAAGCTGACGAGGGATGCTCCGATAACGGGCACGTTGGGTCCACCGACGTCGAAGGCGCCGAGCATGGATGACCCGATGAATAGGGCCGCGGTAACGACGGCGAAGACAAGTCGATTTGCCAGTACATCGACGCTTCCGACGATCTCATCGAGGCCACCATGCTTGAGCTGCACCTCCAGCTCACCGTCCGAGACTTCGGTAAGTAGTTGTGTGATCTGATCCGGATAGTCTTCGAAGTAGCGGGCGTACTCGAGCGAGCGCTCCTCGACCACCTCTAGCAAGGCCCCCGGCCTGTAGCGCTGGGTGAGAAGCCTCTGCGCGTACGGCCTCGCGACTTCGTAGACGTTGATGGTCGGATCTATGGAGCGGGCAAGCCCTTCTGCGGTTACGAGCGCCTTTGTAAGCAGCGGGAAAACGGGCGGCATCCTGAGCCTGTAGCGGCGGGCGAGCGCGACAAGTTCGGAGAGCGCCTGCCCTAGCGTGACCTCGCCGACGGAGAGCCCGGAGTACTTGTTCAGGAACTCGCGTAGGTCCTGCACCAGGTCGCCGCGTACCTCGGTCGCGTAGGTCACGCCGAGTCGCTCGAGACCACGTAGGGCCGCGGGGGCGTCGCGCTGTATCACCGCTATAAACAGCCGCGACAGCGCCTCGATGTCACCCTGGCTCATGTAGCCGACCATGCCGAAATCGAGCAGGGCAAGATCTCCCGAGGGCGTCAGGAGGAGGTTGCTCGGGTGGGGATCGCCGTGAAAAAACCCGTCCTCGAAGGCCATCTTGAAGATCGCATCGGCGCCCATGGAGGCGACGCGCCGCCGCTCGGAGGGCGTGAGCGCCAGAGGGCGGATGTCCCTGAACCTCGTCCCCTCGATGTACTCCTCCGTCAAGACGTTCGAGGTGGAGAGTTCGAGATAGATCCCCGGGACGATGACCTGCGTGCCCGCGAAGTTCGCCGCGAAGCGCCGGGCGTTCTCCGCCTCGGCGCTGTAGTCCAGTTCGCGCCTGATCACGACCTCGAACTCGGCGACGAGACCACGTACGTCTACAAACAAGCTGCGCCCGAACCTGCGGTCCAGCAACGCGGCGAAGTCCCGCATGAGCTCGAGGTCTCCCTCTACCCTGCGCGGCGCCTCGGGCCGCTGCACCTTTACCGCCACGGTCTCTCCCCCACGCAACACCGCCCTGTGGACCTGCCCGATGCTCGCGGAGCCGAGCGGAACAGGGTCGAACGAAGCGAACACCTCGTCGACCGGGGCCCCTAGTTCCCGCTCGATTATCCCCTGTGCGACCCCGGCGGGCATGGGCGTCGCCGTATCCTGCAGCTTCTGGAGCTCGAAGAGGACGCCATCGGGTAGTATGTCCGAGCGGGTAGAGAGGACCTGGCCGAACTTGACGAAGGTTGGCCCGAGGTCATCGAGGGTGCGGCGCAGCCTCACGCCGAAGTTGGGCGCCAGGAACTCCTGAAGGCCCTTCTTCTCCCTGCGGTCCCGCCTTACGTCGAAAACGAACCCGAACCCGTGACGGATCAGGACGCGGCTGATCTGGGAGAAGCGCCTGAGGTTCCCCGGCCGGGTCGCCTGGGGAACTCCTGCGTCGACCACGCTCCCGGCCCCGCCGGCTCCCCGCTACAGTCCCGGCGGTGTCTCCGGGGCGTCCCTGGGCTCGGGCGGAACCTCAGGTTCTCCGGCCGGCGGAGGAGGAGCCGCCGGACGGTCCTCTAGCATCCTCACCCTGTGCTCTAGCTGCTCTACGCGGAAGACCATATCCTCGTAGTCCTCCCTCGTAGGCAGGCCGGTCCTCCTGAAGCCCTGCTGCAGCGAAGCATCCACTAGCGACCGGGCCCCGGTCGAGCGCTCGCGGGCGCGGTTCATCACGTCGTCGACCACCGTGCGACCCTCCTCGCGCTCGACGCGTCCCTGCTCGATGAGTGAGTCCACGACCTCCTGTACCCGGTCCCGCGTCGCCGCGGCCGCCCCTATCTGCAAAAGGATCAAACGCTCCAGCGTCTCGCTGACCGTCCCACGCATAAATACCTCCCGAATAGAGTTTGCACCAGCTACATGATAACGAACGTGCAAGCCACACGACCAGATATTGCCGAGAGCCACTATGCGGTGCGCGCGGTCTTCAGCCTTCCCGCGCGCCAGGCTTTGTAGAGCGAGAGGACGGGCGAGGCGATGAAGATCGAACTGTAGGTACCGGCAATGGTGCCGACAAGTAGGGCGAAAGCGAAGTCGCTCAAAGTGGATTCACCGAAGATCAGGAGGGCGACAAGCGGGATCACGGCGAAGATCGAGGTATATATCGAACGCCTCACGACCTGCCGGATGGAACGGTTGATCATGTCGTCGAAGCGACGCCTGTTGTAGCCGACGGTCGGGGCGTTCTCCCTGATCCTGTCGAAGATAATTATGGTGTCGTAGATGGAATAGCCAAGCACGGTTAACACGGCGACGACGGTTACCAGCCCGACCTCCCTGCCCACGATGGCGTAGAAGCCTACGGTCAGGAGTATGTCATGTATTAGCGCTGCCATCGTGGCGAAGGCAAACGCGAACTGGAACCGGAAGCTGATAAAGACGACGATGACGAGCAACGCGGCGATGACGGCCTGAAGCGCCTGGTTCCTCAGTTGCTGGCCGAACGCTGGGCTCACGGTAGTGACGCTGACCTCACCCCCGGAAACCTCACTGAGAGAGTCTCGGATCTGGATCTGCTCCTCCTGGCCATCAATGACCGGGGTTCTGATTTCGTAACCGTCCTGTCCCAGCGTCGTTATTACGGAATCGGCCGCTATCTCCTCCGGCAGCGCGCCCTGTATCTGTTCGTCGCTGAGCTGGCGCTCGGAGTTCGCCACGGTGAACTGCGCCCCGCCCTGGAAGTCTATTCCGAAGTTGAGCCCGCCGAGCGCTATGGCGATGGCCCCAACGAGCAGCAGAACGCCGGAGATCGAGAAATACAGCTTCCAGCCGCCGACGAAATCTACGTTCTCGAACACGCCTACCTCGCCTGCTGCGCCTTGGCCATGCTTGCCTTCGAAACCCCAATCAACGCCGGCGAGAGTTGGAAGCCGCGATCCGAGAGAATACCGAGGAGAGCGCGTGTGATCACGATCGCCGTGAACATCGAGAGCACCACGCCGAGCGCAAGCAAGACGGCGAAGCCACGAACAGACCCGCTCGAAAGAGCGAACAGGATGAACGCCGTGATCAGGGTGGTCGCGTTCCCGTCGAGTATGGCCCTAAAGCCCTTGTCGTAGCCGGCCTGAATGGCGCTCCTCGGCGTCTTACCGCGTCGGATCTCCTCCTTGATCCGCTCGAAGATCACCACGTTCGCGTCGGCCGCAACCCCGATGGAGAGAACGATGCCAGCTATTCCTGGCAGCGTCACCGTGATGGGGATGATCACGATCAGCCCCCAGAGCAAGAACGCGTAGATGAGCAAGGCGAGGTCGGCGACCACGCCTAAAGCCCTGTAGATCACGAGCAGCAAAAGGAGTACTAGCCCGAACCCGACGAGGGCGGCCAGAAGCCCGCTCCTGAGCGAGCTAAAGCCCAGCGTCGGCCCGACGGTTGTCTGGGAGATCACCTGCATATTAACCGGCAGCGCGCCCGTGTTGAGAACGGTCTCCAGTTGCTTGGCCTCGTCTTCGGGAAGTCCCTGTGGCAGGCCATCGTTGGAGATGGAGATATTCTGGCCGAGGGGCTCCGTAACCTGCGGGGCGCTCTGGATATCCTGGTCGAGCGCGATCGCGAGCAGCGCAGGCTCCCCGCTAGTAGCAGCGTCGGCCAGCATGTTCTCGGTCAGGTCACCCATCTGACGTCCACCCTCAGAAGTGAGCTCGAGGCTCACGATGCGCTTGCCACTGGCCTGGTCGAACTCGACGGTCGCCCCGTTTTGCTTGAGGGAGTCGCCCGTCAAGTCAGGGTTCTTGCTGACGATGTAGCCGTTGACGTCGGTCCCATTACCTTCCAAGGAAGGGGTCTCCTCGAAGAGGATCTTCGTCTTCCCCTTCTCGTAGGCGTCGTCGTCCTTGAGGGTCTCGGTTACATCCCGTCTGGTCGCTTGGATCTCCTCATCCGGGATGTTGGGCTGCGGGTCGGCCGCCAGCACCTGGTAGAAGCCGAGCTGGGCCGTGCTGCCGATGATCTCGATCACCTCGTCCGGATTTTCCACGCCGGGGATCTGGACGACGATCTGGTCTTCCGCCTGGACCCTAACGTCCGGTTCGGCCACGCCGAGTCGGTCTATGCGCTGCCTGATCAGGTCCGCCGCCTGCTGCATCTCCTCGCGCGTGACCTTACCCCCGCCCGTCTGCGAGCCTTCCAGCTGCGCGCTGACGCCGCCCTGCAAATCGAGCCCGAGTTGCGTAGATTTCGACACGGGTTCGTTTATGAAGATGAAGTAGGCGGCCACCCCGAGAAGGACGACGACGAGGGCCAGCACGATCACGTTGTTTCGACGACTACCCATAGGATCGGGGAATCATTCTAGCTCATCTGCCTCCAACTTGTAGGTCGTCAAAATGGCAATGCTCCCGAACGGTCCAACGGTGGACTGTCATTCCAGACCTTGGGAACGGTATGCGTTCGATCTCGGTAGGACGTAAACGTCGCGCGTGTGCCCTAGCATGCCCGGGGGGCGTGCCCGAACCGGTTGCGTAGATGCCGGAAGCTACCCTCCACCACACCCGTATAGCATGCCAGGCTGGGGAAGGACCATTTAAGGTCCGGCGAAAGCCAACGCGCGTAGCCGGTGGCGCGGCGCTCGTTTTCGTGTCTTTCTATTTCTCGCACGTGCCGTTGCCGAGACCGGGGTCCCCTGATAGTGCTGTGGCCAACGTGCCCGAGTACTTCGCCGGACACCACATCGAGGGGCTGCTCGGCGAAGCGATGGACGTGTTCGGGCTGTTCGTATCGTTCTTCGCCTTTCTATCCGGCTCGCTGCGCCGGACCGTTGCCCCTAGTTCGGTTCTTTGGTTTCTTCGGATCTTGTGCACGTCTTCGTATGTTTATCCGACACCACAACATCTAGGGTTCGGCACGCAACGTTGCGGCGGAGATAACCTACCCTGAGAAGAACTCTGGTGACCACCTATGCAAGATACCGTATGCCAACTACCCAGAATCTCCCTTCCCCGAAGGTGGGTAAATAGAGCAGCCGAAGCGTCATAGCCCCGGCCGCTCGCCTACAACCGGCAGGGTTACGCTATCGGTCGGACAGCGCGGCGCACACGGCGCGCTCCTCCGCCCTGCGCAAGGCCTCGAAGGCGCCAGGAGCCCCTTCTCTGGGGATGGGGGTGAGTTGTTCGTTGACGGACACCACCACCGAGCGGCTGCCGTCAGGGCTTGAGGCCATGAACTGGGTGTAGCCGGAGGTATTGCCCGTGTGGCCCCACATCGTCCCGCACTTCGTCTGGTAGCGGAAGACGCCCAGCCCGGCGGAATTGTACCCGGGACCGGGTGGCTCCGAGCTTCCCCCCTCCAGCACAAGACGCTGTTGTGCCCGGGTGTGACCGTCGAAGAGATCGCCGCCGACGTAGCCGCGGATAAACTTGTTGAGATCCGAGGGCGTGGACACTATGCCCCCTGAGGCCCACGACCAGCCTGCGGCAATTATCTCGCTGTAGTCCTCGGGGGGTTGGTCTTTGGGGTCGTTGTCGTAGCCGTGGATGTAGGGCTCCTTGAGGTTAGCCCCCTTCGGCAGGGTGGTCCGCCTCAGGCCGAGGGGTTCGTAGACTCGCTCCCGGAGCTGGCCCTCGTAGCTCCTACCCGTGGCCGACTCGACCATAAGCGCCACGGCTATGTTGTCGGAGTTGGAGTAGTGGTACCTGGAGCCTGGTTTGAAGAGCGGATCGTTGTCGTACACATAGGTGAGCAGCTCCTCAGGCGGGGGCGCCTTCTTGAAGCTGGCAAAGACCGCTTCCCGATAGTCCTCGTCCGAGGAGAAATCTGGGATCCCGCTGGTGTGGTTGAGCAGCTGCCTCAAGGTCACTTCCGACCAGGCGTCGGGCAGCTCAGGCAGGCGCTCGCCGATGGTGTCGTCCAGGGAAAGCTTGCCCTTGCTCACCAGCGAGAGCGCGACCGCGCCGGAGAAGGCCTTGGCGGTGCTCGCTATGCGCATGCGGTCGCCAGGGCGCATGCGCTGCCCGCTCTCCAGGTCGCGCACCCCGAACGTATGGACCTCCCTGTGCTTGCCGCGCTGCACGATGGCGATGGCCCCGGGGGGGCCGCCGTGCCTGGCGACGAGGGACCTTAGGGCGCCGTCGAGCGCCGCACCTGGGCCTTTGGCATGTCCGTTGGGGGCGCCGGTGGGGGTCACGGCTAGCGCAGCACCGCTTGCAAGGAGCACCGCTGTGGCGAGGGCCGCCAGCAGTAGGACGGATCTTCTCATCTTCACTACCTTTCTCTGTAGAGGGAGGAAGGAAGTGATGTCAGACCCCCGCCCCTGGTGCGCGACACATACTCTACACCCCAGGCGGGAAGGGCGCCTACCCCGAGAGGGCTAGACACGACAATTTTCATCCCCTCCGCGGAACGACATGCGTGTACTTTGGAGAACCCCGTACAACGGAAGTTCGCGAGACATTCCGGATGGAAAGAGGTGGGGTTCCTGTAGCGCCAAATACCCTTACGCTCGCGGGGGTATACGGCAAGATTTCACCCATTTAAGCCGGTGTAGCGCAAGATCCAGGCCCGCGACCACGACGCGAAACTGCCAGCTTCTATCTCCCGCCGTGCCTGCTGGCACAAGTTAACGGTAAACCGTACGTTGTGCAGCGTGATGAGCCTGTGACCCAGAAGCTCGTTCTCCCTGACCAGGTGCGCCAGGTACGCCCTGCTGTAGCCCGCACACGCCTCGCAGGAGCATTCGGGGTCGAGCGGCCCAAAGTCCCTGCGAAACTGCGCGTTCTTGAGGTTGATGCGGCCATCCGGTGTCAGGGCCGCGCCGTGCCGGGCCAGGCGCGTAGGGAGCACGCAGTCGAACATGTCGACCCCGAGCGCGATGACCTGCAAAATCCCGACGGGATCCCCAATCCCCATGAAGTACCTCGGCTTTTCGGCTGGCAAATTGGGGGCCGTGAGCGCGAGGGTTTCGAGCAACTGCTCCCTGGACTCGCCAACGGAGAGTCCTCCAACGGCGTAGCCGTCGAACCCGACGTCGACCGTGAGCCCGAGGCTCTCCTCCCTGAGGTCGGGAAACAAACCTCCCTGTACTATCCCGAATAGTGCCTGATCGGGTTTCTGGTGCGCTTCTTTGCACCGCCGGGCCCACCGTGCTGTCCGCTGTAGTGAGGCCTTGTGATACTCGCGGGTCGCGTTTGGCGGTGGGCACTCGTCGAGGACCATGGCGATGTCGGATCCTAGCTCCCCCTGGACTCTCGTCGTAAGCTCCGGCGAAAATTCGTGCCGCGAGCCGTCGTAGACCGAGGCGAACTCGACACCCTCTTCCGAGATGCGGCGCGTCTTTGCGAGCGAGAACACCTGATAACCGCCAGAATCAGTTAGGATCGGGCCGTCCCAACCCATAAAGCCGTGTAATCCTCCCGCTTCCCCCACAAGGTCGGAACCCGGCCTCAGATACAAATGGTACGTGTTCCCGAGTACGATGCCAGCCCCGACATCCCGCAGGTCTCCGGGTGTGAGCCCCTTTACCGTGCCCTTCGTCCCAACGGGCATAAAGGCCGGTGTTTCCACAAGTCCACGCGGCGTACTGAGTAGGCCGGCACGGGCCTCCCCGTCGCGCGCGACCACCTCTATGGAAACAGGCGCGCTCACTGTCGCCTTCCTCCGTCGAGGAGGAGCATCGCATCCCCGAAGGAGTAGAAGCGGTAGCGCTCCCTTACCGCCGTCGCGTAAGCCTCCCTCACGAGGTCCTCGCCACCGAAGCTCATCACCATCGCGAGCAGGGTAGAGCGCGGTAGGTGTAAGTTAGTGAGGAGCGTATCCACGGCCAGCCACCTGTAGCCCGGATACACGAAGAGTTTTGACTCTCCCTCCGCCTCCCCGGTCGCTGCCCACGTCTCCAGCGTCCTGGCCACGGTGGTGCCCGCCGCAACCAAGCGCCGAGAGCCCTGAACGACCCTGGCCGCGTGCGGTGGCACGTTGTATTGTTCGGCGTGCATGCTGTGTTCTTCGAGCCTCTCGGTCCTCACCGGCATGAACGTTCCAACACCGATGTGTAACGTGACCCTTGCGAGCTGCGCCCCCGCCGTCTCTACCTTGTCGAGCACCCCCTGCGTAAAATGGAAGCCGGCCGTCGGAGCAGCGGCGGAACCCTCGTTGCGCGCGTAGACGGTCTGGTAGCGACGTTCCGTCTTGGGCGTTGGACGTATGTAGGGCGGGAGCGGCATCGCACCGCTGCGGCGCAGCAGGCGGGGTACGTCCCTGGTCGTAACGGTCCAGTGACCATCACCAAGGTTCTCCACCAGCTCCAGGCGATCTTCGCCCACGACGAGCACGAGCCCCGGCCTGAGGCGTTTGCTAGGCCTGGCCAGCACCTCCCACGCGTTGTTCAGATCCGGCCCCAGGTCCCGGAGGAAGAGCAGTTCTACCTCGCCACCCGTGGGCTTTCTGGCCTTGAGGCGGGCGGGCATCACCTTCGTTTCGTTGAGGACGAGCGCGTCGCCCGGACGCAGGAAGTCCGGCAGGTCGCGGAACGTGTGGTGGGCGATCGTGCCGCGCTTGACATCCACCACCATGAGGCGGGAGGCATCGCGCGGTTCGGCCGGGATCTGGGCGATGAGGCCTTCGGGAAGCTCGTAGTCGAGCCTGGAGGTGAGCAACCTAGCGGCGGGAAATGAGGTTGAGGACGATCGTGCCAACGACGGAGAGCAGGATCATGAGCCCTATCGGAAAGTAGAAGGTGGCGTTACCGCGCCTGAGCACGAGGTCCCCAGGCAAACGGTCTATCCCGAGCCGGCTGAGGAACAGGAACAGCCCGCCGAGCACGAGCAACACGACCGCGCCGCCGAGCAAGATTTTTCCTACGCCTTCTAGTCCCACACCACTATTCTATTCTCCAGATCCGGCGTGTCCAACGGTGCCCGCAAAGTTGGATTTTGGTTGATGTCCATGCTACTTTACGCTCGTTGACATTTCTCCGTGGGGAAGTGGATTACGTAGATAAGGGGTAAGGAGGATGCATGAGTAGGACGAAGTACACGATCGCCTTCGCTCTGGCGTTGCTGGTGGCCTTCGGCGCTGTGGGAGTCGCCTCGGCGGCGGTGCCGACGGGTTCCTCACAGCTACGTAACGCCGTAACGGTAGGTGGCATCCTGCAGCATGAGCGGGCGCTGCAGGCCATCGCGGACGACAACGACGACACCCGGGCCTCGGGGACGCCGGGCTACGACGCTTCGGCTGACTACGTCGCGCGCAAGCTAAACGCCGCCGGCTACAACGTCAGGCGTCAGGTATTTGACTACGACTTGTTCATCGAGAATAGCGATCCGGTTCTCGACCCAACGGATCCGGATCTTGCTCCCTACACGCCGGGCGACGCGGCGGACGACGACTTCTCCACAATGAGTTACTCGGGTAGCGGCGACGTCACCGAGGAGCTTCAGGCTGTGGGCGGGATCGTCATCCCGTCGCCCGGCGGCTCCGCGAGCGGCTGCACGGCGGCGGACTTTGCCGGCTTCGAGCCCGGTAACATCGCCCTGATCCAACGCGGAACCTGCGACTTCAGAGTGAAGGTTGACTACGCCGTGGCTGCGGGCGCCGCGGGCGTCGTAATCTTCAACGAGGGCAACGTGGTCCCTGACGACGACCGCGTCGGCAACCTCTTCGGAACGCTCGACCCGCCGCAGGTTGACATACCCGTGGTAGGCACCTCGTTTGAGGTCGGCCAGGAGCTGTACGATCTTCTGCAAGAAGGTCCGGTTACCCTGAGGCTCGCGGTCGACGCCACCGTCGAGGAGCGGACGACCGAGAACGTAGTTGCGAATTCTAAGACGGGCCGCCCCGACCGGGTGGCATTCTCAGGGGCGCACCTCGACTCTGTGCTGGAGGGTCCAGGCATAAACGACAACGGCTCGGGCACCTCAACCCTCCTGGAGATCGCCGAAGAGATGAGCGAGCTCGGCATCCAGCCGCGCAACAAGGTCCGATTCGCCTTCTGGGGCGCTGAAGAGTCCGGCCTGATCGGCTCTGACTACTACGTCAGCCAGCTCTCCAAGAGTCAGCTGAAGAACATCGCCGTCTACCTCAACTACGACATGGTCGGCTCACCCAACTACGTCCGCTTCGTCTACGACGGGGACGGCAGCGAGTTCGGCACCGTGGGACCCAACGGCTCCGATATAGTGGAGAACGTCTTCAACGACTACTTCGCGTCGCAGAATCTTCCGACGAAACCCACGGAATTCGACGGGCGCTCCGACTATGACGCGTTCACAGCCGCCGGGATACCGGCGGGCGGTCTCTTCACCGGCGCCGAAGGCATCAAGACAGAAGCGGAGGCCAGGGTTTACGGAGGTCTCGCCGGCGTCGCCTACGACCCCTGCTACCACCAGGCATGCGACAGCTTCACCCCGGTAGCAGATGGCGCGGACGCGGCGACTTACAAGGCGCTGAGGGAGGAGTACGACCTCGAAGGCAACCTGAACCGGCAGGCTCTGCGCGAGATGTCCGACGCGGCGGCTCACGCGACCATTACCTTCGCCCAGACCACCTCGGCGGTCAACGGCACGAACCAGGCCTCTAGCACTTCGTCCTCGGCCGCCAAGTACCACGGTTCGCTCCTGCAGAGGTGATCCCACACCGGGTATCCCACACCGGGTATAGCCCCGTGGACGGAAAGGGAGTGGCAGATAAGCCACTCCCTTTCACTTGTTTAAAGTGCTTCGTCCAGTTCGCGAAGCAAACCGTCAACGTCTAGGGGCCGGGTGACCATCGCGAGTCCCCCATCGGCGGTACGGGGCCACTCATCCTGCGGGCGGTCCCAATACAGCTCGACGCCGTTACCGTCAGGGTCGCGGAGGTAGAGCGCCTCGGAGACGCCGTGGTCGGAAGCCCCGTCGATAGGGTACTCGGCCTCCAGAAGCCACTTGAAGGCAAGGGCCAGGTCGCGTCGCTGTGGATAGAGGATAGCAAGATGGAAGAGCCCGGCCGAATGGGTCGGGGCGGGACTCGCGTTGCGGCTCATCCAGGTATTAAGCCCGATATGGTGGTGGTAGCCACCCGCCGACAGAAAGACGGCGTCGTCGCCGTACCACTGCGTCACCTCGAAGCCGAGGACCTCCCTGTAGAAGCCCAGAGCCCGCTCGATGTTGGCGACTTTGAGGTGGATGTGTCCGATCTGGGTGCCCGGGCTGACGCGGTGCGCGTGGCCTTCCGCTTGCATGAGTTGGATCCTCTCCTCGTCTTCAGCCTCTTGATTCTAACCGCGAGAGAAGGCGCGGGGAGGATGTACCTGGCTGCGTTCACGCCGCTGCGTCTACGGAAGTACTCGCATGGTCGAATACGCCTTGGGTATAGAGTTGAACGTAGAGAAACACGCGCACTTTGAGCTGGCGTCGAAGCCACGCGTGCTGGTAAGATGAGGCCCGACAAGGGCAAACCCGTCGCGAGGCGGGGACGCAAAGCCAACGGGCCTCTCCGAGGCGGCCGGGTTGCCGAAGTACTATTCGCGTCTCTGCTCCGCCCGTCCAAAGGAGCAGGTATGGTCACCGTAACGCGCGAGACCCCCGCGCAACGCACCTGGGAGAAGCCCCTGTCGCTTCTCTTCACGACGCTCCTCATCCTCGTCGTCGCCACGGTGGGCTCCGACGCGGCGGATTCCGAGGTCAGAGCGAAGACCTCCGTCAACGCTCAAGAGGCCGGGACGCCCGCCCCGCAGCGCCTCCAGGGTCAGCTTTGGTCGAACCCCGCAACCTGGGGCGGCGCGGTCCCCAAGGAAAGGGATACCGTCACCATACCCGCGGGCAAAACGGTAGTGCTCGACACCAGCCCACCGAAGCTCGACGGGCTCCAGGTCAACGGCACGCTAAGGTTCGAGGACATGCGGTTGACCCTGCGGTCGGACTGGATCATGGTCCACGGTAAGATGGAGGTCGGCACGCCGGCGGACCGTTTCAGGAGCAAGGCCAGGATCGTTCTGACCGGCTCCGACGAGACCCAGGACGTCATGAACATGGGCGCCAAGGTGCTTGGCGTCATGGGCGGCATCCTTGAGATCCACGCCCAGGAAAGCAAGGGCTGGACGCGCCTGGCGGCGACCGCAGCGAAAGGAGCACAACAACTTACCCTCGTCAACGCCGCAGGGTGGCGGCCGGGCGACCGCATCGTCGTCGCCTCCACCGATTACGACCCACTCCAGTCCGAGGAGCGGACTATCACGTCCATCTCGGGCAACACCGTAACGCTCGACGAACCCCTCGACTACGCTCACTGGGGATCCCTGCAGACGGTCGCCGGCAGGACAATCAACGAGCGGGCCGAGGTCGGGCTGCTCAGCAGGAACGTGGTCATAGCGGGCGAGGAAGCCACGAGCGGCGACGGCTTCGGCGGCCAGATTATGGTTATGGAGGGCGGCCAGGCGCGCATCGACGGCGCCGAGCTGACCAGGATGGGCCAGAAGAACGCCCTTCGCCGCTACCCGCTCCACTTCCACATGCTCGGCGCCGCGGGAGATCCCTCCTACCTCAAGAACACAAGCATCCACGAGACGTACAACCGCTGCCTCACAGTTCACGGCACGGACAAGATCGCCATAACGGGCAACGTCTGCCACGATCACCTCGGCCACGGCTACTTCTTCGAGGACGGCGCCGAGACGGACAACACGATTACCGGCAACCTCGGTCTCACCACACGCCGGCCAGCCGAGGGCCAGCGACTTCTACCCAGCGACCGCTCCCCGGCGACGTTCTGGATTACCAATCCCGACAACCTCGTGCGCGGCAACGTCGCCGCCGGGTCCGAGGGCTTCGGCTTCTGGCTGGCTTTCCCCGAGCACCCAACGGGCCTCTCCACGGACGAGGGCGTCTGGCCGCGCCGTACGCCACTGGGCGTGTTTTCTGGCAACGTGGCCCACTCCAACAACGACGACGGGCTCCACGTGGATAGCGGCCCGAGGCCGGACGGCGAAGTGGAGACCACCTACTACCACCCACGCAAGAACCCGGCAGACGAGGGCTCGGAGGAGGTCATCGCGAGCTTTGAGAACTTCATCGGCTACAAGAACCGCAACCGTGCGGTGTGGCTGCGCGGCGAGAACCATCGCCTCGTGGGCGCCACGCTCGCCGATAACGGCATCGGCGCGACCTTCGCTTCCCACGAGAGCTTCCTCGAGGACTCGCTCGTCGTGGGCGAGACGGCCAACAAGGGCACCCCGGAGCAGTGGCAGATAGACGAGAACCTGGTCGGCCGCGACGGCCGCAGCCTGCCAAAGTACTGGGATCCCGGCTTCCCCATCCGCGGCTACGAGTTCTACGACGGGCTCGTCGGTACCAGGAGCACCACGTTCGCGAATTTCACGTCCAACCCCCAGCGTAGGGCGAGCGGGTTGGGCGTCCTCCTCGCCGACGCCTTCTCGCTGCACCCGCGCAACTTCGCAGCGAAACTGCGCTTCGTGAACGCCAACCGCTTCTATATGCGCGGCCCGGAGGCCGGCAAAGATGGCGATAACTCGGCGGTCTTTGTCGACGAGGATGGGTCGGTAACCAACGAGGCCGGCTCCGTAGTTACGGCGAAGAACGAGTTCCTCACCCGGCCAGAGGGTTGCACGCTAAGCGCTGGCTGGAACGCCTACGTGTGCCCGCCCGGTACGCGACACGTGAGCCTTACCAGCTACGCGCTGGAGGGAGATTCGGGCAGGCAACTCACAAGCTACGTCAAGCCCCTGACAGTGACCCGCGAGGCGGACAGCAGACAGCAAACGCTGATGGGCTGCTGCGAAGACTCCACTGACGCCTTCACCAACCTCCTCCCCAACCGACCGTACGAGATCGCCTTTAACGGCGGCTCGCCGCTAAAGATGCGTTTCGTACTGAGGTACGGCGACTCTCGGTGGCTCCGCATCAGAATCCCTTATCCCACTACGCCCAAGGTCACGAAGTACGGCTGCGACCTCGCGGGCTCCGATTGGTGTGGAGATGCCGAGGCCGACGGCCTCGGGGACCTGAGCTCTCGTACTACCTCCAGCTACTACTACGACGCCGCAAACGACCTGCTCTTCCTCAAGCTCTACGCTGTGAACCCGTACAACCCGGACGAAGGCATCGACTATGAGGAGCTCGAGGTCGAGCAGGCGCCGACGGGCAACGGAACCCCCTGAAGTTGAGGAGCACCCCGCCACCAAAGGCCTCACGTCACCACGCCTAGGCGGGCCCGTGAGTTCGGTGGGTGGCTCGTTCTCGGTCTGGGCGTGCGGATCGAGGCGCAGGAGAAGGCTGCTTGCAACCTCGTCAACGCTGGCGGTAGAATCCGGGTTCCGGTGCGATCTACTCGCCCGGATTCTACCGTCGCGTCCCGTAGGCGTTCACGATCAGGACGCCCGAAAGCGTGACACAGCCACCGACTAAGGAGAGAAGGGTCGGAACCTCACCGAGCCAGACCCAGGCGATGAGGTAAGCCATCACGGGGATCAGGTAGAGGAAGCTCACGGCCTGCGATGCGGCCATGCGCGAGAACGCGTACGCGTACAGGACATAGGCTATAGCCGTCGGGAAGACCCCCAGGTAGACCATCGCTATCGTGGTCCCTGTTGGGGCCGCGACGATCTGGGCGACGAGGCCAGGGAGAAAGACGAGCGAGAGGAGGGTGCCGGCCCAGAGGGCGTAGGTCGTAAAGGCCAGGGCGCCGTACTTCTTTAGGTAGGGCTTCTGGATCACCAGGTAGACGCTGACTGAGAGGGCACCTACCAGGATCAGGAACGCCCTGGGAGTGAGCCCGAATCCCTCGCCCTCTCCGATGGAGATCAAGGCCGCGCCGCAGAAGCTCACGGCCATGCCGACCCAGCCAAGCGTCCGAAACCTCTCGCCGAGGAACAGTACAGCGAGGAGCGCGGTGAAGAGCGGCGCCGTGTTGATGAGCACGCTCGCCGCACCGGCCCCGACGGCGACCTCCCCGAAGTTGAGCGCAACGTGATACACGGTGAAAGCAAGGAACCCGGCCAGGAACACTGCAGGCACATCCCGCCATTCGGGCAGGCTCATCTTCCTGAAAAGCGCCAAGATGCCTAGCACAACGGAGGCGACCAGAAAGCGGAAGAGTGCGATCTCCCCAGGCCCATAATTGCCGAGGCCAGCGCGTATCCCGGCGAACGCCGAAGCCCAGAACACGACCGTGGCCGCGAGCGCGAGCGTAACCCTCATGTCGAATCCCGTCGGCTTCACCCGACCATTTTAAACGAAGCGCTTTCGCGTTCCCCTGGCACACGACGGCTCTGCTCTCTATACTCATCGGACCATCGTATCGTCAGCGGGTTGGGAGTAGACCATGGAGACAACCGACACCAGGCACAGAAGCCGCACCATTCTCGAAGGCCGCGACCGGGCGCCGGCCAGGTCCTTTCTCAAGGGTATGGGCTACTCCGACGAGGACCTGAGCAAACCCATCGTGGGCGTTGCCCACTCCTGGATCGAGACGATGCCATGCAACTTCAACCACCGCCACCTGGCCGAGAAGGTAAAGGACGGCATCAGAGAGGCCGGCGGCACGCCGATGGAGCTCAACACCATCGCCATCTCCGACGGCATAACAATGGGAACGCAGGGGATGAAATCTAGCCTCGTGAGCCGCGAGGTGATCGCAGATTCTATAGAGCTGGTCGGGCGCGGCCACATGTTCGACGCGCTGGTGACGATCGTCGGCTGCGACAAAACCATCCCAGCGGCGGCGATGGCCCACGCGAGGCTCGGCGTGCCCGGCGCCATCGTCTACTCCGGCTCCATAGCCCCAGGCCGCTTCAGGGGGCACGACGTGACGATCCAGGACGTCTTCGAGGGCGTCGGCGCCAACGCCGCCGGAAAGATGTCCGATGAAGACCTCCTCGACCTGGAGGAGCACGCCTGCCCGGGGGCCGGCGCCTGCGGGGGCCAGTACACGGCGAACACCATGTCGATGGTGCTCGAGTTCCTGGGCCTCTCGCCGATGGGCTCGGCCAGTCCACCCGCCCTCGACGGGCGCAAGGACGGGGTGTGCGCCGACGTCGGACGGCTCGTGATGCAGTCGCTCGAGCACGGCCTCACCCCGGAGCGCATACTGACCCGCGAGGCGTTCGAGAACGGCATCGCCGCCGGCGCGGCGACAGGTGGCTCGACCAACTTGGTGTTGCATTTGCTCGCGATCGCGCGGGAGATCGGGGTTCCCCTCGACATTGACGACTTCGACCCCGTGAGCAACCGCACCCCGATCATCGCCGACATCAAACCCGGTGGCCGCTACACCGCCGTGGACGTCGACCGGGCCGGTGGCAGCAAGCTGCTCGGCAAGCGCCTTCTCGACGCCGGACTCATCGACGGAGACCAGCTTACGGTCACGGGCCGCACCCTCTCCGAGGAGGTCGAGGACGCCGAGGAGACGCCGGGGCAGGACGTAATCGTCACCGTCGAAGAGCCGCTGAGGGCTTCTGGCGGTCTGGTGATCCTCAAGGGCAACCTCGCCCCCCAAGGCTGCGTGGTCAAGGTCGCGGGCTACACGCGCCTTCAGCACACTGGCCCGGCCCGCGTCTTCGACTCAGAAGAAGACGCCATGACCGCCGTTCAGGCAGGCGACATCACACACGACGACGTGGTCGTGATCCGGTACGAAGGTCCCAAGGGCGGACCGGGCATGCGTGAGATGCTCGGTGTCACCGCGGCCCTCGTAGGGCAAGGCCTCGGCGAAACCGTAGCCCTCCTGACCGACGGACGTTTCTCCGGCGCCACCCGCGGCCTGATGGCCGGCCATGTCGCCCCCGAAGCCGCCCACCGCGGCCCGATAGCAGCTTTGAACGATGGCGACATCGTTACCTTAGACATCGAAAACAGAACCTTGAGCGTCGACCTACCCGCGGAGGAACTCGAAGCCCGCCTGGCTGACTGGCAAGAGCCCGAGCCACGCTTCGCGACCGGCGTGATGGCCAAGTACGCAGCGCTCGTCTCGTCGGCCTCGGAGGGCGCCGTAACCGACCCCAGCCTTGAGTCCTCAGATTAGGGGTCTGCCTCCGTTGGCGTAGCGGAGCGGGAGCGCAAACCAGACAAGCACGTAAGAGAGGGCCAGAGGCAGGGTGAATCTGCGCGTCCTTTCAAGGTTTCTGGATTCTACGTACGCGATGCGGGTTTAACCCGCATTTTACACAGCCGGCTGGGACGGATTTCGCCAGGTTGTTGCCAGGTTGCGGCGTATGTTATCTGTCGTCGCCAACGACCTCTAGGATGGCATCTTCCAGAATCGTAGCGTGGCCCGCGGCCCACGCCACCTCGAACTCCTCTTCCCCGAGAGCCGCGCGGGACGCGTCCCTTGCATGGTCGTGATCTTCTTGGGCGACGGGCGGCAAGGACGTTCCCAGCGCTTCGCGTTGCGCAGCGGAGACTCCCAGGAGTCGCGCCGCCCGTTCCGGCTTGCCCCGGGAGGCCTCCGCCCGGGCCATCCCTTCCAGGCAGATCACGGCATCGAACGTAAAGCCGAACCGCCGCGCCAGTTGCAAGCTCTCTTTGAACAACTCCAAGGCCCGCTCGTCCTTGCCCATCTGGCATTCGATGCTCCCGAGCCTGGAAAGCGTGACGGCGAGCGCGTTGGCGACTCGCTGAGGGTACACGGTGCGCCGTAACAAGGGCGCGCTCTCTTCCAGCAACATTCTGGCCTTCTCGAGGTCTCCCTGCGCGCGCAAGGCGTCGGACAGGGTGCAAACAGCAAGGCCCGCGCCGAAGACGCTTCCGTACTCGCGCGAAATGGCAAGCGCCTGCTCGGTTAGCCGTACCGCTTGCTTGTAGTCTCCCTGGCGATAAGCTACCGCCCCTAGCTCGCGCTGTGGGCCGCTCATGCCCTTTCTGTGGCCCGTGTTCTCGTAGAGTGCAAGGCTCTTTTCGTACAGCGCGATGGCGTCGTTGGGGTACCCCTGTCCTGCTGTCAGCATCCCCGTAACCAGGTGTAGAAACGCCCACCTGCGTAAAGGCAGCGTCGGTTCGGATTCTTCGGCCAGGTACTCCTGCCCACCCAATGCCAGCACAGCCTCCATCCACCTGCGGCCTTCGCTCACGTGGTGTCGCTCCGGCCAGAACCGCCACAACATCAAGCACAATCGCGTCCCGAAATCCACCCGCCGGTGCTGGATCGCCCAGCGGAGCGCCGCACGCATGTTGTCGTGCTCTCGCTCGAGGACCACCAACCACTCTGTGAGCGTTTCGCCGGAAGCTTCCGGCTGTACGGCTTCAGCCAGCTCCAGGTAATACGTTGCGTGCGCGCGCTGCGTCTCCCCGGCCTCACCGCCAGAACCGAGACGATCCGCAGCGAATTCGCGGATCGTCTCAAGCATGGAGAAGCGTGGTTCGTCGTTCCCCGGTTCTGAAGAGCCTTCGACCCGTGACGCCACCAGGCTGTTGTCCACCAGCGTTGCCAGAATCTCCAGTACGTGCCCATTCTTGGGCTCGTCCCGGCCGCAAACGGCCTCCACCGCATTCAGCGTAAAGCCGCCCGCGAAAACCGCAAGTCTTCCGAAGAGGATTCGCTCGTCGGGGCCGAGAAGATCGTAGCTCCACGCGATCGTGTCGCGCAGGGTCTGCTGCCTCTTTGGCAGGTCGCGCGCCCCGCCAGAGAGCAAGGACAACCGGAGATCCAACCGTTCGAGTAGCGCCTTCGGTGAGAATAGCTTGATCCTCGCTGCGGCCAGCTCTATGGCCAGCGGCAGCCCGTCCAGCCTCTTGCAGATCTCCGCCACCGTAGCTTCGTTCCAAGGACCGACCTCGAAGCCTGGTGAAACGTCACTAGCGCGTTCTCCGAAGAGCCGGACCGCTGGAGAGCGATCCACGAACTCGCCTCTCTCCACGGACAGCGGTGCCAGAGGGACTTGCCGCTCGCCGCTGAGCCGGAGCGGTGCCCGGCTCGTCGCTAACACCGTGAGCCCTGGACACGCCGGCAAAAGATCCGCCACCACGGCCACGGCGTCCATCAGGTGCTCGAAGTTGTCCAGCAGAAGGAGCATTTGCTTGAGGTGCAAATGTTCCTTCAGGGTGTCCTGCAGCGACCGGTCCCCCGAGTCTTTGAGACTAAGTGTCTGGGCGATGACCGAGGTGACGAGCTCGGGATCCCGCAGTGGCGCCAGCGGCACGAAAGCGACCCCGTCAGCGAAATCCTCTTTAGAGAGCCCGGCCAACTCCAGCGCCAACCGCGTCTTGCCGACGCCTCCCGGACCCGTCAGCGTCAACAGCCGCACATCCTCGCGGCGCAAGAGGCCGGTCAGGGTTGCCACTTCCTCCTCGCGCCCGATGAGCGGGTTCGGCGGAACGGGCAGGGTGCGTCGGATAGGTTCCAGCGGCGAGACGCGCGAAGCGGGGCGCCGGGCGGCCGCCTCGAACTCGGCAAACTCTCGTCCTTGCAGTCCGAGGGCCTCCCCCAAAACCTGCACAGTGTAGCCGTGGGGTCGCCGCCGCTCGCCGCGCTCGAGAAGGCCGATGGCCTGGGGCGTAAGACCCGTACTCTTGGCCAGATCTTCCTGGGTCATATTGGCCGAGGCGCGGTGGCGCCTCAGCAGATCGCCGAAGGGGAGCCGCGTGCCGGCTTCTACCCCCCTCACCTTCCGCTCCCGTATGGCGCGTTGGTCATCACCGTAGGCTCCGACTCCTCGCTAATCTCCGAGCACACCCGGCATCAGGTCTTCGAAGAAGAGGCGCTGGACCAGCTCCCTCCGGCTGTGGACGCCCGTCTTCTCGAAGATGCTACGCAGGTGATTGTGCACCGTGTGCTCCGAGATGAAGAGCGTGCCGGAGATCTGCTTGGTCGAACGCCCGCGTGCCACAAGCTTGACGATCTCGTCCTCGCGCGGGGTGAGACCGTACGAAGCCACGTTGAGCTGCGCTATCTCGGCGGGCTCGGACGGTGAGATCACCACCACGGTCTCGCTCGGTCGCCCAGGCGTATTCTCCGTGAGGGAAGCGTGCAGCGTCAACCATCGCCCCGACCGGCCCCTCAAGCGCACGCGAGGGACGATGTTCAGATCCCGGTCAGAAACGGGGGCCACCGTGCGCTTCAGCGCCCCGACCGCCATCTCGACGCTCACGGGCAAAGCGACCCTATCCCAACCCGAGCGCAGATCCTCGACCTCCGAGAGCAGGCGTTCGGCGGAGGGCGTGTAGGAAAGCACTCGACCTCCGCGATCTAGGGTCACGACGCCGGGAACGTCGGGCCCACGCCGCCAGTCCGTCGCCCTAGAGCGCAGCGCCGCCGCTTTCAGGCCGGCGCCGACGTGTCCGGAGACACGTTCCAAGAACGAGACTTCTCCTCGACCGAAGTCGGGCTCGCCCGCTTCACGCGTGAAATAACCAGCCCCCCACAGACCCCCGTCAGCGAAGAGGCCGGCCATTTCGTGTCCGAACCCCACCGGCCCGAGGTACTCACGGTACCTCACGCTGCGGTCCATCACGCCGTCCACGGCCTCGGAAAGCGACTGCGCCGGACCGACGCTCGCGGTGCATCGCCGCGAGCCTGACCACGTCCTCTTCGAAGTACGTCCGCGCGAGTACCTCGCCGTAAGCCTCGGCGTGGCTTTCTTCGCCCGAACTTCCGCCGTTGAAGACGTTCGTCAGCAGGTTGCTCTCCGGGTCGAGCGTGGCCACGCAGTAAGACCCGAACGGCACGGCCCGGCGCAGCGCCGTCTGCGGTCCTTCGCAGCAGCTCCGGCCCATCCGAGCCCCGCAGAGGAGAGGCGTTTGATCTCCGCGAAGGTCCGCTCGTAGGTGAAACGTCTTGTGGTTGACAGCCCTGACCACGTCTCGTCGCGGCTCCTTATGATCTTTTCGACGCAGGATCTTGTCTGCTCGTCCCAACTTATCGTGGATCACCGCCCCGCGCATCACTCAAATGCACCATTTTTCTGGGCGTTCCTGTGACAAGTCACCACACCAATGTGACAAGTTCTTGTCATACACGCAGCGTCTGATTCCAGCTTATCCTCCGAAACGGTTGGCGACAACGTCAGGAAGGAGCACTTCATGGACACGATCAACGTCACCAGGGCCGGTGGAGGCGAGCACTGGCTGGTCGTCACGGACGTGACCACGATCAAAGCATCGGGCCGAGACACCTCCGGCAAACTGCTCGCCATCGAGGTGACCGTCCCGCCCGGGGGCGGCCCCCCAGTCCACCACAGGCACGACTACGCGGAGGTCTTCCTTTTCCAGGAGGGCGAGTTCGAGGTCGAGCACGGTCGGCGACGACTATGGCCTGAGCACGCTCCGGGTCGGGGCGGGAGACACCGTCTCCATTCCGTCCATGGCCTGGCACAACTTCAAGAACGTCGGCGATGCGCCGGGCAGGTTCATCGCCGTGCACAGCCCGGCGGTGATGGAGGACTTCATGCGTGAGATCGGTCATCAGATAGAAGACCCGAACCATCCCCCGCAACCTGATGGTCCTCCATCCGAGGAGGAGATGCAGAGGATGATGGAGATCATCGGCAAGTACATGGAGGTGCTGCCGCCCGACAAAATCAGGGCTTAGGCACGGAGATCGGCGACGCGGCTCGCTATCCACGAGCCGCACCGGCGACCCGGAACAGGCGATTCACCGAAACGAGAAACATGACGGCCCCGAATCCTCGGCCGTGATCTTACGGCACGGTACTGCAGTGCCCCGTCCGTTCCCGGGCCACGACCGTGAAGCGGGACGTCGACCGGTCCGCTCGAGTCCGTTCTTTCGGGGTGATCTCACCCATTTTCAGGCCTTGCGGGCAGTTGCGCAATTCTCTCGATGGACAACATTCCTCCCCGGCTTAGGGTGTGGTCGGGAATAGATCTACCCCTACTTGAGTCGATTGTTTGGGTTGTTGTTTGGATCTGTCGCTGGGCCTGCAGGGGCGCGGAACGCACCATTGGACAGAGGACGAAAAGCGTCCCGGAAGTTGTAAGCGGCACGAATAGGAGAATTCCATGAAGACAAAGTTCACGCCGGATCAAGAGGAACTGCACAAGATCTCACAGCTCCCCACGGAGCCCGCCCTGAGACAGGCGGCAGCCTTCCTCGCCGAACTGGTGAAAGACCCAGCGTTCATCGAGTCGCTGGTCTTTCTCTTGATCGAAGAGTCCGAGCTCGAAAGCGATTGGTACGTCGCCCGCCGCTATGAACCCGACGACGGCGCCTACTCCCTGAAGGTCTTCGTCTGGCCTTCGGGCACGGGCACCCACATACACGACCACACTTCGTGGGGCGCCTACGCCTGCGCGTTCGGATCCGTGCTCGAGGAGCGCTACGAGCGCACGGACAACGGGGCCCGCATCGACTATGCCCGCCTGAATAAGGTCTGGCAGTTGCGGTGGAGCCCAGAAGACGGTGCCTCGACGGTGCTGCCCGGCGACGGTGGCATCCACAGGGTCGGGAACCCGGGCGAAGGAACAGCGATCTCCGTCCACCTCTACGGGCCGAAGATAGGGGACGTCGACGGTCGGGACTACGACCCTTCCCGTGATTACGTGTGTGACCGCCGTGAGACTGAGATACGAGACGCGAGCGAGGAGAGATAAGATGCCCCTGGACCCGAAGGTAAGAGAGCTGCTGGACCATGCGGCCGACGCACCGCCGATCGGCACCGTTCCGGTCGAGGTGATGCGCGCGGGGGCGCCCTCCCAGATGGCGGCGTTGTTCAAGATGGGGCTGGTTTCACCACCCGTTGCGGCAGTCGAGGATCTGGTCATCCCAGGTCCAGCCGGCGATCTGCCAGTGCGCGTCTACACCCCTGAAGGCCGGGGACCGTTCCCGCTCGTGGTCTTCTTCCACGGCGGCGGCTGGGTACTCGGCGACCTCGACACACACGACCCGATGTGCCGGACGCTTTGCTCCGGCGCCGGCAGCGTGGTCGTCTCGGTGGCCTACCGGCTGGCGCCGGAGCACCGCTTCCCCGCCGCGCCTGACGACGCCCTGGCCGCGACGCGCTGGGTGGCGGCGCACGCCGCGGAGATCGGCGGCGACCCGCTCCGGATCGCGTTGGCCGGCGACAGCGCGGGCGGCAACCTCGCGGCGGTAACCGCCCTCCGCATCCGCGACGAAGGCGGGCCGGCGTTGCGAGGCCAGCTCCTGATCTACCCCGGCCTCGGCTACCCATCGCCCCCAACGCCGTCTTACATAGAGAACGCCGAAGGCTACGGCATGTCGCGCGAGTCGGCGCTCTGGTTCTGGGACCAGTACCTTGGCGACGTGTCGCAGGCCGCAAATCCGCACGCGGCGCCGCTGCTCGCCCCGGACCTGCGCGGGCTGCCTCCGGCGCTCGTCATCACCGCCGAGTACGACGTGCTCCGCGACGAGGGAGAGCAATACGTCGAGCGTCTGCGTGCGGCGGGTGTGCTGGCGCGGCTCTCCCGCTACGACGGAGTACACCACCGCTTCGCCGAGATGCTCGGCATCCTCGATCAGGCGTCTCAGGCGCGCGACGAGATGTGCGCCTGGCTGCGGGAAGTGCTCCCGAACGCGGAAGCCACCACGGACGACCCGTTTCAGCTACAGGCACGTGAGAGAAGCGCGGAGGTCGGCTTGTAGCAGGATGTGCGGCGCGGGCGGACGCAGAGAGTATCCGCACGGAGGTTCATGAACGCATAACTAGTCGAGCAAAGAAAGTGGAGGCCCAAATTGTTCGGCATGAATGAGTACCTGATGGTGATGCACGAAATCCAGAAGGCGCGTATGGCGGATGGGGCAGAAAGGGCTGGGGCCGACCCGGGCGAGCGCTACGGGGGGATCCGGCAGAACGACCGCTTTGCAAAGATCAAGGCGCGCTTCGGTCTCAAAGCCCGCAACCAGTCAGGATCGCAAGGAGCAACGAAATGATCGAACAACACGTTCCCAAACTGATGAGACAAAGGAGCCGGAGGCGAACCCGCCACTGCTCGACGACATCCATCACCTGACGTTCGTCACCACCGACATGGACCGCCTCATCTCCTTCTACGAGCGTGTCTTCGGGGTACGAACCACGGTGGACCTGGAAGAAGAAGGTCTCCGCCACGCCTTTATCGAGGTGGGACCGCACACGGTCTTGCACCCCTTCGAGGTTGCAGGCGTCGAGCCGCCGGGGCCCCAGCTGATGTTCGAACGCGGACGGCTCGACCATTTCGCGCTCAACGCGGCGAGCGAGGAGGCGTTCTGGGACCTGCATCGGCGCCTCGCAACCGAGGGTGCGCTCGACAGCGTGGTCACCGATATGGGCTCGATGCTGATCTTTAGCTTCCTCGATCCCGACGTGGGCCGCCACGAGGTGGTCTGGAGGAAACCAGGCGTCCCGGTCGAGACCGGACTGAGGCAGGCCGAATGGAAAACCGTCGAGCTGCACTGACGACACGACAGAGGAGAAAGCGCAATGAACGAAACAACTGAAAAGCAGATCCCCAACCTCCAGGAGATGGACGAGCACGAGGCGAGGCGATTTCTCACCATACTCCTCGCCAATCTCGACCCCGAGGAAGAATACCTCGTCAGGCGCCCCGAGGACTTCACGATGGAAATACCCCAGTCGGGCGAGCGCTTCCGGGGCAGGGAGAACATGAGGAAGTTCCAGGAGGCGTACCAGCTCCCCGCCACGCCGGCCGTCGACGTGAGTCGCGTGCTTGTCAGGGACGGGTTGTGGGTCGTAGAGGGGACCATCGGTTACGACGACGGGCGGGTGTTCAACTTGGTCATGATCTGCGAGCTGCGCGACGGGAAGATGTGGCGAGACCGATGGTACTTCGCCGAGCCGTTCGAGGCGCCGGAGTGGCGGACGCAGTGGGTAGAGCGGATGGAGCCCGGAGCACCATCGAGTTGAGGTTCCGAGCGTACGGATAACCCGCGAGACGGGAAATGGCAAGTTTCTGTCATAGGCAGCCCCCACGCTGCTGAATATCGTGGGTCCGGTAGGTTGCAAACAAGGAGGAGAGGCCATGGCAAGACAGGGCGACACCATAGTGCACCCGGTGACGGGTGAGAAGATCACCTTCCTCATGACGTCGGAAGAGACGGACGGAGAGTACGCGACCTTCGAGCTGCGCGTGCGGTCCCACGGTTTCGTGGTCGCCCCGCACATCCACCCCTATGCGGCGGAGTCGTTCGAGATCCACTCGGGCACGTTCACGTTTATGGTGGACGGCCGCGAGCGCAAGGTCGGTCCTGGAGAACGCGCGACCGTGCCGGCCGGCGCCGTGCACGCGTGGTGGAACTCAGAAGAAGTGGAGGGCGTGGCCACGGTTGAGTTTCGCCCGGCCCTGCAGACCGAAGGGTTCTTCGAGTCCTTCTTCGGCCTGGCCCAGGACGGCGAGGTAAGCTCGAAGACCGGGCTGCCCAGCTTGCTGTGGTTGGCGTCCATCTTTCGCACCTACCACGACTTCGGGTACATCGCCCATCCGCCGTTGTTCGTGCAACGCGCCCTCTTCGGTCCACTCGGCCTCATGGCCCGGCTTCTCGGCTACCGGCTGCCGCGCCGATACCCCCACTCCTCCGCGCAAATCCCAGGCAAGAAGACTACGAGGGAGGAGATCAGAACGTAGGAGCTCGTAGCGCCAGCGGACGCAGAGATTATCCGCCCAGACATGGCTCGCAAGTATGGATCAACCAAGAAAGGAACGAAAACTCATGACGAAGACAGCCAACATGATGAAGCTAATCGTCGGTGGGGTCTGGCGGCTGGGTCGGGTTACGGCCACCATGATGGGTGTTGCGTTGTTGCTCGCCCTCACGGTCGGGGCCGCCTCCACGGCCCTGGCCGGCACCGGAGTGGGTGCCCGCTTCGACCTAGGCAAGACCAACACGGTGAACCAGATCAGCAAGCTGGTCGGCAGCGTGGCCGGGCCTTCCCTCACGGTGGACAACAACTCTGCCGCCGTCGGGGCCACGGCGCTTGACCTCCAGGTAGAGCCTGGCAAGCCCCCGTTCAAGGTCAACTCCGCCACCGAGGTGCAGGGCCTCAACGTCGACTCGCTCGATAGCAAGAACTCCAGCGACTTCATACTCGATACCCAGGCAAACCAATTCTTGCCCAACGACACCTACGTCGTTACGAGGACGGTCACGGGACCCGGGGGAGGTACGAACAGGGTTGCCTCGGCGGACTGCGATCCGGGAGACAAGATGCTCAGCGGAGGTGGCACCGGCGACACCACCGAAGACGACCAGTTGTTGGCAAGCGTGCCTTTCGGGCAGGGCTGGGATGTTCTCGTGAGCGACAACGGTTCCGCAAGTACCCTTACGGCGCATGTCATCTGCGCCGATTTCTCGCCGGAGCATTAGTAGGCCAACGGCGAACGGTAACAGAGGGGCGGGAGACCATGCCTCGCCCCTCCCTGACTGGAGGGTACGTTATGAAGCCAGCGAAGAAAATTGTATCGACAGCCCTCTGGCTCGGCAGGGGTACGGCCACCGTAATGAGGCTGGCGGTAATCCTTGCCCTCGCGGTGGGACTGGCCCCGACGGCACTCGCCGGAACGGGCGTGGGAGCGCGCACCGTGGTTGCGAACTGCCTGGACCTCCCGCCGACAAGATAGCGGTTCGCGATGAACAGCAATGGACAGACCATAGAATACTCCTTCGAGCAGAAAGGAAACGCGCAGATGATGCATACAGCGATCAATAAGGTCAAGCGCCAGTACACGACGATAGCGTTGGCCACGACGGTGGTCCTGACGGGGCTGGTTGTTGCGCTTGCGGGAACGGCCGACCAAGCAGGAGCTACCTTCCCCGGCGACAACGGCAGGATAGCCTTCGCCTCCAACCGTACAGTCGGCCAGGGCGTCGACAACCCGGAAGGCGATCTGGAGATCTTCACGATGAACCGGGACGGCTCAGGTCTCACCCAGCTCACCAAGAACAACGACGTCGACCTCGACCCGGAATGGTCCCCGGACGGGGGGCAGATCGCCTTCGAAAGCGGCAGGGACCTGTTCTCGGACATCTTCGTGATGGACTCGGACGGCTCGGATCAGGCCAACGTCACCAACAACCGCGCCTTCGACAGGTCCGCCACCTTCGCGCGCGAAGGTGATTCGATAGTCTTCGAGAGCAACCTCAGCGAGGGCGTCGACAACCCGACCGGGGACACCGAGGTCTTCTCCATAAACCTCGACGGCACAGGGTTGACGCAACTCACCAACAACACGGCGAGGGACTTCTTCCCAGACTTCAAGCCGAACGGAAGGAAGATCGCCTTCGTCAGCGACCGAGACTTCGCGCCAGGAATCTACAGGATGAACGCCGACGGCTCCAAACAAGAGAAGGTCTCCCGCGGCTCGGGGACGGTTTTCGCGTCGCCAAGCTACTCGCCTTATGGAAGACGCATCGCGTTTATGAGCAATCAGGAGGGGGGCGACGACGTCTACATGATGCACGCCAACGGCTCCGGGCAGGAGCGGCTAACCGTGAACGGCCTTCCGACCGACAGCGGGCCCGTCTTCTCGCCGGAGGGGAGGGAGATAGCGTTCCAGACCAACCGCGACGGGAACTTCGAGATCTACAAGATGCGTACCGACGGCTCCGAACCGGTCAACCTCACCAACGACCCGGCCGGAGATTTCACCCCAGACTGGCAACCGCTGCAGGAGCAGGATTAGGATGACAAGGAAACAGCGATGAACCACGAGTTCCCACGAGATGCCGCTTCCACGCTCAAAACAGAGCGACTGGAGCTTCGACCGCTCATGCCGGCGGATTTGAAGGCCCTCCACCGCATCTCGAATGAGCCATTGGTACGCCGCTTCTTGTGGGACGACGAGCCGGTCCGAGAGGATGAGACCAGGGACCTCATCGCCCGTAGCACGCGCACGTTCGCTGAAGTGGGCCTGGGCCTCTTCGGCATCCGCCTACAAGGCAGCGAAGACCTGGTCGGCTTCTGTGGTTTCGTTCGCCTCGAAGGGATGGAGGAGGTGGAGCTCGGGTTCGAGCTGGCGCCCGAGCTCTGGGGTAGAGGTCTCGCAACCGAGGCGGTCCGAGCCTGCGTTCGACAGGCCTTCGAGGTGGCGAAACTGGGGCGTGTGATCGCCGGTGCAGACTCGCCGAACGTCGCCTCGATGCGCGTGATCGAGAAGCTGGGGATGAAGCCAATCGGCTACATCAACCCCCAGGCTCCGCAGGAACCCTACTACGCGTTGTACAAGAACTGGAGGTAAAGCGATGTCAACAGAAAGCAACATCCTTATCGGTCCAGGAGAAGGCACTTACCTTCCAGTTCTGGACATAACCCACAAGGTGACGGCACCGGCGTCGGGTGGATCGCTCAAGATAGAAGAGTGGAGCTTACCTTCTGGAGCGATGATCCCACCCCACACCCACGCCCGCGAGGACGAGTGTTCGTTCGTTCTGGAGGGTGACCTGACGTGCTACGTCGGGGGCGAGATCGTTCTCGCTCCGCAGGGTTCCTACGTGATAAAGCCGCAAGGGGTGCCCCACGCGTTCTATAACGCCGGCACCCGGAAAGTCCGCGTCATGGAGATCCTCACCCCGGGTAACTCGTTCGAGGGCTACTTCGACGCGTACGAGGAAATCGTGTCGCGACAAACGAGCGCCGAGGAGCACAGCAAAGAGCGTGCAGGGCTTGGTGAACGATACGGGATCACCTGGCACGATGAGATGATCCCGGAGGTAGAAAAGCTCTTCGGGGTGAAACGCTAAGGGAAAGTGCACCAAGGTGTGTGGCGGCCCTGCTAGTCCCTTCGGCGGCTAGGGGCCCGAGAAGCTGTCGGAGCGGACCTCGGCTATCGCCTCCGGCGCGATGAGGCCGACGGAGGCGGCGTGCTCGGCCGCGACGACGGTATCGAGAACGGCAACCATCTCGGTTCCGAGGCCGCGCGCCTCCTCGGCGATGGCCCTGACTTCGGCGTCGCGCTCTCCGGGGGTGACGTCCCTGATATACACGGCCTTGATGCGCCCGGGGTGCTCCCGCACGGTCTGCAGGTAGATCTCCGGGTCCTCCTCACCGGAGTCCCCGATCAGGACGAATGGCAGGTCTTCGTACTTCTCTAGTAGATCACGAATCACGCCGAGCTTGTAGTCCCTGTGCTTCCCGAGCACGGTCGGGCTCCAATCCTTCAAGAAAAGCGGGCCAGGGGGAACGCCATGCACGTTCAGGAAGTCCTCCAGCACATCGTAGATGTTCCACGGGCTGCTGGAGACGTAAAAGATCGGGTTCAGCGGGCCACCTTCCTCGCCTCTCTGGAGCGCCTTGTAGAAGGCGGCGACGCCCTCGAACGGCAGGCGGGTGTGCGCGTTGTTGCGCAGCACGATCCAGGCCATCTTCAGCACGTTTGTGGCGCTGGACCTGACCACCGTGTCGTCGATGTCGCTTATTACACCGAAGTTGGCCGCGTGCGGCACGAGCACGTGTCCCGTCGAACGTACCTCCCCCCCACCCGGCGACATCGGTGTAAGTAGCTCGAGCTCGACCGGGTACCACCCCGCAGGATCCCGAATGGGCTCAGAAAGCTCGAAGCTCACCTCGAAGAAACCCTCCGCATCGGCAGTGGTTTGGACCCGCAACCCTCTGAATGAAGCCCCCACCCGCGCGCCCGCTACTTCGTCGCTCGCGAAACGCCTGGCCATGTTGCGCACGTTATGCCACACAGTATCGTTCTGGCCGGCGCGGGTGATGCCAGCCTCCTCCAGAACGCGGCCCTTCAGGAACAACCTTCGCGAAGTACCATGTCCCCGATAAGGTAGGATCTCGAACGGGTCGAGCAGCCCGAAGCGTCGCTTGAGGCCGAACTTGAGAACGTCAAAGCGCTCCTCGACGACACTTGCCGCCCCTAGTAACTTGCGCCTCAAGCTCGTCGACATAATTCCACAGACGCTAACTCGGGAGAGCCTTCACGCGTCTCGGCGTCACGGCCCCGATATTTACCTGTTCGATGCTCGACCACGGCACGAATACGTATCCGGCCGGGTCGTCGCGCTCACCAACGTCGAGAAGCAGGCCCGTCTGCTCCCTGTCGCAGATCGTCCCGGCAAGTTCCGGCCCGCCCCAGGTGACTGTGGAGACGAACGCCCCCTTCTTCAACGCACCGGATACCCTGGGCACCTGCTCGGGCCACACTTGCGAATCCGTGCTCATGTCGTTGGCATTACTCGGGTTGGCCATCTTGCCTCGAATCTTCGCCTGCAATTTCGGTCAACCTACCCGGTAGGCTAAAAACCAACACCACCGGGAGACGCCCTGCGCGACCTAATCGTACATTACGTACCGAGGGTGTTGCTAGATCAAGGCCCCTACGGCCCCTGCCTGCGCAACGCGCAGGCACGAGAACTCATGATGATCCCGAAAATCCGGACTGATCACACCTCGCGACGCCCGAAGATCCGCATTACGGCGCACGCCATGCACCACTCCAGCAGGGCATGCTCCCCTATACGCACCTCGAGCACGTCTTCCCCGCACACTGCATGTTCCAGGCTGAAAGCGGCGAAAGAAAGATCTTCCTCGTCGGTGATTCCCAACGGAGGCAAGTCATTCGTGTCGACTTCGTAGCGCATGATGTTATCAGTATCGACCAGTTCGCGACCGACCTCTAGCCCCAGGCGGGAACTAACCGTTGTTGGGCACGGGAACGCCGAGGTGTCCGTAGGCCCTGTTGGTGGCGATCCTACCCCGCGGGGTGCGCTGTATCAGACCACTCTGTAACAGGTAGGGCTCGTAGACGTCCTCGACCGTGTCGCGCGCTTCACCCAGCGCCACGGAGATGGTGCCAACGCCAACAGGACCTCCGTCGAACTTGTCGATGACGAGCCCGAGATAGTCCCTGTCAGCCCTGTCGAGGCCGAGATGGTCGACGCCCTGCATGTCGAGGGCGGCGTTCGCCGTCTCTTCGTCGATCTTCCCTTCGCCGACGACCTGGGCGTAGTCGCGGACCCGCTTCAGGAGCCTGTTGACGATGCGGGGCGTCCCGCGGCTGCGACGCGCGAGCTGGCTGGCACCCTCTTCGGTGATAGGGATGCCGAGTATCCCCGCGTTGCGGACCACGATTTTTTCGAGGTCTCCAGGACTGTAGTACTCCAACCTCTCGGCCACGCCGAAGCGGTCCAGTAGAGGCTTCGTCAGCAGGCCCTTCCTGGTCGTCGCGCCGACCAGCGTAAAGCGCTTCAGGTCTAACCTGATCGTGCGCGCCGAAGGTCCCTGGCCGAGGATCACATCCATCGCGTAGTCTTCCATCGCGGGGTAGAGGACCTCTTCGATCTGCCTGTTGAGACGGTGTATCTCGTCTATGAAAAGGAAGTCGCCCTCTTCGAGTGAGGTCAGGATCGCCGCCATATCCCCGGCCTTCTCCAGCGTCGGCCCGCTCGTTGGCCTGAGCCCGACCTCCATCTCCTCGGCCAGAATACGACAGAGCGTCGTCTTCCCAAGGCCGGGAGGTCCGTCGAGCAATATGTGGTCGAGTGGCTCGCCGCGCTGCTTGGCCGCCTGAACGAAGATCCTGAGGTTCTGCTTGAGCGCCTCCTGGCCGACAAAGTCGTCGAACGAACTCGGCCTTAGCGTGGGCTCGTCGTCCTCGGCATAAGCCTCGGGGTCGAGCGGATGTTCGCCGAAACCGGCAGCGCCCGTGATATCTTCGGGCAGCCCATCTTCCAGGCTCTCGCCCCTGATGGTGAAGTCGTCCATCTCCTCAGCGCTCAACGCCTGCTCCCTATCCGCCGTAACGCCTCCTTTATGTACTTCTCGACCGTATCTTGCGGCGGCACATCGTTAAGTGCCTTCTCCGCCTCTTCCAGCCTGTACCCGAGCGCCGTGAGCGCCTCACGGGCCTCCATGTAAGGTCCGCCGCCGCTATCGCCGGCGCCCGCAACTACCGGCTCGGGTCCGAACGTGGCGAGGCTCTTGCCCTTCAGCTCGAGCACCAGTCGCTCGGCGGTCTTCTTTCCGAGGCCGGGAACGGAGACGAACTTGATCACATCCCCCCTCGCTACAGCCTCGGAGATCTCCTGTGGCGACATGGACGAGAGCACGGAGAGGGCGAGCTTTGGTCCAACCTTGCTGACGGCCGTAAGCACGTCGAACGCGGCCCGCTCCTCGCGCTCGGCGAACCCGAACAAGAGCATCGCGTCCTCGCGCACAACCATCCTCGTGTGTATCACACACTCCTCACCCAGCGACGGCAGCGCGCGCAACGTCGCCAGCGAGGCCGAGGACCGGTAGCCCACGCCCCCGACGTCGATAACGACGCCTTCCGTATCTTTCTCGACCAGAGTACCGCGTAGTCTGTAGATCATGGGCTAATTATCGCGCATGATCCACTATTTCCCCACCCCTACCTTGCCGTGCATGCTGCTGGAGAAGGCGTGGCAGATGGCGATGGCCAGGCCGTCGGCCGCGTCGTCGGGCCGGGGTATCGCGGGCAAATTTAGGAGGGCTTTCACCATCTCCTGCACCTGGCGCTTGTCCGCCCGACCGTAGGAGGTGATCGCCTGCTTTACCTGCAAGGGCGTGTACTCGGTCACCTCGATCCCGGCCCTGTACGCCGCGAGTAGCGCGACGCCCCTCGCCTGCCCGACCGTGATCGCCGTGGTCACGTTGGTGTTGAAGAAGAGCTCCTCGACGGCGACGGTCTCCGGCCTGTAACCCCGCACCAGCTCGGTGACGCCGTCGAAGAGCCGCCCTAGCCGACGCGGCATTTCCCAACCTGAAGGCGTGGTAATTGCGCCGTGCTGCACGTAGCGAAGGCGGCTGCCTTCCTGGCGGATCACGCCCCACCCCATCGTCGCCGTCCCAGGGTCTATTCCGAGTATCGTGTGTCCCCTGCCGCCGGTCGAGAGCATGCTCTAAGGTTACTCCCTACCCGGGCACCTTGCACCTACTCCTACATCTTGTGCATTGGAGGGCCACCGCTACCAGCCGCAACATTCTCGCTCTCCAACCATACAAGCAGTCGTCACGAGTACCAGCCTCCCAGCGATCGCACACCTGCGAGGTCGCCCCTAAACGCCTCGAACGGCTTCCAGCGCTAACCCTGCCATCGGCGGCATCGATTTTGGCGCGCTGGTTGTGCTTATGGTGGTGCGCGCTAGCGCTACCAGCGGTGGGAGAGCGGTGCGTTCGCTGCTTGAGATCTACGGCAAAGAATCGCAGGCCAACCCGTTGTTGTCCGGATCGAGCCCGAACGGATCTCCTGGCGCGAGGTAAAACTGGGCCTCTTCCTGAGTCTCGAAGTCCGTGCAATCGAAATCATCTGCGGGGCTCACCGAGCTCGTGGACTCGGAGGCCGTTGACTCGGAGGACGTATTCTCGGGTTCGGTCGTGGGCGGTTCGGTAGATTCGGGGGCAGTAGATTCGGGGGCGGTTGCCTCTGGCGTGGTCGCCTCGGGCACGGGCTTCTCGTCCGGCCCGATGACCGCGATGATGTCAGAGATGAGATCCTCGCCCATCAACAGCTTCCATTCTCCGTCGAACTTCTCCATCTCCTGCGTTACGGACGGGGTGAGTTCCGGGTCCGCAGCTATGTCGCCATCGCGATCGTAGAAGGTTCTCCTCATCTGGAACGTCGCCCGACCACCTCCTTCATCGAGCCGCCTCAGTCCGTCGAGGGTAACGTACTGCTTGCCCCACAGTGGCTCCCAGAAAGACAGCCACTCGCCGAGCGTGATGCTCTGCACCGAGTCAAGATCAAACATATCGTAGGCTTCCTCGTGGGCCCGCTCGTTCAAGTAGAGATGGTAGATGCGCAGGTAGTCATCGGGCGGAACCTTCTCCCTATTTTCTGTCAGCAGGTCGATGCGGGCCTTGCCACGGCGGGTCTCGATCACGAGGGTCTCCGGGATGGTTCCGTTCGGCACCTCGAAGAACATCGAGGACGCCCGCGTCTGGCCCGTCCCCAACTCCATGCCGGCCGTGCCGCTACCTGGAGGCTCTATCGTGCCGTCCTGCTTGTGGGCGTCGCCCCGCTCGTCGAGTAGCGTCGCCTCGGCGCCCGTTGTAAGGGGCGATCCCGAGACGTTCTTCACCAGATAATCTATCGCGACGTACTCGCCCGAGATATCTCCCCGTGTTGCCGGCTCCGCCCCTGGCCGCGCCATCGAGTAGATGCGGTCGTTCATTCGAACCTCGAAGATCCGGAAAAACAAGTCCCCCGCCTTCACGCCGTCACCAATTCCCCCATCGGGCCTTATTCGTTCTGGTTCGGCGTTGAAGGAGCGCTGTTTGGACGATCCGGCTATCACACCACCCTTTTCGCCCTGGTCCGCATCACGTTCCTGCCCCCAGGGGGCACAGGCCGAACCCACGAGCACGACCGCCAACAGCACCGCAAGCACCGGGAAGTTCCTCATAGGAGCGTTCGCTTTTCTCTTTGATCGTCCAAGACGACAATACTATACGATGAAAAATCCGTGCGTCCGGCTCGATGCCGGGCTCCGTCGACGAGACTCGGGTAAGCGTTGGGAAAGCTTGGGTTATTTCTGCCTTCGCTTGGTCGTGGTCTCGATTCGCGCCGTCGCCGCCAGAGCATGGGTCAGTCTAGGTCGGAACTGGCTGCGGTCACGGTCCGCTTGCCGCGTATGTCGCCCGGTATGTGGTCTCGGTGGCAGGCGCAACGACATTGTGGGTTCGAGCGCCCGCGTCGGACCACCTGCGGAAAACGTACCACTTGCCTTCCCACCTGTATCTGGCGCTCGCGCTCAAAGAGTTTGTGGAACCCACGATCACCGTGCGCGAGAACGGCGCACGAGTCCGGACGCTGCCAACCACAAGCCCGGCACCCTGGGGCTGGGAGGCGAAGCGCAGCCTTACCGTCTTTGGGTTCAACCGCACGCTCTGCACGCTGGTGAGGCCTCCTGGATCCGTGGCAGCCAGCCGGAGTTCCAGGTATGCAGGATATTCATGGTCCGGCGCTGAAAAGGAACCGGTGGTGACGCCAGAAAAGTCCCGAACCTTGTGCTCGTGGCAATCACCCTCTGAAGAGCAATGATGCATTATCAGCGACCACGACAACTCCGATGGTGCCAGAGTGCCTTCCTGCTCGTCCATCGCGGAACCGGAGAAGGAGATCTCATCCCCCACCTTCCAGGTCCTGGTCGAGAGCGGCCTGTGTATCTTAGCCACCGGCGGGGTGTTGCCGGGTGAGATCTCGACTGTAGCAGAATCCTGGTTGCCTTCGGCATCCCTCACGGTTAGGGTGGCAACGTACGTGCCGGTATCCTGGTAGACGTGGGAAGCGGAGGCACTCGTCGCATCTACCGTACCATCGCTCGTGAAATCCCACTCGTAAGAGCTTATGTCCCCGTCGGGGTCTGTTGACCCAGTCCCGTCGAAGTTGACGGTTAGGGGTACTTTACCGCTGGTCGGGTCAGCACCCACATCGGCAAGGGGAGGCTGGTTGGTGGCGGCGTACGTTATGCGGTGGATCGCCCCCCCGGACAGGTCAGCGTAGAAGATGTCTCCGCCTGGTCCCGTTTCGAGATCCGCGGGGTTCGCGGCCCCGGCTACCAGCGTGCTCGTGTCGGCCGGGTCTGGGAGTCCATTGTCCCCGCTCTTCATCGCCCAAATGCACTTGCGAGAATAATCGGCGAAGAAGAGAGCGTCGTCGTAACTCGCGGGGTAGTTGCCACCTCTGTAGAAAGCCAGGCCGGCGACCGACGAATTACCCGTTCCGCATGACTCCCCCGGCACCACCCGGGCGGCGTGGTCGTATGCGAAATACGGGGGTCTTACGGCGGTCGTCCCGGCAGAATACAAACCCTCGCAGAGATCGAGGTTGGCCCCGTCGTAGCCGGCCTGCCGGCCAGTACCTTCGAAGCAGGGCCAACCGTAGTTTTCGACCGGCCGGTCGACCGTGGATTTCACGCGGTTGATCTCCTCCGTCCTGCTCCAGCCCACGTCGCCAACCCACACCTCGCTCGTGCCCGGCCTTATGGCAAAGCGGAAGGGGTTGCGAAGCCCGTAAGCTACCATGCGGCGGGCGTTGGGGTCCGCGCTGCCAACGCGCGGGTTGTCGGGTAGCGCAGCGCCGGTGGAAGGATCGACGCGCAGGATCGAACCGTCGAAGCCTACGGGGTCAGAGCTCGTCCGAAGGTCCTGTGAGCGTAGCGCTCCTCCCTCCGCGGTCGGGGGTGCTTGCGTGGCTCCCACGCCTCCCGGGGGATCTCCGCACGGGTTTCGGGGTCTACCGTCCTGGCCGTAATCAGCGAAGCCGAAGCTAGCCCCGTCACCCCCGCTGACGTAGAGGGCACCATCCGCCCCGAAACCGAGGTCGCCAACAGAGTGGGAAGGGTACTGCTGGCACCAATCCTCCAGCAACACCTGCTCGTCTCCGGTCATGGTGCTGCCAGAGGCGGTCAGCTTCGAGAGGCGCCCGCTGACCACGCAACCCTCCGCCGTTGGTCCGGGTGGGCTCGGACAGGGATCCGAGGAAACGCCGGCAGCACCCCAACGCGGCGCCTGCCCCCCGATCTTCGCATCGTGCGTGTACAGCACGTACACGTGCGGATCCTCTGGAAAATCTGGGGCCAGGGCGAGCCCGAGCAGGCCACGGTCCCAGAAGTTGTAGACGTTCGTGCGCAGGTCCGCAAACGTAGTAGGAGATGGGTCGGAGAGGTCGTCAAAGACCTTTATCAGACCGCTTTTCTCCGCGACGAAGACTCGCCCGTCACTTGAGAACTCCACGTTGGTTGGGTCGACGAGGCCCCCAAGCACCACCTCGTCCCGAAACCCGGGGGACAACGTTGGATCAGCTGTGACCGGTGCCGAGACCAGAACAGCGGCGGCTGCAATGAACGCAAACAACAACGTCGCCCAGATCCCGAAGCTCCGGGACCTTGCCGGGGGTTCGCTCGCTATTTCGTCTTTCCACAGCAAAACCGGCCTCCGTGATACGGGTAGCCGGTTGCACCACTGGCTCCCCACGCCCCCGGGTGCCCAATTTCGGGACGGGTTCTTAACCTCTACCTATGTATAAGAGATGGTACCCGCCCGTCAAGGCCATACCATACCCGAGATGGAGGATCTTCTTCTAGCCCAAATGGTCTAGGGACTGTTTTCAAAGGTTACTAGACTTGGTGCATAGCACGAGAGTCTTGATCGAGCCGCCTTAGGATAGGCTGTCGAGGTAGAGGCGTTTCACCAAGGCTCGCCGTCCCCGTTCACCCACCTTCTCGAATACGTTCGAAAGATGTTCCTGGACGGTGTACTCGGAGATGTAGAGGGCTCGGGATATTTGCTTCGTGGAAGCGCCCCGCGCGACGAGGTCCACCACCTCCCGTTCCCGCTTCGTCAAGCCGTAGGCGGATGTCTTGAGCCAGGCCACTTCGCGGGGGCCGGCGGCCTCAATGACAATCATCGTCTCGCTGCCTCGATCGAATCCCGGCTGTGTCCATGCGCCGTGCAGCGCCAGCCAGCGTCCCGAGCGTGCCCGGACCAGGAGGCGCGGGAGGCTCCTCCCTTCTGGGTCCGCCTCGGGCCCGAGTGCTCGCCTGAGCGCGCCCGTCATCGACAGGATCGCCAAAGGCAGGCCATCGCCTTCTCGCCACCCAGGGCCGAGATCCCCGAGATCTCTGAGCCAGCGTACTGCGGCGAAAGTGTGCTGGACTACCCGTCCTGCTTGGTCGAGGACCAAGACTCCGGGAGCGTTGTCTCCATCGGGTTCGCTGAGGGCTTGCGAGCGGAGCGCCCCCGCCTTGAGACCTGCGGCCAGGTGCGGCGCGACCCTGCTGAAGAACGCCACTTCGCGGGCGTCGAAGTCCGGGCTGCCACGCTCCCGCATGGCGGTGACGCTGCCCCATAGCTCTCCGTCCAGGGCGAAGGCGCCGCGCAACTCGTGCTCGACGCCCAGGGGGGCCATCACCTCCCGGTAGCGCAGGGCGCGCTCTGGCTTTCCCCCGGTACTCTCCGAAAGAGACAAGGCCGCAAGGCGCCTCTTCGCCATCCAGCCGAAGGGCGTTACCTCATCTTCGAATTGGACCCGCTCCAACGCGACGCGCGCCAGCTTCCCATACCCCGAATGTGAGAGCACCGCCCGCGTTACGAGCCCACTGGAAGGATCGTTCAGGTGCATACAGTACAGCTCGAGAGGCACCGCCCGCCGCGTCCGTTCGGCGATCCTCCGAAGCAACGCCTCCTCGTCGAGCCCAGCGTAGCACAGCCGCCGCACCTCGGAGAAAGTCCGATCCATCACCAACGAACTCTCGCTCATGACCTCTAAGCTCCTACGAAGGACAGTGGCTCCCAAAAACCCCAGGTTTCTGGGGTAGGCCCTTCTAATGCCCATCGTTACATTAAAGTCTATCAGGAAGGCCAACCGAAAGGAAGGAGTGATCGATGGAGACGAAGGGTCGGGTCAAGCACTTAGCGCCAGGGGAGGGCAAGGCCCTCTGGGTTGCTGGAGATCTAGTCACACTCAAGGTAGTGGGCAAAGATACTGAGGGAGCGTTTGCACTTGGGGAGGCCGTTTCCTTGCCAGGAGGCGGGCCACCGCCCCACATCCACCACCGCGAGGACGAGATCTTCTGCGTACTTGAGGGGGAGTACGAGTTCTTGGTCGGCGAGAGCACCATCCGGGCTAGTGCTGGATCGGTTATCTACGGCCCGAGGAGCATCCCTCACACCTTCAAGAACGTGGGGACCACACCTGCCAGGATGCTCGCGTTCGTCATGCCCGCCGGTCTCGAGGAGTTCCTGGAAGAATTGGGAGAGGTGGCGACGGACAAATCCTCCCCGCCGCCCTTCGGCCAGGAGGAGATCGGGAGGCTCTTCGCTGCCGCCCCGGAATACGACATGGAGATACTGACACCATCTGGGTAATGGGCGTTGTCGCGCGCAGAGAGCCGGGTATCCACAACCAGTTCCCTCGGATGAGCCGGCAAACTTTATCGTCCCACCAGCGAAGGGAGTAGAGGACATGCTGAAGAGCGTAGAGCCTAAGGTTGAATGGGCGGGCAGGAACACCTCTGGGGTGTTCGGACCAGCGCTGAACTTCCGAGCGGCCTTCCTTGCCATCTTGGCCGTTACCCTGTCCTACGCGATGGCGCTGCTGGCCGTGGTCTACGCGTACAGGAAAGGTTACGGGATCGTCGGGAAGCCCGAACTCGCGCTAGGGTCCGTGGCAGGACGATAGCTGCGGTGGTCAGCATCGCTCGGTAGCTGACGGGGCGCTGCTCATAACACGTGACTACACTCCGCCAAGGGCCGTACTCGGGCGGAAGGTCGCGCCTAGGCGCACGAGCCCGATCCATCCACAACATCGCTCCTAGTGCAGCGCGATGATCTTTGGAAGGGCGCCCGGTCCTGGGCGTTTAGGGCGGCAACAAAGGAGCTTGCCGCCCCACTCCTCGTCAGTCAAGATGCCTCGTTCCATGCACCAAGTCTCTCATCAATGCCCGGACGCCGCTCACCGTGGTCGAGCGAACTGGTGCTTATCCCTTCGTAACCCATCCAGGCGAAAGCATTCGGCTGAGGGCAATCGGGCCAAACAAGATCTGACTTGCTGGAAAGTACGCCAGCTATTCAGACGAGGTATCCGTAGCCACCGCGTGACGCGCTGGATCGAGGGGTTCAAAGAAGGCACGCCCGATGGCGAAGATACCACGCTGCGGTATCCAGAAATCGCCTAGCTTCGTTTGGATGGGAAGAGGCCCAACGTCGCCAAGGTCTCGATCCGCCATCCTCGCCGTACTAGACCGCACCGCCCAGATGCGCATGGGATTGGCGATGAACCACTGGCCGTTGGGCACTCGTCCCGTCAGCCCCTGGCGTCCCGCTCGAAGCAAGACTCCGGCCACCCTTTCCATCGGTCTGAGCACCGACTCATTACGCCACAGCGCATCCGGCATAGCGCCCGCCATAGTGTTCATCACACGCGTCGCCGGGGTCGTCGACAGCGAAACGCGCCAGACCAGAGGAGGGTTGTCTTCCATCGTAACAGTGAAAGCCAGGGGGCCGGTACAGGTGATCCCTATTTCCCTCACCACCGCTCCGCTCAGGGCGCTTCCGAAGTAGCGTGGGCATGCTTGGCTCGGCGGCACGTCCGTATAGATGGTCCACCCTCCACCCGGGTCGCGGTGCTACACGGAAGTGTAAGCCTCTCCGAGCGACGAAGCCACGAACCGACGCATAGCCAGTACATGCCCTGAGGCGAACGGTATGCCCATGACCCCATACCCGGCGAAGCGCTCAGCATTCCCACTCGGGAGATCCCCGTACTGCCCTAGCCTCTCTACGAGTTCCATTGGCTCCGCCATAGTTTTCCTTCTTGTCGGGCCCTTCGTTCTCGCGTAGCACAATACTATTCCTGAGGCGTTCTCGATAGCTCCGCATCTGCGGGGGAGGGTACCGTCCCTCCCCCGTCCCTTGACGAATCACTTCCTGGTCGCGACCACCTCCAGGTAGTCGGCGTTCCATACCGCCGTCCCGTCCTCGGAGCGATTGTATTGCTCGACGAGCGAGATCAGGTCGCTCTCGAACGCCTCCTGCTGTTGTTCATCCAGCGTCCCGAACGCCTTGTTGAGCGGCCCGTAATAGTCCAGCATGAACTTCACGTGGTGCCGCGCCGATAGGAAGCGCCACACGAAGCTGCGCCGGCGGCCCTCAAGCGAGGTCACGCCCCCGCCCAACAGCTCAGCGAGCCCCTCCTCCGTGCCCCACCGGAAGGGCGGCTTGATACCTGGTGGAGGCGGCACGTAGCTGCCCATGGTCTTGAACAGCTCTCCCAAGTAGCTGTCCGGAACCCAGCTGGCCAGCCCGATCTTGCCGCCCGGCTTGACTACCCTGAGGAGTTCGTCGGCGGCCTTCTGCTGGTCGGGTGCGAACATGACCCCCAGGGTGGAGAGCACCGCGTCGAAGGAGGCGTCCTCGAAGGGCAGCTCCTCAGCGTCGCCCTCCACGAAATCGATGGCGAGGCCTTCCGCCTCGGCCCTCTTGCGTCCTTCTTCCAGCAGCATGGGGACGTAATCCAGGGCTGTCACGTCGCAGAAGCGGCGGGCGGCGGCGAGGGAGGCGTTGCCGTTGCCGGAGGCGACGTCTAGGACGCTCTGGCCGGAACGGAGGTCGACCGCCTCGGCCAACTGCTCGCCCATCAGGAGGAGGATCACTCCGACCCTGCCGTAGTCTCCGGTGGACCAAGCCTTCTGCTGGCGTCCCTTGATGGTCTTGAGGTCCGGTGTCTGTGGTGCGGTCATTTCGTCTGTACTCCTTTCTTGGGTGTGTCCCTACTTCGCGTCGAAACCCTAGCCGTTACACGCGAGCTCCTTTCCTTTGAGCTTCGTCATCCCTACTCGGTGGCCGCCAGGATGAACCCGTAGCCGCCATCCATGTTCCTAACGTTCGTGAGGTTCTTGACGCCGACCGGCACATCGCTGTGAGTGGTGTCGCCGGATTGGCCGTTGCCGAGTTCGCCATAGTAGTTGGAGCCCCACGAGCGGGCCCTGCCGCCGTCGAGAACGGCCAGCGAATTCCAGCCGCCGCCTGCGATGGACCTGACGTTTTCGAGCCCGGTCACGGTCCCGGGCGTGCTCCTGTCCGTTCCGGAGCCGGAGGTATCGGTGCCGAGCTGGCCGTATTCGTTGTACCCCCAAGACTTGACCCTGCCGGTGTTCGTCAGCGCCAGGGAGTGGGCCCCGCCGGTGGCGACGGCCCGGACGCCCTTGAGTCCCGCGACCTTGCCCGGCCTCGCCCGGTCGGTCCCGGGGAGGGGACCGCCATCGCCGAGCTGGCCAGCGAAGTTCAGGCCCCAGGCCTTTACCGTGCCGTCGTTGAGGAGCGCCAGCGCGTGGTCGGCGACACTGTCGGTGGCTATCGCCTTGACGTTCGAGATGTTGCTGACGGGACCCGGCGTGTTCCTGAAGGGACCGACGCCGACGCCGTCTCCGAGTTGTCCTTTGCTGTTATCGCCCCAGGACCTGACCGTCCCGTCCTTCATGAGGGCGAGGCTGAAGTACTCGCCAGCGGCTATCGCCCTTGCGCCCGTGCCGATGTCGGCGACCCTTACGGGGGTGCTGCTGAAGGCGCTTTCGCCGTTGGTACCGTTCCCGAGCTCTCCATATCGGTTGGACCCCCAGGCCCACACCGAGCCGTTCTCCTTTAGCGCGAGGCTGTGGGAGCAGCCAGCCGAGATCGCCTTGACGTCCTCGATCTTCGCCTTCACCGGCACCTCGCTACCGTCGGTCTTGCCGTTGCCGAGAGCCGCACCCCCGAAGCCCCAGGCCCACACCATACCATCGTTCTTGAGGGCCAGCCCGTGGGCGCAGCCCGCCTTGACGCTCTTTACGCCGGAGAGATTGTGTACCGCCCCGGGAACGCTCGCGGCGGTGTCGGGACCGCTGGTGCCGTTACCGAGTTGGGATTCGTAGTTGTTTCCCCACGCGTACGCTTTGCCCGAGGGTACCGCCGCTCGGATGGGAGCCGCCGAGATCAGGAGGCCGATCAGCGCTGCAATCAGGAAGCCTAGGGCCAGTGCCCTGCCAGTGGTTGCCCTGTTGCCTGTGGAGAACATCTTCTATGTTCCTTCCTCTTTGTGGTTGCCTCTTTACTCGAAACCTTGACGCCCATGAACCTCAGCGCTTCTGCCGCTCTTTGAAACTTCCCTCGCCCTGGCTCTACCGGCGCTCCTGCCGTGGTCTGTCGCCGCTCGATCTCGGGTCTCTGGACCTGCCGCATTCATCATGTTCCTCACGGCGCTCGCCCTATGTCGCCTGCCTGCCCCAGTCGGGGGCGAAGTCGTGGACGTCGGTGCCGTTGTTGGTGAGGTTCTTCTCGCCGGACTCGACCAAGGCGTTAATGACGTAGACCTCCTGGTCGCCCTCGGGGTTCGAGGTTTGGACGCCGTAGCTCTGATAAACGATCTTCGTGCCGTTGGGAGAGAAGTCCGCTTCGTAGTCGAAAACGCCGTCATCGTTGTAGGTGAGATTCGTCTGCCCCGAGCCGTCGAGGGCGCTCATCACGTAGACCTCATGGTCACCCTCGGGGTTCGAGGTTTGGACGCCCCGGCTCACATAGGCTATTTCCTTGCCACCCGGCGAGAAGACGGGGTAGTCGTCGTTGACCTCGGCGCCGTTGTTGGTGAGGTTCTTCTGGCCCGACCCGTCAGCGTTAATGACGTAGACTTCCTCGTCGCCCTCGGGGTTGGAGGTCTGCTTGCCGTAGCTCTGTAGGCGATCTTCTTGCCGCCGGGGGTAAAGACGCGGGGTGGAGTCTTCGATGTCGGCACCGTTGTTGGTGAGGTTCCTCTTGCCAGTTCCGTCCAGGACGTTCACATGATAAACCTCCTCGTCACCCTGGGAGTTGGAGGTCTGCTTGCCGTAGCTCTCGTAGGCTACGCTCCTGCCGTCCGGGGAGAAGGCGGGGTAATCATCGCTGACCCCGGCGCCGGTATTGGAGAGGTTTTTCTTTTCCTTACCGTCCAGGGCATCCATAGCGTAGACCTCCTCGTCGCCTTGGGGGTTGGAGGTCTGCTTGCCGTAGCTAACGTAGACGATCTTCTTGCCGCCAGGTGAGAGGGTGGCCCGGTAGTCATCAATCTTGTTGGTGGTTAGCTGCTTTACGCCCGTGCCATCCGGGTTCATTTTGAAGATCTCGTAGTCCCCGGTGGGATTGTTGACGCCCGTGCCGGTGGTGCGGTTGCTATCGAAGACGATCTTCTCGGTTAGGGCGGCTCGGGCCTCCCTTTCCGTAACCAAGATCATCGCCACCAACGCCACCAGAACCGCAGCCAGCGTGAGGGCAAGGCGCAGAGGGTTGCTCCCCTCGCTATGGGCTGCTTTGTGTGTGGTCGCCTGGGTTGTCACTTTCGGGTTCCTTTCTCTAGATCTGTTCTTCCCGATGTTGTTGCTGAGGTCTTTGTTCACTGGCTCGCGTCTGTGTCCCTCGTCGTTCCTCCTTCTCAGATTCCGGTCCTGATGGTTCTTGTGAAGCCACTCTAGCGAGGGGTGCTATCGGTAACGCTCTTAGTGGCGCTCACGAAAATGCTCAAATCTGATGAAATCTTAGAAGCGGCCACCGCAGATGTCCCCTAGGCAACTTCCTCATAGGCTCTGTGCCATTACCTGCAGCGCCCACAGCGTCGCCATGCCGCCTCCGAGGGTGAGCAGAACGTTCCTGGTGCGCCAGGCGATCAGGGCCGCAAAGAGCCCGGCGAGCAACCGCTCGTTGCCCAGTGAGACCTCCAACGCACCGTCGTTGTAGAACAACAGTGGAATCACCACCGCCGTCAGGACCGCCGCGGGCACGTACCGCAGCGCGCGCTCCAGGAGCGGCGGCACCTCAATGCGCCCGAGCAGCGCTATGAACGAGAGGCGTAGCGCGAAGGAGACGGCGCCGGCTCCCAGTATCGCCAGCCACAACGTAGGAGTGCTCATTTCTTGCTCCTTTCAACGGCGCTTTCGGCGATCAGGCCGGCGAAGACGCCGACAAGCGCGGCGGTGATCAGGCCGAGGTTCAACGGCATGGCCGCGACGAAAACGGCGGTCGTGCCCGACGCGAGCGCCGCGGCCCCGGAGGTGCGGTTCTTGACGGCCGGAACGGCCAGGGCGATGAACGTCAGGGGCAACACGAAGTCCAGGGACCAGCCCTCGGAAGCCCGCGAGCCCACAAGGACGCCAAGCATCGAGGCCGCCTGCCAGGTCACCCAGATCGCCAGCGCCACACCGAGGTAGTACCAGCGCCGGTCCGGCCCCTTCACCTTTCCCTCGTCGAAACGGGTGATGGTCGCCGCGTAGGACGGGTCGGTGAGGTGGTAGGAGATAAGGATCTTCCAAGGCCCCGAAAGGCCCCGAAAGTGGGGCGCCAGGGAGGCGCTGTAGAGCACCATCCTGAGGTTGATGACGAGGACGGTCAAGACGATAACGGCCACGGAAGCGCCGGCCGAGATCAGGGGCACCATCGCCAACTGCGCCGCTCCCCCCAAGACGAACACCGACATTCCCAGCGTCTCGAGGGCCGAGAGCCCGCTGCCCACCGCCGTCGCGCCGAAGGCCACAGCAAGGGGGATCAGGGCGAGCAACACCGGTACTATGTCCCTCACGCCCGAGACGAAGGCCGTCCTGGAGGATGCCGTCTCGTCCCGAAGCGTCTCGTCCAGGCTCGGGGCTACGCTCCCGGGCCAAACCTCCTCGTTCGTGTTCGCGTCGGCGTAGCCCGGACTCGGAGGCCGTCCGGTCTTTCTACGATGGCTTTGCCTGACATGTTTACTGATCGTCGTTGTCATCTGTGAACTCCTCTCATCACGCCGCGCGATGGTTGGTTTGTGAGGCGGACGCCGTCGGCGCGGGTAGCGGCATGCGAACGTGGCATACCCCGTCCTCTGTCTCGTAATCAGTTCCCTGGAAAATGGCGGCGAGGCCCAGCATGGGCCGGTTCTCTCCGAGCACCTCACCGGTAAAGGTCTCGATGCCTCGATACTTGGCCCTCTGGGCAAGCTCGGACAGAAGCTGTCTGCCAACGCCCCTGGACTGCCAACCGTCTTCTATGATGATCGCCATCTCCGCCTCGGAGCTGGCTTCGACCCTCGCGTACATCGCGTGGCCGACGATCTCACCTTCCGCGACAGCGACGAGGGCTTCCATGTCCTGCTGGCCCGCGCCCAGCATGAGGGACAACATCCACCCGGGCACTTCCGGGTAGGGTACGTGGAACCTCCGGTAGACGGTCTCGGAAGTGGAGCGGGAGAACATCGCGCGCAACTTCTTCCCGTCGGAGGGTGATGCGGTCCGGAAAGAGACGTACGTTTCCGACTGCGGTCCCTGCCAACGAGTGTGTCCGTCCCGCCCAAGCACCGGACCGTTTGTCTCGACGCTCTTTGCATCCCTGCCAAACTTGACTGGCCTATCGTTCATCGTCTGCTCCTTCGAGGTACACGGCGAGTTCCCAGCTCAGATCCCGAACCACGTAGGGCCTCGTTTCGCGGTTCTCACGCGCCATCCCCGCCGGGGTCTGCGTCGCGGGTTCTTGCTGAATCTCCGCGCGAAGTTCGTCCATGGACGAAACACCGATTGAGTTGGTCATCTCCTTCTCCTCTCTCGAGCCTGCAGTGGGTTAGCAACCGTTCTTATGGGATCACCATAGGTCGGGGTGCTCTCGGGGACGCTCTCGGCAGCGCTCTCGGTAACGCTCAAAATGGAAAGAAAGTCGGAAAAATCTAGGTTTCAGGCTTCAGGTTTCAGCACTATCTCGGCGAACCGTAGCCCGGATTTGACCACCGGCGGTCGAGAGATAGACCGAAACAAAATGCGGCGCCCCCGAAGGGATGCCGCGTGCCCAGACCCCCTTACCTGAAGCCTGTAGCCTGAGGCCTAGAGCCCTGCTTCGCCCGCGCGCAGGCGTTCGTAAAGATCGCGGGTCTCGGGGGCCGGAGCCGTGCCCAGCCGCTTGTCGAGCAGCTGGACCAGCTCCTCGTAGTGCCTCAGCGCCTGGCCGCGTTCGCCCGATGCCGCCTGGCAGCGCATCAGCCCCCGGTGGGCTTCCTCCACCAACCCGTCGTGGGCTATGGCCTTGCGGTAAGCTTCGGCCGCTTCGGCGTGGCGTTCTCGGGCAAACAGGAGCCCTCCCAGGAGGAGCAGCGCCTCCCCATATTCCCGCCTTAGCTCCTCCTGGCGGAGCATCGCCCATTCGCTATCCGCCGAATCTTCTAGGAAATCGCCCCCGTATAGCCCGGCGGCCTTCCGTAGTTTTAGGATGGCCTGCTCGGGGGCTTCCGGACAGAGCCTTCGGGCCTCCGCGACGTTTTTCTCGAAGTCCTCCACGTCGAAAGAGTATGGCAGCGTGCGGGAGAAGGCGTAGCGGCCCTTCCCGTAGGAGACCCACTCCTTACCCCCTAGCGCCTGGCGCAGGCGGTAGACGGTATCGTGGAAGCTGCGACGGAGTTGGGAGGTGGAGGCATCGGGCCAGAGGGCGAGCCCGATCTGCTCCTTGGTGCGGGGGGATGAGAGAGCAGGTAGAAATGCAGTTCCTGGGTTTTGTGGGTCCAATCCGGAGAGTCGAGAGGGCTCACTCCCTTCTCCACCCGCGCCGGGCCTAGGGCCAAGACGCGAAGCCCCGCGGCAGTGATGGTCTCCGCCTCGGCCGTTTCCGCAGGCGTCCCTGTGGTGGACGCCTGCTCCGGTACGTAGGCCACCGTGGGCGGGACGGCAGTAGGCGGGTCCTCTACCTTCCCTAGAGCGTACTCGGCTGCCTGCTCGGGAGAGAAGGCCCGTCCTTCGGCCCAGGCCGCCTCGAAGGACGCTTCGGAGAGCGCGGCGCGCACGGAGGGCAGATCCCGCTCGTAGCCGGAGTGGACGAGGTCGAAGTGGGAGATGGACATACCCAATTGCTCCCTGAGGGCTTCAGCGGCCCCCCAAAGCCTCGCCGCCCGGTCGGGCCTACCCCTCAGTGCGGCCACCTTCCCCAGCCCCAGGAGGATGTAGGCGCCGCCTAACTTGTAGTCTAGCTCTTGCACTAGCAGGATGCACTCGTCGAGCAACGCCTCTCCCCGGTCGAGGTCGCCCTGCAGCAGTGCGGTCATGCCCAGGAGGTAGAGGGAGTAGCCGATGTTCCGTGTGTCGCCCAGCTCGCGGGACAGGGCAAGGCTCTCTTCGAGCTGGGAGGCCGCCGAATCGTAGTCGCCTTCCTCTACCGCGGCGCAGGCCAGGGCTACGCGCAGGAATGTGCGGGCATGGCCCTCCAGGTCTTCCCTCATCAACGTCTCGCCCTCATCTACGAAGGCCGGCACGCGCTCGACGAAGCCTCCGTGCAGCACGGCGAATCCGAGATGGGCGAGCGCGAGCGCGGCGCCAGATTCGTCCCCCAGCTCCTTGTGGAGGTCTGCGGCTTCTTCCAGCACCGCGATCGCCGGTTCGTACTCTTGCTGAAAGAGGAGGAACCAACCGAGCCCGCCGAGCGCCTTGGCCCGGAGGGCGGGGAGCCCTCCGGGGTCTCGCTCCAGCGCCGCCCGTAGCCACCGTTTGCCTTCGTGGAAACCCTGCATGTCCCAGAAGCGCCACAGCGCCGCCGCCAGCAGCAGCCCCAACTCGGCGCGATCGCGCGCATCTTCGCCAGGCTCCAAAGACCACGCGAGCGCGGCCCTGAGGTTCCCAAGCTCAGCCCTAAGACGCCCTAACCACCCTCCCTGAGCCGCTCCCAAAAGCTCGGGTTCGGCCGTCTCGGCGAAGGCCAGGTAGTGCTCGGCGTGGCGCTGCAGGACTTCCGGCGCCTCTTGGCTCTCTTCGGGCTTTTCACGCGCGAACTGCCTTACCGGCTCCAGCATCCTGTAGCGCACGTAGGAGGTATCTTCTTCGTCGATATCCTCCGCCACCACCAGCGACTTATCCACGAGCGCCGAGAGCAGGTCCAACACCAGCCCCGCTTGCGTCGGAACTTCCGCCCCCACCGCTTCGGCCGCCTCCAGGTCCCAACCGCCCGCGAACACCGACAGCCGGTTGAGCAGCTCCCGCTCCTGCTCGTCGAGCAAGTCGTAGCTCCACTCGAGCGCCGCCCTGAGTGTCTGGTGGCGTGCCGCCGACGTGCGGCTGCCCGTGGTAAGAAGGCCCAACGGGTTCTCAAGTTTCTCCGATATCTGCTCGACCGCAAGCGCCCTCGCCCTCGCCGCCGCCAGCTCCACGGCCAGAGGGATACCATCCAACTTCCGGCACAGCCCGGTCACAGCCGATGCGTTCTGCTCCGTGAGCTCGAAGCCCGCGTTCGTCGCCCTCGCCCGCTCGACGAAGAGGCGAACCGCCTCGTAGCGCCCCAGCTCTACGGCGGAGGCCGGTTGGTGGTCGACGGGCAGGGACAGGCCTGGCACCATCCATACGATCTCGCCGACCACGCGCAGGGGCTCCCGGCTGGTCGCCAGGATCCGGAGTTCAGGGCAGGCCCGCAGCAGGGCGGCGGCGAGTTCGGCGCACGCCTCCACCAGGTGCTCGCAGTTGTCCAAAACCACCAGCGTCTTTCTGGGCTTCAGATGCTCCACGAGCACGTCGGCGAGCGAACGATCCGGCACCTCGCGCACGCCCAGCGCCGAGGCCAGGGTCCCCGCCACGAGGTCGGGGTCCGGAAGCGGCGCCAGCTCCGCCCACCATACCCCGTCGTCGAACCTGTCAACCATCCGTTGCGCGACCGCGAGGGCCAGGCGCGTCTTGCCGCTTCCCCCAGAACCATAGAGCGTCAGCAGGCGCGTGTCGCCGGCCATCAACCTCTCTACTTTGGCGACCTCCCTTTCGCGCCCGATAAAAGTGCTCAACTCCAGCGGCAAGTTGTCGGGCGGGCGCCCCTTCGGAGGGTGCGTTCCGGGGAACGAAATTACGGAGCCGGTCTCATCCCGATTCCCGGGCGAGGTATCGAGAAACGACCGGTCCGTTCCGTCAGGCACCGGGGTCCTTACCGAAGTGCCCAATGTCACAGGCGGCGCCCGGGGAGAAAGGTTCTATCCGTGGCGGATGAACGGACACGGTCCCCCTCTCGGCTGGTGGACGATACTAATCCCTCATTCTACCCGTCTGCCTCTCCGGCCTCTACCGTACAACCACCTTCGTGGGCGCCGAGAACCTGCAATGTAGCCACCCGGGCTGGTTGCTGTTGTCCTCGCGGTCGCTGCCGTCCCTACGAAACCACCGCCTTGCGCGCCGCGGCGAAAGTCGAGGCGTCCCCGCTGTCTTGACGGCAGCCCGGAACGCGATTCGGCCTCGCCGCGGGCGCGGGGAGGATGACGGACGCTAGGATTACCGCGCCAAGGACAGTCATCACGACGACCAGGGTGAGCATCGCGAGGAGCTCCAAGCAGAATAACGCTCCCTTGCCCACCCACGCGAACCCACGCAAAGGCCCGCAATCGATGGTTTTCGTGTCGTTCCCGTTCATCCCTGTCCTCCTCGATACGAGCTTCATGTATGCTCCTCCTACTTGTTTGTCGTTTGACTCTTCCGATTTGGAAGCGCCCAATTTCGCGTCGGGAGGTCAGCAGTAGATGACCAGGTGAAAGGGGAAATCGTAGCGATCGTTAAAGACGAGGTTGTTCCTGGTGGTGATCACGGTTAGGCGGTTGGCTTGCGTTTCCGTGTGGACGGAGATCTCGCCGCCCCCGAGACTATCGACAAGGGTAGCCTGATACACGCAGCCGGCCACGGCACGATTGTTGACAAACTCGATCGTGTAGTAGCCGGAGTTGGGAGTGTGAGCGACCGTGGCTATGGTGTCGTTCGAGGCAAGATCTCCGTCGGCCTCTACCCTCATCAACAGCGGAGCGTTCTGCCCGTCGAGTCTGTCGGCGTTGAGGTTGGCGACCTTGGTGGCCGAGTCGACCTTCATGGGGGGCTTGCCGGGCCGTACACGGAGGTCCAGGGCCGTGGCCGTGACACCCGCGGAGTCGTTGTCTATAGTGAGGGAAGGCCCGGCCACGCTGCCGACGAGCCTGCCCACGGCGTTGACCGTGTTGGTCTTGCCGAGGTCGAAGGTTGCCCCGACCCCCGTGCCGGCCAGCGCCGTGGTGGCGGCGCCCAGCACCAGGGCGAATATCATCGCCAGGCCCACCAGGAACACCGTTGCCCTGCTGACCCATATTACCTTCGATACGGCCCTCTTCATCATCTCCGTCGCTCCTATCTATTGGTGGGGGTCCCACCGGTCTCTTATTGCCTTGTCCTCTACCTGATCCGATCCACTACTCCGTGATGCCTCCTCGCTGCCGCTCCCGTATCCTTCAGCTCCTTTCGGCCTTTTCTGAGGGGCGGAAAGGGTTCCCTTTCCGCCCCGTTCACCTTTTCTTGCCGAGCACGTGACTAGTCTGCGCGATCTACGGCGCCACGACCCTCTCGGGCGTCGAGAACTCGGAAGTGTTGCCCCCAGATCCCGTGGCAGTCGCCGTGATGTTCTGACCCACCCTGACCTCCTTCTTTGTGGAGAAGACGAAGGAGGCGTCGCCGGAGCCGTTGGTGGAGACTATCTCGGAGCCCAGCAGCGTCTTGCCCTCGTCGGTGCCGGAGGGGTTGGAGAAGAACTGCACCCTGAAGGAGCCGTTGGGCGTGCTGTTGAGCGTGCCCCTCACGGTCGTGGCGCCCGCCGCGCCCTTCCTGGCGGAGGAGAGGACGGGGTAGTTTTGGAGGTTGTTGGGACCGTTGTCGGAGTCGTCGGTATCGTTCGCCGTGACGCCGTCGTTGTTCAGGTCTATCCCGAGGTCGCCGTTTGCGTAGATGGAGTTGGAGAGGATGCGGTTGCCAGTCGCGCCGGCGCCAAAGACACCAACGCCGTCTCCACCATTTCCAGTGATGATGTTGCGCGCCCCGGCCGTCGTGCCTCCGATGGTGTTGTTCGGCGCGAAGTACACGAACACCCCCTGCAAGGTGTTGCCGAGAGCCTTTGCGCCCGAGGCGTCGGTGCCGATAAAGTTGCCCGCAACCTCGTTGCCCGTGGCATCGGCGCCTCCAATAAAGATGCCGCTCTCGTTATTGCCGGAGATGATGTTGCGCGCCCCGGGCGTCGTGCCCCCGATCGCATTGTTCGGTGCTTCGCTTACGACGACGCCGCTGTTGCCGTTGCCCAGGTTGGCAGTGCCGCTCTTGTCGGTGCCTACGTAGTTGCCCCAGACCTTGTTGCCCGTGGAATTATTGCCGGAGATGAGCACGCCCTCTGTGTCGTTGCCGGAGATGACGTTGCGCTCCCCGGCCATCGCGCCCCCGACGGTGTTGTTTGACGCCCCGAGAAACACGCCACTAGACGTATTGCCCAGGTCTTTCGTTCCCGAGACGTCGGTACCCACGTAGTTGCCCGCGACCTTGTTTCCGCTGGCAGTGGCTCCCTGGATGGCGATCCCTGCATCGTTGTTGGCGGAGATGATGTTGCGCTCCGCAGCAGTCGCACCCCCGACCGTATTGTTCCTGCCCGTAATGTACACACCTTCTTCGGAGTTACCCAGGTCCTTGGTGCCCGTGGCGTCAGTACCCACAAAATTGCCCAACACTTCGGTCCCGCCCGAGGAGATGTCGATTCCGAAGTTGTCGTTGCCGGAGATGACGTTACGCGCCGCGGCCGTCGTGCCCCCGATGGCGGTACCAGGCGCACCCTCAATGTTGACGCCGTACAGGGCGTTTCCCAGGGCCTTCGTGCCGGTCTTGTCCGTGCCTATGTAGTTGCCCGTGATCCTGTTGTCCGTGACGGGGCCGTCGCCGTCGCCGAGGCCGATGCCGCTGTGCGCGTTGCCGGAGAGGACGTTGCGCTCCGCCGGCGTCGCGCCCCCGATGGTGTTGTTCGACCCTTCGAAGACGCGGACGCCCTGGCCGTTGCCCAGGTCCTGGGTGCCGCTAACGTCTGAGCCTATGAAGTTGCCCGTGATCCTGTTACCCGTGGCATTCGGCCCATCGATTCGGATCCCTGCATAGCTCCAGTTGTTGATGACGAGCCCCTTCACGGTGCTGTTCGCCGCGCCGATCTCGAGCCCGTCAGCATCCGGTGCGTTCGCCCCGCTGAGCTCTATCTTCAAGACCACGTCGCTGCCGGTCGCGAGGGTGTTCGGCTTCGCTCCCGGCTGGGAGTAGCCGTTTATGCTCACGCGCTTGGCGATCTTGGGCAACCCGGTGGCCGGGGAGATGGTAGCCACCCCGGTGGTCGGGATGCCGAAGTTGATAGCGTCGGCCCCCGGGAAGGCGTTGGCCTCCTGGATGGCCGCCCTGAGGGTGCACCCTTTTACCTCGACCGCCACGTCGACGCCGGTGTAACACTCGCCATTCCCCGGTGTCAGATCCCCATCGTCCCCAGTAGAGTTGACGGTGAAGGGACTAGCAGCTTGGGCAGGACTCGAAGCCAGAAGCATCGCGACCAACAGCGCCACCAGCATGCCGAGCGCCAGCATCCTCTTGCTCATCGGTACCACTCTGTCTTGCATTACTTCCATCATCTCCTGTGCTCCTCTGTTTCTTCGTGATTCGCTCTTCGTGGGGGTTCTTCGCTGTCTCCGTCCGGTCATCCGTTTTTCCTGGATGGCGTTGCGTTCAGGCGCCATCCACCGAACTTTCGGCGGTAACCCGCCTCGCGCGGGTAGGTCGTACTTCCGGCAGCCCTCGCCCGGACCTCCCGTGCGCCCAGTTCGTGTGCGAGATCCCCAGCCCCGGCGTACAGGGTCACCGCCAGCTCCCGCTCCCCCGCCCACGGATCGGCGACGACGCCGCCGAAATGCAGCCGCTTGGACTCTGTCCGGTAGGCCACGGCCGCCAGCAGTTGTCCGTCCTCCTCGGCCACCACGTACTGCTCCTCGGAGGCCGCCTGGCGGGGCATCCCGTTCAGATCCAGGAGCTGCACGATGCCGGGCTCGTCCTCTGCAAGACCCCAGCGGATCTCCATGTTCCTCTCTACTAGTTCGCCCGCCCTGGTATCCTGGGGCGACGCCGTGTGAGACCGGCGCGCCCGGCCCAGTCTGCGCCTATCCGCCTCCCGAACCAACTCCTTGTGGTGCTCTCGGGCAACCTCGTCCATCAACAAAGTAATCATCTGCTCATCTCCCTTTCCGGTGTGGGATCGGGGCGGTGTTCATGGTCGCCCCGGTCCCTGGTTCCAACATCGTCCTTGGACTTTTTGTGGTATGGGCCCTGTCCCAGCGGCCATCGGAGATCGTGACGTCTCCTTTCCATCGCCTGAGCCTACGAACCAGGGTTGGTACCGTCGTCTGCCACGCCGTTGTCGGTGAGGTTCTTCTTGCCCGATCCGTCGACGGCGCTCATGAGGTAGATCTCATTGTCGCCCTCGGGATTGGAGGTTTGTTCGCCAAAACTGGTGTAGGTGATCCTCTTGCTGCCGGGCGAGAAGGCCGGGCCATAATCGTCTACGCCGCGGCCGTTGGCGGTGAGGTTCTTTATGCCCGAGCCGTCCCTGGTGTTCACAACCCAGATCTCGAAGCCTCCCTGCTCCGTGGGCTGGACGGGGCGGTGCGTGAAGGCGATCCTCGTGCCGTCTGGCGAGAGGATGGGCTCGTAGTCATCTCCCTTGTTGAAGGTAAGCTGCCTGACGCCCGTGCCGTCCGGGTTCATCTTGAAGATCTCGTAGTCGCGCGTAGGGTTGTCCACGCCAGGCCCCGCGGTGCGGTTGGAGGAGAAAACTACCGTCTCGGCTGTTGGGACAGCCTCCGCCTTCGGGGCCACACCCGTCAGCGCCGTCACGGCTACCAACGCCACCCCGAGCGCCAGCGTCAAGAGTACTATGCCCCTCCTGAGGGGGTGGCGGTCGCTGCCTTTGCGCAACCTGCTTTCGAGCCGATTGGTCCTGACCTCGCGACCTAGCTCCTCGTTGTGTTCGTGCACGTGCGCCAAATCCGGGTAGTTCGCCAACATCGTAAGTGTCCTCTCTGTCGTCTTCCTTCGGCCGTGGCCGTTTGCTTGAGACCACCCTAGAGGGGGGTGCTCTCGGGGACGCTCTCGGAAGCGCTCAAAAAGGGGGAAATCGCGAAAAGATCTTCTCCCACCGCGGGCTGCCTAGTCCTCGATCCGGTCGCAAACGTAATCGCGTGAGGGATCGTAGTCGCGGCCGTCTATCGGGCTGGTGCGTGGCCCGTACAGGTGCACGGATGCCGCCGCTCCCTCGAATGGGTTCCCTACCCGGTGGATGCCCCCGTCGCCGGGTAGGACCGTGGAGGCCCTATCCTCGGGGCTCCAGGCCAACTGCCAGACCTTGCGAAGCCGGGCGTACTCGAAACGGGACCCGTCGTCGAGCCGCTCATAGCGCTCCTCGAACACGGTGCCGGCGGCGCAGGCGTAGGCGCCCCAGGAGCGGTGGTCGTGGATCATCGTCCGCCTGCCCCTGGGCCAGACGAAGACCTGCAGGGAGTAGGACTTCTCGGGACCGTCCCAGCGCTCGGCCACAAACCAGTCCTCCGCGCCTTTGGCCCCGTCAAGGAGAGGCAAGACGTGCGCCTCGAGGAACTGACGATCTTGTACCAGCTCGGCGAGGAAAGCCGCGGCCTGCGGCAGCGCAAACTCCGTGGGAAGGTCGCAGATCTTCTGCAACTCCTGTGAGTTTGGTGCGAGCGTGGTCGTCATCATGGTTTTCTCCTTGTCCGTAGTTTTGACCTGTCTGCATCCGCAATGGGCATATCAGCGCTCAGTTTCCTAACGGCCGCCAGTCAGGCCGGGAATCTTCGGCAGGGTCTTGGGTAAGGTTGATCACCTCAGAGCCGTCGGGTTTCATCGTGTAGACCTCGTAGTTGCCTGGCTGGCTATCGAAGTCCGGTGGCCGGTGGCTCGTGAAGGAGATCCGGCGCCCGTCCGGAGACCAGACGGGATCGCTATCCCAGTTGGGGTTGTTGGTGAGGTTGATCTGGCCTGTGCCGTTGGCATTCATCTTGTAGACCTCGAAGTTGCCGACCCTGTTGGTCCAGAACGTCATCCGCGTGCCGTCCGGGGACCAGTCGGGCGAGTAGTCGTAGGCGTCGTTGTTCGTCAGCCTGACGGGGCGGTTGTTCGTGCCCTCGCGACGCGGCTTGATGGTGTAGATCTCCCTGGCACCGTCGTCCCTGTCGCTTGTGAAGGCCAGCTTCGTGCCGTTGGGGGACCAGGCAGGCTGGGAGTCGTAACCCGGGTCCCTGGTGATGCGGGCCAGACCCGTGCCGTCTGAGTTCATGATGAAGATCTCCGGGTTGCCGGCGCGCTGGCTCTCGAAGGCTATCTTCCGGCCGTCCGAAGACCAGGCGGGGACCTGGTCCCAATTCGCGTTCTTGGTCAGCCGAACCTGGCCCGAGCCATCGGCGTTCATCTTGTAGACCTCGAAGTTGAGGAAGGTACTCGTGTCCCGGGTGCTCGTGAAGACTATCTTCCGGCCGTCCGGTGACCAGGCCGGCTCAGAGTCGATCGCGTTGTTGAAGGTGAGCTGCGTCACGACTCCGGAGCCCGGAGAATACAAGAAGATCTCCGAGTCTCCCTCTGGGTTCTGGGCCGTGATCCGATGGCTCGCAAAAGCGATCGCTCCGTTCTGGCCGGGGAATGCCGCCTCGGCCTGCCGCGCCATGCCGGCAAACGCCGATACCGTCGCCAATGCAACCACTAGCGCCAGCGCCAAGAACGCCGCGCGACTCCTGATCCGGAGAAAGCCAGAGCCGCCACCCTCGCGCAGCCTTCGCTCAAGCCGGTTGGCCCGAACCTCGCGACCGATCTCCTGGTTACGGTCGCGAACCAGCGAAGCCTCGAAGTAATTCATCATCGTCTTACGCATCCTCTCTGTCGTCGGTCGTAGCCGTTTGTCTAAGACCACACTAGAGGGGGATGCTCTCGGGGACGCTCTCGGGGACGCTCTCGGAAACGCTCAAAGTGGAAAAATGTTGGAGAAAATCGAGGTTTCAGGCTTCAGGCAAGATTGAGAGGAGCCCGGGGCACGTGGGAGGAGGTCCTGATTTGTGGATGTTCGTTGGAGCGGTTTTTGGGGACGCTGGTCCCCGTGGGAGGTCCTCTAGATGATGCTGTATGGTTCTACAGAGCGGCTTTCGGATGGGGTGAGCCGAAAAGAATAGGACTGTACTTCAAGTCCTCCCTGTAACCTGAAGCCCTAAGCGCTTTAGAGCGCTTCGCCCGCACGCATGCTCTCGTAGAGATCGACGGTCTCCTGGGCGGGGCTTGTGCCAAGATGCTCGTCAAGCAGCATGGCGAGGTCCTCGTAGTGCCTCATGGCCCTGCCACGCTCACCTAGCGCGGCCTGCGTGCGCATGAGTCCCCTGTGGGCCTCCTCCAATAACCGGTCGTGGGCGATGGCCTTGCGGTAGGCTTCGATCGCCTCCACCTGGCGACCCTGGGCGTTGAGAAGACCACCGAGGAGCAGCAGCGCATCCTGGTAGTTCCTCCTCAGCTCGTCCTGCCTCTGCAATGCCCACTCGCCACTCGCCAGATCTTCGAGGAAGTCGCCGGCGTACACGCTCGTGGCTTCCTGAAGGTGCTCGATGACCTGCTCGGGAGACTCAGATCTCAGCCTTCTCGCCTCCGATAGGCTCTTCTCGAAGTCTTCGACGTCGAAGGAGTAAGGCAGCTCGCGCCCGAAGGCGTAACGGCCCTTCCCGTAGGAGACCCACTCCTTGGCCCCCAATGCCCGGCGTAGCCTGAAGACGGTGTCGTGGAAGGAGCTACGGAGCTGGGCGGTCGATGCCTCGGGCCAGAGCGTCAGGCCTATCTGTTCTTTGGTGCGGCCCTGGGGGTGGGAGAGCAGGTAGTAGAGAAGCTCGCGGGGCTTGAGGGTCCAGTCCGGGGAGTCGAGCGTGCTCCCCTCCTTCTCCACCCTGGCGGGCCCCAACGCGTAGATACGTAGTCCGGTATCGGTGAGCTTTGCCTCGACCGACCCTGCGGGTTTCTCCTCGGAGCGCGTACGCTCCTCGACGGGGGCCATCGCGGGAACAGTTGCGGGCGGCTTCTCCAGGTCTATCCAAGCACATTCGACCGCCTGCTCCGGGGAGAGGGTTTGCCCTTCGGAGAACGCCGCCTCGAAGGCTGCGTCGCCCAGCTCGGCGCGTGCGGAGGAGATGCTCTCTTCGCGGTCGACCCTCTCGCAGAGGGGAACGGGAACGGAGATGGACTCCCGCACCGCCCCGGCGGCGCCGAAGAGGCACGCTGCGGGACCCGGGTGATCTGCGACGCAGAAAGCCTCCGCGATGGCGTCCAGGACGCTTGCCGCCCGCCACCTGTCTCCAAGCTCCTGGTGTATGCCCAGGCTCTCCCGCAGCAGATCCATCGCCCGCCGCCCTTCGCCTTCGCGGTGCGCGATGATCCCGAGCTGGTTCAGGGACCAGGCGACACCCTCCGTGTACCCAACCTCCTGGGAAAGGGCTAAGCTCTCCTGGAGTATGGTGCGGCCTCCACGATAATCTCCCGAGTAGTGCGTGGCGCATCCCAGGCTGATGAGGGCCCACACTACGACCTCGTTGTCCCCCAGATTCCGGAACCGTCCCAGCGTCTCCTCGCACAACGCTTTGGCCCGCTCGTGCTTCTCCTGCAACCACGCCGCGTACGCAAGATAATTGAGCGAACGGGCCTCCCCAACCTCGTCCCCCAGCCCGCGCCAGATGGAGAGGCTCTCCTCGTGCAGGGCCTCGGAACGCGCGTACTCGCCCCGCTCGCGTGCGATGCTACCCAACATCTGCGAAACCGAGGCGACGCCCCGATCGTCCCCGAGCGTGCGGTAGAGGGCCAGCGCCTCCTCCAGGAGGTCACGAGCGCCCTCGTACTCGCACTGCAAAAAGGTAAGGGTGCCCGCCCCGAGGTAGGCCTTAGCCCGCGCGGGGAGCGGCGCCTCGTCCCCATGGTCCAGCGCCTCCTTTAGCCATCCGCGTCCCTCCACGTAGTGGCCGCGCAGGTAGCAGAAGCGCCAAAGGGCCCCCGCCAGACGCAAGTAGGCTGGCCATCGTCTGTTCTCCCGGAACCATCTCGCTGCGGCCCTTAGGTTGCCGAGTTCGAGCTCCAGGCAGTCCAACCACGACACCTGTTCCGAGGCACTCAACTCCGGCTCGGCACGTTCGGCCAGATCCAGGAAAAACAGTGCATGACGCTCCCTGACCGCATTTTCTTCCCCACTTGATGCGAGAGCTTCGGCAGCGTACTGGCGGACGGTCTCCAGGAGACGTTGGCGGGACGCGCCGTCTCCGTCTACGTCGGCGACCACCAGCGACTTGTCCACGAGATTCAAAAGAAGGTCGAGGACCTCGCCTTCCTCGATTCCTGTTCCAGCCCCCACCGTATCTGCCGCATCCAACGTCCAGCCCCCGACGAATGCAGAAAGCCGCGCGAACAACTTCTGCTCGGGCTTGCTTAGTAGCTCGTAGCTCCATTCCAGGGCCGCCCTCAGCGTCTGGTGACGCGGCGCCGCCGTGCGCCTGCCCCTGGTCAGAAGGGCCAGTGGATCCTCCAACCTCTCGGAGATTTGCTCGACCGTCAACACCCTAATCCTCGCCGCCGCCAGCTCGATCGCGAGCGGTATGCCGTCCAGCTTGCTGCACAGCCGCGTTACCGCGGAGGCATTCTTCTCCGTCAGCGCAAAGCCTGCGTCGGCCTCCTGTGCCCGCTCCACAAACAAACTCACCGCCTCGTAGCCCGCAAGCTCCGGCGAGGAGAGCCGGTTTTGGGGGTCCGGCAAAGAAAGGCTCGGCACCATCCAGACCGCCTCGCCTGCCACCCGCAGGGGTTCCCTGCTGGTAGCCAGCATCTGGAGGTCCTGGCAGGTCTTGAGCAGGATACCTGCGAGGTCAGCGCACCCCTCTACCAGGTGCTCGCAGTTGTCCAGAACCAGGAGCGCCTTCCCTGGCTCCAGTTGCTCCACGAGCACCTCGGTCAGCGGACGGTCCGGCGCCTCGCGCACGCCCAGCGCCGAGGCCAAGGCCCCCGCCACGAGGCCGGGATCCGAGATATGGGCGAGCTCTACCCACCACACCCCGTCGCCGAACCGCCCGACAACCTCTCTCGCCACCGCCAGCGCAAGTCGCGTCTTCCCGGCTCCCCCAGGCCCGTAGAGCGTGATCAGACGCTGGCCACCGTCGAGCAGACTCCCGACCTGGGCGACCTCCTTCTCCCGCCCTACGAGCTTGCTCCGCTCCCGCGGCAGGTTGTCGGGTGGCTTTTGTGGGGTGCGCTCGCCGGAGGAGGCCGGCATCGAGCCTGCCTCACCTTTTAGGGGGTACTCAAACGACTCGTCGCGATGGAAACCCATCGTGTCAGACAAGGGCTCTACTCCCGAAGGATCCGTCTTCACGAGCAGCGCCAGGGTCCAAGCAACGTACTATCCGGGTTGGTAGATGTGACACGGACCATCTCCTCCGCGGCCCAAAGATCCCTGCCCGCAATTGTACCCAGCCTTCGCCGAAAGCGGTACCCGATAAGTCTCTTGCCCCAACCCACACTTGTTTACGACGCTGACCGGGAGGCCGGTTTACAGCGGTTTTCGGAAAGCTCGAGCTTCTCGAAAACCGCGCTGTCAGCCATTAGCCATTAGCGATCAGCCGAAAAGAGCTGAGAGCTTACCCCTGAAGGCGCGATTCGCAAAAGGGTCGATCTTCGATCTGGATTCGGGAAATGCGGTCTTGCGACCGCCCGACACGAAGCGATCCCTCACCGAGCGGTTCTCAACCTCCGGGGGTCTTTCGGCGAGGCTTGCCGAAATATAGCTCTAGCTGTCTTCCCCGGCGCGCAGCCTTTCGTAGAGTTCCATGGTCTCTGGCGCCGGCGATGCGCCAAGCTTCTCCCGCAGCAACACCACCAACTCCTCGTAGTGCCTCAGGGCCTGCCCCCGCTCGCCCATTGCCGCGTGAGAGCGCATCAGCTCCCTATGTGCCTCCTCCATATAATCATCGTGGGCGATAGCCTTGCGGTAGGCCTTCGTCGCCTCCGCGTAGCGCTCCCGGGCGAAGAGGAGCCTTCCCAGCAACATCAGTGCCTCCTGGTGCTCGCGCCTCAGCTCCTCCTGGCGCTCCAGAGCCCACTCCCCGCCCGCCAGGTCCTCCAGGAAATCGCCCCCGTAGATATCTGCCGCTTCTTGCAGGCGCTCGACGGCCAGCTCGGGAGACTCGGATCGCAGCCTGCTGGCCTCCAAAACGTTCTTCTCGAAGTCTTCGACGTCGAAAGAATAGGAAAGTGAGTTCTCGAAGGCGTAGCGTCCTTTCCGGAAGGCGATCCACTCCTTGGCGCCGAGGGCACGCCTGAGGCGGAAGACGGTGTCGTGGAAGGAGCTACGCAGCCGGGCGGTGGAGGCCTCGGGCCAGAGGGCCAGGCCTATCTGTTCTTTGGTGCGTCCCTCGGGGTGGGTGAGCAGGTAGTAGAGCAGCTCGCGGGGCTTGAGGATCCAGTCGGGGGATTCGAGGGGTGCCCCGGACTTCTCGACCCGCGCCCCGCCTAGGGCGAAGATACGCAGTACGTCCCTTCCCGCGGCGGGAGGATGGGTCGCTGCTTGCTGCCGCGATGCCGCTTCTCCCGGCGCGTGATCCAGAGCGTACTCGAAGGCCTGATCGTGGGACATCGCCCTTCCCTCGGCCCAGGCGGCCTCAAAAGCCACTTCGTCCAGCTTGGAGCGCACGAGTATCAGATCCCGCTCGTAGCCGGATTGGGTGAGGTCATAGTGAGAGAGGGATACACCCATCTGCTCCCTGAAGGCTTCGGCGGCTCCCCAGAGCCTCGCGGCCCGGATCAGTCTCCCGCGCAGCGCCTCCATCTTTCCCAGCGCCAAGGCGTAGTAGGAGGCGCCCAGCATATCTTTCAGCTCCCTGGTAATTCCGGCACCGTCTTGGAGCAACCTTGCTCCCCGCTCGATATCATCCCGGCCCAGTTCGATCATCCCCCAGATGAAGAGGGCCATGGAGGCATCCCGTAGGCTGCCAAGTCCGCGGGAGAGGGCAAGACTTTCCTCCAGTTGAGAGACCGCCGAGTCAAGGTCTCCCTTCCACAGCGCCGCAGAAGCTAGGACAATTCGCAGGTAAGCCCGGGAGAGTCCATCCGGGTTTCCAGAGATCAACACTTCGCCCTCTTCGACGAAGGCCGGCACCCGCTCGCCAAAGTCCCCGTGCAACACGGCGTACCCGAGGTGACCCAGCGCGAACGCGGCGCCGGATTCATCCCCGAGTTCCTTGTAGATGGCGACGGCCTCCTCGAGGGCGACGATCGCCGGCCCGTAAGATTTTTGGAAGAGCAAGATAAAGCCGAGCTCCCCGAGCGCTTTGGCCCTGGCGGCGGAGAACCCTCCGGGGTCGCTCTCGAGCGCCACCTGCAGCCACCACTTGCCTTCCTCGAAACCCTCTCTTCCCCAGAACCGTCCGAGCGCGGCCGCAAGCCGCAGCCGCAGCTCCGCGTGCTCCGGCTCCAGGGACCACGCGAGTGCTTCTCTCAGGTTCCCTTGCTCGGTCCTGAGCCGCTGCAACCAGCGCCCCTGATCGGGGCCCATCAGCTCGGGGTCGGCCCTCTCGGCGAGATCCAGGAAGTACTCGGCGTGTCGTCGCGAAATATCCTGCGCCTCCGCGCTCTCCTGGAGCTTTTCGCGCCCGAACTGCCTGACCGGCACCAGCATCCTGTAGCGCAGGGATGAGCCTTCGTCCTCGCCCTCCTCCGCGACCACGAGTGACTTGTCCATAAGCATCGAGAGCAGGTCCAGTATCTGGCCAGCCCACCCCGGGTCTTCCGACCCTATCGCCTCGGCGGCCTCCAGGTCCCAACCGCCCGCGAACACGGCTAGCCGCTCGAATAGCGCCCGCTCCTGCGCGTCGAGCAGCTCGTAGCTCCACTGGAGGGCCGCCCGTAATGTCTGGTGGCGCGCGGCCGCGGTGCGGCTGCCCGTCGTCAACAGGCTCAAAGGGTCTTCCAGCCTCTCTGAGATCTGCTCCACCGTCAGCGCCCTCACCCTCACCGCGGCCAGCTCTATCGCGAGCGGTATGCCATCCAAACTGCGGCACAATCTCGCCACCACAGGTGCGTTGCGTTCCGTCAGCGAGAAGCCAGCGTTGGCCTCCTGTGCCCGCTCGACGAACAGTCGGATCGCCTCGTAGCTCGCCAGTTGTTCGCCCGTGGGCCGCCACTGGGGATCTGGCAGGGAGAGGCTCGGCACCATCCAGGTAGACTCGCCGGCCACCCGCAATGGCTCCCGGCTGGTCGCCAGGATCTTCAGATATGCGCACGTACTGAGCAGCGCGTCGGCCAGCGCGGCGCACCCGTAAACGAGATGCTCGCAGTTGTCCAGTATTACGAGCGACCTCCTGGGCGCCAGGTACTCGGCGACCGATTCGGTCAGGGAACGGTCTGGCACCTCGCGTACGCCAAGCACCGTGGCCAAAGCCAGCGGCACGAGCTTGGGATCGGAGATCGAGGCCAGATCCACCCACCACACACCGTCCTCGAACTCTTCGGTCACCTCTTGCGCCACCGCCAGGGCCAGTCGCGTCTTGCCACCTCCCCCAAGCCCGTATACCGTTAGAAGCCGCGTACCTCCGCCAAGCAAACTCGCGACCTGTGCAATCTCCCGCTCGCGACCCACAAAGCTGCTCAGCTCTAGCGGTAGGTTGTCGCGCGGGGGCTCAGGGGGTCGCAGGCGGGATCGTCCCACTGTGGCGGGCCCCACTACGCTAAGCGCGCGAGAACCTCGCCCGGTGGACGGCTCCCGCGATGCGGTCTTGTAGCCATGATCGTCGATAGCAACCCTTCCGGCTCCGAGCTTACCCGAGCTGAATCATCAGCGTATCCCCCAAATGGGTGATCTTTACCCCAAACACAGCGATCAGGCGCTGCCCGCGCGCTCGACCTTGAAAGACTGTCCGCTGAAACTCCGTCTCTGCGGGCAGTTCTCGGAAAAGGTTATCATCAGCGGATGGCGAAGCTTTTGCTCACCGCGTTTGGACTTGGATTGGCGAGCCTCGACTTCACGGGAACTTTGCTCGCGCTCGGGGCACTCGGTGCGGGAGCGCGCAATCGCGCACTCCTCGCCTTCGGCTGCGTCTCCATCCTGGGCACCGCCGTGTTCGGTACGACGCTCTCGCTCGTGGTCGGCACCCGGATCGCGGATATCCCGTGGAGCGCTTTTCTGCCCCACGACCCCGCCGAGGACCGGATCGCGGCCATCGTGGAGATCCTGCTTGGTGTGGGGCTTATAGGTTGGGGCCTCCTGAGGATCCTGAGGCCGGCCACGAACCCACCAAAGCCTACGGCGCCGCGCACGGTCGGCATTCTGTCCCTGGCGGCGTTGGGCATACTCTTCGCGCTCGCGGCGATCTTGGACCCGACCTTCGTATCCCTCGTGGTGATAGCCGGACGATACGATACTTTCTGGTCGGTCGTTGCGGCGCACGCGACCTGGGTCTTCGTGAGCCACGCTCCCCTGATCCTGCTCCTGGTCTTCGCGCTGGTCAGCGACCGCGCGAGGGTCGTGGCCCGGTTTCAAGGCTGGTGGACGATGATACGTCCCTACACCGTTCGGTTTGTTACGGTTGCCGCGATACTCATCGGTGTAGCCTTCTTGCTCGACGCCGCCTGGTTCTTCGCCACGGGGGACCTCCTCCTGCCGAAATGAGAAGGGCAAAGCTGGGCACGAAACTACTGCAAACGTCTTACCCGCATCAACGAGCAAGCGGCCCGTAGTAGACTCGAGTGTCATACGTTATGGTTACCAGGCTGTCTTTCTCGTGTTCGCCGAAGACATTCTCTAACTCGGTTAGCATCTCACGATGCCCAGGCTGCCCCTTTGTCGGCACGTAGGACGACGAGAGCATTCGCCCCCTCAAACCATCCAAGTCAAGCACCTGCCTGTTTTTGAACGTCGCCGCTTGTATCGGGTTGGGCGCGAAGAACGTATGGATCTGCTCCGGGCTAGCCCTCTTTTCGTGGTCGACCTCGGCGTAGTCCGTTGCGTAAGCGTCCAGTAGCCTTTCGTAGGCCTCGAGGAACGGTCCACCCGACTTTCGCCGCGCGTTCCACACAAGGACGACGTTGCCACCTTTCTTGAGTACCCGGCCGAACTCCACCCGGGCCGCCGCCGGGTCGAACCAGTGAAACGCCTGTCCCACGGAGATCAGGTCCACACTGTTTTCTGGCAGGTTCGTCGCCTCTGCCGTCCCAGCCACGCTCTCGAGCCCCGCGCACCCCGAAAGCAGCCTCTCAGCCGCGTGACGCATCCCATCGTTGGGTTCGACCATGATGACCCGGTTCACACTATCAAGGAGTAAGCGTGCGAGGATACCCGTTCCAGACCCTACGTCCGCCACCACGCAATTCCCGGTAAGACCGCAGTCGCGCCGCAGTAGCTCTACAACTTCGGGGGGATATCCGGGACGGTAGCGGGCGTAGTCATCGACCCTGCCCGCAAAGCGCTGGGTGGGGTCGGTCATGTGCCGGGGAGAGTACGGAGGTTAGCCCGCGACCTCGGCCATGACCTCCTCTGAGATATCGAAGTTCGCGTATACCTCTTGCACGTCGTCGTTCTCTTCGAGGGCGTCGATCAGGCGCAGCGTCTGCCTCGCCGTACCCGCGTCGAGGTCGATGCTGTTCTGGGGCTCCATGGTGATCTCCGCGTTCTCGAAAGCCACGTTCGCCCCACCGAGGGCCTCCCTGACGGCCGTGAAGTCCTCGGGGTTCGTCACGACCCTGTAGTCGTTCTCCTGCTCTTCGACGTCGTCGGCCCCAGCTTCTAGGGCCGCCTCCATCAACTCGTCCTCGTCGGTCGAGCCTTTGGCAACGAGGATGACCCCTTTGCGCTCGAAGAGGTAGGCGACCGAGCCGCTGGTGCCCAGTTTGCCGCCGTTCTTGGAGAAGATATAGCGGACGTCCGAGGCCGCCCTGTTGCGGTTGTCCGTCAAGACGTCGACCAGGACGGCGACGCCACCGGGTGCGTAACCCTCGTAGGTGATCCTCTCGTAGGTATCCACATCAGCACCGGCGCCTGTACCCTTATCGATGGCCCGCTGGATGTTGTCGTTTGGCATGTTGCCGTCTTTGGCCTTCTGAACGGCAAGGTGGAGCGCAGGGTTCATCTCGGCGTCCCCGCCGCCCTCGCGAGCAGCGACGGTAATGGCCTTGGACAACTTCCCGAACAACGCCCCGCGCTTCGCGTCGGCGGCACCTTTCTTGCGCTTTATAGTCGACCATTTACTGTGACCGCTCATATCGAACACACCTCCCGCAAAAAGTACTCGTGAAACCTGACGTCGTCCGTAAGCTCTGGATGAAACGCGGTAACGAGGATGTTCTCCCCCCTCGCAGCCACGACCCTGTCGTCTATCTTCGACAGCACCTCCACGCCCGGTCCAACGTCCTCGAAGAACGGCGCCCGGATAAAGACCCCGGTAAACGGTTCATCGAAGCCGTCGACCTCGAGGTCAGCCTCGAAAGAGTGGACCTGCCGCCCAAACCCGTTGCGCTCGACGAGGGCGTTCATCAGGCCGAGGAGCGGCTGCCGCGGCCCGGTTGTGGCCGACGCCGCGAGCACCATCCCGGCGCACGTGCCCCAGACAGGGCCGCCCTTGTAGAAGTAGCTCCGGATCCCATCAAGGAGGCCAGAGGAGACCATCATCTTGCCTATCGTGGTCGACTCGCCTCCGGGAACGATGATCCCGGCCAGACCCTCCAGATCCTCGACTGCCCGGACCTCGACCGGCTCGACACCGAGACCTCTGAGTATCTGCGCGTGCTCCCTGAAGTCCCCCTGCAGCGCGAGTACCCCGATCCGCTTCTGGCCGCCCTCCTCGTGCACCGCTCCGTTTGTCGTGCCGTTACCAGCCACGGGTCGCGAGGCGCTCTCCTTCCGTGAGGTCACCCATCTCCCTGCCGACCATCGCCTCGCCTAGGCCCCGACTTGCCTCAGCCACGGCTTTCGCGTCCTTGTAGTTTGTCGTCGCGGCAACGATGGCCCGTGCCCTGAGCGCAGGGTCCCCGCTCTTGAAGATGCCGCTTCCGACAAAGACACCGTCGGCCCCGAGCTGCATCATCAAGGCGGCGTCGGCGGGGGTGGCTAGGCCGCCGGCCGTGAACAGCACGACCGGCAGCCGGCCGTTCTCGGCGACCCAGCGCACCAGCTCATAGGGGGCCCCCAGGTTCTTCGCCTCCGTCATCAGTTCTTCGGGTTCGAGGACGCCGAGGCGCCTGATTCCGCCTATGATAGCGCGCATGTGGCGCACGGCCTCGACCACGTTGCCGGTGCCGGCCTCGCCCTTGGAACGGATCATGGCAGCGCCCTCGCCGATCCGTCTGAGCGCCTCCCCGAGGTTCGTGGCCCCGCACACGAACGGCACCTCGAAAACGGCCTTGTCTATGTGGTGCTTCTCGTCTGCCGGCGTAAGGACCTCCGACTCGTCGATGTAGTCGACCTCGAGGGCTTCCAGGATCTGGGCCTCGACGAAGTGCCCGATGCGCGCCTTGGCCATCACGGGAATCGAAACGGCCTCCTGGATCTCCACGATCTTCTCAGGATCACTCATCCTGGCGACCCCGCCGTCTGCCCTTATGTCCGCCGGAACCCGCTCGAGGGCCATTACCGCAACGGCCCCAGCCTCCTCGGCGATCGTGGCCTGCTCCGCGTCGACCACGTCCATGATGACGCCGCCCTTGAGCATCTGGGCCATGCCGCTCTTGACCCTGAAGGTGCCTGTTGACTGTCCATTCTCCGCCATACTGTTCTCCAGTGGGTATCTACTAGAATTTGTAAGGGATATCTTACTACTGGCGGCCCGACGCGCCAAACCGGGACCCGCCATCGCCCTTGGACTTCTTGCGCTCTTTAGCGTACTCCTCCGAGAACTTCTTGAGGAACGCCTGGATGCCGTGGCTCGCGGCCCGCTGCGCCGCGGGGAGGGCCAAAGTCACTTCCCTACGGGCGAACTCACCGACTTTCTGGATCACTCGCCCCCCGGCACCATCCTCCCGGCCACTCGTCCAGCGCCTGAGACGTCCCATTACTCTATCTCTATGCGTTCCCGGCTCGTGGAGCCTGGGGCGGCAGGCTGGCTCTCCGGCCTCGCCAACTCAGCGACGCCCTTGAGCGTCTCCAGGCCGGCTTTCCTGAAGTGTCTAGCGGCCCGCTTGCGTCGCTCGCCAGGTACTAGAACGTAGGCGACCACGCCTAGCAACGAACCTCTGCGCCGTCTCTCCTCAGCCATCCCTAAGCTTCACCCTCAAGGCTCCCTCCTCGAAGCTCGCCCCCGCCGCCGAGAGGCGCGCCAGGGCATCGGGTAGTAGGATATTACGCCTGTAGGTGCCCACCTTGACCAGCAGCTCGGCCCCCTTCTTCGAAAGGTCTACGCTCCGTTTTTCGGCCAGGGGAAGTTGGAAGACGACGTCGTAGCCTTCGCCGTTTTTCTCTATCTCGTGGGTGGCGCCCTTGAAGAGCATGTCGAGGGGCTCATCGCTCTCGAAGACGTCGTCGGCGAGGTGGCCGAGAGATTCCAGGCCGAACATCTCGCGGTCGTAGAGGAGCGCGGTCAGGATCGGGATCGGCGCGAACGACTCCCCGATGGTCTCCATGTGCCTCGCCTGGGCCTCGCGCCAGCGCGCGAAGTAAGGGTCGGTTACGGACTCGGGCAACAGGCGGTTCACGATCACCGCATCGACGCCGTAATCGTAGAGGTTCAGGTACGTGTAAGCGCGCCGTGCTTCGGCTATCACCATCTTCTCGGCGTTTAGAACGAGCCGCACCGAGGCGTTCTCGCGGTCGGTCAGGATCTCCTCGACGCTCGCGATGGCCTCGTAGAACCGTTGGCCCGCGGCGAACACGCTGTCCTGGGGCAAGGGAGGTAAGGACTTCGCCCTGCTCGCAAAGGGTCTAACCAGTTTGGCGGCCCGGCGCTGCAGCGGGAAGATCTTCTCGACGTACCAGCTCATGTGGTCGGGTAGGCTCAGAAGCTTGAGTGTCTCGCCGGTAGGGGCCGCATCGAGGATCAACGCGTCGTAGAGGCCTTCCTGATTGTGTCGCCTGACCATGAGGAGCCCGAAGAGCTCGTCCATCCCGGGGAGCATCGCTAGTTCTTCGGCGGCGAGCGTGTCGGTACCCTGCCACTCGAAGAGCGTCGTCATGTAGCCCTGTATCTCGGACCAGTTCTCCTCGATCATGGAGGTATGGTCCATCTCCTGCGCCCAAAGGCCCGTCGCCATCTCTTTAGGGTCTGGCCCTATCTCGGTGTCGAAGGCGTCGGCGAGCGAGTGCGCGGGGTCGGTGCTCATGACGAGCACGTTCTTGCCGGCCAACGACGCCTTCAAGGCTGTCGCCGCGGCCACGCTCGTCTTGCCGACGCCGCCCTTGCCTGTGTAGAGGATCGTACGCAAACTACGAGAGGGCCGTCGGGTCGGGCACGAACGTCGCGCCGGTGAGGAGGCCGAGGACCACGATCAGGCCGACGTATACCACCCCGACGGCGACGCGGTTGCGCAAGGGAACATCGTAGTAGGCTTTGCCTTCAGGCGTGTTACGCGTCTGCCAACGGCGCCACAACTCTGGCACCCCGATCAGCGCGATGATCGCCATGATAGGGGCCACGAAGAAGAGCGCCACCATGACTACGAGGCCGGCCAACTGGAAGCCGAGCGACATCGCCCCGACGGCCCTACCGCCGTCGAGTGGGAGCAGCGGCGCCAGGTTGAAGAGGTTGATTATGAAGTTGACGTAAGCGAGCCCGAGGAACAGGGGCTCCCGCGTCGCGGCGTACAGCCCCAGGGTGGCGAGTCCGCCAAGCGTCCCGAGCACGGGGCCAGCGAGCCCGACCCGCGCCTCGGCCAGCGCGTCCTTCGGCATCTGCTTCATCGCGACGAAGGCTCCTAGAAACGGGATAAACATAGGGGCCGAGGCAGCGATGCCCTCGCGCTTCAGCTGCAACACGTGTCCCATCTCGTGCACCCAGATCAAGACGACTACCCCTACAGCGAACCACACGGGAAAGAGCAAGGCGTAGGCCCCGATGCTCACCAGCATCGTCAGCGCCGTGCCGACGAACTTGACCTTGAGCAAGAGTAGCGCGAGCCCCTTGAACTTGAAGAGCAGCACCCCGATTACAGCGAGAGGCGCCAGCAGGCGCTTGATCACACTCCAAAGGCCACCTTCCGGCCTATGTGGCTCGTAGTTCGGCTGCTGCCTCGGCCCATCGACGTCGCTACGGAATATGGGCTCCCTCGACTCTTCAGACTGCGAACGATAATCCATGCGCAGATTATACCGCCCCTACGCCGGCGGGCGGCGCTCCGTCTCGAAGCGCTGCTGTGCCTCCACGGTACGAATCGCCTCGGGCACGGCCTCCAGGCGACCCTTCGGGATGCTCTCCCCAGTGTCCTCGCAGACGCCGTAGGTTCCGTCCTCTATTTTCTGTAGTGCCCACTCGACCTCACCGATGCGGCTGTCGATCTGCTCTCCGACCGAAGCGTCCATCTCGCGGTCGAAGATGGACTGGCTCATGTCTCCGGAGTCTGTCTCGGCGAAATCATTCCCCTGACCCTCGAGCTCCCGCTGGTCCTCGTCGAGGCCGTCGCGGACTCCGCTGAGCTCGTCCCTCAGTTCGATAAGCCGCCGCCTCTGATCATCGATGAAGTCCTGATCGAGCACTTCATTAGCCATGCGATGCCTCCGTATCTTCAATGTCAGGTGTCAGGTGACACCGTTACCTTACACTCCATGGCGAAGTTTCACCAAGATTTCGAGTCTATCCCGAATAGCATCCGAAGTTAGCAACGTGTAGACCCGGAGCGACCAACTCCTTATACTTTCCGAATGGACACATCAACTCAAAAGCCGACATCCTCGTGCTCTCAAGCGCCATAGGCAGCGGGCACATGCGGGCGAGCGCGGCGCTAGTCCTCGGCGTAGCGGCGTGCGACCCGGACCGCATGTGCTCGATCGTGGACTTCCCGCACGAGGTCTCACCCGCGGTAGAGGACCTTCTGCGCCGCACGTACCTGGAATCCTTGAAGCTGATGCCCGACTTGTACGGCAAGCTCTACCGGATGTCGGAGACCCGGGCCACCCAACAAGCCGCGCCCAGCCGCGCCTCCGAGCTCTACGAGAGGCTGCAGCAGCTCTCGGAGCTGTGGGTCGTCAGGCAGGGGGCGGGCGCAGTGGCGGGCATGCGTGAGCCGCGGACCGCATCGCCAGAGATGCGTGGCGATGAAGACCCTCGACCGCCTGATCGAAAGTACCGGCGCGACGGCCCTGGTCGCACCGCACTTCTACGGCGCCTCGGCCCTCGGAAGGTACAAGGATCAAAACCCCGACGCCTTCGCCGCCGTCGTACTTACCGACTACGTCCCCCATCCTCTCGGGGTCCCGGGCAACCTGGACCTGTACATCGTTGCCGACGACGCCGCGGCCGAGTCGGTGGCGAGGATCGGGGTTCCCGAAGGGCGCATCCATCCGACGGGTATCCCAATAGACCCCGCCTTCGAAGAACCCGCGGACGTACCCGGGGTGCGCAGGGACGTCCTCGAGTTCCCGGAGGACGGGGATGACGACCTTCCCGTCGTGATAGTGATGGGCGGGGGCCTCGGCGGCGGCCACCTGGAGAGCGTCGTTACGTCCCTCCTTGAGGCGAGCGCGGCCATGCACCTCGTGGTCCTCTGCGGCTCGAACGCGAAAAACTGCGAGCGCCTGAAGAGCGTCGCCGCGGCCCGCGGACGCTCCGCTACGTTCCTCTCGTTCACAGACCGCGTGAGGGACCTGATGTCGGCCTCGCACGTGCTCGTTACCAAACCCGGCGGCATGAGCTGCACGGAGTCCCTGGCCACGGGCCTGCCCCAGGTGCTGTTCAATCCCATTCCCGGGCAGGAGGAGGATAACGCGGCCGCAATGGTGCGTTACGGCGCGGGGGTGATGGTGGACCGTACGGAAGATATCCTGGGGGAGACTATGAAGATCCTTACCAGCCAGAACCACCGCCAGCGCATGCAGGCCTCCGCCCGCGCGGCCCACCGTCCCCATTCGGCCCGCACCGCCGCCGAACTCCTGCTGGAGCGCATGCCGTGAGGCACCCTCGCGCGAGGGCCTGGCCCGCGGTCGCCGCCTCGCCGCCGGCGGTCTCGCCGTCGCCGGGGCCCGCACCGCCACAGGCCGACCGGTGATCTCCGCAACCAGCTGGCGAGCGCCGGGGTCGGGGCTGCTGCCTCGGGACTGATAGTCTACGAATGGCTCACGCCGCGGTCCTGGATCTACGGACCCGTGTTCTGGCACGCGAGAACGGAAGAGCGCGTCGTCGCGCTTACCTTCGACGACGGACCCTGCCACCCTTACACCACAGAGCTCATGGAAGTCCTCCGGAGTGAGCAAGTACAGGCCACCTTTTTCATGGTCGGAAACAACGTCGTGCGCGAGCCCAACCTGGCGGCCGAGGTCGCCTCCGAACACGCCGTCGGCAACCACACCTTCACCCACCCGCACCTGACCTGGAGCAGACCAGGCACGGTCAAGGAGGAACTCGAGCGTGGGCAAGAAGCGATACACGAAGCAACGGGCGTCGTTCCCTCCATCTTCCGCGTCCCGCACGGCTGGTACGGTCCGCAGGTGATCTCGGGCGCAGGGGACCTCGGAATGCACTGCATAGGCTGGTCCGTCATGGCCTGGGACTGGAACAAACCACCACAGGAGACTATCCAACATCGCATCCTGCACGGAGCCGGCCCCGGCGGCGTGACTCTGTTGCACGACGGCCAGGACACCGAGGCCTACCCCAAGGCGGACCGCTCCAGGACGATAGCCGCCGTCCCCCACATCATCGAGTCCCTGAAAGCGGACGGCTACCGTTTCGCAACCGTGCCAGAGCTTATGGCCCTGGACGAACGCGGCCCGTGACGGCGAACTCGTAGGCGTTGGCTTCGTCCACACCGTCCCCAGAGAGCCTCAGATAGAGTGTGGCGCGCCCTGCACGCGCGAGCCGCAACCTCGCTTCTCCAAGGCGCGTCACGGAATCGGCGAAGATCTTCGTCTCCCCGGAACCCGCGGCCACGCTCTCGCCTTCGACAGAGATCTCCCAGGTCCATCGCAGCGGGCCGAGATCCCGTCCGAGGTCGTTGACGGCGTACAACGGTAGCGACACCGTCGTACCAGCGGCGTAGTGCTCGTCGGGATACTCGGCGCAGACGAGAATGGGGCTCATCGCGGCTGAAAGAACCCCGTAGGCCGCTTTGGGCCTGCGCCTCCAGTCGATCACCGACCACGAGATGGCCGGTGCGGGATCGTTGAGCATGAACGCGAACGTTCCGCCGGTCGGCCGATACTTGCGCCGCCGGAACAGCTCCGTCGCGTGCTTCAGGACCTCTGCCTGATACGCCTGGGTGGCCCTGACGTACGCCAGGCGGTCGCCCTTCCAGGGAACGTAGCGTTCCATTCGCGCGACCTGCAACCGGTAGTCTTCGGAGAGCGTCTGCCAGTCCGGGGCCAGGCCATCGGGCCAGATCTCCTCCAGGCTCGCGGGGTCGGGCAACGCCTGCGCCCCATACTCGGTAGGCAGGCGCGAGAAGCCCGGGATCAGGCCCACCAGGCGTTCGAGGTCTCTGAATCTCCCGTAGTACCAGCCGAAGTAGAGGTGGTTGGTCGTAAAGGGGTGCCCCGCCGCCTCTATGACGGGCCGCGAATCATCGACCTCGTGGATAGCCCCAACGACCGCCGGGCCGAGAACCCTCCTCTGCCAGAGCACCCAGCGCGGGGAGAGAACCTCGGCCGCCGTGCGTGCCAGGGTGAATACGCTCCATTTCTCGGGCGGGACGACGTAGAAGGGTTCGTCGTGGGCCAGATACACCCCCACCGAAGGATGGTTGCGCAGGTCTCGCGCCATCTCCTTCGCCTGGGCGACCGCAGGCCCAAGGACGGTGCGCCGGTGCGACCACTGTAACGGGAAGTCCTGGAAGACGAGAAGCCCAAGCCGGTCACACGCCTCGTAGAAAGCCTCCTCGGCGACGTGGGCGTGCACCCTCACAGCGTTCATATTGCCATCCCTGACCAGGGCAGCGTCGGCCCGCAGCCGCTCCCCGGTAGTCCTAGCCGGGTAAGCGTCGGTGGGGAGGTAGTTGATCCCGCGCATAAACACGCGCTCGCCGTTGAGGTACACCTGCCAATCACGCAACTCTACGGACCGCACCCCGAACCGCACCCGCTCCTCGGCCCCGGCGCACCTCAGAACGAGCTCGTAGAGGTGTTGCTCTCCCCTGTCCCACGTCCACCACAGCCGGGGCTCTCGCAACGTAAACTTCGTCCCCACCCTGTTCTCGCCGGGCTCGACCCGCGCCGTATGCCGGAACTCCGCCCCCGGTGCCTCGAAGTCCATGGGATGAACGCTGCCCGAGATCTCCACCTGCGACCCTCTTCTCGCGTACAGGTCGAGCGTGACCCGCCCGTCGCCAGAGGGCCCCACATCCACACCCACCGCGAGAACGCGCACCTCCCCCCTACGGACGAGCGTGACGTCGCGGAAGATCCCACCAGGATTTATGCCAGGGTCCATGCCGTCCCACCGGGCCCAAACCCCGCCTATCGTCTCCCTGGTGTTCTCTTCCCGCTCCTCCGGACTATAGACCTCGACGAGCAACTCGTTCGCGCCCTCGACCAGGCTCTCCGTGCAATCGAACTCGAAGTGGGAAAAGTAACCCTCATGCGCCCCCAGATACTCCCCATTCAGCCACACCCGCGCCGAGTAATACACCCCCCCAAACCGCAACCAGACGAACTCGCCGTCGCCGGCAGGCACCGCCTCGAACCTCGCCCTGTACAGGACGTAACCCTCATAATCACCAAGCGCATCCTCCAGTTGCCAATGGCCGGGGACACGAACGCGGCTCCAGGCCCGCCGTATCTGCTTTGCTTCCCCCGCCAGGGGCTCGGCGATAGGCACAGCCTCCCACCGGGCATCGGACAGGGACAGTTCGGAATAGGAGATTCGCATCCCCGCAGTTTACATCTAAAGCACCCAACGAAGGTCTCAACCTACCGCGAGGAGCGCACCGCGAACATTCGACCCGAACTCCTGACAAGGCGCGAAGCGCCGAGCATAAAAAATGGGCGACGACCTACTCTCCCACGGAGTCTACCCCGCAGTACCATCGGCGCTGGCGGGCTTAACTTCTCTGTTCGGAATGGGAAGAGGTGTATCCCCGCCGCCATCGTCACCCTTTCAAAAAAGCGGCAAGTATTCTGTTGTCGCTCCCGATAACGGACGTCTGAGCTTTGAAAACCGCATAGCGCGAACCGTAAAAACCATCAAGCCCTCGACTTATTAGTACCACTCGGCTACATACATCGCTGCACTTACACCTGTGGCCTATCAACCTGGTGGTCTACCAGGAGTCTTACCCTCTCTAAGGAGGTGGGAGATCTTATCTCGAGGCGAGCTTCCCGCTTAGATGCTTTCAGCGGTTATCCCTACCGTACATAGCTACCCGGCGGTGCCCTTGGCAGGACAACCGGTACACCAGGGGTACGTCCACTCCGGTCCTCTCGTACTAGGAGTCGCTCCTCTCAAATCTCCAACGCCCACGGAAGATAGGGACCGAACTGTCTCACGACGTTCTGAACCCAGCTCGCGTACCGCTTTAATGGGCGAACAGCCCAACCCTTGGGACCTACTCCGGCCCCAGGATGCGACGAGCCGACATCGAGGTGCCAAACAGCCGCGTCGATGTGAACTCTTGGCGGCTATAAGCCTGTTATCCCCGGAGTACCTTTTATCCGTTGAGCGACGGCACTTCCACTCGTTACCGCCGGATCACTAACCCCGACTTTCGTCCCTGCTCGACGTGTCCGTCTCGCAGTCAAGCTCCCTTGTGCGTTTACACTCTGCGCACGATTTCCGACCGTGCTGAGGGAACCTTTGGGCGCCTCCGTTACTGTTTGGGAGGCGACCGCCCCAGTCAAACTACCCGCCTGACACTGTTCCCCACCCGGATTACGGCGTAGGGTTAGAACACCAACACACCGAGGGAGGTATCTCAAGGACGGCTCCACCGAGACTGGCGTCCCGGTTTCATAGCCTCCCTCCTATCCTGCACAAGGTGAGTCAGCATCCAATGCCAGGGTATAGTAAAGGTTCACGGGGTCTTTCCGTCTTTCCGCGGGTACTCGGCATCTTCACCGAGACTACAATTTCACCGAGCCTATGGTCGAGACAGCGCCCAGATCGTTACGCCTTTCGTGCAGGTCGGAACTTACCCGACAAGGAATTTCGCTACCTTAGGACCGTTATAGTTACGGCCGCCATTGACCAGCGCTTCAGTCGCCAGCTTCGCCCGAAGGCTAACCGGCTTCCTTAACGTTCTGGCATTGGGCAGGCGTCAGCCCCTATACATCGTCTTTTCGACTTAGCAGAGACCTGTGTTTTTGGTAAACAGTCGCCTGGGCCTATTCTCTGCGGCTCCGAACAGCTTGGGGCGCAAGGCCCTACACCGTCCAGAGCTCCCCTTCTCCCGAAGTTACGGGGACAATTTGCCGAGTTCCTTAACCATAGTTCGCTCGATCGCCTTAGTGTTCTCCACTCGCCCACCTGTGTCGGTTTTGGTACGGGCACGCACGCAACTCGCTTAGAAGCTTTTCCTGGAAGCATGGGTTAGGCCACTACGCCCAAAAAGGGCTCGGCTCACTCCTCAGCCTTTAGCGGGGCCCGGATTTTCCTGGTCCCCGGCCTACGAGCAAGCCCGTGGTCTACCAGCGCCACGGTTGGCTTACCCTTCTCCGTCCCTCCATCGCTCGAACGCTACGTTCGTGGTGCAGGAATATCAACCTGCTGTCCATCGCCTACGACTTTCGTCCTCGGCTTAGGTCCCGACTGACCCTGGGAAGATTAGCTTTACCCAGGAACCCTTGGGCTTTCGGCGGACAGGTTTCTCGCCTGTCTCTCGTTACTCATGCCAGCATTCTCTCTCCTGATCCGTCCACGGCTTAAGGCCCTAAGGCCAGGGCTTACGCCGCCGCTTCGCTCGTTACAGGATGCTCCCCTACCACTGTAGGACGGTTCGTGAACCGCCCTTACAGTCCGTGGCTTCGGTAAACGACTTTCAGGCCCGAGAATTTTCGGCGCAACACCACTTGACCAGTGAGCTATTACGCACTCTTTAAATGATGGCTGCTTCTAAGCCAACATCCTGGTTGTCTGTGCAGCGCCACATCCTTTAAACCACTTAGCCGCTATTTAGGGACCTTAGCCGACGGTCTGGGTTGTTTCCCTTTCGGAAATGAAGTTTATCCCCCACTCCCTGACTCCGGCGCTCTAACGTCTACGGTCTTCGGAGTTTGTCTGAAGTTGGTAACCTTGTAGGGCCCCGCGTCCAAACAGTGCTCTACACCCGCGACGAAACGCGCCAGGCTATACCTAAATATATTTCGGGGAGAACCAGATATCGCCGGGTTTGATTAGCCTTTCACTCCTATCCACAGCTCATCCGCCCGGTTTTCAACCCAGGTCGGTTCGGCCCTCCACGAGGTCTTACCCCCGCTTCAGCCTGGCCATGGATAGCTCACCCGGTTTCGGGTCTGCGGCATCTGACTGAAATCGCCCTATTCAGACTCGCTTTCGCTTCGGCTCGCTTATGCTTAACCTCGCCAGACACCAGCAACTCGCTGGCCCGTTATGCAAAAAGTACGCCGTCACAATAGTAAAACTACTGCTCCGACCGCTTGTAAGCGTATGGTTTCAGGTACTATTTCACTCCCCTTGTGGGGTACTTTTCACCTTTCCCTCACGGTACTGGTTCGCTATCGGTCACCGTTAGTATTTAGCCTTGCGGGGTGGTCCCCGCGGGTTCGATCCGGGTTTCACGTGTCCGGATCTACTCAGGTGCCAACACAGGAGTCGCACGAGTTTCGCCTACGGGACTCTAACCCTCTACGGACGGACTTTCCAGACCGTTCGGCTACCCGCGCGTTTTGTAACTCCACGGCCGCCCTGCGGGACGACCAGGTTGGTCCTACAACCCCGAATACGCAACGCCCGCAGGCTTTCACGCATCCGGTTTGGGCTATCTCCCCTTTCGCTCGCCACTACTCAGGGAATCGAGACTTTCTCTATTTTCCTCCGGGTACTCAGATGTGTCATTTCCCCGGGTTCCCTCCTCCCGCCCTATGTGTTCAGACGGGGGTGACACGGCATTACCCGTGCCGGGTTTCCCCATTCGGAGATCCGTGCTTCAAAGCCCGCTTGCGGCTCCACACGGCTTATCGCAGCTTGCCACGTCCTTCATCGGCTTCCGGTGCCAAGGCATCCGCCATACGCCCTTAATATCTTGATGGTACATTGGATCGCGCTATGCAGTTTTCAAAGACCAGACGCCGCGCTCTCGCGGGCGTAGATGCTGCTCCAGAGCCCAAGGCCCTGAAAACTGGATAGCAGTTACTCGAAGTAGATAGGAAACCCACCGCCGTTTATGAGACTGGTCGAAATATCCTAGAGCGAGAATCCACGGCGGCGAGCTAAAGCTCGAGCCACCAAGTAAATGTGGACCTCGGTCGGTCGGCTGTTGCCAGCCTAACCTACTCCCTAGAAAGGAGGTGATCCAGCCGCACCTTCAGGTACGGCTACCTTGTTACGACTTCACCCCAATCGCCAGCCCTACCTTCGCAGACCGCTTCCCACAAGGGGTTGGCTGCGCCTGCTTCGGGTATTGCCGACTTTCGTGGTGTGACGGGCGGTGTGTACAAGGCCCGGGAACGTATTCACCGCGGCATGCTGATCCGCGATTACTAGCAACTCCGCCTTCACGCAGTCGAGTTGCAGACTGCGATCCGAACTTAGACTGACTTTGATGAGATTCGCTCCACCTTGCGGTCTTGCAACCCTTTGTATCAGCCATTGTAGCACGTTTCTAGCCCTGGACGTAAGAGCCATGATGACTTGACCTCATCCCCACCTTCCTCCGGTTTGTCACCGGCAGTCTGGCGTGAGTCCCCAACTTAATGATGGCAACACGCCATAGGGGTTGCGCTCGTTGCGGGACTTAACCCAACATCTCACGACACGAGCTGACGACAGCCATGCAGCATCTGTGGTGCACCCTCGAAGGTCACACGTTTCCGTGCGCTTGCAGCACCATGTCAAGTCCAGGTAAGGTTCTTCGCGTTGCATCGAATTAAAGAACATGCTCCGCTGCTTGTGCGGGCCCCCGTCAATTCTTTTGAGTTTTAGCCTTGCGGCCGTACTCCCCAGGCGGGACACTTAACGCGTTAGCTGCGGCACAGAGGGATTCGACTCCCCCCACACCTAGTGTCCATCGTTTACGGCTAGGACTACCAGGGTATCTAATCCTGTTCGCTCCCCTAGCTTTCGCGTCTCAGCGTCAGGTGTGGCCCAGCGAGCCGCCTTCGCTACTGGTGTTCCTCCCGATATCTGCGCATTTCACCGCTACACCGGGAATTCCACTCGCCTCTACCACCCTCTAGCCCGGCAGTATCCATCGCACGCCCGAGGTTGAGCCCCAGGATTTCACGACAGACTTACCGAACCGCCTACACGCTCTTTACGCCCAATAATTCCGGACAACGCTCGCCCCCTACGTATTACCGCGGCTGCTGGCACGTAGTTAGCCGGGGCTTCCTCGAAAGGTACCGTCAAGCTAGGGGCTATTAACCCTTCGCCCTTCGTCCCTATCAACAGGGCTTTACGACCCGAAGGCCTTCATCACCCACACGGTGTTGCTGGGTCAGGCTTTCGCCCATTGCCCAAGATTCCTGGCTGCTGCCTCCCGTAGGAGTCTGGGCCGTGTCTCAGTCCCAGTGTGGCTGATCATCCTCTCAGACCAGCTACGCATCGTCGCCTTGGTGGGCCGTTACCCCACCAACTAGCTAATGCACCGCGGGCCCATCCCTCGCCGGATAGCCGAAGCTACCTTTCCTCCCAAGGCCATGCGACCCTGAGAACTTACGGGGTATTAGCCGGAGTTTCCTCCGGTTGTCCCCCTGCAAGGGGCAGGTTGCCCACGTGTTACTCACCCGTTCGCCACTTTACTCACCCCGAAGGGCTTTCTCGTTCGACTTGCATGCCTAAAGCACACCGTCAGCGTTCGTCCTGAGCCAAGATCAAACTCTCCGAACTATACTGCTCCGGCGCCGAAGCGCCTTTGAGTAATGGTTGGTGCGGGCACTACCCGCTCGGCGGTCCCTAGTTACACTCTAGGACCGCAAAGAGTCAGTCTCGGCGGTTAGACGGGTTCTCTACCCAATCTTTTACTGCTATCCAGTTTTCAAGGCCTCAAGCCCCTGCCTCTCGGCGGAGCCGACGGTGACTTCTTCCGATGGCGACTAAAACGCCCACCTTTCGGCGGGCCAGATAAGCGCTCCCAATCTGCCGGGAATCCTACCCTATTTGCCGCTCTCGATTTTCAAGTCGTTTTCCGTCATCAGCCAGAGAAGTATAGCACCGCCCGCCGATGTGTCAAACCTCTTCTTAGGTGTTTTTGGAGACCAGCCGCGCGTAGCGGCGCTTGCCGACCTGGAGCACCAGTCCTCCGAGCTCCCGCGTTTTCAGCGCCTCCCTCTCGTCGCGCACGATCCGGCCGCCGACACGCACGGCCCCACCCTTTAGAAAGCGGCGGGCTTCACCGTTGGTGGCCGCGAAGCCGGCGAGGGTGATGAGGTCGACTATCCAGATCTCCTCCACATCAGGCAACTCGACAACCGGCGCGTCTTCTGGAACCTCACGTCGCACGACCGCGTCGAACTTCTTCTCGGCGTCGGCGACCGCGGACTCCCCGTGGAACGTTCGCACGAGTGAGCGGGCGAGCTCGCGTTTGTTGGCGACGGGCTCGCCCTCAGGCAATGGCCTGTCGAGCAGGAGCGAGTAGTAGTCGGGCATCAGGTGGTCGGGGATGCTCATGGCCTTCCCGAACATCTCGCCCGGAGGGTCGGTGACGCCTATATAGTTGCCGACTGACTTGCTCATCTTTGTGGAGCCATCGGTGCCGACGAGGAGCGGGGTCGTGACGACGCACTGGGGCTCCATGCCGTAGTACTCCATGACCTGGCGACCCATGAGCAGGTTGTATAGCTGGTCTGTGCCGCCGAGCTCGACGTCCGCGTCTATGGCCACCGAGTCGTAAGCCTGCATCAAGGGATAGAGTAGCTCCGTCAACGTGATGGGGGCCCTCGCAGCGTAGCGCCTGGCGAAGTCGTCGCGCTCCAAGATACGGGCGACGGTCGTCGCCCGGGTCAGACGTATCAGGTCGGCCATCGTAAGCGGCGCGAGCCACTCCGAGTTACGCCGCACCTCCGTCCTGCCGGGGTCGAGGATGATGTAGGCCTGCTCGAGGTAGGTCCGCGTATTCTCCTCTATCTGTTCGGTAGAGAGGATCGGACGCTCCTTCGAACGCCCTGAAGGGTCGCCCACGCGCGCCGTGTAATCCCCTATCACGAGCACGGCGGTATGCCCGAGATCCTGGAAAGCCCGCAGCTCTTTTAGTACGACCGCGAAGCCCAGATGAATGTCCGGGGCCGTAGGGTCTATCCCCAGCTTTACCCGCAACGTCTCACTACCCGCGAGGCGTCGCTCGAGCTCCTCGTGTGGGATCACGTCAACCGCATTCTTGTAGATGGACCAGTGCCCCGAATCAACACTCATTAACAGATCGCAACCTTCTCGCAATACGAATGTAACCCGCCTCGCCGTAGTGTAGTATAGCGCCTCGATGGCGCGCACCCAGGGTAAAACCGGCGGGAGCAAGGGGCGCCGCCGACCGGTACGTCTACCCGAGCACCGCAGAAAAAGGGCAGCTCCCCGGGGAGGGTTGGGCTCGAATCCTGCGCGTTCTTGGCGTCCTCTTCTTTGCGTACTGGTCGCGGGCGTGGCGTTCGTGGCGGGCGGGTATCTGGGGCTAATCAAGGGCGTACAGAGGCTTGACGAGCCGCGGACCTTCGAGACCCATCCCACTTACATATACTCGGCCCCGCTCGGCGGCAATGAGGATTCGCGGCGTGTGATCGGGACGGTCTTCCAGGGGCAGAACCGCAAGACGGCCTCGCTCTCGGAGATGCCGCCGCAGTTGCTAGACGCCGTGGTAGCCAAGGAGGACGAGCGCTTCAGGGAGCACGCTGGCGTGGACCTGTGGGGGATCATGCGCGCCCTCTACGTCGACATAAGGGCCGGCGAGGCGGTCGAGGGCGCCAGCACCATCACCCAGCAGTACGTCAGGAACGCATACCTCTCCCAGGACATGACCATCACGCGGAAGGTCAAAGAGGCCCTCATCGCCCTCGAGGTAGAGCGCAATGAGGACTCCAAGGACCAGATCATCGCCGATTATTTGAACACGGTTTATTTCGGCAACAACGCCTACGGGGTGGAGGCCGCCGCCGAGACCTACTTCGACAAGTCGGTCGAGGACCTGAGCGTCGCGGAGTCGGCGACCCTGGTCGGGCTCCTGTGGTCTCCGTCGACCCTCGGGGCGGACCGCGAAGGGGCGGGGTACCAGCGGGACCTGGTGTTGGGGAAGATGTTCGACACGGGCTACATCACGAGCGAGGATTACAATGCGGCCCTCGAGGTGCCGATGCCGGAGAGATGGCCTGTGAACCTGCCGACCCGGTCGGGGTTTTCAGGACCCGCGCTCACCCGCGACTTCGCGGAATACGCCCACGACGAGCTCATACAACGGTACGGTGCGAACACCGTCCTTGCGGGCGGCCTCAGCGTATACACGACCATAGATCTGGCGGATCAACTCGCCGCCCACGACGTTGCCTACGGGCCCTCAGGTTACCTGCCCGACGTCGACGACCCCGACCTCGCCCTCGTCTCCATAGAGCCGGGCACGGGCAAGATAAAGACCATGATCGGCGACAGGAACGAGAACTCCCAGTTCGGCCTCGTTACGCAGGGCAGGCGTCAGCCGGGTAGCTCGTTCAAGCCGTTCGCCCTCATCGCCGCGTTGGAGCAGGGCATAGATCCCGACACCAAATACGTCTCGGAGAGTAAGGAGTACGAGGTCGACGTCGGCCTGGACAAGCCGGAGACGTGGATGGTACAGAACTACGACGGCATCGTGCGGGGTGAGATCAGCCTGAAAGAGGCGATTTGGTGGTCGGATAACACGGTGTTCGCCGACCTGGCGATGAACGCCGGCGGCCGAGGCCTGAAGAACGGACCAGAGAAGATAGCGGACGTCGCAAGGAGATGCGGCATCAGCGCAAACCTTCCTGAGCATCCCAGCCCGTCGATCGTCCTCGGCGCGTACGAGGTCTCGCCGCTGGACATGGCCTCAGCCTACGCCACCATCGCCAACGAGGGACGCAGGGTAGAACCGACCGCGATCTCCAAGGTGGTTAGCGACGAGGGCCGAAACGACGAGAAGGTCCTCTACATGGCACCCGAGCATCCCGAAGGCAAGCAGGTCATCTCCGAGGACGCAGCCCACGAGGTTACCGGGATCATGGTAGGGGACGTCACCGAAGGCATCGCCAAGGACGCCTCGCTTGGAGAGCGTCCCGTCGCCGGCAAGACGGGTACCACCGAGAACTTCTTCGACGCCTGGTTTATAGGCTTCACCCCCGAACTGGTCACGGGCGTCTGGATGGGCTACGCGGAGGGGCGACAATACCCTCGAATACGTCCTCGACTACGCCAGGAAACTACACGGCCTCCCAGGCGGCATCACCCCGGCTGAGATCTGGAAGTCCTACATGGAGCAGGCAATGAACGACGAGCCCATCGAACAGTTCGAGGGTGTCGACTTGCCCGAAGGCGAGGAACAAGACGCGGGGCCAGGAACCACGGAAACCACGCGTGCCTGGCCCAGGGCGGCGACCGATCAGGGCGTAAGGGATCCAGCGATCACCGCCCAGGGACGCAGAGAACCGGCGCGCCAATCGCGTCGTGCCGCAGCGGGAGCAGCCCCGGCGAGCGCGTCGCCGGCGAGCGCTTTGGCCTCCAGCGTAGCGCCGGCGCGGGCGAAACCTTCGCGCGCCGCACACGCCAGGGGCGTTGCCAGGGGCGTTGCCGAGGAACTCTCCGTCCAGCGTAGCACCGTCCAGCGTCGCGCCCTCCAGCGCGTCGCCTAAGAGCGTCGCCCCACGATAGTTTTCGGCGGCACGGAGACGTGCTCGTCGCCATCGATCAGAAAGCGCCAGGGCAGTTCGGTACCCCGCGTGATGCCGATCCTGGTCGTCTCCACGATGCCGTCAGGCCGAGGTCCCCTAAGGATTCTCAGGTCGCCTGACGTCAGATACTGGCCGTCGTAGGCCAGATCGATTCCGAGGGCCTGAGTCAGCCGCCCCGGGCCGTTGCACAGATCTCGCGGACGGCCCCGGCGCTGCTGCATCAAGCCTTCGCCTTCCGCTGGACGCAGGGCCCGGATCAAGACCGCGCTCCCGACGCCCTCGGGCTCGCAGACGACGTTGAGGAGTTTGTGGATACCATAGGAAAGATAGACGTAGGCGATCCCGGGCGGGCCGAAGATACTACGGTTGCGCATCGTCGGCCCCTTGTACGCGTGACATGCAGGGTCCTCGGGACGGTAGGCTTCGGTCTCGACGATAACGCCCGAGGTGCGGCCTTCTGAAGCGTCGTGGGAGAGGATACAGCCAAGGAGATCGACCGCGACATCCCTGGGATCCCTGTCGTAGAAAGCCGCCTCTAGAACATCTGAGGAGATGCCTGCTCCCCTGTGAGGTCGGTGATGCGGCGTGATAACTCGTCGAGGTCGAGCCCCGCCTCCGACCGTATCGAGGACTTGAGGAGCGGACGGACCTGGGTGATCTGTAACTGCAACTCGCGCAGCAGCTCTGATGAACCGCTCTCGGCGCCAACCATGTCCCGCAGGATGATCCCCTCCGTTCGGCCGGCCACCAGGGGTTCGGGCAGGCCCTCGACGTACACGAGTGTGCGCCTGCCGCTTCCGCGGTCCTCCTCGATCGGGACGAGGGCCACGATTTTGTCGGCCCTCACGTACTTTCCGAACCCAAGCGTAACGATGCGGTCTGCTATCGCCTTCATCTCGATGAAATCTCCATCTCGCGAATACTTATAACATCCCGGTGCACTCCGGGCGACCCGAGTCCCGGGCTCGAAGATGCTACTGCACGACGCAACTGGAGCTTCTCTCTTCGCCAGAGGCCGGGAAAGCGTGGGCCAGGCCGTTTGCGGTCAGGCGGGCGCGGTGCCTGTAACCCTCCGAGGTGTAGTGGGTTCCGTCCTCGGTGAACCAGTCGTCCTCGGTATGCGAGGCCCAGTCGAAGATACGCATGTTCGGGTATTCCGAGCAGGCATCTTCCAGGGCGCTATTCCACAGTTGCATGTTTTCCTCGGCGTAAGGTCCGCTCGTGAGCAAGGACTTCACGGTGACCCAAAGCACCGGCTGGTCGCCCATTATCCGCATCATTTGCCTAATCCTCGCGTCCAGGCTCACCGCCGAACCCACGAAGACGTTGGCCGCGTCGTTGGTGCCGAGGCCGATCATGTAGCACCCCTCAAAGCCCTTGGCTTCCAGCTCGCGGGCTAGCGCGAGGCCGCTAGCCTGCTCCTGCGACAGCGTCTCCACGATCGACCTCGCACCGGAGATCTCGAGGAATTGGGAGGTCGCACCGACCCGCGCGTACTGCGGACCAAGGCGCTGGTCTTCATTCGGCAAGTAGTTCGGCAGGATCATACCTTCCGATGTCGAGTCGCCGATATAGGCGACGGAGCTGCAGGAAGAGGTATTCGGTGACCCAGCCTCACGCGACCCAGATGCCGGTTGCTCGGACTGCGAGGTAGTTTCTTCTGACCTGGACTTTTGCGCCGACTCGGCCGGCTCAGTCGCAGGAGGGGCAACCGTCTGTTGCGTGGAAACCCCGGGGTCTTCTGGCGCCTTCTGGGTGGACGCTGCCAAACCACTTGTCTCTGGCTGTGCCTTGATCAAGCCTGCCAGGCCAGCGCCGTCCAGTGCCAGGACGACGAGCGCCATTGCCACGACGGCGCCTGTGACGAACCGGCGCCGTCGCCGCGCGCGACCCGTGAAGGCTCTCCTGCGCCACCGTCCCGACCGGACTTGCTCCCATAGCCGCCCGATGGCACCGCGGCGGATCGGCTCCTCGAAGAACCGCCAGGAGAGGGCGGCTATGACGATGGTGGCGGTCACCTGGAGCGCCTGCAAGGAGAGGCTGGCCTCCGCCAGCAAGCTCGGTGCCGTTAGCACGATGATCGGCCAGTGCCACAGGTAGATGCCGTAGGAGCGCACACCGAGCCAACGCAACGGTTTCCAGCCGACCGCAACACCCAACCAGCTCGCTGGGTGGACAAGGGCGGCCACCGTCGCGGCCGTGGCCACCGAAAGCAGCACGATCCCACCGTGGTACAGGAACGGCGAGTATTGGCTCGTACGCCAGATCAAGAGCGCTATAACCACGAGCCCGAGGAGCCCGATACCGTCAAGCAACAGGCGCCGCCTACCGGCGAGGGCGTGGCTGAGCCGGCGGCTCGGCCACACCATGGCCAGGGCGGCCCCAATGAGCAATCCGAACGCGCGCGTATCGGTTCCCTCGTACACCCGCGTGGGGTCGACCCCGGGCTGGTAGATCACCCACATGGCGATGGCGGAAAGAGTAGCGCAGGCCAGGGTCAACACGGTCATCGTCATGCCGGCCAGCGCGGGGCGCCCGCGACCAAAGCGCAGGACGAGCCACAGGAACCACGGCCAGATCAGGTAGAACTGCTCCTCGACCGCCAACGACCACAGATGGTCGAGCGGGGGCGGCGGCCCAAAACGGGCGAAATACGAAGCTTCGCGGGCGATGTTCCACCAGTTGCTCACGTAGAAAGTAGCGGCGAGTACGTCGCTCCTGAGTGCGGCCAGCCTGGATGGATCGAAAACGGTTACCCACGCCACTACCACGGCGATCATGAGAAATACTGCAGGTAGCAGGCGCCGGGCGCGTCGGATCCAGAACTCGCCGAGGTTTAGACGCCCCGTGGCGGCCCTCTCCCCGAGCAACAGGTCCGTGATCAGGTACCCACTGAGGGTAAAGAAGACGCCCACGCCGAGCAGTCCCCCGGGTGCCCAATCCGGATTCAGGTGAAACGCGATGACCGCGAGAACAGCGATGGCACGCAGCCCGTCGAGACCCGGCATGTAGCGCTGAGATCTCCCAACCGGCTTGGGCACTAACCCGCCTTCCTGATTCGAAGACGCACAATGCCGTGCCACATCCCCAGCCAGCGCGCTCTGCGACTTCCGCCGCTACCGGCATCCCATTCGAGACGTGGTCTAATGGCTTCATCAGACGCGATGATAGTAGCATTCATAACAACCAAAGGCGCCATTATTCTGGCTCTCCACTCCGCATCCGCTGCTCCGTCCAACCCCCCCTATTTTAACCACGATCGCCTCGGGAATAGTAACAGGCCTCGAGTAACCCATTCCAGGAAGACTCGGACTAGGTTAGCGCACCGGCCAAAGTTGACTATTACGGCCTGAAGATGGGGCTACAAAACATGGCGAATGGCGGCCAGACCCGGTATATTCCTGGCCGTGCGACTTGACGACAGACCGAGAAAGCTGCTTGGAGACAGGGTCGAGTTGCGGCGCCACGACCGCACGAACTACGGGCTCTACGCCGAGTGGTACGGGGACCCCGAGATCTGGCACCTGACGAGTTGGTCGCCAGCACCCCTCAACCGCTCTCTGGTCGAGAAGTTGTTCGAGGACAGGGAGCTCTCCCTATCCGACGACTCCTTCGCCATCCACCTCAGGGACGGGCAAGAGCCGATCGGGGTGATCAGCCTCATGAACGTAAGCGAGGCCAACGAGTCCGCGGAACTCTCCATAATCGTGGGCGACCCCGAAGACCGTCGCAAGGGTTACGGCTCCGAGGCCATCGACCTGCTACTGCGCTACGCCTTCGAGTCGGTGGGTCTGAACCGCATCGGCCTGAGCGCTTTCGACTTCAACGAGGAGGCCATCTCGGCCTACGAGAAACTCGGCTTCGTGGTGGAGGGGCGCTTCCGCCACGCCATAAAGCGGCGTTCCATCTTTCACGACGCGATCCTGATGAGCATCCTGAAGTCCGAGTGGCAGGCAGGCGCACCTAGCTCCTGACACGGGCGTCGAACTCAGCTCGAAGCCTGTCGACGATGCGTCCGACCTCCGAGTCGACCTCTTCGTCCGTGAGGGTCTTTTCTCCCTGGAAAGTAAAACCGAACGCTACGCTTTTCTGTCCCTCGGGGACGGGGCTTCCCGCGTAGACGTCGAACACGCGAGCCTCAGTTAGCATCGAGCTGGGAAGGTCGTCGATCGCGTGCAGCATCTCGCCGACCGGCACCCGCTCCTCGACGAGGACGGCGAGGTCCCTGGCGACGGCCGGCACGTTGACGAAAGGCTCGAACCTGGGCTCGGGGTCTGGTTGACAGTAGGCGACGTCAAGCTCCAGGACTGCGACGGGCCAGGATCCGAGGTCGAAGCTCTCGACCACATCTGGGTGCAGCTCCCCGACCCATCCGGCCTCCATTTCTCCGACCATCACGACGGCGGAGCGTCCGGGGTGCAGGTAAGGCCGCCCGGCGGGGACGAAGCGGGACCCGGGGACCAGCCGCTCGGCGAGGCCCTTGGCCTCGAAGAGACCAGCCCTGACCTCGGGAACGTTCCACCCCGCCGGGTCGATGATACCGGCGAGCACGATCCCTAACCTGTTCTCCTCCCTGACTCCCATGAGCCGGTCGGCATCATTCCCGTCACGCTCGCCCGTCATGCGGAACCTGAGCGCGGCATCTCGCACATCTTCCGGAGGAGGATCTGGCAGGAAAACGCTACCCGGCTCGAAGAGCGCGACGCCCCGCGCCCCGAAGGCTCGGTTACGGGCCGCGGCGTCGAGGAGCCCGGGTAGCATGCTGGTCCGCAGCGACCCAGCCTCGACGCTCAACGGGTTCCGCATCCGGACGGCATCATCGTCGAGTCCAAGGGCCTCCGTCCAGCGCTCAGGTCCGAACGGGTAGGTGATAGCCTCCGAGAGCCCCAGGTCACAGAGCAGTCGCCTGAGCAAACGCGTTCTTTGCTGCGTCTCCGTAAGCGCACCCGGCTGCGGAACGGCGGGCAGCATCTCTGGCACCTTGTCTAGCCCGATCAGGCGCCCCACTTCTTCGACGAGGTCGATCTCACGCCTGAGGTCCCTCCTGAAGGTCGGCACGGTCGCAGTGAGCCGACTGTCCTCGCGATCTACTCGGCATCCCAATCGTTCGAGCCTTGCGACCGCCCCATCCAACTCGACGGGCATGCCTAGCACGAGCTCGGCCCGATCAAGGCGCAACGGGACGCGCCAGCGGTCCACAGGCTCGGGATAATGGCTAAGGGTATCGTCGGCGACCCGGCCCCCAGGGCTCTTCGTGAGCAGCGCCGTTACCCGGTCCATCGCGTATTCAATCATGTTCGGGTCCAGACCACGTTCGAAGCGGCCCGAGGCGTCGGTCCTGAGGCCGAGCTTCTGGGAGGTCTGGAGGATGTTGCGCCCCTCGAAGTTGGCTGCTTCGATCAGTGCGTCCGTCGTCTCATCCCCCACCTCAGCATCCTCGGCCCCCATCACGCCGGCGATCACGAGCCCCCGTTCCTCGTCGGCGATCACGAGCATCTCCGCGTCTAACTGACGAACGGAGCCGTCGAGAAGCGTGATCTCTTCGTCCGGCCTGGCGAGCCTTACGACGATGCCGTCGCTGACCTTCGTCGCATCGAAGGCGTGAATGGGCTGGCCGGTCTCGAGCATGACGTAGTTGGTCGCGTCGACGACGGCGTTGATAGCCCGCATTCCCGCAGCGTAGATGCGCCGCCGCATCCACACAGGTGCCTTCCGCCCAGGTTCGAGGTCCGAGACGCGCCGCAAGTCGTAACGCGGGCACAGGGCACCGGCCTCGACCCGAAGACCGAATTCTGCCGTCGGTTTGCCCCCCCGCTCCGGCGATGGTTCTGGGATTCTTAAATCTACCTCTAGTATCGCGGCGAGCTCTCTTGCGACCCCGATCATGCCCCACAAGTCTGGCCGGTTCGGGGTCACGTCGATGTCGAGCACGGTCTCCGCGACGGGGAAGTAGTCGGCGACGGGACGCCCGATTTCGTGGGTGTCGTCGAGGAGTAGTATCCCCCCGTGGTCGGCGGAGATTCCGAGCTCGCGCTCGCTCATCATCATCCCGTAGGATTTCAGGCCACGCAGTTTCGCCTCTCTAAGCTTTGTTCCATCGGGCATCACGCTACCTGGGAGCACCACGGGCACTCGGGCACCCGGGTAGGGGTTGGGGGCCCCGGCCACGATCTGGACCTCCCTGCCCCCGAGGTCGACCTTCGCGACGAACAGCCGGTCGGCATCAGGGTGGGGCCCGAACTCGACCACCTCCCCCACCACGACCTCGCCGTCGGCCACGCCGAAGCGGTACACGCCGTCGATCTCCTGGCTGTGCAGGGAGAACAGGTCAACCAGTTCTGTGGCGCTCAGGTCGAAGTCGAGGTACTCATGGAGCCAGGTTAAAGGAACGCGCAACGTGATCCCCTTCTAGAGATTAAAACTGTCGCAGAAAGCGGAGGTCGCCCTCGAAAAACAGGCGGAGGTCGGGGACGTCGTACTTGACCATCGCCATCCTGTCCGGGCCCATCCCAAACGCGAAGCCGGTGTACTCCTCGGGATCGTAGCCGACTTCCTCGAGCACGCCAGGGTCGACCATCCCTGCCCCAAGCATCTCGAGCCAGCCAGCGCCCTTACACACCTTGCAGTCGGGGTCCCTACCACCGCAAACGAAACAGCTCACGTCCAGTTCCACGCTCGGCTCGGTGAACTGAAAGTAGCTCGGCCGGAGACGGATCCCCACGTCCTCTCCGAAGACGTGCCTGGCCATCGCCGCGAGCGTGCCCTTCAAGTGGCCCAACGTCAGTCCCCTGTCGACGGCGAGGCCTTCTATCTGGTGGAACATCGGCGTGTGCGTCGGGTCTGAGTCGCGCCGGTAGGTGCGGCCAGGACAAACCACGTAGACGGGCGGCTCCTGTGCGAGCATCGTCCTGATCTGCATCGGCGACGTCTGTGTTCTGAGCACCAGCCCCTCGTCTACGAAGAACGTGTCCTGCATCGTGCGCGCGGGATGCCCCGGCGGAATCCCAAGCGCCGTGAAGTTATAGTAATCGGTCTCGACCTCGGGCCCCTGGGCGACGCGATAGCCGAGGCCAACGAAGAAATCCACGACCTCGTCTATCATCCTCTGCGACGGATGCAGATGTCCTTTCCTGAATGGGACGGCAGGCAGCGTGATGTCTACAGCCTCTTCACGAAGCCGTTCTTCCCGCTCCCGGGCGGATACTTCCTCGGTCCTGGAGTCGAGGGCGACTTCGATCTCCCGTGAGGCAAGGTTGGAGGACCTGCCGACCTCTTTGCGCTCGTCTGGGGCGAGGGAGCCTATGCTCTTCTTGATCTCAGTCAGCTCGGCGGAGCGGCCGAGGTAACGCACCCTGGTATCCTCGAGCGCAGCGGTCGAATCGCCGGAGGCGACGGCGGATAGGGCCTCATACTTCAGTTGTTCGATACGCTCGCTCACCGTCATGATGGGCGATTATGGTAGCACACGCGAATAGGCCTCGTAGAGCAAAATAGAAGCCGCCATCGAAGCGTTTAACGAGGGCGCGAACGAGGGTATCCCGACCCTCAAGTGACAGGCCCCAACAACCTCTTCAGGCAAGCCTGAACCCTCAGCGCCGATGCACACCACAAGCTTGCCCTTTGGCAATGATTTCGGCGACTCTTGCGCCCCCGGCACCGCGGCAACCAGGGCGAAACCGGCATCCCTCGCCGTTTCCAGAAAGGCGACAGAGTCCACCTCCCTCGTGACGGGAGCATGAAATATCGACCCCATCGACGCCCTTACCGTCTTGGGGTTGTACAGGTCGGCAGTTGCTTTGGAGAGCGCTATCCCTGATCCGAACGCGTAGGCGGAGCGAATCGCCGTGCCCACGTTGCCTGGGTCCTGGACCGCGTGCAGCAACACGATGCGCGGCACCCGAGACAGTACCTCTTCGACGGTTGCGTCGAGAAAAGGAAAGACCCCGATCGGCCCAACCGGAGTCTTTAGCGTCGAAACGCGATGGATCTGCTCTACTTCCTCGAAGACGCGCAGCGGCGCCATGGGAGCCTCATCCAAAACAGCGGCACCCTCTGCAAGGAATAGGCGTTCGGCTTCGCGGTACTTCTTGGCCTTGAGTTTCGCCGCCCGCTTCGGGGAAATCGCCGGCGTACCCGGCATCCTGCGGCTACTCGTCTCCCACTGCGGCTTTTTCCACGTCGCCGACGGTCACGCGCCCGCCCTGGCCCGTTCCCTCCACGGTCGAGATGTCAACGTCAAGCTCCTCGGCTTTGCGCTCGGCCGCGTCCGTCGCGTTTACCTCGACATCCACTTCCGACACTTCCGTCTCTTCCGCTTCGGCGGCTGGTGACTCGGGCGTCTCCGGTTGTACAGCAGCGACGGCTCGCTCCACCGCGACCTGGCGCTCGACCGGCTTCCCGTCCAGGGCATTCCGGGCCTGGGCCACGATGGCGCCAAAGATCTCGGGCTCCGTAACGGCGAGGTCGGCCAGGATCTTGCGGTCGAGGTCTATCTCTGCCAGCTTCAGGCCGTGGATGAACTTGGAGTAGGAGAGGCCGTGTTCGCGGGTGCCGGCGTTGATGCGTTGGATCCAGAGCGCCCTGAAATCTCTCTTGCGCTGTTTGCGCCCCTCGTAGGCGTAGACGCCACTCTTCCAAACCTGCTCTTTAGCCCGCTTGTACGAGGTGTGCTTGGTCCCGCGATATCCCTTCGCCTGGTCCAGGACTTTCCGGCGCTTCTTGCGGGCGTGAACGCTGCGTGGTGCACGTGCCATGCTACCTCTTCCCCAAAAGACGCTTGATCTTCTTCGCGTCGGAGCTGGTCAGGTCGGTCTCCGTGGTGAGCCGTCGCTTCTGCTGCGGGGATTTCTTCTCCAGGAAGTGGTTGTGGCCCGCACGCCGGCGCTTGAGCTTGCCGTTCTTGCGCACCACGAAGCGCCCAGCGGCACCCTGATGGGTCTTCATCTTCGGCATTATTCCTCCACGTTTCTATAGTTTCTCTACCTGTGAAGAGGCTCGCGGCACGGGAGAAGGGCCGTTTCGCCTCAGTGAATCGCCAAGTCAGTGTATCAAACTGTTGCTTATCTGCGAGCGGCCCTCTCCCTGCGCCCGTTGGGCTGGGGGTCCTGCGCCTCGTCCTGCTGCGCCTCTCTGGCCTCCTTCTTCGGGGCCATCACCATAACCATGTTGCGCCCGTCCAGGTTGGGCTGGCTCTCGATGCGTCCGAGCTCATCCAGGTCAGTCGCGAGCCTCCGCAGGAGCCTCTCACCGAGTTCGGGATGCTGCACCTCGCGTCCGCGAAACATGATCGTGACCTTCACCTTGTCGCCGCCACGCAGAAATCGCTCGACGTGGCCGCGCTTGGTATTGAAGTCGTGGTCGCCTATCTTGGGACGGAGCTTGATCTCCCGCACGTTGACGTTGACCTGCTTTTTGCGGGCGGCCTTGCGAGCCTGCTCTTTCTGGTACTTGAACTTGCCGTAGTCCATCATACGGACCACGGGAGGATTCGCGTCTGGGGCCACCTCAACGAGGTCGAGGTCGGCCCTCTCGCCGTAGTCCATGGCCTCGCGGATGTGCTTGATTCCTAGCTGCTCGCCGTCGGCCGAGATCAAACGCACCTCACGCGCCCGGATCTGACCGTTTATTCGCGGCTCTTCTTCAGTGGCTACTGCGCACCACTCCTCTCAAAATCGAATTTTGGGGGCCGTTCGTCCACCTCGGAGGACAGTTTTGCTCGTGCGCCGGACAGACGCGGACCCCAACTACAACAATGGATTATACCGCGGGCCCACACCTCGTGTCCATAAGGTGCTACCTTCGCGAGCGGACCTCATCTACGACGATCTTTGCAAAGTCGCCTAGCGTCATTTCTTCCTGTTGCTTCTCCCCGCGCCGGCGCACGTTGACGGTACCCTCATCGGCCTCCCTATCCCCTACGATTAGTAGGTAAGGAACCTTCTGCCGCGAGTTCGCCCGGATCTTTTTCTGCATGCTGTTCTGCGAACCGTCGACTTCGACGCGCAAATCGCTGGCGCCGAGCTTCTCCCGCACTTCGCGCGCGTAGTCGATGTGCCTGTCGGCGACAGGGATGACAACCGCCTGAACCGGTGAGAGCCAGACCGGGAACGCCCCGGCGTAGTGTTCGATCACGACGCCCATGAACCTCTCGGTAGATCCCGTAACGGCCCTGTGCAAGAGCACGGGCGTGTGGGCCTTCCCGTCTTCACCGACGTACTCGCAACCCAGCCGGGCCGGCTGGATGAAATCGACCTGGATCGTGGAGAGTTGCCACTCGCGTCCGAGCACATCCTTCGCCATGAAGTCGGCCTTTGGTCCGTAAAACGCGGCCTCTCCTGTCTCCTCGTCGTAGGCGATGCCGGCGGTATCGAGGGCCTCGCGCAGTTCCTTCTCGGCCCGCGACCACTTGGCGTCGTCGGCGACGTACTTGGCAGAGTCCTGGTCGCGCAGAGAGAGCTGGACCCTGTAGTCGGCGAACCCGTAAGTGTCGAGAACCTCGCGCACGATCTCTAGCGCCCGCGCGAACTCGGATTGGATCTGGTCCTCCGTACAAAACACGTGCGCGTCGTCCTGCGTCAGGCTTCGTACCCTAGTCAAACCATTAAGCTCCCCGCTCTTCTCGTAACGGTAGAGCGTCGCGAACTCAGCATACCTTAGTGGCAGGTCCCTGTAAGAGTGCGCCTTGGAATTGTAAAGGGTCATGTGGCTGGGGCAGTTCATAGGCTTGAGCCTGTACCGCGTCTCGCCGTCGATCATCGGCGGGAACATCGATTCCCTGTAGTGCTCCAGGTGTCCCGATTTAGAGTACAGAGCCTCGTTTACAAGATGCCCGGTCCAGACGTGCTCGTAGCCGTGACGCGTCTGGACGTCGCGCACGTAGTCTTCCATGAGGTGGCGCATCATCTCGCCCTTGGGCAAGAAGAGCGGGATTCCGGCGCCGGTGTCCGGCGAGAATGTGAACAGATCAAGGTCCTTGCCGATCTTGCGGTGGTCCCGCGCCCTCGCCTCCTCTACGCGCCTGAGGTAGGCCTTGAGCTCTTTCTCCGTCGGCCACGCTGTACCGTAGACGCGGGTGAGCATCGGGTTCTTCTCGTCGCCGCGCCAGTAGGCTCCCGCGATGTTCTGCAACTTGAAGGCGCCGAGCCGGCCCGTGCTCGCGACGTGCGGGCCGCGGCATAGGTCGAAGAAATCGCCCTGCTTGTAGACCGTTATCTCACCGTCTACGAGTGCCTCGACGATCTCCGTCTTGTAAGGGTTGTCCTGGTACAGGGCTTCGGCTTCCGCCTTGGAGACCTCCTCACGCTCTATCGGGAGGTCGCGCGCGACGATCTCGTGCATGCGCTCCTCGATGAGCGGCAGATCCTCGTCCGTAAGCCGCCCCGCAACCTCGATGTCGTAGAAGAAACCATCCTCTATCGGCGGACCGAGCGTGAGCTTGCTGCCCGGATACAACTCCACGATGGCCTGCGCCATCGCGTGGGCCGTCGAGTGCCGCAACACTTCGAGGCCCTCAGCCGAATCTCTCGTGACCACCTCGAAATCTCCACCACCGTTCAGCGGTGCCGCGAGGTCGATCAGTCGCCCCTCCAGCTTCGCGGCCACGGCGTCGCGGGCGAGACGTTTGCCTATCTTCTCGGCGACATCGCGAGCTTTTTCGCCCGGTTCTATCTCCAGTTGTATGCCGTCGGGTAGCTTGACGGAGGCCATTTGAACACCTTTCTAGATGACGGTTGGTGGGGAAAAGTGCGGGCGGTGGCTAGGTAGTTCGACGGGTCATGCCGGGGAAATCCGCGCAGCGTGGTGGGCGATAGTGGATTCGAACCACTGACCTCCTCCGTGTCAGGAAGGCGCTCTCCCCCTGAGCTAATCGCCCGTACTTGCTCTGCCGATCAGAGAGGCGGCACCCGGAATCGAACCGGGGTACAGGGTTTTGCAGACCCTTGCCTAACCACTCGGCCATGCCGCCAGCGGCGCCGCTTTGCTCCGCAAACCGCGGCCAGAGCGGAAGACGGGATTCGAACCCGCGACCCTCACCATGGCAAGGTGATGCTCTACCAACTGAGCTACTTCCGCGCGCGGCCCTAATTTAGCACGGGCCCACGGCTCTTACAAGCGGCTGTTGAACCACCGTTTCCTCGAAAAAACCACGTAACGCATGATGAAAAAGCTGATGGTCGATGCCACCGTTACGGAGATGATCTTGGCCACGTTTCCGGCCAGGTACGTCGGCACTTCCGTGTGAACGATGATGGGGTGGATCAGGGCCCAGAACAGCCCGCTGCTGACCCCGATGTTGACGAGCACCTGTAGCCCGAAGAGGACTATCTGCCTGAGATCATGTTCGGCCCTTCCCCTGAAGGTCCACAACGTGTTCCACAAGTAACTATTGACGTTGGCAAGAACGAGCGCGACGCTGTTGTAGAGCACGAGCGTGGACACTTCGCGCGTCGGCTCCAGCCACAAGAACAGGTTCAACACACCGATGTCTATGGCGGCGTTGGAGAGCCCGACGATAGAGAACTTGGAGAAGCGCTTCCCGCCGCTCTTGAGTTTGGCCTTCGCCTCGCTCATACCGTCACCAAAGCTTGCTCGTAATACCCACGCAGCGTTAGTGTCGAGTTCTCCCAGTCGCGTTCCTCGGCAAGGAGGCGGGCGTTGCGCCCGAGCGCCGATCGGCGTTTCTCATCGGAGAAAAGCTTGCGGACGGCGTCGACGAGCGACGAGGCAGAGTTCGGTTCGTAGAGCAAGCCGTCCTCCCCGTCGCTGACCACCTCGGCGCTCGCCCCGGTGCGGGCCGCCAGCACAGGCAGGCCCGAGGCGAGAGCCTCGAGCATCGAGAGTCCCAGCGTCTCGGTCGTCGAGGGGAACACGAACGCGTCGGCCGAGGCGTAAGACGCCGCGAGCTCCTTGCCCCTGCGGACGCCGACAAACACCGTCGAGGTATCGGCAAACTCCCTTTCCAGATCGCGGCGGGCTGGTCCGTCTCCTACTATCGCCAGCCTGAGACCGGGAACCTCCCGCAAAGCCTCTTTGATGCTCCCTATCCCCTTCTCGGGAGCGAGGCGTCCCACGAAGAGCAAGAGCTTGTCCGAGGGGTTCCCGCCAGAGAGCCTGGCACGCCAGTTCTTCGAGAAGTGGCTCGGGTGAAAACGCTTGGCGTCTACCCCCTGGGGCCAGAGATGTACCCGCTCCACGCCCTCGCTAATGAGGTACTCACGGGTGGCCTCGGAGGTGCAGAGGTTGATCTGCGCCCTGTTGTGCAGGGTTCTAGTCCACCAACGGCCAGCCCTGTCCCCAAAGCCAAGCCCATAGTAGCGGGCGTAGGTCGCGACGTTCGTGTGGTAGGAGGCGACGAGCGGGACCTTCAGACGCCGCGCGTAGTAGACGCCGCCCACGCCGAGTACGAACGGGTTGACTGCGTGTATCACATCAGGCCCGAAGGCGCGCAGCGCACGCCCGACGTCGGGTGTCGACGGGGCGATTTTGATCTGCGGGTAAGGGGGGAAAGGCACGCTGGAGACCCGATGAATCGGGGTTCCAGAGTAGGAGCCCGGGCCCTCCCCGTACTTTGGTGCTATCACTACCATCTCGTCACCCAAGCCATGCAATACATCTATAGTGGACCGCAAGCGTGTCACGACGCCGTCCGTGGCGGGAAGGAAGGTCTCGGTGAAGAACGCGATTCGCAAGGGGTCGTCGAGCCCTCTCTACCGGCGACCAAGCGCGGGAGCATCCGGCACCGTGAAAGAGGCCCCGAGGACCTCAACCTCGATGAAGCTTGGACGGTACACGGGCCTCCGGTCTATGTTCGTGTGGACTCTACTCTATACCCCATTTCTACAAGTTCGAGACGATGGCCTGGGTGAACTCCTTCGTACCAGCGCTGCCGCCAAGGTCCTTGGTGCGGGTCTCGGGGCTCTTGAGCGCCGCCTCGATGCCCGTCTGCATCCTGTCCGCCTCGTCGCCGTGGTCAAGGTGGATAAGCATGTTCTTGGCCGAGAGGAGCGTCGCGAGTGGGTTCGCCCGGTTCTGGCCGGCGTACTTTGGGGCCGACCCGTGGACCGGCTCGAAGACCGCGATCTCCTCCCCGATATTGGCCCCAGGCGCGACGCCCAGGCCTCCAGTGAGGCCGGCACAAAGGTCCGAGAGGATGTCGCCGTAGAGATTCGGGCAGACGAGAACGTCGTATTGGTTCGGTTTCATGACGAGCTGCATACACATGTTGTCCACGATGCGGTCGTCTATCTCCTCGAAGTCGTTTTCGTACTCTTCTGCGACCTCGAAGAACACGTCCCTGAACAGCCCGTCGGTGAACTTCATGATGTTTGCCTTGTGGATGACGGTGATGTGCTTGCGACCCTGTTCCTTCGAGCGCTCGAAGGCCATGCGACAGATGCGCTCCGTACCCTCGCGGGTGATGATCTTGATCGACTCAGCCGCGTGCTTTCCGACGGTGTGCTCGACGCCGGCGTAAAGGTCCTCGGTGTTCTCGCGGTAGATGATGAGGTCGATGTTCTTGTAAGGCGTCTCGACGCCGGGCAGGCTCAAGGAAGGCCTGATGTTCCCGTAGAGGTCGAGCTCCTTGCGTAGCGCCACGTTAACGGACCGGAACCCCGTCCCCACGGGTGTTGTGAGCGGGCCCTTAATGGCCACCTTGTTGCGCTGTATAGACTCTAGGACGGACTCCGGTAGGGGCGTACCCGCCTCTTCCATAACCGTCTCGCCAGCTTCGGCGATCTCCCACTCGATGTCGACGTCGAGCGCGCCGACAACCTCTTTCACGGAGTCAGTTAGATCGGGACCAATCCCATCGCCCGGTATGAGCGTAACCGTCTGCGCCACGCGCAAACCCCCTTCGCTGTAGACCGCCGATAGTATAGCGGCCACGCACGAGGGCGGCTAATCCAGGCCACGAGCCGTGTGGGTGGGTCGCCGACTACTGCGCCTGGCTGAAGGCGGCTGCCAGTATGGCCACGATGGCGACACCGATTATGAGCGCCAGGAGCCCGAAGACGACCGCGGGGATAAGCACCACCGCGGCGGCCCGCCCGGTGGTCGTGGAGTGCATCTCGCGGATACCCACTACGCTCAACACCACGTTGTAGACAACGACGGCAAGTAGCACCAGGATACCAAGGATAGGTATGGCAGCCAGCCATGCCAAGAGCTGAATTGCCGACGCGTAGGCCACGACCCTGAACGTGGCCTCGTAACCCTGGTGCGAGGGCCTGATGATCAGAAGAACGAGCAAGTGGTAGATGGCAGCCCCGATAAACAGACCAATGGCCGTGGCTATCGGGGTGATGATGAGGGTGCCGAACAAGCCGCCTATGGAACTGCCAAACCCGTTGCCTGTAGCCAGAGAGATCAGAAAACCGAGGATCCCCCCGAGCAAACCGCTTATGACGGCGCAAATGATCGCAAAGAGCAAAGGGTTGAGGAAGTCTCCCTCACGGCGGACGCCCCTGAAGAAACCCACGGGGTTGAAGATTACCTCGCGGACTGTCTGAACGAAGCTAGGCACCAGTTGCCTGTAATCGAAGTCTCCCCCAGTAGCGCCGCCGGAAACCCGCGGCGGAGGCCCGCCCGTTCCCCCGGAGGAACCGCCAGCCCCACTACCACCATCAGATCCCGTGTTGAAGTCCACGCGAATCTCCTCTCCCATCGCACCACAGATAACTAGTCGAAATGTACACGTCCTGATTTTTCCGCGCAACCGTGGGGGCGATCGGCACTCCCCTTGGCCGCATGGGGTACTGTAGAATGGAGACGAGTTGGTGCGGTGTTCGGGAGCGAGGAAGTTCTGGTGTCCTCGACGATAGAGACCTTAGAACGTGAATTGGGCGAGGCCCAGACGGAGAGGGAGGCGGATCAGCGGGCCGTCTACCGGGCCGAGAACGCCCACGAGGCCGCGTGTTCGGCGCGGGATGAGGCCTGGTCTGAAGGCTCTGCCGACGATCCGGAAGTAGAAGAGTTGACCGCGCTCGTCTACCGCAGGCGGCGGGAGCTCTATGACGCCATCGACCGGCTCAAGGCGGCCGAAGGTAAGGAACGCAGGATCAAGAGTCGCCTCATGTACGTGCTTCCGGCCGAAAGGCGCAGGTACTTATCGGGGACAGTCGACGAGGAATTCCAGGAGCTGCTCGCGGCCGTAAAGGAGGCTTATCGTGACGAGTTGCCGGGGGTGCGGGTCTCCGTCGTCACTGAGAAGGCAGGAGAGGTAGACCTGCGCGGAGACGCAACCTGGCGGGCGCTAGAGCGCCTGTACTCTAGCACCGTGCGCAAATGGGTCGAGATCCGTAGCGAAGGAGACCAGGGGGAGGCGGGTCGGATGGCACGCCAGATCTCCTACTACGCCGGAGGCCATACCCCGCGCACCTTCGTAGGCCTCGAGGAAATAAGGGCCGGCGCGTTCCGCGGTGCACGCGAGCTCGAACCATTACCAGGCTACGACAACGAAGAAGGACGGATGTCGCTCGCGCGCATAACCGCGCGACGCTACCTGGACGAGAGCTCGGTCGGGCGGCTCGGCAAGCGTCCCCAGAGCCTCGTCCAGGTGGCCGAGATCGCCCGCCTCTACCAGACCATGAACCTGACCGTAGACGAGATCCGCTGGCGGCTCGAACAGTTGATCTCATTGCGCTTCGAGGTGCTCGAGGCCGTCTACAGGCTCACTGGCGAGCGTCGCCGTTTCTCCTTCTACGAGATAGCCCGCGCCGCCCGCCTCCTCGACGGACACTTCCCCGACTCCGGTGTCGCCGCCGAGGTACTCGCCCAGTGCGTACAACAGGCCCTTACAACCGGCGTTCCCCTCGTTGATGTCGCCTACATGAACGTGACTACTAGCGAAGGCTTTTAGAGGCTTCAGGAGTGCTCGACGGTATTCGTTTGTGAACGCGGTGGACCTACACCGGGCGGATGCGCAACGGGCCCGAGGACGCGGAGGAGTCTTTTCGTACATCCCCTACCTGAAGGCCGATGCCTTAATCAAGGTCCGACAGATCATGTTCAGGCACGGACAGATTGTAGGGTCTCGCCGGTCTCTCGGCGAGGATGCGGACCTTGTAGACGAAGTCGGGGACGAACTCGCCCCTCCTCACATCGAGTATCTTTACGGGCTGTCCGGTAGCTTTGAGGGCCGCGCGCCCTCCCACCTCGTAACGCGCCGGCCTGCTGCGGTCGACCAAGTTCCCTCCTCGTGATAGCGGAAGTATAATTCTGGCATAGTTGGGAGGACTTGGAGAAGGAGGACGATGGCAGACCGGTACGATCTCATTGTTGTGGGAGCAGGGCCAGGCGGCTCCTCGACGGCCTACCACGCCTCGAGGACAGGGTTGAACACGCTGCTCATCGACCGCCAGGAATTCCCAAGGGATAAGACCTGTGGCGACGGCCTGATGCCGCACGCTGCCGCCGAGGTCGCCCTGATGGGCCTCGCAGACTGGCTCGAGGAGCCGCAACATGGCAAGTTCACCGGCTTCTCCATCTACACACAGACGGCGCTCCTGCGCCAGAACGTGCCCCCTACCCTGCACGGGCCCAAAGGATACGTGGCAAAGCGTCAGGAGACCGACGACAGGCTGCTGGAGCGGGCGGTCACTGCCGGCGCCAAGCTCCACACCGGGGTCAGGGCAACGGGCCTGATCAGGTCCACCTCAAGCCAGGTGACCGGCATCGAAGCAGTGAACGCGGGCGAGTCGCTGCGCTACGAAGCCCCGCTCGTGGTCGTCGCAGACGGAGTCGGCAGTTTCGCCGGAAACGGGATGAAGGCCCACCAGAACGCCGTCGCCCGCAGGCAATACTTTCGTGACGTGGAGGGTCCCGACAAGCAAGACCTGCACGTCTTCATCACGGAGGACATGAACGCCCGCGGGGCCGGATACGGGTGGGTCTTCTACCTCGGTGACGGCCGGGCCAACGTCGGGGCAGGCGTCTCGACCTCCTCGCTCTCGCGCACGGGCCGGAACTTGAAGGACTTCTACGACCGCTTTCTGGAGGAGCCACAGCTCGCGGCCTGGCTACAGAACGCAACCCCAGAGGGTCCGCCCAAGAGCTGGTCGCTCAAGATGGGGATGTGGGGCGCGAGACGCTACGGCCAGGGCCTGATGGCGGTCGGGGATGCAGGGAGCATGGTCCACCCGATCAGCGGCGAAGGCGTCGGTTACGCGCTCGAGTCGGGCCGCCTCGCCGCCTCGTGGGCCCACGAGGCGCACGCGAGGCACGATTTCTCAGCCTCCGTCCTCTCCGGCTACGAACACCAGCTCCGGCGCAAGAGAGCCAGGGAGCACGTCTCGGGGTACGCGCTCGTCAACCTGGTACCTAACGTGATGCTCCTCGAGCCCTTCTTCAAGGCCTGCGAGAAGGACCCTGGGGCTCGACAGACGCTCGTGGAGGCCTTCACGGGCGACACACCCGTTTACAGCCTGCTCAGGCATCCGCGCACGCTCGCCAGGGCACTGAGGGAAAGTGTGACGAACATGGTTCGGCCCTGAGGCTTCCACGCAACTCCAAGCTCTGATAGCGGCAGTTGCTTTGCCCCAAGCGCAGAGATGGCCTGCCAGCTATCATTCGGGTTCACGATCAGAGGAGGGTTGGGCGACTTGGCTTCAGGGATGACCTTTGGGGTAGGACGGATGCGGGTTCACATCCTGGATGACGGGGTGTTCGTCACGGACGCGGGCAACCTCTTCGGCGGCTCCCACAAAGCCAGCATCAAAGGCGCCATGCACCCGCTCCTGGTCGAAGCCGGGGACGACCTTGTGCTTATAGACGCGGGGTTCGGTCCGGAGCTGCCCGAGATCCTGGTCGGACGCTACGAGCTCAAGAGAGAGAAGAACCTCCTCGATTATCTCGACGCCGCGGGCTACACCGCCAGCGACGTGACGCACGTCATCCTCTCGCACCTCGACGCCGACCATGTGGGCTGGGCGCTCAGCCCCCCAAGCTTTCCGAACGCCACGGTGTACGTGCAGGAGGCCGCGCTCGAGGAGGCAAGGGAGATGCCCGAGAAGGACGGACGAAGGGCGGCCGTTCCCGCCGTCGAAAAGGGCATCGAAGAAGGCTGGTGCGAGTTGCTCGCCTCAGACCAAGAGATCCTGCCCGGCATCAGGGTCGAGGTGAGGTCGGGGCACTCCGCGGGACACCAGATCGTCTGGATCGAGGAGGGCGACGACCTGGCGCTATATACCGGAGACCTGGCGCCGGCCAAGATCTGGCTGAACCCAGACCTGATAGCCGGCGTAGATACGGACCCGGAAGCGGCCCGTAAGAACCGCATCGAAGTTCTCGCGGAAGCCGAGTCGCGCGACGCCCCCGTCATCCTCTACCACGAACCGGAGGACTGCCTCATCAAGGTCCGCAGCGAAGGGGACAGCTTTGAAGCTGTCCCCTTAGGGAGTCGGGAGTAGGGGATTGCCTTGCAACTCTCCCGTCCCCGCCGGAACCGTTACTCTAAGCCCGTATGAACCGAGCTCTAGCGTTCGCGCCTGCGGTTCCTGATCTTGCGCCACACAATGGGCGCGGCCAGTATGAGGGCACGCCTCAATATAGTCTTCACGTTCGCTCCTCACTTTGTTGACTAACCGACTGATACGCAGAGACCGACCGTGGGTTGCGGCGCGGGTTCAGCCTAGGTACCAGGCAGTCTTCTCCGCGGCGGGGGCGCGCCTGCGCGGCCTCTCACCCATGTCGGGGTAGCCGATGTAGAGGTAGGCGACTATCTTGTCACCGTCTGCGAGCCCGAAGAACCTGCGCATGTGCTCGTGGTAGGCGACCGGGCCGGTGCGCCAGATGCTCGCGAGGCCCAAAGAGTGGGCGGTGAGCTGCATGTTCTGGACGGCCGCGGCGCAGGCCGCGTAGTTCTCCAGGGTCTCGACGTCGTCGCGACCCGAGGCGGAGATCACCGCGATGACCACGGGCGCCCTGAAGGCTTTCTTCCGCTCGCGGCTGACCCTGCCTGCCGCCATGTCCTCGTACTCTCCCTCGGCCTCGGCCAGCAGACGTGCTGTCTCTGCCCTGGCCCGCGCGAGTTCTCCGCGTCCTTTTCCGGTAAAGACGTGGAAGCACCAGGGCTCGGTCATCCTGTGGTTCGGGGCGTGCACGGCGCTCTCCAGGATGCGCTCGATGTACTCTTCTGGAACGACATCTTGCTTGACGCGTCCCACGCTCTGGCGCGTTTCTATCGCCTTCGTTACTTCCAATACGCTCCTCGCTTAACTACATGGATCAAGGGGTATTTTACTGTGTAACCAGGGGGCGGCAGAGACGCGCGGTGTTCACTAGAATTTGTTTGCAAGGCGAGCTAGCGAGAGGAGACAGCCAATGACGAAGACCGTCACCGTAACGGGAGCCGCTGGCGCGATCGGGTACGCTATCCTATTCCGGATAGCCTCTGGTCAGCTGCTCGGCCCGGATGAGAAGATCAGGCTCAAGCTACTAGAGATCGAACCGGCCCTCGAGGCGGCAGAGGGTACCGCGATGGAGCTCTACGACTGCGCCTTCCCGCTGCTCGAATCGGTGGACATAACCGCCGACGCGGGCGAGGCATTCGACGACACGAACGTCGCCCTCCTGATAGGGGCTCGTCCACGCCAGAAGGGGATGGAGCGCGCCGACCTGCTGGAGGCGAACGGCGCAATATTCAAGCCGCAGGGCGAGGCCATCAACGCCGGCGCCGCGGATGACGTGAAGATCCTGGTCGTCGGCAACCCCGCGAACACGAACGCCCTGATCGCCATGAACAACGCCCCAGACGTGCCGCGAGAGCGCTTTACCGCCATGACCCGCCTGGACGGGAACCGCGCAACTTCGATGCTCGCCCTTAAGCTCGGAGTGGGTGTCGAGGACGTTCAGGATCTGGTCGTATGGGGAAACCACTCTCCGTCGATGTTCCCTGACCTCTTCAACGCCAGGGTGAAAGGTGCGCCCGCCGCCGACCAGGTTGACCTGGACTGGTACGAGAACGAGTACATGCCACGCGTTGGTAAGCGCGGCGCGGAGGTCATCGAAGCCCGTGGCGCCTCGTCCGCAGCCTCGGCGGCCAGCGCTGCTATAGATCACATGCGCGACTGGGCCCTTGGCGCCGATGGTCTGCGCTCGATGGCCATACCGTCGGGTGGCCAGTACGGCGTGGAAGAGGGCTTGATTTCATCCTTCCCCGTGCGCTGCTCTGGTGGATCCTACGAGGTCGTCGAGGGGCTCGAGGTCGGGGACTTCGCGCGGTCCAAGCTAGAGATCACCTTGAATGAGCTCAAGGAAGAGCGCGACGCGGTGAAGGAATTGGGGTTACTGCAAGCTTAGGAATCGGACTGCGGAAACCAGGTAGATAGCCGAGACCGGCCCCAGTGGGGATGAACCGGCCGGCCTCGGCGCCGACTCCGGACACCATCGTGCTACCGGAGAGAAACCCCGCGCATCCAGCTTTGACTCGCTGCACGCTGAAGGTTCGTACATCACGGACGAGCGTGTGTCAGAAATCGGATGGTAGGTATCAACGGTTGATCTCGACAAGCAACACCCACGCCTCGAAGAGCGCCACGAGAACCGCAAGGAGCGTGCCGGCGACCAGCCAGTACAGGCCCACGAGTCCCCAGCCCAGCAAAGTGATGCCTGCAACCAGGAACGGGAGCGTAGCGAGCTGGCACAACACCACCCGCAGCACGAAGACGCGGCGTAGATCCGGCCTCATCGTCGCCCAGGTCCGAAGCCTCAACCACTGGATGGCCGCGACCCAAACCCAAGCGACGAGGCCCACCGAAAGCACCTCCATCCCTACCAGCGTAGCACCCTGACCAGGCACGAGGAGCAAGACCGACACCGTGAGCACGGCGACGAGCAGGATCAGGGCCTCCGCAGCGCGCCCCGGCAGGCCCGAGCCCGGATCTGAGACGATCTTCTCGAGGTTGATCGAAACTCCCACGAAAACCAGCCCGGTTAGAACCCCCGCCGCCCCCGCCTGCGCCAGGAAGAACTCATGCCACTCCTCCATCCTTGTTTCCTCCTCCGCATCCCGACAATGGTTTAGTTTAAGCATACAGACCGCAGCAGCGCATCTAGTCCCGACAGATTTCCACCCGTTTGAACGCGCGGAAGGCCCGGGACCACAGAGGTCGGTCCCGGGCCCTTGAGCCTTCTAAAGCGACTCTAGCGGCCCACGTTGCCCGCGTCGTCGTGGACTATAGCGGAGCCCGCTCCTGCCGCAGAATACGCGTTGCCCGCGTCGTCGTGGATGACGGCAAAGCTGCCCGGCGCCAGCCCGGGATTGACAGTGCCGGCGTCATCATGGACATACGCGTTGCCTGCTCTCGCCGGAACAGCAGTGCTCGAATCGACGCCGCCCGTCGCGGTTGAGCCGGCCCACACCAGCACCACCATCATCGCCATGACGAACACGACGACCGCTATGGCTAGCAGCGCCTCCAGACGTCCGCGCCAAGGTATGGTGTTTACTCCTCGCATCGCGCTACCTGTCTGCACAGCAATTCCTCCTTGCTCCCCTTTCCGACTACCTCGCCAGGGTCACGGTGCTCCGACCGCTCGGCCCAGGCGCTTAAGGTTCATCCAGATCAAGTTCCTTTCTCTCTCGTACATCTGAAGCCACCATAACGCGCGAGCGTCTCCCAACCGTTACGAGAAACGTTACGAAAAAAAGATTCGAAAAATTTCGTAACCTTCGCCGAAAAAGTCGTCCCTAGAGCGGTTGGCGATCGGCCTTCAGCCAGAAAAAGAGGTGAAAGCTGATCGCTGACGGCGTCCTTCTCGGAAAGGTCCATCCCTTTCGAGAAAAGCACGAGAGTTAAGTAGGCGAGGTCAATGGTGGGATGCGGAGGGCGCTATGCGCCTGCGCGCCGCGGCTCTGCTCCCCGGATGGTGATTGGCGCCGAGGGTTGTCGGAGGGTCCCTATTCTAAAGGACCTTGATCCGACGGCGCACCTTCGAGGCGGCTAGGGTGGCAGCGATCTCGTCGAAAGCGTCGGCGGGGCCGGTGGCCTCTTCGAAGAGGGAGCGTCCCGGTTCGCCGGAGGCGTCGGGCAGGATCGGGATGCGTCCCAGGATATTCGTCCCGAGCTCACCTGATACCTGGTCGCCGCCGTCGCCGCCGAAAATGCGCAGTTCCTTGCCGCAGTCGGGGCACTCGGCGTAGCTCATGTTCTCGACCACCCCGATCACCTTCAGGTGGGCCTGGACAGCCATCTTTCCGGCCTTTACCGCCACGCGGGCCGCGTCGGCCTGGGGCGTCGTCACCACGAGCGCCTCAGCCTTAGGGATCATCTGGGCTACGGTCAGGGCCACGTCACCGGTCCCCGGCGGCATATCCACGATGATGAAGTCGGGCTCGTCCCAGTACACGTCGCGCATCAGCTGGGTCAGCGCCTTGTTCACGATAGGGGCGCGCCAGATCACGGCCTGCCCCTCGTTCACGAAGTTGCCCATCGAGATGAACTTCAGGCCGGTGGGCGACTCTATCGGGAATATGACGCCGCCAACCACGTTCGGCTTACCCGTAGCCCCTAGCATGACCGGGATAGAGGAGCCATGCACGTCGGCATCCAGAATCTCAACCGACTTGCCGGCACGGTCGAGCGCGGCCGCGAGGTTCACTGCGACGGTGCTCTTGCCGACGCCGCCCTTGCCGCTCACGACGGCGATGATGCGTGTCTTCGACTCGTCGCGGAAGGCGGGGGCGATCTCGGAGGGCCCCCCGTGCAGCGAAGTCATCAGGTTCTGCCGGTCGTCGTCGGACATCACGCCGAAGTCCACCTCGACCGCTTCGACGCCTTCGATCATCATCAGCCTGTCCTTGATGTCAGTGGTGATCTTGTGCTTCAGGGGACAGCCCGCGGTGGTCAGGGCGACGCCCACGGTGACGTTTGAGCCCGCAATATCGATGCCCCGGATCATGTTGAGCGAGACGAGGTCGCGCCCGATCTCAGGGTCCCTCACATCCCTCAGGGCCTCGCGAATACCGGCCTCGGAGAATCCGTCGGCCGGCTCCGCCCCCTGCGGCGCGGGATCTACGAGCTTCTCCGTGGGCTCGGCGCCGTCTGCCGGGTCGTCTTTGCCGGTGCGTTTGCGAAACCAGTCAACCACGTTTGCCAACCTCCTCCGGCGCTAAAGACCGGTGATTCGAACTAGCTCGAAAGAGCGGTAGATACTTCGTGCGTCGGGCCAATGTTAACACAGGGCCAACCCGCTCTCGGTCTTAGGGACGGTACTCTCCGAATACACCCCGCAACGAGTCCGAGACCTCGCCCAACGTCGCGAGACCCGCCAGGGCCTCTTTCATCGGGTAGAGGAGATTACCTGAGCTTTCCGCGGCGAGTTCGAGGTCGGTGAGGGCCTTCTCGACGGCCGCGTTGTCCCTGCTCTCCTTCAGCTCCCTCAGGCGTTCTGTCTGACGGTCGCGGATCGTCTCGTCTACGGCGTGAAGCTCCATGTCGGGGTCCTCGCCCCCAGTCGAGGCATAGCGGTTTACGCCGACGATGATCCGCTCTTCCCTCTCTACTTCGCGCTGATAACGGTACGCCGCTTCTTCGATCTCGCGCTGCATAAAGCGTTCTTCGACGGCCTTTACCGAGCCTCCCATCGCGTCGATGCGCCGTATGTAGTCCCAGGCCCCCTCTTCGACCGCGTCGGTGAGCGACTCGACGTAGTACGAGCCGGCGAGCGGATCCGCCGTCTCGGTCAGGCCGCCCTCGCTGGCTAGTATCTGTTGTGTTCGAAGGGCAATGCGGGCGCTCCTCTCGGTAGGGAGCGCGAGCGCCTCGTCGAAGGCGTTCGTGTGCAGGCTCTGCGTGCCTCCAAGCACGGCGGAGAGGGCCTGGACAGCGGTACGTACGATGTTATTCTCGGCCTGCTGTGCCGTTAGTGAGGAGCCGGCGGTCTGGGTGTGGAACCTTAGCTTGAGGCTCCGGTCATCGCTGGCGCCGAAGCGCTCGCGCATAATCACCGCCCACATCCTCCTAGCGGCCCTGTACTTGGCAACCTCCTGGAACAGATCGTTGTGGGCGTTGAAAAAGAACGAGAGCCTCGGCGCGAACTGGTCAACCTCGAGACCGGCCTCGACGGCGGCCTCGACGTAGGCTATCGCGTTCGAGAGGGTAAACGCTAGCTCCTGGACGGCGGTGGAACCCGCTTCCCTTATGTGGTACCCGCTGATGGAAATGGTGTTCCAGCGCGGCAACTCGGCGGCGCAGTAGGCGAACATATCGGTGGTTATTCTCATCGACGGCCCTGGCGGGTAGATATAGGTGCCGCGGGCCAGGTATTCCTTGAGAATGTCGTTCTGTGTGGTGCCGGTGACGCCACCCGCCCGGACGCCCTGTTCCTCGGCCACCAGGGCGTAGAGCAGCAAGAGAGTAGAGGCCGTCGCGTTTATGGTCATCGAGGTCGAGACGTCCCCGAGGGGGATACCGTCGAAGAGCTCACGCATATCGAGCAGGGAGTCGATGGCGACGCCGACCTTGCCGACCTCCCCCAACGAGACCTCGTGGTCGGAGTCGCGGCCCATCTGCGTGGGGAGGTCGAAGGCGACGGAGAGGCCCGTCTGGCCGTTATTTGTAAGGTACTTGAAGCGGGCGTTTGTTTCTTTGGCCGTGCCGAAACCCGCGTACTGGCGCATAGTCCAGGGCCTGCCACGGTACATGCTCGGGTGTGGTCCGCGGGTATAAGGGTATTCTCCCGGGTCCCCGAGCTTCCCAGGATAGTCGAAGCCTTCGAGATCGTCGGGCCTGTAGACAGGCTTGACCGCGATCCCGGACTCCGTGCGACGCTCGTCGGGGCGTTTTTTGGTGTCCATGGCGCGTCCTTCCCAGTCGTCTCAGCCGTGTGGCAATTCTACTAGCTCGGTGAGCACCCCGAAGGCCCCCTCGGGGTGGACGAAGGCTATCCTCATCCCCCCGGCGCCCTTCCTCGGCTCCTCGTCTATGAGGTTCACCCCGTTGCGCTTGAGCTCGGCGAGCGCCCCTGGCAGGTCATCGACCTCGAAGGCGACGTGGTGAAACCCTTCGCCGCGTTTCGCCAGGAACTTTCCGACAGGCGAATCGGGATGGGTCGGTTGGACGAGCTCGATCGTCGATTCTCCGACCTTGAACATGGTGGCGATTATGCCCTGCTCTTCGACGACCTCCGGCTCCCCCGGCAACACCCCGAAGTTCTCCATATAAAACCGGGAGGCGGCCTCGATATCCTCCACCGCGTAACCGAGATGGTAGATCCTGTTGAGCATTCTTCTCCCTACTCGTGGACTCGATGTGGGAACCTGGATTGTAGAGCATCGAGATCCGCTAGAATCACGAGAGACTATCAGGCAGGAGGCGAAATGGCACAGAGCGTAATGCGCAAGATAGAGGAGCTCTCCGAGGAGCGAGAGCGACTCTTGGCTAAGGAGGCTACGCACCGCGCAGACGCCACCGACGGCAGGCGACTCACTCAGATAGACCACGATCTTCAGGTCCTCTGGGACCTAAGGCGCAGGGAGCTCGCGGGTGAGATGATCAACCTCGACGAAGACTTCTTCGACCGCTTTACGGTCGACCCAGGCCGCGACGCACCGGGCAGGTAAGCCGGCACGTTGGGGACACGCCCCTAGAACCCCAGGCGCGTGTTGATGTCTGCCCACTCGGACGATGCGGCCATCCGGTCGAGAATGCTCTTTAGCTCCAGCATGTCGTCTTCTGAGAAGGCAGTCCGGCCCGCGTCGGGCACGAAGTTCATCACCCGGCCGTCCGCGTAGCGTACTACGATCCGGGTCACACCAACGCCCTGCTCTACCGGACCATGTGCCTTCCGGGTTCGCTCTATGCCGTGCACACTTCCCTCCGTTTCGGGTTAGTTCTTCTTGCCTTTACGAATGCTACTCGACAAAGAGTCCAGATATGCCGCCGACTGGTGCAGCTCGTAGGCCCCAAACACATCCCGCTGCTTGGGACGCAGGATGTCCTCGTCGTCGTTGTCGAACTCGATGACGACCTCCTTTATGCCGTAGGGATCCATGCTCATCTCCGACACGTCGAGCGGGCTTCCCCTCCAGTGCTTGTCGTTTCCCTCCATCGCCTCTCCTTCTCGCAGCGTGCACTTCTGCCTAGATCTCTGGGGCCAATACTAGAGTATCGGGGGCGCGCGCGTAAGTCATAGCGGCCACACGGGGGCCGCCGCGACAACTAGCGGGGCGACGACGAGGGCCGGGAGCATGTTCGCTACGCGCACCTCCTTGAGGTTCAGGAGAACGAGCCCGAGGCCGAGGAGCAAGACGCCGCCGGTAGAGGTCATCGCCATGATCATGGGTTCGTTCATGAAGGATCCGAAAAGCGCTCCGGAGAGCGTCAGGGCACCCTGCACGACGAGGACCGACCCGGCCGAGAGAAGCACGCCCCAGCCGAGCACAGAGGCGAACGAGAGCGAGGCAACGAAGTCTAGCGCGCTCTTCAGCGCCAGCAGCCGGTAATCGCCGGAGATCCCATCTTGCAACGATCCCAGTACCGTGAGCGGCCCGACGCAAAACAGGAGGCTGGTCGTGACGAAAGCCCGGCTCACCGGGCTCCCACCTTTGGAGAATCGACGCTCCAGGGCGTCGCCGAAGCGCTTGAGAGCGCCGTCTATGCCAAGAAACTCGCCAACGACGAGACCCAGGATCACGCTCACCAACGGTACGAGTGGGTTGTCGAAACGCAAGAAGCTCTGTATGCCGACGAGGACGGTCACGAGCCCGATGGCGTGCATGGCCGTCTCCCTCATCCCATCCGAGAGACGACCGCCGACGAGGGTGCCAAGGGCGCCACCGACCAGCACGGCGGCGAAGTTGATCGCTGTGCCTAGCCCGATCACACGCCTCAGTGTAGGGCAGACGAACGAAGGCTTCAGGCCACGGGGGTAAGACTACACCTTCCTTCGCTGCGCAACCCACGGACCGTGGGTGTTCTTCATAGATAATTGGCCAGCTAATTACATAGCTGGGCGGTGGATGAGCCGGACCGCTTGTCATGGGGAGTCTTCGGCATCCTGCGGTTTCCGGGGTAGGAGCAGTGCGAACGTGGAGCCTGTGCCCGGCTTGCTCCTGGCTTCTATTGTGCCGCCGTGGGCCTCGGCGATCTGGCGTGCGATAGAGAGTCCGAGACCCACACCGTCCTCGGCACGCGCGGTTTTCGTTCTGTAGAAGCGCTCGAAAATGAGCGGCAACTCGTCTCCGGGGATACCGACACCCGTATCCGAGACGCTCAACTTCACGAAGTCATCGGCAGGCTCTACCCTGACCGTAACGTTGCCCCCCTCCGGCGTGTACTTCGTGGCGTTGTCGAGCAGGATCGAGGCTGCCTGAAACACTCGCCCGCGGTCGAAGGTGGCCACGGCCCTGTCCTCAGGGGCTTCGACCTCGATCGCGACCTTGTCGCCGGCGGCATCCCTGGCGGTCGCTACCGCCTCCTTCGCGATCTCGCCCAGGTCGTGACGCCCGACTTCGATGGAAGCCCCCTCGTCCCCGCGGGTCAGCGTCAGCAGCGACTCGACGAGGCCGCGCATCCTGCTCGCCTCCCTTCGAATAGCGCCCACGCTCCGGCGCGCCGTATCTACGTCTGCTTCGAGAGCCCACTCGTCCAACATCCTGGCATGCCCGGATATCGAGGTCAGGGGGGTTCTGAGCTCGTGGCTGGCGTCGGCGGCAAAGCGTCGCTGGCGCGAGAGCGCCTCTTCCCGGCGGCTGAAAGCGGCCTCGAGGCGCGCCAGCAGGCCGTTTATCGTGGTGGCGAGGCGTCCGATCTCATCTTTAGGGTTCGCCACGGGCAACCGCTTCTCTAGATCTCCCTCACCCATCTCACGCGCGGTGCTCGTCACGGCCTCAACTGGCCTCAGGGCCGCGCGCGCCAGCAGGTAGGAGCCGCCGATCGAGAGCACGAAGGCCACGCCGATACCGGCGGCCAGGATCGCCCCGAGGACCTCGATGCTTTCCTGCGCCGCTTCGTAGGACTTGCCGGCTTCGACCACCCGTACGCCCCCCTCCGGAGCGTCCACCGGCACGGCGTAGACGAAGTCAGGATCTTCGCCAGAGAAGTTGGCCGTGCCCGAAGCAGGCTTACCCGAGTCCAGGGCACTCCGCCAGACGGTGTCCTTGACTCGACCCCCGGACGGGAGGTCGACCGTCTCGGTAACAACGCGCCCCTCTGCGTCGCGGACGATCACGAAAACGCCGTCAAGGGTGAGCTCCTCGGCGTCGTCGGCGTCCAGGGTGTCCCCCTCCTCTACACTCCGGGCGGCGCTCATGGCCCTGTCTCTCGTGGTGTCTTCCACGCTCGACAGCAGGGCATCCCGGAGCAGGAAGTAGAGCGCCACGCCGAGGACGAGGAGTATCGCCCCGATCGCGAGCGCGATGAACAGCGTCAGGCGGTACCGGATAGACAAACGTTCATGCCCCCTTCAGGGCGTAGCCGGCACCCCGCACGGTATGGATAAGGTTCTGCTCCCCAGCAGCGTCCACCTTCCTCCTCAAATAGCCGACGTAGACGTCGACCAGGTTGGTCGTCAGGCCGAGCTCCTCGTCCCACACCCTGGTGAGGAGAAGATCCCTGGAGAGCACCCGTCGGGGATTTCGGGCCATAAACTCCAGGAGTTCGTACTCGCGGGCTGTCAACTCTATTGCCCTCTCTCCACGACGCACCTCGCGGGTGGAGGTATTTATCTCGAGGTCTGCCACGCAGAGGATCTCATCCCCATCCGACCTCCTAAGCAGCGCGCGGATGCGGGCAAGGAGCTCTTCTATGTCAAACGGCTTCGTGAGGTAATCATCTGCGCCGAGGTCGAGGCTGTGGACCTTGTCGAGCGTGGAGTCGCGGGCGGTCAGCATGATCACCGGCACCTTGCTTCCACCCTGCCGCAGCCGCTTGAGTACCCCGACCCCGTCCATAAGGGGCAGCATGATGTCGAGGACGATCAAGGCGGGAGAGAACGCGAGTGCCTCCTCGAGGCCAGCAGCTCCGTCAAAAGCGCAACGCACGTGAAAGCCGAGATGCTCCAGCTCCGGTTCGACGAAGCCGGCGATAGAACGGTCGTCTTCCACCAACAGTATCCTGGTGCCTGCTTTCATCCGCCTCTCGTTCTCCTCGCTACGAGCATTTTACGCCCGCTCTCGTGCGAGCGGGCCACCGTCGCATGATCCGGGCGCGAGCACAGCCTAGGGGCGTATTCTGAGAGGAACATGAAAGCCGGGCCGGTGGTTCGGACGCACGTCATGGTCTCCTCAGGTCGAACCCGTTGCTTCTCCCAATCCTCCGATGCTGGAGTCTGTATAATTCTGGACCGTCATGGAGGGCTTCCAGGGAGTCTTGGATTTTGGATCTCTACGAGTATCAGGGGAAAGAGCTGTTGAGGAACTACGGGCTCGAAACGCTGCCCGGCATTGTCGCCGGAACGCCCGAGGAGGCGGCGAGGGCCGCCGAGACCCTCGGGGGAACCGTGGCGATCAAAGCCCAGGTCCTTACCGGCGGGCGCGGCAAGGCCGGCGGCATCAAGGTGGTGAGCAGCGCGAGCGAAGCCAGGGAGGCCGCCGAGCAGATCCTCGGCATGGACATCCGCGGGCATACCGTCAGGCGCGTGTACGTCGAGGGCGGGGCCGAGATAGACCGGGAATTTTACCTCTCCATAACGGTAGACAGGACGGCGAAGCGGCCCCTGATCCTGTTCTCCACCGAGGGCGGGGTGGAGATAGAGGAGGTCGCCGAGACGAACCCCGATGCCATAGTAAAGCTCCACGTCGACCCGCTTCTCGGCCTCCTTCCCTACCAGGTGCGTGAGGTCACCTTCGCGGCCGGGCTAGAGGGGGACGTCGCCAAGGGCGTCGGCAAGATCCTCACGAACCTGTATAAAGCGTTCGAGGGCCTCGACGCCAGCCTGGTCGAGATCAACCCGCTCGTCGCCACGAAAGACGGGCGCGTCCTGACGCTTGACGCGAAGGTGACGGTCGACAACTCCAGCCTGTACCGCCACGGAGATATCGCCGACCTTCACGACGTGGAGGCCGCTGACGTGCAGGAGCAGCGGGCGCAGGAGGTTGGACTGCAGTACGTCAAGCTCGAAGGCGACGTCGGTATATTGGGCAACGGGGCCGGGCTCGTGATGAGCACGCTCGACGTCGTGGCCCAGGCCGGGGGCGAGCCAGCCAACTTCTGCGACGTAGGCGGGGGGGCCGACGCCGAGCAGATCTCCACCGCCCTAGATATCGTCACCTCAAACGAGCAGGTACAGAGCGTGCTCTTCAACATCTTCGGCGGCATTACGCGCGGCGACGAAGTGGCGCGTGGGCTCCTATCGGCTATCGAACAAACGGGGATCAGCCTTCCCATAGTCGTCCGACTCGACGGCACGAACGCCGAGGAGGGACGCCGGATCCTGGCCGAAAATACGCCGGAGAACGTGCATACGGAGGAGACGATGCTCGAGGCGGCCCGCAGGGCCGTGGAGCTCGCTAGTGACGGGGGGCGGTAGAAGGTGGCTATACTCGTAGACGATGGGACGCGGCTCCTCGTACAGGGGATAACAGGCAGGGAGGGCGCTTTCCACACGGGAAGGATGCTTGAGGGCGGCACCGCCGTGGTCGCCGGGGTCACGCCGGGCAAGGGCGGGCAGGACTACGAGGGCGTCCCGATCTTCAACACCGTCGATGGGGCTGTCCAGGAGACGGGGGCAAACGCGAGCGTGATCTTCGTGCCGCCGCCGTTTGCGGCAGATGCGATCTTCGAGTCGCTCGACGCGGGGCTCTCTACCGTCTGCTGCATCACTGAGGGCATCCCCGTCCACGACATGATGCGGGTCGCCGGCCACATCGGGACCATGGACGCGACCCTTATCGGGCCGAACTGCCCCGGCGTCCTCTCGCCCGAAAAATCCAACGTCTCCATAATGCCTGGTGATATCTTCACGCCAGGCAACGTCGGGGTCGTAAGCCGCAGCGGTACGCTGACCTACCAGATCGTCAACGAGCTAACCCAGAGGGACATCGGGCAGAGCACCGCCGTCGGCATCGGCGGCGACCCGATCATCGGGACGGACTTTATCGAGATACTGAGCAAGTTCGAGGCGGATCCCGAGACCGAGTGCGCAGTTATGATCGGGGAGATCGGGGGCAACGCCGAACAGCTCGCCGCCCAGTACGTCAGGAGCGAGATGAGCACTCCAGTCGTCGCCTATATCGCGGGCTTTACGGCGCCAGAGGGTAAGACGATGGGTCACGCTGGTGCTATCGTCTCTGGCGGTGAGAGCACGGCTGAGGCCAAGAGCGAGGCGCTCAGGGAGGCCGGCATCAGGGCCGCGACCAACCCATCCGAGGTCGCCGAGCTCGTCGCCGAGGCGCTCGGCCGGGGCTGACCCGCGGGGGCGAAAACGCACCTATCGCTTGACCTCCGATACCTTATACTCTCACTCGCCACCATGTACGGGTATCGTCCAATCCAGGTAAGCCGGTCCGTCCCAGCCCTCGCAGCCGGAACGGCGGCTTAGTGGCCGAACCATCGGCTTCGAAGGAGAGTACCCGCCGGCGGTTCATGCGCTGGCTGTTAGAGGAGCGCATCGAGGAAGTAAAGGGGCCTGAAGCCAGGGAGGGCGAGGAGCAGCACTCCTGGTGGCAGGTCGTTTGCCTGACCGGCGTAGACTACTTCTCCACCTTGGGCTACATACCGGGGATCGCCGCGCTCGCCGCAGGGGCTCTCTCCCCCATCGCTACGCTCCTGATCGTGCTGTTGACCCTCTTCGGGATGCTCCCGATGTACCGGATCGTCGCGGCCGAGAGCCCGCACGGGCAGGGGTCCATCGCGATGCTCGAACGCCTACTCTCCTTTTGGAAGGGGAAGTTGTTCGTTCTTACCCTCCTTGGCTTCGTGGCCACGTCCTGGATCATCACGATCACCCTCTCCGCCTCAGACGCCACTGCCCACCTGACCGCGAACCCGCTGGCGCCCGGGTTTCTCCAGGACCAAGAGGTCGCGATCACGGTCGCGCTATTGGCTTTGCTCGGCGCAGTCTTTCTCAAGGGCTTCAAGGAAGCCATCGGCGTCGCGGTCTCGATCGTCGCGGTATACCTGCTGCTCAACCTCGTTGTCGTTGTCGTTGGCTTCTACCAGATACTGTCCAACCCCCAGGTATTCGTCGGATGGCAAGACGCCTTGTTTACCAACTACGGTAACCCCCTCATAATGTTAGGCGTCTCGCTCCTCGTGTTTCCCCAGCTGGCGCTCGGTCTCTCGGGTTTCGAGACCGGCGTGAGCATGATGCCGCTAGTGCGCGGCGACGCCGACGACGATCCCGGGCAGCCCGAAGGGCGCATCCGCAACACCAGGACGATGCTTCTCGTCGCAGCACTTATCATGAGCTTCTATTTGTTGACGACCAGCTTCGTGACCTCGGTGCTCATCTCCGCGCAGGAGTTCGAGCAGGGGGCCAGCGACCGCGCGCTCGCCTACCTCGCCCACGAGTACCTCGGCAACGTGTTCGGCACGATCTACGACATCAGCACGATAACCATCCTCTGGTTTGCGGGCGCCTCTGCCATGGCCGGGCTACTCAACATCGTACCCCGCTACCTTCCCCGCTACGGCATGTCGCCGGAGTGGGGTCGTGCCGTCAGGCCTCTCGTGCTGGTCTACATCGCCATCTCAATAATCGTCACCATCATCTTCGCCGCCGACGTACACGATCAGGCGGGGGCGTATGCGACAGGCATCCTGGCGATGATGACCTCGGCGGCATTCGCAGTAACCCTGACCGTGGCCCGCGAAGGACGCAGGCTTGCTTCGGTACTCTTCGGGTTCATCACGGTCGTCTTCGTCTACGCACTGGTCTCCAACGTCTACGAGCGTCCCGACGGTATCACCATAGCGCTCTTCTTCGTCGGCGCGATCATCGCCATCTCCCTGGTCTCCCGCGTCCAGCGCTCGACCGAGCTGCGCCAGGAGCGGATAGAAGTGGATGAGGTGGCCCAGCGCTTTATCGACGAGGCGGCCGCGCGGGGTGAGATCCACCTGGTCGCCCACCGCCGCCGCTTCGGCACTGAGGAGGAGTACGCCAGGAAAGAGAGGGAGCAGCGCGAGGACAATCACATCCCTCCAGAGGAGCCTATACTCTTCCTCGAGGTACAGGTCGAGGACGCATCGGAGTTTATGGACGTGCTTGAGGTGAGGGGTGTCGAAGTCGGAGGGCACAAGGTGCTGCGTTCAGTAAGCTCTGTTGTACCAAACGCGATCGCGGCCTTCCTGTTGCACCTGCGGGACACCACGGGAAGGACGCCGCACTGCTACTTCGGCTGGACGGAGGGCAACCCGATCGTCTACCTGATCCGCTACATACTCTTCGGAGAGGGCGATACCGCCCCCGTCACCCACGAGGTGCTCAGGGAGGCCGAGCCGAACGCCGAGAAACGTCCAGCCATCCACGTCGGGGGACGCTGATGCGGCAGTTCGTGGTTGTAGGGCTGGGACGCCTCGGCATCTCGATGGTCGAAACTCTCGACGCTCTTGGCCATGAAGTTCTGGCCGTAGACAACAGGGAAGATGTCATACAGAAAGTCGCCGACGACCTGCCTGACGTCAACCTGGTGGCCGCTGACGCCACCGATGAGGATGCCATGAGGGGCCTTAACGTCGATGAGTTCGACGCCGCCGCCGTGATGATAGGCGAGGACCATGTCGAGGCCGGTATTCTCGCGACGGCAACCCTCAAGGAGGTCGGTGTGCCCAAGATCGTGGCGCGGGCCACAGGCGGCATCCACGCCAGGGTGCTTGAGCGGGTTGGCGCGGACAGGGTGATTCAGCCCGAGCGCGAGATAGGAGTGCAGCTGGCGAGGACGATGGCCTCGCCGGCCCTGCTCGATTACGTAGACTTCGGGGAGGACGAAGCCCTGATCGAAGCCAAGGTCCCGCCAGAGTGGCTGGACAAGTCCCTCTCCGAGCTGGCCCTCTCGCGGCAGAAGGGTCTTACGGTAGTTGCCCTCAAACCGAAGGGAGGACCTGGCATCCTGCCCCACGGCGAGACCGTCCTGCGCGAGGGGGATGTGCTGGTCGTCGGAGGATCGAAAGAGGTCCTCGACAGGTCCCCGCTCATCAACCCTTCCGGCCGGTAGGAGGTAAGCGCTTTGCGGACCGTGATCATCGGCGCAGGGGAAGTCGGGCTGAACACAGCCCGTATGCTCTCGCGCGAAGGGCATGACGTAGTGCTCGTGGAGAAAGACGAGAGGCTCGTCGAGAAGGCGTCCGAGGAGCTCGACGCGCTGGTTATCGCGGGCAACGGTGCCAACCCCAAGCTGCTCAACGAAGCAGGCATCAAGAGGTCCGACCTGCTCATAGCCGCGAGTAGCTCCGACGAGGTGAACATCATCGCTTGCCTGGCTGCGAAATCCCAAGGTGTCTCCCGCACCGTGGCGCGCATCCACAACGCCGAATACTACGAGCCCGGCGACGCCTTCGCCGAAAAGATGCTAGGTATCGACTTCATAATCCACACCGAACAGATGGCGGCGCACGAGATCAAGGAGGCGCTGCTGGTGCCTGGTGCCATCAACGTCGACAGCTTCGCCGAAGACACTATCGAGGTGGCCGAGGTAATCTTGGACGATGGCGCCGTGGCGGTGGGCCGCGCCCTGAGGGACGTAGAGCTCCCGGAGAACAGCCTGATCGTCGGCGTGGTCAGGGGCGGGGAGGCCCTGGTTCCAAGGGGCGATACGGTGCTCGAACGCAGAGACCACGTGCTCCTGATCAGCGGCCGCAGGCAAATCTCGGAGGCGGTAGGCGTCCTCGCTACGAACACCGCACCGGTCCGTGAGGTAACGATCTACGGCGGAGGGCGCATCGGCTTGCGCTTGGCGCTCTCACTCGAGAGGGCGGGCATGTCTGTGCGGGTGATAGAGAGGGACGAGGGCAGGGCGCGGTACGTAGCGTCCCAGCTCAGAAAGGGTTTCGTACTGCACGACGAGGGGATCTCCCGCGACTTCCTGCTCCAGGAGGGCGTCGACCGCACCGACGCCTTCGTGGCCGTCACGGGTGACGACCGGGCGAACCTTCTCGCGGCGATGTACGCCCGCCAGTTGGGGGCGCGCATGACCATCGCCGGTATAAGCCGGGGCGAGTTCGCGCCGCTCGCCGAAGCCCTGGGAGTCGACCTGACCATCTCGCCAAGGATGCTCGCCGCCGAGGCCATCCTCCGCTTCGTACGCAAAGGCGAGGTCCTGAACGTGGCCCTGCTGGCGAGCGGTGCCGAGATGATAGAGCTTCGGGTCCCCGAGCGGTGCAGGGTCGCCGGACGCCCGCTCTCCGAAGTGGGGTTCCCCGAGGGCGCCATCGTTGGAGCCCTGCTGCGCGACGGAGACGTGGTCATCCCAACGGGCCAGGAGATCCTCAGGGCCGGCGACGATGCCGTGGTGTTCACCGTCGAGAGCGCCGTGGAAGAGGTCGAGAACCTCTTCGCCACCTAGGGCACTTGAACCCGAGGGTCGTCATCCGGGTGAACGCAGGTGTGATCCTGGCGATCGGGGTCGCGCTTCTGGTCCCTTTGGCGCTCTCGTTGCTCTACCGCGACGGCTCGTGGGCGAGCTTTTTGCTTCCTGCTGTGGTGATGTCGGTACTCGGAGTAGTGGGCGTCCGCGCCTCCAGGCCCAGAGGTCGCGCACCAGAGTACGTCTCGAACAGGGACATCTACCTCTCCGTGACGCTTGCCTGGACGCTCGCCGCCGTGCTTGGCGGTACGCCGTTTCTGATCGAGGGCACCTTTCACAACCTGCTCGACTCGAGCTTCGAGGCCATGAGCGGGTTCACCACGACGGGGGCAACGTTGCTCTCGAACATCGAGGCCGAGAGCCCATCCATACTCTTCTGGCGGAGCATGACGCACTGGCTCGGGGGCATCGGAATCGTGGTTCTCTTCGTCGCCGTCGCGCCCCTGCTCGGGGTCGGGGCGGCGCGTCTGATCGGCGCCGAGATGTCCGGACTTACCCAACCCCGCCTGACCCCGCGCATCACCGACACCGCGAAGGCTCTGCTGATCATCTACCTCTCCATCACCGTCGTCGAGACCATCGCGCTGCTCCTTGCGGGGATGCCGCTCTACGATTCGGTAATCCACACCTTCGGTACGGTCGCAACGGGTGGTTTCTCGAATAAGACTGCTTCGGTCGGCTTCTACGACTCACTCGCAATAGAGGCCATCATCGCGTTCTTTATGGTTGCCTCGGGTGTCTCGTTCTCGATCTACTACCTTCTCTACACCCGCCGCAGGCCCAGCGTCATGCTCGATCGGGAGCTACTGGCGTACCTCGGAATTATCGTCACCGCGGCGCTCTTCATCTGGGGAATCCTCGTCCTTCAGGGCGACTACGGCTCCTCGTGGGGTACGGCGTTACGGGACTCCGCGTTCGCGGTATCGAGCATCATAACGACGACTGGCTTCATTACGGCGGACTTCGATCAGTGGGACACGGTGGCCAAGATCACGCTCGTCTTGCTCATGTTTGTCGGGGGGTGTGCAGGCTCGACAGCAGGGGGAATAAAAGTGATCCGCATCCTCATCGTGTTCAGCACGATCCTCCAGGACATCTTCAGGATGATCCACCCACGCGCCGTCACGCCACTCAAGATTGGCGGCCGCGTGGTACCGGAGGCAGTACGTATCTCGGTGCTCGGACTGTTTGCGGCCTGGATCGTGGTCTTCGGCCTGGCAACACTTATCGTGTCCCTTCAGAAAGACCTGACCCCGCTCTCTTCGGCTACCGCCGTGGCGACATCGTTGAACGACGTGGGCCCCGGGCTCGCGCAGGTCGGTGCGACAGAGAGCTTCGAAATAGTCAACTCTCTTGGCCGTTTCGTCCTTACCATCTGCATGCTGCTCGGGAGACTCGAGATCTTCACCGTCGTCGCCCTCCTCTCCCCCGCGTTCTGGAAGAGATAGGCTCTGGGATTTCTCTTTGAGTAGAGCAACTGCGGTGGCGATGGCCGACCTTGAGGGTTTGACCGAATCGTACCGCGCCCTTCGCAAGGGAAAGCCAGCGCAATTCCAGATTCCCTACCCCTGATGCCCGAAACTTATTTGGGCAGATCTATAATCCTGCGCCCCATAAGACTCTCGACGAGCTCGACCGCCAGCGTTGCCGTGCCGTTTTTGATGTCGAGGATGGGGTTGACCTCGACCACGTCGAGCGACGCAACGGTCCCGGCCTCGTTGAGGAGCTCCATGAGGAGGTGCGCCTCCCTGTAGGTCAGCCCCCCCGCACTGGTGTTCCGACACCAGGGGCTACCTCGGGGTCGACGACGTCGAGGTCGAACGAGAGATGGACCCTGTCGACGTGCGCGAGGTCTCTTATGGCCCCGCGCACCACGCGCGCCGCGCCGAAGGCGTCGATCTCCCTCATCGTGTACACCTTTACCCCGGCCTCGTAGAGTAGGTTCTTCTCCTCCACGTCCACAGACCTCAGCCCGATGACAACTACGTCCTCGGTCCTGACGCTCGCCCCAGGACCGCCGATTCCGACCAGGTCTGGGTGGCCGCGGCCGGTCAGCGTCGCCAGCGGCATACCGTGGATGTTGCCCGAGGGCGAGGTCGCCGGGGTATTGAAGTCCGCGTGGGCGTCTACCCAGATCACACCCGTCCGCTCCCCCGAGGTCGAGCGGGCGACGCCAGAGACGGTCCCTACGGCGATGGAGTGGTCCCCCCCGAGGAAGACCGGGAAGAGCCCCTCTGAGACTATAGCCGCGGCCCGCTCTGCGACCTCCTCGCAGACGCTCCTGACGGCGGCGAGGTGCTTGACCTCTTCCCCCGCGTAGACCATCTCCGGTATTGGCACCCTGGCGTTCCCGAGGTCGGTGACCCTGTGGCCGAGCTCCTCGAGCGCCGTCTCCATTCGGGCGTAACGGATGGCGCTGGGTCCCATGTCCACGCCTCGCCGGTCCTGGCCGAGATCCATGGGTACCCCGAAGAGGCCGACCGGTTCGCGCTCGTTGTCAAGCAAAAGCGGTACCTCCCGAACGTCGTGGGTCGGCCGCCGCCTCGAAGCGGCCTTCCGGGGTCAGCCTGACGGCGTTCACCCCGCCGAAGAACATGTTGACGGTTTCATAGGTCAGCACGCGCTCGTAGTCATCGAGGCCGGACGTGCGGGCACCGGCCTCGTAGGCGAAGAGGTCCCCCTCCGCGTGGAAGCGCGGGGCGAGCACGGCATCTTCCAAAGCCATCCCGAAATCCACGACGTTTACGACCGTCTGCAGTATCGCCGTGGGTATGCGCGAGGCGCCAGGGGACCCTAGCGCGATGAGGCCTCCTTCCTCGGACGAGACGATGGTCGGGCTCATGTTGGAGATCAAACGCTCCCCCGGCTCGAGCGCATGGAACCCCCTAGGGTTCAACTCGGGCTCGCCAAGGGTGTTGTTCATCGGTATACCCGTCCCAGGAACGACGAGCCCCGACCCGTAGCCCATGCTGGCCGTGATGGAGACCGCGAGCCCCTCGCCATCTACACACGAGAGATGGGTGGTATGGGGCGACCCGAAGGAAGTGAAGATCCTGCGCCGCTGCTCCGCCGCATACTCTTCCCCTGTAAGCCGCTCGGCCACCTTGCCGTTCTGGGAGCTATCCAGGTATGCGGTCACACGGTCCTCGAGGGCGAGCTTCATTGCCCCGGCCACAACTTTCACGTACTCATTTTCGGGCATAGTCGCCAGATCGTACGCCGATACGACCTTGAGCATCTGGGCCAGCGTCGGGCCGCCGGCAGAGGGCGGGCCGTTGGTGTACATGGCCCCTGCCCCGTACCTGACGCTCATCGGCTCCCTGACGATGGCCTCATACCCTGCCAGATCATCCTCGGATATGATGCCGCCCATCCCGCGCATGTAGGCGGAGATCATGCGAGACAGCTCCCCCTCATAGAAGAGCTTCGCCCCGACTTCCCCGACCGCCTCCAACGTGTCAGCAAGCTCGGAAAAGCGAACCTCTTCGCCCTCCAGATACACCCGGTCCCCGTTATAGAAATGCTTGCGGGTCTCGTCCGTTAGCCTCAGCACCTCCTCGGCGACCTGAAACCAGAGGCCAGCGGTCCTGCACAAATTGAACCCCTCGCGGGCGAGCCTCACAGCAGGAGCGAGCGCCTCTTTGAGGGTTAGCCGTCCGTGAAGCTCCAGCAGCTTCTCCCAGCCTCGGAAGGAGCCTGGTACCGCCGACGACGCCCCCCCAACGATAGAGCGCACGCCGGCGCCGTACTTGAGCATGATCGTCTGCGGGCTCCCTCCGGCCCCGAAGGCCGACGCCGGAAGTCCCTTGCCCGGCATCGCGTCGTAGTAGTCGATGATCTCTGCCCCACCGGATGCGTCCCTGACGAGGGCGAACCCCCCGCCCCCGACCGAGCTCATCAGCGGCTCGGTAACGGCCACGGCCGCCGCCGCTGCGACCGCGGCGTCGGCGGCGTTTCCGCCCGAGCGGTACGTCTCCGCGGCGGCCTCGGCCGCGTACGGTGTGCCCGCCGCGGCCGCAAAGGTACGGGGTGGCCCTGAAGTCTCCATAATTGGCTATGATACGCCAGTAGGCACTCCAGCGGAAAGGGTTAGCGTCTTGGACGAGGAGAGAAGCGGCGGCAGGAGGTTCAATTCGGCCGCTGACGCGGAGATCCTGAACGCCGACGTCGCCGACTCATATTTCCACAGAACGATGCAGATCCTACGCGCCCGTGGCCTCGAAGATACCTGGGTGCACGCCGAACTAGCCTACAAGACCTCAGAGCCGGATGCTTGGTTTGTCGTCGCCGGCCTCGACGAGGTGGCCTACCTACTCGACGGCGTCGATGTCGAGGCGCGGGCCGTGCCGGAGGGTACGATCTGCCGCGCCCACGAGCCGATCCTGACGCTCTCGGGCCCATACGGCGCTTTCGCGGAACACGAGACGGCCTTGCTCGGCCTCCTATGCCAGGCTTCCGGCGTGGCCACGGGGGCGGCCCGATGCCGCCTCGCCGCCGGCGAGAAGCCGGTCGTCTCTTTTGGCGCGCGCAGGATGCACCCGGCCATCACACCCATGATCGAACGCTCAGCCTATCTGGGTGGCTGCGACATGGTCGCCGTCGACCTTGCCGTCGGACGTCTCGGCATCCCGGCCACGGGGACGACTCCACACGCCCTCGTCCTGATCCTCGGCTCGACCGCCGAGGCTGCCCGCGCTTTTGATGAGACCGTAGAGCCCGAGGTCCCGCGGACCATAATTATCGACACCTTTGACGACGAGAAGTTCGGCGCGCTCATCGCCGCCAGGGCGATTCCGGATTCGATCTACGCGATCCGGATGGACACGCCAGGTAACCGGCGCGGCGACTTTCTGGACCTGATGCGCGAGGTTCGCTGGGAGCTCGACCGTAACGGTTTCGATCACGTGAAGATCTTCGGCTCCGGCGGCATCGACGTAGACTATATTCTCCACCTCAACCCCGTCTGCGACGCTTACGGTGTCGGCGGCGCCATCGCGGACGCGCCCATGATCGACTTCTCGCTAGATATAGTAGAAGTGGCCGGGGAAGACCGCTCGAAGCGGGGCAAGCGCGGCGGCCGAAAACGCCTCCTTCATCTGATAGACGGCGGCCGTACTATCCTGCCCGCAAACGCCCCCGTCCCAGAAGGCGCCCGCGATTTCCTGAGCCCCCTGGAGGATCTGTACTCCTCGCCGCCAGGCATGGACTCACTGCGCCAGCACGTACTAGATCAGCTCGACACGGGCGACTTCGAACTCTGATGCATTGTCACCCGGTATAGGCCAAATTGGCTAGTCATAAATCACTCATTTGGGCGATGCCTGTGTGTGTCTCGTAGTCCATGATAAAGGGTGTGAACAGGTCGAAGAGAAGGTGGGTAGCATGGACAAGTCAGATAGCGGACACGGTCCCCTGACCTGCCCTTTCTGCTCGGAAACCGAGCTCCGCGGCTTCGGCCGCAACTCCCTCAGGTGTGACGAATGCGGCGGCGTCCTCGGCGGAGCGCTACTCCAGACGCTCAACCGGATCGTCGCGCTTCCCGACGCGACAGGCGGCCACGCCTGCGAGTGCGGCCACCCCGAGATGCGACGTCTTCCCGACGGCGTGTACCGATGTCCGGCCTGTGGATCCGAGGTTACTCCCGTCTCCCCGCAAGTGTCCTGGAAATCTCCGGAGCACACCGAAGCGTACTGGTCCGGCTGGCTCGACGGCCGCTACGGAGATTCGGAGCGGTTTACGAACAACCGTCGCCTTGCCAAGTGGGATGATCCAACAGACCGCCTCGACTACTACCGGGGGCATCGCGCCGGCCACGAAGCCCGGTTAGCAAAGTCAAGCTCGTCGAAGCATCATAGACTACCCTCGCTGGATCTCCAGTGAGGAAAACGGCGCTCATCATCGGCGCATGTTCGAGTATCCAGTCCTGGCGTCTGTCCTTACCCTCGTGTGTTGAGTGACCGCAACGCTGCTCAAGACGAGGAGGGCGGCGAGCAGCGTATAGATAGAGATCTTCTCCCCCAGCAAGACCGCGGACCACGCAATGGTTAGTATCGGTTGGGCAAGCTGGAGCTGGCTGAATGCGCCACCCCGCCCGCTGCCAGTCCTCCGTACCAGGCGAAGAAGCCCAGAAACATGCTGACGACCGACACGTAGCAGAACCCGAGCCACGCTCCTGCTCCACCGGTCAGTCCCTCCGACGAACCAGACCGAACCAACGCGAACACGACTGCAGGCAGGATGACCGGCGCGGCGAACAATAATGCCCAGCAGATGACCCGCCACCCGCCAATCTCCCTCGCCAGCGTGCCCCCTTCAGCGTAACCGACCGCGCACAGCACGACGGCCACGAGCACGAAGATATCCGCCGCCCGGGGATTTCCCGCTCCCTCTACCGCGGCGAAGGTGAGCACGGAGATCAGCCCGAAAGCACAGGCCAGCCAGAAACCTGGCGATGGACGCTCCCCCGCCCGCAAAACCGCCATGACCGCGGTCGCGGCGGGCAATATACCCACGATAACCGCGCTGTGGGCCGAAGGCAGATCCCGGAGCGCGAGCGCCGTAAAGAGGGAAAACCGATCACCACCCCAAGCGCCACGACCGAGATCCTGCCCCACAAACGCCGCTCCGGCAAGCGCTCCCCGGTCCACAAGAATAAAGCCGCCGCGAGCGACGCCGCCACCAGCGCGCGGCCCAGCCCGACGAAGGTGCTATCCAGCTCGGCGACCGCGACGCGTGTCGCCGGCAGGGTCATGCTAAAGGCGAGTACACCGAGCCCACCGAGGAGAAATCCCCGGGTCCCTTGGTCAACGGATCACGTACCCCGCGAGCTTATGACCAGGTAGTAGCTGCACTCCCCCTCGCCCGCGTTGTCGAAGCGGTGCGGCACGTCGGCCTCGAAGTACAGGGCGTCTCCCTTTCGCAGCAGGTATTCCTCGCCGCCGAGCATCGCCCTTAGCGTTCCCTGCTCCACTACGATGTGCTCTTCGACGCCACTGCGGTGCGGCGGAAATTCGCCCGGAGGTGGAGCCCTCGGGGATCACGTTGCGGATGAACTCCACGCCCCATGCCCGACGAAGTTGGGCGAGAGGAGCTGGCGCTCGAAACCCGTCTCGGGGTCGCGCATGACCATGCGCCTCTCCCTTGGCACCACGACCACCTCGCGCCGGTCCTCCATGCCCGCGAGCCGCGAGAGCGTCACGCCAAGCCCTTCGGCCAGCTTGCGCAGCGACCACGAGCGTCGGGTTCTTCTCTCCCCGCTCGAGCTTGGAGATCATGGCCCGACTCACCCCGAGACGCTCCGCAAGCTCCTCCAGCGTCAGACCCCGCCGCCGGCGTAATTCCCTCACCCGCTCCCCCAACCGCCCCGAAGAGACCGCCGCCACCGTCGCCGATGCCCCGCTTGCTGCCACATCGTCTCATTTGGTAGAAGTACATTCTATCATGGTAGATATACATTGGGCATCGTGATCTCCGCGTTGCCTTTGGCGGTTGCCGCTGTGGGGCTGTTGCGCTTGGGATCGGCCTGCGCCGCGTGGTCTGGTGCGGTCGTCGCTGGCGGCGGCGGTAGTCGGGGCGTTGGTGTGGCCCGGCCTGGAGCTTCGCGGCGGTGCCGGGGGCTTTGCTCGGGGGCTCGGGACCTCTGGCTGCAGGTGTTGTACGTGCTGTTCGGGGGGTTGTTGCTGTACAACCTGCTCTCGGCGGGTGGGGCTGTCGAGGCGGTATCGCGGTTTCTGGGGAGGCTGGAGCCGGACCGGTGGCGCTCGCGGCCGGTGGTCGTGGTCGGGGTGGCGCCTTTCTTCGAGTCGGTGACGGGGTTCGGGGTGGCTGTGGTTATAAGCGCGCCGATCCTGCTCGCGGCGGGGTTCACGCCGCTTGAGGGCGGCGGTGCTGGCGAGCTGGGGCCAGTGCGCTGTGCCCGTGGGGCGCTCTGGGGTCGGGACCGTGATCGGGGCCAACTCGCGGGCATGGGCTTCGGGACGCTCTCGGACATGAGCGCGCTCCTGAGCCTCCCCCTCTTCCCGTCTACGGCGTCGCCGCTGTCGCTTCTCGCCGGCGGATGGAGCGGGCTGAGGCGGTGCGGCGCGGAGGCGGTCTTGCTCGGGCTGGTCGCCGGCCTGGCGACGCTCGCTGACGAGCCTGTACCTGGTCCCCGAGCTTTCCGGTGCCGTCGGCGGGCTCGCGGCCGCGGCCGTCTTCCTGGTCAGGAGGCGACAGCGGCTCGCTGGGGTTCCGGTGCGGGCGCTTCTCCCTTACGCGTTCCTGCTCGTGCTGCTGGCGGCGGCGAACGGCATCGGGGCGCTTCGGACCGTTACTCGAGCGACTCGGTCCTGTGTTCGACGGTCCCGGGCTCTCGCTGCTCGTGTCCGGCGCGTTCGCGGCGTTGCTGCTCGGCATCGGGGTGGATCCGAATGCAGGCGCTGCGGCGCGGAGCACGACGAGGCAGTGGCTGCCCGACGGCGGGGGCCGTCCTTACGTTCGTCCTTGCGGGAGAGGTGGTGGCCGGTAGTGGGGCTGCGGAGCTCCTTGCGGGAGGCGCAGAAGGCATGGGCGGCATCTTTCCCGGCTGTCTCGCCCGTGCTCGCGGCGCTCGGCGGAGCGCTCACCGGCTCCAACGCCGCTTCCAACGCTTTGTTCATGCCGCTGCAGGTCGATGCCGCGCGGGGGCTCGACCTGTCTGAGGATCTAACCGCCGCCGTGCAGAACGTCGCAGGTAGCCACGCGAGCATGCTCGCGCCCCAACGGCTCATCCTCGCCGCAACTGCCACCGGCCTGATCGGCCGTGAAGGCGATATTTTGCGGGCTGCCGTCGCCCCTGTAGCCGTCTCCGTCGGGATACTGGCCATCCTCGGGCTGCTTCTTGCCTGAGATCGCGCCTCGCGCAGGCCCGGTCGGGGATAAGCTACAAACCTTGCTTCTCCATTCGATAGTTCCGGAAGAATCGATTACGGACTTCGACCCGCTGAGGCGCAATGACCGAGAAGCCTCTGCGGCGGAAGAATGGTTCCGCGGTTATGCTCGGCTTCGGTGTACAGGCGGCTAATTCCGAGACGTTGGGCTTGCGCTTCGACCCGGTCTAGCAACCGCGAAGCTACTCCGAGCCCCTGGAACTCATGGTGCACATACAGGGTGTCGATGTGACCGTCTTCCTCGAGCTCTGCGAAGCCGACCACCTGTCCATCACGCACCGCGATGAACATCCGCCTGGTGCTATCGTCCGAGGCGATCCGCTCCGACCACATCGCGGTATCCGGCGCTGGTCCAGCCCATGCTTCGACCTGGTTGCGAGAATAATCCCCGACGTTGACGTTCAGTATGGTGTGGTAGAAAAGCTCGGCGACGACCGTCGCATCATCCGGCGTAGCGACGCGTACCTCGATTTTCACGAATCTCCGTACGCCCCGGGACGACGGTTCTTCAGGGCGGGAAACTCCTCGCGCAAGCGGTCGAGATAGTCGAGATCGAGCACTGCGAGGGCGAACCCATCGCGGTCCGGACACTGGGCCAGCACGGTGCCCCACGGGTCGACGATCATGGACCTCCCGTAGGTCCACCGGCCGTCGGCCTTCTTGCCCCCACTGGGCAGGCGCGATGACGAAGGCCTGGTTCTCGACGGCCCGGGCCCTCAACAGTAGCTCCCAGTGATCCTTGCCCGTCTGGAGCGTGAAGGCGGCGGGGACCGTTAGTACCTGTGCACCGCTCAACGCAAGCGACCGGTACAGCTCAGGGAAGCGCACGTCGTAGCAGACTGAGAGCCCGAGCGTCGCCGCGCCGGCCTTCGCCGTTACGATCTCTTCCCCGGGCTCTATCGTCGCGCTCTCCAGGTACTCGCGGTCAGGAGCCTTCACGTCGAAGAGGTGGATCTTGCGGTACACCGCCGATATCTCGCCATCAGGCCGGAAGAACGTAGATGTATTATGCAGTTTTATGGACCTAGGGTCGCCTTCGAGAATCGACCCCCCCAGCAAGTAGATCCCCAGCTCGCGCGCGATGCTCGCCCAGAAACTCGGTGGTCGGGCCGGGTATGGGTTCGGCGTTCTCCCTGTAGCTTTTTCGAGGCCGTGGCAGCTCCAGAGTTCTGGAAGCGCTACAAGATCGGCTCCAGAGGATGCCGCAGCACGGATCAGGCGTTCCGCCGTTTCGAGGTTTTCTTCCTTGTCCGGCGTTGAGGACATCTGGATCGCCGCCGCCATTATCTCCTGTCCGCTCATCAGATTGCTCCCTTCAATGCCGGCAAACTACTCGGGTTTTTGCGCGGTCGATTTCTGTATCATTCGATTTAGGACTCTTTCAGGATGAGGTCACGCCTTGGTTCCTCCTGATCTTCAGCGATCTGGCCTAGAGGCACGCGCACCATCGGGTTCGGACTGTAGCCGACAGAGGCCGCGCGGGTGTCGGAGGGCAGGCCGATCAGCACGCGCGGAGATCCGGGTTTGCGCGGTTTTGCGGCCTCAAGAGTTAGGTGGTTCAAACAACCTCATCTCCAGTACGTGATCCGGCGCCAGCTCCCGGAGGCCCAGGTAGTGGCGGGCCGCGTCGAGGATCGCCGCGAGCGGCGCCAGGCCGACGATCTCGGTCGACTCTACTGAGGCACCCAACTCGGCCGCCTCTGAGCGGACGGCTTCGAGGGCTACATGGATCGGGGTCTCCTCAAGGTCGGTCAGGTTCATCGAGACCTGGGCCCTTACCGGCCACGCCGAAGCCCAGCGCCCTGACGGCCCGCAGGCCGCCGCCTCTCTCCCTGATCCCGACGCACGATCCTCGTGGCGACCTCCACGTCGTCGGTATCCAGAAACGCGTTGAATGCCACGAGGAAAGGACGGGCGCCGACGGCGACGGCCCCCTTGTGCGGGTTCGAAGCGACATTGGGCCGAAGTCTGGTTTCCACAGCGGGTCTTCGAGGCCTGGTGCGACGCCCTCGTAGCCCGCCCGCCTGACGTCCGGGAGCGCTGCGGCGGTGCGGCGCCGTCGCCGCGGCCCCGTAGAGAAATACGGGGAACCCCAGGGAGCCGAGGCATCTCGGCCGTCCGCTAGGCCAGCCTGACTGCGTCGTCCATCGTGGCGCCTTCGAGGGGACGAAAGGAAGCACGTCGAGAACGCCCATCCTGGGATGCTCTCCGGCCTGGGAGGCCAGGTCGAGTTCGGAGCGCGCACGCCTTGGCGAGGGCGACCGCGCCTGCGAGCATGCGGTCCTCCTCTCCGGCGAAAGTCAGGACGCTGCGGTTGTGGTCTGCGTCGGAGTGGAGACCGAGCACGCGGACGCCGGGGACGGCGCGCACCGATTCTGCGATGCGCGTAATCTTCGCGTGGTCCTTTCCTTCGGAAAAATTCGGGACGGCTTCGAAGAGCGGTGTGGGCACGGCGGGTCAGCCCGGCTCCAAGGGCGCGGTCGAGGTGGACGGCGGCGCTGATCAGGGCCAGGTGGGTGAAAGCCTGGGGGAAGTTGCCAAGCGCCTCGCCGGAGTGCCCGATCTCCTCGGCGTAGAGCCCGAGGTGGTTGGCGTAGGAGAACATTTTCTCCAGCGCCAGTCGCGCCTCGTCGAGGCGTCCGGCCTGCGTCAGGCACTCCACGAGCCAGAAAGAGCACAGGCTGAAGCTGCCCTCGCTCCCGGCAAGGCCGTCGGGGGCCGCTTCGTCCGTCTTGTAGCGGTCGACGAGGGTGTCGTAGGTCAGCTCCTCCTGGATGCGGTCGCAGGGTGGCGATCCAACGCGGGTCCGTCGGGCCGACGAACTTGACGAGTGGCATCAGAAGAAGCGAGGCGTCGAGGGCGTCCGATCCGTAGTACTGGACGAAGCTGTTCTTCTCGTGGTTCCAGCCCTTCTCCATGATCTCCTCGTAGATCGCGTCGCGCTCGGCTTCCAGCGTCCGTTCCCCGGCGGGCAGGCCGCGCTGGCGGGCGATCCTGCCTGCCCTCTCCAGGGCGACCCAGCTCAGAAGCTTGGACGAGACGAACTGGCGCCTGCCCCCCGCGCACCTCCCAGATGCCCTCGTCGGGCTCCCGCCAGTTCTCGCTGAGCCAGTCGAGGATCTTGCGTGAGGTTCTTCCAGAGGTCGTAGTCGAGGGGGGCGCCGTGCTTGTTGTAGAGGTAGGCCGCGTCGAGGACGGCCCCGTAGAGGTCGAGCTGGCGCTGGTTGTACGCCCCGTTGCCGAGCCTGCACGGGGTAGGAGTTCATGTATCCGGAGAGGTGCGTGAGCTCCGTCTCGGTGATGTCTGTGCGGCCGTCGATGCCGTAGAGAGGTTGGAGGAGGCCATCCCGTCCTGCTGGCAGCGGTCCCTGAGCCAGCCCATGAAGTTGCGCGCCTCATCCTCGAAGCCGACGTAGATCAGGGCGTACAGCGTGAGCGCCGCGTCCCTGAGCCAGGTGTAGCGGTAATCCCAGTTGCGCTCGCCCCCGATCCTCTCGGGCAGCCCCATGGTCGGGGAGGCGACCAGGGCCCCCGTCGGGTCGTAGACCATGAGCTTGAGGACGAGCGCCGAGCGGTGGACCATCTCCCGCCAGCGTCCGTGATATGTGCTGTTGGAGAGCCAGCGCCGCCAGTAACGCAGCGTTTCGTTCAGCAACTCCTCGAACTCGGACATCGCGAGAGTATCTCCCCAGGCCCCTCACCCTCCTCGAGGTGCGCCAGGACGAACGTCGCCCGCTCGCCCTCCCCCAGCGTGAACCGCGCCCCCGCCGCCCCCTTCGGCCCTCTCCTCCAGCGGCACGTCGGCGCGAGCCCCAGACGGTCATCCGCCCGATGAGAAGACCGCACCCGATTGCTTCACTACCGAGACCGTGTGGCTCGCCGCGGGCGTAGTCGAAGGCCGGGCAGGCACTCGACGAGGAAATTCATCCTTGCCCCTGATGACCCTCACGTTACGCACCAGCCTGTGACGTTCACCCGTGACTCGTCATGGATCGGCATGAAATCCAGGATCTCGGCCAGGCCCTCGGGCGAGAAGAAACGGGTCAGGAGCACGTTCGTGTCTGGCAGGTAGAGCTGCTGGCTCCGGGCGTACTCCACCGGGCGCAGGGCGAAGTGACCGCCCTTCTCGTCGTCCAGGATGGAGCAGAACACGCTCGGGGAGTCGAAGGCGGGCAGGCACAGCCAGTCGATAGTGCCGTCCTTGCCCACGAGCGCCGCCGTGTGGAGGTTGCCGATGACACCGTGGTCTTCGATGGGCAGATAGCCCACTCCAGCCTCCAGTCGTTTCAACTTCAGGGGACGCGCAGCTTCCGCATGTAATTAGCTCCTGACGGGGTTCTGTCGCCGATGCCTTTAGAAGCTTACGACCAGCGCGCCTCCGGCGATGATCAGGAGCTACCCCGAGCGCCTTCAGAAGCGCTGAAGTCCGCGCCTGCGCCGAAGACGCCGAGGGCGTCGAGCAGCCAGGCCCGCGATCAGCTGGGTGGCGATCACGAGTGAGAGGGCGCGCGCCACCCCTGCCTGCCCTGCGGCTACGGCGATGGAGCCGACTATTACGGCCCCGAGGATGCCCGAGGCCACGGCGTAGCCTACGGCGCGGCCCGTAAACTCGGGCTTCGCAATGATAGCGAGACCGTCAGAGCGCGATGCCCGCGTGTCAGCCCGGAGATCGCGACCAGCACCGGCGGCCCGAGACCCGCTGGGCCGCTCCCGTGAGGCTCGTCTGGACCGCCACGCACAGGCCCGCCAGCACCGCGAGGATGAGGGTCGCTCTCATACGTTCCCCCTGATGATCGTGGTCTGACACATAGCGTCCCGGTCGGGACCCCCGCAGGATTATACGCTGGCTGTCGACCGTTTCTCCGATCTTGGCGTGGGTATACGTTAAGTGTTGTTTACCTTGTTGGCTATCAACCAGTTGGAGGACATATCGTGGAAGAGATGCTAGGCGGGGCCAGGATCACCTACCTCGGACACTCGACTTTCCGGTTCACGACCGCCGGGTGACGAGCAGATAATCATAGACCCGTTTCTGACCGATAACCCGCATACCCCGGATGATCTGAAGCACGTCGGCGAGCTCGACACCATCCTGATGACCCACGGCCACTTCGACCACTTCGACGACGTCGAGTCGCTTGCCGCGGCAGACCGGCGCGATGACGGTCTCGAACTTCGAGATCTTCGTCCTATCTCCAGGGCCAGGGCGTCGAGAACGCGCAGCCGATCCAGAAGGGCGGCACGGCCCAGGTCGGCGGCATCAAGGTTACGGCGACCAACGCCTTCCACTCCTCGAGCATCCGATCGACGACGGGAGCTTCATCTACGGCGGCGAGCCGATGGGTTACGTGATCGAGTTCGAGAGCGGCTTCAAGCTCTACCATGCCGGCGACACCGCGCTCTTCGGCGACATGCGGCTGATCGGGGAGCTCTACAATCCGGACCTCGCCCTCCTGCCCATCGGCGACCGGCTGGCGATGGGCCCGTTCGAGGCCGCCCACGCCGCCCGGCTTCTCGGCGTCGAGCACGTCGTCCCGATTCACTACAGCCCGGACGTCATGCCGTTCTTCACCGGCACGCCGGAGGAGTTCCAGGAGCACCTGGCCACACATCGCGCCCGGCGTCAAGGTTCACGTGATGCAGCCCGGCGACGACCTGACGTCGTAGGGGCGGTTCGATATCAGCTCCAACGTAGGCCCGGCTCGCGAGCCGCCCAAGGTCCGGGGCTACATCATCGCGGAGACCAAGATCAGCACCACGGCGCGACACGCCTCCCCGGCGGCACCGACGACGTCGCCGCCGATGCCACCGAACGCCGGCTCGAGCAACGCGGAGGGCGACCAGCGCGACCAGCGGCGCCACGAATACGGCGAGCACGGCGAGAGCGCCCACCGGACAGAACCAGGAGGCAACGGCGCCAGCAATGCCAACGCGAGGCCGAGGGCACGGCGGGAGCCCGCGAGCGCCCGGACGAAGGGGACAGACGAGGAACCCGGCTCCGCCGGCTTGCCGAAAGCGAGCGTAAGGAGCATCGCCGAGCGGGCCGAGACCTCGCCGGCGAGGAGGGCCAGGGCCGCGCGCCAGGGGGATGCGGCGCACAGCGCGGCGAGCGCCGCCACTGCAGGGGCGTAGACCAGGAAGAGCGCGCCGATACCGCCGATGCCGACCCTGGTGTCCTTGAGTACCTCGCAGCCGCTTTTGGAGCTGCCGCGGACCATCAGCGCGTCGCCGACGTCGAGGACGCCGTCGGCGTGGTGCAGTCCGGCCGCCAGCGAGCACCGCCCCGAGCGCCAGGGTGGCGGCGACGCCGGGAGGCAAGGACGTACGCGACAGGAGCAGCACGCGCCCGGGCAACCCCGTGACGAGGCCGACGAGCGGCAGGAGGTGGACTTTGCTGCGCGGCCCACTCCAGAGAGGCGCCGCGTACGGGGAGCACGGTGAAGAAGGAGAGCAGGGCCTTCAACTACTTGATCCTGACCCCGACCCCGGCGACGCAGAGGTGGACCTCCTCCGCCGCCGCGGCAGCCCGCTGGTTCACCAGCCCGAGCACGTCCCTGAACCGTCTTCCCGCCTCGCTCTCGGGCACCACCCCGAGCCCGACCTCGTCGCTGACAAGGACGAACGGCACGGCGAGATGCTTCTCACCCGTCCAGGAAATCTTCGAACTCGCGCGATTCGCCCCTTCCTCACTCGACTGGCCGAGACCCACAGCGTCAGCGAGTCGAGCAGTACCGCGTCCCACCGCTCGGCCGCATCTCAGGACCTCGTCGAGGTCCCCGACCTCCAGCGTGCCCCATCCGCGCGGGCCGGCGCTCCCTGTGGAGCCCGACGCGGCGGCGCAGGTCTTCGTCTTCCGCCTACGCATCGCCGTCGCCACGTAGAGGACGCGCTCCTCCGAAGGTGGAACCAGGTCGCTCGGCGAAGGCGCTCTTCCCGCTGCGGGCGCCGCCGAGGATGAGGGCGCGGACGGCTACAGTTCCTCCCGGATCTGCCGAGATCAGTCGCCGCGTTCTCCGCCTCGCTCCGCACCGCGACGCGGAAGTACCCGGGCCCGAGCCCTTCGAACGGCCCGCAACCCCGTACGAGCACACCCCGACGGGCCAGTCGCTCCGGCCAGCCCCTCTGGCCCGCGGACGAGCAGGAAGTTCGCCACCGCCGGGAAAGGCTCGCAGACCGGCATGTCGTCGAGCGTCTCGAAGAGATCCTCTCGCAGACGGGCCGACCTCGGCCACCGATGGTTTCGGCGAAGCCCCGGTCCCGGGCGGCGGTGATACCGGCGGCGGCGGCGACGGCGTTCACCGGCCACGAGGGCTGCATCGTCCTGGTGCGCTCCGCGTCGTCGCAGACGAGACAGCCGAGCCGCAAGCCCGGTATCGCGAAGAACTTGGTGAACGACCTGGCGACCCACAAGCTACCGTCTACCGCGTCCAGCGACGCTGACCCCTGGAACGAAGTCAGCGAAGGCCTCGTCAACGATCAAGAACGGCGCCGGCCTCCTTTACACGCGGCCGCCACCTCCATGACCTCAGTCGGCGCAGCGCGTCGCCCGTGGGGTTGTTCGGGTTGCACAGGAACACCGACAGAGACGCCTTCGAGGTCATCGAGCGGACGAACGCTCGTACCGGAAGCCTCCCTCCCGGCGCCGGGCCACCTTGCGGACTACCGTCCATGCCTGCATGCACTTGCGGCCGCCGCGTACTCGGAGAAGGTGGGCTCGAGCACCAGCGCTTTGACCCGTCCCGCGGCCGCCGCGGCGGCGAGGAACAGCGCCTCGGCCCCGCCGTTGGTCGGGACCACGTTCTCGGGAGAGACGCCCAGATACTCGGCCAGAGCCTCGCGCAGCTCCGCTGTAATCGAGGTCGGGGTAACGGCCCGCCTCCTCGTCCAGGGCCCGTCGCGCGGCTTCCAGGGCTTCGCGTGGCGCGCCGAGGGGGTTTATGTTCTGGCTGAAGTCGAGCAGCTCATCAACGGGTATGTCGAGGGACCGGGATGCCTGTTCTCCGTGCGCCCCGTGGTGGCGGCCGCCCGGGTGTTGTGCCCAGCCCCTAACCACGGCGAAGTCTGCCCCGCCAGAAACGCCAGGATGCGCGAGCAGAACACAGCAGCGGCGCATGAGGATTACCGCCCGACCGACATCGTCGGCGGCGGGGTGACGTCCTTCGCCCAGCACCGGTCCTCTCCGCGATACCCCGTTGTATGAGTTGGTTCCCCCGAGCCTGATCCCGAGGGCACCCGCGAACGCGGCCTCGGCCACGCCCGCGTTCGGGCTCGTAGTAAGCGGACCGTAGCGGCATGTGATCCTTAGCGTGTCGATTGGTCGCCCCGAAGACGGCCGCGACCGAGAGCGCCGTGATCCGTGGACGGCAAGATGTTGGCGAGGTCGTCCAGGCGGGCGGAGCCCATCCGATCTCCCTGTAGCGGCGCTTGCGGGTGGCCGACCATCGAGTCCAGGGTGTTCACGGCCTTGTAGGCCAGCGCGCCCGGCGCACCGAAAAGGAGGCCGTAGAGCATCGGGCGCGACGACGCCGTCGCTGGTGTTCTCCGCGACCGATTCCACCGCGGCCCTGCAGACCTCGTGCTCCGAGAGGCCGTCCGTGTCCCGCCCTACGAAGCGGCCTACCTGCGTTCGCGCGCGCTTCGAGGCGTCCGTCGGCAAGCTCGCGCTCGACGCCTTCGGCGGCTCTTGCCAAGACCGCGCATCGAGAGCGTCGTAGAGATCAGGGCAGCCCCGACGCTCGAACGTAGCCCGCGGGGCACTGCACCCGAGACCGTCCGCGTCGAGACGAAGACCAGCGAAGGCAAAGAGAAGGCGAGGGCGATGCCGGCGATTCGTCTGGGCGCGGGTTCTCCAGCGTCAGGACGCCCTTTCTCGAAGGCCGAGATCGCACGTCCCATCAAGACGGTCGGGTGCACGGCTTCTGGCGGCTCGCCGAATACGGCGTCCAGGATCAGGGCCGCCGCGACCTGTCCGCCGTTGCCCGTCATTCCCTGCGGAGCGCCTCGACGGGCTTCTCGTTCCTGCGGAGCCGGGCCGGCCGCGGAGCAAGCCGACCAGCGCGCCCGACGGTTCCGAGAAGGACGGCGCGCAGTACGAAGTTCGCCATCGAACGCCCGAGGTCGCGGAGCGTGGGCGGTTGCAGGGTAGCCTCGACCTCCGAGACCTCGGCGGGCGGAGGGAATCCCTCACCTTCTCCGGAGGCGCCCCGCGCTCTATGCGCTCCTGGCGGATCTCCACGCGCACCTCGTTGACGTAGGTGACGATCTTGGGGGCGGCCTCCGAGGCGTAATCTCGCAGCGGTCGCCGGCGAGCAGCGTCGCCTGCAGGGCGGTCGTCAAGAACAGCGTGATCCCGACCATGACGGCGACCACCGTGGCGGCCAGGGCGCCGTCGCGCAAGAGCAGCGAGCGGTAGGCACCCCGGGGTCCAGGCGCGTCGGACGCACCCTGAGGGCGGCGAGCACGGCCAGGAACAGGAATACCGCCAGCGCCAGCCGCGTCCTGTACTGCGCTATTACGGCGAGGATCCAATCCGGCGTCTCGGCAGGGATCGACGAACAGGAAATACAGGTCCGAGCCGAGCGCGACGAGCACCGCCCACGATCCCGTAACGGAAACCCTGTCCTGATCGGTCCCAAGCCTCTCCTTAGTGGCAGTCCGTATTGCCCAAGAATACAGCATCCCCAGCGGGCGCTGTGTGATCTACCATCCCGCCCGCTAGGCGACCGGCTCTACCGCGACGGACGTCCCTTGAGCAAACAATACAGCCCGCCGAGAACGACAGCGCCGCCGACCAGCGTCGGCAGGCCCGGCTTCTCGGAGAGAACCAGCCAGGCAAGGAGCGCCGCGACGACCGGCTCGGCCAGGACGGTACCCGAGATCACCGAGGCCTCCACGTAGCGCAGCGCCCAGTTGAAGACCGTGTGGCCCATGAGCTGGGGCCCGAGTGTTATCGCCGCAGCCAGAACCACGTCTCCCCCGAGTAGCCCCACAGCCGGACGCTCGAGAGGAGAGCCACGGGCAGCAGCGTCGCCGCGGCGGCAGAGTAAACGACGATGGAGTATGGCAGCACGCCGACGCCCGCCGGTCCTCGCGAAGCGCCCGATCAGGACGTACACGGCGAACGTACGGCCCCGATCAGGGCGAGCGTGTTCCCGAAGAGGGCCGCAGACCCGACGGTTCCGTCGCCGGCGATGACGCCGTGCCAGCCAGCGCGACGACGATGCCGAGGAAAGACAGCGGGGTCGTGCGTCTCACCGAAGATGAGATAGGCGAGGACGGCCACGAAGACCGGCTGGGTTGAAGACGAGGACGACGCTTGCCGCCACGCTCGTATAGTCGAGCGAGGAGATCCAGAACCCGAAATGTGCCCCGAGCGCCACGCCGGAAGCGAGCCCGACGTAGAGGGCACGCCCCTTCGGGAAGGTCCCTCCTGACGAGCGCCGGCGGCAGGAGCACTACGGCCCCGAGGGCGCACCTCCAGAAAGCGACCGCGAGCGCGGGTGCGTCGGCCAGCCGGATGAAGATGGCGGCCGCCGAGACGGCGAGCACCCCGACGGCTACGGCCGGGAGTGCGCCCCTACTCCGTACCTTATCCTGTACCAGACCAGCGCCCCGCTTTCCCTCACGAACTGCCCCCTGCGGGACCACTTCTTGCGCCACATCGGGCTACTATACACCGGCTCCGCGCACGGCGAGGAGCCCGGCCCTGCCGAAGGCGGCGACCGTCCTGACGCAGTGCAGCGGATCGGTCACCACCAGGACCTCTTCCGACGCCCCTTCGCGTGCGATCTCCGCCACCAGCACGGCGGACTCCCAGGTGCTCCTCGCCGTGTCCTCACGCAGGATCGCCGCCTCGGGTACGCCCATCTCCCGCAGGATATTCGGACATCACCTCCGCCTCGCGTGGCGGATGCTCGCCCTCTCCACCGGTAGGTATGAGAAGGTCGATCCCGCCCCTGGCGTACAGCTCTCCCGCGTGACGCGTCCTGGCCTCCAGCGTCCGGCTCGGCCTCCCGCCGCGCAGTACCTGCGCCCCGAGAACCACGGCGACCCGTGGTCTGTCACTCCCTGCCGCCACGGGCAGGGACTCGACCCCGGTAAACTCCGAGTAGCCCGCGAGCTCTCCGAGACTGCCGCCCAGAAGAGTGTCTTCAATGCCCCGCCTCGCGCCTGGCCGCGTTCGAGGTCATCGGGCGCATTTGACGTTCATCAGCAGGAGGTCGGGATCACCGAAGCGTCGCAACTCCTCCCCAACGTAGGCGACTTCATCTATGCCCTCGAGGAACTCGCGCACCGCCCGCGTCCCGCCGTCGAGGGCAGTGCGAATACGTGGGAGCAGCGCGCGGGAGTAGGCGGCGCAGAGTGGATGACCCTGCTCTGGTATCGCGGGACCACGGCCAGAGCACCGCTGGTTCCGAGACGCTCCAGAAGATATTCCACCATACTCTCCCTCAGAAACGGCATGTCGCCCGCCGCGACGAAGACTAGCGGGTACTTTGCTGCGGCGAGACCGGCCTCGATGCCTGCGAGGGGTCCCTGCCCGCCGGGTCGTTCGCCGCCGACCCGTCTGACACCTTCCAGGCGGATAACGTCGCGCCCCACTACCAGCACTTCCTGGCAGACGCCAATGAGCGCGGCGTGAACGCGCTGGATCAGGGTCTGCCCGCCGACTTCGATTGAGAGCTTGTCGCGTCCCATCCTGCGACTCCCGCCACCGGCGAGGATTATCCCCGAGGCCGGCCGGCTGCTCAGGAGGCCGCCATGGAGCGCGCTCCCTCTCTCATCGCCATGATCTTCTGGCGGAGCATCCGCACACGGTCCATGCTGCCGGAAGCTCCCGAGCGGCGCGCGAGGCGTTTCGCGAGGGCAAGGTCCACGGCCGACGCGTGCACTTTGCGGGCCCTTGTCCAGGCCCCCAGCTTTCCCGTGAAGATCAGGCCCAAGTAGTAGCCACGTCCGCAGGAAGTAGCTTGGGAGGATGGCGTATTCCTGCGGGGTTATCGTCCCCGCGCCGACCTCCTCGTCGAGTTCCGTCGCGGATGATGTGCCTCTCGATGGCGAGCCACACGATTATGAGAATGATGTAGGCCATGATCACGAAGAACAACACCAGGTAGGCTACGGGCCCGAAAAGCGTGGCCGTGAGGTTGAAGGTCGCGTGCAACAGTATAGCCCCGGAGAGGCCGAGTAGAGGCAGAGAGACCTTCAACATCACGTTGTGGACCCACGGGATGAGGCCGAAGCCGATCCCTGTAAGCGAGGTAAACGCCGCGTGGGCGAAACCCCCGAAGATCCTGCGCACGACGAAAGTCTCAGGGCCGTACTGCAGGCCGTAGAGTATGTCCTCAGCTATTGCGAAACCGAACCCGACGGCCGAACCGTAGACGATGCCGTCCATCACGCCGGCGAACTCGATCAGCCCGCTCCTGCGACGCACGAGGTAGGCGATAAAGAAGATCAGGAGCAGGGCGAATCCCTTGGAGCTCTCCTCTACCACGGGCGCCACCGCGACCGCCGTGAAAAAATTCGCGGTCTGCACGCTCGTCACCGAGCTCAACGTGAGCTGGAAGAGCGTGTTGAAAACGAGGGAGACCGTCGTCGCCACCGCGAAACCCCAGACGAAGACAGGCACCACGTAGCGCAGAGGCTCCCGCTCGTAGAGGTCTATCGCCCTGATGAAGAGCAGGTACAGTACAGCCTGCAGGATGCCGAACCCGATCGGGCACCGCTCAGGTTCACGAGGCTGACCATCCGGAAACTCCATGGCCCGCAGTATACCCACTCCTGCTAAAATACTTTTGTCCGTATCGGAAGGAGAGATTTGGACAGGGACCTTCAAGACCGTAGCTCCATCAAGGCGGGCCTGCGTCACCTGACCCACGGGGTCTACGTGCTCGGAACCAGGAGCGGCCGCCAGTCCAACGCCATGACCGCGTCCTGGGTGATGCAGACCTCGGAGCGCCCTCCCTGCGTCGCCGTCGCCGTCCGCAGTGACCGCTACTCCCACGACATCGTTCTCGAGAGCGAGACCTTCGCCCTGAGCGTCCTGCGCGACGATCAGGTAGACGTGGCAACCCACTTCGCTGAAACGAGCGGCGAGTACTACGACAAGCTCCAGGGCGTCCCTTACGGCCTGACGCCCGGCGGCTCGCCCTTCCTCCTTGACTGCCTGGCCTACCTGGACTGCAAGGTCATAGACAGGGCCCGCGCCGGAGACCACACGGTCGTCGTCGGCGAGGTCACGGCGAGCGACACCCTGGACCCGAGCTACCCCCTGATCTACGACCCGAGCGAGTACGAAGAGGCTCTCCACTAGATGGATACAAACCCCGAGACCCGCCTTCACGAACTCGGCTTCGAGCTCCCGGAAGTGCCGGCCCCAGCAGGCTCTTACATCCCCGCCGTGCGGGCGGGAGAGCTCGTCTTCACGGCAGGCCAGCTCCCACTCGATAAAGGTGAACTGCACCTGAAAGGCAAGGTTGGCGACGCCGTGAGCCTGGACGAAGCACAAGGGGCCGCCAGGCTGTGCGCGCTCAACGCCCTGGCCGCCGCAGCGGCCGAGACCGGCGGACTCGGTGGGATCTCGCGTATCGTCAAGGTGACCGGCTTCGTGGCCTCGGCGCCGGGGTTCAACGGCCAGCCCGAGGTACTCAACGGCGCCTCTGAGCTCATCGGAGAGGTCTTCGGGGATGCCGGCCTGCACGTCCGCTCTGCCGTGGGCGTGGCCGAGCTACCACTGGACGCGCCCGTCGAAGTCGAGCTCGTGGTCCAGGCACGCTAGCAAGCTCCGTTTAAAAGAACGCCTATCCGGTTACAATATATTACAACCATTGTATTAAAGTAGCGTTTCAGATCAGGAGGCGCATTTTGGATGCGACGCGAGAGAGGACAGCGATAAGGCTATACACGGGCGACTATTGCCCGTTCTGCATGCGCGTAAAGAACGAGTTGCAGCGGCTCGGGCTCGACTATGACGAGGTCGACGCGGACGCCAACTGGCGCGAGGAGGTAATCCAGCTCTCGGGGCAGCGGGCGATCCCGATCCTCACCATAGGCGACGAGGTCCTCGTCGACTCCTCGCGCATTATCCGCGAGCTCCGCAACCGCTACGCCTGAGGGTTGCGAGGGGCTTCAGTCCCCGGCATTGTCCCGTCCAGTTGATCCAGGACGTAGCCGGCGTAGAAAGACAGAGACTCCTCGGGTCCTTGTTCGAGGAAGGCCCTTGCCTTGCCTACCGGGTCGAGGACGAAGTCTTCGACCTCGACGATGGGTCCTTCTCCCCACTCCTCGGGAGGGCCCCAGGTTCCGGTTGGGCTGACATTGCGGCGGATGGTCTCGCCAAGGAAGCACCCTAGCCCGACGACGAGGCCGTCTGAGATAGGTGGAACGTGTTGGTCCTCGTCGCCCTCCAGGGCGGCCAGGAGCAACTCTTCGACAAGCGGCAGATACTCCGGCTCGTAGTCCAGGTCAACGCCCCAATGGGTACTCCCGACCTCCCTGAAGTGGCCTGCGGACGCCTCGGGCCGGTCCGGCGTGAGCCGCATGAGGTCGAGCTGCAGTAGCGCCGCGGGCGAGCGGCCGAAGAAGAACTCTACCTCAGGGGGAACAGGGTAGCCGCTAAGTATCTCCAGTCCTGCCTCGGCGTGCTCGGAGCTACGCAGAATCGCGGCCCTTTCAACCGCCGCCTCCCATTTGCGGGTGTCCCACGGTTCTGTCTCGACCTCGACGAAGAAATCCCGTTCCTCCTGGCGCAGGTAAATAGGAAGCACCACCCGTCCAAGTGGAGACTCGACCTCTTTGAAGAGTTCCAGGATCGTGCCCCCTCTGGCTTCCAGCTCTCCGGCCACGCGTAGAATCGTGGCGGGACGAGGGGCGTCGCGCTCGATCCGGACAGGGCCGGCGGGCTCTTCCGGAGCTTCCTGACCAGATTCGGGCGTCTCTCCGCCGTCTCTCCAGAACATCCTGGCAAGCCTCCCCGTCAGACCACGAACCCGCAGATTCTAGCATCGGCGAAGATTTGCCGGAAGCGCCTTTATGGACTACCCTTACCCGATGCCCGAACCACAAGAGTTGCTCATGGTGCGTCACGGACAGTCAACGGCGAACGCGCGAGGCATCTGGCAGGGCCAGATGGAGTTTCCTCTCTCTGAGGAAGGCCGGTGGCAGGCGAGCCTCGCCGGGCGCGCCCTCTCACGCGAGCCTTTCGAAGCCATCTACTCGAGCCCGCTCTCGCGCGCCTTCGAGACCGCCGAGATAATCCGCGCTCAAACCGGCTTCGCCGGTGAGGTCGTCCCTGTAAGCGGCCTCAGCGAGAGACACGGAGGCATCCTCGAAGGTCACACCTGGGCGGAGCAGGAGCGGCGGAACCCCGAGCTGGCGAAGAAGTTCCTCGCGATCCCCGAGGAGGAACGCTGGACGCTCGTCGGGGCGGAGACCGACGAGGAGGTCATCGCGAGGTTCGAGGAGGCCGTCTCGTCGATCCACGCCCGTCACCAGGACGGGCCCGCCTGGTAATCGTCGTCTCGCACGGGGGGTGATGCGGGCGTTTCTCAGGGAGCGTTTCGGGCCAGAGGTACTGCCCGGCGCGCAACGGGCTGCGAACGCCTCGATCACGCGCATGATGTGGGGACGGGAGGAACCGCATCTGATCGAAGTCGCCTCGACGGCGCATCTCGCCGATGACCCGGGCGCCACTACCGTCGAATAAAGACTCTAACGGGGCGCTTCGCGAAGCGCTCCTACCGCGGAGCGCTAGCCGAGAGACTGGACGCGACGCGCGTTCGGGCCGCGGTCGTTACGTCCGACCTCGTACTCGACTTCTCCGTTGGGTGAGAGGTCCGCGGGGTCTCCCGACCTCCGAGTGATGGACGAAGAGGTCCTCGCCCGTTGGCCTACAAGGAACCCGTAACCCTTCTCGGCGTCGAACCACTTGACACGGCCCCGCTCGCGCGGCGTCCCGCGTCCGGCTGCCGTCTAGAGTCGCCGTCGGGTAGCCGGATGGATAGTATCGAGTCCTCGACTCGTCAGTGGATCCGGCTTCGCCCCCGTCGGCTTCGAGCACGATCGAGTCTTCGGCGACCTTCACGACCACCGACTCACCCCCATCCAGTGCTCCTTCCAGATCGGGTCCTCGGCGACGGAGGGGTCGAGCCACAGGCCCCATCCGTCGCGTTCGCCGTGGTCCAGAACTCCCTCGAAGACGCTCTCGGGCTCGCGCGGACCGCGCTCGCGCCTGTAGATGTCGTTGCGCGATCGGAAAGACTGCACCGAGGAGGCGCTGGTGCCGAGGGCGTCGGCGATCCAATCGTCCGACCTGCCCTCCTCCACCCACTCCCTGATACGGTCCATGTGGGGCTTCAACGCTATGCGCTTTCTGGAGTCTGCCATGCTACCGCCTGCTCCTTCTTTGAACCCGTTCTGATAGATGCTGCGTTGAGCTGTTGATAGACGAGTTATTGTTGAAGACACTGCCAGTCATTCTACCATCTCCCCCGTGTTCTCCTTGCATTGCTTGCCGAGCGTCCTCGATGCCTAGGATCGGCTCAGCCTGTCTGTCCCGCCCGCGGTTCCGGGGCATCTTCCCACCTTCAGGCGGTGCGGCCCGCTTTTTTTCGCCGCCCTCCTCCGCAACGCCGGGTGCATCTTTCGCCTGCGGGTCCTGCACCCTCGAAGGCTCGTCACCCTTGCCAGGGTCCTCGCTGGCCGTCCGGCGCGCCGCCCTGTCCTCGGGGCTCGGCTTCTGCTGCTCGCCAGCGGCCCCGCCCGTCACAGCGTCCTCGGGGGCGACACGCCCTCTGCAGTGACGGTCTTCTCCCTCCGAGTCCTCCGGCTCCGTCGTTTCGCGCGGCGGTTCGGGGAAGTCCTCAAGGCCTTCGCGGCCAAGGTCCTCGAGAATCTCCGCGACGATTAGAGCCGGAAGGTCCAGGTGCAGAGCGACGTTCTCGGCGCGCGGCGAGCGTCTCGTAAACTCGCTCCCTCCCCGTACCGAGGGACCGAGAGCCCTCGAGACGTTCTCGGTGGGGACGAGGGTGTTCCCGCCTGCGGCAACGCGAAGGTACTGGAAGAGCACGATGTCGAGGCCGCCGACCACACCGGCCACGGGCTCGGTCTCGTGGATGCGCCGCCTGACGAAGAGCCGCGTGTCGTAGCCGTCGGCCCAGCGTCTGAGGACCTCGCGCTCGTCAACGTAGTTGTACTGGGCCACCCTGTGCTGGAACTGTCCGAGCAGCCTGCCCGTCAGCACGCGCAGGTTCCTCGTCCCCGAAGAACCAGTCGTCGCCCTCGACGTTCATGATGCCGCTCGTGTGAGGGATGGTCAGCGGCTCCTCCTCGTCCTCGAAGGTCTCGCGGAAGGCGCGCACGTTGTCCCGTACCTCCTCCTCTACGTCCGCTCTTCATCAGGGCGGTCTCGTAGACTACCAGCGCGGGCTCGGAGCGCCCTGCGAGATCTCGTCGAACCGCCGCGCGGCCCTCTCGAGCCGCCGGTCGTAGTCTTCGAGGTTCCTGATCTTCCAGGCCGCCTCGCTAACCCTGTCTGCTACTTCGACCATGGTTTCTCCTCGGCGTGGTAAGAATTTTCCCCGAAATATAGCATCTTCCGGAGCAACGCTCACTTGAGCCCGTAGACCCCGGGCGCGGTCTGGACGAAGAGCGTCTCCGGGTTGTCGCGGACGTCCACGGAGAGCCTGGCCCTCATCGTGTTCTGGGGCGTCCGGCCCGCGCTCTGCAGGTACCCTGACTCGAGCGCGATCTCCGTTATGTCCGTGTAGTGGAGGGGATGGCCGACCTCCCGCAGGACCTCACGGGCGGCGGCCTTGAAGTCCACTCGGCCGTCAGGCGCCTTCCGGGGAGACCTCCGGGTAGGCCCCGATCAGGCTGACGTAGGGGCAGTGCTCCTCCAGCGCCGTCCAGTGGCGCGCTTCACCCGCTCCTCCTCGGGGTGCCCCCGGAAGTCCGCGAAGAACACGTAGGTCCAGGCCCGCTTGCGGCTCGGGCGGCTCTCGATGCGGGTCAGGTTGATCCCCTCGTCCGCGAACGCCGAGAGCGCGTCCTTGAGCACCCCGGGCCTGTCCTTGACCGAGAACACGACGCTCGTCTTGTCCTTCCCCGTCCGCGCCGGCCCACGTCGCGCCCGAGCACGATGAAAGCGCGTCGTGTTCGCCCGCGCGTCCTGTATGTTGCGCGGCCAGGACAGTCAGGCCGTGGGCTCCGGCGGCGAGCGCGCTTCCGACCGCGGCGACCCCCGGCTCCGCCGCGGCCCGGCGGGCCGCCTCCGCGGTGGACTCGACCTCCTCCAGGCGCGCCCCGGGTAGCTCCCGCCTGCAGCCAGCCCGGCGGCCTGGGCCAGGGCCATCGGGTGCGAGCACACGAGCGTTGACGCTCTCGGCCGAGTCCGCCGGAGATCAGGTTCTGGGAGACGGGCAGGTAGACCTCGCCGCAGATCTTCAGCGGGCTGTTCATTAGCTCGTCCAGGGTGTGGGTGACGGCCCCCTCCATCGAGTTCTCCACGGGGACTACGCCGTGCTCGACCTCCCCGCGCTCCACCCTGGCGAAGACCTCGGCGACCGTCGTCTGGGGTTCGAGCTCGATGCTCGTCCCGAACGATCGCAGGGCGGCCTCGTGGGTGAACGTCGCCTCGGGTCCGAGGTAGGCAACCTTCAGGCGGCGCCTCCAGGGAGATGGACGAGGAGATGATCTCGCGGAACACCGCCTCCAGTCCCACGCCTTGGGAACTCTCCCTCGCCCAGCGCGGCGACCCGGTCCAGAACCGCCCGTCTCTCTGGCCGGGGCGTAAGCGGCGAGTCCGTTCTCGGGCTTTATCTCGCCTATCCTCGCGCAAGCCAGGCGCGCCGGTCGAGCAGGCGCACGATCTCCTCGTCAACCGAATCTATGCCTTCCCTGAGCGCCTCCATCTCGCCTGTGTCGGCTCCTGCTCCGGCAATCGCGGACCTACCGGCGCCCGGTTTCTTCTCTGTCTGGTAAGTCTGGCTGGGTCATGGCGTGTGCGGCCTCCCGTTGAAGTGTTGTCAGGGTGCGGGTCAGGAGGAGCGCGGCCGCGCGTCAGGAACGGGGGCGCCCCTCCCCAGTAAATCGCCGCAATGCAAAGGCCGCGTGGTGCATGATCGATCTAAAGTAGCAGATGGCCCGGTCCGATGTCAAAGACTTGAACGCTGAGTTCCGTGTTTACTTTTTAGGGAAGTCAAATTGGACCCTGACCGATCAACCCCAGTGCGGCTCTTACGTATATCCTTGCTGATATGTTCTCCACTCTTTCCTATCCTTGTCGCCCCAGTCGATTGTGTCAACTGCCCGCTGCTCACGAGCGTCGACGGACAGCCGAAAAACGTCGGGGCGGTTGTAATGTCCGACCCGGTAGAACTTAGTCGGCCGGCGCGCACCTGGTTCGCGTCTATCTCCGCCAACAGGATCGTCTCCTCGTGCGACACTGGACCAGCGACAAGCTCACCACGCGGGTTCACGATCGCGCTGTTGCCGGGCTCTACCCACTCGCCATATTGCTCCACGCGCCACACCCGGTCGCGATCCGGAAAGCCGGTGGGAATCTGATCGGCGTGCACACACAGATTGACCCGATAGTCCACATCGAACCTTTCGCGCAAGGTGACCTAACTGGCGACCCAACCATCCCCGACTGCGAGCGTCGGTGCGACCCACACGTCGACGCCCTGAGAGTACATGTAGAACCGCGTCAGCGGCATGTAGTTCTCCCGGCGGCGAGCCCCCCAAGCCGGCCAAACGGCGTATCGTACACGTCGAGGGTCGAGCCGTCACCCATTCCCAGACGGTTCGCTCCGAACCGTCGACATGACTTGCGGTGTTTTCCGAGTCGAACCGTCTGGTCCGAAGTAGAGGATCGTATTGTAGATGGTAGTGCCATGGGGTTCACGCTCGTCGACGCCAACCACGACGTAGGCCCCAGCGTCCCTGGCCGCTGCCCGATCCTCTCCGTCGTCTGGCTCGGAACGACGACGGCCTGGTCGACAGCAAGGTGTACCACTTCGTCACCCTCCCAGATGGTGCCGGAGTCGATCCAGATCGGCGTGCCAGGTATAAACGCCTCAGGGAAAACGACGAGCCCGGCACCCTCGGCCGCCGCCTGCCGCACAAGGTCCACCGTCTTGTCGAGTGTGGCCTCGCGATCCATCAGCACGTACGCCGCCTGGACGGCCGCTGCGACTATCGTCTCCATGGGGCGCCCCCTTCCCGCTGTAGTGTGTACTTTGGGATCCTACAGGTATCTTGGCGTCGCACGCAATATCTCATACTAAAAAGACCGCAATCGGGGCTCACAACGACCATCCGGCACGCTCCGACACCATCGCAAGGAGACGTGAGCCTATCCCTTCCATCATGCGGCGGTTCTCTGAATATTCCCGATGCTGGATGCGCGCTTCCCACTTACGCGTCCACCACCGAAAGTCCGTGCCAAATGCACTCTCCTCCGTGAGTATAGGCGCAAGGTTTCCGGGCAAGTGTTCGAAGCGCCCTAGTAACGCCGCGTTCAGACCCCTCCAGGGTGCTCGGGCGCCCACCAAATCCCGTAGGGCGCTTCGCCGTAGCGCCCTAATAGAAGATAATCAGGGCGGGGAGGGCGACGACCGCGGCGACAGCGAAACGATAATAAGCAAAAACGCGCAAGCTGTGGTTGGTGAGGTAGTTGATCAGGAAGCGTATCGTCACGTAGCCTACGGCCGCCGAGGTGACGAAGCCAGCAAAGGAACAGCTAGCCACTCGTGCGCGCTCATGCCATTGGCCAGCACCTCCCCGAGCTGGAGGCCTCCCGCGCCGGCGATATCGGACGCTCATCAGGAACGAAAACCTGGCTGCCTCCTCACGCCTCGAGGCCGAGGAAGAGGCCGAGCGTGATCCGTCGCCCCCGAACGCGAGAACACCGGGCACCAGCGCCGTCGCCTGGGCGAGCCCGATCACTACCGCTTCGCCGAATCCCGAGCTTCGAAGCCATGCGCCTCTCGCCTTCCGGCGGCCTCGGCGATGAGAAAACAACCACGCCTACCACGACGAAGTTGAAGACGACGACCCACGGCGAGCGCACCGTGCTGTCCACCGGCCGCCGCCGCCCGGGAACCCGATCAGGGCCGCGGGAATGGTCGAGGCGATCACGAGGTAAGCCAACCGCTGGTCGGGGTCATGCGCCAGATCCAAATGCCCGAAAATGTGCTCATCGAAAAAAAGCCAGGGCCATCCTGATCAAATCCCGCCAGAAATAAGTGACCACCGCGACCAACGTCCCCTCATATGCAATGCCACATCGAAAGAAAGCCCGAAACGATCCTGGTCGAGCCCAAGAAAATGCTGCCCGAGCAAGAGATGCCCCGAACTGGAGACCGGCAGAAACTCCGTAAGCCCCTGCACAACCCCGAGAACAACGGCCTCGACAAACTCAAGCACAGCCAAGCACGCTCCACGCCTGCGGCCTGGCCGCTTGTCAGACGACGGCTTGCAGCCTTCGGCTGTCGCTTGTCAGCAGCGCTTCGGCCTGCGGCCTCGCTTTCAGCGCGGCTGGCGGTTCGCAGCCTTGTCCGCCGATCCGGCTGCGGCCTGACCCGTGCCGCCCCCGACGACCGCCGCGTAGGGCAGGTGGGTTACCGAGCCTGCCGTGGCGGTCCGAGCACGGCAGCTAGCTGACGGCGAGAGCCGAAGGCTCGAAGCGTGCTCACAAGCGAAGGCGCTAGCCTGCAGCGTGCTGACAAGGCTGCCGCCAGGCGCCGTGCTGACAAGCGGAGGCCGCAGGCCGGAGCGTGCTGAGCCGCCCCGTCAGGGGCGGCTCAACTTCGTTAGGGTGCTTGTGTCTTTGAGGGTGATGCGGCCGGAATCGACCTCGATCACACCCCGGCTGCGCATCTCGTTGAGGACCTTGGTTACGGAATCCCATCAGCACGCTACCATGGCGGCCAGATCCTGGTGGGTGAGACGAACGTTCACGGTAACCAGGCCGTCGTTGGTCTCGCCAAACTTCTGCGCCAGCAGCGGCAGGAAGTTTGCTAGCCGCACCTCGGGCTCGCGGGGCAGCAAGCACTGGACCAACTCCTCGTACTGCACCAGGCGCAACTCCAGCAGGCTCACCAGCTTCAAGGCAGCCCGCGGCTCCTGGCGGA
>CAWHLD010000018.1:0-72355 GCA_963830075.1 uncultured Rubrobacteraceae bacterium | reverse complement strand
AAGTCCAGCCACTCGTTGGGGCGACCCTGGACCGAAACGGTCGAGAGGTACCTGCCCACGACTGCGGCAGTCGCTCCCTCTTCTACTACAAGGCCGTGATCCAGCAGCATGCACCGAGTACACAGCCGCTGGACAGCTTCGAGATCATGGCTCACGAAGAGGACCGTCCTGCCTGCGCGGGCCAGGTTCCCGATCTTTCCCAGGCAGCGTTTCTGGAAGGCCACATCTCCGACCGCCAGCACCTCATCGATTAACAGTATTTCCGTCTGAAGATGCGCAGCCACGGCAAAGGCAAGACGCATGTACATGCCGCTGGAGTAATGCTTCACGGGAGTGTCGATGAATTGCTCTGTCTCCGCGAATGCTACGATCTCGTCGAAGTTCCCAGTGATTTCGGCTCCAGCCATAACCAGGATTGCACCGTTGAGGTAGATGTTTTCTCGGCCGGTAAGCTCTAGATGAAAACCAGTGCCGACCTCGAGGAGAGACCCCACCCTACCCGGAATGTGCGCCAATCCTGAAGTGGGCTCTGTAATACGGGAAAGGATCTTGAGCAGAGTGCTCTTACCGGACCCATTTCGGCCTATCACGCCGAGCACCTCTCCCTGTTGCAGGACAAATGAGACGTTTCGTAAGGCCCAGACCGTAGGGTAGTCAGCCTTGCTTTGCTGCGGTGCGCGACCTCCGCCCTGCCCAACTAGCCGGGAGGTCCGCCGCAATGAACTCGTGACTGCTCCGGCCACGACATCCCTCAACGTCGGATACCGCTCGGGTTGTCCCACCCGATAGAGCTTGCCAAGCGACTCAGTGACGATGACGCTTCGCTTCATGTCTCAAACCACATCGGCGAAGCCCTTTTCCGTGCGGCGGAAATAATAGAGGCCACCCACCAGGGTTATCGTTACCATGAGCAGCGACAATGGCAGTGCAGCCGCGAAGGCGGGCGCCTCGCCCAGCAGTGCCCACCGAAATCCTTCCACTACTCCGGTCATGGGATTGAGCCCGAAGAGCGCTCGCCACTTCGCCGGTACCAGGTTGCTCGAGTAGGCAACAGGAGTCACGAACAACCAGAACTGAATCAGGAACGGGATGGTGTATCTGACATCCCTGTATTTCACGTTCAAAGCAGAAAGCCAGAGCCCGACGGCGAACGCAGTTGTGGCGGCGAGGAGAGTCAGAAATGGAAGTGCTAGAACGGTGGGTGTCGGCCTGATTCCATAGAAAAGCAGCAGACCCGTGAGCACAATCAGAGCTATCGCGAGATCCACCAGGCCGGCCAGCACGGCTGCCAGCGGCAGCAGAAGTCGGGGAAGTAGATCCTGGTGATGAGCCTCGCGTTGTCCACCAGACTGTTTGCCGATTGTGTGAGGGCAGTGGCAAAGTACGTCCAGCATACCAAGGCAGAAAACGCGAATACGGGATATGGAAAGTTATCCGAAGGCAGACGGGCCAGGTGGCCGAAGAAGACAGTGAACACGACCATCATCAAAAGTGGCTGGATAACCGCCCAAGCGGCTCCCAGCGCGGTCTGCTTGTAACGCACTTTGATGTCACGCCAGGTAAGGAAGTACAGTAGCTCCCGATATTCCCACAGCTCCGAGAGGCCGAGCGGTACCCAGCCTTTGGACGGTCGGATGACGAATATTCGGGCGTCAGCTTCGGGTTTCGAGGGAACCGTCTTGTCCGCGCGATCCTCGGGTGTAGCTGGCGCTGGCATGGGATTCATGCAGGAAATCCGCTTTTTATTTGGTGGTGCGCGGCAGGGCATCACCATAAAGCTAGCACCGCGGGTAGGGCGAGACAGTGGGTCGCTACGACATTGCCAACCTCGGCTGAAGCGGCGGCAGGGCGTAAGCTCCTTGCCGATACCTCCCTAGCGCAGCCATCGGTTCCGGTGTAATCTCAGCCACCAAACTTATCACGACCACTCGACCGCCGAAGTGCTGCTCGAAGTGCCAGGCCAGACTGCCCGCACACTATGTGACCCCTGCGAGATTGATGGTCGTCTCCGTTCCCACCCAGCCTCAGTGGGACGCATGGCGGTAGCCGCGCGATGGCGCAGCTACACTTCCGCTTAGCCGATTCTCATCCGGTTGCGCTCCTATACCTGCGAAGGCCTGAGGAGCGGCCCGTCCATGGAAGCGTTGCGTCGGCGCTGTGCGCTGGTGCAGGAGGTCATGCTACCTGGCTCCGCAGAGACTTCTCATCAGCGGCGCGAGCAATACCTGCGCACCGGCTGGCGCTCCTCCGTGGCGTGCCGCTCTGGGTGTCGTACACATGGTCCAACCAGTACGCCAAAGCCATCCGCGAGGCGGTGAAGAACCGGCGCCCCGACATAGTTCAGATCGAATATCACGTGATGGGCCAATACCTGGAGGCACTGGACACATCGGCAGCGCGAATTGTTCTGCGTCAGCACGAGCCCGGCGCAGCCACTGCCCAGGATCGGAATTCTCAGAGAACCGGATTGGGCCGTATTGTAGGTTCGTTGGATAATCTGGCTTGGAGTCGCTACGAGCGCGACGTGATGCGGAGAGTTGATGCAACCGTGGCACTGACGGCGGAGGATCTGGCTGCCCTGCGCGACCTCGCCCCAGCTGCGACTTTCGTGCGGATCCCTCTGGGCATGGATCTGCCGGATCGCCCGGCTGACCCTATTGGCGCATCTCCACCGCAACTCTTGTTCGTGGGCAATTTCTTTCATCCACCGAACGTGGCCGCTGCTGAGCGGTTGGTGTACCGCGTGTTTCCGCAGGTCCGAGCCGTGGTGCCGGAAAGTCATCTTATCGTCGTGGGAGCGAACCCGCCCGCCTCGATCCGGAACCGGGAGCGGGAAGGGATCACCACCACCGGAGAGGTTCCGGACGTCCGACCATTCATGGAATCGGCCGCGGTAGTTGTGGTCCCGATCGATCGCGGCGGGGGCATGCGGGTGAAACTAGGTGAGGCACTGGCGGCCGGGAAAGCGGTCGTGGCGTCACCGCGAGCCGTGGACGGCTTTGACGTTACTTCAGGCGACCAGCTTCTCGTTGCCCACAGCGACGATGCGCTCGCCGAGGCCTGTCTGGTCCTCCTTCGGGATCCCGGGCTCCGGGTCGACCTGGGTAGGCGGGCGCGTGCCTGGGCTCTGCAACACTTGGGATGGGATGAGCCGTTGGCCGCTTTTGAACGTCTCTATGACTCATTCGCCCGCTGAACCCACCGCCGCCCTGATGGGTCCCCGGCTGCACCCACGGCTCCAGCAACTCTTCACTGCCTGGGAGCGTCGCGGCATCACCTGGTGTGTTCTCCGCATGCCCGCAGACACCTATGCGCCCGATTCCGATATTGACCTGCTCATCGACCCATCCAATCTGAGCGCCGCCGCAGGCATCGCATACGACCATCGGTTCGTACGGCGACCGGGTTTGCATCGCGGTCTTCACCTGATCACCTATGACACCACCACCGGCACGTGGCTCTGGCTGCACTGCGTAGCCGGGCTCAGCTTCGGGCCAAATCAGGCCTTACTCGGTGACGCAGCGGGGAGCCTGCTTCGACGGCAGCCTTTTCCCTATCCACCGCGCTTGTCGGCCCATGACGAGTTTTGGGTGACCCTCGCACATTGCCTCTTGGATCGCCGGAGGGTCGCCCCGAAGCATCGTGAACGCCTCTCAATTCTGGCTGACCAGTCGACACCGGATGGCGTAATAGCGCACGGTCTTGATGCCATGCTCCCTCAGGGTGTTAGCAGCAACGTCCTGTTGCAGGCCTGCCGCGTCGGGGATTGGGAGGCTCTAGAGCGGCTGATACCGGATCTCGTCGCAGAAGCAACACACCAGACGCGGCTCGGTCTCTTCCAGCGAGGGATTCGGTTCGCAGGAGTTCCTCTCTCCCGCTTCAGGGAAGCGAAGCTCAGCAGGGGCGTCAGTGTAGCGTTGCTGGGCCCGGACGGGGCAGGGAAGTCCACGCTGGCGGCTGGAATGGAACGCACGTTTGTGTTCCCGGTCAGGCTGATGTACATGGGGCTGACAGGGGGCATGCTGCGGCAAGTCGACCAGCTGCGTGTTCCTGGAGTGGTGCACCTCGGAAGATTACTCGTGATCTGGGGCCGCTACCTTGTGGGCCAGTATCACCTACGCCAAGGCAGGCTGGTCGTGTTCGATCGCTACATCTACGACGCTGAGGTGCCCACTCCGCGTCCGCTCAGCTTGCCAAATCGCGTCGGGCGATGGTTGGAAGGACGCTGTTGTCCAGCTCCTGACCTGATCCTGGTTCTAGATGCTCCAGGCGCAGTCATGCACCAGCGAAAGCCGTCATATACCCCAGAGATGATAGAGAACTGGCGTCAGCACTTCCTGCGGCTCCGGCGACGGCTCCCTCAGATGGAGGTGATCGATACCACGCGCTCTTCGGACGAGGTGCGGAGCCAAGCTACGGACCTGGTCTGGCGGCAATACGTGCGGCGTTGGCGGCGGAGTATTCGTTGACCCCCTCCACGATTGTCAGCGTCGTGATCAACAATTACAACTACAGTAGGTTTTTGGGCGCTGCAGTCGAGAGTGCCCTTACACAGACACACGAGGCCGTGCAGGTGATCGTCGTCGATGATGGCTCGACTGACGATTCGCGTTCGCTGATTGAACGCTACGGTGAGCGGGTTATCCCGGTCTTCAAGGAGAACGGTGGCCAGGCCTCGGCCTACAACGCGGGGTTTCGGTGCGCCTCGGGCGGTGCGGTCATCTTCCTGGATGCGGACGATCTGCTCCACCGGGAGACTGCCGCTCGGGTCTCAGCGGCGTTCGCCAACCAGCCCGAGCTGGCCAAGGTCCACTACCGTCTCGAACAGATAGACGTGAATGGCCGTCTGACTGGGATACTGGTACCTCCCCAAGGGCTTCAGCTCCCGGCCGGCGACCTGCGGGGCCTCGTGCGATCCCATCCTGATGACGTGACATATCCGCCGGCGAGCGGAAATGCATTCGCCACATGGGCGCTCCGGCAAGTCCTACCCATGCCTGAGGAGGAGTACCGGATACTCGCGGATGTGTACCTCTTGAACTTGATCCCGCTGCTCGGCCCGGTGGAGGTCCTCGACGGGACCGGCGGCTACTACCGGGTGCACCAGGGTAACGCACATTACAGTGCCGGGCTGCGGCTGGACCGGGTTCGCGCAACCGTGCGCACCACGCATGCAACGCACCGGTACATGAAGCAGCTGGCCGAATCGCTGGGGCTCGCCGGGTTCCCCGAGCCGCAGCGAGACGATCGATCGCTGGTCTTCCTCAGCCAGCGGCTGGTCTCTCACAAGCTGGACCCCAACGCGCATCCATTCCCCGATGATAGCCTGTCCCGACTGGCGGTGAGCGGAAGCGCCGTGGCTCTGGGACGGCGCGAATTGTCCCTCGGCCTGAAGCTCCTCTATGCGGCATGGTTTCTGGCGATGTCAGCAGCCCCTCGCGGCCCCGCCCGATGGTTCGCCGAGCAGATGCTGTACCCCGAGCGCCGGGGTGCGCTGTCATCCTTGGTTGAGCGGCTCCGGCGACGGTCGTGAGCGAATCCACTATTGGCGTTGCGATCGTCAGCTACAACACCGCAGCGCTGCTTCGCCGTTGCCTGGAGTCGGTCGTTGCCGACACACGTGGCCCGGTATTTGTCGTCGATAACAGGTCATCCGATGGTAGCGCCGATCTCGTCCGGCGTGAATTTCCCAACGTCCGTCTGCGTGCCGAGGAGGACAACCGAGGGTACGGCGCTGCAGCCAACGTGGCCATCCGGGAGCTCGGCACGCCATATGTCCTGCTGCTGAACGCGGACACCGTGCTCACTCCAAGTACCCTGAACTCGCTGGCCGCGTATCTCGACGCCAACCCCCGGGTTGCAATTGCAGGCCCGCGCATCGTGAACGCCGCCGGAACCTATGAGCGGTCAGCTCACAGTTTTCCTACCCCAACATCCCTGTTGCTGCACGCTCGCTGGTGGCCGGGACCTCAATCTGAACGGCCATCGATGGCATCAACACACCAAGAGCAACAGCGTCGGCCGGGGCCGCTCGCCGCACTTGCACGTCGGAACGAGTGGCATCCCCGGTCGGTTGATTGGGTCCTCGGTGCCGCGCTCGCCATTCGAATGGAGGCGTTCGAGGCGGTGAAGGGATTCGATGAGGGTTACTTCCTGTATCAAGAGGAGATCGACCTCTGCTTCCGGCTCGGGGCGGCAGGCTGGGAGATCCACTACGCACCGGTGGCGACGGTCTTTCACGTCGGCGGTGCCAGCACCGGGCAACGCGCCACGGAAACCTTTGGCCAGTTCGTTCGCAGCACCCAGCGGTTCGCCCGTCTTCGACTTTCACCTTTGAGGGCGGCTGGTGTTCGTGCGGTCCTCGGGACGGTTCTCGTCGGGCGGCTGGCACTCGAGGCAGCTCGGCTCGTCGGCGCACGCGATCGTGAGCGGCGCGAGCGCATTCATGGCCGGATAGACGCCTGGCGCCGTGGTCTCGCCGTCCTGCGAGAGGGCAGCTAACCGTCGGCTAAGTATGCCGTCGCGAGCGCGCGTCTATGGCTCGACCGAGGATGGCGCTCAGGAGCGCGGCGTGATGCTTTGGGTCGTGCCGGTTCCGCAGTCTCCCAACGGCGTCGGCGGGTACGGTTATGGGACCGCGGTCTACAGCGGAGATGAGACAGTCGGCGAGCGCACCCTCATCGCCGTTGGCAACGAGGTAGCCGCTAATCCCATGCTCGAGGGTTTCAGCGAAGCCACCGCTTGCGCTGGTGATTGCCGGCACCCCGTGGGTAATCGCTTCGATTGCCGTAAGCCCCAGAGGCTCTGCCCATATAGACGGAGCTACCAGAGCCCAGGCACCGGCGAGAGCAACTTCTATTTCGGCGAACGAGACCCGTCCGTCGAACCGGACGGCATCACGAATCCCGAGCTCACCGGCAAGGGCATCGAGTACTGGTCGACGTGTCCCGTCTCCCAGGATCCGTAATCGTGCCGCCGGGCGGCTGCGGAGAACTCGAGCGAACGCGCGGAGGAGGAGGTCGACTCCCTTTTCCGGATCCAGCCGTCCACAGTAGAGGAACAGCGGTTCCCGTGACGGGACTCGGGTGAATCCTGAAGCCGGAGACGGCACCGGCAGCGGGACGGCTTCTGCAGCGATCCCATTGACACGTAGTTGCTCGACCATCCACCGACTGCACGCCAGAACTTTATGTGATCGTGTCAGGGCTGCTTGAATCAGTGCATACCGGGGGCGATCTCGTAACCACTCGGCCAATCCGACACAGCCAGAGCGCCAGCAGACCAGACCGGCAGGCACCCGACAGAGCGAGCCGTCCGGCAGGAACTTGAGAGCTGTGGGACAGATAGGCTTGTAGTAGTGGACGAATGCGACGGTCGGTACATCCCAGAGGGCCTGGAACACCGCCGGCGATAAGTACTTCTCGAACATGTTCACCAGTACCACATCCGGCCGGAAGTCGTGAACCGCGGCACGCACCCTGACGACAGCGAATGGGTTGGCTATTTGGAGGAACGTCTGGGCAGCGAGGTTGTCGGTTCCGAACGCCACGTACTCGGCCGCTCCGTCGGCGGCCGAGCCGGCGGAGCTCGTCAGCAGCCGCACCTCGTGGCCCGCGTCCCGAAGGACGGCCGAGGCTCGCCTGACGTACGACTCGATCCCGCCCTCGTTCGGCGTCCAATCAGTGACCAGCAGTATCCGCAAGGTGTTTACGATAGTAAAAGGCAGACCGATGCTCGCCAGTCAGAACGGCCCGGCGAGGAAAGTGTCTTCGTGAGCCTAAACCGTCAGCGTGTCGCAAGCAAGCGTATATTCAGAACTGCAGTACGGGATAAGTTCAGCGGCTTAGGGCAACCCGAGAGTCAAGGCAGGGTCAGCTGTATTTCTCGAGAGTGACGCTCGTTCAACGCGGCTCATCTTTTGGCGCACATTCCATCATGGAAGATACCGGATGGGTGAGGACCGCTACGAGCTTCTGATCTTCATCCACCGTCTGGTGGGCTATCCAACGGCGTTCCTGATTGCTCCGGCCGCTCTCCTCGCTTTTGCCCGGCCCGCGGTACACCGTCGATGGGGAAAAGCCTACCTATATCTCCTCACATTCTTATATCTGACTGGCACGTTCCTCACTTTTGCCCATCATGAGTGGTACAGTTGGGAGTTCGTCCGCAACATTGTGTTCAATTTCTTCGGCTTTTCGATGGTGCTCTATGGCTGGCGGGCAATCTATCTCTTCCGTCAACCAGGGCAGCCCTCGCCAAAACGCCTCGATTGGGCCTTGGCTGGCTTGCTTGCTGGGACAGTGCTGGGTTTACTCGTGGTCGCAGCTGTACGTGATACTCCGATGCGTCTGTTTGCGCTCGTTGGAATCGTCTTCTGTGCCTTGGAATTCCGCGAGCTCCGTGCCGGGTTTCAGCCCAAGAGCGTGCTCTTCCGCCGTCATACTCGATTCATTCTGACGTCATACTTCTACGTGCTGACTGTTGTTTCCATCGTCCACCTGGGAGACGAGCTCCCCCGCAATCTGAAGTGGATCTGGCCTACTCTGTTCGGCGGCGTCATCATCGCCGCCACCGGGAACGCTGCACACCGATTTTCCCAACCGCGCGGGAGGGTGCTGCGCCTGGCCATAGGAACCACGCTGCTCGTGACCCTGCTCTACGCTGGCTACGTGGTCTATGATCTGAGTCGCGGGAATGTTATGGGCCAGGGAGGCGCGGAAACCAGGAAATCAGATCAAGCAATACGTACGCGTCCAGGTGTTCCGGAAGGGTATCGCGGTCGATCCTCTTCTCGTAAGGCCAACGAGGCGGCTACTGGCCGCGAGAGGAGGAAGAAGATGGCGACCAGGACGGGTTTTGCCGGGGCGGGCCCCGCCGAACGTGCCGAAGGTAGGACGGGCGGGCTGTTGCGCGCGACCGTGATACTCTTGATCCTCGAACCGCTGCTTATGTTCGCGGCGTTCTTTATCCTCAACGGTGCCATAAACTGGCCGGCGAGCCTCGACGAGCCTGCGAGGGTGAACCTGCCCCTCATCCTGGAGCAGCGGGGTGCGGTGGTGGCGGGCTACGGTGCTTACCTGGCGTACTCGCTCCTGATCCTCCCCCTCTCCGTGATGCTCTACTTCTTGCTGAAGGAGCGCGGGTCTTCCTCGCCGTTGTTGGCTGTAGCGGCCGGCGTCGGCATCGTCAGCGCGCTCGCGAGGGCACTGGGGATAGGACGCTGGCTCTTCCTGATGCCTTTCCTGGCCGAGGCCTATGTTGATCCTGACGCTACCCTAGCTACCCGCCAGACCATCTCTATCGTCTACGACGCCTTCAACGAGTACGCTGGCGGGGTCGGCGAGTTGCTCGGGGTGACGCTCACGGGTTCGCTCTGGATCGTGCTGACTTCCGTCGCCCTCCTTCGCTCGGAGAGATTCCCCAACTGGCTCGGGATACTCGGACTTCTCGCCGCCGTTCTATTGCTTCCCGGACTGGCCTCGGTAGTCGGCCTCGATGTCGGGGCGCTCTTCGCCGTGATCGGTGGCAACGTGCTGCTCGCCTGGATGCTCGCCCTCGCCTTCGTACTGTTCCACGCCAGCCGGAACGAGCGGCGGTCATGATGTGCAACGAAGAGAAACGCAGGGCGGTACGAGAAAGGAGAGCGACGTGAACACCTTTCGTTGGGGAGGGGCGATCGCTGCGCTGGGGGGTGGACTCTTGATCCTCTCCGAGCTCGTCGAGGTCGCTGGCGGCGGCTTTTCGAGGCCTAGCTTCGCGGTCACCATCGCGGCCTTCTTCGTCCTGGCGGTCGGAATCTGGGGGTTGCACGGCCGGCAGGCAACGGAAGGCGGACGGCTGAGCCTCGCTGGTGCCGCCCTCTTCTCGGTCGGTGCTGTCCTCGAAGGGGTGGCCGATCTAATCGGGTTCGGTGCGACGACGGAGGCCGAGTTGCATGCCAGGACCGGCCTGCTGGTCCCCATCGGGTTCAGCGTCCTGATCCTTGGCGCGATCCTGTTCGGTATCGCCGCGCTGCGGGCTGGCATCTACCCACGCTGGGCGGCCGTCGTGACTATCACGGCCCCGATACTACTGCCCCTGATCTTCTCGCTCGGACTGCCCTTTATCGGTACCAGCCTCGCCAACACGGCGCTCGGCGCGGCCTTTGTGGTCATGGGCTTGCATCCGAGATCCGGGAAGACGTCGGCCGCACGTCGAGGGGTACGCTGATGGCCTACTCAGGCAAGGTCATCGAGAGCCCTGACACCAGGCTGGTCTTCAAGGAGACGGCCAAGGATACTAACGGGGAGCTTCTCATGTTCGAGCAGTTCGTGCAGAAGGATCATGCTCCTGTCCCCGCGCACGTCCACGGCAGGCAGGAGGAGCGCTTCGTCGTCCTGTCGGGCAAGATGGGCGTGAGGGCGGGAGAGAAGGAGATCGTGCTCGGGCCGGGCGAGGAGATCGTGGTGCCACCGGGTACCCCGCACACGTTCTGGAACGCCTCGCCTGACGGGGAGGTACTGCACCACGCGGTAGAGCTCAGGCCCGCCCTGAACTCCGAAATCTTCTTCGAGACGGTCTTCGGGTTGCAGCGCGACGGCAGGCTCGCCCCCGGAAAGCCGCAAGCCGCGCTGCTGATGGCGCCCGTGATCCTGGAGCACGAGAACTGGCTCGTTGGTCCCCCGATACCACTCCAGAAGGCGCTCTTCAAGATTCTGGCCCTCGGGGGCCGTCCCTTCGGGTACAGGGCCGTCTACCCACGCTACAGCGACGATGAGATCGAGAGGAATAGAGCATGAGCACTAACGGAGACCTGCACGTAGTTCTCGGCGCGACCGGCGGCATCGGCTCCGCGCTGGTCGGAGAGCTTGTCGATCGCGGCCACATGGTCCGCGCCGTGAGCCGGAGCGGGAGAGCCCCAGCTGGCGCGGAAGGCTTCAAGGCCGATGTCTCGTCCTCCGCTGGTGCAAAGGCGGCCTCCTCGGGGGCTGCTGTCGTCTACCATGCCGCCCAGCCGGAGTATACGAAGTGGACACAGGAGTTCCCGGCGATGACAGAAGCAATAGTCGACGGGGCAGTCTCCGCGGACGCGAAGCTCGTCTTCGCCGACAACCTGTACATGTACGGTCCTGGCAGACCGCAGCCGATGACCGAGGAGACCCCGCAAAGGGCCGAGGGCAAGAAGGGCAGGGTGCGCATCCAGATGGCCGAGAAGTTGCTGGAGGCACAACGCGTGGGACAGGTGCGTGTTGCTATCGGGCGCGCCTCAGATTACTACGGACCCGGCGGCACGGGCACCATCGCCGGGGATACCGTCTTCGACGCCGTCCTAGCGGGCAAGACCGTGCGCTGGCCTGGCTCGCTCGATACGTCCCACCAGTTCAACTACCTCCCGGATCTCGCCAGGGCCCTGGTCACCCTCGGTGAGCGGGAGGAGGCAGACGGCGAAGTCTGGCACCTGCCCGCGGCGGAGCCCATAACGGGACGCCACTTCCTCGACCTCGTCTCCGCGGAAGTTGGCAGGCCCGTGAAGGCCAGCGCTACCCCGAGGTCCATGATCCGGGCAATCGGCCTTCTCTCACCGTTCATCCGCGAACTGGTCGAGACGATGTACCAGTTCGAGCAACCCTTCTACGCGGATGCCTCGAAGTACAAACAGACCTTCGGACCCTTCGATCCAACGCCCCACGAAGAGGCGGTAAGACACACCGTCTCCTGGTTCCGAGAGCGGGAAGAGTCCGGCTCGCAAGGGAAAGAATGAGCGAGGCAGTTTCGACAACTTGTGGAGACGCTTTGCGGAGCGAGGCGGAGCTTCGCGAAGCGCCCCTACTGTTGGGGGAACTCTGAGAACTCGTAACCGTATTTCTCGGTGAAGGCCGCTCGCTTTTCGAGAACTTCCGGGTCTGTCGGCGTCGCCTGCAGGGGAATGCGTCCCTCGGCCGCCTCCTCGAAAAAATGCTCCATCCCGGCCGGGGAGAAGATCAGCAACACCCTCGCCGGCTCCCTCGTCGGGTTCGAGGGCTGATGTACGACGCCCCGTGGTATCACGACGAACGAACCCACCGGGGCTGTGATGCTACGGTCCCCGACGCGCACGGTCAGTTCTCCTTCGAGGACGTAGAAGGTTTCCTCGTGGTCGCGGTGGAGGTGGGGGAGGGGACCCGGAGACCCCGCCGGGATCACGTTGTCGTGGACCGAGTAGGAGCCGCCCGTGTCCCCGTCACGGAGCTTTACCACCATCCGGCCGCCGATCGGGTTGGGGAGGGCTTTGCCCTCGCCGGGACCGACAAAGACAGCTCCGTCTTCGATCTTCACGCCCGTGCTCCTTTCCGGGATGCTTCCGCGCGGTGGGCTCTCGTCTCTGTTTTCCACCAGTTCGAGGATCAAGCCTTCGGCGTCTCCGCCCGAGATCCCGAACCCGCAGTTCTCAAGCACCCGGACAGAGGCGGCGTTGTGTTTGGCGACATGGGCATAAAGGGGACGTCTTTGTTCTTGTCTCAGGAACACCGAGAGCGCTTGTGTGGCGACGCCCCTGCCCCAGTACTCCTTGCCGATCCAGTAGCCCACTTCCCGCTTGCCGGACTGCAAGAAGCTCACGACGTTACCAGCCACCTTGCCCTCGAATAGGATCGTTTTCTTGACCACGGACTCGTCGTCGAGGATTCTGTGCCAGTGCGCCAGAAACGCTTCCCTGTCCCTGGCGGGAAATCCTGCCATACGTGTTGCCTCAGGGTCGAGCTGGTGCTCGAAGAACACGGGGAGGTCGCCTCGTTCCACGTCCCGCAGAAGTACGCCGCCTGTCAGAGGGCTCGTCGCGCGTCCTAGTCCGCGACTTCCTCTTCGAGTCGCCTGGCCCCGAGCAGCTTGCCAGTCAGGTAGAGGCTAAGGCCGAAGTAGTAAACGAGGTAGAGGACAGAGAAGGCCAGGATGCGGGGGTCGGGCTCTGGCATCTGCCACAGGATCCCGGCGTAGCTCGCGAGCCATATGGCCGTGAGCGTCAGGGAGAGCTTGCGGAAGGCGACCGTGCGCGTCGGGTAGACGTAGCGGATCGGGACGAAGACCAGGAAAGAACAGGCAACGAGAACCGCGGCGAGCGCGAGCGGACCGGGCTGGAAGACGATGGCGTAGAAGGCGACGACGTTGAAGTAGCTTGGGAAGCCGAGGAAGTAGTGGTCTTCCGTTTTGGCGTCGACGCGGCAAAACTGGTAGCTGGATGCCAGGAGCGGCAACGCGGCCAGGACTATCCCGGCGTTTCCGTCGGGCAGGTACCCCTCGCTCCAGAGGAGGACCACGGGTGCGAAGACGTACGTCATGTAGTCTACGATGTTGTCGAGGAGCGCCCCGTCGAAGAACGGCAACGCCTCTCTGACCCGGAAACGGCGGGCGAGGAGGCCGTCGGTGCTATCGATAAGGAGCGAGGCGAGCATCAGCCAAAGCGCCTTCACGGCCTCGCCCTGGAAGGCGGCCACCAGCATCAGGAGCGCGAGCACGGCACCGCTCGCCGTATACAGGTGTACGGCGACTGCCTTGGACCTGAACCAGGACGGAGTATCCGTGCTGTCCACGTCGGGATCTTCCTCGTGCCAATTTTGTCTGATCTCCGCCATGCTCAGTACATAATGATACCAGCCAGAGTGCCGCGGCTCCTACGTTGCCGGCCCTGCCCGCAGCGCGCGAACACGGTTTATGGCGGCCGCCAGTTCCTGGGGGCGCGGCAGGCTCATTTCTCCAGGATGTCCGCGGTAACAACTTAGGGTGTCGAGGCCGTTTTCCGAGACGGAGATCAGCGTTTCTCCGAAGAGATCCCGCACCCCGCTGTCAGCGACCCACTCCCCGATGATGCGGGCCACGGCCTCCGTCTGCCCGGCCTCGGCGAGCTGCTCCAGGTAGGAGAGATCAACCCGCTCGCGACCTAGCTCGATGGCATGCAGACCTCTGCCGCGGGCGGTCTGTCTCTTTCCACGCCTCAGGTCTATAGAGGAAGGGTCGAGGGCGCGTTCTTGCGGAGGATGGATGTCCTTGTGCAAGAATGGGGCGCGGGGCGGGAACCTCGCTGTCACCTCGCGGGCACGGAGTGTCGCGTCAGAAGGAGCGTAATCCTCGAGCAGGATCACACGGTCAGCCACGTCCAGGTAGTCGCCTACTCCACCAACGACGACGACCGTAGAGACGCCCAGAGACCGGTGCAGTGGCCGCACTAGATCTATAAACGGTGAGATGGGCTCGCTCCTCACCAACTCGCGCATCCTCTCGTCCCGGATCATGAAGTTCGTCGCGCTGGTGTCCTCGTCAACGAGCAGGAGCGACGTGCCTACCTCGATGGCCTCGGCGATGTTCGCGGCCTGAGAGGTAGATCCCGAGGCATTGGTGGTCGAGAAGTCCTCAGTACTGCGTCCACCGGGCAGCTCCCCGATCATGGCCGAAATGTCCACCCCAGCGACGCTCCTGCCGTCTTCGGCCCGGATCTTGACGGCGTCCCCCCGCGCCACCACGAACTCTCTGCCGTCCCCGGGCACGTGATCGTACACCCCCCAGGAGAGCGCCGAGAGCAGCGTGCTCTTGCCGTGGAACCCGCCTCCCGCGACGAGCGTGACGCCCTCGGGAATCCCCATGCCAGAGATAATGCCGCGGTTCGGTAGATCAACCTCCACCCTGTACTCCTCCGGGCTCCTGAACGGTACGGCTCCCTCCCTGAGCGGCCTGTCGCTGGCCCCGCTCTTCCTCGGCAGGATCGCCCCGTCGGCGACGAACGCGACCAGGCCGATTCCTGACAGTAGCCTCCGCAAGTGGCCCGCATCCTCGACAGTCTCGACGTGGAGCCTCGCTGTTTGTTCGTCCACGCCACCCTCAGGGGCCGGAACAAGCCCTCTGTGTACGACTTCGGGCAGCTCTTGCAGGAGCACCGTCTTCGCCGCGCGGGCATCGACGCTCCGGCCCCGTGCGGGGAGGCCGACGGCCATGCGGGCCTCGACGTACTCGGGCGTGACTACTATCGAGGTGCGGGGGAGCACGACCTGGGACGTTCTCTGTATCTCGACCCGGCCGCTCCCACCCGAGCCCCTGTCTCCACGCACGACGTTGCGTATGGACCTATCGACGCTCCTGGTCAGGAAGTCCTCGAAGGCGACCCTGCGCACGGGGTTTTCGAAGAGCGTGGGATCGAACGGATTTACTTTCGTCCGGATTCGGATCAGGGAAGGTGGGGCGAAGGGGTCACGCTGCACCCTGTCCACAGAGAGAACAAAGAGACCGAAGTCGTGAGGTCCGGAGAGGTCTTTGTAGGCCCCGTATCCCTTTCGGTCTACGCGGTCGAGCGTTGCCTTGAGGCGTTGCACTTCTATCCCCGACGGCAGAAGTCGCGACGGTGGGCGACGTGCACGATCTCTATCACGCAACGCCCATCGTCTATTCCGTAGACGATCCGGTAGTCTCCCACCCCAACCCGCCAGTCGTCGCAACCGCTTGACCTTGTGCAACCCGGCGGTCGAGGATCGTCGGCGAGCGCTAGTATCGCGCTGTCCATCTGGTCGTAGGCCCCGGTGGGAAGCTTCTCCATGCGTTTGCTGACTCTCCTAGGTATGGAGAGACTGTAGCTCGTCTCCTTGCTATATCTTCCCGAGTTTGCTCGTAGGGAATGAACTCGTCATCGTCACGTGCCACGGCGGCTCTCGCCTCGTCGGACGCCCGAGCGTCCTCCAGATCCTCGAGGGCTTCGATCAGACGCTCGTACTCTTCGACTGGCAGGATGACGCCCGTGCGCTTGCCGTTCTCGTCCACGATGTAGTGGGCTTGCATCGGTTCGCCTCCTTCTCGCCGAGCAGTCATTGGATCTTACCTCTAATCGAGACCCAGCCTGGCCTGAGCGTTCCCCAAGGTCGGCAGCGCGACTTCCTGTGCCCGCCTCGCACCCGACTCGAGAAGACGGTCGAGCTCCGCGGGGTCGTCGAGCAGTTCGCGGGCGCGGTCCCTCACGGGCGCGAGGCCGTCCACAATGACCTCGGCTAGTTCCTTCTTGAGATCACCGTAGCCCTTGCCCTCATAGCCGGCTTCGATGTCGGAGACGGGCTCGCCGGACATCGCAGAGTAGACGTCGAGCAAATTGGTAATGGCCGGCTTTTCTTCAGAAGCCAGGATCTCCGTCCCCGAGTCCGTCTTGGCGCGACGGATCTTCTTCCTTATGGCGTCAGGGTCGTCGAGGATGGCGACGTAGCTGGACGGCCTGGGGGAGCTCTTGCTCATCTTCTCCTCTGGCGCGTCGAGCGACATCACCCTCGCCCCTGTGGGGGGGATCATGGCCTCTGGTACGACGAACGTCTCTCCATACAGATGATTGAATCTCCTGGCGAGCGTCCGCATGAGCTCGAGGTGCTGCCTCTGATCTTCTCCAACAGGCACCAGATGGGCGTTGTAGAGAAGCACGTCGGCGGCCTGGAGCACGGGATAGTCGAAGAGGCCCGCGCTCGCCGACTCGACCCCGCCTTTGCGGGTCTTGTCTTTGAACTGCGTCATACGTGAGAGCTCGCCGAAGCGCGCCACGCTGTTCAGCAGCCAGCACAGTTCTGCGTGCGCGCTCACCCTGCTCTGGCGGAAGATCACGCACCTCTCCGGATCGAGGCCCGACGCGAGGTAGATCGCGGCGACCTCCCGAATCTTCTGCCTGAGCACCTCAGGGTCTTGCGGCACCGTGATCGCATGCAGGTCCACGATGCAGAAGTAGTTGTCGTACTCATCCTGCATGGCTACCCAGTTCTTGAGCGCCCCGAGATAGTTGCCCACGTGCAAATTACCAGTAGGTTGAATGCCGCTGAATACTCTCTGTTTGTTCTCCATGGTCACATTCTAACGGACGTGCCAAAGTCCGCTAAGCGCCGCCTGATGTATCCTGTGCCCCTGTCCGGGAGAGAGGAAGGGCTGTGGGATACGCTGAGCTACGCGATGCCTGAGTTGATCCTCGGGCCGCTCCTGCGCTACGTCGGAGAAACCAACGCGACCGTCTGGGTCGAGACCGACGCCGCGTGCGAGGTCGAGGTCCTGGGCTGCTCTTCGCACACTTTCCGCGTTGGGGACCATCACTTCGCCCTCGTGCACGTTGCCGGTCTCGCGCCCGGCACGGCCCACGAGTACGAAGTCGCGTTGGACGGAGAAAAGATGTGGCCCGAGCCGGAGTCTCGTTTTCCTCGGAGCGTGATCCGGCCGCTGAAAAACGGCGAGGCCCTAAAGCTGACCTTCGGTTCCTGCCGCATCTCGGCCCCGCACGAGCCGCCCTACACCCTCGGCCACGATGAAGACCCACGCGGCCTCGGCGTCGATGCCCTCTACGCCACGGCGATGGACCTGAAAGATGAACCACCCGAAGAACTGCCGCACGCGCTCGTGCTGCTTGGGGACCAGATCTACGCCCACAAACCCCCCTTCGATACCCTCGAGTTTATAGACGGACGCCGCGACACCACACATCCCCCCGGCGGGGTCGTCGCGGACTTCGAGGAGTACTCCAAGATCTACCGCGACACCTGGTCGGACCCGGCGATACGCTGGCTCCTCTCCACCGTCCCCTCGGCCATGATCTTCGACGACCACGAGGTCGGCGATGACTGGAACATCTCGGAGGCCTGGGTCGAGGAGATGCGCCACCAGCCGTGGTGGAACGAACAGATCATCGGCGGCTACGCTTCTTACTGGGTCTACCAGCACCTCGGTAACCTCTCCCCCGAAGTCCTGAAAGATGACAACCTCTACAAGATGGTCAAAGACGCCGACGATGCCTGGCCCGTGCTGCGCGAGTTCGCCTCCCGTACCCACCGCGTCCCCGACGGCAATCGTTGGAGCTACAGTCGGGACCTCGGCGACACGCGCCTCCTGATGATCGACTCCCGCGGCGGCAGGAGGCTATCCGAGGGTAACCGCTCCATGGTCGACGCCGAGGAGTGGGCCTGGATCTCCGACCGGGCAACCGGCGGCTTCGACCATCTCCTCATCGGCACCTCGCTCCCGCTGCTTCTCGGTCCCGCGATGCACCACCTCCAGAGCTGGAACGAGAGGTTGTGCTCCGGCGCCTGGGGGAAACGCGCCGCGCGTTGGGCAGAGAACCTCCGCCGCTCCCAGGACCTCGACCACTGGGCCTCCTTCCACGACTCTTTCACCGCGATGGTGGAACTTCTGGAGGATCTGGCAAGCGGTAAGAAAGGACATCCACCCTCGACCGTTCTGGTTCTCTCCGGCGACGTACACCACGGGTACCTCGCCGAAGCCACGCTCGAAAAAAGCGCGAAAAGCCGCATCTACCAGGCCGTCTGCTCCCCACTCCGCAACGCCCTCCCAGCAAAGAAGTCTTACCTCCAGGGCCGCGCATGGACAGGAATCGCCCGCCTCGCTTTCCGCCTCCTCGCCCGCCTGGCAGGCGTCGCCAAAGAGCCCCTCACCTGGCGCCTAGCCCACGACGCCGCCTTCTTCGACAACCAGGTCGCTACCCTGACTCTCGAAGACCGGCGCGCTTCGGTCGTCTTCGAAAAGGCCGTCCTCGACGCCGAAGAGGAACCCAGCCTTCAGAAGCTCTACGAACACCGCCTTGCGTAGAAGGCATCCGGGCGGCGATAGCTCGGTCACACGCCGCTAGTCGTCGAGATCCCCCTCTATCTCCCTCGCCGCCTCTACGACGAGGTGAGAAAGTCGCTGGCCCGGACTCTCCGTGAGGCGGGAGATGGGACCGCTGATGCTCACGGCCGCCTTGAGCCTGCCGTCCTCCCCGAAGACCGGCGCGCTGACGCTCGCCACCCCAGCCTCCCGCTCGGCCACGCTCTGGGCCCAGCCCCTGACACTTATGCCCCTGAGCTCCGCCGCATCCGGCCGGTCATCGACCCCGCCTGGCGCGAAGGCCAACAGGATCTTGCCCGCAGACCCCCGCGAGAGCGGCATGACCGCCCCCACAGGCACGGTGTCCCTCAACCCCGTCACCCGCTCCACGGACGCCACGCAGACCCTGTGATCCCCCTCCCGCACGTAGAGCTGCGTGCTCTCCCCACTCTCGTCCCTCAAACCCTCCAGCACCGGCCCCGCCCGCCCCACTAGCCCAACCCCAGCAGCCCGGTTTCCCCACCCGAGCAACCTCAGACCAAGGACGTATCTTCCTTCCTGACGCGATACGAGATGGTGCGCTTCCAGCGCGGAGAGCAGCCTGTGCGCCGTGGGACGGGGCAATCCAGTACCCTCCACAACTCCGGCCAGCGATGCCGGACTATGGTTGGAGAGATAAGCTAGGATCGCTACCGACTTGTCGAGCACGCCGACCCCACTCTTGCTCCCGGACGAGATAACTTCTATACTGTTCATATGTTGGTCATTATGTCTCACATTTTGAGATAGCACAAGAGAGGTATGATCCTGGCTCGCGAGTGGGACGCGTCTGAGTACGAGAAGCTCTCTGCGCCGATGACCAGTTGGGGGGTTGGGATCGTCGGTCGGCTGGAGACTAGGGGGGACGAGGCTGCGATCGACGCTGGATGCGGGACCGGTCGGGTGACGGAGCTCTTGCTCGAGAAGCTGCCCGAGGGATCCGTGCTTGCCGTGGACAGTTCCGTGGCGATGGTTGAGGCGGCGAGGAGGCGGTTCATCGGAGAGCCGCGCGTACGGGTGGAGCGTCAGGATCTAACATCGCTCGAGGTTCCGAAGCCGGTTGATCTCATCCTCTCTACCGCGACGTTTCACTGGATAAACGACCACGACCGACTCTTCCAGAACCTATCGCTGGCCTTGAAGCTGCATGGACGCCTCGTCGCCCAGTGCGGCGGCGAAGGCAACATCTCTCGTGCCACGAACGCCGTAGACGAAACAATGAGGGAAGAGAGATTCCGATCCTGCTTCGAGGGTTGGCAAGACGACAAGTACTACGCCGATCCCCATAGTACGAAAGAGCGCCTGGAGGCCGCGGGGTTCAAAGAGGTCGAGACGTGGCTGCACGACGAGGTCGCGGCGTTCGATTCTGTGCAAGAGCTCTCGCGCTACCTCGGGGCGATCGTGCTCGGTGGGCACCTCGACCGGCTGTCGGAAGAGTTGAAGGGTCCCTTCGCGGCTGAGGTCGCCAAGAGGGTGGCTGCCGTTGATGGAAAGCCCACTTTAGACTACGTCCGCCTCAACATCACGGCGAGGAAGACGGCGTGACGGCCGGGACGCTGTTCGGGGAGGCGGCGCGGGATTACGACCGCACCAGACGGCAACTCGTGCCCGGTTTCGACCGCTTCTATGGGGCCGTGCTGGAGAGCATCCCTTTTGGAGCGGAACAGGAGATACGGGTGCTCGACATCGGGGCCGGGACGGGACTCCTGAGCGCGATGGTCGCGGAGAAGTTCCCGAGGTCGCGGATCACGCTCGTCGACGTTTCGGTAGAGATGCTCAGGGTGGCGCGCCGTCGCCTGGCAGTTGAACAGGGGCGTTTCGAGTTTCGGACTATGGACTACGCCCGCAAGCCTCTGCCCCGGACAGAAGAAGGCTACGATCTCGTCGTATCGGCGCTTTCGGTCCACCATCTAATGCACGGGGACAAGAGGGAGCTGTTCGAGAAAGTCCGTCGTTCGCTCGCGCTGGGCGGGTGTTTCGTTAACGCGGATCAAATCTCTGGCGAGACGCCCGAGGAGGAGACGTTGTACGGGGAGTGGTGGCTGCGGCGGGTGCGCGAGGCCGGTGTTTCGGAAGAAGTTCTGGCCACCGCGTTCTTGCGTATGAGGGCAGACAAGAACGCGACCCTAGATGCGCAGCTTGGATGGCTTGGCGAGGCCGGTTTCGAAGGGGTCAGATGTAGATACAAAGATCACAGGTTCGCAGTTTACAATGGTAGAAAAGGACACGAAGTCTCAGAGAACGGGAAGGACGCTGATGGCTAGGCCCAAGACACTCGTCGAGAAAGTATGGGAAAAGCACGTTGTGCGGAGCGCCGAGGGGGAGCCAGACCTGCTCTACGTCGACCTGCACCTGGTGCACGAGGTGACGAGCCCGCAGGCCTTCGAGGGCCTCAGGCTCGCGGGAAGGGGGGTGAGACGGCCGGATCTTACGCTCGCGACGATGGACCATAACGTCCCGACTTCGGAGTTCGGCTTGCCGATCGAGGATAAGGTGTCGGCCAAGCAGATGGAAGCCTTGAAGAACAACTGCGAGGAATTCGGCATAACGCTGAACGAGTGGGGCTCCATCGGGCAGGGCATCGTGCACATCATAGGACCCGAGATGGGGCTAACGCAGCCTGGGCTGGTCATCGTTTGCGGTGACTCGCACACCGCCACCCACGGCGCGTTCGGCGCGCTCGCGTTCGGTATAGGGACCAGCGAGGTCGAGCACGTCCTCGCCACCCAGACCCTTACTCAGAGCCGACCGAAGACCATGGCCGTCACCGTCGAGGGCGAGCTTCCCACCGACGTCACGGCCAAGGATCTCATGCTCGGCATCCTGAACCGCATCGGGACGGGCGGGGGGGTCGGGCACGTAATCGAATACCGCGGCGAGGCCGTGAGGCAGCTCTCTATGGAGGGCCGCATGACCGTGTGCAACATGTCTATCGAAGGAGGGGCCAGGGCCGGCCTCGTCGCCCCCGACGAGACGACCTTCGAGTACCTGGAAGGTCGAGAGTTTGCTCCCAAGGGCGAGCATTGGGAAGCGGCGGTCGAGGAGTGGAAGAAGCTGGCGACCGACGATGACGCTGAGTTCGACAAGGAAGTAGTCATACAGGCCGAGGACCTCGTTCCTTACGTCTCGTGGGGCACGACCCCGGCGCAGACCGTGCCGCTCGACGGCGAGGTTCCTGAGCCCGGGAACGATGGTCACGAGAGGGCGCTCAAGTACATGGCGCTGGAACCGGGCACGGCGATCCGGGACATAGAGGTGGACACGGTCTTCCTCGGGTCGTGCACCAACGCGCGCATCGAGGACCTGCGTGCCGCCGCCGGTGTCCTCGAAGGCCACAAGGTCAAGGAAGGAATCCGGGCGATGGTCGTGCCAGGTTCGATGCGCGTAAAGAAGCAGGCCGAGGAAGAGGGGCTGGCGGAGATCTTCACCGAGGCTGGATTCGACTGGCGTAACGCCGGGTGCTCGATGTGCCTCGGCATGAACCCCGATATATTGCAGCCCGGTGAGCGTTGCGCCTCGACCAGCAACCGCAACTTCGAGGGGCGCCAGGGCAAGGGCGGCAGGACGCACCTCGTCAGCCCGGCCGTGGCCGCTGCTACGGCCGTCATGGGCCGGTTTGCTGCTCCGAGCGAGCTAGGCGTACCGATGGAGGTGGGGTAAATGGAGGCTGTAGACCGCGTCTCCGGCAAAGCGCTTCCGCTCGGTTACTCGGACGTGGACACCGATCAGATCGTCCCTAGCGACGCCCTCAAGCGCATAGAACGAACGGGGTTCGGACAGTTCCTGTTCTCCAGCTGGCGTGAGGACGAGGACTTCATAATGCACAAGGACGAGCACAAAGACGCCGTGATCCTGATCGCGGGCCAAAACTTCGGGTCGGGTTCGAGCCGCGAGCACGCGGTCTGGGCGATAAAGGATCACGGCTTCGACGCGGTCATCGCACCTTCCTTCGCTGATATCTTCAAGAACAACTCGACAAAGAATGGGCTCCTCGCGATCGACCTGCCCGAGGAGACCGTCAGGGAACTTCTGGAGGCAGTTCGGGAGGACCCAGAGACCATGATCACGATCGAGCTGGACGAGCTCACCGTCACAGCCCCCAACGTCCACGAGACCTTCGAGATGGACGACTTTACCCGCCAGCGCATCATGCAGGGCCTCGACGACATAAGCCTTACGCTCACTTACGAGGAAGACCTCGAATCGTTCGAAAGCTCCAGGCCAAGGCATCTACCAAGCGTTGAGTAGCCCGAACAGTCATGAAGTGTAATTCGACGAGAGGCGGAGCCGAAGATGGCTAAGAAGAAAGACAAAGCGGTAAAAAGCCTGAAGAAGGACGTGGCCAGGCTCAAGGAACAGAACGACAAGCTTGCTGAAAAGCTGGAGAAGGCGCGTAAGGATCAGGGCGCAGATATCAAGGAACTCCGCAACCTCATCGAAGAGCGGCTGGCTACACAAGACGCCGGTACTGCCGAGCAGGAAGACCACTCGCGCGACGAGGGCCCAGAGGTCACGAAAGCCGCCGAGCGTCGGGCCAAAGACCTGGACGTAGACCTCTCTGGCATCAAGGGCACTGGATCAGGCGGACGTGTCCTCGTCAAAGATGTGGAGGCTGTGGCGGACATCAAATAACAGGCTTTGCGGATCTCCAGGCACGCCAAGGTGCCGATAACATATGCTCAGAGAAGCTAGCCTTCTGTGAGCACGACGCGATGCTCCCGATGATAGGCGAGATAGTTTCGCTGTATATGGTGGTTTCTGTGAACAAAGAGGACACCATCAACGCCGATCAAAGATAGATCTTCCGCGACCGATACAGCACCGTTGTCGAAGAGGACATGATCGTTGGGGCACAGGCAAAGGATGTTGTCCATTGTGTCCGGCCCGTTGTGCGGTGCCCCGAGCGGTCGTATGTGCGCAGCTTCCGCGTACGGTCCTGCGGGGCATTCCAGCCGGGTTCCGCACATCTGGCAGGTGTGATCGTAGAGAGCTTTGATCTCCCTTGCCTGCACCGTGTCTCTGACGATCCGCGATGCTCTCACTTCCCTGCGGTCCGGAACAGAATACTCGGCCGGTTCCTCCGCAATGATCTGGCCGGGAACCGTCTTTCCCGGGATCCCAACTAGACGAAAACGCCAGATCCTAAATCCTGACCTGCCAACCTCATGCCAGAAATCCTCGACTGCATACAACCCGTCGTAGCTGTAGCCTGAGGACGGCGAATAAGGCGAGTTGTGGCCGGAGCCTCGGATTACGCGGACGGGAAGACCATTCTGCCTATTGAGCGCGAGGGCGCGGTTGCCGCGGGTGAAGGGCTGATCGTGTGTCTGCCGTCCGGAGGCCTGATCTCTCCCTCCGTGTCCGGTGTAGATGATCATGTCGTCGTAGTCTGCATCGTCTTCGTAACCACCGGAGAGAACTATCGAGTCCGCTCCCTCCGTCTGACTTCCAGAGATACCAGCCTGGATCGGCGTGTGGACTCCGCTCGCTCTCAGTTCGGCGCGATTCTCGAAGAGGCTTCCTTCGGGGTAACCGGGCACGTGTCCGAAAATGCGTTCCGCCATGCCGAGCATTGTATTCGTCAGCCTCGCCACGGGCTAGAATCAAGGTGTCAGCTGATCTGAGGGGAGACTGAGTGATAGAAGTCGCGATCATGGTCGAGGGACAGGAGGGGGTAGGCTGGGACCGCTGGCGGCGGGTCGTGCGCGCGGTCGAGGAGTTTGGCTACGCCGGTCTGTACCGCTCGGACCATTTTCCGAGCAAGGAGACAGGAGCGCACCGGGATGGCCTGGAGCTGTGGTCCTCGCTCACCTGGCTGGCGGACAACACAGAGAGGATCGAGTTTGGCCCGCTGGTCTCACCCGTCTCCTTCAGACACCCCATCATTACCGCCTGGCAGGCCTCGGCCGTCGACAACCTCGCCGGCGGACGACTGCGGCTCGGCCTGGGTGCCGGCTGGCACGAGGAGGAACATGAGGTTTTTGGCTTCGATCTCTTGGATACCAACCAACGCTTCGCGCGCTTCGAGGAGGGATTAGAGGTTGTTTCCCGGCTGCTCCGTAGCGAGGAACCCGTCTCCTTCGACGGCAAGTTCTACCGATTGCGAGACGCCCTGATCCTGCCTCGCTCGCCACGTCCGGGCGGGCCACCGATCGTCATCGGGGGCAACGGCGTGCGCAAGACGCTCCCACTCGCAGCACGCTACGCCGACGAGTGGAACGCCGTTTACCTTGAGGCCGAAGAGTTCGCGAAGCTCGACAGGCGATTGAACGAGCAATTGGACGAGGCTGGCCGGGCGCCGGATGCGGTACGCAGAACCTTGATGACGCGCGTCGTATTCGGCCGCACGCAGGCCGATGTAGACAGCAAGCTCGAAGGGACTGACCCGGATTGGGTCCCCGCGGCGATCATTGCCGGTACGACAGACGAGGTCGTCGAGCGGCTCGGACGGCTCTCCGAGGCGGGAGTGCAGCGGGTGATGCTGCAGTGGCTCGAAGTGGACGACATGGATGCCCTCGAAGCAATGGCGCACTCGGTCCTGCCGCAACTCCGCGGGTAGCCGTAGGGCAGGCCGGAACGGTTACAGTCCCTATATCTCTGGCGGCCCCGGTGTCGCCGTGGAGGTCTCTGTGATAGCTTTCCTGACTGTCCTGGCCCGGCTCTGCCGGATCATGCTCCGCTCGTGGAGAGACCCCGAGTTCAGGGGGCTGTTCTTCCTCGTGTTCTTCCTGCTATTCGGCGGGGCCGTCTTCTACAGCCGGGTCGAGGGATGGAGCCCGCTCGACGCGCTGTACTTCAGCGTTATTACCCTGACCACCGTCGGATACGGCGACCTCTACCCGACGACGGCAGCGAGCAAGGTCTTCACCATCCTCTATATCTTCATCGGGCTTGGAATCATCCTGGCCTTCCTCAACGCTGTAGGGCGACGCGCGCTGGAACGTCATAGGATAAAGGATCGCCCCGAAGATACGAGCGAATCGACCCAAACAGACTAAACGAAGACGGGTTTGCGCGAGCGAGAATAGGAGATCGTTCGCATCAACGACGTTATCCCGAGGCCTGGAACGGAACTCACTTGCCGACTCTCCGGGTAGCGGGACTGTCCTGGCGCGTAGATAATGGGAGCATGGCGGATCGCGCGAAGCTCATCGGGTTCAACCACGTCGCCCTCGAGGTCGGAGACATCGGGGAAGCGCTGGAGTTCTACGGGCGCCTCTTCGATATACAGTTGCGGGGACGCAGCCCCAGGATGGCGTTTGTAGATGCCGGTGACCAATTCCTCGCGCTCGCCGAAAGCGAGAACCCCTCAACAGATGGTCACAGGCACATCGGGATGGTGGTCGATGACAGGAGGGTGGTCCGGCGAGCACTCAGGGGGATGGGGGTCGAAATACTGCCAGGCAGGGGCCTCGACTTCCTCGACCCGTGGGGCAACCACTGGCAGGTCGTAGACTACTCGGAGATACAGTTCACCAAAGCGCCCGAGATCCTGAAAGGCATGGGCCTGGAAGGACTGAACAAGTCGGAGAAGGCGCTTGGGGAGTTGAGGAGCAAGGGCCTGGCTCCAGAGTAACCGAGAGAGGAGCCTCGATGCTCGATACCACGACCGGGGTAGGTGTCACGTTTGACGGGTAGGGGCCAGCCTCCTGGGACACCCTATCTCTCTGTGGATGGTGCAAGGATGCAGAAGAACATCCTGGAGATGGCCGGAGTAGCACGCGCGAGCGGTGTCACCCTCAGGCCCCACGTGAAGACTCACAAGGTACCCGCGATAGCGAGGCAGCAGGTGGAAGCGGGTGCCGTTGGGATCACGGTCGCCAAAGTCTCCGAGGCGGAGGTCATGGCCGGTGGCGGGCTGGCCGATATCTTCGTCGCCTATCCTCTCGTAACGGAGGAGAAGATACGGCGCGCCATCGCATTGAGCAGGAGGATCAGGCTCATCATCGGGGTAGATAGCCTGGAAGGGGCAAGGAAGGTCTCCGCCGTCGCTGGGACGGAAGAGCACGTCCTCGAGGTCAGATTGGAGGTGGATACCGGGCTAAGGAGAACCGGGGTCCCCTACGAAACGGCTGTCGAGCTTGCAAGCGAAGTACATTCCCTGGACAACGTGGAGCTGACCGGGATCTACACGTACCGGGGAGCCGTTCTCGATGGCTCGCCGACGCTCGACCTCGAAGGGGCTGGCCTGCAGGAGGGTGGGCTGATGGTATCTGTGGCGGACCGGATCAGAGAACGAAGCATAAGCATACAGGACGTCAGCCTCGGCTCTACCCCGACTGCCAGGCACGCGGCCGGGGTGGCTGGGGTGACGGAGATCCGGCCTGGCACCTACGTCTTCTACGATAGGATGCAGGCACGGATGGGTGCATGCGCGCCCGGAGACTGCGCCGCCGAGGTGGTCGCGACCGTGGTCAGTAGGCCAACCGGCGACCTGGCCATCATCGATGGGGGAAGCAAGACCTTCGCCACTGACGTGCAGCCGGGAGTCAAGCCCCTGAACCTCGTCGGGTTCGGGGAGGTGGTCGGGCACCCCGAAGCCGTTCTGGAGAGGCTCACGGAGGAGCACGGCATGATCTCCCTGCGCGGTGAGAGCGGCCTCAGGGTCGGGGACAAGATCAGGATCATCCCCAACCACGTTTGCAGCACCGTCAACCTGCACGACTCCTTGTACCTGGCCGGTGAGGACGGGACCCTGGAAGAGAAGCCTGTGGCTGCCCGTGGGAAGGTCTGGTAGGAGGACCGCTGTGTTGGACCTCGTGCTGAAAACCGGGCGTGTCGTGGACGGGACAGGCAATCCCTGGTTCTTCGGCGACGTGGGGATCAAAGACGGCCTGATAGCCAATATTGGAAAGGTGAAGCAGGAAGGTCGGGAAACCATTGACGTCGGCGGCCAGGTAATTGCGCCTGGGTTCATAGATGGCCACTGCCACTCTGACCTCATGATCCTCGACGCGCCGGAGAGCGAGATTAAGCTCAGGCAGGGTGTCACCACCGAGGTCGTCGGCAACTGCGGAATGACGCCGGCGCCCTTCTCGCCCGAAAACCTGGAGTTACTCAGGAGCTACGTCGAGCCCGTGCTAGGTACGACGGATCGGGCGTGGTCCTGGCAGAGGGTCGCGCAGTACATGGAAGCTCTCCTCGGGACGACGCTAGCGGGAAACGTCGCCACCTACGTCGGCCACGGGACGTTGAGGATAGCGGTGATGGGTTTCGAGAACAGGCCCGCTTCGAGCGGGGAGCTTGACCGCATGAAGGGCCTGCTGGAAGAAGCCCTCCAGGCCGGGGCGATAGGCCTCTCCATGGGTCTCATGTATGCGCCGGGAAGCTATACCCCGAGGGAGGAACTGGCGGAGCTTTGTTCCGTGCTCCCTGGCTATGATGGGCTTCTCGCCGCCCACATCAGGGGCGAGGGGAACAGCCTGATCCCCTCCATCGAAGAGGTGATCTGGATCGCCGAGCGGTGCGGCGTACCGCTCCAGATCAGCCACCTCAAAGCTGCGGGGAGAAGGAACTGGGGTGGCGTAACCAGGGCAATGGAACTCGTGGAAGCCGCGAGGTCCAGAGGTCTTGACGTCACCTGCGACGTATACCCTTACACTGCCGGGTCGACCACCCTGACCACGCTGCTACCGCCGTGGGCGCTCGAGGGGGGCGTCGCCAGGGCACTGGATAGGCTGAAAGACCCTGATAGCAGGATGAGGATCAGGGAGGAGTTGGAACACGAACAGAACAGCTGGGACAACCTCGTGGCTTCGACGGGGTGGGAGAGCGTCTACGTCGAAGGCAAGAACATCGCCGAGATCGGTGAGGCGCGGGAGCTGGAACCCGTAGATTGCATGATGGACCTGCTCCTCGAGCAGGATGGGAAGGTCGCGATCGTATTCTTCCACATGGCCGACGACGACGTGGAGCAGGTGATGAAGTGGGACCGGGCGCTCATAGCCTCGGACAGCCTCCACGACCAGGCCGAAAAGCCCCACCCTCGTCTGTACGGGACTTTTCCGCACGTCCTCGCAACGTACGTGCGGGAGAAGAAGTTATTGACCCTCGAAGAGGCGGTCAGAAAGATGACCTCCTTCCCTGCCCGGCGGTTCAGGCTTGGCTGCCGGGGTCTGATCTCACCTGGATACGCCGCCGACCTGGTCGTATTCGACCCTGAGACCATCTCGGACAGGGCCACCTATGAGGACCCCAAACGCTTCCCCGAAGGCATCTCCCGTGTACTGGTCAACGGAGAGGCGACTATAGAGCTCGGGCTCCATCGGGGCACGAGGGCGGGTACAACGATAGCAAGGAGTAACCGTTGAGCACGATGTTCACAAAGGAGGATCTATGAGGAAGACCGTTACCGTCGAGAAGGGACCGAATCCGGCTGGTCCGTACTCGCACGCCGTAGTATCGGGTGGCTTCGTGTTCATTTCGGGGCAGGGTCCCGTAGTCCCGGAGACTGGCACTATTCCCGACGCCTTCGCCGACCAGGTTCGCCAGACGCTGAAGAACGTGCGCACGATCCTCGAGGGCGCAGGCTCGGGTCTCGATGATGTCGTCAAGGTCAATGCTTACGTGACGGACCTCACGCGGTTTCAGGAGTTCAACGAGGTGTACAAAGAATTCTTCACCCACGACCCTCCGGCCCGTACCACCGTGGGCGCCTCCCTCCTGGGCTTCCTTGTAGAGATCGACTGTATCGCCGCGGTTCCGGAAGCCGGGTAGCGACCCCTGTACTTCGAACGAAATGCCTGAATCCTGTAGCCTGTCAGTCTGTAAGGGACTCCCTGATCCAATCAAGAGAGCGCAGTCTACAGAACCCGTAATGGTAGAAGTCGAGGCGCTCCAGCCCGCGCTCGCGGGCAACGTCTACTTTCTCGGCGAGGTTGTCAGCCGATCGGCAGTCGGGGGGCATGGGACGAAGCAGCAGGCCAGGCCTGGACGCCAGCAAGGCACGATAAGCATCGAGATCGAAGCGTAGCCGTCCGGCGTCCGCGGCGTAGCCCGTGACTTCTACGTTGTCGCATACCTCCGCCAGGGCGGCGGCGTCCACGCCTGTCTTCCACCCGATAGTAGGTGATGCCTCTCCCGTGGGATGTCCCGTGGCGAAGCCCTTCTCCGCCCCGGAGAGATCCAGGAAAACGAACCTCGCTCCCTCGTCGGCGACGGCCGCGGATACCTCGGCCGCGAGCGAGGTAACCGTTCCCGTCCGCGCTTCGAGGTATCCAAGGAGTTGGTCGCCTCCGAAGTCCGCAAGTATCTCGCGTGAGACCTCCTCGGAGCTTTCGTTCTCGCCGGACAACCGGCGCTCCAACTCGTCGCGGACGGAGCGATGGACCAGTTCTGCGTCGACGCCTGAGTTGGTTGCCGCTTCGAGACAGTGGACGCAGAAACACAGACCGAGCAGGTAGTGTCCAACCGCCCCGATCTCCTCGAAGTAGCGCTCGTGATGGTAGCCGTGCTCAAGCCCATGAAAATGGAGCGACTCGGCGAAGACTGTCGAGACGTCGTAGCGTGCGACGTCAGACGCGAGCGCCCGCGCATAGCCCCGCACCTCCGGGTTGGATGGACACAGGTCAGTGAAGTAGGAGTCCCCGAACGCGTTCTGTGTGGCGCAGCCGGGGTGCTCGAAGCCGAGCCTGTCGCTGTGCATGAAGACCACCCACGCGTTCGCGTCCATTCCCCGCTCGCCGGCGGCCACGCAGAGGTCTTCCAGAGGATCTGTCGCGCGGGCGAGCCCTGCGACGTGGGGCCTGAGTCGCAGCCCCTCGTAGCGTGGTCCGTCCGGCCTGAAAAACACGGCGCCGCCTTCGAGATAACGAACCTTGCTGACGGGATTGTGCGGGAAGATGTCCCTGGCGTCGTGGTACGAGGCCGCAAGCGTCAGCCCGCCCAGGCCAGCCCGCTCCTGCACGTTGCCGAGGACCATGTCGAGTCCCTCGTCGTGAAGGTCGGTGGCGAACGCGAGCATCGACGTGTCCATGCGGCCAGACTATACAGCCTGAGTTTTGGGATCAAAGCTGGATATCGTGGCGCAGCCTACCTGCCGGCTCTGCGTCATGGGGTGTCTTCCTCGGACCCTAGAACGATCTCCTGCGCCATCTGAAGGTTGCCGGCGGTGAGTCCCCCGTCGACGGGGAGGACGGCGCCCGAGATCCAGGCCGCTTCGTCCGATGCGAGGAAGAGGGCGGCTCCGGCCACGTCCTCGGGCTCGCCGACGCGGCCAAGCGGATACCACTTGGCCATGCGCTCCAGGATCTCGGGGTTCTCCTGCCTGCGTTGTTCCCAGGCCGGTGTTCTGAGTGTGCCTGGAGCGATGGCGTTCACGCGCACGCCGAAAGGCCCGTAGCGTACCGCCAGGCTCCTGGTCAGGCTGAGGATACCTGCCTTCGCCGCGCTGTATGCTTCGTTGCCGAAGTACGTGAGGGCGTTTACCGAGGCTATGTTGAGGATGACTCCAGACTTGTTCTGAGTCATGTCAGGAAGTACGCCTTGCGAGCAGAGAAACGGTCCCTTCAACGTGATCGCCACGTCGTTGTCCCAGGTCTCCGCGCTCAGGTCGAGGAAATCCGCGTCGGTAGCCTTCGCCGCGTTGTTGACGAGTATCTCCACGGGTCCGAACGCCTCCCTGGAGGTCTCCACCATCGCCTCGACATCACCCGCGTCGGTTACGTCCGCTGTTTGTGCCAGGGACCTGCCACCTGCCTCGGAGATCTCGCCTGCCACCGCCGTCGCGCGCTCCCCCACAACGTCAGCCACGATGACGGCGGCGCCCTCCGCCGCGAAACGGAGTGCAAGCACCCGCCCGAGCCCCGAGCCGCCACCAGTGATGACGGTCACCCGACCCTGGAACCGCATCTTCACCCCCTGTTTTCGTGGCTGGCGTCAACGCCCGACCTTGTAGGCAACTAGAATACAGTAAACGATAGTCTCCCGATCTTGCGTGGCGCTTCTTCGGGAAAGGTGAGGAGAGGCTATGAATGCCGTAGGGGTGGATGTAGGAGGAACGAAGATCGCCGCCGGGGTCGTATCGGCTGAGGGCGAACGACTGAACGAGGTGAGATACCCGACGAAGAACGTCAGGGAACCGTTGCTCTCGACCATCGCTGAGGCGATCCTGGAGGTCCAGCGAGGCTACGAGATAGGTGGCGTTTGCCTGGCCGCACCTGGTTATATCCTTGCGAGCGAAAACAAGATCCTGAGCGCGGCCAACCTCGAGGCTATCGAGGGCATACCCCTGAAGGAGGAACTTGGCGGACGAACAGGACTAAGGGTTACCGTGGAGAACGACGCCAACGCCGCGGCCTGGGGTGAGTTCCGCTTTGGTGCCGGGCAGGACGTCGATAATCTCGTCTTCGTGACCCTGGGGACTGGGGTGGGTGGCGGGGTCATCTCTCACGGTGTACTGCTCAGGGGCGCCCACGGTATGGGCGGGGAGTTGGGGCATATAACCATCCAGCCCGGCGGTCCTCGCTGTGGATGCGGAAATAGAGGATGTCTCGAGGCGCTCGCCTCCGGAACCGCGATAGGGAGGCGCGCCAGGGAGGTGGCAAGCGAACATCCTGGCTCGGCCCTGGGCAGCCTCGCCAGGACGCCGCTCGGTGAAGACGTGTTGGACCTCGCCCGCCAGGGCGATGGGGCCGCTCTGGAAGTGCTGCGGGAGGCCGGAACATGGTTAGGGATAGGCCTCGCCATGTTCGTGAACGTCTTCGATCCCGAGGTGATCGCGATAGGCGGGGGCGCCTCGGAGGCGGGAGACCTGATGCTCGAGCCTGCCCGCAGGGAACTGCGCCTTCGCTCATGCTCGCCAGCGAGGGATCTCGTGGAGATCAGAGGCGCGACGCTGGGAGCGAAGTCAGGAATGCTCGGCGCCGCAGCGCTCGCCCGCGGTGAGGACGGAGAATACGTGCTCGGGGCCTCCTGATCGTTTCCATCCCTGCTTGCGCGGTGTACTCGAAGGTCGGTAAAATAGGCAGTAGGGGAGGGATACTTCGGTCGAGTTGGCTTCGCGCCGTGGGGTCGAGAGAAGGGGTGTATCGTGTCGGAGGGAGAAACTGTCGATTCCAGCCGGGGAGATGCACGAGGCTCCGTCTCCAGGCTCAACGTGTATATTGCCGGCACGGCCGCGATCATCGGCCTCATCTACGGTTACGACCTTGGTTCGATAGCGAGCGCGCTCCTCTTCCTGGTGCCTGATTTCGGTCTCACTACCTTCATGACCTCGGCTGTGACCACGGCTGTTGTGCTCGGGCAGTTAGCCGGGGCATTCTCGGCCGGTCGTATCTCCAACACGATCGGACGCAAACGCACGATGGTCGGGATCGCCCTCGGCTACGTGCTCTTCGCCGCGCTCCAGGGGCTCGCTCCCAACGAGTGGTTCTTGCTCGCAATTAGGTTCCTACTCGGCTTCACCATCGGCGTCTCGATAGTCGTCGCGCCGGCTTACATCGCAGAGTCAGCGCCGAGGACCGTGAGGGGCTCCATGATCGTCACGTTCCAGATCGCCACGGTCTCGGGCATCGCCGTCGCCTACTTCGTTGGCGCTGCCCTCGCCGGGACCGAGAGTTGGCGTTTGATCCTCTCGCTCTCTGCGATACCCGCCCTGTTCGTGCTTTTCTTCGTCCTGAGGCTGCCAGACACGCCTCGCTGGTACCTGATGAACGGCCAGCGCGAGGAGGCGCTGGACCTGATAGGGAAGGTCCAGAGAGACGCGAATCCAGAAGAAGAGGTGCGGCGTATCGAAGAAGACCTGGCCTATGAGGAGAAGGGCAACTTCATGGAACTCTTCCAGGGGCGCCTTCGGCTGGCCAGCTTCTTCGTTATCACCCTCGGCTTTCTGGTACAGATCACCGGCATCAACGCCATCATCTACTTCAGCCCGACGATCATCCAGGAGGTCGGAATCACCGACCCGTTCCAGGCGATAGTAGTGAACGGTTTTATCCAGCTCGCCGGCGTGGTAGCGGTGATTGGCTCATTCCTCGTGGTCGACAGGTGGGGACGAAGGCCAACCCTACTGACCGGGGTTGGTGTTATGGTGACGGCCAACGCGATGCTCGTCGTCGCTTACTTGATGGGTCCTTCCATAATTCTGGCTCTCGTTGGCATCCTCCTCTTCATCGTGGGCTTCAACTTCGGCTACGGCGCGCTCGTGTGGGTCTACGCCTCCGAGAGTTTCCCCGCGCGCCTTCGTACCCAGGGCGGGTCGGCGATGTTGACCTCGGATCTCCTGGCTAACTTTATCGTCGGGGTGGTGTTCCTCAGCGCGCTGGGCTCACTGGGGGGATCGCTGACCTTCGGTATCTTTTTCGTGCTCGGGATAGTTTCGTTCGTCTTTATATACGCCCTGGCCCCCGAAACGAAGGGACGTCAACTCGAGGCGATCCGACAATACTGGTACAACGGCGCCAGATGGCCGGATGAGGATGAGAACCCCAGGACGTGACCCGATCTCTCACAAAGGGTTGCGGCATAATTGATCCTTGCACGAAGCAGGCTACAGGCTTCAGGTCTTCTTGCTGAAGCCTGTAACCTGAAGCCTCCCGCTCAGTGTCTCATCCTTTCCGAGAACCGCCCTAGGACCACTGTGTCCTGGGCCGTTCCTGGGGCTCACCGTCGACCTCCAGGTCTACCTTCTCATTGAAGAAGCTGAGGTGGTCCTTGATGCCCGAAACGGCGGCGATTGGCTCGGGGTAGTGCCAGACGAGGTCTTCCACGGTCTCGTCGCCAACTCTTACCGAATGGTAGGACGCGGTACCCTTGTACGGGCATTGTGTCTCTTTGTCGCTAGGGACGAGAACGTCGTCGCGCACGTCCTCGGGTGGAATGTAGTAGCGTGGCGGCAAGCCGGTCTCGAAAATGACCTTGGGGCGATCCGACTCCGCGACGACCTCCCCGTTGACCGAGACCTTGACGTGCCTGGAGCTCTCCAGCGCGTCCACCCTATGATAGGGGTCGCGGGGATGTACGAAGATCTCCTCGTCTTCCTCGAACCAGGCGTCCATCTTCCGGAAATAGAACGCGAGGTAACCCGCGATCGGCGGCGCGGCCTCTATGGGCTCGGGGTACGACCAAACGGCGTTCTCGGCGGCCTTCTCGCCGACGCGCACCGACCAGTATGAGGCGTCGCCTTTGAAGGGACAGTGCGTCGTGTGGTCCGTGGCCTCCAGAAGGTCCATCCGCACGTCTTCTTCGAGGAAGTAGTAGACGGGCAGATAGCGCGTCTCGTGCATGAGCTTGACGCGGCGGCTGTCGGCCACGGTCTCGCCGCCCAACATTACCCGCACCCGGCGCGGGGAGTCCTCGAAATACAGTACGTGGTCGCCGGGGGCCCTTACCTCGAAGTTGAACGTCTTTTCGCCCTGGTCGCCGAACGGACCGGTCCCGATCGTCAGCGTCATAGTTCGCTCCTCTCTGCGATTGCCACGCCCGTATGTTATACCCGCGACCCCAGAGCGCCGTCCTGCGACTTCGACCTGGCAAGCGTATACTGCCCGATCCGGGCAACCGATGTGTCTTCAGAGGGTGTGTCATCGAAGACAGGATATAACCGGGGGATGGGGTGACATCCCGGGCCTGGAGCCGGACCCAGAGAAACGCAAACGTATCTGGAAAGGGAAGAGATGCATCGGGAAACGGGCGTGGCCGAGGTCAACGGCGCGGGGATCTACTACGAGGTAGCGGGAGAAGGTGAGCCGCTCGTCCTCGTACACGCGGGGATCGCGGACAGCAGGATGTGGGAAGGTCAGATCTCGTCCTTCGCCGAACGATACAAGGTAGTACGCTACGATCTGCGCGGCTTCGGAAGAACCGAGATCTTGGACGGGTCGTTCTCCCACCACGAAGACCTGCGCGGTCTTTTGGATTTCCTGGACGTAGATCGTGCGCATCTCGTGGGCTGTTCGATGGGGGGCGGGGCCGTGCTCGACTTCGCGCTCGAGTACCCGGAGAGGGTTGGGGACCTCGTCCTCGTGGGATCCGCTGTGAGTGGATTCGACCCGGACTTCGGCCTCCCCAAAGAGTGGGATGAGCTTGTCGCCGCCGACGAGGCCGGGGATTTAGATCTCGTCTCCGAATTGGAGGTCAGGATCTGGGTCGACGGCCCGAGCAGGACTCCCGAATATGTCGACGCCGCCGTCCGGGACCTGGTCAGGGAGATGAACCTGATCGCGCTCCAGAATGAAGCCACCGAACTGGGCGATGAGTGGGAACCCGAGCCGCCGGCGGCCGACCGTCTCCCCGACGTACAAGCCCCGACGTTGTTGATAGTCGGTGACGAGGACCAGCCCAGGATCTTCGCCGCGGCCGACCTTCTAGAGAAAGAGCTGCCCAACGCACGCAAGGTCATCATGCATGGCACGGCCCACGTGCCCAACATGGAGCGACCCGAAGAATTCAACAGGATCGTGCTGGATTTCCTGCAAGACCACAGGTAGAGCGACGCGGTACGGTCAGACGACCCTCACCCGCACAGGCGCCTCTCCCTTACCAGCAAGCCCGATCTCCTGCGCCGCTGCCAACGAGAGGTCGAGGTCGCGTCCGGCCGCATACGGTCCCCTGTCCGTGATGGTGACCCGCACGGACTTGCCGCCGTAGCTCACTTCCATCTCCGTGCCGAAAGGCATGCTCTTGTGGGCTGCCGTGTAATCGTCTGCGTCGAAAGTCTGTCCGTTCGCCATAGGCTCGCCTTCCAATGTGCGGTCGTAGGAGGACGCCAGCATTTTCGCCTGCGATCGCAAAGTAGGCCACAAGAAGGGCTCCTCCGGAAAGGACCGCTACGAACGCTATCTTCGAGATCGACGCCAATGCCACTCCAGTGCTTTGCTGCCTCGCTTTCCGAACGTAAGCGGAAAAATGTAACACGCTGATTCGAAACCGTAGTGTCTAGGCTCACGCACCGGAACTTTCGGGCCGTGAAAGCGTAGTATGTGGGCGTATCCGGGAACAGGAGGTGGCGCATGGATGGTAGAGACGAGCTTTTTCAGATGGATCTCAACCTTCATCCCAACGAGGCGTCGGGGTTGCTGACGATAGAAAACGAGGCCCTCCTCGGGGAGCATGGCTGGGACCTCGGGTTCTGGGCCGTATTGGACGAGGGGAAGATAGAAGATTGCGTCGCGGCCATCGGCCACCGTCGCGGCTCTCCTGAGGGCGAGGGTTGGGAGATAGATCGGCTGCATGCAAGGGTGAATGGCAACGTCGGAAAGACCGAGGACGCAGAGGCGATCACTCGCGACGAGAGAACGGGCTACGTCTACATCCTCGGCTCCCACTTCGGAAGCAAGGCCGGTCCTCTCCAGCCCAAACGCGGCTTCGTCGCCCGCTTTCAGGAGGCCGACGTGGGGCACGTCACGAAAGATCCGGCGCTGGGTTTCGAAGTCTCCCGCCGTAGCTTCGCCCTCCACCGCCTCATCAACGACGCCCTGATAGAGAGCGGCCTCGACCTGATCCCGCTCGGAGAGCAGTCCCACGAAGCGCTTATCGAGGCGACCATCGAACGCGGCGAGAAGCAGAAAAAGAAGTGGGCCGGCCTCGTGCGCGAGGGCGACTACCCGATCAACATAGAAGGTGCCGCTTTCCGCAACGATGGAAACCTCCTGCTCGGCCTCCGTTTCCCAACGACAGCGGAAGGACGCCCGATCCTGATAGAACTGAGAGGCATCGAACGCCTCTTCGACGCGGACGACGCCCTCCCCGAAGTCAGCGGTTTCTGGACCGCCGAAGCCGTCGGCAAGGACGGCGCTATTGCGGGCGTCCGAGACCTCGCCCTCACCAAGACGGAAAGCGGCGAGGAGCTACACCTCGTAACCGGCAACGTCGACAGCCGCGACAAACAGAGCGTCCTCGTTAAGGACTATCCCGGTGGCAGGGAGACCGTGGCCACCCACTTCCGATGCATCCTTCCCGATGATGCCAGCTCCGGCGCTCTCGAGGCCGAGTTCGTCCGTGAGTTCCCTAGCCTCCCGCGCGTCGAGGGGATCGCCCTCACCCCCGAAGGCCGCACCTTCTACGTCACGGACGAGGACGAGGGCGTTCACCTGCGTCTTACACGACTCCTGGCAGGCTGAAACAGCGTTCGATTCTCTGCCCTAATCGGCTAGGCGGGTTGACGCCTGATCTTCCTCGGCGCTGCTCTTACACTGTTACACCGTCGCCGCCGGGGAGGTTCCGCTACATGGAGGCGGCGTCGTCCAGGATCTCGTCGGCGTGGGTCTCGGGTGAGACCTCGGGGTAGACCTTGGAGACTTTGCCTTCGGGGTCGAGCAGGAAGGTGACGCGGTTCGCCGACTTCCGGTTCTCGCGTAGCACCCCCAGAGCCTCCGAGGCAAGGCCGCCCTCGTCGGTTAGGAGCGGGAAGTTGAGGCCGTACTTGACGCGGAACTCGTGGTGGGAGTCGGGGGAGTCGAGGGAGACTCCGTAGACCTGTATGTCCGCATTCGCGTAGTCCTCCATGCGGTCGCGGAACGCGCAGGCCTCCTTCGTGCAGCCTGGGGTGTCGTCCTTGGGATAGAAGTACAGGACGGTTTTCCGGCCCGTCAGGTCCCCAGTGCCGATGTGCTCTCCGTCTTCGGTCGTGAGATCCAGATCGGGTAGCGACTGGCCCTGCTGTGGCAAGTTTGCCATCGAAGCTCCTCTCTAAGAGTGTCTGCCCGCAAGTCTACGATGTTACCCCGTTCGGTGTGGCCGCCAAAGGTATGGGAAGCGATGGAATCTAACATGCCGTGGACAGGCGGGGCTCAGCGCTGCATAGTTAAGGTCTAGGATCTCCTCCGGTGGGAGAGGTTTTGCGGGTCGAGGACGCGGCAGGAAAATCGTCGTCAAAGAGGCTCAGGCACGCCTTTTATCTCGTGCTGCTGGCTGTCCTGGCCGGGCTGTCTATCTCATACTGGTCGTGGGTCGACGCGCAGGCACGGGCCGTCGTGGTGATCTCCTCAGTCCTCGATGCCCCTGTTCTCACGCCCGCGGTCGAGGCGGCGAGCGGGGAGCCACGCCTGTCGGACGAGAGCGTCGCGGGAAACCCGTCGTTGGTCGTGCGGCCCGCGGGCGAGGGACCATGGCCGACCATATTCCTGGTCAACGGAACCGTACCCGAGGGAAGGAAGCTGCCCGCGGTGCGACGGCTGGCCGAGGGTTTCGCGCGGGCTGGCTACCTCGTGGTCGTGCCCGACCTGCCCGGCCTTACGGAGGATAGGATCACACCGCAGACCGTGGACGCCGTTACGCAGGTCGCGCGGAAGATCTCCGCAATGCCCGCCGCCGAAGACGGAGAGGTCGCCCTAGTCGGGGTCTCGACGGGCGCCACAATGTCCCTTCTTGCCTCCGAGGACCCCGGTCTGAAGGGAAGAGTCTCGCTCGTCGTCGGTGTCGCACCATACGCGAATATAAAGACCGTCCTTAGCATCGCGACGACCGGCCACTACCGCCGGCCTGACGGGGAGCTGGCCCGCTACGAGGCTACGCCCTTCCTCTCCTACGTGGTCGCCCGCTCGCTGGTCGCAGCCCTGCCGCCGGGCGGGGACAGGCAGACGCTCTCGGCCGAGATTGAAAACGCTGGCAGGGAGAGCCAGAACCCCCTGCGCGACCTCCGCTCGCGCAGTACGGACGACCTGGGATCGGATGCGAAGAGCGTCGTCAGGCTTGTCGCGAACCGCGACCCCGAGCGCTTCGACGGGCTCTACGCGACGCTGCCTGACGAAGTGCGCCACGACCTCGAAAGGCTCTCACCGCTCGCCAGCTCGGGACGAATACTTGCCCCCGTCGAGCTCGCCACGGGTCCCCGTGACAGGTACTTCCCACCCTCCCAATCGTACGCGCTCGGGCGCATCGCGACGGACCATCGGGTCACGGTAACTGTGGCCCTGGATCACGCCAAACTCGACCTCTTGCTGGGCGATATTCCGGCCCTTCTAGCCTTCGACGGCTTCGTGGTCCGCGCGCTGCGCACTGCACGCGATCAGACGGTTACGGAGACTTAGCTTTTCACAAAGAAGCCTCGCTGTCCTGACGGATTATGACGGGAGCCTTTCGCCTACCACGAGGCCTTGGAACAGGTTTCTCCGTTCGCCGGGTTCGCGAACTTCTGATGTACGGCGTTGTAGGAAGTTCGCCATCCGATGCAAAGATAGTTCATTTGTGGGATGCGGCCTTGAGCGGTGGCTTGTTATAGTACTCGCATGCGCGCGCTCCGGTGCCGCGATAAAGGCAAACCCGCCGCGAGGCGGGGGCGCAAAACCTTAGGGCCTGCGAGGAGAGGGCAGGCGGCCGGGTTGCCGAACGGCGAGGAGATGTGGAGTCTCTGTGGCGCGTAGCCCCGAGCACCTCGTCCCCGCCCGCAGAAGAAGAGGAAGGGGAGTGCCACTAGCATGATGACCCGTACGGCCATACACCCGTTGAAGATAGCGGCCGCCTTGGGGGCGGCCTTCCTGGTGTGGGGGCTTGTGCTCGCCTACGCTTCCAGCCCCGCCTGGGCTGCCGAGATAACCGTGGACAGCACCGCCGACCCGGGGGCCGACGATGCGGAATGCACCCTCAGGGAGGCCATAACCTCGGCCAACACCGACACGGCTTCGGGAGGGTGTGTGACGGGCTCTGGAGACGACGTCATAAACATCGAAGTGACGGGGACGGTGAACCTTACCGCGGCATTGCCAAACCTTTTGAGCAACATAGAGATAGTTGGACCAGGGGCTGATCAGTTGACGGTCACTCGGCCCGACACCGCGGAGCACTTCAGGATCTTCACCGTCACTGGGGACACCACCGAGGTCACCATCTCGGGGATGACCATCTCCAACGGGAATACCCTCGGGCTCGACGACGACCGCGGCGGCGGCATCTCCAACGTCGACAACGGCACCCTGACGATCACCGACTCCATCATAAGCGGCAACAAAGCCGAAGACGACGGCGCCATACGCAACTTGGGCACCCTAGAGGTGAGCAACTCTACTCTCTCGGGCAATACTTCTAACGGAACCGCCGGCGGTATATACAACGACAACGGGGCCACGGCTACGGTGAGCGACTCCACCTTCTCAGAAAATAGCGCCCCCGACGGCGGCGGCATTTTCAACTCAGGGGGCACCCTGGAGGTGAACAACTCCACCTTCTCTGGCAATAGGAGCACCGTGGGCTATGGCGGCGCTTTTGCGAACGGTAGCTTTAGCACGGCTACGGTGAGCGACTCCACCTTCTCAGAAAATAGCGCTGTCACAGAAGGCGGCGCCATACGCAACGATGGCACCCTAGAGGTGAATAACTCCACCTTCTCTGGTAATAGCGCTCCTAACGGCGGCGGCCTATGGCACGGAAGCCAAACCTCGCTCACGATAACCAACTCCACCTTCTCAGAAAATAGCGCCACAGAAGGCGCGGGCATCTTCAACCGCGGTGGTGGCACGGTTACGGTGAACAACTCCACCTTCTCAGATAATCGCGCAAACCTCCGCGGCGGCGGCGTCTTTTCCGACACCAACCTCTTCGGCGAAACGACCACCATCACCAACTCCACCATATCCGGCAACACCGCTCAGACCTCCGGCGGCGGCGTCTACAACAACGATGGCCTCACCGTCATAAAGTTCTCTACCGTTACCAAAAACACCGCCCCCGACGATCAGGGGAGCGGCGTGGCCAGCGTCGGGAACGATCGCACCAGCACCGAAGTGCTCTCGACCATCATCTCCGGCAACACCAACACCGACGTGGACTTCGTCAACGACACCACCAACTCCTTCGAGTCCAAGGGCTACAACCTCATCGGAAGCGGCAACGCTACCGGAGACTTCAACCAGACAGGAGATCAGCCGGGCGTTGGCAACCCCGGGCTCGGAGCCCTCTCAGACATTACGGCGGACCCACCGAGACCCACGCCTTCTGGCGGGCAGTCCGGCCGATAGACAAGGGCAACACCGACCTCACCACCGACCAGCGCGGCGAGCCTCGGCCATTCGACGATCCCACGTCGCCCCAGCGACTGGCGGCGATAACTCCGACATCGGCTCCTTCGAGCTAGAGGTGCCCGAAAACCGGGCGCCCGTCGTGAGGGTTGCTCGGGGTGGGTCGTGCGGCCCAGCAAGCGACATGCGCGGCACCATCAACCTCGCGCTCTCCGACCCCGATGATCCGCCCAGGAGCCTCACGCTTACGGCCACCTCCTCCAACCGAGCCGTGGTGCCCAACAGCAGCATCTCCTTCGGGGGCGGCACCGACGCCTCGCGCACCCTCACCGTCGAGAGGCTAACGGGCACGGGCACCTCCACCCTGACGGTCAGGGTCAGCGATGGGGACCTACGTGGCTCGGTTGTGGTCAGGGTCGTCTCGGGTAGCGCCGCCAACAACACCCTCAGCGGCAGCGCAGGGTCCGACATGATCTTCGCCAGGAAAGGCATCGACACCGCCAGCGGTGGGGGAGCGAACGATCTCCTGTGCGGGGGCAACGGCAGAGACACCCTCCGTGGCGGGGCGGGCGCCGACACCGTGCAGGGGGGCTACAACGACGACAGGCTGTCGGGCGGGGGCGGAGCCGACCGCTTCGTGGGGGCCTCCGGCACCGACACGGCCACCGACTTCGACGCGGGCGAAGGGGACACCAAGCGCGGCATAGAGAGGTTCTGAAGCGAGGTAGCCGGGAGAGAGGGCGGGGCCATTTTGGTGGCTCCGGCCCCTTTTCATACCCTTATTCACCCAAGTGCCTAGAAGGTAAATTCTCGAAAGGTGACATACAGGATTCCGCATAGATCGACGCCCAAGTAACCTACAGGACGCGCCATCCGTCTCCGAACGCAACTGGCCGAATACAAGATGTTGCGGCACCAGATAAAAATGGGGAATCGTGCATGAGATCCGGGGGACACCGCGCGAGGCAGAAACCACCCTTGAGCAGAACTCCGCCGAGGTGAAACTCTCCGCCTGTGCGTGATCTTTTGTAAGACCTGTCCGCGCAAGCCGTAAGCGTTGAGCAAAACGAGAAGCTGACCAGTCGACTGTAGTGCAATCTACTACGCAAACTGCTCTACAGCCGGCCCAGCGCCCTGTACAGCAGCTCGAAGAAGCCCACACGGTCGAGCCCGACTCCCACCTCGGCGTTGGGTTTCTTGCCCGTAACGCCGTAGAAGTCACAAACGGTTTCGCCGCGGGTGAGCTCGCTCTCGCACTCGACGTCGACGCGCATCGGTCGCGTCTCTAGCAGCCCGGGTTCGAGCACGGCGGCTAAGGCGACGGGATCGTGCAGCGGTGGGGCGTCGAAGCCGAAGGTGCGCTCGTAGGTGGCGGCGAAGTAGTCGAGGAACCCGGCTACGACATTTCCAACCTTGCCTGACGTCCGCAGCCGGTCTCTTTCATCGGGACCTGCGCCGGCCTGGTGCGTTACGTCGAGGCCCGACATCGTTATGGGTATGCCCGATTCGAAAACCTCGCGGGCGGCCTCGGGGTCCACGTAGATGTTGAACTCGGCGGCGGGCGTCGTGTTGCCGAGGCCTATGCTCCCGCCCATGAGAGAGATGCCCGCTATGCGGTCTTTCAGATCCTGGTGCCAGCGCAGTAACAGGGCGATGTTGGTGAGCGGGCCCACGGGGACGAGGGTAACGGGCTCGGGTGAGGCCCTTAGGGCGTCCGAGATCAAAGCCACAGCGTCCCTCTCGTCGGGCCCAAACTCGGCGTCGGGGATCTCTTCAGGCCCGTCCAGCCCGCTCTTGCCGTGTATGTTTTCGGCCGTGTGGAGCGGGCGTTTTAGTGGTCCTGAGGCGCCCACGCCGACCGGCACATCGGTGCACCCGACGAGGGTGAGCACCCGCAGGGCGTTGCGCGTGGTCTTCTCTAAAGTAACGTTGCCGGCGACGGTCGTGACGGCGAGCAAGTTCATGTCAGGATGACCGCAGGCAAGCATCAGGGCCACGGCGTCATCGTGGCCGGGGTCTACGTCAAGGATCACAGGCTTCGAATTCAACATAGCTCCTCTTCACGTTACTAATCGGTGACAAGTTATCTGTTTTCGAGCGCCGAGTACAGGGCGACGGGGAACGGCGCCGAGTAGAGCAGGTACCTGAACCTCCGCCGCTTTATCGCCCACCAGGTCGTCGCCAGGTAGAGAGGTATCAGGAGCAATGCAGGGAGGAGCTCATCTGCCTCGTCTTCGCGCTCGTTCGAGAGAGCGTAGACGACGCCCCCGACCAGCGCGAGCCAGCCGAGGTAGTTGACGAGCGGCACGCCGTTGCACCCGTTGGCACCCTGTATCTCAGAGGCATAGACGCTGTCGGCGCTCCACTCCCAAAGCCCCGCTTCGAGGCCGGCGGGGTCGAGGATCAGGTCCAGGGCAGTTGCAACCAGCGCCGCGACGGTCGGTAGGGTACTGATCCTCGCGCCCTCATCAGGGAAAAACCGACTCGAGATCCGTCCGGCGACGACGAAAGAGCCGTGGATGACGCTGTACCAGCCGAGTAGGATGGCAAACGGCACGCCCGCGATCCGGTACCGTAAGCGGTGACGCAGGAGCTTCAAGGGTCCCGTCGCGAGGAGCTCTCCTGCAGCCGGTAGCCCGGTGCCAATGACGAACATGAAGGTGGTGCGGCGGATACCGCGGGCCCGCACGGAAGCCGCGAGGTTCAGGCCGGCGCCCAGGGCGCTGCAGGTCAGCATCAGCTTCGAGAGCCGTGAACTCGCGTCGTTCAAAGTGAAACCTCCAGTCAGGACCAACGGTAGCGTGCCCAAAGCACGCCTGCCAGGTTGACCATTATCCTCCGTCTCGTTGACGAGTGGTGGGTTGTTGGTTAAAGTAATCGGCAATGGGGAGTAGCCTCCCGCAGTTTTGCGGGGGAACCGGTCGTCAATACGGGACGAAACCCCGGCCGGTCACCGGCGCCAAGGCGCAATGGGCGAGACCATCGGCAGGCAAACAGGCCGCGATGGCTCGCTTTTTCACGTTTCGCGGCCCGTCTGAAAGGAGATGGGCTTTGTCGATAGGGGTTGCGTCTAGCCGGTGCTCTCTCGCGCTGGTTCTTGGAGATGACCTATGACCGAGTTCCCGTTGTGGGCCTGGGTCGGGTTTACGGCTTTGATCTCGGCCCTTCTCGCGTTCGACCTACTTGTGCTCGCGCGTGGGGGGCGCGAGATCTCTTTCCGCAGGGCTGCCCTGTTGAGCGCTTTCTGGGTCGCCGTCGCGCTGCTCTTCGGCGCGTTCATATTCTTCGTGGCCGGGCCGGCGCGGGGCACGGAGTACCTGACGGGTTACATCGTCGAGAAGAGCCTCTCGGTCGACAACGTCTTCGTCTTCGCCCTGATCTTCTCCTACTTCGCGGTGCCTGCCCGCTACCAGTACAGAGTGCTCTTGTGGGGCGTCGTAGGGGCGCTCGTGTTGCGCGGCATCTTCGTCCTCGTCGGGGCGGGTTTGCTCGAGCGCTACGACTGGATGGTCTATGTCTTCGGGGTCTTCCTGATCTACACAGGCATAAGGATGGCACTCCACCGCGATACCGAGGTCCATCCGGAGCGTAACCCCTTGCTGCGCCTGGTCCGGCGCCTGGTGCCGATGACGCAGGACTTCGAGGGCGAAAAATTCTTCGTCCGAAAGGCAGGAAAGCTTATAGCAACGCCGCTCTTTGCGATTATCATCGTTATCGGGACTACGGACGTGGTCTTTGCCGTCGACTCGATACCGGCGATCTTCGCTATAACGAGCAGCGCGTTCGTGGTGTGGTCGGCGAACGCCTTCGCGGTCCTTGGCCTAAGACCCCTGTACTTCATGCTGGCCGGCATGATGGACCGCTTCGTGTACCTTAGCGTCGGCCTCTCGGTCGTGCTCGTCTTCGTCGGCGCGAAGTTCATCTACTCGGGGCTCTTCGGCAAGGTTCCCGTCTACGTCTCCCTGCCGTTTATCGCTGCCACCGTAACCATCTCTATCCTCGCCTCTTTGTGGAAGACGAGAAACAAAGATCCTGAGCAAAGGAGCCCAACTTGATAACGACGCTGGAGTTCGTGGGGGCACTGGTAGCGATCCTCCTTGGTGCCGCTTTCTTTACGAACGCGGTCGAGATCCTGGGGGGCGCCTCGGGATGCGCCAGGGTGCCGTGGGGAGCTTGCTCGCAGCCGTTGGAACCGCCCTGCCGGAGAGCATGATCGCCGTAGTCGCGATCCTCGGGCCCGTCTTCACCGGCGACACCTCTGGAGAAGGAGCCCTCATAGGTATAGGGGCGATACTCGGGGCACCGTTTATGCTCGCGACCCTCGCCATGTTCGTCGTCGGGGTCTCTGCGGTCGCCTTCCGGGGACGCAGGGACCAGGGCACGTCTTTGCGCATCGACCCGGTGATCATCGGCAGGGATGTCGGGTTCTTCCTGGTTTTCTTCGCCGTGGCTGCAGGCGTCAGCCTGGTGGAGCTGCCGCTCTTCATAAAGGTCGTCGTCGCACTCATGCTCGCCCTTGGCTATGGCCTGTACGTCAAGCTGACGCTGACCTCGGGCGCACACCTCGAGGAGGTGCCGGAGAGGCTGCTGTTCCTGCCCCGCACGGAGAACCCGCCGCTCTTCGCGGTCGTCTTTCAGACGCTCGCGAGCCTCGGGGTCATCATCGCGGGGGCCCACTTCTTCGTCGACGCGGTCGAGCACGCCGCCGCTGGCCTGGGCTTGCCAGCTGGCCTGGTAGCCCTCGTGCTGGCACCGCTTGCGACGGAGCTGCCGGAGAAGTTCAACTCCGTATTCTGGATGAGGGACGGCAAGGATACCCTGGCCCTGGGCAACATTACCGGCGCGATGATATTCCAGAGCACGATACCCGTGGCATTCGGCGTCCTGTTTACGCCGTGGAACCTCCAGCCGCTCGATTTCTTCGCCGTGGTGCTTGCCCTGGCTTCGGGAGGGCTCGTATTCCTCACGCTCAGACGTTTGGGAACCCTGCGTGCCGGAAGGCTGATGCTCGGTGGCCTGTTCTACCTTGCTTTCGTCGTAGGCGCGATCATAGCCGTCACGTAAGGAGGTTCAGGCACCCTCGACCGACTGGTACCAGCGCACCGTCTCCTCTATGGCTTTCCTGAGGGGCGTGGCGGACCCACCGAACGTACGCTCGAAGGCCGAGTGGTCCACGACGAACGGCTCTTCGAACTCGTAGAGCATCTCGATGGTCTCGCGAAGGGGCGGGTTGAAGAGGCCCATCGCCCGGAGCACGATCTTCGGCGCCGCCTGGACGCGTGCCGGCTTACCAGCCTCCTCGAAGATAGCCTCCACGAACTCGCGCGTCGTGACCGTCTCGGGGCTGGGCAAATGCCACGCTCTACCCAGAGCCTCCTCACGTTCGCCCAGGACGACCAACCCCCTGCCGATGTCGGGTGCGTAGGTGTAGGTGTGGGGCTGATCGGGGTCCCCGGCCACCTGGGCGCTCTTGCCGGCCACGGCCCTGTCGAAGACCTGCTCCCCCGCGGCGGAGACGAGCACTCGTGGCCCGAAGAAGTCCGAGGCCCTTCCTGCGGTGGTGCGTACCTTTCCGTCTTCGTGGGCGGCCATGAGGGCGCGCGCCATCCTGGCTCGTACCTCGCCCTTGCGCGTGTTCGCGGCATAGGGAAGATCCTCTGTTAGCGGAAGTCCGCTGGTCTTGCCGTACATGTAGAGGTTCTCCATCGCCACGAGCTTTGCCCCGGCCGACGCGGCGCCCTCTATGACCGCGGCCTGCATCGGCGGGAACAGCTCGGGCCATTTGTCGTAGGGCGGGTTGAGGGCGAAGTAGACGACCGCAGCCCCCGCGCTGACCTCCCTGGTGAACGTAGGATCCGCGGCGTCACCCCCTACAACCTCGACACCTTCGGCCACGTTCGCCCGACCGCTGCGGTTGGCCATCCTGACACTCTTACCCTTGCTCACGAGCTCGTCCATTGCCGCCAGGCCTATGGGCCCGGTGCCAAAGACGACGTGAAGCTCACTGTCGATCATACTTTGCCTCTCCTTTTCCAGTTCGTTGTTTGTCCTGGTGCCCCACCGAGCTAGCGGGTCAAGTTGCGAAGCAAGAGCAGCATCGCAAGGCCGGTGATCGCCGTGCAGGCCAGCGCCCCCGTCGAGCCAAACACGGCGTAGGCGCGCTCCACGTCCACACCCACTGACCAGGTTACCGTCCAGCCGATCGGCCAGGCTATTGTCACAACCGGTACCCAAAGGTTCGCGGCCCGGACGCGCCCCCTCAGAAGTGTCCATTGCAAGAGCCCCACCGCAACGCCGGTGGCCAGGCCTATGACGAGCAGGCTTCCTATTCCCGTCCCCCCGCCGGTGAGCAAAGCCCCGACGCCGTCGCCGATCGCCACGCCCAGGGCGGTGACCAGGATCCAATCCGGTCCTACCCTCAGGTACCTCCGAAGCACCAACCACTGGGCCGCCCCGATCGCCGCGCCCGCCAACGCTCCACCGAGCGCGCCAGACGCCACCCCGTCGATCGAGCCGACCACCAGGAGCGCCAACACCCCACCGAGCGGAAAACCCAGAAAGGTGAGCATCCACCAGAGGAAGAACCGCCACCCCACCGCCCGTGTCCGGTTGTTGGCGATCATGACCGCCGCCCTGGAAGCAAGAGGAAGATACCTGTCAGGGCGAGCCAGATCGACCACAAGATATACCCGACCACCACAATGTTCGCGGCGGGCTCGAACCCGGCAGGCTCCAACATGCCCACGACTATGCCGACCGCCGACACGACTCCAAGAAGGCCCAGCCACCTTCTGAACGGCAGCGGTGACCCGAACACGGCCAGGGCGACCAGGAAAGTCCAGAGGCCGGTGAAGAGGTAACCGAGGTTCTCTCCCACCCCGACGCCCGCGTACCGGTTGAACGCCTCGAAGACGACCGCGACCGACTCCCTTGTAGCCACGCTCGATGCCGGATCCAGGTAGACATCCGTCAGGTAAGGGACCAGCAACGGCCAGCGAACCAGACCGAGGAATTGCACCACCCCGGCGACGACCCCGAAGGCGGTTGCGACCGCCATGTAGGGCGTGTCCTGCCGCGACAGAGCCTTGTGCACCAGAACCGCCAGCGGCACGAACAGCACGGCCGTCAGCATGAACCCGTACCAGATCGCGACCAGTCCGCTGCCGCCCGCATCGAAGCGCCGCAGGACGTAGCCCGTAGGCTCACGCAGAATATCGGGGTACTCGAAGGTCACAGACAACAGGGTAAAGAAGACGTTGAAGGCGACGGGCGTCAAGACGAGGAGCACCCCGGTAAGTTTGCGTAAACCCGCGTCGGTCATGACTTGTCTCCTTCGAAGTGGACTCCTGGACGACCCGAGCCGGGTTCGCCTAGCGCCAGTTCTGTCATGTAGGGCTCGAGGACCTGCATCATCAGGTCGACGCCTTCTTGCGATCTTTCGGGCCCGACCGTCTCATCACCCATCTCCACGAACGGCAGCCAGAATTCGACGATCAACCATAAGAGCTTCGCCAGCTTCGGAATCGCGCCGGGGTCTTCAGGCTCTCGCAGAACCCCGCTCGCGACGAAGTTCCCGAGAACGAGCTCGGTGTTGGCGAGCCCGAGCTCGCGAACGTCCCTGTAGCGCCGTCCGAGCTCGGGGTCGCGACGCATCAACGCAACGAACTCCCGGTAGAAAAAGCGGTACTCCCAGAGCACCGAGTAGGTCTCTTTCAGCATCACGCGCAGATCGGTCAAGGTCGGTGCGCGATCCTGAGGCACCTCGAAAACCTCCTCCCAGGCGGCCATCATGCGCCCGAAGATCGCCCGGATGATCTCCTCCTTGTTCCCGAAATGGTAGTAGAGGTTGCCCGGGCTGATCCCAGCCTCCTTCGCAATGTGGTTCGTCGATACCGCCGCCGTCCCCCTCTCGTTGAACGACCGGATCGCCGCCTCCACTATCCGCCACTTCGTGCCCATCTCACACCTTTTTAGAGTATTTGCACTAAAGACAGTTTAGAGCAAATACTCTATTTGTCAAGGGGGTCCTTACGCGAACCTTTCTTCTGACGTGTGCGGCGGGCGGCTGTCCTTGGAATCTTCGGGGCTGACGAAGCGGGGTACGGGCCGTAGAATAGCCACATGCTTGGACGATATGCGGAGTTAAAGGCGCAACTGCCGCCGGGGACCATCCTCTTCTACCAGGTCGGGACTTTTTTCGAGACCTTCGAGGAGGATGCGAAGAAGATTTCGCAGGCGCTCTCGATCCGGCTGACGAGCCGCGAGGCGGCCGGTGAGGGCCGTGTCCCGCTCGCTGGCGTGCCCGGACACGCGTTGCAGGAGCACCTGGCGACGCTGCTCAGAAAGGGGCATTCCGTCGCCGTTGCCGAGCAAAGGCAGCACCCGACCAAGCCCAAGCAGTTCACGCGCGAGGTTACCAGGATACTTACGCCTGGCACCGTCATTGAGGACAACATACTATCCGCGGGACGGGCGAACTACCTTGCCGCGTTCGTGGTCAGGGATGGGGTGGCTGGCATCGCGGTCGTCGAGGCTTCGACGGGGGAGTTCACGGGCACCGAGGTGCCGGAGGAGCAGCTCCCGGCCGAACTCGAGCGGTGGTCGCCGCGTGAGATCGTGGTCCCCGAGCGGACCGCGGCCGAGAAGTTGCCGAGGGTGCGGGCCACCGTGAGCTCCGCCCCGCGCTGGACGTTCGAGCCTTCCGCTGGGGAGCAAGCGTTGAAGAGGCATTTCGGGGTCTCGGGGCTCAAGGGATACGGGCTCGACGGGCGGTCCGCGCTCGTTGGGGCTGCGGGGGCTTTGGTCCATTACCTCGCCTCGTTGCGCGGCGGCAACCCCCCGGAGCAAGTCGTCGCCTTCCGGCCTTATGATCCTGGCTCGGGGATGGTACTCGACGACGCGACGAGGCGTAACCTCGGCCTCGACGATCTGGTCGAGACGGTAGACCGTACCAGCACCCCGATGGGTTGTCGTGCTCTCAGGCGCTGGCTGGAGCGGCCCTTGCTGGAGGTGGACCGCATAAGGCAACGCCTCGAAGCCGTCGACGCGCTCGCCGGTGACTACATGCTGCGCGAGGAGGTGCGCGAGCACCTCGGGCGCATCCCCGATGTGGAACGTATTGCCACGCGCATCGTGCGTCTCTCGGCTTCACCCAACGACCTGCTCTCGCTCAAGGGGGCGCTGGAGGAGATCGGACCTCTTAGGGAGACGCTAGGTCCCGTGTCTTCGGGCTCTTCGTTGCTCTCGCGGGTGCTCGGGGCTATGGATGAACCGCCGGGGGTAAGGGAGTTGGTCGCGGCGGCGATCTCCGAGGAGAGCGGTGAGATCATACGCTCCGGCTACTCCGCTGACCTCGACGAGGCGCGCGAGTTCCGTGACGGTGCGCACGACTGGCTGACGCGCTTCGAGGCCGGGGAGCGGCTCAAGACTGGTCTCAAAACCCTCAAGGTCGGCTACAGGGAGGGTGAGGGCTACTTTATAGAGGTCGCGGGCAAGGAGACCAGCTCCGTGCCCGAGCGCTACCAGCACCGCAAGGCGCTCAAGCACAACGCCCGCTACGTCACCGTGGAGCTAAAAGAGCATGAATCGAGAATGCTCGGCGCCCGCGACGAGGTAGAGCGCATAGAGCGTAGGATCCTGGCCGAGATCCGGGCCGCCGTCAAGGAGGCCGCGCCCGACCTGCAGAAGGTCTCGCGCGCCGTCGCCGTCGTCGACGTTATAGCTTCCTTCGCCGCGGCGGCCACCGAGCTACGCTACTGCCGCCCCGAGGTCACGGAAGGGCGCGGCATCCGTATTTCGGGTGGAAGGCACCCCGTGGTCGAACACAACCTGGAGATGCCCTTCGTGCCCAACGACTCCGAGGTGGATGGCGACTCGCGGCTCCAGATCATCACCGGTCCAAACATGGCCGGCAAGTCCGTCTACCTCAGGCAGGTCGCCCTCGTCTGCCTGCTGGCCCAGACCGGCTCCTACGTCCCCGCCGACGAGGCATCTTTAGGCGTCGTGGACCGCATCTTCACGCGCGTCGGGGCCGAGGACAGGCTCGCGAGCGGTGAGTCCACCTTTATGGTGGAGATGACCGAGGCGGCGAGCATTTTGAACGCCGCTACCGAGCGGAGCCTCGTCATCCTGGACGAGGTCGGGCGCGGCACCTCGACCTACGACGGGATGAGCCTCGCCTGGGCCATCGCCGAGTATCTGCACGACGACGTGCAGGCCCTCACGCTCTTCGCCACGCACTACCACGAACTCACGCGGCTCGAAGAGTTGTTGCCCGGTTGCCGTAACTACAAGGCGAGCGTCGAGGAGGTGGGGGGTGAGATCGTGTTCCTGCACAGGATAGACGCGGGTGCCGAGTCGTCATCTTATGGCGTTCACGTGGCGAAGCTCGCCGGTTTGCCACCCCAGGTCACCGACCGTGCAGGTGAGATCCTCACCCGCCTCGAAGCCGAAGGCGTAAAGGATTTTGCCGGGTGAGAATGCTACTTGGAGTGCTAGTATAAGAGCATGGACCAGCCGAAGAAAACACGCCTGACCCCGGAAGAACAGAAGTTGAAGGAACGCCTCATGCGCTCGGGGCCGCCCTCGATGCGTAGAGGCTCTGGCAAGATCTCGGAAGAATTCTGGAAACTGCCTAGGCCGGAGGACCCGGAAGGTCGGGCGTTGAAGGGCCTTCTGGACGAACGCGAGCACGGCCGCTAGGGCTTGCGCTTTTGGGATAGCTCAGCGTTGCTACCTCTAATCTTCAGGGAAGCAACGTCAGAGCAGATAGGTAATCTCGCGCGCGACGACGGCGACATCGCCGTTTGGTGGGGTACATGGGGTGAGTGTGCAGTGACGATCAGCCGCCTCAGGCGGGAGGGCCTTCACACCGAAGAGTCGGAACAAGAAACCCGTGCCGTGCTCGACGACCTTGCCGTTGAATGGACGGAGATGGATCCCGAGGACGACATGCGACTGCTGGCCTCGCTTCTCTCCAAAGACCATCCTCTGAAGTCGGCCGATGCCCTGCAACTTGCCGCCGCCCTGCGGTGGTGTGAGGGAGATACTTCGGGTACCGGCTTCGTGTGCCTGGACAACCGGCTGCGTCAGACCGCAAGAGACGAAGGTTTCGACGTGATGCCGGAGCCAGGATGAGGCTCTTCCCTGCGTTCGTCTCCGAAGAGTCGGTCGAGTACGGGGGCCTGGTCCGTGTATTGCCGCCCGAGGTGGCGCACAGGATCGCCGCTGGGGAGGTTATAGAGCGGCCGGCGTCGGCCGTGAAGGAGTTGATCGAGAACGCTCTTGATGCTGGAGCAGGCCGGATCGAAGTCGAGATAGAGAACGGCGGAACGGCTTTGATTCGGGTCAGCGACGACGGCTCGGGGATGTCGCCCGAGGACGCAGGGCGCGCGGTCACGGAGCACGCCACGAGCAAGATCCGGACGGCGGACGACCTCGCGAGCGTAATCTCCCTCGGCTTCCGGGGCGAGGCCCTCCACGCCATCGGCGCCGTCTCCCACCTCACATTGACGACCCGCAATCGCGGCGCGGCAGCCTCTCTCGGAACCCGGGTGCGGGTCTCGGCCGGGGAGATGGTCGAGTCGTCGACGGCGGCGCACTCTTCTGGCACGACGGTGGAGGCACGCAACCTGTTCTTCAATCTGCCCGTGCGCAGGGGTTTCCTGGGCACGGTGAGATCGGAGGCCAATGTGGTCGCAACAGTGGTCGAGTCGCTCGCCTTGAGCCGTCCCGACGTAGGGTTCACTCTCCGCTCGGACGGGCGGCGCTCCCTGGCGCTTCCCGCTGCTGCCGACCTCAGGGAGCGCATCTCGCAGGTGCATGGCCTCTCGCTCGCCAGGAGCCTGGTCGCTCTGGAGGACCCGGTGGTCTGGGGCTTCGTCAGCCCGCTCGCGGTGAGCTTCCCGACCCGCCGCTACCTGCACGTCGCGGTGAACGGCCGGGTCGTCGAGGCCGACTCTTTCGCCCCCGCGGTCGCAAAGGCCTACGCAGATTTATTGCCGAAAGGGCGCCATCCCGCGGCGTTTCTGAGGCTAGAGCTCGGGCCCGGCGAGGTGGATGTCAACGTGCACCCGGCCAAGAGCTCCGTTCGTCTGCGCGGGGGACGCTCGGCCTACCCGCTCGTCGTCGGGACCATCAGGTCAGCGCTCGCCCAGGAGCGGGAGATGGGTGCCGGCGTTTCGCCTGAAGAGGGAAGCCACTCGCTGACGCTTATCGGACAATTCGCCGGGAGGCGAGCAGGCGTCAGATTGAGGTCGTGCAGCTCCTGCAAGTCTACGCCCGTCTAGCGGAGCTTGAGATCGCTGTCGGGGAGAGACCTAGAGCGGGCGAGGTAGTCCTGCCCGAGGATATGCCCGAGAGGACAAGAGAGTGGGCCGAGGGCGAGGCAGTGAGGGAGCAGAAGCAAGAAGAGCTCGCACGTAAGCTTTCGTCGGCGATGCAGGCCCTCGGGCGCGATCCCACACCGATCAGGGAGGTGACGGGTAGCTAAACCGCCCCCCCGTTCGGTGTGCTGAATCTTTATGCGGCGGCACAAGACGTCGTGTCGTCTGCTATGTACTGGGCCGGGAAACGAGCCACGGACCTGGTCCGGCGGGCCGATCCATGCAGGATCCTGCATCCGTACTTCGGAGAAATGGTGGACCGTCTTCCAAGGCGGAAAGTCATGGGGAAGTGGGCGCCAAGCACAGCCACTACGGACGATGCAGAAGATAGCGTCAAGGATCTCGCGCACGGTATGTACTCTAGGGCGTCCAGGAGCTTTAGAGCGACTTGCAAAGCAGATGATCCACGTGTCATCAACCTCGCATGAACGCCTACTCCGAAGACTTAAGGAAGAAGATCGTGGACTCCCTTCGGCGCGGCTCCTCCGTGAAACGCTACGCCAAGCTGGTCGACGTAGGCCGTCCGCTCGCCCCCATGAAGCGTCCCGGCCTCAGGCCGAAGCTCGACGCGATCGCCGAGAGTCTCTTGGAGGAAGACCTCGAAGAACGCCCCGCGGCGACGCTGCGTCAGAGGCGCGAGTTCCTGCGACAGGCGGCAGGGGTCTCGGTGAGCGAGTCCACCGTGAGTCGCGCGCTGAGGCGCTTGGGCTTCAGCCGAAAAAAAGATCGCTGGGAGCGGGAGAGCGTGACGAGTTCCTGAAGGTCGCCTGGCGGGCCTTGGTAGCTGGGGGATCGACGCACGCCGGCTGGTGTTCGTGGACGAGATGGGCGCCAACGTCTCCTTGAGCCCGCTGTACGCGTGGTCGCGCAGGGGCCACAGGGCGCACGCGAAGGCACCGCGCAACTGGGGCAAGAACGTGACGCTCTTGGCGAGCATCATGCACGAGGGGGTCGGACCGTGCCTGGCGGTCGAGGGCGCGACTACGAGGGAGGTCTTCGAGGCCTACCTGGAGGGCGTTATGGTGCCTTCCTTGAGCCCCGGGCGAGTGGTGGTGATGGACAACCTCTCCGCGCACAAGGGCGGGCGGGTGCGCGAGATCGTCGAGGGAGCGGGGTGCGAGCTCTTGTACCTGCCGCCCTACTCGCCCGACCTCAACCCCATTGAGCAGGCCTTCAGCAAGGTCAAGGGGCTCCTCCGCCGGGCCGAAGCGCGCACCCGCGGGGCGCTGGTGGAGGCTATGGGCCAGGCGCTCGACGCCGTGTCCGCTCGAGACGCGCGCGGGTTCTTCGCGCACTGCGGCTACCGTTCAGTGGGTCAACCGCTATGACGGACGCGCTAGGAGCAAGGATATAGGGCTCTATGTAGGCCCATTCGGCCTCGGACAGATCGGTCTGGTATGCTTTTCTCATGCTCGGTACTCTACCGAGCTACTCTCTCAAGACCCCTTTTCGGACGGTTTCGGAAGGTGTATTCTCCGAACTTCGCGTGTACGGGTTTCTGAGAAGTTCGCAGAGAGAAACGCAGATCGGGGGCCGTACCCTTAGCGTTAAGAGCGCATGCTGGTGCTTTCCTCCGCTTCGTCCTCCTCCGGGGTGCTCTCGGGAACCCCCATAAACGCCACCCTAAGCGTCGCCCACAAAGACGAGAGCATGAACGCGAAAGCCCCGGTCGTCGCCGCCAATAGCGCTATCTGCACCACCACGAGAGTCGTGATCACCAACCCTTCCCCGGCCACGGAGGTAGTGGTGACCTTCAGCACGTCGAAGGAGACTGCCGGCGCTATGGTGGCGAAGCCCCCGCGGGCGGTGAGGCGGATCAGCGAGATGTAGTGCGGCCCCTCCACCCCCCGCTCGATCCGCTCGCCGAGTGCGACGGCCGCCAACAGGAGCGCCAGGATTCCGGCCGAGGCCTCTATCAGCGATATCGTGAGCCAGCCGCCCGCGTCGTTTAGCGCCTGGAGATGCTTGAGGGTCCCGAAATCCCTGCCCAGGATGCCGAAGGCGAGCATGAGCACGAGCGCGACTAGCCCCACCGCGACCCCGAACCAAGGGCGTAGCCGGTCGGCGGGATGGACGTACTTCATGATCGGCTGATCGGGCAGGTGCTTAGTGGTGGGCATGCTTCTCTCCCTCGAGGGCGGATTACCGAATGACGCAGGCCTCTTACCCGCTCGGCAGCGCTTCGAACCACCTAGGGAGCGCCCCGGTCCTCCTTTTCGCCCTTATGCAGCGGAGTGCGTGGAAAGGGGGTTCTGAGAAGTTGGTGCGGGGCTTCGTCGGAAGGATATGATGCAGGGGAGGGATTAGTCCTCCAGCGCTACCGCCTCGCCTTGTTGCTCCTGACCTGGTGTTTCGGCAACGGTAATAACCGGACGCTCTTCTTTGCTCACGGTGAGCTGGAACACGTCCGGGCGCGCGTAGTGGCCGGCCACATCTAGGTTCCACTTGGGTCCGCGCATCTGCCTCGGATCCACCTCGGCGTAGATGATGCCTTCTTCCTCGTCGAGCGGCCCGGCGATGACCTTGCCGTCGGGGCTCACGATGGCGCTGCCCCCCTTGTTGATCCACTCCCCGACCTCGGAGTAATACTTGGCCTTGAACTCGAATCGGTCCGGGATGTCTTCCTTACGCATGGCCATTGTGCACCCCACCACGTACACCCGTCCTTCCTTGGCGATGTGCCTGAGGGTAGACAGCCACGGCTCACCGCTGTCCCACGTCGGGGCGAGGTAGATTTGGGTGCCCCAAGCATAGAGCGAATAGCGAGCCAGCGGCATGTAGTTCTCCCAGCAGATCAGGCCGCTCAGTTTACCTAGAGAGGTGTCGTAGACCTCGAGGGTGCTGCCGTCGCCTTGCGCCCAGACCATGCGCTCGGGTGCCGTGGGCACGAGCTTCTGGTGCTTGCCCATGAAGTTGCCTTCCGGATCGATGTAGAGCAGGGTGTTGTACAGGCTCGCGTTGCTGGCCCGTGCGTTGCGCTCGTTGAGACCCATCACCACGTAAACGCCCGCCTGCCTCGCTGCTCGGGAAAGTTCGTCGGTGACCGGACCGGGGATCTCGACAGATTGCTCTAGCAGCTCCGCATAGGCGTCGGCGAGCATCCGGTGTTGGCCTGGCGGTACGCGCCATACCCAGTCCGGGTAGGTCGGGATGAAGGCCTCGGGGAAGACCACCAGGCGAGCCCCGTTTCGGCCGGCTTCTGCGATCAGCTCACAGGCCTTGGCGATGGTGGCATCGCGATCGAGGAACACGGGTGTCGCCTGGACCGCGGCTATCTTGAAGGTCGACACGATCGTCCGCTCCTTCCCGTTCTGAAAACTACTCTTTCTCCACCGCTATGATCGCACCTGGTTGGCCTCGGTGCATCTGTAGAAGCCTATTCACCGAAGTGCGTGGAAGGGGCAAAATACGAAAGTCAGAGAAGCCGCTGCGGGCGATTGTCCGAGCCTCGCCTGTTGGGAGGCGGGGGATGGCGTCCCAGGCAGCCCACTAATGGTCGCATAGATTGGTCGGATGGCACTTTTCCATGCTCGGGAGCGTACCTCATCGACCCATCCCGCTCGCGTTTCCAAACCCTCCTCCTGCGAGGTTGGGTCTTAACGCCTGGTGGTGTTAGCTTGGCGGGGTCTTCTCCACAGCGTTATCCCCGTGCCTGTGGACGGCCTTCCACTCGCCGCCCTCGCGCCGGAAGATCAGCGTGGTCCTCAGCACCAGTTCGGCCGGTTCGGAGCGGCTCCTTAACCGCACCCACCAGCGCTCGATGAAGACCCCGTAGGCCATATCGCCGCTTACCGTCAGGAAGGCGGTCTCGCTCGTGACTTCGCCCTCATCCGGCACGAACTGAGAAGCCACCCACTCCCAGCGCTCGCCGACCTCGGCCCAGCCGCTCTCGACGCCCCCCCAAAGCCCGCACTGGCTGACCGAATCGGTGTGCGAGCACAGCGCCTTCATGGGTTCGGGATCCCCGTTGGCAACAGCGGTGAGCGCTGCGCGAAGCTCCTCCAAGAACGGCCGCAGGGTTTCGGTGGCTCGCTGCTCGATCATCTTCTGCTCCTTTCCTTGCGCTGCCCGAGCCTAATTGATAGTTAGACTATATATTGTATAGTCTAACTATACCGAGGTATGGTAACATTACGTCCCGTGACCCGTCAAGTCGAGCCCCAATCGCCGAGATCCACGCTGCGTAGCGAGCAGGCGGCCCTTACGCGCTCTCGCATCGTCGAGGGAGCGAAAGCCGTGTTCGAGGCGCGGGGCTATGAGGGGGCGCGCATCGAGGATATCGCCTCCGAGGCGGGGGTCGCCGTGCCGACCGTCTACAAGGTGTTCGCCAACAAGCGCAACCTGCTCAAGGCGTCGGTTGAGGCGGCCATCAGGGGCGGGGAAGCCGGTGAGGTACAGCGGCAGGCCTGGTTTCGCGAGCAGCTCGAGGAGCCCACCGCCGAAGGTCAGCTGCGCCTCATCGCCCGCAACGCCCGGCGGATGTACGACCGCGCGGGGCAACTGCTCGAAGTCGTACGCGCCGCGGCGGCGAGCGACAGCGAAATAGAGGCCGTCTGGCGGGACATCAACGAGGAGCGCCTCGGCCGCGGTCGCACCAGCGCGAGCCGGCTGGCGAGCAAGGCGAAGCTCAGGACAACGATCGATGAGGCAGCCCGGACGCTGTGGGCCTTGACCATACCGGAGCTCTACGTCCTGCAGATCGACGCCGGCGGCTTGACCCCGGACGACTACGAGCGCTGGCTCGGAGACCTCCTCGTCGCCGCCCTCATTGAAACCTGACTTGGGTTACTACCATGCGCCCGGTGGGAGCGCGGCAACGTCTGCCACTCATCAGCCGACGAAGCACGATGCCCACAGAGGGGTTTTGAGACGAACTTCGTAGAACGCGAACTCCGCGAAATTCAACACCCTGCATAGGAATGGGGCTCATGAAGCACCGAGGCAGCTTAACACGTACTCGCGAGCGGACCCAGCCCTCATGAAAGCCGTAGATCGGCCTGCTTTAGATGCCTTTGTTACTTACACTTGCTACCGCTAGCAACGCCGGCCGCATAATCTCTCACTGAGGCGCATATTTCTCCGGTTCTCTGCCACGCTCGGCTGCAGCCATACGGGGCGCTATTGTTGACCCAAGACGGCGGATTTCCCGTTTACGGCGTTCTAAGATGTTCGCGTAGCCTCGGTCCTTCACCAATGGGCGTCCCGGCTGCCGAGGCAGGCAAGTGTCGCTTGGAAGCCCACGGAAAGCGTCGTAAACTTTCGCCGTCGACGCTCGACGCTAGAACTACGCGTGAAGGGAGAGGCCGCCCTCACGGGATCTTCCACGGGCTTGCCCCACAGCGGCGCGAATCGTCGGAAAGGAGAAGTTATCGCCACCAAGCCGGATCTGCCGATAGTCCCGTTCGCCTCCCGCGAGGCGTGGGAGGCCTTCCTCGAGGGGCAGCACGCGACGTCCCAGGGGCTGTGGCTCAAGCTCGCCAAGAAGGGCTCGGGCATCGAGAGCGTGACCTACGATCAGGCCGTCGAGGTCGCCCTCTGCTACGGCTGGATCGACGGCCAGGTGCGCAAGTTCGACGGGGACTACTACCTCCAACGTTTCACGCCTCGTAGGCCCAGGAGCAGGTGGTCGAAGGTCAACCGCGAGAAGGCCACCGAGCTCATAGAACGGGGCGAGATGAAAGCGGCGGGGTTGCGGGAAGTGGAGCGGGCCAAGGCCGACGGGCGGTGGGATGCTGCCTACGACCCGCCCAGTACCGCCACGGTGCCCGAAGATCTGCAAAGGGAGCTGGAGAAGAACGAGCGGGCCCGCTCGTTCTTCTCCGAGCTCGACAGCAGGAACAGGTACGCCATCCTCTACCAGATCCAGGATGCCAAGAGGCCCGAGACGCGGGCGCGGCGCATAGCGAAGTACGTGGCGATGCTAGCCGAGCAAGAGAAACCCTACCCTTGATACCATCCATCGCCTATGACGTATCCAGAATGCTGAGCCGCGCACGGTACTAAACCGGAGCAGGCCCGGCCCTCCTTTTTGCTCCTACTCGACCATACCGGTGCTGGCGGGGTTGTTGAGGAGCGGGGCACCGTTCGGGCCTACGATGGCGTTCCTGTTCGCCTCGCCGCGCTTGGACCCGGTAGTGCTCGGCGTGTTGGTCCAGCTGGTCGGCGTCGAGGGGACCGTCGTCTACGCGGTCCTCACCTTCTCCGCCTCGATCCTGATCGGCGCCCTCATAGGCTTCCGCCGAACCTTTACTACCAACACCCGACCAGCCCCCGCCAGGCCTCTGGGCACCTCGAAGGTCGGTGCTCCGCTGACCGTCGCCTTCAGGTTCACAGGGTGGTGATGAGCCCACCGTCGATGACGAAGTCGGCGCCCGTGACGTTGCCTGCGCGGTCGCTCGCGAGCAGTACGATGAGGTCGGCCACCTCTTCGGGGCGGGTGAACCGCCCCGTAACGGCACCTGCGGCTGCCTGTTTTGCGACATCCGCGGCTTCGCCGCCACTGGAGCGGGCGACCGTCGCGGCGACGCCGTCCTCGCCGAGCCACAGCGCGGTGGCGACAGGCCCTGGGCTGACCGTGTTGACGCGGATGCCTCGCGGGCCTACCTCCTTGGACAGCGACTTGGAGAAGTTCAGCAAGGCGGCCTTGGCGGCGCTGTAATCGATGACCAGCGGGTCCGGCAGGATGGCGTTGACCGAGCAGGTGCTGACGATGGTGCCTGCGCCTTGGGCGAGCAGGTGCGGGAGCGCCGCGCGGGTGGTACGTACGGCGGCCAGCAAGTTGATGGTCAGTCCCCACAGCCAGTCGTCGTCGGTGAGTGCGAGGAACCCGTCGGGCCGCGGGCGGACCGCGCCCAGGTTGTTGACCAGGATATCAGGCACGCCGTACGCTGCGACGGCCTCGTCGATCAGGCGTGCTGGTCCCTCTCGGGTACCCAGATCTACCTCGACCGGGTGGACCTGGCCCTGGGTGGTGAGCTGGGAGAGGTTGTCGGTGAGGGCTCGTGCAGCGGCGACCACGCTTACACCCTCGCCGACCAGTGACCTGGTCACGGCAAGGCCGATGCCCTTGCTCGCGCCGGTGACGACAGCCACCTTACCTGACAGTCGAAGATCCATGGCCTCCATCTCCTCTCGCTGTGATGCTGTGGCACCGATCGTCTATGTGAACCTGGATCTGCATGGAGCGTCCAGCTGCCTGCTGCAGTAGCCGGCTCCGCCCGAAGTGAAGGCGGAGCCGCCGTGAACTCGAGAATCAGCTCGCGGTCGCCTGATCCGCCTGCTCGATGAGCTTGACGAAGCGCGCCGAGTAGTGCGTGAAGCCGCCTGCGTGGCTCGCGTCGTCGAACTCGACGGTTGTCGCCCCGATCCTCTGCGCCATCGCGCGTTGGAGGACGGGGTCGATCATCCGGTCGGCGCCCGAGATCGCGTACCAGGACGGGAGTGAGTGCCAGGCCACAGGACCTGATGGCGTGACGAAGATCGAGAAATCAGTTGGCCGTTGCTGGGTGCTCAGGGTTGCGGCGAGCTTCGGACTGAGATCCTGCGCAAAGTCCTGCCTGAAGTAGGCCGGGTCAATCAACGACGGCGAAGCGAAGGGTGCACCCGCCCAGATCAAGTGCGGGAGCGCCGCCGGCGGCTCATAGCCCGCCCCGAGGCCTAGAAGTGATTGGCCCTCATCGGGTGCAAATCCCGCGGTGTAGACGAGCCCTAGTACGTCGTAGCGTCCGGAGGCTGCGTTCGAGATGACAGCCCCACCGTACGAATGTCCGACCAGAATCTTCTTGCCGGGAATGCGGTCGAGTTTCGTGCGAACCTTGGCAGTATCCTCGGCGAGCGACACAAGGCCGAGCGTCGGTGTGGCCGTCGAGTAGCCGTCTTTGTGAAGGCCTGCGACGACCTGATCCCAGCCTGAGGACCCACCCCAGGCGCCGTGGACGAGAACGATGGTCGGCTTCTGTGGGGAGCTGGCCTCGGAGGCGTTTGCTCGCGTTGCAGCTGAGAGCGCCGACAGTAGGAGCAGTGCCGCCACCAGGATCACCAGCCGCGGCAGCCATGGCGGGACAGCCTCGTAGATGGCGGCCCGTGTCTGTCGAGTGAATACGGAGTTCATGAGAACCTCCTAGGGGCTTCGATCGGGGTTACAGAGGCTAGGATCGGCTTATCGAGTAGGGTGGAACATCGATGTCTCCTTTCCTGGCTCATGCTGGGTGGACTATGAGGCCCCGAGACCGCACCGCTGTGCCGATCGTCCGCACAGGGTGCGGTCTCAGCCGATCAGGAAAGCCGCTCAGTCTTGCACTTGAGGCGTCGGGTGGGTCGCGGCGTTCTCCATAGCCCAGCTGAGGGCGTAGTCTGCTACCTCCTCCCAGCCGTCCTGCCCGACGGTGTAATGGGAGCGACCAGGGAACTCCTTGTAGTCGGTTACGGCCTTGGTGTGGCGGTAATGCTTGACGTTAGACTCGTTGACAGCGGGCGGCACGATGTTGTCCTCGCCGCCCGCTATGAAGAGCAAGGGCGCGCGATCTTCGTTCCTAAAGTCGACGTAGTTGTCCTGGTGGCCCGGGGTGAAGTTGGCCAAGACCCCACCCCACACGAAGCTGCCCGGTGCGGGAATATGGTAGCGCTCGTAGATCGCCAAGGACTCCTCCTCCGAGAGGGTGTTGGTGAAGGCGTAGTGGAACTGCTCGGGGGTGAACGGTACGGCCCTGTGGCGGTTGGCAGGGTTCTTGAGCACGGGGAAGCCGGCTCTGATCTGGGAGACTGGCACGACCTTGATGCCCTCCGCAGGCACCGAGTCGATCGCCACGCCCGCAGCGCCGTAACCGTGATCGAGCAGGATTTGGGTGAGCAGGCCGCCCATGGAGTGACCCATTATAATCGGCGGGCTTTCGAGCTCTCCGACTACACCCTCCAGGTGTTCGACGACTGCTGGGACCGTCAACGCCGCGATGGGGGAGGGGTCCTCGCGTAGCGCTTCGACCTCAACCTCGAGGCCGGGGTAGGCGGGGGGCAGCACGTGGTAGCCTTGGCTCTCGTAACGCTCGACCCACTTCTCCCAGCTGCGCGGGCTCATCCAAAGCCCATGGATCAGGACAATGGTATCTGGAGTGCTTTGTTGGGGGGTGTTGGATGTCATGGGGTCCTCCTTGTGACGATGTCTCGTCGAGTTGGGGTTGCGTCCCAGTTACGTAGGCCAGCTCTAGTCCATGGTGGTGCCCCCTCGCATCCAGAGCGCGGTGTGCAGTACTGCGGTAGCCTGATCGATTGCGGCCGAGGTGGCCCGCGTCTCGCGCAGCACGTTTAGCATCACGAAGTCGTGGATGATGCCCTGGTAGCGGACAGCGGTGACGGCGACGCCGGCCGCGCGCAGCTTGGCGGCGTAAGCCTCCCCCTCGTCACGCAGCACATCGGCCTCACCGGTGATGATGAGCGCCGGCGGAAGACCGGTGAGTTCCTCGAGGCTCGCGCGCAGCGGCGAGGCGGTAATCCGGGCGCGTTGCAAACCGTCAGATGTGTACTGGTCCCAAAACCACTGCATCGCGTCGCGACGCAGGAAGTATCCGGTCGCGAACTCGTGGTAGGAGTCCGTGTCGAACGAGGCGTCGGTGACCGGGTAGAACAGCAGCTGGTACACGAACGAAAGGTTGCCACGATCCTTCGCGAGCAACGTGAGCGCAGCCGCAATGTTGCCGCCTACAGAGTCGCCGGCGATTGCCATGCGCTTACTGTCCAAGCCTTTGTCGGCCCCATCGCTAACTACCCAGCGCGCCGCCGCGTAGCATTCCTCGATCGCGACCGGATACTGCGCCTCCGGCGAGAGGCTGTAATTGGGGAAGACCACCGCGGCCTCCACGCCCACCGCCAGCTCGCGCACCAGTCGGTCGTGCGTGTGCGCGTTACCGAACACCCAGCCGGCGCCGTGGACGTACAAGATGACGGGCAGCACCCCTGTCGTGCCGGCCGGCTTTACGATGCGCACTCTCGGGCCGGCCGGGACGGTGACCCACCCCTCGTCGATCTTTGGTTTCTCGGTCGGGCCGGACTGTACCTCATCGACGGTCTTGCGACCTTCGATTGGGCCCAGCTCGAACAGATAAGGCGGGTTGGCGGTTGCGTCGGCGAACGCTTGCGCAGCGGGCTCGAGCACGACCCTGCCCTGCGTCTGGTCGGTCACATGTCCCTTCTCTCCTGTTGGGGGTGTAGATCAGGTCACTAAGAACGCTAAACGTCGACCAGCGCCGCGGCGTCGGTCATCTGACTGCAAATACCGCCGAAGGAGCTGCAGTGCCACGGACGCGCATAGGTCGAATGACTGCTCAGGGCAACGAGATGTCGAGCGCGTCGTGCAGCTGTGTGCGCGACGTAATGCCAAGTTTGGGGAAGATGTGGTAGAGGTGAGCGCCTACCGTACGGTGCGACATGTAGAGTTGCTGCCCGATATCGCGGTTGGAAAGACCCGACGCGGCCATACGGGCTATCTGCATCTCCTGCGGAGTCAGCTTGCGCAGCGCGCCGGACTCTGACGACTCTGACGCGCCCGTTACGACACCGGCTCCGCGCAGCTCGTTCCGCGCCCGCTCGGCCCACGGCGATACGCCGAGCGCGTCGAAAGCCGCCTTCGCGGCGGTGAGCTGCGCGCGGGACTCTGCCACGCGCCGCTGACGCCTTAGCCACGTGCCGTACGCCAGCTGCAGTCGCGCGCGAGCGAACGGCCAGCGCATGAGATCGGTAGCCAAGCCGGCAACGAAAAGTGTCTCGGCTTCGGCGTCTTCGGCCAGCAAGGGACGGGCGTAATCGAGTGCGATTCGCACCCGCGGCGAGGGCATCGGACCGGCAACAGTCTCAGTCTGCGCGAGTAGCGCACGCACCTCATCGCGCCGCTCACTGTGGAGCGCCGCCTCAGCGAGCTCCCCGATCGCCCAGAACTTCTTCCGGTAGTGCTCCGCCGGATCATTCGGATCGAACATGCGAATCAGATGGTTATAGGAGTCGAGGTATCGACCGGCGCCTAAGGCCGTGATGCCGCGTGCCAACTGGACGTCCGAGAGCACGGCCTTGGCGCGCATCGGCACCATCGCGCGTTCGACCTCGGCGACGATGGCCTCTGCCTCTTCTTCGTCGCCGCGCAACCCCGCAAGCAGCGCCTGGGCGGCACGCGCGCTCTCCGCGAACAGCGGCCATCCGGCCTCGGTCGCGAACCGGCGGCCCTCCTCCGCGTCGGGCACGGCGAGGTCAAAGCGTCCGAGCTGGAGAGCGGCCATCGCGCGTATCACCACGGCCTGCGCCAGAGGGGTGAGCCGTCCCTGCTCGCGCAGCCCGGCGATCGCCGGGCTCAGGGTGTCAATCGCGAATTCGAAGTGTCCGACCGCATACCCGGCGAGCCCGAGCACGCGCGCGGCGATAGGGTCAGCTTCCTCCTCAGACGGCCGCGACAGGTGCTCCAGGACGTCCTCTGCGCGTCTGGTAGGAGCTATCATGCCGAGGATGGATAGCCGCTGCGGATCGCGGTCGGGGATGCCCATCCGCTGTATTGCCGCGACGAAGAGCTCCCGGCGCTCCTCGCTCCGACCAACCCACCAGGACTTTCCCGCGGCACGCCGAAGGAGGTTCATGGCGAAGTCGGGATCGTGATGCCAGGTCTGCTCGGTGACTTCGACTACCTGCTCCACGCCCACGGTGTCCTCGCTTGTGTCGAAAGCCTCCTGGATCAAGATGGCCCGGTGATGATCGACGGTGTTTAGACCGAATTGCTCGGCCTCGGTCACGAAACCGACCGCGAGTTCGCGGCGGCCTAGCTCGTACGCGAACTCCGCTGCATCGAGTAGCCGCTGCGCCTTGCGCGTCCGATCCTCGCTAAGCCCGACGGCGCGTTCGAGTGCGCTGATCGCAGCACCGATCGCGCCGCGACACCGTGCCCGCGTGGCCGCCGCCTCGAGCGCCGCAGCCACGCGCTCGTCGGGCCCGTCGAGCGTGGCTGCACGATGCCATACCTGCCGGTCGGGCTGGTCGGTGAGCATCTCTGCGACTGCCGCGTGCGCGGCCCGCCGCTCGGCAAGGCTCGCCATATGGTAAACGGCAGAACGCACCAGCGGATGACGGAACGTGATCGATGTGCCGTCGACCTGGACAAGCCGGATCGCGACCGCCGGCGCGAGGTCTTCGACCTTCGGCTCGCCTCCGTCGATTACCGCCGCGGCGGCGGCGAGGATCTCGCCCAGATCGCCGCCGTGATCGACGGCGGCCAATAGCAGCAGGCTTTTAGTGCGCGGTGGCATGCCGGCGACCCGAGTACCGAACGCCCGCTCCAGCCGCGCGGTCAGCGGCAACGGTGTTGGTAGGGGCGAGCGGCCGCCGAGTCTGTCTGTCCCGAGCAGGATCGGCAGCTCAACCAGCGCGAGCGGATTGCCGCCGGTCTGCTCACGCAATTGCTCGCGCACGGCAGGCGCGAGTTGCCGTCCGTGCGCTTCGAGCAGCGAATCGGCCGCCACGTCGTCCAGGCCACTGAGCCGCAGATCGGGCAATCCGGCTTCGTCGAAATAGCTTTCCACGCCCTCGCGACTTGCCAGGAGCACGACGATCGGTTCGTGCTCGACGCGTCGGGCGACGAAGGCGAGCACGTCGGCGGTGGAGCGATCCAACCAGTGCGCATCCTCGGCGACGACTAGCAGCGGCGCTCTTTCGGCGGCGTCGGAGAGCAACTCGAGTACCGCGAGTGCGATTAAGAAGCGATCGGGTGCCTCAGTAGCCTCCGCCATCCCGAAGGCGGCAAGCAGCGCCGCCCGCTGCAGGGTAGGTAGCCGGTCGACCTGCCCAAGTACCGGGAGCACGAGCTGATGCAACCCCGCGAACGGCAGTTGCGCCTCTGACTGCACACCCGTCGTACTCAGTATCCGCATTCCCGCATCCTCGGCGCGAAGGCTCGCCGCCTCCAACAGGGTGGACTTGCCGATACCCGGCTCGCCGCGCACGAGTAGCGCGGCACCGCGCTCGGGAACCCTGTCGACCAGCTCGTAGAGACGGGCCAACTCGCGCTCGCGGCCGAAGATGGGACTCTCACCGGTGCCATGCGTGGCGATTCGCGACGATGTCATGCCGGTAACAATTGTAGCCGCCTCGCCGATCACTGCGCCAACTGCGAATCGGCACAGTCGGATGGGGTAGGCCAGACCAGGAGCGTCTCCCGACGGAAGGCGTTCGTTCGGAAACCTGGAGACGGAGGCGCCAGAAAAGATACATGAGTCTCAGAACACCCAGCCCTCGGGGTTACGATTCCGAGCGGTGTTGGCAGAGGGTGGTGATCCAAGAGTGCAACTTCATACGGCCTGAAGTTCGTAAATGAACAACTCCGCTAACTTCTGCCAAACGGCTTTCCAAGAAGTTCGCGAAGAAAGCCATAATAAGTAGCTCATTTGAGTGATGCGCCAACCCCCGATAGAAGAGTATGCTGCAATTGCTACACGCGTATAGGCGCAGCACCGCTACCTGCCCTCCTTCTAGACCAGGGCTAGCCGCCCAAAAACTCACGTTCTACTTGCCACAAACGACTCGCGCCCAGAAGCTTGGCAGAAAAACAGAGAGGCTTGGTTAAGATGAGCGAGGAGCACCCCACGATGCGCGAAGATGAACAGGTAGAGCTACTCTCTAGCGTTGACCTCTTCGACTCGCTCTCTGAGGAGGAGATAAGGGTCCTCGTCCGTCAAAACTCCGACGTCCGCCTTGGGGAAGGTGAAACCTTCTACGCTCCCTGGGAGCACGACGGCAAGCTCTTCATCCTCAAGAAGGGCCGGATGCGCCTCTACAGAACAGAAGGCTCAAGAGAGTTCACCCTCGAAGTGGTGGAGGCGGGTACGGTCTTCGGGGAGATGGCCTTCACCCCTCACCGTCTGAGGGAGTCCTTCGCCAGGGCCATGGAGCCCTCCGTCATATTCGTGATGGAGCGTGCCGCGGTGGAGCGGCTGATACAGGAGAAGCCCCAGGTGGGCATTAGGATGATAAGCCTCCTCTCGGAGCGCCTGCACTACTACGAGACGCGCATGGAAGACGTGACGCTGAAGGGGGTTCCGGCGAGGCTTGCTAGCCTCATCCTCTTCCTCGTCGAGAGCGAGGGGGTGCAGATACCGGGGGAGATCCGTATACCCACCAGCTACACACATGAGCACCTGGGCACCATGATAGGGGCCAACAGGGAAGCGGTGACCAGAGCCTTCGGGCGTCTCCAAGACGATGGGGCTCTGCAGATCAGGCGTCGCCTCATCTACGTCGAGGACGTCGAAGCCCTCGAGCGTGCGGCCGGGCGCCTCTCGGAGGAAGCAGGAGACGAGAACCGCTCTTAATAAGAGCGACGCTCTCAAGAGAGCCTCTCGCCGGCACCTCCTGCGCGCTTCCCAAAGCTCCCCGGGTTCCCAAGGGCGTGTCGCTGCTCCTGAGTCGATCCAGATCGGTGCGAGCCCGCTGCCTGGCAGAGGTAGCCTCAGCCCGCTGGACCTCAAGGAGCCCTGCGATATCTTCCCTCTCCCGCCGTCTTGCCTCCCCGGACCAAAGATCTATGTGGAACAGCATCCCGCCCCAGCACTCTATCTGCCCTTCTAGCTTGACTTCCAGGGCGTGCCTCTCGCACAGAGCGAGACCATCGATGGTCTCCTCCCCGGGCCTCGCGCACGGGACTCCTCCGAACAAGTGATTGATCTCGCATGGGGACCGCTTTTCTAAGCTGAGCCTTTGTGCTTTGTTCTCTCTCATGAGAAGCGCCTCCTCCTTTGCCCACTGCACCCGGTATCCCCCGTTTTCTTGGGGCCGAGCCCTAAAGAAGAAGGCGACTCGAAGAAGCGTCCACTCACAAACTCATGACGCTAACGGATATCAAGCGACCTCAAGCGATCGCCGTTGTCTATAAGTATCAAGTTATAGTCGGGGATGTCGGTGTCGCGGGGCACCTTGTGTCTTATGGCACCCTCGAAGGCACTCGAGGAGGAGAGTATGCCAGTTTGCGATGTGGGACGCCGGGCCAGACAATGAGGGAGGGGGGACTCGCTCTGACTGGCTCGGTAAGAGAATCACCACACACCCCACGAGCCGCCCGGGCCGTGCGCTCGGGCACTAAGTGCCGGAGAGTACGGACTCTGGTTCGCTTCTGTAGCTAAATACGTTCTAGGCACGGGAAAGGAGGGGCGCCCGATCCTTGCTCCCCTGCGAGGGGGGTGGCCAAGGAGTCCGGCAGTGGCGGAAGGGACGCTAGAGTCATGAGGTCAGAAGAGGCGCGAATCGGCGCGAACGTGAGGGTGGGAGAGGGCTCTGGGCTGCCCTCCGAGTTGCGGGGACTGAAGGGCACGCTCAGCGGAAAGTGGGCCAACCCTTGGGGAGGCCCAGAGGACCTGGTCCTCGAAGTGCGCCTCGATGACGGGCGCCCGCGGCTGTTCTGGAACCACGAGTTGGAGGGCCTCAGCGAAGTAGCATAGGGGCGGGGCTTGCGGCCTGTGCGACGACCACGTGAGCGCTCCCTTAGTGAGGAATTCCTCACTCGGAATTCCGACTTCCTCAAAATACGGGGTAGATAGGCGCTATGGAACTTCGAACCGGGGCCGTCTGGACTGTGGCTATGCCGAACTTCGCGTTGACGGCGTTCTCCGAAGGGGGTAGGTCATGGGGGACGTGAAGACCGCAAAGAAGTGAGTGGTGGTCGTGGACGGCGACCTGCCGTTGGGGCTCCTGGCTAACACCGCCACGGTGCTCGCCATCACGCTGGGCGCCAGGGTCGAAGCTATCGTCGGGGAAGACGCCGTAGACGGGTCTGGCGAGGTCCACCCGGGCTGACCCGGCTCCCGATCCTCAAAGCGGACGCCCAAGCTGTCAAGGAGATACGCCTCAAGGCGACGGGGGCGGAGGAACTCCTCGTTGTCGATTTTACCGACGCGGCGCAGGCCCCGCGCGACTATGGGGAGTACCTGGAGAACATCTCTAAGGTGCCGATGGGGGACCTAGGGTACTTGGGCGTCGCCCTCTACGGGGACAAGAAGCCCATCAACAAGCCCACCGGCGGCCTTCCGCTGCTGAGGTAGGCAGAGGTGGACCGCGTCCGCGAGCCCCTCGCGAACCCGAGCCCGTAGGTTTCCCGACCGAAGGGCAGCGGCGCTCCCACGGCCGTTTCGCGGTCGTCTCCGAGCCGATCGCGACTTCCAAGGGGGCACGCAGGAGGGAGCGTTTCACAAGAATGATCCCGACGAGGCGGCGATGGTGCTCAAGGAGATCCTCTGAGCCGCCTTCGACTCCGACCTTATCCTGCGTCGGGCGGACACGCCTGGGCCACCGCCAGACGGACGACGGCGCGGGGGTCCGCCAGGCCCTTGACCGCGCTCGCGTGGCCGGAGAGGGTCAGGTCCACCAGACCGTGGACGGCCGACATCAGCAGCCCGGCCGCCAGGATGGGGGACCCGGGTTCCCCAGAGCGGGCGGCCTGCGCCTCGCGCACGAGCCCCGCGAGCAGCCCGAAGGCGGCGGATCCTTCGGCGATAAGTTGGGGATGCTCGCCGCCCGAGAACTCGGTGCCGAAGATCAGCCGGTAGTGGGCCGGCCGGGCGAGCGCGGCCTCGACGTAGGCGTCCGCGACGGCCTCGATCCGGGCACGCGGCCCTTCGCGGGCGGCCTCCTCGTCGGCCCGCGTCATGGCTTCGCGGAGGACCCGCATGCCCTTCGCGGCCACGGAAGCGAGGAGCTCCTCCTTGTCGGAGAAGTGCCGGTAGGGCGCCGTGCGGCTGAGCCCGGCGGCTGCCGCCAGCCCGCGCAGGGTCACCGCTTCCAGCCCTTCTTGCTCGAGCATCTCGCCCGCGGCCCGCAGAAGGGCCTGCCGGGTACCCCCCGACGCCCGCGTACCTGCCTGTTGCGCCATCCTACGCTCCTTGTTGACACTGTCCACATCAGGATTATACTATGTGGACAGTGTCAACATACCTAGGAGGTTACGATGAACGCCGATCTCATCCCCGTCACCGTCAGCGCCACGACGAACGTGGCCCCCAAGCCGGCGTTCGAGACGGCGGCGCCCGTCGATCTCACCAAGATCTTCACCGGCTTCGGTCCGCTGCCCGCGGTCGTCGGGATACGTGAGCAGACCGGCCCTTGGGACCACGTCGGGGTCAGCCGCAGGCCGGTCCTTTCCGACGGCACCGCCTCCTTCGAACAGATCACCGAGTACGAGCCGCACTCGCGCTTCTCCTACGAGGTCAGCTTCACGAACATCCTCGACCGCCTCGTCACCGGGTCCCACGGGAGCTGGACCTTCAAGCCCACCGCCGACGGGAGTACGGTGATCGAGTGGACCTACGCGTTCCGCCCGCGCCGGCTGCGGGGCGCGCTGGTGCGGCTGGTGATCGCGCCGGTGTGGCGCCTCTACATGCGCCGTGCGCTCGACGCCACCGTGCGGGAGATTCGGCGCCACGCCGCCGAACCGGCTCTGTAGCGCGCCGCTTCCCTCCGGGAAGGTCGTAGACGCGGGGCCCGGGGTCCCGGCGCCGAAGGTATAGTGGTCCAGGGCTTCTCGTCCTCCGGAAGCGTGGTCCGGGGCCTCGTGATAAACCGCTTCAACCAAGGCCTCCGACTGGAAGGCGGCACTACCGACAACCGCATAGAGGGCAACTTCGTAGGCACCGACCCCACCGGCACCCTCGACCAGGGCAACTCATTGGGCGTGGTGGTCGCCGGAGCCTCGAAAAACGCCATAGGGGGCAAGACGCCTGCCGCTCGCAACCTCGTCTCCGGCAACCAGGATGGCATCGTGATGTGCTTGGGCGCGCAGGGCAACCGGGTGTTGGGCAACCTCGTAGGCACCACCGCGAGCGGAACCGTCCCCCTCGGGAACGAGGAGGGCGGGGTGGCCTTGTTCTCGGGTACCGCCACGAACAACAGCATCGGGGACGGCACCGCGGCGGGATCGAACACCGTGGCCTTCAACGGCTTCGCCGGCGGGATTGTCGTCGTCGACGGGGATCAGACCAGGAACCCGATCTCGCGCAACTCCGGCTTCTCCAGCGTGGGTCCCGGTATAGACCTAGGCCTCGACGGCCCGACCCCCAACGATCCCGGCGACCCGGACGCGGGCGCCAACAACCTGCAAAACAAGCCCGTCATAACCTCGGCGAAGAACGCTTCCGGCAGGACGACGATCTCCGGCAAGCTCAACAGCAACCCCAACAGGACCTTCAAGGTAGAGTTCTTCTCCAACCCGGCGGGCACCGACGAGGGCAAGACCTTCGTCGGGCAGAAGGTTCTCACAACGGACGGCTCGGGTAGAGCCACCTTCTCGTTTTCACCGGCGAGCAAGGCCGCTCTCGGACAGAACATAACCGCGACGGCCACGGATCCGGCGGGCAACACCTCGGAGTTCTCGGTCCCGAAGCCGGTCGCATCTTCGTAGAGCCCAGGCGATAAGGCCGGGGACATCGGGCCGGAGCGTTTGGTGCTCCGGCCCTCTTGTTATTTGCCGTATTCGGCGGAGTGCGC